>JAEZRP010000051.1 GCA_023444095.1 Bacillota bacterium
AGTCGGATAGAGCAACGGCCTTCTAAGCCGTGGGTCAGGGGTTCGAATCCCTTCGGGCGCGCCAGATATGGTGGGTATAGCTCAGTTGGTTAGAGTGCCAGGTTGTGGCCCTGGAGGTCATGGGTTCAAATCCCATTACCCACCCCATATTTCGAGAGTGCCGGCCGTCCATCGGCGCTTCTTTCTTTGTAACGGACGTCCGATTCGATTGACGGTGCTCCGATGGGGCGTAGCCAAGCGGTAAGGCACGAGACTTTGACTCTTGCATCGCAGGTTCGACCCCTGCCGCCCCAGCCATACGACCCATTAGCTCAGTTGGCAGAGCACCTGACTTTTAATCAGGGTGTCCGGAGTTCGAGTCTCCGATGGGTCACCACGAAAACCCTTGAAACTATTGAGGTTTTGAGGGTTCTCTTGTTTAGTCAAGTCTGTTTTTGTGGTTTTGTGCAACTTTCGTGCAACTTTTTTCCCGGAGAACATTTCCTCAACCTGCTTCATGGCGCGCTCCAGCTGAGCGTTGGAAAGATGGGTATAGATGTCCATCGTGGTCTTGATACTTGTATGCCCAACGAGCTGCATCGTTGTGTACACGTCTAAGCCGCTTTCCCAACACCGCGTGATATAGTTGTGACGCAGGGAGTGGGGTGTTATAAGCGTCGCACGCCTGGAACGTATGTCATCATTGCGGTACTTCCTATCGCCCTGGATTGTCAACCCCAAATCGGACCGAAATTATAAGGTACAGGTTTTCTTGAACTCCGCCGGTGAGAGGTATCCCAGCGCACCGTGCAGCCGAATATTGTTGAACCAGTGCACATAATCCGCCAGTTCCAGTTTTAACTGCTGGAGCGTGTCAAAGCGCCGAGAGGAAACGAACTCCGCCTTGATCATCTTGAATGTTGACTCAGCCACCGCGTTGTCGTAGGGGCATCCCTTCATGCTCAGCGAACGGCTGATCTGGAAGCTGTCAAGCAGCTCGTCGATCAGGGCGTTGTCGAACTCGCTGCCCCGGTCGGTATGGAACATCTGGATTCCAAAGAGGCTCTCTTTCACCGTTGAAAAGGCCTTGTGTACCAGTTCTGCGTTCTTGTACGCGTCCCCGCTGTACCCGATGATCTCACGGGCACCGAGGTCAAGAAGGATGCAGATATACGCCCATTTCGCGCCGACCCGGACATACGTCAAATCGCTGACCACACAGGTGCCTGGCGTCTGGTTATTGAAGTTCCGGTCAAGAAGGTTGGGAACAGCCGCTGGAGGCGTGAACCCGGTACTTCTTGCGTGTGTAGGCTGACACAAGACCACGCTTTTTCATGATCTGACCGATCTTGTGACGTGAGACCGTCCAGCCATTCCGCAACAGGACGCGCTTCAGTTTCCGCTGACCGTATACGCGTCCATTCTCGTCATAAGCAGCCTGAACCGCCTCTTCCAGGACACTTTCGTCTTCTCGACCGCGAGATTCATAATAGTAGGTGCTTGGCGCAATGCCCAGACACCGGCATAGCGCTGATATTGAGTACTTGTGGGCATTGGCTCGAATCACAACTACTTTCGTGCGAATATCACCGCTGCTTGCTTTAATACGTCGTTTTCCATCCGCAGCTGCTGATTCTCTTTCCGGAGCCGCAGAAGTTCCTGCTCTTCTGGCGTCCGGTTGTCCTTGTCCTGGCTGGAGCCGGTCGCATTGATCCGCTTCACCCATTAGTCAAAGGCCGATCCAGTCAGGTCGTACTCCCGGATGATCTCACTTCGGGGCTTGCCGTGGTTGAACAGCTTAACCAGTTGCTTCTTCTGCTCCTCGCTGTAAGCCCTTCGTTCTCGTCTTTCAGCCATGGTTTTCTCCCCTTTCCCTTCGAAGTATACCATGACCTCATATTTTCTGTACAGTTTAGTGTAGCCTATCCACCTGTCGGAATGGCGGGAGTGTATACTATGTACATTTACAGACATCCTATACAAATTAAAGAAAAACATATTCTGTGTGATGTTTCCCTAATCCGCGGACAGTTTCGCTAGCCGCACATCCGAAAGCAAAATAGAGTTTCCTTTGGCTTCACCTCGAATACCAGGATAAATGAGAAGAATTGTACTTTTCTCATTTGTAGGTACTGAAAAGGTCCATTCAACGCCATCTTGTGCAAATTCGGCGTCGAAAGTCCACTGACGCACGGTTTCTTTACTCGTCGGATCATACAGCAAAATGTTGACGCCATTGATCTCTCCCGCCAATACGTCGATGTTGGAGGCGCTGAACCGATAGGTTGTGCCAGGCTCGAGGGTATTAGAAAGCGTGGCATAATTGTAGTCGTCGCCGGGTTCGATCACGATGCTGCCCGGGTCCCACTGGTCGGAGATGAGATTTCTATCGTACCCGGGAGCCTCCTCGACGGCGGCACACCACGCGGTCGCACGCGCGCCGTATTCCATCTTGGGGTTGGCGATGGTACTGCCGCCCGCCGCGAACGTAACGCGGTTGAGGGATGCGAGCTCCGCTGGCAGCGTCAGCGTGAAATTGCAGCACATTGACCCATCGTCGGAGGATGCCGCGTCCATTTCGGCGACGCGCGCTTCTCGGGTGAACGCGTTGCCGTCCGCCAACATGCCATGAAGCGTGACGGTGGCATCTGACAGGAGGATCGGCGTGCCCGCATAATCGAAGGACAGCGTAATCTGTGCCCCGTCCAAGTCCGCGCGTTCGCACGGATACAAATCCAGCGTCTCGTCGCCCGCGATTTTCACGTCGCTTTGAAGGAATAGGTTTTCGTTGCTCAGGGCGGTCGTCGTATCGCCCCACGCGAACATCTGGTCGTTTTTAAGCGCGAGCGGCCAATACATCAGGAGGACTACATCCGGATCATACATCGCCAGAAGATCGGCCGCCTCACATTCCGAATAATGGCGAAGGTCGACAACGAGAACCTGCTCGCACAAGGTCGACAAAAACGCTTGGACAGGCAGCGCGTATGAATCCTTCAGAATCGCAACCTTCAGCCCATTATCTGTGAGATGGTTGTAGTGAATCACAAGGGGATAGTCGCCGCCGATGTAACAGTGATACGTGCTTACATTAAAGTAGTCGTTTCCATTCTCCAGACTTTTCTGCAGAATATTCGCGGCGCAGAAATCGCCCCGCCGCGCGATTTTGTATTTGTCGATGACGGTGGTGATGTCCGTGGGGAAGTCCGGATAAATGAGATCAAAATCGTCCACGCCGGTATAATAGATGCCTGTGCGCTTTCCATAGCTCCCGAGGAACCAGTCGTCATACGTCTCAATGACGTAGTTATCGATGTCAAGGCACGTTTCGTCGAAGGATTCGTTCGGAAAAGTCTCCTCCAGATATTCCGCGATGCGCGCAAATCCCTGGAACGCGCCCAGGGACGTCCAGTGATGATCGGTCTTGCTGAACGACTCGAAGTAACCGTCCCCATAGTCGTACAGCGCGCGCAGATCGACGACGGACACCCCGTTTTCCGCGAGATACGAATCAAATTCGTCGGCGATCCGGGCTGAGTCGTCGTTCAAACCCTCCGGCAGAAGCGTCTTCTCCGGATCGATTTTGCCCGGAGCCTGCATGAAGGCGAACTTGATCCCGCGCTCGTTCAGATATTGCGCGAGGGAGACTGTTTCCTCCGCATGTCCGGTTGTCGATCCGTAGTGAATTAATTCCGACAGCGCGCCGTTTTTCAGCTTGACGACGTTGTTGAGCACGCGCCTCTGGGCGATCCGCGCGGCCAGCCCGTTCAGATTGACAAAATCAGTCCGATATACGGTCTCGTCTTCGAAAACCGTCTCGACCACGTCCGTAAATTCCGAAAAGCTCTCCTCGCCGGCGATCAACTTTTTGACGCTTTCAAACGCGATGCCCGCGTTCGCGACCGCAAAGAAAAAGATGAAAGCGAGAAACAGAGCGCCGAAAATCCGGTGCGCGCGCATGAGCAAACCTCCTAGAAATTAAAGTAGATAAACGGATTGTTCGCGCCCATGACGAGCTCGGACACGGCGACGATCATGAGGATGAGGACGATCGCGCTTCCGGCGTAGCGGAGGACGCTGCCGAGCCTTGGCGTATGCCTGTCCGCCGCGTTCAAAAGCGCAGGAAGCACCGGCGCGGAGAAGAGAAGCGCGGCTGCGATGTATATGGCATATTCGCGCAGGTTGAACCGGAATGTCGTGTCAAAGAGGATCCCCGACGCGCCGAACATGCTTTGCATGTACCGCCACGCGGCGGAAAGAGAGGTCGCACGGAAGAGCACCCAGCCCATGAGCACGAAAAACAGCGTGAACGCGCGGTATATCCAGCGCGTGGTCCGATGCCGGAAGCGACCGGGGATCCCCGTCAGCTTCTCAAACGCGATGAGCACGCCGTACAGAAAGCCCCAGCAAAGATAGTTCCAGCTTGCGCCGTGCCAGAAGCCCGTGATCGACCAGACGACCAGCAGGTTGAAAACCAGGCGGAGCTTCGACTTAACGCGGGAACCGCCCATAGGGAAATACACATAATCGCGGAACCAGGTGCCCAGCGAGATGTGCCACCTGCGCCAGAACTCGGAAACGGAGGCGGAGATATAGGGATAATTGAAGTTTTCTAGGAAGTGGAAGCCGAACATCCGGCCCAGCCCGATGGCCATGTCGGAATAGCCCGAGAAATCGTAGTAAATCTGAAGCGCATAACAGACGACGCCGAGCCATGCAAGTCCCGCGCCAGGCGTGGAGGATTCAAAAGCCTTGTCTGCAACGGCGCTCACGACGTTTGCGAGCAGCACCTTTTTGGCCAAACCCCTGCAAAAGCGCAGCGCGCCCAAGGACAGGTCGTCGTATGTGATGCGGCGGTTCGAAATCTCAGCTTCGATCGTCGTATAACGGACGATAGGCCCCGCGATGAGCTGCGGGAAAAAAGAGATATAAAGGCCCAGATATAGGGGATTCTTTTGTACGCGCACATTGTTCCGATAGACATCAATTACGTAGGAGAGCGCCTGGAATGTGAAAAAGGAAATGCCGATGGGAAGCGCAATATCCGTTTGGTTGATGGTCTGCTGCGTCGCGGGAAGCACTTCATGAAGAACCCGAATCGCAAAGTTGAGGTATTTGAAGGAGAACAGAAGCGCGACGTTGCCGAGGACGCCCAACAGGAGAAAGAACCGCCGCAAAAGAACCTGTTCCGACTCGCTGATTTTTAGCGCGATCAGGTAGTTGTAGGCGATGGAGCCCGCCATGACAAAAACGAAGCGCGGCTCGCCCCAGGCGTAAAAAAAGAGACTCGCGAATACAAGTAAGTAATTTTTCGCGAATTTTGGAAGCAGAAAATTTGAAAGCAAAACGGCCGGTAAAAATAAAAACATGAATTCAAGACTTGAAAAAAGCATGAGACCGTCCCGAATTATGTGTAAACCTCGAGGCTGTGGTAGAATAAAACAGCGTGGAGGATAACAAGCATGGGAAAACAGAAGATCACACCGGAACAGTCGGCATTTCGAAAGCAGCTGGGCGA
>JAEZRP010000004.1 GCA_023444095.1 Bacillota bacterium
TCTCGAGATGGCAGAAACGTGGGTACCGCGAGACGATCCTGAAGGATGCCGCGGGCGTCTATAAAGTCTCATTCTCGATCTTCGACCGCAATCCCATGATCTTCAACTGCCTCAATGGGACATTGAATTTCGAGACCGGCGAGTTCTATGACCATCGCCCGGAGGATTTCCTCTCCAAGCTGGCGGGCGTCAACTTTGTCCCGAACGCGCGCAGTGAGCGCTGGGTGTCATTTATCGACGAGATCATGCAGGGCGACAAGGAGAAGACTCGCTTCCTCCAGAAGGCGCTGGGCTATGCCCTGACGGGCGACACGCGGTATGAGTGTTTCTTCCTCCTGTACGGCCCGAAGAGCCGGAACGGCAAGGGAACGACCATGGAGACTTTCAAGGTGCTGACGGGCGACTATGGATGCGCCATGAATCCGGATTCCATTGCTCAGAAGCAGAAGGCAAACGGCAACGGTCCGAGCGAGGACATCGCCCGGCTTGTCGGCAAGCGCTTCGTGAACATCTCAGAGCCAGACAAAAAGCTGGTCTTGAGCGCTGCCCTGGTCAAGACGCTGACGGGCAACGACACGATCAATGCGCGATATCTCAACGAGAACAGCTTTGAGTTTTTGCCTGACTTCAAGCTGTTCATCAACACAAACCACTTGCCGCAGGTAACGGACGTGACGCTGTTCACCTCAGGGCGAGTGAAGGTGATTCCCTTCGAGCGGCACTACGAGGAAGATGAGCAGGATAAGGGCCTGAAGGGGGAGCTCGCGAAAGCGGAGAACCTAAGCGGCATCCTGAACTGGTGCATCGAAGGATTGCGCGCGCTTGAGGAGGAAGGCTTCGATCCGCCGGATTCGGTGATCGCGGCGACGGTTGACTACCAGCAGCGGTCCGACAAGATCGGGCGCTTTGTGGCTGAGGAACTGGAAGAAGGCAGCCTATTCGAGGTGCGGACAGCCGAGGTGTATGAACGGTATCGGACATGGTGTATCGGAAACGGCTTTCATCCCGAGAACGCCGCGAACTTCAAACAGAGCATTGGGAAGTTTGGGGAGATTCAGTACAAGCGGCCGCTTGGTGCTGGGCGGCTCGTCAATCCTGTCAATCTCTTGATCGGGTTCAGATTATCGCCAAAAGTTGCGGACTTCTCGCCGGTTGAGTACCCTGGCTTTGTGCCCACAAACGAGCCGACGCCATGGGGATAACGGGGGGTGTGTT
Organism: Bacillota bacterium; assembly: GCA_023444095.1. GTDB lineage: Bacteria > Bacillota > Clostridia > Christensenellales > Aristaeellaceae > RUG11247. The sequence goes on from JAEZRP010000004.1 coordinate 1,216, forward strand.
GGCGTGTGTAGGGTTTTTCAGGCCGTCCAGAATTCTATAGTTTTCTACATGGAACTCAAAAAGCCAACACACATCAACACACACCCCCGAAAAGTCAATGAATACGGGCGTTCTCGCATTTTGAGAGAAAGAGCAGCTGCGCGAAGAAGAATCAGAAATGGCCCTCATAGTCGGCTCCGCAGTGAACGGATAGAAATTGCAAATTGGGATTGACCGGCGGATGCCTGGAGGTGCGCCTTCGCCCTTGTGGATGCCATATGCTGCGCCAACATTTGCAGGACGGGGTTGAGCATCGACGGACGGCAGAACTTCATGAAGGAGATCAGGATGGACGATTTGATACGAGCAATCCAGAGCGGTGACACTTCCCGCCTCGGGGAACTCTACGACCGCAACCGCGGACTTCTCTACCGGTTGGCCACCCGGTATCTCGGCGTCGACAAGGTGGTCACCCTCGACGACCTGATGCAGGCCGGCTTCCTCGGCCTCGCCGCCGCTATGGACGCCTGGGACCCCGAGCGCGGCGCGTGGTCCACCATTGCCCACTTCCACGTGCGCAAGGCCATGCGCGACGCTGTGGGCCTCAGAGGCCGCCAGCGCCCCCACCTGGACGCCATATCGCTTGACGAGCCTATGCCCGGTGATGAGGAAGGCGACAGCTCCCGCCTTGATACGCTGACTGACGAGAACCTCCCGGATGCAGATGAGGCCATGATCGAGGAAGAGCGCCGGCAAGCCCTGCATGAAGCACTCGGGCGTCTGGCGCCGGATCGGGCGGATGCCGTGCGGCTCCACGACCTCGAAGGGCATACATACGAGAGCGCCAGTGAACAGATGGGCGTTACCACCCAACAGGCGCACAACCTGCGAGGTTATGCCCTCCGCGACCTGCGCCGCGACTGGAAGCTGGAGAAGGCGCTGGACGACGAGACGCGCTTCCACGCCCACAAGGGAGTGACTGCGTTCTTGAGTGACTGGACCAGCGCGACCGAGGCAGCGGCCATGTGGCGGATCGAGCGGGAAAGTGCTTACGAACAATGGAAGAGCCGTTACGAAGAGCGCATGAAGGAATTGGCAGCCGAGGGACCTCGGGCCTGACTCCCTCAGTAAGAAAGAATCATCGAGCAGCCGGGAACCGCGGAGGGATCTCGACTGTTCGATCTTTTCCCTGATCAAGCCCTATGAGGGTGAACGTGCTTGGGGAAATAAATTCAGGATTGTTGATTCTGAGCCCGTTTACTCTTTGGGGCGAATCTGATAAAATAACCCCAACGATATACTGGATTTTATCTATCCAGCGAAAGCGTGGTGTTTGATTTGGATATACGGAAAGTCACGGATAGAAAAAAGGATTATATCGATCTCCTATTGCTGGCAGATGAGCAAGAAAACATGGTAGACAAGTACCTTGAACGCGGCGAAATGTTCATCGTAGACGATAATGGTGTAAAAGCCGAATGCGTGGTTACGATAGAATCAGACGGCATCTATGAGCTGAAAAACATCGCTGTTCAGCCTTCTTGTCAGCGAAAGGGATACGGGAAAAGGCTGATAGAGTTCCTGTTCTCTTATTACACGGACTGCAAAACCATGCTCGTCGGAACCGGAGACAGCCCTTCCATACTCGGCTTTTATAAGAAGTGCGGTTTTACGGAATCCCATCGAATAGAGAACTTCTTTACTGACAACTATGACCATCCGATGTATGAAGACGGCATACAGCTAGTTGACATGGTTTACCTAAAATGGGAGCGATAAATTTCACTTTCATTGGCCATCGCCCATCACATGATGGGCGATTTCACGTTCAGCCAGATGGTCGGATGAGCACTCGACTACGTAAAATGTAGTCGTCGGTGCGCTGGGTTTAGGGCCTCGCACGAGCCAATCAGTATCTGCCGGAACGCATTCGGCTGATCGTTCCCCATCCATTGCCAGTAAAACGGGCAGTGTTCAGTCTTTTCTGTAAGCAACCAAGTGTGAAAGAAACAGTGATTTCAAGATTCTCGGAACCAGAGGCAAAAAGGCAGCCACCGCCATAGGCGGCTCGGGCTTGACGGGTTGGCGGAGAAAATGCTACGCTTAAGCGACCGACGAAGGTCTGGATTCAGCGATTTCTGAGTTCCCGTCACCGTCGGCAAGGTCAATATAGCATTTTCACCGGCGTTCCGTCAAGCCTGGCGGATGGTTTG
>JAEZRP010000021.1 GCA_023444095.1 Bacillota bacterium
GTTTGCTGGGTCTGATCGACGAGAAGTCTTCCCTTTTGGAAACATCCATCGATCCGATTGACTTTGTAAGCTGGGGGATGCTGCTGTATCAGATGCGCGACGCGACCATTGCCGACCTGCGCATTCCAGTAGACGGCGCATACAGCAACAAGACGATTCATGGAGCAGCTGTGCTAAAACCGAACATTGAGAAAAATGCAAAGGCATTGCAGCAATTTCTGTCTGGGGAATCGACGGAGGTCCGCTTGTCGGCAATCCTGAGGGCAGGAAGCACCGGGGATCAGGTGCGGCAACTTCAGGAGGAACTGATCAAGCTGGGGTATCTGTCGGGGGATGCATCTGGAGTCTATGACGAGGCAACAGTTGCAGCGGTCAAAGAGTATCAGCGCGCGAACAATCTAACGATTGATGGGATCGCCGGTCCTGATACCCTCGGGGCTCTTTACGGCGTTTGGTAGAAGCCGGACGAGGATAATAACGCGGATGGAATAGGCCTGGATTATGCCTTTGTAGGATCTTGGGTCTGTTTCACCCCATTAGATCCATGTAACAGTGGAAATTTGAATGGCTGATGGAGTATCCTGATACTGCTGCTAGGAAGCGAACGCTCGGCAAACGACCGCGCTTCCGGCGACGGTCCCATTTTTGAGCATTTGAGCACGTGTTTCAAGTATCCTGCGGAGATCTGGAAGAGCATCTACACGACCAACACCGTCGAAGGATTCAACCGACAGCTGCGGAAGATCACCAAATCCAAGGGCGTGTTCCCGATGGATGATAGCCTTCCGAAAATGCTATACCTGGCGACAATGGATATTACAAAAAAATGAACCTGCCGACGGCAGGATTGGGGCCCAATCCATTCCCAGATTGTGATCTTCTTCGCCGACCGGCTGCCCAGCTAAGCCGAACAGAAAGCACAAATCGGCCAACCCGTCAAGGGTGAAATGAACGGCGCGACGCGCCGCCCTTGACAGGCCGCCCGATTTGCGCTACAAGGCGGACAAGGGCGCAGGCAGTGCCTGCTTCCGTCCTCTCTCATTGTGGTTCCCTTCCGCAGCTTTGGACTTTACACAGAATCCGGGACAGACCCTAACCTTGGTGTCGTATACCGCCGAGCGTATCCTAGCAACCTTTATCGGGACATGCTATGCAATTCTTGTTCTGCTTGCCCACCATGTAATCGCAATGGCCACAATCGTTCATGCCCTTCGGCGTCTCTCCGGAGCACATGATCGTATCCGCAATCAAGGTCTCGAAATCGATCCGCGGCGCCTCATAGTTCCCGGTTCTCTTTGCATTGGTCTGCATGTTGGTACCTCCCTTCTTTCAAAGTCTCTTTGCTCACGAGCTTCGGCGCTACTGGTTGACAGCGGTTCGTCGCACGTGCAAAAGATACACGTATTCGCAGAGTTGGCGGTCCAACGTTTGCGGATCGCGTGTGCCCTCCCAGAATCTACCGGGGCAGCTCAGCTCGCATTCGTCGAGAAACGCGCAAGCCGCACATATGCGGTTCAGCTTGAATGCATCTGTATGCCGTTCGCGCAGCTGTCGCCATGCAGCGTCAAAACCCACCTCAAAGGGCTTCACCGTGATGCTTCTGTAAGATAGACAGTAGTTCATCTCACCGTTCCATCGGATGGCGCATCCAGTCTGCGATCCGATGCATGCCCTAACGGGTTGGTCGGTGTTTGGGTCGGGGGTGGGATGCTCAAAATTCCCGAACCTCTTTTCAAGCGCGGGTGCTTCCGCAAGTGCTCTCTCGATATCGTCGGAATCGCGGCCAAAGAAGCATGCTTGTTCGGCCGGTGTGAGAAGCGTCCCGTCGAGGTTTGAGTAAGACCTGTCATACATATGAGGAATCAAATCCAGTGTGAGCGCGCATGGCAGTCCCAGTGAATGCGCGTACGCGCGCGCCTTGATGTAATCAAGCGCATTCTGGCGGATCACCGTGTAGCTCAGATCGACGGGCGTTCCCAGTGACTGTAAAAAAGCGACGCCCTTCTTTGTCTCAGTGAATCCGCGTGGATCGCCCGTAACCAAAGCGTACGTTTCATCCGCCCCCCCATAGAGCGACACAGATGCACCGTTGGGTGGATATTCAGCGAACGCATGCTCCACGTCCTCGGAATAGCGAGCCGCATTCGTCATGATCGTGATGCGAAATCCCATTTCCGAAAGGTGCATATAGAGATCCGGAAAGCCGGGATAGCGGGTGCACTCCCCGCCCGTCAGCGTGAGGTACAGTACCCCCGCGTCGCGCAACTGCTCCGCCATATTCAGCCATTCGTCGACCGTACGCAAGCGTCCGAACGGCGCGGCTTGCGCATCCGTCATGCGGATGTAGCACATTGGGCACGCGAAATTGCACCGGTAGGTCAACTCGAAAAAGCAAGATAGGGGAACCTTCCTGCGTATCGCTTCCTCGAGAAGCCTCTGGGATGGCTTTGTGGGATCACTTTCGTGCGGTTTCATGCGAGCTTGCCTTCCCCATATCTCTCAGCGATTCCATTGTCCAACAGATTGCGAACGAACACCGCAGTGTCCGAGTTCGCCTGCTGCCTGTCCACGCCGTATGTGTCTGCCAGCGCCTCCGCCATGGCCGCCTGCTCTACACCCGCCTGCATCATCTCCCAGAGCCAAGCGCCCGTCTCGTTGAGCATCATGAAGGTCTGCGGCCTTGAAGTTTCTCTGCCGATGCTCACGACCACCCACTCGTCTACGATCTTTCTGAGCATGTACCCCTTCCGAATTCTGAGCATATGAACCCCATCCTTTCGCGCATGTGCAAGACGGCAAGCCCCTCCGGGTTTCCGTGTATCCGGCCAATATATAGATGTACCCCATGGTTTATGATATGATTTGCATTCATTTACTATGTATCATGGCTGAACTTTTTTACGAGGTTCATGGGGTAGAATAATTTTGCCACAGGGTCTCCGCAGCGATCGGACGCATACGATTGACAGATAGAAAACCGCCGCAGGAAGGCCGACGCTCGATATCGGGAGCGGACCTCCGGCGGCGTTTTTCTTTTCTTTCGCCCCCTTATCGCGGCACCTGAATGAATGGCATTTGGAAATTCAGCATTCACTCCACAGGGATTGCCTGCGCGATGGAATGGTTCTTATACCGGGCGTCGTCTGTGACCTCGCGGATAATCTGGAGAAAGGGCGGGAGCACGACTTGGTCGGATTCGTCGGAAAGCTCGATCTCAAGGACGGCGCGGTCGTTCCAGAAGGGGTAGGTGTCGAGCTCGAATGTCTGGCCCTCGTAGAGGAACACGCGGCGCACCTTCCGGATGACGGCGCAGGCGGGATCGCGGCGCTCAAGGTAGCCAAGGTAGTCGGCGCGCGTGATCTCCTCCTCGCGTTCCTCGGCGCGCGCGCCGGAAACGCGCAACTTGACGGTGTGATAGTATCTTCCGGCACGTTCGCGCACGCGCTCGGAAATGTCGCGCGGCGTCTTCAGGTAAACCTGCTCGATGGGCTCGCAGCTCACCTCGCCGGGGACGGGTAGCGCGGGATAGCGGATGAGGTACTTCCGCTCCACCTCGTAATGCGCGCTCATTCGATGGTGACGAGCTCGTACTCGCTCGTGCCCAGACCGATGCGCGCGCCCTGCTCGATGCCGGCCTCCCACTTCGTGTCCGGATGGAGGGTATAAAGGTGATCGCGCCGCTTCTGGAACTTCTTCATGCCGAGGAGCGAATCCTCGGAGACGGGTTGCGCGTTCACCGCGTCCACGCACGCCTTGTCGAGCGCGACGGGATCGAAGGACGCGAACATGCCCACGTCCGGCACGATGGGCGCGTCGTTGTTGCCGTAGCAGTCACAGAACGGCGAAATATCCACGACGAGCGTGATGTGAAAGTGCGGCCTGTCCTTCAGAACCGCATATGCGTACTCGGTTACGCGCCGGGACAGGAGCTCGCAACCGTTTTCGGCGCTCGGTTCCATGGCCTTCGTCGGGCACACCCCGATGCAGCGCCCGCAGCCGACGCATCGGTCGAAATTCACGTGCGCCTTGCCGGAGACGAGGTGTACCGCGTCGTGCGCGCAGTTTTCGACGCAAACGCCGCAGCCGATGCAGGTTTCCGGATCGGCGGTGGGTTTTTCGGATTCGTGCATCTCCGCCTTGCCGGCGGACGAGCCGCAGCCCATGCCGATGTTCTTGAGCGCGCCGCCAAACCCCGTGCCCTCGTGGCCCTTGAAGTGGTTGAGTGAGAGAAACACGTCGCTGTCGACCACCGCGCGCCCGATCTTCGCGTGCTTGACGTATTCGCCGCCAATGTCCACGACCGCTTCGTCGTCGCCCTTGAGCCCGTCGGCGATGATGGTGTGGCAGCCAAGCTGGAACGGGTTGTAGCCGTGCCTGTACGCCACGTCGAGATGGTCGAGCGCGTTCTTGCGCGCGCCCGGGTAGAGCGTGGAGGCGTCGGTCACGAACGGCTTGCCGCCGCGCGACTTGACGTACTCGACGAGCGCGCGGGCGTAGTCCGGGCGCAGGAAGGCGAGGTTCCCGTCCTCTCCGAAGTGCAGCTTGATCGCCGTGAATTTATCCTGAAATTCGATTGCCCCGATGCCCGCCGCCAGCGCGAGGCGCATCATCTTGTCTGGCAGCGGCTCGTAGCCCGCGGCGCGCATGCTCGTGAAGTAAACCTTTGATTGGGCCATGTCCATTCCTCCAAAAATCTGCATTGGTCTTATTGTATCATCGCGCGGCGGATTGTACAAGCGGATGAGATGGGTTATAATGGTCTGGGTGATTGTGTGAAAAAACTCATCGTGGCGGAAAAGCCGTCCGTCGCGCGGGACATCGCGCGGGTGCTGGGCGTGCGCGGCAAGGATGAAGGCATGCTGACGGGCGAAAATTATGTCGTGACGTGGGCGCTCGGACATCTCGTCGCGCTGTGCGAGCCGGACGAGCTCGATGAAAAATACAAAAAATGGCGCTGGGAGGATCTGCCCATCGTCCCGGACGAAATCCCGCTCAAGGTGCTCCCGAAGACCCGGTCTCAGTTCGCGGTCGTCAAAAAGCTGATGAATTCGGCGGAAATATCGTCGATCATCTGCGCGACGGATTCCGCGCGCGAGGGGGAGCTCATCTTCCGTTACATTTATCGGATGGCCAAATGCAAAAAGCCGGTGGAGCGCCTTTGGATCTCGTCGATGACCGATCAGGCGATCCGTCAGGGCTTTGAGAAGCTGCGCCCGGCGTCGGCCTACGACTCCATCTACGCCTCCGCAAAGTGCCGGAGCGAGGCGGACTGGATCGTCGGCATGAATGCTTCGCGCGCGTTCTCCATCCGCTACAACGCTCCGCTCCCCGTCGGGCGCGTTCAGACGCCGACCCTCTCCATGATCGTCGCGCGCGATCAGGAGATCGCGGAATTCGTGCCGAAGGACTATTGGGAGATTCGCGCCGATTTCGGCGATTACGAGGGGCTTTACTGGAACCCTGAGGGGAAGGAGGCCCGCGTCTACGATCCCGAAGAGGCCAAGAAAATCAAAAAGGAGATCGCGGGCGGAACGGGGAAGATCTCGGACAGCTCGTACGAGATGAAAAGGATGCCCCCGCCCCAGCTTTTTGATCTCACGACGCTCCAGCGCGAAGCGAACCGGCGCTACGGCTATTCCGCCGAGAAGACGCTCTCGGTCGCACAATCGCTTTATGAGACGCGAAAACTCATCACGTACCCGCGCACCGACAGTCGTTACCTCTCAAGCGACATGCCGAAAAAGATTGCCGAAACGCTCAGGTGCCTCCCGGAGCCCTACGCAGGCTTCGTGCGAGCGCCGGAATGCAACCCCGACGCGCACGGTAAGCGCTACTACGACGATCAGAAGATCAGCGACCACCACGCCATCGTGCCTACGGAGAAGAAGGCCGATCCTGCCGCGCTTCCGCCAGACGAGCGGAACATCTACGACATGATTGCGCGCAGGCTCGTCGCCATCCATTACCCGGATTACCAGTACGAGTCGGCAAAGATCACGACGATGGTCGGCCCGCATGATTTCCGCTCCCAAGGGGCGACGCCCGTGAAGGAAGGATGGCGCGCGCTCTATCGGGACGAGAGGCAGGCGCAGGCGGAACCCGCCCTCCCGCGCGTGCGGTCCGGCGAGGAGCGCAAGGTGGTCAAATCATCCGTCAGGGCGCAGAAGACGAAGCCACCCGCGCCGCACACGGATGCGTCGATCCTGGGACTCATGGAAAATGCGGGGAGATCGGTTTTCATCCGGGAAACCGAGTCGGCCGGCGCGCCGGAGAGGCCCGAGGACGCGGAACTGCGAGAGCGCATGAAGAGCGCCGGGCTCGGTACCCCCGCCACCCGCGCCGCGACCATCGAGCGGCTCATTCAGGCGGGATACGCGAAGCGCAGCGGCAAAGCCATCGTCTCGACCGAGAAGGGCAGACAGCTCATCGCCGTGGCGCCGGATCAGATCGCCTCTCCCGCGACTACGGGTAAGTGGGAGAAGGCGCTCTACGACATGGCGAACAACGCCGATCCCGAGGCGCGCGCGGCGAAAACGGATCGCTTCATGTCCGGCATCCGGAAGTTCGCGGCGTTTCTCGTGGACGCGGCGAAGTCCGCAGACGGAAGCGTGCGGTTTCAAAGGACGCCTTACATCAAAAAGGCCGCGCGGCGAACCACGCGGCCCAGAAAGGCGACATAGCCTATCGGTATCGCCCGAAGAAGGAGATTTCGCCGACGCTCTTCGTCTCCTTCGCGCGCGGCTTTTCCGCCGCGTAGCCGATCGGGAGCAGGAAGAGGCAGGCGACGTCCTCCGGCAAATTCAGAATTTCTCCCGCGCGCGGGATGTCAAGGTAGCCGACCGCGCAGCCGGAGAGTCCCATATCCGCCGCGGCGAGCAGGATGTGCGCCATCGGGATGAGAGGCGCGGCGTTCTCAAAAAGCATCGCGGCGGCGCGCCTGTCCGGGCACGCTGCGATGTAGTCCATGAACGCGCGCCCGAACCGCAATTCGTCCACGATCCGACCGAAATCGTCCGCGGGCACATCGAAACGGCCCTCCGGCACGCGCGCGCAGCACGCGAACACCACGGGCGCGTCCGCGATCCACATCTGTTCTCCCGCCGCCTGGGCGAGCGACTCCTTGAGATCGGGCTCCGTCGCGACGCCGAACAGGTGGTTCTGTCCGTTGCCGCCCGAGGGCGCGAGCCGCGCCGCCTCGAGAAGCGTTCCGATTGCCCCGTCGGGAAGCGGTTTTTCCAGAAAGCGCCGCGCTGACCTTCTGGCGCGGATGGCGTCCATTACGTTCATGATGCGTCTACCGCCTTTCTGTTCGTGAGGCTGACATATCCCGCGTCGATTTCGAGCACCCTGTCGCAGTAGCGGAGCATCGAGCGCCGGTGCGTAATGATGAGGCAGGTCGCATCCATCGAACGCGAGATATTCTCAAGTACCCGCGCCTCGGTCATTTCGTCCAGCGCGCTCGTGGCCTCGTCGAGGATCAAAAAGGGCCGATTCCGGATGAGCGCCCGCGCGATGGCGACGCGCTGCGCCTGACCCTCGGATAGTCCGCCCGCGTGCTCGCCGATGGGGGTGTCGAGCGCCTGGGGCAGCTTCCGCACAAATTCGGCCGCGTCCGCCGCCTCAAGCGCGCGCCACATGTCTGCGTCCGTCGCGTCGCCGCGCCCGCTCAGAAGGTTTTTGCGGATGGTACCAGAGATGAGCGTGTTTCCTTGCGGCACGTAGGAGATGAACCGCCGCGAAGCGGGGCACGCGTCCTCCGCCCAACCCTTTGCGTCGAAGAAGCGCGTGGTTCCGGCGCGCGGGGAAACGATGGCCATGGCGAGCCGGATGAAGGTGGTTTTGCCGACGCCCGAGGTACCCACGATCCCGACGCGCTCGCCGGGGTTCACGTGCACGGATACGTCGCGCAGAACGGGTTCCTCGTCGTAGCCGAAGGACACGTCCTCGATCGAGAGGCCAACGCGGTCCGGGTAGCCCGCGCGCGGCGCGTAATCCTCCGACCCGACCTCGCTCACCTCGCGGATGCGCTCGGTCGACACCAGCATGGAATACACCTGCGGAACGATGTAGGCGAATTCGCTCATCGGCGACTGTACCTGCGCGACGAGCGAGAGAAAGACCGTCATCGTTCCGTATGTGATGCCGCCCGTCGAGATCCGGTATGCGCCCCAGCAGAACGCAACGACGTATCCCAGGCGGAAGACGAACCTGAGAAGCCCGTTCAGAAGCATGGTGACCTTTGTCGAGGACATGACGGTCCTGAGCCTGCGCATCCGGAGTTCCGCGATGTAGGCGCTGTTCTGCTCCTCGAGCTGGAACGCCTTGAGGACCGTCAAATTCTCGAGCCGTTCCTGCATGAACGCGCGGTACTCGCTCTCCGTCTCGAACAGCCGCTTTTGATAAAGCTGATACTTTTCGCGGAAGCCCACCATGCAAACCGCCGTCACGGGGCCGAGAAGCAGCGCGAACAGAGCCAGCGCATGGTCGTAGTAAAACAGAACGCCGAAGGCCATCCCGAACTGAAGAACGAGCGTGATCGCGCTCGGGACGACGCTGATGATCCCGCCCGACACGGTTGAAATGTCGCTCGTGAGCCGGGTCATGAGGTCGCCCGTGTGGAATTTGGACAGCTTGAGCCACACGCCGCGCTGCACGGTGTCGAATACCCGCGCGACGAGCCCGAAGTTCAACCGCTCGCTCACATAGGCGCTGATGTACTGGGAGAGGATGCCCACGGCGATGGTCGCGATGGTGACCCCGCCCATGGCGAGCGCGTACTTCGCGATCTGACCGTCCCTGACGGCCCAGTCGACCACGTACTTCCCAACGATGGTCGCCGCCATCGAAAGGGTCAGCGACAGGATGTTCACGCCGAGCATCATGGCAAGGTGCCCTGCGTAAGGGCGCCCCTGCCGGACCATCCAGCGGATGCTATCCCTGTTCTTCTTCCAGTCGCGGAAGATGCCGAACAGCTTGCCCAGTTTGTCTCTCATGGGTCACCCTTTCGCATCGTGCTTTCGCACGATCCCAAGAACGCGATCCGGCCGTGGCGGCTCGCTCCGCGCGCCCGCGTCGCACCCAAAGGCGCACCCCAAAAGATCGCCCATCGGCTCGGAAGGGGCGACAATCGCGATGCGGCTTGTCCCGCGTTGCACAAAAAAGCGCCGCGAAAATCAAGCATCGGTTCTTTGAGAAGTCATTTCTATTCAATTTGTAATTATATGCCATATTATAACAGAAAAAACCGCGCCTTTCAACGACGCGGTCAAAATAATATGAGCAAATGGCGATCAATCGCTTCCACTCACGGTTTCATAGGGCCAGTCGACGATGCCGCCGAAGTCATAAATATTCGTGTAGCCCATATCGGCCAGAAGCGCCGAGGAAGCCGCGCTCCTGCGCCCGCTCCTGCAATAGACGTAGAGGACGGTGTCCCTGTCGGGCAGAACCTCCGCCGCCCGCGCCTCGATGTCGTAGTCGGGGAGTAGGACAGCGCCCTGTATGTGCGACTCGGAAAACTCTTCCGGCGTACGCACGTCGAGGAGAATGTAGCCTTCCGACGCGCTCATCCGCTTGTAAGCTGTGGCAGCGTCTATTTTGGTGACCGCACCCTTTTCGGCCTGCGCGGTCGCGCCGTCACGCGCCGATTTGTCCGCATTCACGCAGCCGGTCAGAACAAGTGCCAGGGTAATCAGCGCCGCAAGCGCCACAGTCCTTCTTTTCATATTTATGCACCTCCCGTTGTTGACCTCATTCTATCACAGCGCGGCGCGCCCGTCCGTGACGAGCGCACAAAAAAGCGGCGGTCGCCCGCCGCGCGTCTGTCTTTATGAACCGGTCTTGATCGAGCCGACAATGGTTAAATCCTTCAGAACCGAGTCACCGTGCGGGGACTGTGCGAGGGGTTCTGTCAGGTCCTGTCCGGCCGAATATCCCTCGTGCTCCCCGTCTTTCCAGCCCTTCGCGTTCGTCACGTCGTAGATCACGCCGTTGACCGCCATATAGGCCGGGTTCCCGTTCTTGCCGTTGAAAGCCGCGAGTTCCTCGACGGTCAGCTCAAGCTGGGCGCCGGCCTGGGCGGTCCCCTCGGCAGCGACCGTCGCCTCGGCTGTCGCCGCTCCAGTCGCTTCCACAGGCGTCGTCGGCGTCACTTCCGTATCACTAGACGTGCAGCCGACGGCGAACACCGCTACGAGCAGCACGACGGCTCCCAGAATCAAACCCTTCTTTTTCATTTTGACATCCTCCATTTCATCAGTACGCCTCACACGCGCGCACCGCTTGTTCACATCTATTTATACCCATTTGAATGGAGGATTTGTCGGACCAGCAAAAATTAACGAACCGACCGGCCGCCGTCTCGATCTCGCCGCTCCACTGGGTAATTCCGCCGATGTTGGTGACGTTTGTATAGCCCATCCGGACCAGATAAGCGCAGGCGTACGCGCTGCGCGAACCGCTCAGGCAGTAGACGAACAGCTTCGCGTCGCGGTCAGGTGCTGCCATTTCCATTTCGTTGATGCGATCGACCGGGACATTTCGGCTCCCGGGGATATGGCCCTCCCGATACTCCTCCGGGGAACGCACGTCGATCAGATGAATGGAAGGATCGTTTTTCAGCTCCAGCCGCGCCTTATCCATGGAGAGATTCGCGCAACCGGATTTTTTTCCGAAGAACATATTGAGTACCCCCTGTGTTTCATTCCCTTTGCGGCTTTAATATACCCGGCCGATGGGATTTTGTATGTGACAAGATTACAGGGGGATTCGGATCGCGCGCCATGCCGGGCGAGAAGCCGCGGCGATCGAAGCCTTTGCGATGCGCGAGTGACGTGCCGTTCCGGGACCCCCCGGATTTTTTACTGTCCGTCTGCCCTTTCATCGAAAAATGAATGCCGAACGTCCAGCGCATCCATGCCGCGCGTCCGTCTGAACTTTTCGATGATATGAGCGTCCGCCTGCGGGCGATGCGCGCACCGCGATGCGCCTCGTTCTCATCGGAAACCTCTGTTTCGCTTCTCAATCTCCCATCTCGCAGACGAGCGCGCCGCCGCGCATCATCTCGCGCGCCGAAAACTCCATGCCGGGAAGCTCCTTCCCGTTGAGCAGCGCGCGGTGAACGTACATTCCTTTGCCCATCCTCCTGATCTCGAAGCGCTTCCCGCCCGGCAGGCGCATGCGCACGCGGTCGAGCTGCGGCGCGCCGACGATCATCCTGTCCTGCCCGCTCACGGGAAAGACTCCTATGACGAGCCACAGGTAGCAGCTCGAAAGCCCGCCCGAGTCGTTGTTGCCCGGGATGCCGCCGCGCCCCTCGCAGAAGAGGTGCTTGACGCACGCATCCGTGATCTCGGCGATGCGGTCGTGCCGCCCGACAAAGTGGTACGCGAGAGGCGTCTCCATGTCCGTTTCATTGTTGAAGCCCTCGAAGCGCGCGCTCACGTCCCCCACGTGCGTGAAGCCGAAAAAGCGGTCGAGAAGGGCCGTGAATCCCGCGCGCCCGCCGGAAAGCTGAATGCGCGCGTCCATTTCTCGCAGGAGTCGGAACGAGTAGTTCCAGCGGCTTCCCTCGTAGAACTTCGATTCCGTGCGCACGAGTCCGTCGCCTGCGAAGGCCTGCCGCCAGCGTCCGGCGTGCGGCGCGAACCGCGCGGCGGCATCCGGGTACCCCAGCGCCGCGGCGAGGTCGCGCGCGAGCCCGCACGCCTCCGCAAGATCGATCTCCTGCGCCGCGTACGCGCAGCGCCCGCCGCCGATGAAGTCCGCGTTTTGGGGGTTTTCGAACACGTCCCGCGCGATTTCATCGAGAAGCCCCTCGTAGTCACCCGGTACGCCGCGGTGGAACGCGTCCAAAATGAGGTACGTGGCCAGCGCGCGCGCCTGCACGGTTTCCTTCTCCATCCATTGACCGTCGAGGAGCAGTTGGTGCGGCAGGTGGCCGACGACCCGCGCGTAGCTCAGGATGGTCGAGAGGATCTTTTCCGAAATGTCCGGATAGAGGGTGAAAAGGAGGGGCATCTGAGTCTTGTATTGATCCCAGAGCGTTGCGAAGTCAAGGACGAGCTTTTCCTCGTCCGGCTTGATGAAGTTTTCCCCGCTCCAGTCGGAGGGCTTGGTGAGCGTATGATAGAGGTTCGAATAGAAAAGCCGCTCCATGCGCGGGTCGTCCGTCTCGATCTCGACGGCGGAGAGGGCCTCGTTCCACGCTTCGCGCGCGGCGACGCGGATTTCCCCAAAGGAACGGTCCTCTGCGTGACAGTCCGCGACCGCCTTTTCCAGGGACAGCGGGGAAATGGAGAGGAGCATTTCCGCAGGGCCGACCGCCCCCAAATCTGCCACACAGCCGAACGGCGCTTCCGTTTGGCCGGACGAAAACGCGGAAGCCGACAGTTCCCCATTCCCAAAGAAAAGCCTTAGGTTCCGCACGTCGCCCCGAAAGCGCGCGCAGAAATAGAGCTTCAGCCCAGCTAGAACAACCTCGGCGGCGACGGCGTTATCCCCGATGACCTTCATTTCGCAACCGCCGGAAGCCTTCCGCACGCGCGGTCCTGCATCGGCGGAGAGACCGTCGTTCGAGAAGTCCACCGCGATTCGCCCGCCGGGTCTGGTAAATCCGTACCTGTGAACGGACGCGCGCCCCGAGACCGTCGTCTGGCAGACGATGCCGCTCTCCCTGATTCGCAATGCGTAGTATCCGGGCGACGCCTCCTCATCCGCCATGTGGACGGGCGCCCGCATCCCGCAAAGCGCGCCGTAGAAGGGCGTCGTCACCGCATAATTATAGAAGGTGTTGATGAACCCCGCGCCGTCGTGGTGGATGTGCGAAAAGCCGCAGATACGCCCATCCTCGTGAAGGCGGCGAAGCGGTTCGCCGGTGTTGACCATAAGGTGCCCGTATCCGGACGAATAACCGCCCGAGTACGCACAGACGGAGAGCTTCCCGAACGGCAGCACAGCCCCAGGGTTGTTGTTTCCAGCCAATCCCTTAATGAAGTGCCAGGCAGCGGAAACGCCCTCCGGCTCGGGAAGCTCGATGCCGCCGCAGCCGAGGAATACGTCGACCAAATCCGCTGGTGTTTTCATGTGCACATTCCTTTCTCGATCAGGATTCGTTTGGGAACATGATAGCACACATCCATACGGTTGGCAATTGGGTACCCTCCGTCGCGCGGCAATTCGGATACACCCATGTGCGCCAATTATTCAAACGCGCCTTGCTTCGAATGCGACGGTCACCGCAAGCGATACCCAGGAAAACCGCACCTAATGTGTTCATACAGTTGGCAGCCCCGGCTGGTAGATACACATAGAAATCAAGCCTGGCAGGAATTTTTGCGCTGCTCCCAGCGCGAATCCCAATCTTAATTTGACAATGAGCGGAATTGGTGATAAACTGAATGCAAGTTCAAAGTAAGTGGTAAACCTCGTATTTGTGTAAATCGATGTTTAGCGATTTGCAGAAATACGGGGTTTTCTGTACGCTCAGGGACGGAGTAAATTAGGAGGTACCAATGATGAATACTGGTACGGTAAAATGGTTTAACGCGGATAAGGGCTTTGGCTTCATCGCAAACGATAACGGCGGAGACGACGTATTCGTCCACTTCTCTTCCATCGCTTCCGGCAGTGGCTACAAGTCCCTGCAGGAGGGTCAGGCCGTCACGTTTGACGTGGAGACCGACCCGAAGAACAGCAAGAAGCTCCGGGCCGCCAACGTCCGGGTTGCCTGATCGGCGCAAGCAAGCGTCCGTCCATCCGAACCGGATGGACGGGCTTTTCAAGAGAAATGATTGGAGATTTATGAACGAAGAAAATCAAATGGTATTTGCAGGAGCATCGCTTTGTCCGGATATCCGGCGCGCGATAGAGACACTGGGCTTTATGAAGGCGACCCCCGTTCAGGAGAAGGCGATTCCCGCCTTTCTCGAAGGGAGAGATCTCATCGTACAGGCACCGACCGGCACGGGCAAGACCGGGGCGTTCGGTATCCCGGTCGCCCAGATGGTCGACGCGCGCGAACGATATGCGCAGGCACTCATTCTGAGTCCTACCCGTGAACTCGCCATCCAAACCACGCGCGTTCTCAATAAGCTGACGCAGTACAAAAAGGGCGTGCGCATTGCCACGCTGTACGGCGGCGAGCCGATCGGACGGCAGTTCTCGATCCTGCGCACGAGGCCACAGATCATCGTCGCCACGCCCGGCCGGTTGATCGACCATATCGAGCGCCGGTCCGTCAATCTGAGCGCCGTCAAGATGGTTGTGCTGGACGAAGCCGATCGCATGCTGGACATGGGCTTCAAGGATGATTTGAATCGCATCCTGAGTGTGGTTCCCCAGGATCGGCAGACGGTTCTGTTCTCGGCGACGCTGCCAAGAGGCATTCTGGAAATTGCCAGGAACTATCAGCATGACGCCAGACACATCGCCATAAAGCAGGATGCGATGACCGTGAAGTCGGTCCGGCAGTTCTATACCACCGTGAACAACGGGGCGAAGAAAAATGAGTTGCTGGCCCTGCTGAAGGACGCCGATTCCACCCTCTGTCTGGTATTTGTCAACACCAAGCGCATGGCGGATACGCTGTGCGAGGATCTGAAAAGGCAGAATCTGAGGGCGGATGTGCTCCACGGCGACATCAATCAGCAGAAAAGGGAGCGGATCATGAACGCCTTCCGGGCGGGCGGGCTCGACATCCTCGTCGCGACCGACGTCGCCGCGCGAGGGATTGACGTCCGGAACATCGATTTGGTGGTCAATTATGACCTCCCAATCGACAGCGAGAGCTATGTCCACAGGATCGGCCGAACTGGGCGGGCAGACCGGGTCGGTACCGCGCATACGCTGATCTATCGGCAGGAGACCGGTAAGCTCAATGCGATTATGCGCGACACAAAGGCCGCGATTCAACGGATTGCCCCAACCTTGGTTGCAGCCGTATAAGGGCCGGACGCAACCTACGGCACAGTCTTTTATGCCGCACCGAATGCGGCATTTATTCAGAAACCTCATTTTTTTCGCCGCAATATCCGCTTAGCGGATATTGCGGCTGCTATGCGTCGAGAGTGCAGTCTCGACGCATATTCGCATACCCTCCACCGATTTTATGTTATTTGGGATTGACAAGCCCTGCCTGCTGTGGTATTATAGATTGCGTCGTCGGTGATGGTGATGCAAAACCTCCCGAATCGCAAAAGGGAACCACGGAAAACCGGCTATGGTCTGTTGGCTCAGTTGGTAGAGCACATCGTTCACATCGATGGGGTCACTGGTTCGAGTCCAGTACAGACCACCAAACAGCCACCACGATTTTGATGCAAAGTTGTGGTGGTTTTTTCTATAACATTTATCTTTGTTTGAAATCAAAGTGAAATCATATTTTGAGGATTTGAGGTTGCAGAAAAGATGAGAATCGATATGCGATGTAACGACTCGGTGCAATCAAGAAACTGACAGCAGAATGCACCGAGATTATAATAGCTTATTGTCAGGATAACGCTATCTGTTTCCACACAAAGTAGCATACGAAGCGAGGAATACGCATGAATGAGAAATTCACCGTTTTTCTGGATCTGGCAAGGAAAATGAATCAAAAGCTTTCTATAATCCCCCTGCTATACGGTTCATTGGGACTGCAAATGTTGGTGGAAGATGACTTATCCCCAGATGATATCGATATCTGCGTCCCGCAACATCTGTACCATCTGGAGGAAAGATGGAATGATTTGTTGGATTTCATGCAAAATGAAGGGTATGAGTTGATCAATTTGCATGAACACTTTTTTCAAAAAGGGGATATTGGCGTCAATTTTGGTGTGATCGATGGAAAAACGACCAATACAATACCATCCATCGAGGCGTTTGCAAACATTGATCCAAAAGACATTCCGACCATGCAAACAGAGGGAGCGATTTATAAGCTTTTGACCCTTGAGCAGTATTATCAAGTGTATTCAAAATCATTGGAGGATAATTACCGCAACAGAGAAGAGGACGGGAAAGACAAGAGCAAAATCGATATCCTGAAAAAACTGCTGAACCATACGAAATAAACTTCCTACACACCGCGTGAGGAGGTGTGCGCGGTGTGTGTGGGTGTACCCACGCACACCGTGTGCAATAGGAATCCGCCCATCGATGGGTGCATTGGTCGATCCAGCACAGGCCGCCAAAACCGCCTTTGAACCAGGGCGGTTTTCTTTCGGCGTAAGGGGCGATCTCACCTTCCCCAATTGGGTTCCATCTGATCCAATCGCTCAGACAGCGGGCATTGTACGATGGGCAGTATGGCAAACCAAAAAAATGGACAAACATCGATTGAAAGCCCTTTTCGGGTTTATTGATATTGGGAGGACAGGCAGTGTTACCGGCCTGTTCCGTACAAGGAGGAAGTGAAAACGTGGATCGGAAGAACGAACCGGCATCATCCGGCGGATTGGACTGCGGTCCTTTTTACCACGGCACCAAAGCCAATCGGAAGGTGGGAGACTTGCTGGAACCCAATTATCGCTCCAACTATGGGGAGAGAAAAAAGGCCAACTACGTGTACCTGACCGCGACATTGGATGCGGCCACCTGGGGCGCGGAGCTGGCGGTGGGCGATGGGCCGGGCCGCATCTATCTCGTGGAGCCTACCGGCCCAATCGAGGATGATCCCAATCTGACGGACAAGAAATTCCCGGGAAACCCAACGAGATCGTATCGCACCAAACAGCCGCTGCGCGTCGTGGGCGAGGTGCTGGATTGGAAGGGGCACTCCCCAGAGGTGCTAAAGAACATGCTGGATCACCTTGCCGAACTGAAGCGGCAGGGCATTGAGGCAATCAACGACTGACTGCGTCAACGCGAACTGCGGGACTGCGAAATCGTTCCAGCGAAGGCCACGGGTCTGTCCCAGATTTTGTGTAAAGTCCAAAGCTGCGGATAGGAACCAAGTTGAGAGAGGGCGGCAGCAGGCTCTGCCTGCGCGCCCTTGTCTGCATCGTAGCGCAAACCGGGCGGCCTGTCAA
>JAEZRP010000023.1 GCA_023444095.1 Bacillota bacterium
TTGACAGGCCGCCCGGTTTGCGCTACGATGCAGACAAGGGCGCGCAGGCAGAGCCTGCTGCCGCCCTCTCTCAACTTGGTTCCTATCCGCAGCTTTGGACTTTACACAAAATCTGGGACAGACCCGAGGGCGGAGCAAGCTCCTGCTTGCCCGCCCTTGATTGCATCGTAGCGCAAACCGAGCGGCCTGTCAAGGGCGGCGCGCAGCGCCGTTCATTTCAGCCTTGACGGGATGACCGGTTGTCGCCCTTAGCCAGGGAGCCGATCCGCGAAAAATATCTCCAACTGGGGTAGATGACGCCCCTATCCCGCCGCCGGCCAGTCCATTTTTTGTGATATCCATCGTCGCCAGGTGAGACAGATCAGTTCAGAGTGCCATCCAGAATGGCATTCACGATTACGCTGCCAACCTTATAGTTGTTCTCCATCGCCGTAGCGAAGATATCAGCGGACTCAACGCTTTCCTCAGAAGCCAGAGAATCTTCAAAGTTGGGGTCCCACAGGCTCTCAGCGGAAGCGCCATTCATGAACACATCCATGTTCACGGAATCACGTACGATGATGAAACGATCTAGCATGCCCATGCGATCCATGACAACGGCCAGCGCAACATCTTCCATTTCGGTCAAGGCATAGGGATCGGGGCAGCCATAGGTTTCAATCATCAGCACTGCGTTGGCATGGTCATACTCGCCCTTCCAGTAGTTGTCACCGGTGACTGTGGTTCCTCGCATCACCTGGGGGTCACGGGTGGCCCACTCGGCGTTATCGAACGCGGCAGCCATGTAGTTGCGGGTGCGCTCGGTGGTCTCGATCTTCACGTCCTTGACCAGATCCCAGACCTTATCCATCAGGTCTTGATTCAGAATCTTGTAGGAAGAAGAATCGTAGCTGGCGTCATGGAACCAGGTGGTAGAGGCGCCTTCTGACAGATCGCGAATGTCAGCATGGTGACCGAGATCGTAGTCGACAGCGGCGGTGATCAGAAACACGTCGCCCATAACGCCATACTCTGTAGAAGATCCCGCGCAACCGGTGCTGATCACATATGTATTTGAAAAATCAAAACGGTTATCCGACAGCACAGCAAACAGGCTCATGGAGGTGTTTACTTTGCCCATGCCGGTTACATACAGAGCAACGCCGTCCTTCACATATAACTTACTGCCTTCAAATCCACCAACGATGTCATACTCCTCGCCACCTACGCAGTAGGCTTCGTAGTAATATTGCGCCTCTCCAGGGAAGTCCCCCGCCATCTCGCCGGCTTCAAACTTGGGCAGAATGAGCACTTTGATCTCGATCGGTTGCACTTCAGCGGTCTCAGCAAAGGCAACCATAGAGGGTATCAGCAGCATCGTCACGAACAGAATAGAAATCAGTTTCTTCATGGTCATTCTCCTTTTTCCGAATGTTTTTACTGTTAGTACGGTAAATGTTCGTAAAAAAGTTTATCACAAAACACAAATCGAAACAAGCGAATTCTATTTAAGAAGATAGCGTTCGCTTGTTAATATGATTCATTTGATTCTGGCAACAGGTTCAATCACGCCGGCGCGGATGCCTTCACCCCGCAAGAGCCCTTGGCGCTCGTCTTGTCTGTACAGGACGGAGAAGACTTCTCAATTACGGTAGATGAATGTCCGGCATCTCGAAGATCGGAAGATCCGGGTTGAGAGTCGGCGCGGGCATCGGTGTGGAATTTGGTCTCACCTTGGGTAAATCCAATTTGATCGTCGGCGCGGGCGTCGGCGTGGGTTTTGGCTTTTCAGGCGCCATGGGTGGGCGTGTCGTCGCAAGAACGCCTGAAAAGTCCACATGTGGGACGACAATTTCCGAAATCGATAGCGTGGGCGTAGGCGTCTCAGATGAGCGGATGATGTCCGGGAGATAGTTCGGCTCGATCGCAATATCGAAGTATGGCATCGTGGGGTCGACCACTTGAACGACAGGCGCTTCACAGACTTGATGATTGAAACCGGTATCGATGGCTGCAATGAGGCGATATGTACCCGGTTGCGTCGGTACATAAGCATAGCTGGCTACTCGTGCATACTCGGTGTAATCGATCGCCGTCTCGCCCTGATCGAGCATAAGCCAGAATGCGATTTGGCCGATCGGCTCGGATGAATCGGTGTTGTAGTCGATCGCCACCGTCCATGTTATTTTCTCGCCGGGATACGCGATGGCCTGGTCAGGTGCAATGGAAAGTATGCGCGGTTTGCCTTCCCCGGCAACCGGGAGCACCGCACTTTTAAAGCTAACCATTTGTTCCCCATCGCTCACGAAGCCCTCGATGTAATAACGGTTAAAATCATCTGAACCGGTCGGAAGATAGGTGAACGCACTCTCGGTTGTGATGTCGGACGAATAGACGAGTTCCCAGTTCAAGTAGACGAAATACACATACCGGAGATTTTCACCGCCCGTTGCGTGTACTGTCCAGGTGATGGGTTTCCCGACCACACCGGTGAGTTGATCTGGGGTCACCGAATCGACAGACAGCTCAGCGGATACGACGCGCACGTCCGCCGATGGCGCGCTCGCGGCACTCACATCATCCTTCGCATATACGATGACCGAGTATGTACCGACTTCCTCCGGTACGAAGGAGAATACTGGCGAATCGCCGGTCTCATAAAGGCCCATGAGCGCCCAGTCCCGATACAGCGCGAAAGAATATGCAATCTCGCCCAACGCGCCACCAGACTGTGCCGTCCAGGTAAGCTCTTCGCCCAGCACCGCTATGTTCCGGTCGCAGTCGACGGAGGTCAGCTGTACGCCTTCGGGTTGTACAATGGTCACATTACCGCTCTTGAGGTTTCCAAATTCAAGCCCGCTTGTTACATGGACGGAGACCGAGTATACGCCCGGTTCCGTCGGCGTCAAGCGGTAGACGGAGGAGGTCCCCATAGGCGTGAAGCTCACGAGTTCCCCGTCCCTGTAGAGGAAAAACGAGAACGCGATCGACTCCTCCCCGCCCGAAGCAGTCGCCGTCCAGACGATTTCCTTGCCCAAAGGCAAATCATAAGCGTTCGGAAACACGCTCGTCACGGTGAGCGGCTCCGCGGCATTCTCCGACACCACGATCGGAGCGCCTTTCAACTTAGCTTTTCCGCTTGCGTCGCTCGCGAGTACGTCGACGGTGTAGGTGCCGGGCTCGTCCGGTGTGTAGTTGAGGATACCGCTCTCCGGGTCATCCGGCATGCACAATTCGAGCAAATCTCCGTCCCGATAGACAAAGAACCCGAAGCGCGCGTTGCCACTGCCACCCTCTGTGCGCGCCGTCCAGGTCGCGACCGCCCCCAGCGATATGAGAGGCCGGTTCGCATCGACGGAGACGATACCCAGGGGTGCATTGACCGGAACACCTTCCGCACTCCCGGACAACGACTTCGTCCCATCCGAGGCGTACACGGATAGGCGATAGAACCCGGGCGCGTCTGGCGTATACTGGTAAAATGGCAAGGTGCTTCCGGTCTGGATGTCGATCAATTTCATATCGCAGTAGAGGAAGTAGGCGCACGTCGTCGATCCCCAAGCGCCCGAGAGTGAGACCGTCCAGGTGATTGACTCGCCCGTTGTTGCCTCCGTGCGATTGGCGGACACTTCGACCAACGACTCTCCGACTGCCTTGGACGGTGGCGCAATGGAAGTGAGGAGCAGCAGGGTCAATATGAGCGAAGCGTAGTACAAAAGCCGTTTCATACCCGACCCCCCTTTTCATTCCCTGTGTTTATTTTATGATTAGACGATTATGGAAATGGAAAAGTTTAGGAAATCTCGAGAAGAAAAAGCTCAAATAACAAGAGATGATTAGCACTGCCATCCCCGCGCCGACGACCGCTACATCATATGTGCCGATCACGTTTACTCCTCTTCTTCTGTCAAACGCTTCATGACCCCGCCTATTTGTACATGCAAACCGTTTCGCGCTTTTTCTCGTCCCCATTCGCGTTCAAGTTCGTTAACCTTCGGATTCTCAGAAAGACGAGCATTGAATTGATTGCCGAAAGATTTTGTCCTTGACCTCGAGCATGACATCAAGAGAACACCCCGCAAGCGGCGTCCTATCTTCAAAAAACGTTTAATCGCAATGGAGTTTGCGTGTGTGCACCGGGAGAGAATATGATTATACCCCGTGCGCCTCGAGGGTGTATGGGTGCGGCGATTGTCATGCAAGAACTAGGGCTATCCCGCACAAATCCTGCACGCGCAGACGGATGCATTTCCGCCATCTTATCCCCGCAGAATTCTTGACGTAGCGCTGCTACGCCGGCGAATTCTGCAAGCGCAATCTGACGGAAATTCATCTCGTCGGCACGCGCATGCTCTGCGCGGTATAGCCCTAGGCAAGGATCCTGGCTGCCACCTCGGCTGAAGCAAAAGGGCCGGGGATTGTGAATAGGCCGCGATGCTCCCCCAGAAAGTCCTCGTCAAAGGTTATGGCCGTGCCGTCAGGATTTTCAAACCGCTCCTCAGGCTCGAAGGCATAGCCAAGGATATCGCTATTGATGATGCCGTCCTTGAACCCATCCAGCAGGTCGTATACGTTGGTCTCAAGCATGTATGTACCATTCCGCTCGACCAGTCTTACGTAGGCCTCGGCCTTGTCGACCACCAGCTTGGACTGCTCGTTCTTGCAGGCTAGTGCCCCGTTGAAATATGCATTCCCGTTAACCCATACCGGAAGATGGCGGAAGTGATATGGCGCAAGCGCAAACATATTTGCAGGTTTATCCAGTTCGAAGTTCTTGATCCACTCATCGAATGTCGGATAGTCGTCGAAAACCGAAGTGCCTACAACCTGATTATCAGGTGCAAAGAATCCCATTTCCTGCTTGACTTCGGCCTCCTTGACAGGCCAGTTCTGGATAAATAGGTTGTTATAAATGCGGTCATCGCCGTGAAGGATCGTCATGAAGCCCGCGACCTCCGTGCGATGTCGGATGTGGTAAGGCGTATAGCGAGGCTGGTTCTTTCCGTCAACCTCAAAATCGACGCCTCCGCCCACGGAGGTAAAAGCGCCCTGAATTAGATTATGCACGCATGCGACGCCCTCGGTGGCAAGCCTCACGGAGGCCTTGGAAAGCATGACGTTGTTGTCGATGAGCGTCGGTCCGTGGCCGACCTCGATAAATACGTCCTGGCTCATCATGCCGCCCCTTGCGCCGACGGCGCTTTCGGGAGGATAGTTGTCGTGCAGTAGGTTTTGGGTAATGCGGGTACCTTGCGCCTGCCAATCGCACCAGATGCCCATGGTAGAGTGATGGATGTGGTTCCTGCGAAACACGACGTCGATCGCAGCGTGAAGCTTGATGCCCGCAATCTCGGCGCCTCCGAGTTGTTGCATGTTGTTGATGTTGTGAATATGGTTGTCCTCAATGAGACTGAACACGCAGCCCATGCGGCCGACAATGCCGGTTTGCTCGCAGTGATGAATGTGGCAGCGTCTCACGATGTGACTGCCCACCTTTTCCTTCAGCCAGCCGTGATACTGCCCGCGGCACACCGCGTCGCGCTCCATCTGGGTAGGGCTCTTCACATGTTTTCGCGTGAAATAATGATCGTTCTCTTCGTCATAGTATTTCCCCAGTGAAATGCCGGAGCACTTGCTATTGCTGATCTCGCAATCTTCGATGATCCAGCCTTTGGACCAGTGCGGGCCGATCATGCCGTCCTGATAAGCGGCTGGCGGTGCCCAGGTGGTTGCCGCCTTGTTCACATTGAAGCCAGAAAATGTGATGTAGTCGACACCGGTCCTGGATGGCATGAAGCAATTGCGGCGGACATTGATCTCGACATTTTCCTGATTGGGATCCTTGCCATGGAAGTTGGCATAGATCACCGTCTGCCGGCCTTCCTGCACAGTGTACCACTTGTAGATGGACCACTCGGGTTCCCAGGAGGGCGCGTAAACTTCCCCAGCGATGCATTCATCCAGTGATTCCGTCTCGTACAGCATGCGATCGTTGAGATAAACGGCGCCGGTATGCCGGATGGTGGGCGCGAAGTACCAGTCCCCGCCGACGACGGTGGTGTAGGGGTTATAGTTGCCAAATACGCCGTTATCGATGCGGCACACCCAGACAGGACCTTGATAGTTCTCCCAGCACTTCACCTCTTCTGCGCCGGTAATGATCGCGCCGAAAGGCTGTTGACTGCGATAGACAATCCGGTTGTCTTCGCATCCGGCATGGACAGGATCGATAGACTCGCGGTAAATGCCGGGCGCTACGATGACTTCGTCTCCGGGTCTTGCGATCTTGGCAGCATCGTTGATGTGCTTAAAGGGAGTCGCCTTGCCTCCATTGCCGTCTCTGGCGGCGCTCTGATTGACGTAATAAACCATCTTTCGCACCTTCTTTACATACAATAACATCTATGCTTCATTGTATCCACTATTGCGTCGCCTAACAATACCAGAATCGATCTTTTTTATGCAGAATCTTGCAAGGGTCGTAATTGACATGGATTCATCCGCAGCTTTCGTAATGCTGATAGACCGATTGATACTCGGCTCAGATGTTGATCTCCCGACATGTCTCGCCCTCGCCGATTAGTTGCATGAAATCAATATGAAACGCTCCTAATTTCCATTCTGTCTTTCCCGATTTTCCGTTGACCTGATGATGTGATAAGTCGTATGATTCACGGGATATTCTTCCATGCACCTGTAAGGAGACATAGATGATAGCCAAGTACTTCCATGACCTGCGCAGAGAGTTCACCGGTTACGATGCGAGGAAACTCATGCGGGATTTATTGGCAGGACTCACCGTGGCGTCGGTGGCTCTGCCGCTTGCGCTTGCATTTGGCGTGAGCTCGGGTGCCAACGCGGCCGCGGGATTGGTGACTGCCATCGCGGCAGGCATTGTAATCGGAATAATGTCAGGCGCATCCTTTCAGATTTCCGGCCCCACCGGCGCGATGTCGGCCATCTTGATTGGGGTCAGCGCGCGTCACGGCATCAACGGTGTGCTGATGGCGGGACTGATTTCCGGCGCGCTCCTGATCCTGATGTCACTTTTGAATGTTGGCGGTCTGGTGCAGTTCATCCCATCTCCGGTGATTGCCGGGTTCACCTCGGGCATCGCGGTGGTGATCGCGCTGGGCCAAGTGGACAATTTTTTCGGTGTATATTCCAGCGGCGCGGATCTGGTAGATCGATTGCGCTCATATGGAACGCAAGGTTTTTCGCCAGATCTGTATTCGGTGATGATGGGTTGCGTTGCAATCCTGGTAATGCTGTTCTGGCCCAAAAAATGGCCGGTGCCAGGGTCGCTGGTTGCAATTGTTGTAACTCTGGCACTCAATGTCGCAATCCATCCGTCCGTTGGAGTCGTCCGTGAGGTGGGTGAAATTCCGCGCTCGCTGATCGGACCCAACCGGCTGAACCTCTCTGGTCTGTCCATCCGGAGCTTGCTAGATGCAATAGGTCCCGCCGCATCGATCGCAGCATTGGGCATGATTGAAAGCCTCCTGTGCGGCCTGAGTGCAGGGCGCATGAAAGATGAGAGGATGAATCCCCGTAGAGAATTACTGGCCCAGGGCATCGGCAACCTCCTCATGCCGTTCATCGGCGGCGTACCGGCAACCGCCGCAATCGCACGTACATCGGTGGCAATCAAAGCGGGTCAGCAGACGCGATTAACGAGTGTGATCCATTCCCTTGCTCTAATCGCTTCTATGTTCCTGCTAAGCAAAGTGATGTCCCGAATCCCACTTGCAGCGCTGGCTGGCGTACTGATGGTGACCGCCTGGCGCATGAATGAATGGGTTGCCATTCGCCAGATCTTCTCCTCTCGAATGAAGCATGCGATGCTGATGTACATGGTAACCCTATTCTGCACGGTGCTATTTGACCTGACAATCGCGATCGCCGCGGGCATCTTGGTCGCTACAATTTCTTTCGTGATCAAGAGCGCCAAGTTACACGTTACCGCGGAGAACTCGCCCGACGGGCGGCGGCTGATCTCGCTACATGGCGCGTTGTTCTTTGGAACGCAGGGTTGTATCAGCAAGATCGAAGAGCTCGCGAAAGGTGCGAGCCAGGTGACCATCGACCTGTCAAGCGCACACTCAGCCGACCTGAGCGCACTCAATGCGCTGGACGAACTGCGCGCACACCTGACGGAGCGTGGCGTTGCGGTCTCCATCGCATCTGCAAAGCCAGAGCTGAACCGGGAGATGAGCCGCATCGGCATGGTGGAGTAAAAAGCTACATATCAAGCATCGTATCAAGGTCTTCTGAAAATCCCGGCTTGATGGCCGGGATTTATGTTCTGTTGATGTTTCTTTATCATGAAGCCCCGTCGCCCCAGCGTCCCTATCGTCGCGGCGTTGTTTTCGCCATAAGAGTACTGTTCTTATTTACTAATAGCGTTCCCGATGCAAAGGCGAAGATCGGCGCATTCTGGCACCTCTCCGGCATTCCGGTGATCTGGCTGATGTCCATGACCGGATCCTTTTCGCCGCTCGCGCCGACTTTTCGGCAAACGCCAAGGAATCGCACAAATGCCACGAAGACTTTTTTGGAATCAAAACGAGTCTGCAAAATTCGCTGAGACCCCACCCAATCACCCACCAGAAATCATTCAATCGTGTAGCAATCATTACGAGAAATCCATATTCTGGAAGACTGTCTCTGCGCAGCCTCGCTCGCACGTTTCTCCGCCGTTCTGGGAATGATTTTAGTAGGTTAATTCTCATTCCCTTGAAGGATATGCGCGCTGTGACGGCGAAGTGTATAAAACCGAACAGGTTGGGTACCATCCGAAATGGTATGAAACTCGTCGCAGGAATGGGGATGGGAATCAGCTGTTTCGGGTGAGTTCTACACCCACCGTTTGGATTGCCATTGGTTTCGGTTCAGCTACTGGGCCGATTAGGATGACAGAAAAGAGGGATTGACATGAAGAAACGCATCGTACCCATGATGGTTGCCGCCCTGCTGTTGCTGAGCAGCTGTACCACCGTCGGACAGGTTGAGGGTGCACCCGTGAAGACCGGTCTTTCGATCATTGCGGACTTTACTTCCTCCAAGGATGCGACCGCCGATGCGGATGGCCTCGCGCAGATCAACGTGACCTTTACCGGCGTCATGCTCGACGCGGATGGCAAGATCGTCAAGTGCGCCATCGACGTGTCTCAGGCGAAGATTACCTTTGACGCCACCGGCAAGATCACCAGCGATCTGACCGCGCCCGTGAAGACGAAAAACCAGCTCGGAGACGACTACGGCATGCGTGCCCGGTCCGGCATCGGCAAGGAGTGGTACGAGCAGGCAAACGCATTTGCCGAGTACTGCGTCGGCAAGACCGCCGAAGAAGTCGCCGGCATCTCCATCGACGCGGAAGAGCACCCGACCGACGCGGATCTTCTCGCCGGTGCCACCATATCCGTCGGCGACCTGATCAAGGGCGTTGTCTCCGCCTGTGAGAACGCACAGGATCTGGGCGCGCAGGAGACCGACGTACTCGGCGTCGCAACCGACATCGATCTCGCGGGACGCTCCAAGGACGCCACAGATGAGGCGGACGGTACGGGCTACTCCTACGCGTACTACTCCGCGGTCACGCTGAACGCGGACGGCAAGATCACCAGCTCCGTGCTCAACGCGGCGCAGTTCCAGGTCACCTTCAACAAAGAAGGCAAGATCACCACCGATCTGTCCGCTCCGCAGCTCGACAAGCAGCAGCTCAAGGATGATTACGGCATGAAGGCGAAGTCAGGAATCGGCAAGGAGTGGTACGAGCAGGCCAATGCGTTCGCGGAGTATGTGAAGGGCAAGACCGTTGAAGAGGTCGCCACCATCGCCGTGGACGAAGAGGGGCACCCGACCGGAGAAGACGTCCTTGCGGGTACGACCGTCAGCATCGACAGTTTCCTCCAGGTGATCGCCGACGCCGCCGCGACAGCGAAGTAAGGATCATCCATATATGACAGAAGTGCCGGTTTCTTTCATGCGTCAGGAACCGGCACTTCCCTATATCTCCTTCAAATACGCTCCTCGAAGGTGCTCAATATGAAAAAACACCGCAAGTTTCTCATCGCGCCGATCGCGCTCGTCCTGCTGATCGCGGCCGCCGCGATTGTGGTCGTCCCGAAGCTGTACCAATCCGCGCCGGAGCGCAAGCGGTTCGACGCGTCGTTTCTCGAGTTGTTCGATACCGTCTCCGTGATCGACGGGTACGACCTCAGCAAAGAGGCATTTGCCGCATTCTCCCAGGAAGTACACGATACGCTCCTTGCGTATCATTATCTATACGATATCTATCATGAAAACGGCGTGGAGGCATCCATCCAGACGATCAACGACAACGCGGGCATCAAACCCGTTCTCGTCGACCGGCGAATCATCGACCTGCTCAAAATGAGCAAGGAAGTCTACGAGCTCACGGACGGGGAGACGAATGTGGCGTTCGGCGCGGTGCTTCGCATCTGGCATGATTACCGAGAGGCGGGCATCGACGATCCGGAGAACGCTAGCCTGCCGCCAATGGACGAACTGCGCGAGGCGGCCAAGCACACCGACATTGACGATGTTATCATTGACGAGGTTGCGGGAACCGTCTACCTTGCGGACCCAGAGATGTCGCTCGACGTCGGCTCGGTCGGTAAGGGTTACGCGACCGAGCAGATGGCGCAGATCATCGAAGCGTCCGGAAGGACGAATGTGCTCCTTTCCATCGGGGGCAATGTGCGCGCGGTCGGCGCGAAGCCGGACGGTACTCCATGGTTCATCGGTATTGAGAACCCGGATAAGGATGCGGAAGAAAAAAAGCTGTTCACGATCAACATCGACGGGCTGTCTGTCGTCACATCCGGCGCATACAATCGCTACTATACCGTCGATGGACAGATCTATCACCACATTATCGACCCTGACACGCTGATGCCCGCCGCGTACTTTGCGTCGGTGGTTATTGTTGCGAAGGACTCG
Source organism: Bacillota bacterium (assembly GCA_023444095.1). Lineage (GTDB taxonomy): Bacteria > Bacillota > Clostridia > Christensenellales > Aristaeellaceae > RUG11247. The sequence continues at coordinate 10,945 of JAEZRP010000023.1, forward strand.
GGGCTCGCGGACGGCTTGAGTACTGCGTTGTTCTGCATGCCCTTGGAAGAGGGAAAGCGGCTGGTAGAATCGCTCGATCATACAAATGCCTGCTGGGTACTGAAGGACGGGACGGTTGAAATGACGGACGGGTTCCGATTATTGATCAAGAAATGAGAACTCCTACGAAGTCCATTGCGTCCTCCGGGAAAGTCAGTCGCGCGGACGTGGCGGTGGAAATGACAGTGCGGCGCGGCCCCCAAAGGGGGTTCGGAGCGGTTTTTATGATCATTTCAACTCGAACAGGCGGACCGCCCGCTGCCCTGTGCGGTACGGCTGATCCACGCACCCGCTTGCGCGGCGGTCACGGATCGGTACTGTCCTGTGCATCGAAACAGGCGGCGCCCACTACAACCGGTACGAGTGCGCCCCAGCCATCAGAGGATGTACGGCGATGCATGGCCACGCATCCCTACGCGATTCTTGGCCGTCCATCCCCTATGCGCGGTGTGAGCGGACGGGTGACGGTTGGGGAGGATGTGCCCCACTCTTACAGGGCGGCAACCATCACGAAGACAGTTTCATGGCGTCGTGCAAGGCGTGCCACCCCCGCACCACGACCCTGGAATACAGCATTATACGGACTGAATGCTCCTATCTTCCCCTGTTTAGAAAAAACAGTCATGTTAGCCCATACAATTCAAAGGGGCGTTCCAGCAGGGCCTTGCGGTATATGTCGATTACCGGGAATACCTGAAAGAACATGCATTTTGCATTTCCGATATAGGCGTCGGCGATCAGTCCTTTTGCATAAGCTTCTTCCTGAATTCTATACCAGGGCTTTGAATCCGGTACCCACGATTCAATCAACCATTGACTTTCGTGGTATTTCCGTCTTGCCTCCTTTGATGGCAGAAATCTTTCGCGGATTTCACTCGGCATTCCATCTTCTACGTAGTGCATGGCAGACAAGCTATAAATATCTACACCAAGAAGCAGCGCATATCCGCCATTGTCTATCAGGTGTTGGAGCCCCCCTGAATGAATCTGGGAGTTCCTGCCCCAAGCAGATACCCGAAAGATGCCATCACCAGTAATGACATCGTCCCGTTTTCGGAAGGTATCCGAAACAATTCCCATGGCACTGTGCTCTTCCTCGGTTTCGAGAATTCGAATCTTCGTGGTCAACCCCATATACCGGTCCTCATCTGTCAACGGCAATTTGGGCGACAAGCGAAACGAAGGCATTACAATTGAGCCACAGTCCCCCACTGCTTGCATGAGTTCTTGGATTAGTGCATTTGCTCCTCCTACCAGCCATCCAAAGCTGCTCAATGAGCAATGGACTTCAAGAGTCATTCCGTTCTGAATACCCAGTACTTGAAAACCGTGCTTAAGGTCATCGGAAGTGATAGCCGTATTCATTAAACACACCCCCAGCAAAAGATTGTATGACCGAGGTGATTCCATGGCGAACGGACACGGCGGCGCGCGCATCGGCTCAGGACAGCAGGAAAAGCAGAGCAGACAAGGATCGAGGAAAACCTTGGCACGCGTAAGCTGACGGTCCCCATTATCCCCTTCTCCAAGGTCGACGAGCTGGAGACTGGCATGCGCAGGAGTGAAAAGATCACGAGCGGAGTGACATCCCATCCTTGCGCCGGGCTGATGCCCCCTGCATTTTCATGTGGATAGGTTACAGCAGACCACCCGCCAACCGGCGGGAGGTGACGGCGCGACTCCGTTCTTCATGCTCCATGTCCTTGATTAGTCGACATCCGACTGAAAAAAGTCAGTATCCAATCGCTTAATCGCGTAGGTCGTTTGCGTTGCCACACCCAAGTCGTACTCTATCATGAGTTTTGTGAGTTTTGGGCCATCAATCAAGACTACTTTGGTCGCTAATTGCTTTTCTGCATAGGCGACAGCATCCTTTGAAAAAGTGGCTGTCGTAATCAATAGCCCCTTTTGAGCTCCTTTCCCAGCCAGGGCACCTACAAATTTCTGGATCTCTGGGCGTCCGATAGAGGAAGTGATATCCCATCGTTTTGCTTGAATGTAAATATTGCTAAACCCAAGCTTGTCTTCCCGGATGACACCATCGATCCCTTCGTCTCCAGATTTTCCAACAACGATGCCTGCTTCGTCGAAAGGGCCACCGTATCCCATTTTAAGCAGAAGATCAACGACAAGCGCTTCAAAGAAGTTCGACGATTGCTCCATGATCGTCTGGAGCAGGTGATCGGCCAATTCGTTATTGATCTGCCGATATGCGACTTCCATGGCATCCTGCGGCGTTACATGATCGTTCGGAATGTCGGATTCAGAACGGCTCCTTTTCTGTTCAATCTTGGAATCGTTCCCTTCGCGAATTCCTTGAAATGCTCTGAACGAGTCGAAGCGTTCTAAGTAGGCGACATCTATTTTGTTGCCAGTATCATGATAGGCAGATATTCCTTGAGGCGTAATTTTGTAACTTCCTCTGGTTGTGCTGACAATCAAGCCTGCTTTCCTCAAATAGGCGATGGCCCAGTTGATTCTATTGTCCACTGTGCGCTGTCGGCCGCTGGGAAGAACTTCCTTCTGATCTTCCTCCGATACGCCCATGAGGAGAATCGTTTTAACACGAACCTGCTTCGCGTTCAGCGTTTCACCGGAACTCAGAATAGTCATTACAGGAGCAAAAAATTCGTAGAACTTTGGAACTGCCATAACAATCCCCTTCAGCAAATGATTCCTATTTTAACATTTATGGGGGTGAGTTACAAGCTGATAGAAGGTGCGTTGAAGATTATTCTCCATAAGACATCGGCGGATCGTTTGGATTCCGCTGATGGAACTGGGCCTGAGGATTGGCTGCGCGATCTTCCAGCACGAGAAGGGCTGAACGTCGCCCCGCTTTCTTGGTGTGGAACGTCATCGTAAGTGTGCGCTTCTTCCCTGAGAAAGATTCGTAACCGATGCAGAGCACTACTTTGTAACAATCTCTAGTGTATGTGTGAGTAATTCTCTCCCACCCCACGAACCATGCCCCGGTATGATAATCTCTATATTGGGATAACGTTCTTCTATCCTGCGTATCGATTGGGACCATTGTGTAATATCCGCATCTTCAAGATTTCCAAGTTGCTTGGCCTCCAGACTTAAGAGCATACATCCACCAAACAAAACTCTTCTTTCGGGAAGATAGAAAACTAAATTATCCGGAGAGTGTGCTATGCCGGGATAAAAAACTTCTATTGTTTCATCTCCAAAATACAGAGCCCTGCCGAAGTTTAAGTTTTCAATAGGAGTAGGGGCGATATACGGTATCATGCGGTAAGCCTCAATATAGTAGTCATTTTCGGGACTCGATAGCCAACGAATAACCTTTGCCCGGACTGACTCTCCGCGCTCCTTGATCATTTCTGCCGTTAATATTGAACCGTATAGATTGATGCCATTCTCCAACAGAGTTTTATTCCCTCCGAGACAATCAAAGTGAAAGTGAGAATTGAACGCAGTTATTTTCCTGTTCCCGATATATTCTCGAATCCAATCAAGTAATATTTTCGTTGCTTCAGGTGTGTTTGGAGTATCAATCAGGACAACTTGTCCGTCTCTCATCTCAACCAATAGAGAATTACAAGGCCACGGAAAGCAATGGATTGCGACATAAATCCCATCCTGTATTTTTTGGATACTAAGTTCAGGATTAACTTGTATACGTTCATTTTTCATGCTTCTCACTCCCAATGAACGATTCAGAGGATGATTGAGAATATGATTCGAGTCAGAGTATCATGCGGGACCGGGAATCTGATGCATCGCGAAACAAAGGGGCTCACCAACTACATCACTCCCTCCCTCGCTGTGCAAAGAAACCACGCGGCAAAACAGCTTCGCTTTTCTACTTTCCTTCATGAAACCCAGATTGGACCAATGATATGCCATTTATACTGGATGTCCGGCCTGGCGCCTGCCCGAAACAAAATAGGTTAGAAGGCCATCCAAGGAGATGCACTTGGTGAAGAAAAACATGCTCCTCCTGCGAAAAATGAAGAAATCAGCGGTTCAAATTCTGTCACCTGGAATATGCGAAAAGCCCGGAGAATTGAGGTTCTCCGGGCTGATACATTATGCTCGGCATGCGCGATAACCAGTTAGTGAAGGTCCGCGTGAGGCGGAAACTTAAAAATGGGATGGCGCCTGTATAATAAGACTGGATTGGGATTCGGCGGCGCTTTCTTCAGGTCCTTCCATTTTTCTCGTGACCGCCATCATGCGTTCCGATTTTGCTTCCGTTTTCAATGCCGACATCTGCGTGATCCTTTGGTTTCATTTTCCGCAGTTCAGCGTTCGAGTGGTCGCGATCCTTCATTCGATTCTTATTGTTTTTCATCTTGATCATCCTCCTTGGATGTGTACTGATTATGCAGGAACCAGCTGCTTTGTCGGCTGACGACCCCAGTGGCGGTCCTGGGCGATTCCCTGCAGGAACACCCCTGCGAAGGAAGTCAGGTCGGAGATGTTGCGGATGGTTATGACCCCGAGCTCCTGCACCAACTTGTTTGTGTTCTCATCCGCCAGCGCCACGCCCTGCAACTGGGACTGCACGAGCAGATCCACGCCGTCCCCGCTCGCGGCGATGGTCTTGAAGTGCTTGAAGGCCTCGTTGACGAAGTGGATCGCGTCACCCTGATGCAGGAGGTTGTCGATATGCCAACCGCCGGGGACATACACCGCGTCGTACTGAATAGAGGAAGTGTTCGCGTAGGACTTTCCCACCTCAAGACGAAGTCCCGCACCACTTGTGATGGGGCTGAGGTTCGTGGAGACGATCTCGACGTTCACGCCCGATGCCTTGAGCGCGTCCATCACAGGAGTCAGCTCCTTGCAGTTGAATCCGTTCTCCGCAAGGATCGCAACCTTGCGCGTCGCGGCGGAACTGGGCGTGTTTGCCATGCTCAGGGCGGAGGATGCGGCGTTTGCTCCTGTCGCCGCGGTAGCCGCAGGCTGCGTGGGTGGCGTCGCCCCAACGAGCGGGGCGATCCTCGTCGCGAGCCCGTGATCGACCTGATTGAACATATCCACGACGCGCTGGCGGACGTGTTTGTCCTTGACGCTGCCAACCTCGAAGTGGAACGCGTCGATGATGTGCTGCTTCTCGGGTTCGGACATGCTGTTCCAGAAGAACGCCGCCTGTCCATAGAAGTCCTTGAACGCCTCGCCGCGCTGGCGAACCTTCGCGCCCTCGACCTTCTCTTCGTAATGCACAAACCCGCCGTCTATGTCCGAAGCGGGTCGGGGCTCGTTGTTCATGAGCGAGTTGGGCGAATAGCTGACCTGACCCTGATTGATCGCCATGCGGTGGTAGCCGTCCCGCTGGTTGTTGTGGATGTGCGCGAGGGAACGGTTGATCGGGATTTCGTGGAAGTTTGGTCCGCCGAGTCGGATGAGCTGCGTGTCCAGATAGGAGAACAGCCGTCCCTGTAAAAGCGGGTCGTTGCTGAAATCGATGCCGGGAACCAAATGGCCGGGGTGAAACGCAACCTGCTCGGTCTCGGCAAAGAAGTTGTCCACGTTCTGATTGAGGGTCATCTTGCCGATGCGCTGCACGGGGATCAGTTCCTCGGGCCATAGCTTGGTGGGATCGAGCACGTCAAAGCCGAAGCTGAACTCGTCCGCTTCCTCGATCACCTGGATACCGAACTCGTATTCGGGAAACGTGCCTGAGTCGATCGCGTCGTAGAGGTCGCGGCGGTGGAAGTCCGGGTCCTTGCCCGCGAGCTTCTGCGCCTCGTCCCAGACGAGCGAGTGAACGCCCAGAAGCGGCTTCCAATGGAACTTGACGAAGCGCGCCTCGTTTTTGTCGTTGATGAGCTTGAAGGTGTTGACGCCGAAGCCCTCCATCATCCGGAAACTCCGGGGGATTCCCCTGTCCGACAGGAGCCACATGATCATGTGCGCGGTCTCCGGCGTGCTGGACACGAAATCCCAGAACGTGTCATGCGCGGCAGAGGCCTGCGGAACCTCATTCTGCGGTTCGGGCTTGATGGCGTGGACGAGATCTGGGAATTTGATCGCGTCCTGAATGAAAAAGACGGGCATGTTGTTGCCCACAAGGTCGTAATTGCCCTCGGAGGTATAGAACTTGGTGGCGAAGCCGCGCACGTCGCGCACCGTATCCGCCGAACCGCGCGAGCCAACCACCGTCGAGAATCGCACAAACACCGGTGTACGCACATTCGGGTCGGACAAGAATTTCGCTTTCGTCAGATGCGCCATGGAGTAGTACGGCTGGAAATAGCCGTGCGCGCCAAAGCCCCTGGCATGCACAACGCGCTCCGGGATGCGCTCGTGATCGAAATGCGTCAGTTTCTCACGAAAGTGGAAGTCCTCCATCAGCGTCGGCCCGCGCACGCCTGCCTTGAGGGAGTCGTCGGTGTTGGAGACACGTACGCCCTGGTCGGTGCTCAAAAGAGTGCCATCATTTTTTACCTTGTGCTTGTCCAGATGTCGTTGCTTTTCCTGCGCGGATTTTTCGAGATTGTCCATAGAAAATCACCCTCCATCTGGCAAAAGTCTGCCCGCCGGGATGGTGATTTATGTGTGATAAATAGGGCTCGCGAAAAAACAGAGATCCTACGCCGCGCAGACATTCGATGAAGTCATTCCGTCGCCGGGATCAAAAAGATACCCTTAAGAACAAGTCAATCAAGGTTTTCATATGATATGTGGGAAGAATATCATTTCAAAGGAAAAGGAATGACCACCCATGTATACGAGAAACCATTTCGGCATTGTTGTGGAGAATGCGAATCGTAGAATCAGCATTTTTGACACAAACACGCAGGAAGTGCTGCAGCAGTTACCGATCGACGCCGACCTCCTTGATGTGGCGATCAACAGTGACTGCACGCGCGCCTTTGTCACTTCCTTCGAAAGCCAGACAATGTATCAAATTGACTTGTGCGCAATGCCTGCCCGGGTTGTGGGCAGCGCTGTCTCCTCAACCATGCTTGAGGATGTGGCACTGACACCGGACGGCAAATACGCACTGTCTGTAGATGGTTCCGCCACGGACCAGGACGTTGTGTCCTATTCATCCAGACAAAATGCGTTTGTATCATCCCTGCCAACCAGTGCGCAGGCTATCGCCATTTCTCCCAAAAACCGTGGGCTCGTGTTGACCGCCGAATACTTCAACGACAGTGTTCACAGGTTCGTGCTTCATCCCGATGGCTCGTTGGAGGACACCGGCCAGAGTATCTCCACCGGAGCAGCCCCGATCAATCTCATCTTCAGCCCCAGCGGGGAATTTGCCTTCGTGGCCGCGGAAACCGGAAGCAGCGTCAGCGTGCTGAGCACACTGATCCCCGAGAACATCATCTTGCTCGGCAATGTCCCCACTTCCGCACCCCCGCAGAGCCTGACCGTCACGCATGACGGCAAGCATGTGTTCGCTTTGACGGCCTCGTCTGTCGATATCTTCGTCTTCGACCCTGTTGCGGGCAGTCTGGCGCTTGAGCGTTCGTTCGCCCATGGACTTGGAATCACAACGTTTTTCGGTGTTGATCAGATCGCTCTGAATGCCTGCGAGACAAAGCTGTTTATTTCTGCCTCCGAGCAGGTGGCCGTGTTCACCACCTACGGCCTGCCGCTCGGGAATGTAATTGGCGTGGAAGGCCCTGGCGGCATCGCGATCTGCCCGTGCCACTTCGATCACCGCATGTTTGATTAGCAGAGGAACATCGAATCATATCATGTCGGATTGCATGCGGCAATAGGAATAACCAAGCACCTCTTTCAAAGATGGGAAGCCAGATATTCCTTCGGGTATGATCTGGCTTTTGTTTACCTATAAGGAGCTTATTTTTCCCGGACGCAATAAATTCTCATACATACAAAACTTCCTCATAAGGAACATATTGAGATTCAGTCTATTTGAAGTGATTACCAGTCAAACACCCTTATTATCTTCAAGTACATCTTTATCTCCTCGCAAAGGGGCTTGGCCTGGATGATGGCATCGGCTTCCCTCCCCCATTTTCGTGAACGTTTCGATGGTGTCGTCGTCTCGCATTGCCTCGATCGGTTCCCCAGCCAGGCACTTCTCCGGGGCCTCTGTCACTGCGTCGTCCAGAGCCGCAGGGACCTCCCTGCCGGATTTTGCCTTCTTCCATCCCGGACCCGCTGGAGTTTCTCAAAACCGCGCGCGGAAATCCCCATCTTGCCTGCGTTGATAGAGGCATCGACCGCTCGTCGTTTTTGATCGTGAAGACTATGATAGCACGGGATATTTTACTATCCTATTCATAATAAAATCTACACATTTATACGATATAATCAACTAACACAACAGCAGCCGGGGATCGGGGGATGGCGTCGTGGATTTCGCGACGACGAATACCCACCGCCCCTTAATTGACCGGAGAGATTGAATCTGAAAGACTGGAGAGAGGACATGAAACGAATCATCATCCTGTTTGCCATCGCGCTGTGCGTGGCATTGGCGCTGCCCCTGTACCTGAACGTCCTGGCGCAGTCCAACGATGAATCCTATATGGAAGCCTATGAGCCCGACAGCGCCGAGAGGAGTGACGAACCGGACTTCCCCGAGGACGTAACCCCCGTCATGCGGGAGTTGGCGCTCGACGACCAACTGGACGGGCAGCCTGTCCGCACGGAGCTGAACTTCTCAATGTCTGCCGCGCCGACCGACGAGGCTTGGACGGAGTTGACCACGCGCTTTGCGACGGCGGTTTCCGGACAGATCGCGGACGGCTCAGGCAAATCCGCCAAACAGCTTGCGAGGGCGGTAGAGTCGGCGGTCCGCGCGCAGATCGACGATTCTGCGGAAACGCTCGCGGGCGGACGCGTCTATCTGACGGGCGTCAAGGTTACCAACCCCTACTACGAGGAGCTCCTGCGCGGCTCCAAGGGCGATCCGGTCAAGGCCTTGCAGGAAGAACTCATTGCCCTTGGTTATCTGGCGGGCACCGCGGACGGCGACTACGGCAGCAATACCGCCAAAGCCGTCGAGGCGCTTGAACAGTACGTCCGTCAACTTGAACAGGACGAGATCGACGCAAACGCTACTCCGACCCCCGCGCCTACGCCCACCGCGGATCCGGCCGCGACACCCAATCCCGACGCCACATCTGCGCCGACTTTGGAGCCTGAAGCGACCTTGGAGCCCGTGCCGACGCCCGAAACCGAGGCAGACGGCGTCGCAGACGCCACGCTGCTGGCCTTCCTGATGAGCGGGGACTTCCCGTCCGCCCGCTCTGACCTCAAGTACGGCGACGAAGGCGACGCGGTTCTCCGCTTCCAGCGCAGACTCGCGGCCCTCGGGTATCTGATTGGAACGCCCGACGGACACTATGGGGCGGGCACACAGCTGGGCGTGCGACTGCTCCAATACTACAATCATCAGGAACAGACCGGTTCCGCAAGTGTCGAGCTTCAGAAGCTTGTGTTTTCGGGCGGCGCGAACGCACCCGCAAATCCGATGCTTCAGGCTGGCGCCACCGGAGACGACGTATTAAAATTACAGAAGCGGCTGCGCACCCTCGGTTTCATGACCGGCAGCCCGGACGGTAGCTACGGCCCCGCCACGGTGCGCGGCATCGAAAGCCTGCAGACCTACCTTCGGACGCGGGAGGTCGAGGCGCTCACGGCCGCGGCGATGGCAAGCGGCACCCCCGAGGCAGACGTCAAGATCGACGAGGGGAGCCTCACAACCGTAGTCAACGGCGTCGCCGACCCGATACTGCTCGACAAGTTCTACGCCGCGGACTTCCAGGCGGTCCCCGATGCGCTGACGGCGGGCTCTTCCGGCGAAGAGGTCAAGCGCGTGCAGCGCAGGCTCTTCGGCCTGGAATACCTGTTCACCTCGGCGGACGGCTCGTACGGTGCCGGAACCTCAGAGGCGATCGAGGAGTTTCAGAAGCAGGCGAACCTTCCGCAGACCGGTAAGGCCGATCAGGCAACGCTCGAGCTGCTGTTCTCGGATGCGGCCAAGGTAGCAATCAAGCCATACCTTTTGAAGGTTTCCATCTCGAAACAGCGCGTGTACGTCTATGGTTTGGATGCGAACGGTGAGTATACGGAGCTCCTGCGCACGATGAAATGCTCGACCGGCAAGGATGAGACGCCGACGCCCAAGGGAACCTATCAGGGGACGACCGGCCCGGGCGCAAGGTGGCACTACTTCAAGAAGTATAAGATTTGGGCGCAGTACGCGTACTATATCGAGGGCGACTATATGTTCCACTCCGTGCTCTTCCCGGAGAAGGGTGGCACGGCCACGTGGGGTTCGGTCAACAGCCTGGGCAGCAAGGCCTCGCACGGCTGCGTGCGGCTGGCGGTTGAGGATGCCAAATGGGTCTATGAGAATTGCCCGTACAAGACCAAGGTCGTCATCAACTGACGATCATGAAAAGCGAAAGGGACTGCCGCAATCTGGGCTGCAGTCCCAAGGCTTTTTATGGCTGTCAGTTATTTCAAATGTCGATCGCTTTATTCGGCGGCGTCCGAATCAGCCTTTGTGCAATGAATAGTTCCTGTAGGATGCTGAACAGCATAGATTCAGTACAATTTAATCGGCTCGTCTCCCGTGTTCACGAATTTATCGTCTTTCACGACGCGTCCACATAGTGCTGCGCCTGCGCGTGCCAGAGGGCGGCATATAGGCCATCGGCATTCGAAAGCAGATCATCATGGCTGCCGCGTTGTACGAGTTCCCCGCCGTCAAAAACGGCGATATCATGGCAGAACCGGCAGGAGGACAGGCGGTGGGAGATAAAAACCGCCGTTTTCGAGCCAATGGTTTTTTCAAAGGTGGAATACACTTCGAATTCGGCGATGGGGTCGAGCGCCGCTGTCGGCTCGTCCAGAACGACAATCCCGGCGTTTTTATAGAGCGCCCGCGCCAGTGCGATTTTCTGCGCCTCGCCACCTGAAATCTGCACGCCCTCCTCGTCAAATTCCTTGTAAAGGATCGTATCCAGTCCCGACGGAAGCTTTTCCAAACGCTCGCCGAAGCCCGCGTCCTTGAGGCAGTTGAGCGCCTTTTCTTGATCCGGCGCGTTGGTAATGGAGACATTCGCGCCGATCGAAAGCGGAAAGAGCTTGAAGTCCTGAAATACGATGGAAAACAACCGGCGATACGCCTGAAAGTCGTAGTCCTGTATGTTCACGCCGTTTAAAAGGATTTCGCCCTCCGTCGGGTCGTACAGACGGCAGAGCAGCTTGATCATTGTGGTTTTGCCGCTGCCGTTTTTCCCGACAACCGCCAGCCGTCGGTTTGCGTGAAGCGTCATGTTCAGGTTTTTCAGCGCGAAGGTTTGCGCGCCGGGATAGCGGAAGCTGACCTTGCGAAACTCAAAACAGTATTCGGCCTCGTCGGGGATCGGCTTGCTTCCCTTGGTCAGTACGTCGGGCAGGTTCAAATAATCCAGGAGGGGCTTGATATACGCGGCGTTGTTGTACGCGCGACCCAAATCGTTGAAAAGCGTCGTTACCGCCGTCACAAGCGCAGTCACCGCCCCCACATATTGAACGACATACCCGATGGCGTACATGCCCGCCAGCGCCCTTAACCCGATCAGCAGATAGACCGCCCCGCCTACCACGGCCATGCCGGCGGCGAAAAAGCCCCCAAGCCGACCTTCAAAGAAGAAAAAGCGTAGCCAGCTTTTGACGTTATAGCTGTAAGAGAAAATATGTCCCAGCATATCGCCCTGATGGTACAGGCGGATGTCCTTCGCAGCCTGGTCGGCATTGATGTAATCGTTGTAATACGAGGCTGCGGTGTTGGACTTCGTGTTTTCCCGAAACACTTCGTCCAGCATTTTCTTTTCCTTTCGCCGAAACAGGATGTTCAGCGCGAGCGTGACGGCCACCAGCAGGACCAGCAGTAGCGTGGCAGAATGCGTCGTGGCGAACGTGTGGTCATATGTTGCGTTGCTATGAAACATTCCGAAAAGCAGAACGCTCGCGAAAATCGACGAAAAGAGGCCGACAGAAACCGATTGCGATATCCAGTACAGATTCATCAGGCCCAATCCGTTCCCGCGCGCCTTGGTGTCCATCACCGCCAGATTTTCAGAGATCTCGCTGTTCTCCGTGTGAGGATAGTCCATTTTCGCGAATTGCTCCGCCTCCATGCCCAGCATGTCGGAATAGGCGAGCCAGAATGTGCACAAGTCTACCTCGCGCGTCAGAACAGATTTGAGTGCCGAAAAGGCGAAGCCAAGGAGCACGGTGGCGACTGCGTAGCCGGCGATGGCGGTGACGTTCCGGTTTCCCGCCAATTCGTTGAGAATGCGTGCGGAAAAGAAGAGCTGCATCATCGGAACGAACGCCGTGACAAACGACTGTCCGAGGAGCGACGGCAAATAGGACGGCGACAGGCGCGCCATTACGCGAAAGCCTTGCATCGTCCATTTGATATTGTCCACGAAACGAGGCTTCTTTTCCTTACTCTCCATCGGCCTGCTCCTCCCCATGGCTCTCGCCCGGCGCCGCGTCAGCCACGCCGTTACTCTGATAATAACTGGCCTGCGTTTCAAACATGCGCGCGTAAATCCCCCCAAGCCTCATCAGTTCCTCATGCGTGCCCATCTCCGCGATAGAATCCGCTTCCGCCGCTCCGTCGATCAATATGATCCGGTCGCAAAAACGGGTGCTTGCCAGCCGGTGGGAGATATACACGCTGGTCTTGCCCTGCGTGAGTTCCGCGTACTTTTGATAGACCTCGTTCTCCGCCAACGGATCGAGCGCGGCGGTGGGCTCGTCCAGCAGAATAACCGGCGCGTCCTTGTAGAGCGCCCGCGCCATTGCGAGCTTTTGTTTTTCGCCTCCCGACAGTTCGGTCGCATTCGCGTTGACCGCGCGGACGAGCATCGTTTTTTCTTTTTCCGGCAAGCTGTCGATCTTTTCGCGCAAGCCGGCCATCTCCAGACATCGGGCCACCTTTGCGCAGTCGCTCAGATCCGGCGGCTGCTGGCTGACGTTGCCGGAGATGTCCGTCGAAAGAAGGTGGATATCCTGAAACACGGGCGAAAATTGGGTGTACAGCTCGTCTCGGTTGTAGGCGACGAGCGGCTTGCCCGCGTAAGAAACCTGCCCCTCCGTGGGCAGATAAAGCCCGCAGAGCAGCTTCACCAGCGTGGTTTTGCCGGCGCCGTTCGCGCCCACGACCGCCAGCCGTTCGCCCGGGCGAATCGTGAGATTGACGTTGCGCAGCGCGGGTTTTTCCGCTTTCGGGTATGTATAGCTGACGTCCTCAAAACGAATTTCCGGCGGCAAGGCTTCTTTCCCGGGAAGCGTCGTGCCCGCTCTCCTGTTCATGCGGTCTGGATATTTGAGCATGGCCTGCATATCCGCCATCTCCACGGCGGACTTCGCCAGATCGCTGGCAGCGATCAAAATGCCGGAAATCCAGCCACCCAATGCGCCAATGGCGGCAAACACGAACACAAACTCTCCCAATTCCAGCTTGTTTTGCAGAAGAAGCGTAATGAGCAGGCTGTATGCGATTCCGTCGCGCAGCAAGATCATCGCGCCGTCCATCAGATTCGCCTGCATTTGCTTGGTCAGCACATCTTTTTCCGCGCCGCGATACTGTTTGTGCAGCGTTTTCAGAAAGTCCCTCAGCCATGGGAAAGCGCCGTACATGCGGATGTCCTTGGCGGACGCCGGATCTCGCATGGTGTTCTGGAGAGCCAAATATTTGCGATTCAGCTTGCTGCGCTCTTCGCGGGTCGATTCGTTATATTTTCGAGACCGCGCGAGCGCCCACCAGTTCGCCCCCGCGCAAAACAACAGCACGAGCAAAATGACGGGGTTGACCCGGGCAATGACGCCGGCGTAGAGCAGAAAGCCAAACACATTCGATAGAAGCTGTACGAGCGTCCGCGGAATGTTCATCGCCAGCGTGTGGTTGCTCTGCACCGCCTTCTCCGATTTGTCCATGACCGCCTTGAAATCCGGATGCTCCAACTGTCCATAATCCATGTCGATCCTTTTATGAACCGTTTTCAGCATGAAGGAAAAGATACCAGTGGTACCCATGCAATGATCGACAATGCTGTCGGTAAAACTTCTCCCATAACCCAGCGCCACCATGACGAGCGCCAATGCGCCGACCACAAGCAGAAAATGCGAGGTGCTCGATTGCTGACCAATCAGGTCAATGACGACCTTCGGCATATATATCCCCGCGTAAGGCAATGCCACGCGAAACATGACCGCCAGCGCACAGCAAATCAGCAACGATTTGCGCACCTGCCAGTATGCGGAAAGGGAGAGCTTTACGGCACCCCATATTTTGCCGTTCTGTTTTTGCGCCTTTGACATTGTATCATCTGCCTTATTTGATCAATCATGACTACATGAGATCCATTATAGAAGAAAACTACAACGCGTCAAGATCATTCGAAATTTGGTAGCAGTTTGGCAAGTGACCGGCGGGAAGCACGTCCTGTCTCCGGGGGCCGAGGAGAGTCGGAGAAGGAATGGCGGAGTTTTGTGCATGATGACTGTATAGGCGCATGAATGCGTTTTATCATGCTGGAGTTCTGCCCCGCATGCGGAGCACACGGCGCAAAGAGATCGCCTTTCCAGATTATTCCGGATGTTTTTTGGAATTCGCCATGCCCGGACGGAGAATACTAGCATCGGAATTCGGAGTACGGAAAGGAGCCACACAATGTCCAACTTGAATCAGATTGAGCTTCAGAACCTCCGCCACATGATCGGAGAGCACGACACCGCATTTCAGAAGATGCAGGTCTACGCCGAGCAGTCGACGGATCCCCAGGTGAAGGCCTACTTCCAGAAATCCGCCCAGGACGCTCAGAGCACAAAACAGCAGCTCATGTCGTTCTTGCAGTAAAGGAGGCAAACCATGTTTCAGGAAAAAGCGATGGTCAACGACGCCCTCGGTTCGGTGAAGAGCAGCCTTACCTTCTACGCGAATACCATTTCCGAATGCGCAAATCCGCAGCTGCGCACGGCCGTCCAGCAGATCAGGAACAAGTGCGAGACGAGCCAGTACGAGCTTTACAAGCTCGCGGAAACCAAAGGATACTACAAGCCCGCCGTCATGGCGAAAGAAGACGAAATCCAGCAGACGAGGCAGGGACTTCAGGGCTAAATTCGACGCGGCCGGCGCGCTCTCCGAACGGGGACGCGCCGGCTTTTCTTTCCATCTTTCACCTTCGGTCAGTTGTGTGATCCTTTGCCGGGAGGTGAGCGATTCCCCTCTGCCTGTGGATTTGTGGTGACATCAACGGTTCAATCTTTCAGGGTCACACCGTCCGAAAGCCCTTTCCGATGATTTCGCTGGTGTTGGAGATGAAGATGAACGCGTGCTGGTCGATCTTTCGCACCTCGTTCTTGAGCGCGAGTGCCTCTCCGCGCCTGCACGCCGTGAGGACGAGCTTTCTGTCCTCGCCCGTGAATGCTCCGCGCCCGTCGACCACGGTGGCGGAGTGATTGAGCTCCTTGATGATGTACTCGCACACCTCGTGGGGCGAGGTCGTGACGATGGTGAAGTACTTGCACAGGTTAATGGACTCGATCACGGAATCGATGAGGAAGGCCTTCATGAGAAGGCCCAGCACCGAGAAGAGGCAGGTCTCGATGCCGAACACGAAGACGGACGAGAGTGCGATCACCGAGTCACTCAGAAGGAGCGCCTTTCCGATGTCGATGTTCGTGTACTTCTTGAGGATCATGGCGACGACGTCGGTTCCGCCGGAGGAGGCGTCGAGGTTGAACATGATCGCGGACCCGACCGCGGGCATCAGGATCGCGAACACGAGCTCGAGGAGAGGCTGGCCGGTGAAGGGCGCAGACATGGGGTACAGCTTCTCGAGAAGCCAGATCACGAAGGAGTAGACCACCGTGCAGTAGACCGTGCGCAGGGTAAAGCCCCTGCCGAGGGCGAAGAGCCCTACCGCGAGCAGGGAGTAGTTGATGATCATCATGAGCGTGCCTGGGGACACCGTCGGGATCATGTTCCCGAGTATGATCGAGATGCCGCTCACGCCTCCCGTGGTGAAATGGTTGGGAAATTTAAAGAAATACACGCCGACTGACAGAAGGAGGGTACCGAACGTGAGCATGATGTAATCTTTGGCCTTTTTTTGCATAATCCGAATCTCCTTCGCGGGCGGCGTGAATTCCGTCCGTCATTATAGCCCCGAACGAGCCTGAAATCAAGCGCGATTGATTAATTTTATGCGACATGTGCCACTCACTTGTTGGAATCACTTCATACGATTGAAAGATCTGGGCGAATATGCTATCTTATTATCAATAGATTCGGCGCGCTGACGCCGCATGGAGGATGCGGAATGCTTGCAAGACGACTGACGGTTCTTTTTTTGATTTTCGCGCTCGCGGCTGTCTCCCCCACAGCCGCTGCCGAGATGCCCTATCGGATTACGGTCGACTGCTACAACAACATCGTGACCGTCTTTTCAACCGCGGACGGCTCGATCGTCCGGCAGATGATCTGCTCGAGCGGCATGTCGAACTGGCCCTCTCCGCGCGGCACCTTCACGATGCCCACGCAGCGCAAGCGGGGCGAGCGCAGCGATTGGTACACATTCGAGGACGGCTACGGAAAGTGGGGTTCCCGCATCAAGGGGAGTTACCTCTTTCACTCCTACCTGTTTACCAAGATGGAGGACGACAAGGTCGACTGGGAGGCTTATGCCGCGATGGGCACGGACGCCTCGCACGGCTGCATCCGCCTGTTCATCGAGGACGCGAAGTGGATCGCAGAGAACTGTTTCGCGGGCACGAAGGTCAAAATCTACGACGAAACCGAGCGGTACGATTACCTGAAGGAGCTGCTCTACGAGCGTTCATACTCGATCGACAGCGGAATGACATACGAAGAATTCGTCGGCATCGCGTCCGACGAGACGGAGCTGGGCTATGCGAGCAAGGGCGCGGACGTCGCGCGGCTTCAGACGCGGCTGATCGAGCTCGGGCTGTACGGCGGAACGGCCGACGGTTCCTACGGCGCGGAGATGGTGCGGACAATCAGGGCGATCCAGTCCGCGACGGGCTTTCAGGTAACGGGCGTCGCGACTCCAAGTTTCATCGACTTCATTTATTCGGACGACGCGCCGTCCTCCACGATTTCCACGCTCGAGAAGGGCATGACGGGCCCTGGAGTGCGAGCGATGCAGGCGAACCTCGCGTCGCTCGGGCTTTACGAAGGCGAGATCGACGGCGTCTTCGACGACGAAACGCGCGATGCGGTGGTTCTCTTCCAGCGGGCGCTTAAGTACGACGAAACGGGCGTCGCGACGGGCTCCTTGCAGGCGGACATGGGCAAGGCCATCGCGAAACTCGAAGAGATGTACGGCGCGGGGAATTACTCGCTTACATACGAGGATGTGACGGCCGAATCGGCGGTCATCGACACCGAAAACAAGCTGAACGTGCGCAAATCAAAGTCGACCGACAGCTCCATCGTCGCGCGCCTCGAACCCGGCACCGCGATCGAGGTTCTGAGCCATGGCTCGAGCTGGACGAAGATCGGCTTCGACGGAGAGGAAGGGTACGTGCGCACGGCGTATCTCAAGTTTACCGAAGAGACGATCCGCACGCCGAAGTACGTCGCGGCGGACGCGGAGCACCCGGCGCTCGAAACTGTCGCGGCGGGAGAGGCGACGCTCGGCACGCGCGAGGTGACCTACGGAAAGGTCGACGTGCAGGACAGGCTTCTCGTGCGCGAATCGCCCAGGGACGCGGCGAAGCTCTCGTTCATGCTCGCCCCGGGGACGATCGTGCGCGTGATCACCCAGGCGAAGAGCTGGGCGTTCATCTCCTACGGCGGACGGACGGGCTTTGTCAGGCTCACCTACCTGGACACCGCGAAGGTGGTCGAGCTCTCCGGCGCGCTCGCTTCGGGCGGCGGAACGGACGGGGATCAGGTGGATGACACGATTTACGCGTATGTGACGTGCGAGGACGGCTCAATCCTGCGCGCCCAGGCGTCCGCCTCGGGCGAAGCGCTCGGCGAAATCGGCGCGGGTGAGCGTGCGGAGGTGATCTTCGAGAGCACGTCCTGGACGCAGGTGCGCGCCGGAGACAGGACGGGCTACCTGTCGAATGAGGATGTGTTTATCGGAACGATCGCCGTCATCGACGAGTATCTCGCCGAGCTCGCGGCTTCGAAGGCCATGTACGCGGTTGTGAGCACAGGGTCCGACGCGCGGCTCAACATGCGCGTTGGGGCCTCCGAGGACGCGGAGGTCGCGAGGACGCTCGAGAACGGCACAGTCGTCGAGGTGAAATCCGACGACGGCACTTGGTGCGAAATTGAGTACGACTGGAAGAGCGGCTACGTGATGAGTCGGTACGTTCTGACGATCGACGAAAACCAGGAGACATACGACGCCGAGGCGGCGGGATACGACGACTACCTGATCGATGGGACGATGGACGAGGTGGCCGACGAGTCCGCCTCGGGAGGAGATTAAGATGAAGCTCGATGCGCGGCGCACGGCGCTGGTAGGACTTGCGTTCCTTTCGATCTGCGCGTTCTGGCAGATGTACGATTTCGTGATTCCGCTGATCCTGAAAAACACGTTCCTGCTCGGTGACGACGTGACGAACAACGTGATGCTGATCGACAACGTGCTGGCGCTCTTCATGCTGCCTTTCTTTGGCCAGCTTTCGGACAGGAGCCATACGCGCCTCGGCCGCAGGATGCCCTTCATCCTCGGAGGGACCGTCGCGGCGGTCGCCATCATGAGTGCGCTTCCGTTCGTCAACCGGGCGGGCGAGAGGCTCCTCGAAGAGGTTTTCACGGGCGGGATCGCGCGCGCGGCGTTCGACGCGCAGATCGGGAAGCTCCTGTCGCTCTTTCTCGTGCTCCTCGGCTTCGTCTTGATCGCGATGGGCGTGTACCGCGCGCCGTCCGTGGCGCTGATGCCCGATTTGACGCCCAAACCGCTGCGCTCGCGCGCGAATGCAATCATCAACCTCATGGGCTCGATCGGCGGGATCATCACCCTCCTCTCCGTCAGTTGGTTCGTCAAGACCCGCGCGATCGACGTCACGCCCGAGTACTCGTTTGACGGCGTAACGCGGCTGAGCATCACGGACTTTCTGCCGATCTTTTACATCGTCGCGGCGGTGATGCTGGCGTCGGTTTTCGTGCTCCTTTTCACCATCCAGGAAAACCGGATGCGCCTCCCGGACGAGGGCGAAAAGGAGGAGGGTGCGGGCGGCAAGCTGCCCGCGCCGATGAAGCGGAGTCTCATCTTCATCCTCGCGTCGGTGTTCTTCTGGTTCATGGGCTACAACGCGGTCACGACGGCCTATTCGCGCTATTTCGTGCGCGTGTGGGGCGACATCTCCGGCGCGGCCCTTTGCCTCATGATCGCGACGGCGGGCGCGACGGCCGCTTACATCCCCATCGGCCACCTTTCGGCGCACCTCGGACGCAAGAAGATGATCCTCGCGGGTGTTCTCTTACTGGCGGCTTGCTTTGGTGCGACGGCGTTTATAAAGACCTTCTCCTTCTGGATCTACGTGCTGTTCGTTCTGGTCGGGTTTGCATGGGCGGCGATCAACGTGAATTCCTACCCCATGGTTGTTGAGATCAGTCGCGCGGGGAACATCGGAAAGTACACGGGTTATTACTACACATTCTCGATGGCCGCGCAGGTCGCGACGCCCTTCGTGTCCGGACAGCTTCTCGAACGCGTTGGGTACTCGACGCTGTTTCCCTACGCGGCGGCGATGGTCATGGTATCGTTTTTGACAATGCTGTTCGTGCGACACGGCGATTCCCGGCCGAAGAAGGCCGAGGCGCTTGTGGATCACTTCGCGGAGGAATGATATGGGTAACGCGTTCGGCGCTGCGGGACTGTTCCTCTTCGTCTGGCTCCTTCTCTGCGCGCCCTCGGGAAAATCGAGACGTGCAGACCCGTGGCGCGGGACATCGTTCGCGCACAGGGGGCTCCACGGGCCGGACTGTCCGGAAAATTCGCTCGCCGCGTTCGAGAGGGCCTGCGCGGCGGGATGCGGAATCGAGCTGGACGTGCAGATGACGAAGGATGAGCATCTGGTGGTTTTCCACGACGACGACGCGGCGCGGATGACGGGCGAATCCGGACTGATCCGCGAGATGACGCTTTCCGAGCTGCGCGCGCTTCGGCTTGTGGGCGGGGATGAGCGGATCCCGACGTTCGACGAAGTGCTGGAGCTCGTTTCCGGGCGCGCGCCGTTGCTCGTCGAGATCAAGTCCGCACCGGGGATCGGAGCGATCACTCAATGGGCGGTCGAACGCTTGAAACAATATGCCGGGCGGTATTTGATCGAGTCATTTGATCCGGCATGCCTTTTCTGGCTCAGGCGGAACGCGCCGGAAATTGTCCGGGGCGTACTCGTGCAACGGTATCGCGATTACCGGGAAACGCAATCGCCCATCGTCTCGTTCGCCGCGTCGTTTCTCTTGGCGAACGTCCTCGCGCGGCCGGACTTCATCGCCCATTCACGCGAGATGTGCGGAAATCCGTCGCTCTGGCTCAACGAGAAGCTCTTCCGGATGCCGACAGCGCAATGGACGATCACCCAGCGCGATGAAAAATGGGCGCTTGCCCGGCGTGGCGTGATGCCCATCTTTGAACAAATTGATCCATAAAGTAAGGCCGCTCCGACGCGCGGAACGGCCTTTTCGATGAACGGATCAATAGCGGCGCCCTGCCGCGGGTTTTTTGGTCCGGAGCGCCTCGCGCCTTTTCTGCTCCCGGCGGCGTACGCGGGCGCGCTCGCGAGAGAGCACGAGCACGGCGTCGTAAACGGCGAAGAGACTGAGGACGAGAAGCAGCGCCTTCGTGACGTTGTTGTTGATGAAGTCCATCGTGGGATTGTAGTGATCCACGATCAGGAGGGTGACGTACATGAGCGTCAGCACGATCGATCCGTGGCCTGCCAGCGTCTTCATAGATTCTCCTCCGCTCAATCCGTAATCATGATGATGTCGCTGGTCTTTCTCCCGCCTTTGTAGGGCTCGCTGACGACCTTGTCGCCCCAGACCATGATGGACGTCTGTCCGCCATCGAGGTTGTAGGCTTGCATGCAACCGAGCTTGCTCATGAACGACGCGAGTTCCGACATGGTCATTCCGGCGGAATCGCTCGAGCGGCCGTCTACGACCACAAAGCAGTAGTGGCCGGGTTCGAAATAGCCAATCGCCGTTCGGGGGTTGTGGCCCGCGACGGTGGTGTTGAAATGCTCGCGCGGCGTGCCCGTGCCGTCGAGCAGCATCGGCCCGAAGCTCCACGCCTGATACGCGCCGCGTTCCATCGCCCATTCAACGTCGAAGTCGTCCGGCGAATACGCCTCGAGCGTACCGTCCCAGTAAAGGACGCACACGTCATCGTCGGCGTAATTGTCGCGGTACAGGGTTCCGTTTCGGATCACGACGCCCGTCGAGCGCGCGCCGTAATAGTCGCCGTTGATGGCGACGAGGGCATCGTTTTCCTTGGCAATATCCTCCACCCAGTCCCGAAGGCCCTTGCCGTACTTGCCGTCCGCGAAGCCGGTGCTGAGATTTGTAATATCCCTGACGTAGATGTCGCAGACGTAGACGGTGCAGTCCCCATAGGTGGCGATGGTGCCCGAGATGGACACATCTTCGCTGACGTACGTGGTGGTGTCGTCCACAGACGACTTCTGCGGCTCTCCGGTGACAAACTTGCCCGCGAACTTGGTGCCAAAGTAACCGACCGGGTCGAGCGTCGCGACCGGCTCCATGGTGACCATCTCGGCGGTCGGGGACGCGGAGGGCTGCGCTGCCGCAGCCGCCTTCTCGCCTGCCGGGGATGGATCGGGCGCGGGCGTCGCGGTCGCGACCGCCGTTTCGGTCGCGAGGACGGCGGAATGGACGGTCACGCCTGGACGCGCGGAAACTTCACCCAATCCGGCATAGGTGCGCGGGATGATAAAGTGGTAGAGGGAGAAAGCAAATAGACCAAGCGCGGCGATCAGCACGTCGGCGAGGATGAGGATGGGAAGCGGTCTGGGCCTTTTTTGAAACCATGCTTTGAATGCGGCAAACAATCCGCGCACGAGATCACCGTCCGTTCACGCGCGTGCCGCGCGATATGATCGACCCCGCGTTATTGTAACACCGCTTCGTTATACGATTATTAAACGTACACAATTTCACACATGAAAGCAATGATTCACTTTAATCGGTTTGGAGGCGACGGGATGAGGCTGTTCATCGGGATCTTGATCGGAGACGAGGCGCGCGCGGCGCTTGCGCGGGCTGCCGCCCAAATGCGCCGGATCGCGGCAGGACGGTATGTGAGGGACGACATGTACCACGTCACCCTCGCCTTTCTGGGCGAGCTGGAGGTCGGACGGATAGACGACATCAAAGCCGCGATGGACGAGGCCTCCGGCCATGCGCGCGCGGTTTCCCTCGCGCTCTCGAGCGCCGACACGTTCGGGCGCGGCGAGAGCGCCATCCTCTACGCGGGCGTGCGCGGCGCGGAGGGACTGCGGGATGCCTCGGACGATCTCAGGCGCGCGCTGGCTGTGCGGCAGTTGCCCTTCGATCCCAAGCCGTTCAAGGCGCACATCACGCTCGCGCGGCGCGTGAACGCGACGAGGGAACTGCTCAGCGTCCAGATCGAGCCGGTCCGCTTCCCGGCAAAAGGGCTGACGCTCTTTCACAGCTGCCGGGTGAATGGCATTTTGCGGTATTTGCCGATCTACACGTCGCGATTTCAGGAGGATGAGCGATGAAGCTTGCACTGCTGATTGAATCTTTCAGCGTTCTGAAGATCGAGGGGACGCCGCCGCTCGTCCCCGGCACGATGTTTGCCGCCCGAACGGACGGCGAGAGCTCCCTCGTGTGCGAAACGAGGCACGCGCCCGCCGAATGGGTAGCGCGGGAGGATGGCTGGCGGGCATTTCGGGTATGCGGACAGCTCGACTTCGGGCTAATCGGCATCCTGGCCGAGATCGCGGGCGCGCTCGCGGCGGCTGAAATCAGCGTGTTCTGCGTCTCGACGTTCGACACGGACTATGTGCTCGTGAGGGAAGAGAAGCTGAACGGTGCGATTGCCGCGCTCGAAAGGCGGGGACACGCGTTTTCTTGATCGGGCGTTAGCCCTCCCCGCGCAGCTCCGGTGGCAGCGTTTCCGGCGTCGCCAGCGGGATGCCGCTCGCTCGCAGAAGCGCCGCGGTAACGCCGTCGCCGGGCACGAGCCCGCCGTCAAAGAGGCCGTTGTGGACGGTGCCAACGCCGCAGGAAGGGCTCCTGTCCTGCAGGATTGCGAGCGCGCAGCCGGCGATGCGCGCAGCCCTGAGCGCCTCCTCCGCGCCGATCCGGAACTGCTCGGTTACGTCCTCCCCCGTCCGCGCGTACACGCGGCCGTCCCGGATCTCAGAGGGTTCGCGCGGCGTCGATAGTCCGCCGTAGATCTCTGGGCAGAACGGAACGAGCGTGTGCTCCTCCGCGAGGCGCAGAATCGCCTCGTTCGTCTTCGCCGTACCATTGTAGCGGCAACGTATGCCCAGAAGGCAGGCGCTGACAAGTATTCTCATTCCGATTCCTCCTACCATATGAAGCCCTTGTAGTTTATGCATTGACGATATGATCGTATCTATGCGTGGGGTTTGGTCTCCCAGGCGTAAGGCAATTGACCGCCTCGATACTGCATGATACGGTATCTGCGTTCGCTCGAGAGAGTTCCTCATTCACAATTCTTTGCAGGTCATTAGGTGTCGTTTCTACGCGCGCATTAATCGTCAGGGCAGCCGAATCGTCGAAAGATACCGTGCCTCGCACGGATAACGTCGCGCTTCCTCCCGTGAGATTGGCGAGTATTTTGCCATCGCCGGTTTCCAGCAGCACTTTGACGTGACCGACGGCCGACCCCGCCGCTCGAAAGCGTTCGCTCAGATTTTCCATGAAGTTGCGAACATAGCCGTTCCAGTTGACGGCGGATCCCGTCAGCTTTGCCGATTCATTCAGCCATCCCAGCACGGCCTCGCCTTCCGCGTATATATCATAGTCCACCTCTGCCAGATGGGTTCCGGACGACTTTCCCGATCGGATTTCCTCCAGCCATTCGTCAAGTCCTTCACCGGTTCTGGCGCTTGCGCACATGACCGTCGCCTGGTTCCATCTGTCCGATATCGCCCTTGCCAGATCGCACCGTTCCTGCGGATTCAGAAGATCGCATTTATTGATCAGGATGTAGTCTGCCTCCTCGAGCTGTTTTTTTACGATGTACTCGGCACTTCGATGAATGCCGGAACTGGCTCCCTCGACAATCCTTTTTGCGCGGTGGGGATCGACCAACACCGTAAGCGGAGCTACGATTAATGCGGCGCTTTTTTTTTCCTTCAGCGGCTGAAGAAGCGTCGCGGACAAATCGGTACAGCTGCCGACAGGTTCCGCGAATATCATGCCGCCTGGATTGATCGATGTGACGCTGTCTATCGCGTCCGTCAGCCCGTCGAAATTGCAGCAGAAGCAGCTGCCGCTTACCTCTTGAACGACCCCAGATAGGTTGCGAAGGACGGCGGTATCCACCAGCCCCGACGCCTGATCGTTTGTGATCAGGCCGACCTTTTCGCCCCGCGTCATGAGCCTTTTTGCCGTTTCGAATAGCAACGTCGTCTTGCCTGCGCCCAAGAAACCTCCGACGAATATCAATCTCGCTTTCATCATGCTCTCCCCTTCTATTTTCCCTTACAACAGGCATCCGAATTTCGCGCCATGAGCGGTTGAATCAGTCGCGTAAAGCTTAAGCCGCTGAACAAGCCGCCGACAATGGGCGCCAGCACATAAACATAGAAGAAGCCACCCGTCGCATCGGGAAACGCGGCGCCGCTCCAACCAAAGAGTGCCGCAACCAGGCGCGGCGCCAAGTCTCGGGCAGGGTTCAAGCCGGCTTGTGTCAGAGGAGCTACCAGGCAGATGATCGATGTAACGGTCAATCCAATGAAAAGCGGCGCAATGGAATCGTCGGGCTTTCCGGCATTGCAGCCGTCCGTCAGTGAGAATATCATCAGGACAAGCAAGGCGGTGCCAAAGCCTTCCGCCGCCATTGCCAACGGCATGGAAACCACGGCCTGATTCCCCTGAAGGTGATAGTACTCGCCAAACATTCTCGCCGTCGCCATGGATTCGCCGGTGCCGCGAACGATTCCATTTGCCGCTTCATACGCGGCAATTGACGGGCAAAACAGAAAGTATATCGTTAGCCCCGCGACAAATGCTCCCGCGAACTGAGCG
This sequence comes from Bacillota bacterium, assembly GCA_023444095.1. Classification (GTDB taxonomy): domain Bacteria; phylum Bacillota; class Clostridia; order Christensenellales; family Aristaeellaceae; genus RUG11247. Next base: position 36,206 of record JAEZRP010000023.1, read on the forward strand.
ATCAGATAGATTGGAAGCTTTTTCACGTTCATCCGTCCGCACGCGACCATCGCAATGGAAACTGCCGGATTGAGGTGGGCACAGGACAGATTCCGGGTGGCGTAGATGGCGAGCGTTACGCCAATGCCCCATGTCATCGCAATCTGAAACAGGCCCAGATGCGCGTTGAAAAGCACGGAGACCGCGACCGATCCACAGCCAAATAAGACAAGCAGGAATGTGCCCAGGAATTCGCCGCAGAACTCCTTCTGATACTTCATCTCCGCGCCCTCCGTTGTTCCTGATACATTCGGATATCGCATTCGCATGGATCTGCTTCTGATCGGATTGAACATCCCAGTGGCAAGCGGATTCTGCCATATAAACACGCCAAGCTTGCAATGCGACCATTCGGCCATGCCTAATCGTATCATCGGAACCGCTTCATGTACATCAATATATTTGTCTTTATTCCAGAAAATCTTGCTGGATTGTGTGGGATCAAGGGAAATATCAGGAGAAAGGATTAAATGACTGAAAGGAATAATGAAGCATCATACAACAGACAGAATCCCCCATCACTGGGAGATCCTGTTGGCCCCGCCGGCAGTGTTCATTCATTTCTGTAAGCAACCAAGTGTGAAAGAAACAGTGATTTCAAGATTCTCGGAACCAGAGGCAAAAAGGCAGCCGCCGCCGCAGGCGGCTCGGGCTTGACGGGTTGGCGGAGAAAATGCTACGCTTAAGCGACCGACGAAGGTCTGGATTCAGCGATTTCTGAGTTCCCGTCACCGTCGGCAAGGTCAATATAGCATTTTCA
>JAEZRP010000024.1 GCA_023444095.1 Bacillota bacterium
TTGACAGGCCGCCCGGTTTGCGCTACGATGCAGACAAGGGCGCGCAGGCAGAGCCTGCTGCCGCCCTCTCTCAACTTGGTTCCTATCCGCAGCTTTGGACTTTACACAAAATCTGGGACAGACCCGAATGCGAGGTCCGACGCTCACCCTTTCCACTGAATTGACAATTCTGCACGGGCGTGGTATGCTGTGGGGCAGAAGCGGACGCGCGAAGACAGGCCCGTTTGCAGGGGGGATCATTCTGGATACCTGTATCTTTTGCAAGGTGGCGCAAGGGCGGGCACATTCCTGGAAGGTCTATGAAGATGAACACACCTATGCCTTTCTGGATATAAATCCTGTCAATGAATATCATACACTGGTGATCCCCAAAAAGCATTACGAAAACATCTTTGATGTGCCTGCGGACGAGTTGCTCCACATCACGAGTACGCTCAAGAGAATCGTCGACCTTTATCATGATAAGCTCCACCTCGAAAATGTGCAAATCATTAATAGCTCCGGTGCGGAAGCGCAGCAGGATGTCTTTCACTTGCATTTTCACATCGTACCGAGATCATGCGGAGATGGTCAAGATATCCAGTGGGTCACGCACCGGGAGTGGCGCGAGAAATTCGATGATTTGCTGCGAACTCTCAATGGCAAGGGAAGCTGACAGATTCAATTCTATGGAGAGAGGGTGGAGGCGGGATATGAAATACCCGGAAATCAGGGAATTTGAATCGAACCCAAAGCTCGAAGGGCTTGCGGAGCTGAAGCGCGACGTCGTCTATTCGGCGGCGGGCGGCGAAAAGACGCGGATGACGCTCATTCTGCCATGGGGCGCGGCGGCAGCAGATCACCCGAGATATCCGCTCGTGGTGTTCGTGCAGGGGAGCGCATGGACGTTTCCAAACGTAGATTACGAGATTCCGCAGCTCGCCCAGCTCGCGCGCGAGGGCTACGTCGTCGCGACGATCACGCACCGCTCGAGCCTCGACGGCGCGGCGTTCCCGGCGTACCTGGTCGATACCAAGACCGCCATCCGGTTTTTGCGCGCGCACGCGGACGAGTACGCCGTCGACCCGGAGCGGGTGTGCGTCTATGGAACCTCTTCCGGCGGGAACACGGCCCTTCTCGTGGGCGTGACGGGGAATGATCCCGCGTTCCGGTCGGAGGAATATGCCGAATTCTCGGACGCGGTTTCCTGCGTCGCAGAGTGCTTCGGCCCGACGGACCTGTCAAAGATGATCGACGTTCGGGAGACGAAGCCGGACAGCGAGGGCGCGGCGATCTTTGGCGGACTCGTGGGGGGCGGCGACATCCACGACGTCCTCCGGCGGATGAGCCCCGTTCATTACGTGAAGGACGGCGAAATGTATCCGCCGACGCTCGTCATTCACGGCGACGCCGATCCCGTGGTGCCGTACGAGCAGGGCGAGATCATGTTCAGGCGGCTGATCGACGCGGGCGCTGAGGCGGAGATGATCCGTGTGAAGAACGCGCCGCACGAGGGGCCGTTCTGGAGTCCGGCGCTCGTCGACGCGATATACGCGTTCATCAAGGAACATATATAGGAGGTTGCGCATGAAGCCCACGAAGAAGGCGCGGGAGATGACCGCGCGCGAGCTGGCGGGCTACGTCGACCAGAGCGTTCTGAAGCCCGAATTCACGCAGGCGGAAATCCGCAAATACATTCAGGAGGGCATCGACTTCGGTTGCAAGACGGTGTGCGTCAATCCCGCCTCGGTGCCGATCGCGCGCGAGATGTGCCTCGGCACCGGAACGGGGATCTGCGCCGTGTGCGACTTTCCGTTTGGGCTTTCCACGACGGAATCGAAGGTCCTTCAGGCGGAGGAGATTCTGAAGGGCGGCGGCATCGAGGATCTCGACATCGTCTCCAACTACGGATGGATCAAAAGCGGGCTATGGGACGAAGTACAAATGGAGATCGCGGCGGTTGCTGATGTCACGCACAAATACGGCGCGCTTCTCAAGGTGATTTTCGAGACGGACGCGCTGACGCTTCCCGAGGTCGCGAGGGCGACGGAGGCCGCGTGCGCGGCGGGCGCGGACTTTGTAAAACTTCCACTGGATTTTTCGCCGGCGGGGAATCGAAGGGCGCGACGTGCGAAGTCATCCGCGCGATGATCGACGCCGCGAAGGGCCGCTGCAAAGTCAAGGGCTCCGGCGGCATCCGCGACCAGGCGCACTTTTTCGAGCTTATCGACATGGGAATCGACCGCATGGGCATCGGCTACCGCTCCACGCCGGTGGTCCTGGGCCTCACGGCTGAACAGGCGAAGGAGGAACGCAGGGGCGGGTACTGATTCTTCAAAAAGAGGGCGACCGTTCGCGGATGCGGCGGTCGCTCTATTGTTGCTTGGGGGGTTTTTCAAACGTCAGGCGGAAAGAGGTGGGCCGCAAATGACGATCAACAGGTCACGCCTCAAACTGACTGTTGTACAGCTTTGCGTAGAACCCGTCCTTCGCGAGCAGGGATTCGTGATTCCCCTGCTCGACGATGTTTCCCTCGCGCATCACGAGGATCACGTCCGCCTCGCGGATGGTGGAGAGCCGGTGCGCGACGATGAAGCTGGTCCTGCCCTTCATGAGCCGCGCGAACGCCGCCTGAATCCGGAGCTCCGTGCGCGTGTCGATCGACGAGGTCGCCTCGTCGAGGATCAGCATCGGCGGGAGGCACAGCATGACCCGCGCGATGCACAGGAGCTGCTTCTGGCCTTGCGAGAGGCTTCCGCCATCCTCGCTGATGACCGTATCGTAGCCCTCGGGCATGCGCTCGATGAACGGATGCGCGTAAGAAGCCTTCGCGGCCTCCACGACCTCCGCGTCCGTGGCTTCCGGGCGGCCCATCAAAATGTTCTCGCGGATGGTGCCCGCCTTGAGCCACGTTTCCTGAAGGACCATGCCGTACCCGCCGCGCAGGCTCCCGCGCGTGACGGAGCGAATGTCCTTTCCCTCGACATAGATCGCGCCCGCGTCCACGTCGTAAAAGCGCATGAGAAGGTTGATGACGGTTGTTTTGCCGCAGCCTGTGGGGCCGACGATTGCCACGCGCTGCCCCGGCGTCACTGCGAGGTTGAAGCTTTGGATCAGTGTTTTTTCGGGCGCATAGGAGAACGCCACGTCCGAAAGGCGCACATTTCCTTTGACGTTTGCCAGAACGCCCTGCGCGTCGGGCGTCTGCGGCTCTTCCTCGATGAGCTCGAAGATGCGCGCCGCGCAGGCAAGCGCGTTTTGAAGCTCCGTCACCACGCCCGAGATCTCGTTGAATGGCTTGGTATACTGGTTGGCGTAGCTCAAAAACGCGGCGAGCTCACCTACCGTAAACGCGCTGCCCGGGCTCGTGCACAGAAGCGCACCCGCGAGCGCCACGCCCGCGTACACGCACGCGTTCACAAAGCGCGTCGCGGGGTTGGTGATGGAGGAAAAGAACGTCGCGCGCAGCGAGCATTTCTCGAGCCGCCCGTTGATCTCGTCGAACTTCTCGAGGATTGCCGCCTCGTGGCTGAACGCCTGAACGACCTTCTGCCCCGAGATCATTTCGTCGATGAGCGCCGTCTGTTCCGCGCGGGTCTCTGACTGGAGCTTGAACATTTTGTATGTGCGGCTTGCGATGAAGCGCGCAACGACAAGCGACAGGGGGGTGAGGACGACGACGACCAGCGCCATCCAGCCGTTCAGGAGGAACATGACGACGAGCGTTCCGATGATCGTCACCGCGCCCGTGAAAAGCTGCGAGAAGCCCAGAAGCAGCCCGTCCGCAAACTGATCGACGTCCGCGATCACGCGGCTCACGATCTCGCCCGTCGAGTGCGCGTCGATATACTTGAGCGGCAGGATCTGTATTTTTTTGAACGCCTCGTCGCGCACGTCGCGCACGACCTGATACGTCACCTTGTTGTTGACGGCGTTCATGAGCCATTGGAGGATTGCCGTCGCTCCCGCGACGACGGCCACGCGGATCAGGATCTCGAGAATGCCCGAGAAATCGACGTCGCCGGGCTCCACGATGAGGTCGATGGCGCTTCCGACCAGAATCGGCACGTAGAGGGTGAGGCCCACCGCCAGGGTCGCGAGCAGGATCGAGAGTGCGAGCAGAGGCCGGTAGCCGCGCATGTGGCGCAGTACCTTGCGAAGCGGTCTATTCGCCTTCATGCGCGCCCTCCTTCCGGTACTGCGAGTCGAAGATCTCGCGGTAGACAGCGCAGGTTTCGTACAGTTCGTCGCTCGTCCCGACGCCCGCGACATTCCCGTCGTCGAGCACCACGATCCGGTCCGCGAAGCGCACGGACGAGGCGCGCTGGGAAACGACGAACACCGCCGGGCGAGGTTCGATTTCGCGGACCGCCTTTCGGAGCGCCGCGTCGGTGGCGAAGTCGAGCGCGGAGGCGCTGTCGTCGAGGATCAGGATTTCGGGCTTTCGGACGAGCGCGCGAGCGATGGTCAGCCGCTGCGCCTGTCCACCGGAAAGATTTCTGCCTCGTTGCTCGATGAAGCCGCCGAGCCCGCCCTTCGCTTCCGCGACGTCCTCCGCCTGCGCGGTCTTGAGCGCGGCGAGGAGCTCCGCGTCGGTCGCATCCGGCTTCCCCCACAGAAGGTTTTCGCGGATGGTGCCCTTGAAAAGCGCAGCCTTCTGCGGAACGACGCCGATCTTTCCGCGCAGGAGGTCCATGGGATAATCTCTGACGTCCGCGCCGTTCACCAGTACCCGGCCATGCGTCGCGTCGTAGAAGCGGGGAATGAGGTTCACAAGCGTAGTCTTGCCCGCGCCCGTGCCGCCGATCACGCCGACGATCTCCCCGCGCTTGACTTTGAGGTTGATGCCTGAGATCGCGCTTCCGCCCGCGTTTGGATACAGAAGCCCAGCGTTTTCGAACTCGACGGCGAGATCGCCGGATTGAGTAGGCGGAAGTTCGGGCGCGGCCTGCGAAGGCGCGATTTCGAGCGCGGCCTGGATGCGGTTTCCGCACGCGATGGCCTTTGTGATGGTGATGATGAGGCTCGCGAGCTTCACGAGCTCGACGAGGATCTGCGACATGTAGCTGTAGAGCGCCACGACCGCGCCCTGCGTGAGGATGCCGGCTTCGACCCGGAGCGCGCCCACCCACACGAGGTAGGCGACGGCGAGGTTGATGACGACGTAGGTGAGCGGGTTCATGAGCGCGGAGATGCGTCCGACGTGCTTCTGGACGCGCGTCAGTTCCCCGTTGCGCGCGGTGAATTCGGCGGTTTCTCCCGCCTCCTTGCGGAACGCGCGGATGACGCGAACGCCGGTCAGGTTTTCGCGCGTGAGGGCGAGCACGCGGTCGAGCCGCGCCTGCGCCCGCTTATAGAGCGGGATGGTCCACAGCATGATGCCGAATACGATTACGGACAGGACGGGGATCGCCGCGACAAACACGAGAGCGGCCTTGAAGTCGACGAGAAAGGCCATGACCATCGCGCCGAACACCACGAAGGGAGAGCGCAGAAGCAGCCGCAGCGTGAGATTCACACCCGACTGCACCTGGTTCATGTCGCTGGTCATGCGGGTGATCATGGTGGACGTCCCGAGCCGGTCCAGCTCCGCGTACGAGAGGGATTGGATGTGCCGGAACAGTTCGTGCTTCAGCTTTTTCACGAAGCCCGCGGACGCCTTCGCGGCGAAGTACTGCGCGGTGATGGAGAAGGCAAGGCCCACGACGCCGAGCAGCACGAGCAGAAGGCTCATCCGAACGATATAACCCCTGTCCGCGCTTTTGATGCCGACGTCGATGATTGCCGCCACAACGAGCGGCACGAGGAGCTCGAGCGTCGCCTCCAGCAGCTTAAAAAGCGGGCCGAGGATCGACTCTTTTTTGTATTCCGCGAGGTGAACGAGCAGCTTTTTCAAGGATTCCCCTCCGGTCAGCGTGATTGCGTTTATTATAGCACCTTCGCGGCGCGCGGAATGATATGAGTTTGGAAAGAGTGTGTATCGACAGATAAAAAAAGAACCCGCGCGTAAGAACTCCGTCCTTCGGGCATGCGCGGCCGTTTCTCCATGTCAAGTGACGCCTTTAGGCGTCACTTGACATGGAGATGGCTGAAAGCTCCCGGCAGAGGGCCAGAAATTCCTCGCAAGATTCCGGGATCGTTTCGCCCCGCGCGCCGCGCGCGACGACGCTTAACAGCCGCTCCGCGCACCGCGCGGGCTTTTTTGAAAATGTCTCAAGGGATAAAAGCGTGCGCTTCCGGCTCGGGAAGTAGCGCCCGTTCAGCGCAAACAGCGCCTGCAGGAAGTGATCGAGCGCAAGGTCGAGCGCGAAGTGATAGAACAGGGGATCCCTCCGGCTGACGGCACGCTCCAGATCCTCGACGTCTGAAAGCTTGTCGAGGTGGTAGCGAATGAGCCGGATCGCGAGCGCGTCGGGGTACGCGCGCAGCCTTTCCCGCGTGGCGGCGAGATAGCCCCCCTTGTCGCATAGGACGTGCATGGTGAGAAGCGACGCGCAACGGCCCGTGGGATAAAAGTAGTTGTCCTCCCTGTCCGGGCGCGCGCCCGAGAGCACCGCCTCGATCTCGGCGTCCATCTCGGCGACGGTAAAGTACATGAGGCAGATCTCCGTGTGACCGAAGAAAACAAAATCGCACATACCCCAGTGCTTCCCGGAGGACGAAGAGATGCGAAGATCCGTCACGTAATCGCCAAGGGATTGAACCGCAGCGCGCCGTTTTTCCGCGCTCGGCATCGCGTCGCAAAAAACGAAGATGTCAATATCGCTTTCTCCAGCTTCCGGCAGGGTTGCGCCGCCGCTCTTTCCCGCGGACTGAACTTCCGCCATCGCGGTGATTGCCGCGATGAGCCGGTCATAATTTCGGATTGCGTCCCGATGCATGCCGCTCTCGCCTTCCTTCCCATGTCGCATTGCCAATATGCCTTACTCGTGCCGAGCCAAATCGGGATGCCTCTTCTTCGATTCCCCGTGCGTCCTTAGTTGTCGGCTGCCGCAGAGTCGCCGATTGCCTCGAGCGCGCGCCGGACGTATCCGCCCGTCGCAACGAGCGACATCCTCGCCTTCTCCTCGCCGACACGCGCGACAGCCATCACGATGGCGCGCTTGAGGTCGCCCTCCGCACCGGCGATTGCTTCCGCAGCCGCGTCCCGATCGAGGTTCGCCGCGCGCATCACGATCCGGACGCACCGGTCGCGCAGCTTTTCGTTCGTCGCGCGCACATCCACCATGAGGTTTTTGTACGTCTTTCCGGCGAGCGCCATCGCGCCGGTCGAGATCATGTTGAGGACCATCTTCGTCGCCGTACCCGCCTTGAGCCGCGTGGAGCCGGAGAGCGCCTCGGGTCCGGTCGCAAGCTCGACTGCGATGTCCGAAAGCGCCGCCATGGGCGAGCGTTCGTTGCACACCACGCACGCGACCCGCGCGCCGATCTTCCGCGCGTAGCGCATCGCGCCGAGGCAGTAAGCCGCGGAGCCGCTGGCGCTCAGCCCGATCACGAGATCGCGCGGCGAGAGCTTCAGAGCGGAGAGCGCACGCTCGCCCGCACCCGCGTCGTCCTCCGCGTTCTCGACGCTGTGCCGAAGCGCCCGGTCGCCGCCCGCGATGACGCCGACGAACAGGTCCTCCGGCACGCCGAAGGTTGGCGGGCACTCCGACGCATCCAGAACGCCCAGCCGCCCGCTCGTGCCCGCGCCCAGATAGATCACGCGTCCGCCGCACAGGATCGCCGCGAACGCCGCATCCACGATCCGTGCGATTTCGTCCTTCGCCGCGGCGACCGCGCGGAGGACGTCTCCGTCAAGCCCTGCCATCAGTTCGACGATCTCGCGCGCCGTCATGCAATCGAGGCCTTCGCTTTTCGGGTTCCAGCCCTCCGTTTGGAGGGCGTCGTAGCGCCCGCTCATGCGCCCACCGTCCGTTCGTAGTTTTCACGGAACTCCTTGTCCGCTTTGGCGCCGCACAACGCCGCAGCCGCAACGAGCGCGCCGTACACGGGCGGAAGCGCCGCCCTGCGCATGTCGAGCCCGAGGTGCGCCGTTTTCTCGAGCACCAGCTTCAGGAGACCGTCGTCGCGGAACATGCCGCCTGAAAGCACACAGACCGCGCGTCCCGCGCCGAAGCGTTCGGCGCAGACCTCGACGTGTCGGGCAATCTCGTTCGCGCAATGTTCCACGAGCCGAGCGGCAACCGCGTCGTTCTCCTTCGCCGCATCAAGCGCGACAGTGGCGAACGAGGCTACGCGCGACGCGCCGCCCTCATGGATGAATGAAACCCCGTCCCGAAGGGGCGCGCCGAGCCTTTCCTCGACGCGCGCAAGGAGGATCGTGCTTTCGCCCCGCCCGTCGAGCGCGCGGCACGCGGCGCGCAGACACGCCCGTCCCAGTGCGAAGCCGCTGCCCGCGTCGTCGACGAGGGGTCCCCAGCCGCCGACCTGCGTCACGCGTCCGTCCCTGCGGACAAAGGCCGACGCGCCCGTACCCGCGATCATGGCGATTCCGTCGGAAAGTCCGATTTCGCCGTTGAGCGCGTTGAACGCGTCGGATCCTACAGCAACGCGCCCGATTGCCGGAAACGCGCTTCGGATTTTTTCTGTGAGGGCGCAAGCGACGGTTGGATTCCCCGCACCGGCGATGCCCGCGTAGAGCGCAGAAGCCGCGCCCGCATCCCGCAAAGCGCCCGCGAGGCGCTGAAATGAAGCCTCGACGCCGATGCCGGAGGGGTTCGTGCCGGGGAGGACGCATTGGCGGACGACAGTCCCGTCCGTCCGTGCGAGGCAGAGATCCGTCTTCGTCCCGCCGCCGTCGATGCCGATCAGGAGCTCGTCAGTTTTCATACGCCCGCATCGCCGCGTCCATGACCTCGGCGACGGGGATGTTCTTCTCGTCCGCGATCCGCGCCGCGTCTGCGAATTCCGGCTTCGCCCTTTGGATGCCGTAGCCCTCGGCGGTCTTGATGCGCACCTCGCCGTATGGGGTCGCGACGCTCGCGCTTCCCGGCGTCAGGATGTGGCGCTTCATGCGCTTCACGCGAACGCCGAGGGTCGTGGTGTGAAAAAGCATCAGCCGCGCGATTTCGTCCTCGTCGCCTGGCTTCGCGAGACAGGTAAGCATGGTGCCCGGGCGGTTCTTCTTCATCTGAATGGGCGTGAAGAACACGTCGAGCGCGCCCGCCGCGAGCAGCTTCTCCATGGCGTATCCCATTCGCTCCGCCGTCATATCGTCGAGATTGCAGGTAAGCTCCGCGATCTCGTCCGCGCCGGACTCGGTCTCGCCGATCATCGCGCGCACGCAGTTTGCCTGTTCGAAGTCCTTCTTGCCCATGCCGTAGCCGATCTTTTCGACTGCCATGACGGGCATGTCGCCGAACGAATCCGCAAAGTGCTTGAGAAGCGCCGCGCCGGTCGGCGTGCAAAGTTCGCCCCTCACGCGCCCGCCGTAGGTCGGCACGCCGCGCAGAATATGCGCCGTCGCGGGCGCGGGCACGGGCAGAATTCCGTGCGCGCACTTCACCTGGCCGCTCCCCACGTGCACGGGCGAGGCGACGACCTTCTCCGGCGCGAGCATGTCCATCAAGAGGCACACGCCCACCACGTCCGCGACTGCGTCCAACGATCCAACTTCGTGGAAGTGAACCTCCTCGACGGGTCGATTGTGCGCATGCGCCTCCGCCTCCGCGATGAGGCGGTAAACTTTGAGCGCGTTCTTTTTGACCCTTTCGGGGACGTCGAGGCCCTCGATGATGTGCCCGATGCCGTGAAGGTCGGCGTGATGGTGCTTGTGGCTGTGGTGATGGTCATGATCGTGGTCATGGTCATGGTCATGATCGTGGTCATGGTCATGATCGTGGTCGTGGTGGTGGTCATGATAGTGGTCATGATAGTGGTCGTGG
>JAEZRP010000020.1 GCA_023444095.1 Bacillota bacterium
TCCCACTACTGCCCCTCTCGGCTTTCGCCGGCCGGACTGACATCTAGACCGCACCATGCTCGCCGCGCTTTGCGCGGTTTACGTGGATCGCTTCGCCTGCGGCTGGCATCGACTTTCAACCACGGACGCGGGCGACCGCTTTTTTATTATAAGTTTAAAAATAGGAGAAGTCAATGCGCGATGTTGCGATCAGAGGTGGAGAATGTTGGCAAAGCACTTTCGCACCCGCGGGGCTGGGCCTCCGAGCGATCCACGGATGATGGATAGATTTTCAGCCGCGCTGGGATTCCAGGCTTTCCTGTTGCACTTGATTGACGAAATCACATCAACCCTTTGTCGGGGTCCGGGGCGGAGCCCCAGCGTTCCCTCACGTCCCCTTCGCACCCGGTGCTCCCTCGCGTCCCACGTTCCCCCCGCCCCGCGCGTACACCGCCACGACTACCTCGCGCGCGCCCGCCGCGATCAGCGCTTTCGCGCATTCGCGGGCGGTGGCGCCGGTCGTGTAGACGTCGTCGACAAGCAGAACGCGCGCCCCCTCGAGAGATCCCGACGCGCGGAAGGCGCCCGCCACGTTTGTCATGCGGGCCTCGAAGGAGGTCATGCGGGCCTGGCGATGGCCGCGGCGCACGCGCCTTAACAGGCGTTCGGGGCGCACACCCATTCTCGCGCCGACGGCGCGGGCAATGAGCTCGGACTGGTTGAAGAGCACCCGCGCGCGGCGCGAGCGATGCATGGGCACGAAGCAGAGGCGCTCGGGCGGGGCGATCCCGTAGAGCAGGAGGGCCGCGTAGATCTCGTCGCCCATCCTGGCCGCGAGGGCCGCCATGCCCCGGTACTTGAGCGCGCGCACGAGCGCCCCGGCGGGTCCGGCATAGGGGCGCGCCGCCACGGAGACGGTCAACGCATCGCCCGAGGCAATCCGGTCCGGCGCGCCGGCGGCGAGCAGCTCGAGGCAGGCTGGGCAGAGGATTTCGCCCTCGGCCGTTTCCTTTTCTCCACAGCAGAGGCAGCGCAGGGGAGGGGGATAGATAAGTTCCGCGAGCGCCGCGCCAAGCCTGCTCATTGCGCCGCGCGCAGCCGCGCCTCGAGCGCGCTGTAGCGCATGTCGATGTGGTTGTTGTCCACCATCTTCCACAGGCACTCCTCGCGCCCGACGACGCACACGAGCCGCTTCGCGCGCGTCACTGCGGTATAGAGAAGGTTTCTCGTCATGAGCATGGGCGGACCCGCGACGAGGGGCAGAACCACCGCCTCGAACTCGCTGCCCTGGCTCTTGTGGACGCTCACGCAATAGGCAAGCTCCAACTCGTCCAGATGCGCGCCGTCCTCGTACCGGGCCACGCGGCCGTCGTCAAATGTCACAACGAGCGCGCCGTCGCCCCGGTCGACCTCGGTCACATAGCCGATGTCGCCGTTGAACACGCCCTTGTTGTCCTCGTCTCCGCGCGTCCACTCGAGCTCGTAGTCGTTCTTGATCTGCATCACCTTGTCGCCCGCGCGGAAGAGCGCGTCCCCGCGCCGAAGCTCGCCCTTCCCCGGCGCGGCCGGGTTCAGTTCCTCCTGCATGAGCCGGTTGAGCGCATAGACCCCCACGTCCCCCTTCTTCATGGGCGCCATGACCTGAATGTCCTTGAGCCCGTCGATCCCGAGGTATTGCGGCAGCCGGGATTTGACGAGCGCCACGACGGAGGCTGCAGCCTCGGCGGGCGTCTGCCGCCTTTCGAGGAAGAAGTCGGTGGCGCGGTTGAGGATCACGGGATACTCGCCTCGGTTGATCCGGTGCGCGTTCATGACGATGTTGCTCTCCGCCGCCTGACGAAAGATCTCCGTAAGCTTCACGACCGGCACGATGCCACTCTCGATGAAGTCCTTGAGAACGTTCCCCGCGCCGACCGAGGGCAGCTGATCCTTGTCGCCCACGAACACGATGCGCGCGCCGGGCCTGATTGCCTTCAAAAGCGCCCGCGCGAGGAAGATATCGACCATCGACGTCTCGTCCACGATCACGCAATCCGCATCGACGGGGTTCTCCTCGTTGCGCCCGAAGCCGTCCTCGTCGCCCGCGTACTCAAGCATGCGGTGCACCGTGCGCGCGGGGCAGCCCGTCGCCTCGGAAAGCCGCTTCGCCGCGCGGCCCGTCGGCGCGCAGAGCTCTACCTTGCCCATCTGCTCGACGAGCATGATGAGGCAGCGGATGGAAGTGGTCTTTCCGGTGCCGGGGCCGCCGGTGATGACCGTCATTCCGTTGAACGCCGCCGCGAGCACGGCCTCGCGCTGCTCCCCGCAGAGGGTCACGCCCGTGGCCACTTCATAGTGCGCGATCAGTTCCTCCGCGCGCACGGGCGAGAGTTTTCCTTTCTCCGCCCGGGCGATGAGCTTTTTCGCGATCTTCGCGGTCTCGCACTCGGCCTGATAAAGCCGCGGAAGGTACACCGCCGTCTCGCCCGCGATCTCCTCGGTGATCACAAGTTTGTTGACGATCAGTTCCGCGAGCGCGTTGTATACCGGGTCCTCGTCCGCGTCGAGGATGCGGACCGTCTCGGTCATGAGCTTCGAATAGGGCAGGTAGACGTGGCCGCTGCCCTGCGTCGCCTCGCTCAGCACATGGCGGATGCCAGACAAAAGCCGCACGCGCGACTCGGGCGTGAAGCCCAGAGAGAGCGCGATGCGGTCGGCGGTCCTGAAGCCGATGCCCTCCACCTCGTCCGCCAGCCGGTAGGGGTTGTTGCGCACGACCACCTCGGTCATCTCGCCGAACTTCGAACAGACCTTTGTCGCCATGCCGGGCGCGATGCCCAATCCCTGCAGAAAAATCATGGTATTTCGCATGCCGATGTTGAGCGCGAAGGATTCGCCGATGGTGCGCGCGCGGTTCGGGCCGATGCCGGGGATTTCCGCGAGCCGTTCCGGCTGCGACTCCAGTATGTCGAGCGCCTCGCCGCCGAACCTTTTGACGATCAGCCGCGCCGTCGCGGGGCCGACCCCCTTCACAATGCCGGAAGCGAGGTACTTTTCGATGTCAGACTTCTTCTCCGGCATCACGACCTCGTAGGATTCGACTTTGATCTGCTCCCCGTAATCCCTGTGTTCGACAAACTCGCCTTCGAAAATCGCGCGTTCCCCCAGCGCCAAAAATGGCATGACGCCGACGGCGGAGGTTTTTTTCCCGCCGTCGGGCTTGATGGACGCGACCGTCCATCCGTTCGAATCGTTGCGGAAGACGATGTCCTCCACGGTCGCCGTGATCTTAGGCATTTCTGTTCCTTATCATTTCGTCGCTGATTTTGTCCGCAAGCGGGCGCTCCTTGATGTCCACCATCCCCGTCTCCTCGCCGATTTCCATGAGCGCGGGGCTTTCGGCGGTGTAGGCGGAAAATCCCTCGCCAGGATCGCCCGTGCGCGCGAAGTTCGTCCACCAGTCGGTCATTCTGAGGGAGAGATCATAGTCCAACCCGGAAAACGGCCTGTCCGAGCGGTGGAGCGTTCCGAACACGTACCAAAGCTCGCTCGAATGGAACGCGCCGGGATGGTCGTCGCCCGGCACGTCGCGCCGGAAATGGTAGACGTAGCAGCCGCTCTTTCCCTGCGCGATGCGCGCCTTCGCCAGCGCGACGGTCGCCGCCTCGGCCCGCTCGTCCCTATCCTCCATCGCGCCGCCGAACAGCCCCGCGTCGCCGGTGACGCTGCCGAGCATGAAGCTCTCGTCCCGCGCCGCGCCGCGCGCGAACGTCCTGCCCGGGTCCTCCGGGAGCACGTATTTGTCCGCGCAGGGCCGGAAGCGCAGCCCGCCCTTCAGAGAGCGGGCGCATTTCAGGATGTCCATGGCATCCATCTCGTAGAGTCCGTCGAGACCCACGCCCGCGCATTCGCCCATCTCGATGCCCGTCTTTTCCGCGTCCGTCTGAGAGGGGCAACCGCCGAGGGAAGCGAGCGGCGAACCCGCGCTCATGTGGATCGCGCGGCGGAACAAGCCGTCCGCAAGCGGAGAGGCCATCAGCGCCTGCACGGAACCCGCGCCCGCCGACTGTCCGAAAATGGTAACATTGCTTTCGTCGCCGCCGAAGGCTCTGATGTTGTCCCTCACCCACCTGAGCGCCGCGATCTGATCCATGAGGCCGTAGTTGCCCGAATGGCCGTCGCGTTCGGTGAGCGCCGGATGCGCCATGAAGCCGAGCGCGCCCAGCCGATAGTTGATCGTGACCAGAATGACGCCGCGCTTCGCAAAGACGTCGCCGTCGAACTCCATCTCGTGCCCGAAGCCGTGGCTGTACGCCCCGCCGTGGATCCAGACCATGACCGGCTGATTCCTCTTTTCGAGGTCGGCCCAGACGTTCAGGTACAAACAGTCCTCGGAAACCTCGTACCCCGCCTGAAAGAATTCGATCTCGTAGAACGCGCCCTTCTCCTGCGCGGGCTGAATCCCGGCGGGCGGGAACGCATCGCACAGACGCGGCTCCTCCCATCTGTCGGGATCTGCGGGCGCGCGCCACCGCAGTTCCCCGACGGGCGGCTTCGCGTAGGGGATTCCTTTGAACACCGTGAACTTCGGGACCGCGGACGGGATGCCCGTCACGCGCCCGTATTTTGTCAAAACCGTTCGGTTCATATGCCCTCCGTCCATATGTCTCCGTACAAATCGAGCGCCTCGACGCCGGCCGCGTTGCCTTCGTCCGTGTCGATGTGAAACGCGAGTGCGAACGTATTTCGCACGCGCACGACCACGCCACCGAATACCAGCGGGCGGCTGCCCGGCACGCGCACGGAGACGACCTGCTTGTCCAGAACGCCCGCCGCCTCCGCATCCGCCGGAGTCATGTGGATGTGCCGCTTCGCGACGATCAGCCCCTCCGAAAGCGCGACCCGCCCCTTCGGGCCGACGAGCGCGATCGGAGCGCTGCCCGCCACGTCGCCGGACTCGCGCACGGGCGCGGACGCGCCCAGGGTCTTTAGATCCGTCATGGACATCTCGACCTGCGAGCGCGGGCGCAATGGCCCCAGAATCGCGACGTTCTCAATCGTCCGCTTGGGACCGACGACGTCCACGCGCTCGTGGGAAAGGAATTCGCCCGGCTGAGAGAGCGCCTTTCGGAACGTGAGGTTCGCGCCTTCCCCGAACAGGGTCTCAAAATCCGCCGCCGCCAGATGCACGTGGCGCGCGGAGACCTCGACGAGTATCTTCATTCCACATGTCCTCCTTGCCGGAACGTCAGACCCGTCTCCCCCGCAATCCGCCGGATGTTCTCTGCCGCGCGGTCGTACGCGGCCTCGGTGGGCAGGTGCTCGATCATCATCGGGAGATCCTCGTCCAGTTGCGCGCAGCAGGCCAGAAGGGCCGGATAGTCAAAGTCGCCCTCGCCTGGAATCGCCTCGTCGATGTGCAGCGTCAGCCGGTTCGGGATAATCTTCGTATCCTTCAGATGGACAGAGCGGATGTGCGGCCCGAGCGCGCCGAAGAAGCGGCGCGCCAGATCGCCCGTGGCGACATACTTGTCGTAAGAGTTCACGAGGTTCACCATGTCGGCATGAACGGCCAGCGCGGGGCGGTCCACCGCCGCGAGGATGCGACGCATGTCGTTTTCGTCGTGAGGGTACATCCACGGCATGGGCTCGAGGGTGTAGCGCGTGCGCGCGGGCTTTACCCGGTCGATGAGCCTCCGGGTCGTCTCGACCACCATTTCGAATGTCTCCCCGGTCAGATTCTTCGGATCGGGGCCGTCCCAGAGCGCGCTTCTCGATCCCGAAATGTTCACGCAGCAGCGCGCGCCAACCCGCTCCGCCGTCTCAAGCCGCCGGACGGCGCGTTCGAAGTTCGCGCGCCGCTTTTGCGGATCGGGGTCGAGAAGGTTATTCCAGATGCCGACCTCGGCGATCACGAGGTTCGCATCCTCCGCCGCCCGAACGTAGTCGCGCACCGTCCCCTCCGGGGCGTCGTCGGGGAGCGGCCAGTACGCCGCCCCGTAACCCTTCCTTGTGTGGATTTCCGCCCATGCGCGGGCGGTTTCAAAGCCGTAGACCGGCGCTCCGAGCCGCATCCAATCACCCCTTCAATCCGCCGCGGGCGACGCCGCGCACGATGTACTTGCGCGCAAACAGGAACAGAAGAATGACGGGCAGCACGACGACCGTCGAGGCCGCCATGAGTTGGCCGGGATACGAGCCCGCTTCCGTTGTGAACACCTGAAGGCCCCAGGGCAGCGTGCGGTTCTCCCTGCTTGAGATGACGTACATGGGCCACATGAACGAGTTCCAGCTCGCGAGCGCGTTTAACAGCATGATGGTCACCAGAGACGGCCGCGCCATGGGCACCAGCACCTTCCAGAGGTACGTCCAGTTGCTCGCGCCGTCGATCCGCGCCGAGTAATAAAGGCTGTCCGGCACGGACTTGAAGAAGTTCCGGAGGATATAGGTATAGAAGATGGACGAGGTAAACGGCAGAATCAGCGCGTCGACGGTGTCGTAGAGCTTTAAATCCACGACCGTCGTGTAGTTCGTGATGATGAGCATCTCAAAGGGGATCATCATGAGAGAGAGCATCAAAGAGAAGACGACCTCGCGCCCCGGGAATTTCAGCCGCGAGAACGCGAACGCGCCCAGAATCGTCGTCACGCCCGTGCACGTCACGGAGCACACCATGACGATGATGGAGTTGAGGAAGTACTTCCCGAACGGCGCCTTCTCAAAGGCGATCTGAAAGTTCTCGAAGTTGACCGAGCCCGGCAGCCATGTGGGCGGGAAGCGGTTGATCTCGACGCTCGTCTTGAAGGCCGATGTGAACATCCAGTAAAACGGCACGAGCATCATGAGCGAGCCGACGATCAAAACGAGATAGATAAGGGCCCTGCCGACGCCCCTTCGCAAGAGGTATTTCATATGCGCACCCCCCTCAGCCCGTCCGCCGGCGCATGCGCCGCTGGATGAAAAGCTGCACCATGGTAAACAAGAAGATGAACAGGAACAGGATGATCGCGGCAGCCGCCGCAATGCCGTAGTCTCGGTTGTCCAGCATGGCGTGGCGGATGTAGTAGACGACGGTATAGAGGTTGTTATACGGTCCGGGGCTCCCCTTGAAAAGGGGATACAGCTCGCTGAACACCTTGAAGGACGAGATGGTATTGATGATGGAAACGAGGAAGATCGTCGGGGCAAGGAGCGGCACCGTGATCCGGAAGAAGATGCGCGCGCCCTTCGCGCCGTCGATCCTGGCGGCGGTGTAATACTGCGGGTCGATATTCTGAAGCCCGCTCAGAAGAAGGATGATCGTGAACGGCAGGATGTTCCAGATGCCGAAGATGACGAGCGTCATGATGAGAACCCGCCAGTCCGCGCTGTCGAGCCACGCGACCTTGTCGATCCCGAAGAAGGAGAGCGCGTAGTTGATGATGCCGAAGTTCTTGTTGAACATGAGCTTCCACGCGAGGCCCACGGCGGTGATCGATGTGA
The DNA here is from genome assembly GCA_023444095.1 of Bacillota bacterium. Classification (GTDB taxonomy): domain Bacteria; phylum Bacillota; class Clostridia; order Christensenellales; family Aristaeellaceae; genus RUG11247. The sequence continues at coordinate 7,441 of JAEZRP010000020.1, forward strand.
CCATGGGCATGAAAAACGCGGTCTGGAAGATGCCCGAGCCCTTGAGCTTCTGGTTTAAAAGGGTCGCGACCACGACCGCGATGGCGGTCGAGATCGGCACCACGCAAAGCGCGTACACGAGGGTGTTTCGGATCGCCTGAACGAAGTATTTGTCGCCGAGCACGGTCTTATAGTTCTCGAGGCTCCAGCCCGAAAAGCCCCTCGTGAGGTAGCTGTAGTCCGCCTTGAAGGACAGGAAGACCACGTTCACGACCGGGTAGAGCGTAAAGACCGCAAGTCCCGCAAGGAACGGCGCGAGATAGAGCCACGGCTCGATCCTGGAGAACGCGCGGTTTCCACTCAGCCGGGAAATCCGGCCCGGCGTGATCCCCTCCGCGCGCGGCTTGCGCGGGAGAAGCGCCGTGGCCGTGAGCGCGGCGGGCAGACAGACAAAGCCCGCGAGAAACCAGAGCGGGCTGTTGCGGTCGCCATCCGCCGCCGCGCTCTTGGTGAGCACCCCGCCGATGAGCCCCGAGAGCGCCAGGAGGATGTACCACGCGACGGTGCGCGCCTCGATGAGGCTCGCGAACGTCAGAAGGAGCGCCGCGCCAGCCACAGCGCCCAGATACGTCCCCGCGCCCCGAAGCGCGCCCGCCCGGAGCGCACGCCCCAGAAGGAACGACATGAGAAGCGCGCAGACGAGCCATATGGCGGGGAGGAGAACCGTTCCGCGCGCGATCAGGACGGCCATTCCCGCCGCTCCCGCGACCAGACCGACGATCCCGGCGCGCGCCGCGTTTTTGTCCCTTTCGCGCATCAGTACCTCGCCCCCGTTTCCGCATCGAACAGGAACACGCCGCGCTTACGGAGCCCGATGCGCAGCTTCTGTCCGGGCGTCAGCCCGTCCTCGGAGGACAGGTACGCGCGGAACCGCGCGGAGCCGAAGCGCAGGTAGGCGAGCTCCTCCTTGCCCATGGTATAGAGAGAATCCACCGTGCAGTCGAGCCCCTCCTCATCCGCCGCCGCGACCGTGAAGCTCTCCGAGCGCACCGAGAGCGTCGCGCGCGTCCCGTCGGGCGCGCAGGCGGCGATTCCAAGCTTCGCGGACGCCGAGCCGTCCTCGAGGGTGAAGACGCCGCCCGCAACCCTTCCGCGCAGGTTGTTGATGGGCGGGTTCCCCAAAAAGTCGGCAACGAACTGGTTCGCGGGCTCGCTGTAGAGCGCCTGCGGCGCGTCATACTGCTGCTTCACGCCCAGCTTCATGAGCACGATGTGGTCGGAGATCGACATGGCCTCCTCCTGATCGTGCGTGACGAAGATGGTCGTCACATTCGTGTTTTTTTGGATGCGCCGGATCTCCTCGCGCATCTCGAGCCGGAGCCTGGCGTCGAGGTTTGAGAGCGGCTCGTCGAGCAGGAGGAGCCGCGGTCCCTTGATGAGCGCACGCGCGATGGCCACGCGCTGCTGCTGACCGCCGGAGAGCTCCGCCGGGAGCCTGTCCATGTACTCGTCCACGTGCACCAGCTTCGCGATCTCCAGCGCGCGCCTTTGCCTCTCGAGCTTCGGGATCTTCTGGATCTCGAGCGGGAAGCAGATGTTCTTCTCCACCGTCATGTGGGGATACAGCGCATAATTCTGGAACACCAGCCCGATCCCCCGCCGCTCCGGCGGCATGTCGGTGACGTCCTCCCCGTCGAAGAGGATGTGCCCGCCCGTGACCGGGATGATCCCCGCCAGCATGTTGAGGATCGTCGATTTCCCGCAGCCGGACGGCCCGAGCAGGGAAATCAGCTCGCCGTCCGGCAGCTCGGCCGAAAAGTCGTCCACCGCCGTTGTCTTTCCGAATTTCTTCGTGAGATGGGAAAGTGTCACTTTCATGGGCAACGCTCCTTATGTGAAAGGTATGCGGGAACGGCGGGGCCCTGCCCCGCACCCCGCCAAGGGCTGACGCCCTTTGGAATCCCATGCGGGGTTACGACATGATTATAGCATACATGAGCCGGGTTGTGCAGAGTGAGAGATCAAATTGCGAGAAACGCGCGGCGCGTCAGCCGACGAAGCTTCTTCCGCCATTCTCCGTCGCCTGAAGTTTGAAGATCCGCCTGGGGTTGTCGTAGTACAGCGCCTTCGCGATCCCGGCGGCCCTCTCCTCGCCGAACACGCCCCGCTCCACCTTCCCGGCGAGCGTGCGGGCGATGTTCTCCCGGGAGAGCATGAGATGCCCGTACACGCCGTCCGCGAACAGGTAGTCCCCCCCGAAACCGGAGATCTTGTTGTACGGCACGGCGTCCAGAAAGTCGTCCAGCGCCGCGACGCAAGCGGACGGGGAGATGATGTGCGCCCAGCACATGTCGATCGTCACGTTGGGGAACATCTTGGCAAGCGCGCACGCGACGCCCTGATACGGATAGCTGATGTGGAACAGGTCGAAGTCCACATCCGGATACTTCAGAAAGAGGTTATTCAGAAGCGACGGGTCGCTGTTGGAAAGCGTATTGCCGTTGCCCTCGAGAAGTCCCGTATGGAACTGGATCGTCAGGTTGCGCCGGTTCGCGAGGCCGAGAAGGAAGTGCATCATGTAGTCCTCGAGCGCCCTCGGGAACGCGGGCGGGATTCCGTCCCCGACGCGCTGCGCGAGCATGTTCTGGAAAAGCGCCTTCGCCTCCGGATAACCGACCTCCTCAAACCGAAGCGTGCGCATGTACGCGATCGCGCACTTGAGCACCCGGACGCCATAGCGGGCGAGAATCCAGTCGAGCTCGGCCTCGAGCGCCGCCTGCCAGTCGTCAAGGGAGTTCACCCGGATGCCGTGGTTCTTCTCGATGTCGGAAAGGATGCTCCCAAACTCCGACGGAGCGGGGCAGATGAATCCGAGCGGCTGCCAGATGCGCCGGAACAGCTCGCTCTCGCCGTCGAGCCGCTGCCTCCACACATCAACCAAGCATGTCTCGATGTTGCACAGTTCCCGGAGCACATGCCGGAAGTGCCCGGGTCTTCTGGCCGCGCGGAAGGCGTCGTTCAGCGCCTCGATCGTGTCCCGGTTGACGCCTTCGATCCCGTAGATGCCCTTCACCGCGATGTCGAGCGCCCGGCCGTACCCGGTATAGCGCGCCGCCTCCCAGTAGGGTTCCACGATCCGCCAGCGCTCGGCGACGGACCGTTCGCTTCCGACGACCTTCTCGAGGTCCTCCCGACTCAGCCCCGCCGAGACGACGTCGCTGCTCATGTAATGGGAGAGGTATTCGCGCAGCACGTCGCCCTCGCCCTCACACCGGAACTTCTCATCCCACGGAAGATGCTCGTGCGTGTCGATGACTGGCATCCTGCCAATCTCCCCGAGGAGGGAATCGTATACCTTCATCCTGTCCATCCGCACACCCCGCTTTATCCTGTTTCCTTTAATGTACCTCCGGCGGGGAGCAATGTCAACGCCGATTTTCAATGAAATGGAAAGCCCGTCTTTGCGGCGAAAATGCGACAAAGGAGGCCACGGCATCGCCGCGGCCTCCCGGAAGATAGGGGTTACTTCGCGAGCGCCCCGTTGCAGGTCTCGACGAGCGCGGCCATCGCGTCCTCGGCGGTGATGACGCCGCCCGCAACCTCTTTGGCGGTGTCGGTGAGCGCGTTACGCACGGCGTAGGAACCGCTGATGGCGGGCAGAGCGCCAGCAATGTCGAGGTTCGCGGCGACGCACTGCAGCGCGGGCTGCGCCTCGGCGTAGGCGGCGTAGCCCTCGACGGCCTGGGTGGTGCCGTAGGGGGAGAGGGTGTTGGTGGCCACGACCCACGCGAAGTTGTTCTCGGGCTGAAGCAGGAACTTGATGAAGAGGTAGGTACCCATGTTCTCTTCTTCGGACTTATTGAAGGCGATGGGACCGCGGTTCCAGGACGGATACCACTCGGTGCCGCCCTCCATGCCGCGGATCGCGGGCGCGACCGCATACTCGAACCCGTCGGGCGTGATGTAGGGAACGCCCGCGCAGGAACCGTAGTAGCTCGCGACGATGCCGGCATTGAAGTCATTGGACCAGTAGTCGCCCGAGGGCGTGATGGCGAAGTAGCCGGCCTGCACCTGCTCACCGAACCACTTGAGCCACTGGATGCCGGTATCGGTTCCGAAGGTCACGGTGCGGCTGTCGGTGTCGATGTAGCCCGCGCCGGACTGAATGAACAGGGACTGCATGAGGTCGGTGAGGGAATCGACCGCGAAGCCGGGAATGCCCTTCGCCTCATAGATGGTCTTGGCCTGCGCGGCAAGATCTTCCCAGGTGGTGGCGGGCGTCAGACCCAGCTCGTCGTAGAGGGTCTTGTTGTAGAACAGGATGGGGCCGGTGGTATAGGCGGGCAGGTAGTAGATGCCGCCGTCGTCAAAGCCCATGACCTCGCCCTCGTAGACGGCGGGGGACATGGAGGCGATGATGTCGGCCATGCCGATCTCGGAATCGTTGATGTAGTCGGTCATGTCGAAGACGAGTCCGGCTGCCACGTAATCGGCGGCGGTGGAAGCGTAATCGAGAATGACGTTCGGCCCGACGCCGTTGGCAACCGCGTTGTATACGGTGTCAAGGAAGCCGGAGCTGGCCTGTGCGACCAGGGTTACCTCGTACTCGGACTGGCTGGCGTTGAAGGCATCGGCGAGCGCCTGCAGCTGGGCCTCCTGGCCCTCGGTGAACTTGTGCCAGACGCTGATCTGGATCTTGCCATCCTCGGCGACCGCGATGGACGACATGGTCATGAGAAGCATGACTGCCAAGACCGCGGCCAATATGGAACGGAACTTCATAAGGAATCCCTCCTGCGTTCGACGCGTGTATTGTTAAACGCTCGCGCGTTTAGACCCGAACCGAGCGTTCCCGTGACAACATTATTATAGAAATCGCCGCGCGGTTTGTACACCCCGTCCATGTTAAGTTTGGAAAACACGCCCGCGCCCGCCCAAGATTTCACGCTTGCAAAGGCGCGGTCAAATTTCCCGCCGATCATTGTAAACCGGCCCGAGCGCGGAATACTGGCGGGTGATCCACCTGCAGATGCCGTCGAGGCCGGGATAGATCATGCGTTCGGAGATGTTAATGTAGTCGAGCTTGTCGCGGATCTCGAGCTTGACGGATTTGGGGATCACGATCTTGACCGCGCAGTCCCCGAGGGTTGAAATGAGATCGTCGAACGCCACGCCGGTCTCGCTCGTCACGGAGAAGAGCGCGTACTGATTCGCGATGCGGTCGAGCATCGACGCGGGTTCGAAAAACAGCGCGTAGGGTTCGTCGCCCGCCTTCAGCGACTCGAGCGAGGGCGCGAGCGCGTCGAGCAGCTCGACTGAAAAAATGCGGCTGCGCGTCGCGGAGAGCACGTCCCGCATCCGCTCGGGCAGAAGCTCGTTGGTGCGCGTGACGTCGAGAGAGAAGATCGCCCCGTCCCGGTCGTACATCGAGACGTCCTCGGTCGCGAAGTGCGCGGCGACGAGGGGCGAATACGTCCAGTCGAGAAGCCGCGTCGGCAGCCCGTGGTGCTGCGCGAGGGGCAGAATCTGCCAGATCGAATTGTAATTCACGAGGTCCGCGTACGCGTACTTGCGGAAGGAGCGGATCACGGACGCCTCGAGCGTGAGGTCGTGCGCGCACACGCGGTTGAGGGAAGGAACAAGCCCCCATCTCTTGTCCGCCGCACCGCGATAGACCCGGTTCGCGCGGTAGCGCATGATCTTTTCGTCCCAGATGCCGTCGAAGACCGCGTGCTGAAGCTCGTCCCAGTCGCGGATCACGATTTCCCGCATGGCTATCACCCGTGTTATATATTCGGCAAGCTTCTCCTTTATCCTGCCCGCGCCTTGCGCGCAGTTTTGGATTGTGCTATGATGATGAATGGGAGTGATGACATGGGCAAGATTCTTTTGACGGGTGGCGCGGGCTTCATCGGCGCGCACACCGCGGTAGAGCTTCTGAACGCGGGTTACGAGATCGCGGTCGTCGACAACTACTATAACAGTTCCGCGGAAGCGCTCCGGCGCGTTTCCGAAATCACAGGCAAAACGTTCTCGGTCTACGAGGCGGATGCGTGCGACAAAAAGGCGATGGACGAAATCTTCGAAAAAGAGTCCATCGATGCCGCGATCCACTACGCGGGCTACAAGGCCGTGGGCGAATCGGTTGAAAAGCCCATCCTTTACTACCGTAACAACCTCGACGCCGCGCTGACGCTGTTCGAATGCATGGAAAAGCATGGCGTGACGCGGGTCCTGTTCTCCTCGTCGGCCACGGTTTACGGAACCGACGCGGGCGCGGACTGCCGCGAGGACATGCGCCTGACCTTCACCACTTCGAATCCCTATGGCTCGACAAAGTACATCATCGAGCGGATTCTGTCCGATATCGCGGTCGCGCACCCGGAGTGGTCGATCGTGAACCTCCGCTATTTCAATCCAGTCGGCGCGCACGAGTCGGGACGGATCGGCGAGGACCCGAACGGCATTCCCAACAACCTTATGCCGCGCGTGGTACAGGCCGCGCTCGGGCGGATGGAGAAGCTTGGCGTGTACGGAGACGACTACCCCACCCCGGACGGCACCTGCCGCCGCGACTACATCCACGTGGTGGATCTCGCGAAGGGCCACGTCGCCGCGCTCAGATACGCCATGGCGCACGCGGGCTGCGAGGCGATCAATTTAGGCACCGGCGTCCCCTACAGCGTCTTTGAGATCATCAGGACATTCCTGCATGTCACGGGAACCAGCTTCCCCTACGAGGTGGTGTCCCGGCGCGCGGGCGATCTCCCGGAGGCGTACGCGAACGTCGAAAAGGCGAAAAGGCTGCTCGGCTGGAAGGCGGAGAAGACGCTTTCCGACATGTGCCGCGACGCGTGGCGTTGGCAGACCATGAACCCCGACGGGTATCCGAAAAACTGAAGGGTTGCCGGGCGTCCTGTGGCGTCCGGCTTTTGCTATCATGAGAAAATTACTGATAACCGCGCTCTTTTTGCTCCTCTCCTTCGCGCTCCCATGCTGTAAGGCCGAGACGGTCGTTACCGCCGTCTCCGTCGGGAAGGGCGACGCCGTCATTGTCGAGACGGGCGGTTTTGTCTGCCTCATCGACGCGGGAAAGCCGGAGGCGATGGGCAAAGTGAAGCGCGCGCTCCGGGAGCTTGGGATCGAAAGGCTCGACGCCGTGTTTCTGACGCATGTGGACAACGACCACGCGGGCGGCATGGCGTGGCTCGCCAGGAGCGGCATCGAAATCGGCGCGTGGTACGCCTCGGACTTCTACTTCGAATACAAGGAAAAGAACCATCCGCTCGTCAAGGCGGGCGCGACCGTGACGTGGCTCCATGCGGGCGACGTCGTTTCAGCGGGCGATGCGTCCTTCACCGTTCTCGCGCCTCTCAGAAAGAGCGAGGACGAGGAGAACGACAACTCCCTGGTTCTGATGCTTGAGACGCCGGACGGGCGCGCGCTGTTCGCGGGGGACATGGAACTCCCGGAGGAGACAGACCTCCTCGCGGCGGGCGCGGACCTCCCCTGCGACATCCTCAAGGTCTCAAACCACGGCGACGGCGACGCGACCGGCCCCGCGTTCGTGCTGTCCGCGTCTCCCCAAATCGCGATCATCTCGACAGACGCGTACGAGAAGCCCGGCACACCCGATCCCGGGGTGGTCGCGCGGCTTGAAAGCGCCGGAAGCGCGGTATATATCACGCAGGACGCCTCCGCCATCCGCGCGACGCTGGACGGCGGAAGCGCGTCCGCCGAGGCCCTTCTGTGGCCGGACGAGCCGCACGACGGGATCTCGTTCATTGTCAACCGCGCGGACGAGCTGTTCGCCGTCACGAACGGCGGAGACGAAATTCTCGATCTGACCGGCTGGTACATCCACTCGGAGAAAGGCGACGAGCTGTTCGCCTTCGAGGGCGGCGATCTCCTGCCGGGCGAGACGATCACCGTGGGGACCCAAAGCAGTCCCGCCGGGGCGTATGCCGTCCTCTGGGATGAAAAAAACGTGCTCTCGGACAAAAAGGACGATCCCGCGGCCCTCTACGACGAAAACGGCGCGCGCATCGCATACGCGCCGTAAAAAAGGACAACCCTACGAACGGAGGTGTTATCATGTCCAAAATCGCAATCATCGGCGCCGGAAACGTCGGCGCGACGATGGCCTATACGTTCGCCCTGTTCGGCACGGCGAGCGAAATCGCGCTCATCGACATCAATGAAACCAAGGCGCGCGGCGAGGCGCTCGACATCTCGCACGGCATGCCGCTCTGTCCGCCCGCAAAGATCACCGGCGGCGGCTACGATCAGCTCGACGGCGCGGACATTACCATCATGACCGCGGGCGCGAACCAGGAACCGGGCGAGACGCGCCGCGCGCTCACCACGCGCAATATGAAGGTCATGGACGCCGCGAGCCGCGAGATCACATTGCGCGCGCCGGAAACGATCCTCATCGTCGTCACGAACCCCGTCGATCCCCTGACGCGCGCGGCCATCGAGATGACGGGCTTCTCGCCGCGCCGCGTGATGGGCTCGGGCACGGTGCTCGACACGCTGCGGCTGCGCGCGATGCTGGCGGACCATACGCACCTCGATCCGCGCAACGTCCATGGATTTGTGCTCGGCGAGCACGGGGACAGCGAGTTCGCCGCGTGGTCGACCATCTCCATCTCCGGCATGGACATGGACGAGTACTGCCGCAACTGCGGCCAGTGCGACTGGCAGCTTCCCGACCGCATGCGCGCCGCATTCGATGCGGACGTGCGCAAGGCCGCCTACAAGGTGATCGACATGAAGGGCGCGACGTTCTACGCGGTCGCGGTCGCCGTCAGGCGCATCTGCGAGGCGATCCTGCGCGACGAGCATTCCATCCTTACCGTCTCCTCTCTTCTCACGGGCGAGTACGGCATCGACGGCGTGTGCCTGAGCCTTCCCACGGTGGTGGGTCGGCGCGGCGTCGATCGCGTGATTCCATTAAAGCTCGCGCCGGACGAGGAGCTTCTGCTGCGCCATTCCGCGGACGTCGTGCGCGCCATGGCCGCTCGCCCGTCGCTTGCATAATTTTTGTAGTTGAATTCTATTTTGAGTTGCGTTCTATTGCAAATACGCAGGCGATGTGATACAATGTATTCACATCAAGGGAGGGGAAAATCATTATGGAAACGAGCAATGTAGAATTCGAGCGCGAGGACGTCGACAAGAATAAGGACATGGCGGCCCTGGGATACGTTCTCTTCTTCCTGCCGCTGATCACCTGCAAGGATTCGAAGCTGGGAAAATTCTGCGCCAATCAGGGGCTTTTGCTCCTTCTGACTTACGCGGTCGCGCACTTTGTCCTCGGCATCTTCGACAACATCTTCCTGATCGGCTTCCTGTTCGGTATCGCCAGGTTCGCCGTCTCAATCGGCCTCATCGGGCTGGGCATCTTCATGGCGATCCAGCTCAGAAAGTACGGCCGGGTCATGAAACTTCCCTACATCGGCCACTTTACCCTCATCAAGTAACCACGGTCAGGGGCGCCGCTTCCCAAACGAAGGGAATGAACCCCTTTGAAATCTCCATTCCTGAATTTTGACACAGTTACACCGTCGTCCGCCCAGGGGCCCAATCCCCGGACGGACGATTTTGCTTTTGGGATAACATTTGAATCACCGAGTTCCGATGCCACTTGAGTTTGCCTTGTATGGGATTCAAAAAGGGGGCCTTTTTGGGGGAGCGCGAGAACAACTCCCTCGCCGTCCCTCACTTTTCCACCTCCGCACTCCCCTCCGCCACGATCCGGACGCGGCCCTCGATGGCGAGGGATGCCACGAACCCACCCCGGCAGGAGGCACGCGCGCGGATCACGCCGCCGGGCTGCAGGAGGGCGACGTCGACGTCCGCGTCCCGCTCGAGGGCGAGCAACGCGCCCACGGCGGCGGTTCCGCTGCCGCAGCCGCGCTCCCAGACGAGCGTTCCCGCGGAGCGCACGTAGACGAGCGGGCGAATCTCCATTTTATCGCGCGAAAAAAGAATCACTCCGGCGGCGTCCTCTCCGGTTTCGTCGGCGACCCGGCGGACGAGCGCGGGGGCGTCGACTTCCGCTCCTTCCACCACGGCGTGGGCGATGCCGGGAAGCCGCACCACGGGGAATCCACACACGGTTTCGAGCGCGACGGGCAGGGGCATGCCAAGCGCACAGAGGTACGCGCCGCCCTCGCGCCGCACGCGGCAGGCGACAGGCCCATGCGCGCCGGAGACCTCGATGAGAATCTCGCCTTCCGTCATCCCGGCCTCCCGCGCGAGGCAAGCCGCGAGGCTCATGGCGGCGTTGCCGCAAAACTCCCCACCCGCCATCTGAAGCCGCATGCGCGCGCCGGGGATGGTCGCGGGCTCGAGAAAACCCGCCTGCTCCGCATGCACGCTCTCGTAATCCATGAGAGCAGCCGCCACAGTGGGTTGCGCCGCGCGCGGGACGGGCGACTTCACGAGGATCGTCATGTTCCCGGTCGGCGACGTCTTGATAAACTCGTATTTCACCTTTGGAACCTTTTCAAAAACTGGATGGTCCTTTCCTGCTTCGGGTTCCCGATGATCTCGTCGGGCGAGCCCTCCTCGACGATGACGCCATTGTCCATGAAGATCACGCGCTCGGACACGTCGCGCGCAAAGCCCATCTCGTGGGTGACGATCACCATCGTCATCTTCTCCGCCGCGAGGTCGCGGATGACCTTCAGAATCTCGCCGGTCAACTCCGGGTCGAGCGCGCTCGTCGGTTCGTCGAAGAACAGGATGCGCGGGTTCATCGCCAGCGCCCGCGCGATCGACACGCGCTGCTGCTGCCCGCCCGAGAGCTGAAAGGGGTAGGCGCTCTCCTTGTCCGAAAGCCCCATCTTGGAGAGGAGCTCGCGCGCCTCGGCGTACACCTCGTCCCTCGGGCGCTTTTGGACAAGGATCGGGGCTTCCGTGACGTTTTTCAGGACCGAATAGTGAGGAAACAGATTGAAGTTCTGGAACACCAGCCCGAACTGGCTCTTGATTTTCGTCAGCTCCTCGCGCGGGGCGTAGACGGACCTCCCGCCTACCGTTCGCGCGGCGTACGCGCCCAGATAGGCGAGCTCCCCGTCGTCCATGGTTTCAAGGAGCGTCGCACACCGAAGAAGCGTCGATTTCCCCGAGCCGGACGGCCCGATGATCGACACAACCTCATTCTCCTCGACCGTCAGCGAGATGTCCGAGAGCACCCCCTGCCCGTCGAACGCCTTTTTCACATGGTTCATCTCAAGAATTCTCACGCGCGCACCCCCTTACCGGTAGTACCGGAGCTTCTTCTCGATCCGCTCCATGACGAACGCCACGATGGCGTTGAAGATGTAATAGAACACGCCCGCGATCACGAACGGCAGAAACGAGGTCTGCGACGCGGCGATCTGCTTGGCAATGGAAAAGACCTCCTGATAGGCGAGCGAGAAGGCGAGCGAGGTGTCCTTGATGAGGGTCACGACTTCGTTGGTTACGGCGGGCAGAATGCGCTTGACGACCTGCGGCATAATGATCCGAAGAAACGTCTGCCCCTTGGAGTAGCCCAGGACCGCCGCGGCCTCGTACTGACCGAGCGGCATGGACTCGATGCCCGAACGGAAGATTTCCGCGAAGTAAGCGGCGTAGTTGACGACGAACCCGATGATGACCGCGTAGAACCGGAAGCCCCGGATGGAGATCCCGAGAAGATAGTACGGCCCGAAGTACACCGCGATCAACTGAAGCATGAGCGGCGTACCGCGCATGACGGATATGTACACGCGGATGAGGGCCGAAAGAATCCGACTCTTCGACATCCGCCCGAGCGCCACGAGCACCCCCAGCGGCACGGACAAAACGAGCGTCAGGAGGAAGATCAGGCTCGCGCGGCCCATGCCCACGCCCATCTTCTCAAGAATCACCGAAAATTCCATTCAAACACCTCAAAACACCGTATCCCGGTCATTTTATCACAGCAGGCCCACAATGTAAACTCGTCGGCTCGGGGCTTGGGCCCAGAGCCGACGATGGACAATCATGATATTCCGATCAGTCCGGGATTCCAAAGGGAGAATCCCCAGGGCCCGGGGCAGAGCCCCGGACGTCCTCCCGTCCTCCTCGTTACTCCGCCACCAGGCAGATGAAGTCCTCGAGGCCGTACTTCTCGGCCAACGCCTGGTAGGTGCCGTCGCTCACGAGCAGCATGATGGCGTCCTCGACCTGATCGCGCAGCTCCTCCTCGCCGATGCGGAAACCGACGCCATACTGCTCGGATGCCACGGCCTCGCCGATTGCGTAGTTGTCGGGTTCGGAATCGACGTAGAATTTCGCCACGCCGATGTCGATGATGAGCGCGTCGACGGAGCCAGCCTTGAGTTCGGCGGCGGCGGTCACGTAGGAATCAAACACCTGCGTCGAAGCGAACGTATCCGCGAGCGGCTTGAGCCCGCCCTCCTCCTCGCTCTCGAGAAGCTCCTGCGCGCTGGTCGCGATCTGAACGCCCACGAGCTTGCCCGCAAGGTCTGCCTGCGTGGCGATGCCGGAATCCGGCGCGGTGAGGATCACCTGCGAGTTGTCGACATAAGGGAAGGACCAGGTGTACTCCGCCTCGCGGCCGTTGATCGTAAAGCCGGACCAGATGCACTCGCACGCGCCCGCGTTGAGCTCAAGATCCTTGGTGTCCCAGTTGACGGGGTATTCCGCATACTCCCAGCCGAGCTTTTCGCACACGGCTTTGGCCATTTCGAGGTCGAAACCCGTGTAGGCGCCGTCGTCCCCCATGTAAGAGTAGGGCGGGTAGTCCGGGTCGAAGCCGACGGTGAAGGTGTAAGTTTCTGCCATGGCGCCCATCGCGCCCAGGAGCAGCGTCAGGGCGACCAGTATGGATACGATCTTCTTCATGGAATGATCCTCCGTCCTATTGCTTTAGCGTGCTAACGTGGTATTATAATAACGCATATGACGGCGATTGTCAAGGCGGCGATTGTTAAGATTGAAATGCGCTGCGGAATATGATAGAATGGTGCCAAACAAAACGGAGGAAATTTATGCGCTATGAAGTAAAAAACCTCACGGTCGAGCTGGAGCCGGGATACGCGTTCACGGACGAAAAAAAGCCGCGCTTCGGATGGCGGATCGAATCGGACGGGCGGGACGTCCTCCAGACCGGCTATCGGCTCACCGTGAAAAAAGGCGCGGAGACGGTGTGGGACTCGGGCAAGGTCGAGGGCGGCGAGAGCCAGTGGATCGAGTATGCGGGCGCGCCGCTCCTCCCCAGGACGCGGTACGACTGGGCGGTCGAATCCTTTTCCGAAGGCGGCGCGGGCTCTGCCGTTGCGGCGTTCGAGACGGGCCTCATGGACGAAACGTACGCCGCGTGGCGCGGGGCGAGGTGGATCGGCGCGGACGAGGCCGGGCTCGCGGCGCGCGCGAAGGCTATCTTCTCCATCCAGCTCGATTTTTTTCTCCGGGGCGAGGCGACGGGCGTGATCTTCGGGAAAAACGATCCGCGGCTTCTCGACGGAAACAAGAACGACTATGGCCTTGCGGGCGGGAACTACATCAAATACCGGCTGACGCGCGCAGGCGCGCTCGAAATCTACCGCGTGGGTTACCATCCCTCGGACCGCGCGGATGTACCCTTCGCGACCGTTGAGATTCCGGGCTTCGACCCGGCGCTTCCCCACGCGCTGCGCGTGGATGTGACGGGCAACAACGCCTATGCCTACCTCGACGGCGTCCGCGTGGACGAGGTAAAGAAGGAACTGACGCGCCGCATGCCGGGCATGCCGCCTTTCCTGATGGTGCCCCGGCAGCTCAATCCCGCGGGCGAGAACGACGTGACCACATATCCGCTTTTGTGCGAGTCCGGCTTCTTCGCCGAGGGCGAATGCGAGGTTGTGCGCTTTTCCATCTCGAACCTTCGACCGCCAAAGGCGCAGCTCGTGCGCGTCGAGGCGGCGACGCCCGGACCGTTCGGGGAATCTGTGAAAGTCGACCGGCTCGTCATCCGTGACGCGGAATGCACGCATGACTTTTCATACGGCGCCATCCCACTCTTGCGCAGGGCGTTCAATCTCGAAGGGGCCGTAAAGCGCGCGCGGCTGTACGCGACCGCGCGGGGCGTGTACGAGGCTGAAATCAACGGTTCCCGCGTGGGCGATCGCTGGTTTGAGCCGGGCTCGGCGCAGTACGACAGGCACCTGCGCTATCAGGTTTCCGACGTGACTTCGCTGCTGCGCGCGGGCGAAAACAGGCTCGACGTCGCGCTCGCCTCCGGCTGGTGGAGCGAGGCGCAGACGTTCACGCTCATGAACTGCAACTACTGGGGCGACCGCCCAAGCTTTCTCTCGATGCTCGTGATCGAGAAGGAGGACGGAACCGAGGAAACCGTCGTCTCCGCACCGGGCGCTTGGTCGGCGCGCACGGACGGCCCGGTGAAGTTCGCGGGCTTTTTCTACGGCGAACACTACGACGCGCGCAAGGCCGCGCCCAACTGGAAAAAAGCCGTCGAGATCCCGAGCGTCGATTTTTCGGAATTGCTCGCCGAGGGCGGCTTCATGCGCTGGCCGGTGCCGACGACCAATCCGCCCGCGCTCGCCGTTTCGACCGGCTCGCCCGTGCGGCACGTCCTGACGCTGACCGCGCAGGCGATGTCCGAGCCGCGCCCCGGCGTATATGTCTACGACATGGGGCAGAACATGGTAGGCGTGCCGGAAATCGTGCTTTCGGGCGAGCCCGGTCAGGAGGCCGTCATCCGCTACGGCGAGGTGCTCTATCCCCCGCTCGCGCAATACGGCGATCTCGCGGGCATGATCCTCACCGAAAACTACCGCGACGCGCTATCCATCGACCGATACGCGTTCGCGTCGGACGGGCCGGAGACATTCTCGCCCCGCTTCACGTTCCACGGCTACCGCTACGTCGAAGTGACGGGTGTGAAAGCGCCCCCGCGCCCGGAGGACGTGAAAGGGCTCGTGCTCTCGTCCATCGAGCGGCGGACGGGCGAATTTGAATGCTCCAATCCGCTCGTCAACCGGCTCTATGAGAACATCCTCTGGAGCCAGCGCGCGAACTTCCTCTCCATTCCCACCGACTGCCCGCAGCGCAACGAGCGCATGGGCTGGGCGGGCGACGCGCAGGTGTTCTCGAGGACGGCGGTCTACAACGCGGACGTGTACGGCTTTCTCAGGCGCTACCTCGAGTGCGTGCGCGACTGCCAGCTCCCGGACGGGCGGTTCGCGGACATCGCACCCGTGGGCGGCGGCTTCGGCGGCATCGAGTGGGGCAGCGCGGGTGTGATCGTGACATACGAGCTCTACAAGCAGTACGGCGATCCTCGCGTGATCGAGGAGAACTTCGACGCCATGGCGCGCTACGTCGAATTCCTGCGCGGGAAGGGTACGCCGGGGCAGCTCGACAACGTGGGGCCGCTGGGCGACTGGCTCGCGACCGACATGTCGACCGACAATCCGCTTTTGTGGAACGCAATCTACTATTTCGACGCGACGATCATGGCCGAAATGGCGCGCGTCGTCGGGAGAGACGATGAGGCATACGAGGCGCTCGCTGCCGAGATCCGGGAAAACTGGAACCGTACGTTCGTCGACCCGGAGACGAAAAAGACCCGCCGGATGACGGGCGAGATCAACGACACGCAGGCATCCTACGCCGTGCCGCTCGCGTTCGGGCTGTTTGACGACGCAAAGGCGGCGTCGAACAGGCTCGCAGAGAAATCGAAGGAGCTTGGTTACGCGGTCACGACGGGCTTCGTGGGTACGGGGCCGCTCCTCCCCGCGCTGACGGACGGCGGTCACGCGGAAACGGCGTACCGAATCCTCCAGAACACCGCCTACCCCTCGTGGCTCTATTCGATCACCGAGGGCGCGACCACCATCTGGGAGCGTTGGAACTCCGTCACGCGCGAGAATGGTTTTGGCGGCAACAACCGCATGAACTCGTTCAATCACTACTCACTGGGCGCGGTCGGCGCGTGGATGTACATGTACGCGCTCGGCATCCGGCGCGGGGAGAGCTGGCGGATGTTCCGGCTCGAGCCAAGCGTCGGGGCCATGGACTTCGCCAAGGGGAAATTCGAGTCCCTCTACGGAACCATCGAGGCGGGCTGGACGCGCGAGGGCGGCAAGGTGACCTACAAAATCGTCGTGCCCGCGAACACGCGCGCGGAGGTAGTCCTTCCAACGGGGACCAAATATGTCGGAAGCGGGGCGCACGAATTCACATGGTAAAAAAGCTCGTCTGCGTGGTCGGGACGAACGCGTCCGGCAAGAGCGCGCTCGGCGTGGAACTGGCGCTCAGGTACAACGGCGAGATCGTCTCCGCCGACTCGCGGCAGGTATTCCGGGGCCTCGACCTGGGAAGCGGGAAGATCACCGCGGAAGAAATGAAAGGCGTCCCGCATCACCTGATCGACGTGCGCGAACCGAACACGTTTTTCTCCATGGCAGACTTTCAGAAGCTGGCCTACGAGACCATTGAGGACATCCGCGCGCGCGGCAAGCTGCCGTTGATCGTGGGTGGCACGGGGCTCTACGTCGCAAGCGTGGCCGAGGGCTACGAGCTCTCCGGGCCCGCACCCGACCTCAGCTACCGGGACGAGCTCGAAACCTACGACACGCATACGCTCTACCGGATGCTCGTCGAACGGCTGCCCGGCACGGACGTCGACCCCAAGAACCGCAACCGCGTGATGCGCCTTCTCGAACGGCTCCAGTCCGGCGACTCCCTCGAACCCAAAAAGAACCCGCGCTATGATGTCCTCCAGCTCGGGGTTACGTGGCCGCGCGCGGAGATCTGCGCGCGCATCGACGAGCGGCTGGAAAGGCGCATGCGCGAGGGCATGCTGGACGAGGTCAAAACGCTCCTCGCAAACGGCGCGACGCCGGAGTTCCTCAAGAAGCTCGGCCTCGAGTACCGTTTCCTCACCGAATACCTCCTGGGCGAAATCGCGACCGAGGCCCAGATGCTGGATGAGCTCGCCCGCGCCATCAAGCGCTTCGCGAAGCGCCAGATGACCTGGTTCCGCAAGGACAAGTCTATCCTCTGGCTCGACATGCGCGCCGATCCGCTGGCGCAGGCATGCGCGGCGGTGGAAAGGTTCGTGGGGGAGTGACCGGGGGCACCGCCCCTGGACCCCGCCCAAGGGACATTGTCCCTTGAGAATCCCAAACTGGAGGTAAATCATCCTTTATTCCGTCGGATCGGTCGGGGGCCCAGGCCCCGACCGATCCGAATTTGCGATGTTCTTTCTCCAAAATAAAGCTCGGCGGCCCGGGGTTTGGGCCCCCGGGCCGTCGACGAACAAAATATGAAATTGACACCCTGTCCAGGATTCCAAAGGGACATTTTCCCTTTGGCGAGAGTCTGAGGGCGGCGCCCTCAGCGTTTCTCCCATCCGTTTCGCTTAGTTGCTCAGCTCCTGGTCGTTCTCGAGCGGCGCGTCCTCAACGCTTCGGATGGCCCAGCGGGCGATCACGACGGGGGCCTTGTCGCCGCCGATGGCAAGGGTGATGGTATCGTTCTTCATGGCAGTGATGGTGCCATAGATGCCGCCGATGGTGCAGATGCGATCGCCGACCTTGAGCGCGGAAAGCATGTCCTTAACGGCCTTATCCTTCTTGCGCTGGGGGCGAATGAGGAGGAAGTAGAACACGGCAACCATGACAACCATTATGGCAATGGTGCTGATGCTGCTGGACAGCCCGCCGGAAGCGGGGGCGTCTCCCGTCACGGTGTCGCCCGCGGCGGCGGTCGTCGCGGCGTCGGCGGCGTCCGGGGCCTGCGTTGCGCTCTCGGCGTACGCGACGGTAAGCATCTCGTCCATGAAAAACTGATTCGTCATCTGAAAGCTCCTTTTTCATCTGATTATATACATGACTTATTATAACCGACGCGCGAATGAAAAACAACTTTTCGCAGCCCAAAAACCGAACGGTGCCTGTTAATTTTTTACTACGAAGCCGTCACCAATTGTCGCGCCCATGGCGGGCAAAAAACGTCTCCACCCAGTCGCCGAACACGTCCTGCTCGATGGCGGCGCGCATGTCCTCCATGAGCCGGGTCAGAAACCGGATGTTGTGGATGCTGTTGAGCCGAAGCGGCAAGATCTCCCCGGCTTTCAGAAGGTGCCGGATGTAGCCGCGCGTGTAGTTCTTGCAGGCGTAGCAGTCGCAATCGGCCTCGATGGGCGCGAAGTCCCGCGCATACTTGGCGTTTCGAACGACCAGCCGCCCATCGCGGGTGAATACCGTTCCGTTTCGCGCGACGCGCGTCGCGAGCACGCAGTCGAACATGTCCACCCCGCGCAGAACGCCTTCGACGAGACAGTCGGGCGAGCCGACGCCCATGAGGTAGCGCGGCTTGTGCACGGGCATGTAGGGCCGAATGGCCTCGAGCATCTCGTACATGATCTCCTTGGGCTCGCCGACCGACAGCCCGCCGATTCCATAGCCGGGCAGATCGAGCGCCGCGAGCGCCTTGGCCGACTCGATGCGAAGGTCGGCGTAGAACGCTCCCTGCACGATTCCGAAGAGCGCCTGATCCTCCCGCGTCTTGGCCTTCATGCAGCACTCCAGCCAGCGGATGGTCCTGTCGAGCGCGTCCTTGGCGCGCGCGTGGTCGCAGGGATAGGGCGAGCACTCGTCAAACTGCATCATAATGTCCGAGCCAAGCGCTTCCTGAATCCCGACCGCGACCTCGGGCGAAAGGAAGCGCTTGCTCCCGTCGAGGTGCGAGCGGAACTCGACGCCCTCGTCCGTCACCTTGCGAAGCTCGGCCAGCGAGAACACCTGAAACCCGCCCGAGTCGGTCAGAATCGGGCGATCCCAGTTCATAAACCTGTGAAGCCCGCCCGCCTCGCGGATCAGCTCCTCGCCGGGGCGCAGGTGCAGATGGTAGGTATTTGACAGGATGATCTCCGCGTGCGCCGCCTTCAGCTCGTCAGAGTCCATGGATTTGACGGACGCCTGCGTGCCGACCGGCATGAAGACCGGCGTTTCGATGACCCCGTGCGGGGTGTGCAGCCTGCCTCGGCGCGCGCCCGTCTGGCGGCACACGTGCAGAAGCTCAAATTCAAAAGCCATTGGAACCTCCACAAAAAAAGTGACCCGCCTGCAAGCAGGTCACATACTATGATGCCCTTAAGCGACCGCACGCTTTCTCCTGATCGTCAGCGCGACGCCCATCGCGGCGAACAGTCCGGCCATGAGAAGCGCCACGGGCAGGATGCCCAGCGTGTCCTCCCCGGACTTGGGAAGCACCTTCTCGATCACGCGCACGGAAAAGTCCATGGAGAGGAGCATCTTCCCCGCGTCGTCGTAGGCCTCCATCCGGTACGTTCCCGCATCGTCGGGCGCGGCGGCGTCGATGGAGTAGACGCGCTCATCCGCCCCCGGAATGGCGGCGCCGTTGAAGTACCAGAGGTAGGAAGCCGGCACGACCCCGTCGATCTGCACGTCGATCGAGAGATCCTCGCCCTCGTTGATGATCGAGTCCTGCGCGGTTCTGGATACCTTCATCACCACGGTCGCAGTGAGGGCCTGCGCGGCGCTCGCGCCCACTGACGACAGAAGCACCAGCACGCAAAGCGCGGCGATCGACCTTTTGAACACTGCTGACACGGTTTCATCCTCCCCCATGGATGCCCCGGGTGACATCCATATACTGCGATTATTGTATCTCAAATGCGATGGGAATTCAATAACACGAACAATAACATATATTTTTTGACTTATTGCAGTAATAATCAGCAAAATTTACGCATCAAAAACACAATCAATCTGTCACTTCTGCAACTTTTTCGACCAATAAGACGGCAATTCGGCGGCTTATGCGCTTTTTCTGGATGGCTTCAGGTTCGCAAAAACCGCTCCGGCGGTCGCTCCGGCGGCGATGGCAATCAACAATTCCCCCAGAAGTTCCGCCACGTGGAAGCTGTTGTCCCCCAGAAGCGCGTATAAAACGTACCCGACGACGGCGTACACCGCACCGATGCCCGCCCCGGTCGCGAGCCCCCGCTCGCCTCCGCGCCCCACGCCCAGGTACGCGCCGAGCGCGACGGACGCGATTTTTAGGATCTGATTGCACACCTTCAAAAGCGTGTCCGACATGCCGATGAATATGATCGCCGCCGAGAGGATCAGCATGCCGATCAAAGTGATCGCCGCCGCGGCGAGCACGCCCCGGACGAGCGCGCGCGCGGCCTGGGTCCTTCGCCTCTTCATAACAACACCTCCATGGGGAATGGTATGCGTCGCCTGATAGGCGCATGCGGAGCGCGCGACAAATCACTGAAAGGCGTGTGCATACCTCTCTATTTCACAAACAACCGTTTCTAATTCAGTTGATTAAACGAACAAATGTTAGTATAATGCATCCATGGGAGATGATATGATTGGACAACAAGCGGAGGCGCGGGCGGGAGACGGCGGAGCGGATCATGGATGCGGCGGCCGCACTTTTTGCGCGGGAGGGGTATGACGGCGTCCCGGTACGGCGGATCGCCCAGGCGGCCGACGTGCGAGAAAGCTCGATCTACAACCACTTCGCGAGCAAGGCGGATCTTCTTGACAGACTGCTCGACGACTTTGTCCGGCGCGCTCCCGGCACGCGCCCCTCGGACGACGATCTCGACAAAATGCTCGCGCTCATGGGACCGGAGGAGGTCTTCAAGGCGATCCTCTTCCACGTCGGCCAGCGCGCTCCCGGCCGGCTTACCGACGTCGCCATGATCATTCATAGCGAGAAATACCGCAATCCGCGCGCCGCGGAGACGTACTTTCAGAACGTCGTCTCGGAGCCCACCGATTACTATGCGCGCCTCATCGAGAAGATGATCGCGCTGGGCATGGTCGCGCCCGTCGACGCGCGCGCGTTCGCGGAGCAATACAACTACGTTTCGATTGCGCTCACGAAGGAGTACATCATGGCGCGGTACGGCCTCGCAGACGAGCGCGCCGCGGTGGGCAAGATGGTCAGGACATTGAAGTTCTTTTGCGGACAGATGGCGAAGGGCCAAGGGTTCCGGTATGAAGAAAAAGTGGAGCCTCCCGGAGAAGTACCCACCGTCTGAGCCCTGCGCCTGCGACGAATGCAGGGCCTACTGCGCGCGCCCCGGCTGGTGGACGGTCGAGGAGGCGCGGCGCGCCATCCGCGCGGGATACGGGCCGCGCATGATGATCGAAGTTTCACCGGAGCGGACGCATTGCGTGCTCGCCCCCGCTTTCCGTGGGTGCGAGCGCTCCTTCGCGCTTCAGGAATGCGCCCAGAGCGGCTGCTGTTTTCTGAAGGACGGCCTGTGCGAACTCCACGCGACGCCCCACATGCCCCTCGAGTGCCGTTTCTGCCACCACGCGCGGCGCGGGCTCGGCGCGCGCTGCCACGCGGACATCGAGCGGGACTGGAACACGAAGCGCGGCCAGGAACTGGTCGCGCAGTGGGTCCGCGCGTTCGCGGCGGATCGCATTTTCGTTGCCCCGGCTTCGCGTTTATGATAGAATATCCCCATGTGTGACATGACCTTATCGCGGATCCTCTCCGCGCTCGAGGGCGTGCGCTCACCCGCGCAGCCGGGTGAGTACGACCTCCATGTTCTGATCTCAGCCGCGCTTTCGGGCGCGGGGATCCCCTGCGCGCACGAATACAGGCTCGGGCCGCGCTGCCGGATCGATTTTTTTGCCGAGGGCGTGGGCATCGAGGTGAAGAAGGGCCGACCCGACCGGAACGCGCTCGCGCGGCAGATCGGGCGCTACCTCGCCTCGGGCGAACTCGAAGCGCTCGTCGTCGTGACCCAGCGCGCGGTTTTTCTGCCCGACGAGATCGGCGGAAAGCCCGTGCGGCTCGTATCCCTGAATCGGCTTTGGGGGGTGGCGCTTCCGTGAGCGAGTATCCCGCATACCTGCGCGACGCGATGCCGGGCGGGCACAGGTACGGCGTTTTGTCCTACAACCGACGCGCCAGGTGCTGGACGATCAAGGGCGAGCCGTGCGTGACCGAGCTCGCCAAGCGGCTGTTCCCCGGCTGCGACGGCCACGGGCGGGGCGAGGCGCGCTTCACCGCGCACCGGCGCATCGTGGGCGAGCTCAACTGGCTGATGCTGCGCTATCCCCTCGAGATCGCGGAGCGCGACCGGGACCGCTGGGAGAAGGCGCTCTCGGACGCGCGCGAATACGCCGAGCGCCGGGAGCGCGCGCTTTCCATGCCCGAGACCGCCGAGCCGCCGGAGGGGACGTTTTCCGGCGCTCTGCTTCCCTTCCAGAAGCAGGGCCTGAGCTTCCTTCTGGGCGCTCGGCGCTGTCTGCTTGCGGACGAGATGGGCCTCGGAAAGACGGTGCAGGCGTTGGCGTTTCTGGCGACCACGGCCGCGTACCCGGCGATCCTGATCGTGCCGCCGCATCTTGTGCGCAATTGGCAGCGGGAGATCGCGCGCTTCCTCCCCGGCGCGCCGCGCGTGCACGTCATCAAGGGCCTCTCCCCCTATCCGCTCCCCGGGGCGGATATCTACGTGGCGCACTACCTCATCCTGCGCGGCTGGAAGGAGGTTCTACCCTCCTTCGGCTTTCGAACCGCCGTGTTTGACGAGATTCAGGAACTGCGCAGAAACGGGACCGGCAAGTATTCCGCCGCGAGCCTCGTCTCCGAGGCGTGCGAAAACGTGATCGGGCTCTCAGGCACGCCGATCTACAACAACGGCGGGGAGATCTGGAACGTCGTCAACATCCTCGACTTCCACTTTCTGGGTGACTGGGAGTCCTTCACCCGGGAGTGGTGCTACGCCTACCGCTCGGACGTAGTGGCAAAGCCCGACCTGCTCGGCGCGCATCTCAGGCGCGAGGGATTGATGCTCAGGCGGCTCAAGGGCGACGTTTTGACCGAGCTCATGCCCAAGCGCAGGCTCGTGCAGGAGATCGACTGGGACGACAAGGTCTACCGCGCGCTCATGGCCCCCGTCGCCGAAAAGCTGCGGCTTCTGCGCGCGACGGACGACCCGTCCCGCCGGGCGCTCATCGAGGACGACATCTGTCAGCGCGAGCGGCAGGCGACGGGCCTCGCCAAAGCCCCCTATGTAGCGGCCTTCGTCAAAGCGCTCGTCGAGTCCGGCGAGAAGGTGCTCCTCATGGCGCACCACCACGCGGTCATGGACGTCTACAAGGCCGATCTCAAGTCCCTGAAGCCTCGCTTCATCACCGGTCGGGAGACCGACAAGCAGAAGGACGAGGCCGCTCGCCTCTTTATGGACGGGGAGACGGATCTTCTTTGCCTCTCTTTGCGCGCCGCGAGCGGGCTCAACCTCCAGCGCGCCACCTGCGTGGTCTTCGGTGAGCTCGACTGGTCGCCCGCCGTCCACTCCCAGGCTGAGGACCGCGCCCACCGCATCGGCCAGAAGGATTCCCTGCTCTGCTACTACCTGGTCTCTCCGCGCGGCTCCGACCGCGACATGCAGGACGCCCTCGGCCTCAAGGTCAGTCAGTTCGTCTCCCTCATGGGCGATTCCGAACCCGACCACGATACCCGAGACCTGCTTCAGTCGGAAGCGCGGGACCGCGTCCGGGCGCTGGTGGCGAGGATCGAGGCGGAGAACGCGGAGGGCCCTGCACTCGAACCCTCGCTCAAGGGCCATTGACCCATGAGAATCCCATAAACGGGAAAATAAGCAAGCGATCCGATCATTCAAAATCGTCCGGCGGGGGGCTTGGCCCCCAGACGGACGAATGACAGTATATGATTTTCCCCTATCACAGGATTTCCAAAGGACTCAGTCCCAGGGGTGCAAGGGACAGCGTCCCCTGCGTCGTCTCCCCGCCTTCTACGCCAGCGAGCCCATGGGATCCCAAGGCTTGAGGTGGATGGGTTCCTGCCCGAACATGGCGTTCTGCTCGGCGGAGAGGTACTTTTTGTTGACGACGACCTGGTAATTATACTCGCCGAACCAATCGTCGGTCATGATGAAGTAGCCGTCCTGGCCGGACTTGTCGCCCCAGCTGTTCTCGACCTTCCAGCGATTGGGCTTGCCGTCCACGAGGTTGACACCCAAGAAAACCATGGCGTGGGTCATGAGCGACTCACCGTAATCGAGGCGGCCGGCCTTGTCGAGCCCGAACTTGACGCCGAGGAGGCCCTCGTAGTCGTAGGTGTGAAGGCCCATGAGTCCGTAGTCACGCATGAGCATCTTGCCGACGTCGCAGCCGAACCAGACCGGCTCGCCATCCTGAAGCTGGGCGACGGCGAGATCGCGCATGTCGTCGGCGGGGAGGTTGAGGTACTTGACGGGGCGTCCGCTGACGACGTTTCCGAGGAAGTCGACGGTGAAGGTCTTGTAGTAGGGCTTGTCCTTGGTGGGCGCGTTGATGATGGACACATAGTCGTCAAGCGCGAGCCCGACATACTTGTCGAAGAACGCCTTGGGCGTGATGTCCGCGTCGCGGTGGAAGTTCTTGTCCTTGTCGCGGCACTCGAAGGTAAACGACGTCGGCGGCTCGCCGAGCGCGACCACCAGGATGTTGTAGATCTCCGCGAGCATGTCCTTCTTGACGGGTTCGACGTCCTTCCCGGCCGCGACCGCCTCGCGCAGGATCTTCGCGTCCTCGCGGAGCTTCACGGTGATGAGGCTCACGAGCGTGCGGGTCTGGGAGGAGGAGAATGTCTCGGGCATGACGTACTTGGGCACGCAGCCGTACTTGTCGGCGATCGCGCAATACATGTCCCATTGTCCGCCGTCGCCCTCGGGCGCGGAAAGGAGGTGCGCGACGAGGCGGGAATCGAGCGGCTCGTTCGCGGTCTCGATGATGCTGTCTAGGAAGAAGTTCGCCTTCTCGAGCTTGTCCCAGAACATCTGGTAGTTCTGAGAGAGTTCGAATGTGTCGAGGTTCCGCTTCTTCATGATCTGAAAGCGCATGCAGTTGAGGGCGGCGAACAGCCAGCAGCGACCCGACTGCTTCTGGTTGGTGATCTTGCCGGTCTCGATCTCGATGGAGAAAGTCATGGGGTTGTCGATCTGTTCCCGCTGGTTCTCGGCGGCGTCGGAGAGCCCGCTCTTCATCGCGGCGCGCATGCCGACGAGGTTTTTCGGATCGGAATTGAACGCCTTGGAGAAGCCTTCGATCATTTCGTACGTAATTGCAGACATCGTTTCATCTCCTTCATGTGCTTCCTCGATTGTACACCCGGGGCGTCAATTATGTCAACATTTCAAAAATACCGCGCATCCCTTTACGCGCGGCACGGATGACTGTATAATGAACACATCAATGCATGGGGAGGACGCGAAATGAGCCGCACAGAAGATACGCCGAGGAAAAGGGGCATTTCCGTTGTCAACTGGATGGGCACACTGGTCCTCGCCGCCATTCCGGGCGTGAACATCATCGCGCTCATTCTGTTCGCCGTGCTCGGAAAATCGCGCTCCAAGAGAACCTTCGCAGCCGCATCGCTCCTCCTGATGGCGATCTGCGCGGTTTTGTTCGTTGCGGCGTTCGTGGTCTTCGGCGATCGGCTCGCCGAGCTCGCGCATCGGCTCGTCGAGGAGTAACTCAGAATTTCTGCCGCTTCGGCGGCTTTTTTGATCTTACGGAAGGAGTGGAAAAATGTTCGAATGCGCCAAATCCCCGGAGGAGCTGGGCCTGTCCTCTTTGTCCCTCACGAAGTACCTCGACGAGGTTGAAAAGCGCGGCCTGCGCATGCACGCGGTCGTCGTGCTGCGGCACGGCAAGATCGCGGCGCGGTTTGTCTGGAACCCGTACCGAGCGGACGAGCCGCACATGCTGTTCTCGCTCTCGAAGAGCTTCACCTCCTGCGCGGCGGGCTTCGCCGTCGCGGAGGGGCTCCTGCGCTACGAGGACAGGATCCTCGACCTTCTCCCCGACAAGGCCCCGTTAGACCCGTCGGCGCTTCTCCGAAAGGTCACGATCAGTCACCTTCTGATGATGGGCAGCGGGCTCGCGCCGGAATCCGACAGCCACGAGGGCACCGACTGGGCGCGGGAGGTGCTCGCGCACCCCGTACAGTTCGAACCGGGCACGCACTTTCACTACAACAGCCACGGCACCTATCTCGTGGCGGCGGCGGTCCAGCGCGCGAGTGGCATGACGGTGCTCGACTACCTCATGCCCCGGCTGTTCGAGCCGCTGGGCATCCCGAGGCCCGCGTTCGACATCTGTCCCGAGGGCGTCAACTGCGGCGGCTGGGGGCTGCACCTGTCCTGTGAGTCCATCGCGAAGTTCGGCCAGCTGCTTCTTCAAAAGGGCATGTGGAACGGAAGGCGCGTTTTGCCCGAGGGCTGGGTCGATGTGGCGACCGCCAAGCACATCGAGAACGACGGCGGCACGCCCGACCCCGACAACGAGTGGGCGCAGGGCTACGGCTATCAGTTCTGGCGCGCGCGCGGCGGGCGGTTCCGGGGCGACGGCGCGTTCGGGCAGATCTGCATGGTGGACGAGGCGCGCGACATGGTGGTCGCCGCGACCGCGGGCGTCTCCCACATGGCAGGCGAGATGCGCGCAATGGCTGATTTCATATTCCCGGCGGCGGAAGCCGCGCCGGGCACGGAAGCCGAGCGCGCGGCGCTCGCGGTGCGCGCCGCAAATCTCGCCCATCCCTTCCCCCCCGACGCTGGCGTCGGCCCGTGCCCGGAGGGGACCTACGTGCGCGACGACGGCAAGGAGACCCTCACCTTTACCTATTTGCCGGAGAACGTTCTGAGGTTTACGGGCGAATCCGAGGACGGGCCCACGGACGCGGTGTTCGGTTGCGGGCGGCCCGTCGACTCCATCGCGCCCGAGAGCCCCTTCACCGCCGCCGTCCAGCCCTCCCTCGGCGCGTGGGGGCGCGCGAACGGGAAGTTCCACGTCGTGTGCCGCCTGCCGCGCGCGCCGTTCTTCCTGGAGGCCGCCTACGAGGTCACGGAAGACGGGTTGGACGCGGTCGTCACGACGGTGCAGGAGAAGGACGCGCGGTATCACTACCGGAGAAAGTAACGCAGGAAGGCTCCGCCCTCCACCCCTCCCGTTCAAGGGCTGACGCCCTTGAAAATCCCATGCAAGGAAGGACCATTTTTATATGCGCACGGTCGTCCGGGGCCGAAACCCCGGACGACCGCATTTGCAGATTCAAATGGCCCGGAACGCGGCGCCGTTACAGCAGGAACACCCCACGCTCCCGGCACGCTCTCTCGATCTCCGGGGGCCATGTGGAGGCCTGAACCTCGCCGATGTGACACTTTTTGAGGATATGCATGCAGATGCGCGACTGGCCGATGCCCCCGCCGATGGAGAGGGGCAATTCCCCCGCGAGCAGCGCCCGATGGAACGGAAGCCCGGCGCGCTCGGGGCAGCCCGCCTTTTCGAGCTGGGCGCGCAGGGCGGCCTCGTCCACGCGGATGCCCATGGAGGAGATTTCGAAGGCGCAGCCGAGCACATCGTTCCAGATCACGATGTCGCCGTTGAGCGACCAATCGTCGTAGTCGGGCGCGCGGCCATCGTGGGGCTCGCCGGACTTCAGATTGTCCCCGATCTGCGCGATGAACACCGTGCGGTATTTTTTCGCGATTTCGTTCTCCCGCTCGCGCGGGGAGAGTCCGGGGTACATCTCCTCGAGCTCGGAGGTGGTCACGAAGCGGACCTCGGGCGAGACGGAGGGCGTGAGGCTCTTGAACATGGCGCACGCCGCGAGCTCCGTCGCCGCGAGCGCGCGCACGATGGTTTTCACCGTCTCCATGAGATACGCGTACGTCCGGTCGGCGCGCGCGATGACCTTCTCCCAGTCCCACTGGTCGACGTATACGGAGTGAAGCGCGTCGGCGTCCTCGTCGCGGCGGATGGCGTTCATGTCCGTGTAGATGCCCTCGCCGGGGCCAAAGCCGTAGCGGGCGAGCGCCATGCGCTTCCACTTCGCGAGCGACTGCACGATCTCAAGGTCGTCCTTGACCCCGCGCGCGTCGAAGGCCACGGGCCGCTCCACGCCGTTCAGGTTGTCGTTGAGCCCCGTCGAGCGGCCGACGAACAGCGGCGCGCTCACGCGCAGAAGGCCCATGGACTCCGAAAAGATGCGCTCAAACGTGTCCTTGACGTACTTGATGGCGTGCTCGGTCTCTCGGACGCCGAGCGCGCTTTGGTAGTTCTCCGGGATGCGGTACCGCTCCATTGCGTTTCCCTCCGTTTGATTGTATAATGGTGGACATCTGAATGTTGGAGTTGATTAGATGATTACCATCGCGGCGTGCGCGGACTATTCCCCCGACCTGTGCGAGCGGGCGCTCCGGGACGCGCTCGCGCCCATCGGCGGACTCGACTGGGTAAAGCCCGGCATGACCGTCGGAATCAAGGCGAACCTCATCTCCATGATGAAGCCCGACACCGCCGCCACGACCCACCCCGCGCTGCTTTGCGCGCTGGTGAAGCTGATCGGCGAAAAGGGCGCGACCGCCGTCGTGGGCGACAGTCCCGGCGGGCCGTACGTCAGGACATACCTTTCGCGCGTCTACGCGGCGACGGGCGTGCGCGCAGTCGAGGCGTTCGGCGGACGGCTGAACGAGGATTTTACCCATAGGACGGCCTCGTTTCCCGCCGCCGCGAAGATGAAGAAGTTCGAGTACACCGCGTGGCTCGATTCCTGCGACGGGATTATCAACTTCTCGAAGCTCAAGACGCATGGCATGATGGGCATGTCAGCCGCCGTCAAGAACATGTTCGGCGCGATCCCCGGCACGCGAAAGCCGGAGCTTCACTACGTCTACCCCGACGCCCGCGACTTTGCGGACATGCTGGTGGACATCAACGAGTATTTGAAGCCCCGCCTTTCCATCGTCGACGCCGTCGTCGGCATGGAGGGCAACGGCCCGACCATGGGCGCGCCCCGCAAAATCGGCTGCGTGATCGCTGGTGCGTCCCCCTACGAGGTGGACATGGCCTGCGCGAAAATTATCCGGATCTCCACGCAGGATGCGCCGACCCTCGCCTCCGCGCGCGACCGGGGGCTCGCGCCCGCCGAGATCGAGTTGGTCGGTGACATCGCGCGCTTTGCGCTCCCCGACTTCGTGCTCGCGCCGCGCCACGACGTCGTTTTCTTCAAAGGGAAGCTTCTCGGCTCCGCCATGTCCGTCTTCCTGCAGTCGAAGCCCGCGCTGGCGAAGCGCGACTGCATCGGCTGCGGAAAGTGCCGCGAGGTCTGCCCCGCCTCCGCCATCGTCATGCGCCGAAAGCTCCCCGTCATCGACCGCAAGGCCTGCATCCGCTGCTTCTGCTGCCAGGAGCTTTGCCCCAAGGGCGCGATGGTCGTCCACAGGCCGCTGGCGGCCAGGTTATTGAGCAGGTGACGACGGGGCTCTGCCTCAGACCGCTCAGGGGCAGGCGCTGTTGACACTCCCGCGCTGATGAGGAAGGAATCCTTTTTCCGTCGGATCGCCCGGGACCCAGACCCCGGGCGACCGCGTTTACGACATCCCCAGCATGAACTGCATCACCGCGTCGTCCCAGCCGGGATATCGCTCGTGGGCGAAGTCGGGGTAGATGAGGACGTTTTTCTTCGCCGCGATCCTGTTGTACGCCGCGAACTGGGTGGACGGCGGGCAGATGTTGTCCATGAGGCCCGTACCCATCAGTACCTCGGCGCGAATGCGCTTTGCCAGGTGCTGATTGTCGACGTATCCGAGCTTTGTGAAAATCTCCTTTTCCGCCGCGTGCATGGGATCGAAGTGGCGGAAGTAGTCCCTGAGCTCATAATAGGCGTCGACGGCGAGGTCCATTTCCCACACGCGGCGGTAGTCACACAGAAAAGGCATCTGCGGCGCGGCGCGGTTGAGGTCCGGCGTCAGGCCCGCGCACGCAAGCGTGAGCCCGCCGCCCTGCGAACCGCCCGTCGCGCCGACGCGGGCTTCGTCCACGAAGTCCATCGCCATGACGATGCGCGCGAGCTGCGCGGTGTCGAGGTAGATCGAGCGGAACAGAAGCTTATCCGGATCGGGATCGGAGAGGCCCCGGATGATCTGGCCTCGCATGGTGTTGCCCTTCACGGAGCCGGTGTCCTCGGAAAGCCCCCCCTGCCCCCGGCAATCGAGCGCCGCGACCGCGAAGCCCGCGCACACGTAGGAGAGTTTCTCGGAAAATGAACCGCAGTCCCCGGTGTAGCCGTGGAACATCAGAACCGCCGGAATTTTCCCCGCGGTGTGCGCGGGTTTCAAAAACTTCGCGTGCACCCGCGCGCCGCCCACGCCCGTGAACCACAAATCATAGCACTCCGCGCCCGGCGCCTGAAACGCGCTCTTCACGAGCTCACAGCCCGTGCCCAGCGCCTCCATCTCGGCGATCGCGCGGTCCCAGTATGCGTCAAAATCCTCCGGCTTCTCGTTTCGCCCCCCGTACTCGTAGAGCTTTTCAAGCGGCATGTCCAGTATCGGCATCTGACGAACCTCCTAATATCGAAAATCCAGCCCAAGCAGTTTGACCGGCCTGTCGCGCTTCTGCGCGTAGAGCTCCTTGCGCAGCGTGATGATGCTGAGGTCGAGATAGCCCAGCTTATGGTAGAGCCGCATGGCGTTTGCGTTTCTGGGCACGACGTCGATGCACACCGCCTCATAGCCTGGCACGTCCCGCACGATGCGCTCGGCCTCTCCGATGGCGCGCGAGGCGATGCCCCGCCCGCGCAGCTCCTCGTCGACGAATATGTCCTCGATCCAGGCGACGATATCCCCGCGAAAGCGAAGCCGCAGAAAGCCCGCGTCCTCCCCGTCTTCCAGAATGACGAACAGCCGATTCGGCTCCTCGCGCCACGAAGCGAGCGTCTCCCGATTCTCCTGCTCCATCTTCTCGGCGTCGACATCCGCGGAAAAAAGAGACGAATGGAATCCGAAGAAATGAGAAATTCGCTCAAGCGAGCGCGCCTCGTAGAGGGTCTCATAGGGAACAAGCGTCGTCACAAAACCACTCCCATCGGCGTATATGCATGATTATACCGTAATAACAGGATTCGCACAACGCGAAATCACGAATCATCCCCAAAAAATGCGACGGTCCGGGATTTGATCCCCGGGCCGTCGACAGACAAATCTTCAACAAATGAAGGATGGTGTTTCCAAAGGGGCTCAGTCCCCCTGAAGGGGGTGGGGGCAGAGTCCGCTGCTACTTCGCGAACTCCACGGACCGCGTCTCGCGGATGACGTTGACCTTGATCTGACCCGGATACTCCATCTCGGCCTCGATCTTCTTGGCGATCTCCTTGGCGAGGATGAGGGTACCGGAGTCGTTGACGTCCTCGGGCTTGACGACGATGCGCACCTCGCGACCGGACTGGATGGCGTAGCAGGTCTCGACGCCTTCGAAGGTATAGGCGATGGCTTCGAGCTTCTCGAGGCGCTTGATGTAGTTCTCGAGCGACTCGCGGCGCGCGCCGGGCCGGGCTGCGGAGATGGCGTCCGCGGCCTGCACGAGCACGGCCTCGACGGACGCGGCCTCCACGTCGTTGTGGTGGGCCATGATGCAGTTGATGACTGCCTCGGACTCGCGGAACTTGCGCGCGAGATCCGCGCCGATGGTGACGTGGGTTCCCTCGACCTCGTGGTCGATGGCCTTGCCAATGTCGTGCAGAAGTCCCGCGCGCTTGGCGAGGGTAACGTCTGCGCCGAGCTCGGCTGCCATGACGCCAGCGAGGTGCGAGACCTCGATGGAGTGCTTGAGCACGTTCTGCCCGTAGCTTGTCCGGTACTTCATGCGGCCGAGGAGCTTCACAAGTTCCGGATGGATCGAGTGCATGTTCGTCTCGAACACGGCCTGCTCGCCCGCCTCGCGGATCTGCTGGTCGACTTCCTTCTTCGCCTTCTCGACCATCTCTTCGATGCGGGCGGGATGGATGCGACCGTCCATGATGAGCTTTTCGAGCGCAATGCGCGCGACCTCGCGGCGCACCGGATCGAAGGCCGAGATGATGACGGCCTCGGGCGTATCGTCGATGATGAGATCGACGCCCGTCGCGGTTTCGAGGGTGCGGATGTTCCTGCCCTCGCGGCCGATGATGCGGCCCTTCATGTCGTCGTTGGGGAGCGCGACCACGGAGACCGTCGTCTCAGCGACGTGGTCTGCCGCGCACTTCTGTATGGCGAGCGCGACGATGTTGCGCGCCTTCTTGTCCGCCTCTTCCTTCGCCTGCGATTCGATGTCGCGCACCATGACGGCGGCATCGTGGTAGGCGTCCTTCTGGATGCGGTCGACGAGGATGGACTTGGCCTCCTCCATCGTCATGGCCGCGATGCGTTCGAGTTCCGATTGCTGCCTGCCGTGCAGCTCCTTCGCCTCGGCCTCAAGCCGTTCGGCGTCGGCATATTTCCCGTTTAACTGCTCTTCGCGCGCTTCAAGGTTGTCAAATTTCTTGTCGAGCGCTTCCTCGCGCTGGTTGACCCTGCGCTCCAACCGCGCTACTTCCGCGCGGCGGTCTCGGACTTCTTTATCAACCTCCGACTTAAACCGGATGATCTCATCTTTAGCCTCGATAACGGCTTCCTTGCGCTTTTCTTCCGCCTTCTGCTTGGCGTTTTCGAGCAGGTTTTTGATTACCTCGTCGGTCTGCCCAAGCTTTTTCTCCATAGCGTTCTTGCGATAGAAATAACCGCCCGCCGAGCCGGTCGCCAGCGCAATCAGCGCAATTATTGCGTAGATTGGCCACGTCAATTGTCAATCCCCTCCTTATATAAAATGCTGTCTATGATTCGCAGCGCCGCTGTAGATTGCGCATACCGGAATATGCCCAAATTACATTGCTAACATATGTATTTTAGCCTCCGTTAAGTCTAATGTCAAGAAAAGATATCATTACATTCCGCCGCGCGAAATACGCCGCCTTTCCGCCGCGAACACGAAGTACCCATCGAGCGGAAAAACCCGAACGCCGCCGAAAACGGCGGTAAATTTGTTCCGGTACCACGCCTCGCGCTTGACCACCATGAGCATCCGTCCGCCGATTTTCAGGCGGTTGAAGCCCTTCTCGATAAACCCCTTCGCGACTGAAAAGTCGCTCTGGTACGGCGGGTTCGAGAGGATCAGGTCAAACCCCGCCTCGGAGATCCCGGAAAAACCGTCCGAGACGCAGTAGTGCGCGCCAAAGACGCCGTTTCTTTCCGCGTTCTCCCGCGCGGTTTCAACCGCCCGCGGGTCAATATCCGCCATCCATACATTCTCCGCGCCGCAGATTTTTGCCGCGGCGACGCCGACCAGTCCCCAGCCGCAGCCGAGGTCGAGCACCCGCAGGCCCGGCCGGAAGTCCGCCAGCGAGAGCATCGCGAGCGTCCCCCGGTCGGCGTGCGCGGGCGAAAAGAGCCCCTCGCGCGTTTCAAACGCGAGGGACATTTCCAAAAGCTCGATCGTCATGCGAGGACGAGCGTCACATCTCCCAGGATCCCAAGCGCGGGCGCGAACGACGGGCCGGAGAAGTGGCCGCCGTCGTAGGCGTGCATCTGGTTCCCCAAGGTGTTCGTGACCTCGAGCCGGATCTCGTTTTTGCCCCTTTCGAGCATGATCTCGACCGCGTAGGGCGGCGCGATGGCCATGCCCTGCGAATTGCCGTTCACGAATACCTCGACCGCTTCGGTCAGCTCCGCGATCCGAATCTCCGCGCGCGCTGCGTGATCCGAAACATATTCTAAGGCGTAAGCCATGGTGCCGGAGAACTCCTGCGCCGGCTTTTCGAGCGGCCCGAACACGGGGTATTGTTCGGCGGTCGCGTAGCCGACGAGCGACGGCTCGAGGACGACCGTCCTCCCGGAGACGGGTGTGACGTCGGCCTTTTTGCCCGCGACGTACACCTTCGCCTCGCCGGGCTGAAGGAGGATGCGCACCCCGGCATCCGCTTCCACGTAGCGGTCCGCCTCCGCGTCGTAGAACGCGCCCGCGGGAAGATCGGCCAGCACGTCCACCGGGGCCGCCATGTCCTCGTTGAAGAACATGAACGCCTCCTCGTCGGCCCTGTAGTGGTAGATTCGAAGCCCCTTCGGGTGCGCGGACAGCGCAAGATGCGCGGAAATTGCGTCCGCGAGCGCGTGAAGCGGCACGACCTTCCCGGATTTTATTTCCGAGGGCAGCCGGTCGACGAAGATCACGTCGTCCTTGTTTTCCTCGATCCACCCGACCGCCTCGGGCGGCAGGTGCTCGCACGCGGGCACGACGAGCGGCCGCTTGGGGAGCCTCTGAAGCGCGTCCACGGGCCAGAACAGAAAGTCGCGCTGCGCCTCGGCGAGTTTTCGCGCGGGCTTCTGGACGTACATGGCCTCGCCCATCCAATAGCTCTCGGCGTTGTAGAGCACGCAGCAGTCGATGACTGGCGAGCCGCCGTCGAAGAGGTCGCACAGCCGGTTCATGTAGCGCATGAGGAGGCCGAAGTGCCTGTACTGCGGGTTATGACCGTGGGCATAGAAGTGCGGCGGGCAGTCCGGGTCGGGGAACGCCTTGCCGGTGAAGGCGTGGGGCACATAGTAGTTGACGCCGCGCACGATGAAGTGGTTCGCGAGCCATTTCATCATCCGGACGCCCTCGTTCCAGCCGTACGCGCCGAAGATTTCGCACATCGTGCGGCCCTTCTTGTTTTCGTCGACCTGCGCGAGCGACGCGCCGAGCTTGCCGAGCGCGAAGTGGTAGAACTCGCCGTCCGACTTTACGAAGCCGTAGCGGCACGCGCTCTCCATGCCGGGGATGACCTGCCCGCCGATATCGTCGATGCCCGCCATGTGCATGCCGCTCATGGCGCGGAAGAAGTGGCCGCAGCTCGAACCCAGCCGCATGTGCTGGTTGTTGTCCTCGATCACGTGGCCGATGTACAGGACGCCGTGCCTTTCGCACCACACGCCCAACCTGTCCGAGAAATTCCTGGAAATCAGTCTGGTGCACGCGTTCATGTAGTTGAGCCGCGCGAGCTCCATGCCCTCGCCGTCGTGCCACAGAAGCGCGGCGGTCTTGAGAAAGTCCTCTCCGAGAAGGTCCGGCATCTCCGGCGCCCACGGGAGCGCCATCTGCTTGTAGCCGACGCGCTCGTCAAATGCAAAGCCGATGCAGTTGCCCACGGCGGGCTCGTCCGAGAAAAAGCCCAGAATGGTCGATCCGAAGTACTTCGCGTAGTGGGCGTAGTGCTTCTCGTACACCTCGTCGATGAGAATGTCGACGCTCTCGCCATGAAGAAGGTTGATGTAGTTGGTATTGCCGCCGCCGTTTCTCGAAAGGTAGGTGACGACCACGCGCCACGCGCCCGCCGGAACGTCCCAGACGAGCGCGCCGTCCTCAACCTTGCTTGTGATGTCGATCCCCTCGCCGAGCATGTCGAACTCGCGAATGGGGTGGGCGTACACCGCGTAGAGCGATTCGTCGGAAAACGTCCTCTGGTTCTTGGGCTGGAACGGGCCCGCGGACGCGAAGGGATTGGGCCTGTGCGCCATCATGCCCCGGACGTTCAGCCGCGCGCCCGCCATCGGCCCGACCACGTCCGCGCGCGCGCAGCGGATGTACTGTTTGGATCGTTCCGTCTCCGCGTCTACAACCTTGCCGTTCGCAAAGCCCGTCGGGAAGTGCGAGTCGTCCAGAATCCAAATTTTCAGGCCGAGCTTCACGGCCTCGTCGAGAATGATGTCCAAATCCCGCCACCAGGTGTCGCCCGCGAAGTCCGGATGCGGGCGCGATTCGAGGCACACCGCCCCGATGTCGCACGCCGCGATCTTTTGAAGCATGTCGCGAAGCGTCGCCTCGTCCTCGCCGTGCAGCCACAGAAAGGGCAGCAAATGGTTGTTCTTAATCATTAGGCGCCTCCCTATTTTTCTGCGCCAATTATAGCACGGAAGGCGCGGGCGATACAAGCCTTTTGCGCCGGAAGCGCGCGTAATCGAGGAGAAACATAAAGGCCGTGAATCCCCACGAAGTGGGGTAGGCCGCGACGATGATCTGAAGCGTGCGGCGCTTCGGACGAACAACAGCATCCACAGGACCGAAACGCCCACGTGCCCGCGAGCGAGGGGAGCATCAGTCGGATCCGCCGATGCCGGCGATCGCGTCCGTGAAGATCTTGCCGAAGCCGTAGATGCCGTAGAGCGCGAGGAAGCGGATGCGCGCGCCCGCACGGGCGACGACGTCCGGGGCGTCCGACAAAAACCGCCGCCCGTATTACAGGATCGCGCGTACCGACGCCGAAACCGGGATTGCAGCGCGCGCGTGGCCCTCCTATTCGGATGCCTTGAAGTTGTAGATGGGCGCGATGATCCGTTCAACCTCGACGGTATCGCCGATGGCATCCAGAATTTCGTCCATGGGCTTGTAGGCCATGGGCGCCTCGTCGATGGTATCCTCCCCGACGGAGGTGGTAAACACGTTCGCCATGCTCGCCCGGAACTCGTCCATGGAGAGGATCTCGCGCGCCCTGTGGCGGCTCATGAGCCTGCCCGCCCCGTGCGGCGCGGACTGGTTCCAGTCGTCGTTGCCCTTGCCGATCCCGACGATGCAGCCGTCGCGCATGTTGATGGGGATGAGCACGCGCTCCCCCTTCGCGGCGCGGATCGCGCCCTTGCGCACGACGTTCGATTCGAGATCGATGTAATTGTGGATGGTCTCGAACCGCCCAATTTCAGAAAGGCCCATCGCGCGGAGCAGGATGTCCGCGATGGTCGCGCGGTTCTTGACCGCGTACGCCTGACAGATGCGCATATCGTGAAGGTAGTCGTCGCGGTACCTGCCGGTGAGGTAGCAAAGCTCTTCCGGAATCTCCGGCTTTCGCGCCAGGAACAATTTATGGAGCTTCTTGATCTCCGCCTGAATCTCGCTCCTCTTCCCCGCCGCCTTGTAGTCGGCGATCAGCTTTTCCTGCGCCTCGAACAATGCATCCTTCCCGGACATGAGGTCGACCGCAAGCTTTTGATAGAATTCGGCCACCTGTTTTCCGAGATTGCGGCTGCCGGAATGAACGACGAGATAGCGGTTCCCGTCCTTGTCCGCGTCCACCTCGATGAAGTGGTTCCCGCCGCCGAGCGTCCCGATGCTCCTTTCGAGACGCTTCGCATCCTTGAGGTCGCGGTAGCACCGCAGATCGAGCATCTGAGGGAATCGCGCCGCGCGGCCCTCGTGCACGTTTCGCCCGAAGGGAACCTTCGCGCGGATCGCGCGGTCGAGCTCGTCGAGGGAGAGCGCCGCCCTCCCCAGTTCTACCGTCAACATGCCGCAGCCGATGTCGACGCCCACGATATTCGGGATAACCTTGTCCCCCAGATCCGCGGCAAACCCAATCACGCAACCCTTTCCGGCATGCACGTCCGGCATGATCCGCACCTTGCAGCCCCGAAACGCCTCCTGAGAAAGCAGTAAATTGACCTGCGAAAGCGCCTCGTCCTCGACCGTCTTTGCGAAAACCTTCAAATCGGCCATTCTTCTCCCCCCTTTCTTTATATTCTACCACAGTCTTGGAAGAATTGGGTGATTTTGGGCAAACTGATCGCGCGGAGGAGGTGAAAGCTTGCACTGGGTCGCGGCGTCGGTCATGTGCGCCATCTATCTTTATCATCTCCCGCTCGTGTTCGCCGTCCGCTTGGACGCGCGCGGGCTTTGCTTCGGCGTGGGCGTGTTTCGCGCGCGCATTCGCGAAAAAAAGGCCGAAACGCGAAAGCCCGGCGTAAAAGTTCTTAAAAAGATCATACCGTTCCGCTTCGTTCTGCGCATCCTGATGAGACAACCGCTCTACATCGAACGGCTCGACTTGAACGTGACCATCGGGACCGGCGACGCGGCGCTCACGGCGCAGGTATGCGGCCTTTTGCTCGTCGCGGCTGACGCGATCCGCGCGGCGACGAACGCGGCGGGCCGCGTGCGCGTGACGCCGGATTTCGCCCACCGCACGCTCGCGGGCGAGGCGCACGGGATAGCGCGGCTCACGGCGGGACATATTATGAAGGCCGCGTTACTGCATAGATTGCGCGGCATCGGAGGATGATAGTATGGAAAGGCACCCCATTCACGGGCTGATGGACACCGCGATGGAGTCGATCCGCGACATGGTGGACGTCAACACCGTGCTCGGCGACGCGATCGTGGCGCAGGACGGCTCGACGGTCGTCCCCGTATCGAAGGTCAGCTTCGGCTTCGTCGCGGGCGGCGGCGAATATGCTTCCGACAAGGCGAGTCAGAACTACCCCTTCGCGGGCGGCGCGGGCGCGGGCGTGACAATCCAGCCCGTGGGCTTTCTGGTCTGCGGCGACAATCACGTGCGCATGTTGCCCGCGCAGACCAAGTGCGCCACAGACCGGATGATCGAACTGATCCCGGACCTTCTCGAGGAACTTAAGAGCGCGCTCGAACGCGCGAGCGCGAAGAAGAGCTCTTCCGACGAAAAGGAGCGCCCGCGCAGGAAATCCGCGCAGAGCATTCCGCCGGAAGGCCCCTTGCCGGAAGTACCGGCCGAGTAGCGAACTGACGAACCCCCGGGAAACCGGGGGTTCCGTTTATTTGGGGTGGACTTCGAGGTCGCGTACGAACAGGAGCCGCCTTTGCCCGCAGACCTCGAGCTCGCCGCCCTGACGATCGAACCCAAAGTCGTTCAGAATCCGCTGGGCCGCGGTGTTTTCCGGGGAGGTCGTCGACATGAGGTAGCGGACGCGCGCGGGGAATTCCTGGATCGCCATCCTGACAAGCCGGAGCGCGAGCCCGCGGCCCCTGTGATCGGGGCGCATGAGAACAGTGTTCAGGTGGCCGACCCGGTCGAGCATTTCGGGCGTATAATTCAGCTGCCGCCCCAGATTCATCCCCGAGTGGCGATTGTGTACGGCGCAATTCAAGAAGCCAACAAGTCGCCCGCCATCCGACACGCCGACCACGAAATTCTCAAATTCAAAGGACCTCAGGTACGCATCCGGACTGCTCGCGACGAAGACGCCGGGCTCTTTCTCCCAACACACCCTTTGTATCTCAAGCATTTCATCAATGTAACTCGAATCGAGTCTGAAAAAAAGCATATCTTCCATGGGTTCCCTCCATTCGGCCCCCACTCGCACAATATGCTGCGCCGCTCTCTCCGGTCACGGCCGTTTACAGAATATTCGTACATTTGTCAGCACTTTATCATCGCAATATTCAGAAACATCAGTTATGATATAAAGGATGTGTGGTACGAGGGGGTGTGTTCATGGGAAATCGAACCGCGCGCAGAAAGCCCGCGAAGGGACGAACCGGGAAAAACGACCTCGTCGTCATCTCGATGATCGGCGTCGTCGCCATTCTCGCGGCGTTCCTCTATCAATCGTTTCATTCGGACGGCTTCAGTCTCGCGACGAAGGAAGCCCAGGCCGAGGACGGCGCCGTCACGGTCATTCACGCCTCGGGCGACATCCGCATCAACGAAATCATGTCAGCCAACGACTCCGCCCTCTACACCGAAGACGGCGAGAGCAGCGATTGGCTGGAGATTATGAACGTCGGTTCACAGGCCGTGAACCTTGCGGGCGTGACGCTCGCTAAAAACGCGACCGCGACCGACCGGTTCGTGTTCCCGGATCTGACCCTCGCGCCGGGTGCGTGCGCGGTCGTCTTCTGCGACAGCAAAAACCGCAACACCGCTGGCTACGAGCTGCACGCGCCATTCTCCATCAGCCGCGCGGGCGACACGATGATGCTCTTTTCCGCGGCCGGAACGGCCGTCGACTCCGTCAACGTGCCCGATCTTCAGAACAACGAATCCTACATGCGCGTCGACGTGGGAACCTGGAAGGTCACGGGCGAGTATACGCCGGGACTTGAAAACACCAGCGAAAACCATAAGTCTTTTGAAACCGTTATGATCGAAAGCCCGATCGAAATTTCGGAGATCATGGCGAAAAACGTCTCCTATGCGGCTCCGGATGGCATGTGCTACGACTATATGGAGCTGCATAACGCGTCCGATTCCGCGGTCGACCTTTCGGGGTATCATCTGAGCGACACGCGCGAGGATGTCATGCGATGGTCGTTCCCCGCGGGCACGACCATTCCCGCGAACGGATACCTCGTCGTCTGGTGCTCCGGCCTTGACAAGGCGGAAGGCGACCAATACCATGCCTCGTTCAAGTTCTCGACCGAGGGCGAAACGGCTGTCCTCTCAAACGAAAAGGGACAGCTTCTGGACGCAGTCGACTTTCCGCTCCTGAAAGCCGACGAGGCCTACTCGATACAATCCGACGGGAGTTTCACAAACTCAATCGCACCAACGCCCGGCATGGCAAATACGCAGGAAAGCGCCGCGCTGATCTCGGATCGGTTCGCGGCGCTCAATTCGATTGGCGTGTTTATCACGGAAATCACCGCCTCCACCACTCAGCAAAAGTACGACTGGGTGGAACTTTACAACGCGACGGCGAACGCGATCGACCTTTCGAACTTCGGTTTCTCAGACGATGCGGGCAAGCCGCGCAAGTGGCAGTTCCCCGCGGGCACGGTGATCGAGGCGGGCGGATACCTGGGCGTCTATTGCTCGGGGCTCACGGAACCATCCGGCGCGTCGCTCCACGCGAACTTCCGTCTCTCGGCGGCGGGCGGCTACAACCTCTGCCTCTCGATGCCCGACGGCGCGATCTTCGACCGCGTCTTCGTGCCCCAGCAGTTCGCGAATATTTCCTACGGCCGCCTTCCCGGCGCGTACGGCACCCTTTATTACTTTACGTCGATGACGCCCCTTGCGGAAAACTCCGGCGCGCGCTACGCGAAAAAGGCGCTCCCGCCGACCTACTCCGTCGCGGGAGGGCTTTTCACGGCTGGCGAAACGATCACGGTCGAGCTGTCCGGCGAACCGGGCGACCGCATTTACTATACCACCGACTGCAAGGACCCGACCGAGTCCTCCACGCTCTACGCGGGCCCGATCACGATCTCGTCGACGACGGTCCTGCGCACGCGCGTGTACGCGGACGACGCGCTCGAGTCGTACGCCGATTGCCAGACCTACTTTTTCGGCGTCTCGCACACCATGCGCGTGGTCTCGCTCGTCTCAGATCCCTACAACCTCGTCAGCGACGAGGCAGGCATCATGGTCAAGGGTCCGAATGCGACCGCCACCTTCCCCTACGGCTCCATGAACTCCGGCGCGAACTTCTGGATGGACTGGGAGCGGGAGGCGCATATCGAGGTATACGAGGCGGACGGGACGACCCTGCTCTCGCAGGAGTGCGGCATCAAGCTCCACGGACAGTACAGCCGCGCCATGGCGCAGCAGGCGTTCAAGGTCTACGCGCGCGCCAAGTATTCCGGAGAGGGCACGTTCCCGGCAGCGCTGTTTACCGACCGGGATTACACGGAGTACAACTCCTTCCTCCTGCGCTCCTCGGGCCAGGACGGCGTCCATACGCGCATGCGCGATTCCATCCTCACCGATCTCGCGGACGACACGAGCGTGTATTACCAGAAGACGGAGCTGTGCGTGGTGTACATCAACGGCGTCTACTGGGGCCAGTACAACATACGCGAGCACGTCAGCTCCTACTCCATCTGCCAGTTCGAGGGCTGGGCGGGCGATGAAGACGACATCGACCTCGTCAAGGCGAACACGAACGTGATGCAGGGCTCGAACGAGACCTACGCGGATCTGCTCGCCTGGATCAAAAACAACAGCATGAACACCGACGAGGCGTATGCGCACATCGGCTCGGTGATCGACATCCAGAACTTTATCGAGTACATGTCCGTCGAAATATTTACGGGCAACACCGACACGCTCAACGTCAAGCGCTATCGCAACCCCAACGGCGACGGGCTTTGGCGCTGGTGCCTGTTCGACCTCGACTGGGCGTTTTACACCGACACCAACTCCATCCGCCGCTGGCTCACCCCGGGCGGCATGGGAAACGGAAACCGCACCAACAACGATCTGTTCATCGCGTGCATGAAGAACGACCGCTTCCGGGACGAGTTCCTCACCTACTTCGGCGAACAGCTGGCGACCACGTACTCCACCCAAAATGTCCTCTCCAAGATCGAGGAGCGGTACAACGCGCTTCTGCCGGAGCTCCCGGCGCAGTTCGCGAAGTGGGGCCAGACCGAGTCGGAGTACAGGGCGGACCTCAAGGTTCTCGTCTCCTACGCGGAGGACAGGCCGACAAAGCTGCTCGGCTGGTTCAAGGACGCGCTCAACCTCTCGAACACCGAGATGCAGACCTACTTCGGCGCGGCGTATCAGGCGGTGCAGGACTACGAAAATTCGGGCAAATAAGAGGAAAACGTATGCAGGCAGGAAAGAGGCAGGCGCTCCCCGCGCGGCACGAGCTGAAATACTTCATCAATCCCGCGGAGTTGGACGTCCTGCGCGCGCGGCTCTCCCCGGTCTTGAAGCTCGACCCGCACTGCGCACGCGGACCGTACATGATCCGCTCCCTGTACTTCGACGACGCGTTCGACACGGCCCTACGCGACAAGGAGAACGGCGTTATGCACCGCGACAAGTACCGCATCCGCATCTACGGCTTTTCGGACGACGGGATCTTCCTCGAGCGCAAGCGCAAGGCGGGCGATCTCATCCAGAAGTCGTCGGTTCGAATCACGCGGCGGCTGTGCGAGAAGCTGATCGAGGGCGATCCGCGCGGGCTCCAATCGGCACAGAGCCCGCTCATTCAGGAGATGTTCCTCATGATGCGCACGCGGCTTCTCC
This sequence comes from Bacillota bacterium, assembly GCA_023444095.1. Taxonomy (GTDB): domain Bacteria; phylum Bacillota; class Clostridia; order Christensenellales; family Aristaeellaceae; genus RUG11247. Next base: position 50,023 of record JAEZRP010000020.1, read on the forward strand.
GGCCAAAGGTCATTGTGGATTACGCGCGTGAGGCGTACGAGCATCCGGTCGAGGATGTCCGGATCACGTTCGACACGAGGCTCCGGACGGGACTTTCCAGTTTGGAGCTCTTTGAGCCGGACATCCCGACCGTGTGCCCGCACGACCGGAACGTGGAGATATTGGAGGTCAAGTTCAACTCCTACCTGCCCGACTTCGTCTCGGCCCTGCTGGGCGGGCTTACCGCCGAGAGAAGCGCCATTTCGAAGTACGTTCTCGCCCGGCGATTCGAACATGTGATTTGACGCGAACGCGTCTCGATAGACAAGGAGGATACCCCGATGAACAAAAGCGCAATCTCGGACCTGTTCAGTTCCCAGACGATTACCCCGGCCTCGTGGCTCACGATCATCTTCTCCCTGGTACTCGCGTTCGCCGTGGGGCTGTTTATCGCGTTCATCTACAAGCGGAACTACAGGGGCGTGATGTACTCGAGCAACTTCGCCCTGACGCTCATCATGATGACGCTCGTCACCACCCCCGTCGTCATGTGCATCAAGCAGTCCATCCAGCTCTCGATGGGCATGGTCGGCGCGCTCTCCATCGTGCGCTTCAGGACCGCCGTCAAGGAGCCGCTCGACACCGCGTACATGTTCTGGGCGCTCACCATGGGCATCCTTCTCGGCGCGGGCCAATTCTTCCTCACCGCCCTCACCGTCGTCGGCATCGCGGTCCTTCTCACCATCATCATCAACATGCAGTCCTCCAGGCTCAACAGCTACCTGCTCGTCGTGCGCATGAACGACGCCGCCGAGCGCGCCGTCGCGCAGGCCGTGGGCGCGCTCAAATACTTCAAGCTCAAATCCAAGACCGTCTCCAGCGCCGGCATCGAGGCGACCTATGAGATCCGCGTCGAGAAGCAGGACGCGTTCCTGAACCGCGTCTCCGCACTCCCCGGCGTGCAGGACGCCGCGCTCGTGGCGTATACGGGGGAGAGCATGTAGTAGCCGAAGGGCTGCCCTCTGCTCCCGCCAAAGGGCCAAGGACCCTTTGGAACTCCATGCTGAATGAGGAATCAATCTTTTCGTGCCGGCGGCGCGGGGCCCCAAACCCCGCGCCGCCGTGTTCGATTTTGGCCACACCCATAACAGAATCGGATCGCCGGGGTTCCCCCGGCGATCCGACGAAGAATCATATGAGCTTTCCAGCATGGTATTCTCAGGGGCGCCAGCTCTTGAGGGAGGCTGCGCGCGCCGTTCCCCTCCCCTTACACGATCTCGAAGTCGAAGTACGTGTCCGGATAGGGCTCGGAAGCGAGGTTGTAATGCCACCATTCGGCGTCGTAGGCGCGGAAGCCGCAAGCCTCCATGCCATCCCTGAGGGCCTGGCGATTTCCGGCGATTTCCGTGGGCATGGGATGCGTATGATGAGAGATTTCGTCCATGAGGTCGAAGATGCCGCCCATGTCGACGGGCGCGCCATCGCGCGTGAGCGTGAGATCGACGCTGCTCCCCCGGCTGTGGCCGGACTTCTCGGCGATGTAGCCGAGGCGGAACAGATCCTCCTTATCGATGTTCGGGTAATGGGGGGCCTTTGTCCTGAAGTCCTCAGCCCGGGCGGCCCACCGGGCGAACGTCCGGACGGCGCGCGCGGGGCGGTACGCGTCGTAGATGAGAAGGCCAAAGCCAAGGCATGCAAAGTAATCTGCCGCCTTCTTAAGCGCCGCGCCAAGTTCGGCCGTGCCGACCACGCGGTTGACACGATAGCCGTCGAGCGGCGCGCCCGTCAGGTTGTCGCTTGTCGCGTACTTTGCGTCCCAGCGGATGCCGGGCGCCGCCTCGTCGAGATAGACAAATCCCTTCTCAAGAGCCATGCTGCCAGACGCGTCGGCCGAATCTGCCATTCTATCGGCGCGGTCGCAAGGTTTGGCCTGACGGGCAAACCTTGCGTCATACTCCCTTCTGAGCATCGAAAAGAAATGGACGTCCCAATAGCGCCCCTTCGCATACGCGTGCTCGCGCAGCACGCCCTCGCGCGCGAAGCCCATCCGCTCATAGAGCCGGATCGCGCCCGCGTTGTAGCCGATGGTGTCGAGTGCCACGCGCTCCATGCCTCGCTCCTCGAAGGCGTATCTGAGCAGCGCGCGGATCATGTCGCTCCCGTAACCTTTCCCGCGCGCGTCTTTCTCTCCGATGAGCCAGCCGACCATGCAATGCCTGCTCTTCTCATCGAACTCCTTCGCGACGCACATGCCGATCAGCCGCCCGTCGAGCGTCTCGACCGCAAATCGGTTCTGTCCGGGGCGGTTCAGCCACGCCTGGCTTTCCGCCACCGTGCGCGGCGTTTGCCCGCCTCCACCCGCGAGATACATGGTCGCGAGGTCGTTCAGCCAACCGGCGCAAATCTCCGTCTCCTCCGGGCGAAACCCGCGCAGCCGGACGCGCTCTCCCTCGTACATCAGTCCGTTCCTCCGTACAGCGCGTCGTATTCGCGCCGGAGCATGGCGTAGACGTACTCGTCGTGAAACCTACCGAGCGTATAGACGTTCTCGCGCAGAACACCCTCGCGCACGAAGCCGAGCCGCTCGTAGAGCCGAATCGCGCCCGCGTTATAGCCATTCACGGTCAGTGCCACGCGTTCCATGTTCCGCTCCTCGAACAAATACTTGAGAAACGTGAGGATCATGTCGCTCCCGTAGCCCTTTCCGCGCATCGCGGGATCGCCGATGAACCAGCCGGCCATGCAGTTTCTGCTCTGTGCGCTCACGGAAAAGACGCAGCATGTGCCGAGGAATTGTCCCCCCTGCGTCTCGATCGCGAACAGGTTCTCACCCTGTTCCCTGACCCACGCGCGTTCCGATTCGAGCGTCTTCGGCACAGGCGCGCCGCCCCCAAGCAGTCGCATGGTGTCAATGTCGTTCAGCCATGGGATCGATGCCTCGATGTCCGCGTCCCGCACCGCGCGCAGACGGACGAGCCTTCCCTCGTACATCAGGCGTCACCCCCGTATAGCGCGTCGTATTCGGCACGCAGCATGCCGTACTCGTAGTCGTCCCATCTTTTTCCCATGGCGTAGACCTTCTCGCGGAATACCGCCTCGCGCTGGAAGCCGACGCGCTCGTAGAGCCGCACGGCCTCCTCGTTGTAGGAGAAGACCCTGAGCGAAACCTTGTGCATGTCGAGCTCCAGAAAGCATATTTTGAGGAGCAGCCGGATCATATCGGTTCCGTAGCCCTTGTTGCGAGCGGACCTGTCGCCGATGAACCAGCCGACCATGCAGCGGCGCGACTGCCAGTTCACCTGATGATAGCTGCAAACACCGATGGGAACGCCGTCGAGCGTTTCGATGGCGAAGTGCTGTTCCTCCTGCATAGGCCCAGCGTGCTCCTCGATCCACTTCCTCTCGCCCGCGAGCGAGAAGGGCATCGGCCCGCCGCCGCGCACCCGGCGCGCGGTATCCAGATCATTCAACCACCCGGTGCACCGCTCGGCGTCGTCCTCCCGGAGCGCGCGCAGCCGCACGAGCTTTCCCTCATACATGGGCTTCTCCTCCGTCGTCAGTTGTGATCGTCGTCCAAATCGTCGTCGCCGTCCATGTACTCGCGGCTCGTGACGCGCTTCCGGTCGCGGCAGGCCTCGACCAGATCTGAGAACTTTTCCTTCGTCTCGATAGGATGGGTGATGTTCTTGATGTCAAACTCGGGCGTGGACTTGTCCGCCGAATTGCAGTGGATCGTACCCAATCCGAACAGCCGCTGCCAGAGCGAGCGTCTGAGCGTAACGTCGAGGATGCGGTAGAGCCTGATCTCCTCCTCGCTGCGGCTTAAAAGTCCCTTGTCGATCGTGAGCTTCTCCTCCGTGAGCGCATAGCGCGTGAACGTCCACGGCAGCGCAAAGACGATGCGCTTTCTGTCCCGCCAGACGATGCCAGCCATGGTGACACCCCCCATATCATTTTGATATAGTATAACATGGAATTGCGCCGTTCGCCATCCGTGCGCGGATTTTTCGCGCACGGGTCGCATATCATCGCACGGGGTGATCGAATGCAGCCGATTGTCGTGATCTCGTGCCGGGTGCCCGGCATGATCTATTTGAACGGGAGGTTCGCCGGGGAATGCGCCCGCGACACGCCTTTCATCGCGCCCGCGACGCCGCGCGGCGCGCTCTACGTGGAGCACAGGCCGCTCGCGCGCGGGTACGCGGGGCAGGCGCACCGCATGGCGTTCGCGGACGGCGCGCTGATCGCGGAATCCGTGCCGGAGGGTGTGTTCGCGGTGAAGTGGCCGGGAGGCGTCGCGGAGCTGGAGCTTTCGCCCGCGCCGCTCACCAACGCGGAGAGCGAATTTTCGAGCATGGACGGCCTGCCCGTCGCGATCCTGCGCGGGGAGGCGACGCTTCTGCGCGTCGCGGGGCGGGAGGTCGCGCTTCCCGAGGGCGCGGGACTTCCGCAGGAGCGTGCCTCGCTGGGCGAGGACGCGTGCTTTCTCGGCCCGACAGGGTCGGCGCGCTATCTCGCGTGCTTCTCGGCGGAAGACTTTTCGCCCATGGGTGCGGTCGTCGCCGACGACATCGAGATCGAGGGCGGCAAGGTCCGCGCGCTCACGCGCCTCAACGACGTCGTCGGACACGCGCGCATCGAGATCTGGGAGGCGAAGGACGGCGCACTTGAACCAGCCGACGCCGAGTACGCCTGGGCGAGCGGAACGCCCACGTGGCCGGGAAGCGCGGAGGCCACGGCGCGCGCGGCCCTGGAGGCTGCCATCCTCGGCCTCTCCGCCGAGGCGGAAGGCTACCTCGCGCCCCACCTGCGCGGCCGGAGCCTCGTCTCGGGCCTCGCAGACGGCTTCGACGCCTGCGTTTCTCTCAAGTACGCCCTTCCCGACTCCCGCCGCGCCGTCGGCCTCCTGCGCCGCGAAAACGATCGCTGCGCCGCAGTCGCCCCCGTGTTCTATGCGGCCTCCCCTATGGGCGGAACGCAGGGCGCGTGGACGCTGGAGGGGCTGACGAGGGGAGACGAAGGAACCGCCAGGGGCGCCATTCCCAGACCCTTGCCCGGCACGTAGATCGAATCGCGAAGCAATCCGTACCAAAAACGCGGTCGCCCGGAGTTTTCATCTCCGGGCGATCAACGGATCCGATTTGAGTTTGCCTCTATACGGGATTCGAAAGGGACAGCGTTCCCTTTGGCAGAACGGCGTGGGCGCTGCCCTCGCCGTCTCCCATCCCCGCTCCTACTTCAGCGTGATGATGACCCGGCGATAGGGTTCCTCGCCCTCGGAGTGGGTGGTGACGTCGGGATCGTTCTGGAGCGCAGAGTGAAGGATGCGGCGCTCGTAGGGGTTCATGGGCTCGAGCGCGACGCGCTTGCCGGTCTTGCGGGCGCGGGCGGCCATGCGCACGGCAAGCTTGCGAAGCGCTTCCTCGCGCTTGGCGCGGTAGTTCTCGGTGTCGAGCGACACGCGCAGGTACTCCTCGCGGTCGCGGTTGACGCACAGGCTCGCGAGGTACTGGACGGAATCCAGCGTCTCGCCCCGGCGGCCGATGAGCATGCTCATATTCTCGCCGGACATCCGAACGCGCATCTGGCCGGGCGTCTCGGCGATCTCCATTTCGACGGGTGCGCCCATCTTCTCGGTGAGCTCCTGGATGAAGGCGTACGCCTGCTTCGCGGAAGCGGAGAGCGCCTCAAACGGCGTGGCGACGAACGGCTCCTCCTCGAAGAGCTCCTGCTCCTGGGGCGCCTCCTCGACGGAAGCGGGTTTCGGCTCCTTGCGCGGACGGGGCTTGGACTTTTTCTCGGCCTTCTGCTCGGTCTTCTGCTCGCGCGGCTGCTCGGCCTTCTGGGGTTCGGGCTTCTCCTTTTCCCTGCGGGGCTGCTGCTGCCTCTCGGCGCGTTGCTTTTTCGGCGCGGAAGACGCGTCGAGGGTCATCTGGGGAATGTCAAACTTGAAATCGTCCTTGGCGGCATCCTTTCGCGTAAGCCGCACGCGCGCGGGCTTTCCGAACATGCCGAAGATGCCGGGGCTCCCGATCTCCAATACCTCGATGTCCACGTCCGCGGAATCCAACCTCAGCTCCTCAAGCCCGAGCCGGATTGCCTCCTTGACAGTCTTTGCGCTTTTCTCTATCGAATTCAAGGCGAGACGCCTCCTTATGGTTCTATTCTTCCTCCGACGTGACCTCGATCGGCGCGTTCTTTTTCTCGGCGATGTCGAGGTACTTGTTGATGGCAACCTGTTCCACCATGGCGATGATGTTACCCGTCGCCCAGTACATGGCGAACGCGGCGTTGTAGCTGGCGCAGAAATACAGCGACATGAGCGGGAACATCCACTTCATGAGTCCCGAGTTCATCATGTTCGCGGGGGAGTTCGGGTCGGCGGGCTGCTGCGGTGCCTGCTGCGGCGCGGTGAGCTTGGTCATGAAAAGCTGTGAGACCGCGGCAAAGAGCGGCAGGATGAAAAGCCCGTTCGCGTAGTGGAGAAGCGCGTAGAAGGACGCGGGAACCCGAAGCGTCCACATGATGATCGACACGTTGATAAACTGCCCGGCACCGTAGTGCGCGGCGAGGTACGCGTTGTACATGCCTTCGAGGTTCTCGGGGGCGACAAAGGAGCTGTTGTAGGCGTGAACGGACTTGAGCGCGTTCGCAAAGGAGGGCAGGATCCCGTTGGCGAAGGAATCGGGCTGAAAGACGTTCTTGATCCACAAAAAGCCCTGCATGTTCGCAAGCGCGCCAACCCCGTCGGCTCCGCCGTTATTGATGAGCTGGTTGAACAGGGACTCGAGCATCTTGCCCGTCTCCGCGGTCGCGAGGTTGCGCATGGCGGTGAACATGATCATGAGAAGCGGCAGCTGGATGAGCATCGGAAGACATCCCGACAGCGGGCTCACGTGCTCCTTCTTGTAAAGCTCCGACATCTTCTGGTTGAGCTTTTCCTTGTCCTTGGCGTACTTCTTCTGAAGCGCCTGCATCTTGGGCTGCACCCTGTTCATCGCGCGCATGCTTCTGCGGGACTTGATGTCAAGCGGCAAAAGCACGAGGCGCACCAGGAGCGTAAGCAGCACAATCGCCACGCCGTAATTGCCGACGAAGCCGTATATGCCGTTGATCAGCGACTCAAATAAACCGGTCATGAAATGATTCTCTCTCCTCACGGCACATGCGGCCGGCAATTTCTGCTTTACCCGGTCACCGGGAGTTTCGCGCTGGCATCAGGGCACGGGATCGTAGCCGCCCTTGCCGAAGGGGTTGCAGCGCAGGATCCGCCACGCGGCCATCAATCCTCCCCTGATCGCGCCGTATTTGCCGATCGCCTCGTAGGCGTATTCCGAGCAGGTTGGAATAAACCGGCAACTGGGCGGAAGTCCGGGCGAGATCCGCCGCTTGTAGAAACGGATGACGGCGCGCAGCGCGCGGGCCATGATGCTCACTCCGCATCCCCCCGAAAGAGCTTCGCGCGCGAAAGGACACCTTGAAGCTCGTGCGTCAGTCGTTCGTGCGCAACGTCCTTCGCGGACGGACGGGCGACGAAGATATACCTGCCCATCTTCATGCGGACGAGCATCTTGCGGACGTCCTCGCGCATGTACCGCCTGAGGCGGTTGCGGGTCACGGCGTTTCCGACCTTTGAGGAAACCGAAAAACCCACCCTGATTCCCCGGCCCTTGAGATACACCAGGGTCAGGTTTCGGGAGGGATACGACTTTCCCTTACGGTATACGTAACGGTAGTTACGATTCGCGCCGAGCCGGACCGCGCGCGAGAAGCGCTCACGACCGGCCGGCGAAACATCCATCCCGGGCATCACGCATTACGCGGAAAGCTTCTTGCGGCCGCGCAGACGGCGAGCCTTCAGGACGTTGCGGCCGCTCTTGGTCTTCATGCGCGCGCGGAAGCCGTGAACCTTGCTCCTCTGACGCTTCTTGGGCTGGTAGGTACGAAACATGGTAAAACACTCCTTCATATTAATGGTCCATATGTCATTCGCTTTTGGCGAAACATACAATGGTACAGCTTGACCATTATAAGTGATTCCCCGCGCGGTGTCAAGCGTGCGCAGGTGAAATGAGGCGCGGGCACCGCGCGCCAAACAAGGATTTGACCGCAAATGCGAAAAACGGTCGCAAATTTGAAACCAACACCGCGCATCGGTCGCCCGTGGCCTGTGCCTCGGGCAAGCAAGGGGGTTCAGTTTCTTGGAGGTTGCCTTTGGCAAGCCAAATCGCTTTACGACAGAGCCGCCACCGGGGACAGAACCCCGGCTACGCGAGCTTCTCCTTGCGCTGCATGAGAACAGCCACCACGACGATTGCGCCCTTGAAGGCATCGGTCAGGAAGGAATCGACGCCCAGGAGGATGAGGAGGTTGTTCATGATGCCGATGATGAGAACGCCCAGGACGGTTCCCACGATGGAGCCGCGCCCACCGGACATGGCGGTACCGCCCACGACGACGGCCGCGATGGCGTCGAGCTCGTAGCCGTTCCCCGCGCTCGCGACGTCCATACCCCCGAGGCGGGAAAGCTGTGACACGGCGGCGATGGCGACGACGAGTCCGGTCAGTATGTAGACCTTGAGCTTCACTCGGTCTGTGTTGATGCCGGAGAGCCTCGTGGTGCGCTCGTTGGAACCCACGGCGTAGACGTAGCGTCCGAAGGCCGTGTGCTTCATGATGAGATAGAAGATCACGGCAAGCACCAGCCAGTAGATGATGGTCATGGGCCGCTGTCCGAGCACCATCGTGTTCGCGATGGCCTCGAAGGACTTGGGCACCGTCGGGGAGTAGCTCTTGGTGAAGTACTGCGCCACGCTCCTGATGATGTTCATGACGCCGAGGGTCACGATGAAGGGCGGAATCCGCCCTTTGGTGACCAGAAGCCCGATTAAGCTGCCGATGAGCGCGCCGAAGGCGAGCGCGATCACGATGCCGATCGCAAAGGCCGGATACCCCGTGATCCCAAACTTGACCAGAACCCCGTGCTCGCCCGCGTCGATCATGGTCATGAGGACCGTGCCGACACCTGCCAATGTCGAGCCAACGGCCAGGTCGATGCCGCCTGTGATGATGACGAGCGTCATGCCCAGGGCGATCATGCCGACCGACGTGTTCGCGCGCAGCACATTGAAGGTGTTGTCAAACCAGAACTTCGCCCACGCGCCGACCGAGCCCTGCGAAAAGCCGAGCGCGTAGGTCTGGAACACCAGCATCGCGAGGAGCGCGATCCCGACGGAGAACGTCGGCGTCTTCGCCCACTGTCTTTTGAACGGCTCCGCGAGGAAGAAAAGCGCGAGCCCGACCAAAAGAAGGAGCGCCGCCGTGAACATCACCCCGATGAACGCGTCCGCCAGCATGATGACGACCCTGTCCCAGAAGGACAACCGCACGGAAGCCGCAGCGCGAGCCGCAGCGTCCGCCTCCGTCGCCCACGAATCAACCTGCGCTCCGTACCCGGCCAACCCGTCCGCGCGCGCATCGAGTGCGGAGAGCGCCCGCCGGCATTCGTCGATGGTCGCGCAGACGGGTTCCTCAGTCACTGTGATCTCCTCGATCGCGGTTTCGTTCCCCGCGAGCTCGAACACCTTTAAAGCGTTTTCGCGCACACCGACGATCGCCGTTTCGGCGGAAGAGACCGAATTATAGGCATCGGCGACGAGCGCCTGATAGAGCGCGAGCACCCGCGCGTCCGCGACGGTCAGGATTTCGCTTCCGCCCGCCGCGATCTCCTCGAGCGCCTTGGTCATCTGGACGCCGAAATCGGTCGACGTAGCGCGTGCGCGCTCCACGCCCTCGAGTACTTTCTCCGCCGCGTCCCGGATCAGGTCGAGCTCCGCGTCGCCCGTCGCGTCCCCTTCGAGCGCTTCGTCCAGGAGCACGATCATCGAAAGCGCCTCGTCGACCCCCGTCCGCGCCGCGGCGATGCCCGCATTCGCCGTCGAGGCGCGCTTGAGGAGCGCCCCCGCGTTCTTAACGGCCTTTTCGCCCGCGTCCAGCACGGCCCGGTTCTCGCGCGCGCGGGAAAGCTCCCCGGCGAAGGCGCCCTCGCCCCGCTTGCCGAACTCGGCGAACAGGCCCACGGCAATGACGAGCGCCGCGAGTGTGAGGGCGACGATACCCAGAATTTTTGTCCTCTTCATGCCCGTATCCCCCTCAAATCGCGCCGCCCGTGGCCAGCAGCATGATGTTTTGTTCGTTCAGCCTCTCGCCCGCGAGCTCGCCCCGAATCTCGCCGTGATACATGACGTACGCGCGGTCGCACAGCCGGATGATCTCCTGCGCCTCGCTCGAGAGGATGGCGACCGCGACGCCGCCCTCCGCGAGCCGGAGGATGATGTCGTAGATCTCCTCCTTCGCGCCCACGTCCACGCCCTGCGTCGGGTTGTCGAAGATCATGACGCGCGGCGAGGCCGACAGCCACTTGGCGAGCACCACCTTCTGCTGGTTGCCGCCGGAGAGCGATGTGATCGGCTCGTCGAGGTCGGACACCTTGATCGAAAGATCTCGCACGTTCTTTTCCATGTCCGCGAGGATGCGCCTGTGCGCGAGAAACCCCATGCGCCTGCGCGCGCGATAGGTCACGATCGAGCCGTTCTCGATCACGGACATATCCTTGATGATCCCGTTTTCCTTGCGGTTTCTGGGCACATACCCCAACCCCGCCTCGCAGGCTTCCGTGGTGGAGCGGATCGGCCTTTGCCTTCCGCCGACGAAAATCGCGCCCGTGCGGTCGGGCGTCAGGCCGAAGATCGACTGGAAAAGCTCGCTGCGCCCGTCGCCCAGAAGACCCGTGAAGCCCAGGATCTCCCCCGCGCGCAGCGCGAACGACACGTCCCGGAACGCGCGGCCACGGGAGAGCTTCTCGACGCGCAGCGCCTCCCCGCCGATGTTCGCGCTCCGCCGGAGCTTTTCCGTGCGCACCTCGTGGCCGACCATCCAGCGCGCCAGGTCCTTTTCGGTCACATCCTTCACATCCCCGCGCATGGCGACCTCGCCGTCTCTGAGAACCGTGAAGGTGTCGCACACCGTCAGAACCTCCTTGAGCTTGTGGGAGATGAAGACGATAGAGACGCCCGCCTCCCTGACCGCCCGCATCCTGTCGAACACGCGCGTGATCTCGACCTCCGTCAGGGAAGTCGTCGGCTCGTCCATGATGATGAGCCGCGCGTTGAAGATGAGCGCGCGCGCGATCTCGATGATCTGCTTATAGGAGGCGTCGAGCTCGTGAAGCGGGGTCGTGGGGTCGAGCTCGACGTTCAATTTCCCGAGCACTTCCTTCGCGCGCGCGGTCATGGCCTTTTTGTCGAGCCGGACGCCCTTTTTGATTTCTCTTCCAATAAAAAGATTCTCGTAGACGTTCAAATCGTTCACGAGATTGAGCTCCTGATGGATAAAGGCGATGCCCGCGTCGAGCGAATCGCGCGGGATCTGAAAGGCGACCTTTTGGCCGTCCAGCGCGATCGAGCCCGCGTCGGGCGCCAGAACGCCGCCAAGGATGTTCATAAGCGTCGTCTTGCCCGCGCCGTTTTCGCCGATCAGCGCGCGAATCTCGCCCGCGCCGACCGAAAAGTCGACGCCCCTAAGCACCTTGTTCGCACCGAAGGACTTGTCGATGGCAGCCATCGATAGAGTCATTTGAACACATCCTTTATGGAAAAACCGATGATGCGAAGAGGGGGCCTATCGGCCCCCGGGGATTGCGCCTTCGCAGTTCACGCGAAGCGGGAGTGAAAGGCAAGGGCAGCGCGCAGCGCTCCGCGGCCCGGAACCCTTTGCCAATCGATTCCAGCCGCGCCGGAATCGATTGGACACGGGATACCCGCGTTTCGCGAAGCGAAAGGCGGGCGCAGATTAGTAGGGCGTGTTGGGATCGAGGAAGCCCTCGGCATTGTCGCGGTCCACGATGGTGGTCGGGATGACGACCGTGTGCTCGATGGTCTCGCCCGAGAGGATCGCGATGGTGTTGTCGATGCAGTTGACGATCATCGACGGAGAATAGGTGGCGGAGGCGACCCAGATGTTCGCGTACGCCTCGTCATCCATCATGTTGAAGTACTCCTGGCAGCCGCCGCCGCCGGTGATGGCCTTGATGTCCGTGCGGCCCGCCTCGACGATCGCCTGCAGCGCGCCGATGGAGGTCTCGTCGTCCATGGAGAACACGGCGTCGATCGTGGGGTACGCGGTCAGAGCGTCCGCCATGTCGTTGAGGCCGTCCTCGCGCGCGAAGGCGGTGGAGATGGTGATGAGCTCGAGGTCGGGCGCGATGGCGGCCACGGTGTCCTCAAAGCCCGCCTTGCGGTCGGCAGCGACGTTTCCGGAGGTCGGAACGTCCATGATGAGCACGGTGCCGGTGGTGCCGATCTTCGAGACGATGTACTCGGCGCCTGCGACGCCCATGCCGTAGTTGTCGCCGGTCAGCACGTAGAGGGAATCCGCGTAGCTCTCGTCGACGCCGATGAGCATGTCGAAGTTGTAGATGATGATGCCCTGCTCAAGCGCCATCTCGGCTGCGGTCTCCACGCCGGTGAACTGCGGCCAGACGACGATGGCGTCCACGCCCAGCGAAATAAGCTGCTCGATCTGGGAGCTCATCTCGTCCGCGTTGGAGCTGGTCAAAAGCGCGTATTCGATGTCGTGGGAGTCGGCCGCCTGCTGCGCGTAGTAGGTCACGCCGCCGACCCAGCCGTGCGTAGTGGCGGGCGCGAGGATGCCGATGTAGGGCTTCTCGGCCTCTGCTCCCGCGAAGCTCGTCATGGCGAAAACGAGCGTCAGCGCGAGCGCGAGCGAAAGGATCTTCCTCATTGTGAATTCCTCCCTGTTTTTACCGTCCTTTTCGGACTATTGCGACCATATTATAACAAAATATACGTCAAAACGCAACCATCCGCACGGCAAATTGGCGCAATTCCAAGCAAAAACCCCGGAAATTTCCGGGGCGATTTTGCGTCTATTCGGGAAGGAAGCGCCGCTGCCTGGCGGCCTCGTAGAAGCACACGGTGGCCGCGCTCCCCGCGTTCAGGGACGACGCCGCGCCGGAGATCGGGATGCGCGCGAGCACGTCGCACCTCTCCTTCCACGCCTTCGAGAGCCCGAACGTCTCGTTCCCGATGACGATCGCCACCGGCCCGGTCAGGTCGATCTCCGTGAGAAGCGCGTCACCGCGCGCGGAGGTGCCGACGATCAGGGGCTTTTCGGGCGCGGCGCGCAGGTAGGCTGAAGCCTCCTCCGCGCTTTCCATGTTGATGTGCGGCCTTCGAAACAGCGTCCCGATCGAGGCGCGCACGCACTGGGGATCGTAAAAGTCCGCCGCGTGGCCGGTCGTAATCACGCATCTGGCGCCGAACGCGTCCGCCGAGCGGAACACAGTTCCAAGGTTCCCCGGCGCGGACGGCCGGTCGAACACCGCGTAGAGCGCGCGGGGATCGGGCGCGAAATCCGGAAGCCCTACCCGCTGCCGCGCGAGACACAAAAGCTCGCACGGCTCCTCCCGGTCGGAGAGTTCCCTGTGCAAATCGCTCCCCATCCGGTAGATGAACTCCGGGTTCGCCTTTTCGAGCATGTCCCGTGCCCAGCCGGAGAGCCGCGCGCCCCGGTCGACGCCGACTGCATAGAACGAGTACCCGGCCAGAACCGCCTGCTCCACGGGATGCACGCCCTCGAGGAAGAACAGGCCCTGCTTCGAGCGCTTTTCCCGGTTGCGCTTAAGGGTCTCGAACCTCTGGTATTCGCTGTTGCGGGTCGTCATGTCGAGCGTTCGGCTCATCTTTTCACTCCTCGAGAAAATCCAACAGCGCGTCCATGTTCTTCCCACGGTCTGGCACGAGCACCGACATGCCGGAGACGGTCCGGCTCTTATAGGAGCCGTCGACGGGCAGCCGAAGCTCGGCGATCTCGGCGCCCTTCATGGAGATGAGGACAGGCGCGAACGCCGCGAGGTCCGCGACCGCGAGATTCGTATAGACTTGCGAGGCATTGTCGACCACGAGCCGCATGAGCTGAAGGGCGGTCATGGAGCTCAGCTTGTCGAAGATCCTGGTGATGACCTCGCGCTGGCGCACCGTGCGCCCGAAGTCACCGTCCTTGGTGCCATAGCGGTAGCGCGCATAGGCCTGCGCCTGCTTGCCCGTCATCAGCTGCTCGCCGGCATTTTTCAGAAGTCCGTCGTTTACGTCGATGCCGAGCACCTTGTTGTCCATCTTGATGACCGCGTTGATGCGGTCCACGTAGTAGCCGCTCTCGACGTTGAGCGTCAGTCCGCCGATGGCGTCAATCAAGGAGCCGAGCATCGAGAAATTGACCGCGATGTAGTTTTCGATGTGGACGCCGAAGTTCGCCTCGATGGTCTTCATCAGTAGCTCCGGTCCGCCGAACACGTACGCCGCGTTGATGCGGTTGTTCTTGTAGCCCGGAATCTCGACGTAGAGATCGCGCATGATGCTCGTAAGCTTGATCGTGTTGCCGTCGGGATCGAGGGTCACGATGATCATGGTGTCGCTCCGGCCCGTCTCTTCGCCCGGCCGCGCGTCGATTCCGATGAGCAGAAGGTTGCGCATCTCGCTCACCTTTGCCCGCTCCTCGACGAGAAGCTGGTCGAGGGAATCCTCAAATCCGACCTCCTCTTCGGGATCGTAGAGAATGGGATCGTCCTCTTCCTCCGCATATGCGAGGGTCGAAACGAGCAACACGACCGCGAGCAGCGCCGCGAGCGTCCTGAAAAGCCTGTTCATTTGTATAGCCTCTTCCCTAAGCAAATTCCAGCCTTCCGAAGCATTCGGGCCTGTGGAAGTCGGGCTTCTCCGCCGTTACGGGGCTCCACGCGCCGAAATGGGGGTGGATGCTCTCGTCGCAACAGTAGAAGTTCGCCGCCATGATCCGCTCGCAAGGATGTCCCGCGAGCGCCTCGAGCAGGGAGAAGGGAAGCGCGTACCGGACCGCCCACCAAGCGCCCGCATGCTCTGAGACGGAGAGATTCAAACCCTCCGGCATCTTTTCGAGCACCCGCCTGCTCGCGCGGCCCGGACCCACGCCGATGTGCGCCACGCCGAGGGGATTGACCTCGACGTTCACGTAGGCGTCCCCCACCGAAGGGCAGGGATTCAAAAAGAACTCGAGGCAGCTGTCGACGCATACCGCGCCGCCGAACCGCGTCTCCTTCGCCTGAATCGTCTCTTCCCGCGCGCAGAGCGTGACGATCAGCGCGTCGCCCCGCGTTTCCACCTTCGCCTGCGCCTCCGGCCGGTATTCGCCGCCCCACGGGTACTCGGCGATCATCGCCCAGCTCCCGCCGTCCGGCTGAAAAAACCTGCTCGAAAGGCTGTCTGCATGTTTGACCGCTTCGACCCTGTATATGTTCACCGAAAATCCCTCCCGGAAATCATTCCCTCAGCGCTTGCGGGTGAGAAGCCACGCGGCAACCGCGCCGACCAGCGCGATCCCGGCGCACATCCGGAAGTTAGCCGCGTAGCCGCCATACAGGACCTCGCCCTTCGAAAACGCCTCGATCACCTTGCCCGCGGCAACCGGTCCCGCGAACATGCCCACGCCGTAGACGGCCTGGTATACGCCCATCGCCGCGCCGCGCCGGTCGTTCGGAATCGTCTCGATGGACGAGGCCATCGTGAGCGGCACGATCAGCCCCATGCCGACGCCGAAGATCACCTGATTGGCGAAGAGGAGCCATAAGTTTCTGGCCCACGGGTAAAACAGGCACGCCGCGCCGAGCAGCAGGAAGCCGCCCGGGAGGATGATGTTTCGTCCGAACCGGATGGAGAGCCCGTTCGTGAACCGGGAGACGACCGCGTTCGGGAGGAGGTACATGACGGGGAGGATACCAAGGTGCGCGGCCGAGAAGCCGTGGACATACGCCTTCGCCCAATTCTGCACGAAGCCGAACACCGTCGCCCACGAGACGAGCATGAAAAGGATCGCGAGCACCGAGCCCGTGATGAGGTTCCTGTCCTTCGCGACGGACACGAAGCTTTTGAACGTGAACGGCTCGCCCTCCGGCGGAAGGTCGTCCATCTTCGCGATGAGAAGAAGCCCCGCAAGGCCCGCCGCCGTCGCGAGCAAAAACGCCCACTCGGCGCCCAGCTCGTTCATTACGAACGCGCCCAGGAGCATGGCGATCACCTGGGAGAAGTACTGCGGGAACGCGATTTTGCTCATGGCCTCCGCCGTGCGCTCCGGCGGATAGTGCGCGGAATAGAACACGGAGAGCGTGACCCAGCTCGCCGCCGCCGCGCCCGAAAAGCCGCGGAACACGAGCGCGAGCGCCGCGAGGCCTCCGCTCGCGCGCCCCGCGAAGAGCGCGACCAGCGCGAGCCCGGCGGACGCGAGCATGGACGCGCCAAAGCCCATCATAATGTAGACTTTGCGCTTTCGGGTGACGTCCGAGAGGATGCCGAGCGGAATCCTGAGCACCATCTGAACGAAGCCGTAACTTCCGACGATGAGCCCGGTCATCACGCTCGACGCGCCGAGCGTCGCCTCCGCGTAGCTCGAAAGGAAGGAAGGATACGTATATACCGAGAACCAAAAAAGAAAGATGGCGCCGACGATCGTTTTTTCTCTGCTTTTCATGAACCTAATCCAGCCTCGAGAGCGCGTCCCACACGCGCTGGAGGTCGTCCTGACTGTAGTATGTCAGCGTGATTTTGCCCGCGTTCAGATCGCCCTCTAGCTTCGCGCGAAGCCCCAGAGCGTTCCGCATCAGCGACTCGAGCTCCCTGAGCTGCGGGTCGCGCGCCGCCTTCGGCGCCGGCTCGGGCTCCGCCTTCATCGCCGCCTGGCAGATCTTCTCGAACTGACGGACTGACCAGCCCTGCGCCACGCAGAGCTGCGCGAGTTTCTCCTGCTTCGACCGGTCCTCCAGCGCCACCAGCGCGCGGGCGTGGCCCGCCGTGAGCTTTCCGGCCTGAATGAGCCCTCGGACGCTCTCCGGCAAATGGAGAAGCCTCAGAAGGTTCGCGAGCGCGCTCCGGCTCTTCCCGAGCCGCTCCGCCGCCTTTTCCTGCGTCATCCCGGCCTCGTCCATGAGCCGGCGCACGCCCATCGCTTCCTCGATGGGGTTAAGGTCGTCGCGCTGCAGATTCTCGATGAGCGCCGCCTCGAGCCGCGCCTGTTCGTTCCAGTCGCGCACGATGGCGGGAATCTCCTCGAACCCGGCCATCCGCGACGCGCGATAGCGCCTTTCACCCGCGACAATCGAGTATCTTTCGCCCTCCTGGCATACGATAATCGGCTGGAGAACCCCCACCGCCTCAATCGACTGCGCCAGTTCCTTGAGCGCCGCCTCATCGAACGTCCGCCGCGGCTGATTCCGATTCGGGTCGATCAACCGGATCGGCAGCCGCAAAACCTCGTCCGCCTTCTTCTCCTCCGCGACCACGTCGTCGCCCAAGAGCGCGCCCAGACCCCTGCCCAGCCCGCGCTGCGGCTTCTTGACCGCCATGGAAACACCTCCTCCCGGGGGAAACACCGGGGCGCTGCCCCGTACCCCCCACCAAAGGGACATGTCCCTTTGGAATCCAAAACAGAGTGCACTTGATTTTCGTCCGTCGGCGGCTCGGGGACCCAAACCCCGAGCCGCCGAGATGAAGTGAATCCAAAACCTCCGCATCTAGCGGTAAATATGAAGAGATTCATCCCGGCATGGGATTCCAAAGGGACCTTCGCTTCCGCGGGGGTCCCGGCGCGCGTCCCTACCGTCCTCTCCGGATCAGTTCCCGCGCGAGATCGCGATAAGCGATGGCGCCGGGACAGCGCGGGTCGTACTCGCCGATGGGCACGCCGAAGCTGGGCGCTTCGCTGAGGCGGACGTTGCGGGGGATGAGGGTTTCGAAGGCCTCGTCGGGGAAGTGCGCGCGCACCTCCTTGACGACCTGCGCACCGAGGTTGGTGCGGGCGTCGAACATGGTGAGCGCGATGCCCGTGACCTCCAGGAGCGGATTAAGCTTGCGGCGCACGAGCCGCACGGTGTTCATGAGCTGGCCGACGCCCTCGAGCGCGTAATATTCGCATTGGATCGGGATGAGAACGCCGTCCGCCGCCGTCAGCGCGTTGAGCGTGAGAAGGCCGAGGGAAGGCGGGCAGTCGACGAATATGTAGTCGTACTCGGCGCGCAGCGCGACGATGGCGCGCTTCAGCTTTTCCTCGCGGCCGTCCTCGCCGACGAGCTCGATTTCCGCGCCCGCGAGCTCGATGCCCGCGCGCAGCAGCATAAGCCCCGAGAACCCGGTGTCGATGAGCGCGCCCACGGGATCGATCCCCTCGATCAACACGTCGTACACGCTCGGACCCTGCCGCTTCCCCATGCCGAGCCCGCTTGACGCGTTGCCCTGCGGATCGATATCGATGAGGAGCGTCCTTCTTCCCTCCGCGGCGACCGACGCCGAGAGATTGACCGCCGTGGTGGTCTTCCCCACGCCGCCCTTCTGATTGGAAATCGCGATGACTTTGCCCATCGTTTGAACGCCCCATTCCGAAGTGCTTGTATAATATATAATATCAGTAATTCGGGATATGCGCAATATTGAACGGGGCGGTCAATCATGATATAATCGGCTCATAAAAGTTAAGGGGCGATGCGCATGTTGAAGGGAATCCCCGCGATTCTTTCGCCGGAACTGCTGAAGATCATGATGGAAATGGGCCATGGGGACGAGATTGTGCTCGGGGACGGCAACTTCCCCGCCGCAAGCTGCGCGAAGCGCCTGGTGCGGCTCGACGGCCACGGCGTCCCGGAAATCCTCGACGCGATGCTTCGCCTCTTCCCGCTCGACACGTTCGTCGAAGCGCCCGTGGGCCTCATGGCGGTGGTGCCGGGCGATACGACCGTCCCCGCCATCTGGGACGACTATCGAAGGATCATCGCCGCGCGCGAAGGCGGGAGGAAGATCGAACTCGTCGAACGGTTTGCGTTCTACGAGCGCGCGAAGCGCGCCTATGCCATCGTCGCGACGGGCGAAAGCGCGCTCTACGCAAACGTCATTCTGAAAAAGGGGGTCGTCCAGTAATGTTCCTTGTCAATACCCAGACCATTCCAGGCCGCGAGATCGAGGTGCTGGGCCTCGTGCGTGGCTCGACCATCCAGACCAGAAACATCGGCCGCGACATCACGCAGGGGCTCAAGACGCTGGTCGGCGGAGAGCTCAAGGCCTACACCGAGATGATGAACGCCGCGCGCGACATCGCCACCGATCGCATGGTCGTCGAGGCCGAGCGCCTCGGCGCGGACGCCATCGTCTCGATCCGCTACGCCTCCGCCTCCGTCATGTCCGGCGCGGCGGAGATTCTCGCCTACGGTACCGCAGTCAAGTTCAGGTAGCTTCGGCAACCTAAATTTGATTCTACTCACAGTTGAATTCTATTGACACGAGCAAGCATTTCTGTTAGAATGTCCAGGAAAGGAAGGGGATTTCATGCTCTCCAGTTTTGAATACAGGCAACGGGCGCGCGCGGCGCTCGGCGGACGGATCTTCGGAAACCTCTGGCTCATGGCGCTCCTCGCCAATTTGATCGTGATGGCCGTCACCGGCCTCGTCTCGGCGTCCTTCGTCGGCTATTTTCTCGTCTTCGGCCCCCTGTATGTGGGTTACGCCTCGATCATGCAGAAGCTCGCGCGCGGGCGCGGCGAGGTGGACATTGTGGACTGCGCAAAGGGCTTTCTGGTCGATTACGTGGACAATCTTCTAATCGGTCTTCTCACGACGATCAAAGTGTTCCTGTGGTCGCTCCTCCTCGTAATCCCAGGCATCATGAAGGCATACTCCTACTCCATGGTCTATTACATCAAGAACGACCATCCGTCCTTCACCTGGCGCGAGTGCCTCGCCGAGAGCGAGCGGCTCATGCGCGGCAAGCGGTGGAACCTGTTCTGCCTCGACTTCAGCTTCATCGGCTGGATCCTGCTCACGGCGTTCACGTTCGGCATATCCGCTCTGTGGGTCGCCCCTTACATGGAACAGTCCCACGCGCAGTTCTACGAGTCGATCCGGTAACCAAAATGAAACCCGCCCGATCAAAGGGGCGGATTTCTTTTTTTCTCAGAACGGAATCGCCGCGGCGAACAGGAACGCTCCGAGCGCGAGCGCAGTCCAGTCCGCCGCCGCCATCCGCATGCCCTCCGCCCCGGCATCCCTGGGCCGAAGGTTGAAGCCGCGCATCTCCGCGGCGAGCGCGACGGAATCGATCCGCTTGACGGACGAGATGAGGAGGGGCGCGCACAGGGGAAGCACGAGCGCGAGCTTTTTCAACGGGTTTTTGGTATCCATCTCGACGCCGCGCGCGGTCTGTGCTTCCATGATGTCCCGCATCTCGAGCATGAACGTCGGCACGAACCGGATGGCGGACGTGACCGCAAACGCGTACTTGTAGGGAACGCGCGCCTTGGCGACCAGCGCGCCGGTCAAATCGCTCATCCGCGTGAGCGCGAGAAGCGTCGCAAGCGGCATCGTCGCGCCGATCAGCCGGAGCGCCACCTGCCCGGCGGAAATGAGTCCCTCGTCGGTGATCGGGATCCCCAAGGTAAAAACCGGCGTCCCGCGCCGCACGAACAGGATCTGAAGGATGACCACGAGAAGTGACACCTTGCAGAGCCCCTTGAAAAGCGCGAGCGTTGGCCGCGTCTGACCCGCAAGCACGCCGAGCAGGAGGTCGGCAAAGAGGAGCAGGAGGAGCATCGCAAAGCTCTGCGCCGCCACGCACGCCGCGCAGATAAGGACGGGCAGAAGCAGCTTCGTGCGCGCGTCCAGCCTGTGAAGGATGGTGTTCCCCGGCGCGTAACTCAACAGCCCGGTCATGCGGTCTCCCTCCCCGCGCGCGCTTCGATGGCGTCCGCCATTTCCTCGACCGTCGTCACGTCCCCGTACGCGCGGTTGAGCGCCAGGGACAATTCGATCATCTGCGGCGGAAGCACCCGCGCCGCGCGGATCGCGTCCGCGTAGAAGACCTCGGCCGGCGTCCCATCCCGGACGACTTTGCCCCGGTCCATGACGACGGCGCGCTTCGCGTAGTCCAAAACGACTTCCATGTCGTGCGAGACCATGACGACCGTCGCGCCCGCGCGGTTTTTCTCCGCGATGGCGTCCATGATGAACGCACACTCGCGGAAATCGAGCCCCGTCGTCGGCTCGTCGAGCACCAGCATCGCGGGCCGCGCGACGAGGGTCGACATGAGCGCCACGCGCTGGCGCTCGCCCCGGGAAAGCGCGGTCGGATCGGCGTTTGCGGGGATGCCGAACTGCTCGATCATCTCCCGCGCGAGTACCGCGCGATCCTCCTTTTTGACCTTTGCGCACGAAAGCGTAAACAGAAGCTCCTCCATGACCGTGTCTTTGCAGATCTGGCGGTCGGGGTTCTGGAATAAAAAGCCCATCTTCCCCGCGAGGGCGCTCGCGCGCATGTCCCTCGTGTCCGTGCCGTCCACCAGCACACGACCGATCTCGGGCTTCAATAAGCCGCGAATCAGCCGCGAAACGGTGCTCTTTCCCGCGCCGTTCGAGCCGATGATCGCGACAAATTCGCCGTCCTCTATTTTCAGGCTCACGCCATCCACGGCCGCCATGCCGCTTCCGTAGCCGAATTTCACGTCCCGAAGCTCAATCATCCGGTCATCTCCCCCGCGCGGCAAAAACCATCTCGGCCGCCTCCCGCATATTAACAGGCGCGCTTCCTTCGTAGAGTCCGCGCCTTTGAAGTTCGCCCGCGAGGCTCACGATGCGCGGCACGTGCACGCCGATCTTCGTCAACTCATCCGGATCGGAGAGCGCCTCGCGCACCGGAGCGAACCGGACGAGCTTTCCGCCGTCGAGGATCGCGAGCCGCTTCGCGTAGGCGGACAAGAGGCCGATCTTCTGCTCCACCACGATCACCGTCACGCCCTCGCGTTCGTTGAGCTCCTTTAGAATTTCGAAGATCTCCCGGCTCGACTGCGGATCGAGCTCGCCCGTAGGCTCGTCGAGCACCAGAATTTTGGGTGAAAGCGCCAGCGTCGCGGCGATGGCGACCTTCTGCTTCTGGCCACCGGAGAGGCTCTCGATCCGCCGCTCCCGGAGGGCCGAAATGCCGATCCGCGCGAGCGCGTCCGAAAGCCTCTCCTCGACCGCCGCACCCTTCAGCCCGTAATTGAGGAGCCCGAACAGGATTTCCTCCTCCACGGTTTCGGCGACAAATTGGGCTTCCACGTCCTGAAACACGCTCCCAACCTTGCGGGACAGCTTCTCGGGCGAGCTTTCGACCGTGTCCTCGCCGTCGATCGCCGCCACGCCGTAAAAGTCGCCCCGGAAGTGGTGGGGCACGGCGCCCGAGACGACGTGGGTGAGCGTCGTCTTGCCCGCGCCGCTCGGCCCCGTGACGCCCACGAAGTCCCCGTCCGGAATTTCCATCCCGATGCCGGAGAGGGCGAGTTTCTCGCCCCCGGCATAGCGGAAGGAAACGCCCTTGAGCTCGATCATGCGCGCGCCTCGACCGCGCCCTTTTTGAGGATCCGCTCGAGCGGGAGCGCCAGCGCCTGCACGATGATGGTGTTGATCATTGCCGTAGCGAGAACGACGGGAATGAAGACCTTCAGCGTGGAGAGATCCGCCTGGAGGAGGATGAGTTTGCCGAGGATGAAGGTCGTGCCGGAGAGAACGGTCGTAATGAAGGTTCCGAGGCTGGTGGTCAGGGAGAATTTCTTGATCGCGAAGGGAAGCTTTATCAGGAGACCCATGGCGACCGCACCCACGAGCTCGGAAAGAAAGTTGAGGTAGGGCGTGCCGGGCATGATCTGGCAGACCGCGCCGGCGATGATTCCGATGATGGCCGCCTCGTAGAGCTTCGGCTTGATGAGGTAGATGGCCAGGCAGTACATGGCGATGGTGAAGTTTGGCTTCATGCCGGCAAGATTTACAAACGTTCCGACGGTGAGCCTTAGAACGAGGCCCGCCGCGAGCAAGACCGCCACCAGTATGATGTCCTGAATGCCCATTCCCTTTTTCGCCTCGACCCGAACTTCGCGCTTCATGCCTTCCATGTTTCGCATCTCCTTTTATTTGTGTTTGTGGTCAGGCCGCGTTCAGCCTCGCCATCGCCTGCCCGGATGCTTTTCCATGTCCATGCCCTCCCCGCACGCAAATAAACAGCCCTTGCCCCTAAACAGGGACAAAGGCTGTATGAACCTCTGCGGTACCACCCACATTCGCCCGCTCGACGCGGACGCACTCAGCGGCGCACCATCATGCGCCCTCCGATGTCACGGTCGGAACCCGTCTCCCCTACTCGCACGCTTTCGGTTTGCCCTCGTGAGTCCATTCGCCGATCCGTCCGCGACCGCGATCCCACCATCCGCGGTTCTCTTGACGCGACCCTGACCGGGTACTCTTCTCATTCACAGGTTTGTGATTTATTGTTGGGCGGATTGTATCACGGGGCCACATCGCGTGTCAAGCGCGCACCCAAAAGTTAACATTCACATCAGACGGCCTCAAAACCGTGCGCGAGGTCGGCGAGAATGTCAACGATATGCTCGGTGCCGACGGAAAGCCGCACGGTGTTGGGCCGGATGCCGCAACTCAGAAGCTCATCATCGGAAAGCTGGGAGTGCGTGGTCGACGCCGGATGGATGACGAGCGACTTCACGTCCGCGACGTTCGCGAGTAGGGAGAACAGCTCCAGCGACTCCGCGAATTTGCGCGCGTCGTCCGCGCCGCCCTTGATCTCGAAGGTGAAGATCGACGCCGCGCCGTTGGGGAAATAGGCGTCGTATATCTCCTTTTCGCGCCCGGCGGCGAGGGAGGGATGATTCACGCGCTCGACCTTCGGGTGGTTTTTGAGGAAATCGACCACCTGCAAGGCATTTTCGACGTGCCGCTCCACGCGCAAAGACAGCGTCTCGAGGCCCTGCAGGAGAAGGAACGAGTTGAACGGGCTGATCGCCGCGCCCTGATCGCGCATGAGGGTCGTGCGCGCCTTGATGATATACGCAAGGTTGCCGACCGCCTCGGTGAACACCACGCCGTGGTAGGAAGGGTTCGGCTCGGAGAGGCCGGGGAACTTGCCGTTCGCCCAGTCGAATTTGCCCGCGTCCACGATCACGCCGCCCATGACGGTGCCGTGTCCGCCGATGAACTTCGTCGCCGAGTGGACGACGATGTCTGCGCCGTGCTCGATGGGCCGGAGAAGGTACGGCGTCGCGAAGGTGGAGTCGACAATCAGCGGGATGCCGTTTTTGTGCGCGATTTCGGAGAGGGCCTCGAGATCGATCACGTCGGAATTCGGGTTTCCAAGCGTCTCAGCGTAGATAAGCTTCGTGTTCTCGCGGATCGCGGTTTCAAAGCCCGCGAGATCGCGCGGATCGACATAGGTCACCGACAGCCCCTGCTCGCGCAGCGTGTTCGAGAAGAGGTTCAGCGTCCCGCCGTAAAGGTTCGACGCGGAGACGATGTGGTCGCCCGCAACGGCGATGTTCTGTACGGCGTAGGTGATGGCCGAGGAACCGGACGCCGTGGCCAGCGCCGCCGCGCCGCCCTCGAGCGCCGCGATGCGCTCCTCGAAGACCGAGGAGGTCGGATTCATGAGGCGCGTGTAGATGTTCCCGCCCTCAGAAAGCGCGAACCGTCCCGCCGCCTGCGCGGAGTCCCTGAACACGTAGGACGTGGTGGCATAAATCGGAACCGCACGGGCGTCCGTCGCCGGGTCGGGCCTCTCCTGCCCCGCGTGCACCTGAATCGTCTCAAACCTGTACTTTCCCATTTTCGTTCCTCCTCGTTCTTGGATATAAAAAGATCCGAGAGATTTATCTCCCGGATCGACATGAGGGCAGGCACGTCAGCAAAGCGCACGAACGCAAACCCCGATGCCCCGATCCGGGTTTCTCCGCATTCGCATCGCGCCGCGCTTCATCGCAATCCCTCCTGCCGTCGCCTGATGGAGGAATCTTATCACATAATTCCCATCTAGTAAATAGGTTTATCGGGAATATTAGAAACTTTACAGATCTCCAAAACCGACCGACGCCCAAGTCACAGCGCACGTGGGACACTCCCCGGCGGCGCACATTTGGCCTCCTGCGCGGAATGAAAAGGAAGGGGCCGCGGCCCCCTCCTTCATCCCCAAAGAAGGTAACAGGGTTTCTCGGCAGCTCGAAAGAGCGCCGTCCCTTTGAGGGGAGAGCGAAGGCTGTGCCTCTACTCCTCCGTAAGCCCCGCCACATTCTCCGCCCGATACCCGAGTTCCCGCCGGAGCGCGGCGCGGTCGCCGGGGCCGGACATGAGCGCCTTGAGATTGCCGGAGATCCTGACGCCTTCGAGGGCGGCGGGAACGACGACGGTGGAAAACGGCGTGGGTTCGAACTCTCCCTCGGGCCAGCTGATTTTGCACGGGCCGAGGGTGGTGATCATCTTGACCCAACCGGACTCGAGGGGCATATCGCCGGAGACGTTCAGGCGGCAAAGCTCGAAGTGCTCATCCGCAATGAAGTAGGTGCGGCTCCCGCCCTTGCAGAGCACCGTCGCGCCCTCGCACTTGGGCAGGATTTTGCCGACGCGGCTCACGTCGAGCGCCTTTTCGGTGTGCAGCTCGCGCGGCTTTCCGTCGCTTCCGACGCGACCCCAGTCCCAGAAACGGTAGGTCACGTCGCTTGACTGCTGCACCTCGTAGCACTGGATGCCGCCGCCGAGGGCGTGCACGGTGCCCGCCGGAATGTAAAACACGTCTCCCGGACGCACGGCGACCCAGTTGAGCGCCGATTCGATCTCGCCTGCCTCGACCACCTGCCGGAGCGTCCGGTCGCCGGGGTTCACGCCGTAGGCGATCCTCGCATTCTCCTCGCAGTTGAGGACCACCCACGCCTCGCTCTTTCCGAGCTTGCCCTCGTTCTTGCGCGCGTAATCGTCGCCCGGATGCACCTGCACGCTCAGGAGCGCGCGCGCGTCAAGCAGTTTGATGAGCAGCGGAAACGCGCCCTCGATGTCCCCGACCAGGCCCTTCCCCCACAGCCGGATCATCGCCGGTAGCGTCTTCCCCGCATGCGGTCCGTTCAAGACCATGCTCTCTCGTCCGTCAAGCGCGGACACCTCGAGCGCCTCGCCGGTCTCGTCGGCGGGAGCATCTTTCAAAAAGAGGTCCCGGAGCATCGTGCCGCCCCAGGGCGTTTCCGCGCCATGCCTGAAATAGGGACCCATCACGAGCGGGTACATCGGAAAACCTCCTTGCTTTTTGTGAAAATGCGTTGTATCATCTGATCGGGGTAATCTCGAACCAGTAACCGTCCGGGTCCTCGATGAAGTAGAGGCCCATCCTGTCGTTGACGAACGAGACGCAGCCCATCTCGTCGTGTTTTTTGCGCGCGGCCTCGAAATCAGGCGCGCGGAAGCAGATGTGGGTCTCGTTTTCGCCGAGCTCGTACTTCTGCGGGTGATCCCTGAGCCAGGTGAGCTCGAGCTGGTAGCCGGTCACGCCGTCCGACAGAAACGCGAGCTTGAACGACCCGTCCGGACCCTCCACGACGCGCGTGGGCTCGAGGTCGAGCGCCTCCTTGTAGAACGCGAGGCTCCTGTCGAGATCGGACACATTGAGGTTTGTGTGGTTAAAAACGAACTTCATGGCTGCCGCCTCCTATATTTCAATCGTCTCGCCCGGCCTTGTGAGCGCGCGCACGTTCCCGTGCTCCTTCGCAAACCCGGTCGCCGCCTCAGGGTGATCCCAGAAGTGCATGGGGATGAGGATTCTCGGCCTGATCCTGCTAAGGAACATCTCCGCGCCCTCGGCGTAGCCCCCTCCCATCCGCGGATCGACCGGGAAAAACGCCACGTCGATTTTCTCGCCCGCAAGGGCATCGAGCACGCGCTCGTACCCCGCCAGCGCCTCCGCGATCTCCTTCTCGGAGGACTCCTCCCGCCAGTGCCAGAAGTTGAGGTCGCCCGCGTGGAAGATGGCGTCCTCCCCGTACCGCACGAGGAAGCTCACGCCCTCATCCGTCGAGCCGAACGCGCGGATCTCCGCGCCGTAGATCTCCCGGCGCTCGCCCTCGGCCATGCCGCGCACCACCTCGTCCGCCAGCGCGTAGACCTCCTCGGACACGTGATCCCGGTGCTCGTGGCTCACGAAAGCGATGGATTTACCCTCAGGCCTCGTGAAGCCGCCGCCGATGTAGTCAAACAGCAGCGTCAGTTCCCCCGTCTTGACGGAAAACCCGCTGTGATCCCAGTATGTCGCGCGCATGCGGCTCACCTCCGGGAATACTCTACCATCTGATCCGGGCAAAGTCAAGGGGCAGGGGGCTCTGCCCCGCGCCCTGCAAAAAGGACCTGGCCGTTTGAAATCCCCATAATGGCTTTCACCGCAGGCCTGTCCGTCATCGTCCGGGGGCTGAGATTTCATATGAAGGAGATTCCATTTTGACCTATCCCGTATCCGTCCGCTCCGTCGCGGAATTTGCCCTCGAGGGAGGCGACCTCATGATGGAGGCCGCCTCAGCGGAGCGCATGCGCGAGGGCATGGAGGGACACATTCTGCTCCAGCGCCAGCTCGACGATACGTGGCGCACGGAGGAATCGCTGTCGCGCGAAATGGAGATCAACGGCGTCCGGCTTCGGGTGCAGGGGCGCGCCGACGCGGTGCGCAGGTACGCGGGCGCGCTCACCATCGAGGAGATCAAGACCACCGGGCACGAGCCCTCCTCCATCGGCGAGGACGACTACCCCGCCCACTGGGCACAGGCGCAGATCTACGCGGCGATCCTGTGCCGGAAGGAAAATTACGCCTTCGCGGAGGTGGCGCTCGTCTACTTCAACCTATCGGGCGCGAAGGCGCGCTTCTCCCGCCTGTACGAGGCAGCGCGGCTCGAGGAGCTCTTCTTCGGCTACGCGGAGAAGTACGCGAACTGGATCGCGGCGCTCGAAATCTGGCGCGGGAAGTTCCAGCCCTCCGTGCGCGCGCTCAAGTTCCCCTTCGACACCTACCGGGAAGGCCAGCGCCAGATGGCGCGGAACGCATACATCGCCGTGCGCGACAGAAAGCGCGTGATGATCGAGGCCCCAACCGGCATCGGCAAGACCGCCGCCGCGCTCTTCGGCGCGCTCAAGGCATCCGGCGAGGGCCGCGCGACCGCGATTTTTTACCTCACCGCGCGCACCACGGGCCGCCGCGCGGCGGAGAACGCCATCGATCTCATGCGCGGGCGCGGGCTCTTCGCGCGCTCCGTCACCATCACCGCCAAGGAAAAGGCCTGCGTGCCCGGCGACCTCGACTGCGCGAACTGCCCCTACGCGCATGGATACTTCGACCGCCACCGCGCGGCGCTGGTTCAGGCGCTTGACATGCAAAAGCTCGATCAGGCATCGATCCGCGAACTCGCGGAGGGGCATACCCTCTGCCCCTTCGAGCTCTCCCTCGGGCTCACCGAGTCCGCAGACGTCATCATCTGCGACTACAACTACGCCTTCGATCCGCGCAACCGGCTCCAGCGGTTTTTCCTCAAAAAGAACGACTGCGCGCTGCTGATCGACGAGGCGCACAACCTGCCCGAGCGCGCGCGGGACATGCTCTCGGCCGTTCTCTCCGGGCGCGAGATCGCTCGGCTCCGGCGCGACGTGGGAAAGGCGGACCCCTTCTATCCCGCACTCACCAAGGCCACACGCGCCTTCAAGTGGACCGAGGACATGGAACCGGAGGCATCCTCGCGCCCCGACGACCTGCTCGCGGCGGCGGCGGACGATCTCTATCAGGCGCTCTACGAGTCCGTGCCGCGCGGACACCCGCAAGGCAGACAGCTCGTGCGGCTGATGCTCGACGCCATGTGGTACTGCCGCCGCCACGGCGAGTTCGACGAGGCCGAGAGCCGCGCGCTCAAGTCGCCCGACGGCAAGTACCTCGAGGCGAAACTGATGTGCGTCAACCCGGCGGGCCACATCGACAAATGCCTCGCGCGCGTGGGCGGCGCGGTGCTGTTCTCGGCGACGCTCACGCCCGCGGACTTCTACGCGCGGGAACTGGCCGTTGACGAAAAAAACGGCGACGCGCTCCTGTCCCTGCCCTCGCCGTTCCCGCCGGAGAACCAGCTGACGCTCCTCATGGAGCTCCCAACCCGCTTTCGCGCGCGGGAGCAGACGCTCTCCGAGGTCGCGCGGGCGATTCGCGAGATGGCGGCTGCGAAGGTCGGGAACTACATCGCGTGCTTCCCCTCGCACGCGTACCTCGGCATGGCCTTCGAGCGGTTCCGGGAGATGTACCCCGACGTGCGCGCCGTGCGGCAGGGCGGAAAGATGTCCGAGCCCGAGCGCGCGGCGTTCCTCGAGGCGTTCTCGCCCGCGCCCGAGGCGAGCATGGTCGCCTTCATCGCGCTGGGCGGAGTGTTCGCGGAAGGCGTCGACTTGCCGGGCGACCGGCTCGTGGGCGCGGCCATCGTGTCCGTGGCGATTCCGCAGATCTGCCAGGAGCGGGAGGTCATCCGCGAGATCATGGACGACGGCGAGGACGGCGGCTACGACTTCGCGTACACGTATCCCGGCTTCCGGCGCGTCCTGCAGGCGGCGGGCCGCGTGATCCGCACGGACACCGACCGGGGCGTGGTTCTTTTGATCGACGAGCGGTTCGCGCAGGAAAAATATGTCGCCCTCATGCCGTCCCATTGGCGCGTGAATCGCGTCGAGGGGGCAGAGGGCGTCAAGAGGGCCGTCGGGCGGTTCTGGAAAACTACGGAACCGTGAGCTCCACGGTTCTGCGCATGCCAAGCACGTAATAGCCGATCTCGAGGGTGCAGCTTTCGCCCTCGGGCAGATGAAGCGTCACCTTCGCGGCCTTTTCGGACAGGACCGGGACGTCCTCTCCCGCGCCCTCGGTGGAGGTGACGACGGACGAATCGGGTCGCGCGATGAACTCGAGGTACTCGTACGGGAACAGGCTACCGTTGGAAAGCGTCAGGTCGCACACGAGGCTGTCCCCGTCGCGCGCGAGCTGTCTGGACACGTTCATGTTCGTTCCGAACATATAGTAGATGCCCGCGCCCACCAGAAGCGCGAGGATGACCGCGAGCACGGTGTTCGCCTTTCTCATATCCTCACATCCTTTCGGCTCATCCGCCCCCATCATACCATAACGAACATGAAGTGTCCAATGAAAAACTTTGCATCTTCGCGCCCCATGCGGTATAATAGGCTGGGAATTTGTTGAGGAGGTGCTTTGATGAAGGTTGTGCTGCTGGACGGATACAGCCTCATGTATCGCGCGTACCACGCGCTCGCGTCCGCGCCCATGACGGCGCCCGACGGCACGCCCACCACGGCGGTGCACGGCTTTGTCTCGATGCTTCTGAAGCTCATCGAGGATGAAAAGCCGGATCGCATGGCAGTCGCCTTCGACGCGACGGCGAAGACCTTCCGGCACGACCTGTTCGAGGACTACAAGGGCACGCGCTCGCCCATGCCGGACGACCTGCGCGCGCAGGACCCGGTGATCCGCGAACTCATCTCGCGCATGCACATCAAATCCCTCGAGATTCCAGGGTACGAAGCGGACGACATCCTCGGCACCCTGTCGAGGCTGTGCGAGGACACGGGCGATGACGCGCTGATCGTGACCGGCGACCGCGACTCGTTCCAGCTCGTCGGTCCGCACACGCGCGTCCTCTATACCAGAAAGGGCATCTCGGACACCGTGCTCGTCGACGAGGCGTACATCCGGGAGACCTACGGCGTCGCGCCAGCCCAGCTCATCGACGTGAAGGCGCTCATGGGCGATTCCTCAGACAACATCCCCGGCATCGCGGGGATCGGCGAAAAGACAGCGTTAAAACTCATATCGCAGTACGGCACGCTCGCCGAGGCACTCGCGAAGGCGGACAGCGAACAGAAGGGCAAGCTGCGGGAGCGGCTGATGGAGCAGGCGGACAGGGCCGTCATGAGCCGCAGTCTCGCCGAGATCGACCGCGATGTGCCGGTGAACGAGAAGCCCGGCGAGCTTTTGATCGGAAACATCGGCGACGCGCTGCCGCGCCTGCGGGAGCTCGGCATGAACCTCGCTTCGCAGAAACTTGCAAAGCTCACCAAAACCCGCCCGGCCGCGGCGGAGCCTTCGGAACAAATCGAGTCCGGAGACGTCGAAACGTTTGAGGACGTTTCGGCGTTCACGCGGCGCTGCGAACAGCTCGCGCGGACCGCCCATTGGGCGGCGCTCGACGCGGGCAACGCGTTCACCGTCGCGACCGACGGGCACAAGCTGAAGCTCGCGCTCGGCGGCGGGGATCTTCTGACCCCCGGCGTGTCGAGGGAAGACGCGCGCGCGGCCGCCGATCCGCTCGCCCGAGCGGACATCCCGAAATATATCTGCGGCGACGCACTCCCCGGCGCGGACGACGTGGCGCTCATGGCCTACTGCGTCTCGGCGCAGAGGAAGGCCTTCACGCTCGAGGCGCTCGCGGCGGACGAGGGCATGGCGGCAGAGTGGGGGGCCCACCCCGCCTCGATCCTGAAGCCCCTCGCGGAAAAGTACGCAGCGAAACTCGAAGAGGATGAAATGACGGGCGTGTACCGCGACATCGAGCTTCCGCTCTCGCGCGTCCTGCGCGAAATGGAACGGGAGGGTTTCCTAGTCGACGGGAAGACGCTGCGCGGCCTCGGCGCGTCGTTCCGGGCGATGATCGAGAAACTGACGGGCGAGATTCACGCGCTCGCGGGTGAGAGCGTCAACATCAACTCGCCCAAGCAGCTTTCGGAGCTTTTATTTGGAAGACTCGGTCTGCCCGCGCCGAAGAAGACCTCGCTCGGCTATTCGACGAGCGCCGAGGTGCTCGAATCGCTCGCGGAGGACTACCCCATCTGCGAGAAGATCCTTGAATACCGCAAGTATAAGAAGCTCGAGAGCACCTACATCGAGCAGCTCCTCTCCCTGCGCGACGAAAGCGGGCGCGTGCACACATCGTTTGACCAGACCTCGACCGCCACGGGCCGCATCTCTTCGGTCGAGCCGAACCTCCAGAACATCCCCGTGCGCACGGAACTCGGGCGCGGCATTCGCGAGGCGTTCGTCTCGCGGCCCGGCTGGCTGCTCGTGGACGCGGACTACTCGCAGATCGAATTGAGGGTACTCGCGCACATCTCGGACGATCAGACCATGATCGACTCGTTCGTAAAGGGCGAGGACATCCACCGCCGCACCGCCGCCGAGGTCAACGGCGTGAAGCTCGGCGAGGTGACAAGCGCCATGCGCTCCGCGGCGAAGGCCGTCAACTTCGGGATCGTGTACGGCATCTCGGACTTCGCGCTCGCGCGCAACATCCATGTGAGCCGCGCAGAGGCCAGGGACTACATCGACCGCTACTTTGCGCGCTATCCAGGCGTCAAAAAGTACATGGAGGACATCGTCGCCTTCGCGCGCGAGCACGGCTACGTTTCGACCCTCATGAACCGCAGACGCTACATCCCGGAGATCAGGTCGGACAACTACAACGTGCGCTCCTTCGGGGAACGCTGCGCGCTCAACAGCCCCATTCAAGGCACCGCCGCCGACATCATCAAGCTCGCCATGATCCGCGCGCGGGATTCCCTCCGGGACGCGGGCCTTCGGGCGCGGCTCATTTTGCAGGTGCACGACGAGCTGATCGTGGAGGCCCCGGAGGCCGAGGCGCAAAGCGCGGCGGAGATCCTGCGCGCGTCCATGGAGTCGGTGGTCGATCTGAAGGCCCCGCTCAAGGCGGACGTTTCGGTTGGGAGGAATTGGCTTGCCTGCAAGTGAAACCATCATCATCGGGCTGACGGGCGGCATCGGCTCGGGGAAGACCGAGGCCGGACGAATCCTCGAGTCCCTCGGCGCGGTGCACATCGACGCCGACGCGATTTCGCGCGCGCTCACCGCCCCGGAGGGCGAGGCGCTCCCCGAGATCCGCGAGGTGTTCGGCGACAGCGTCTTTAACGTCGACGGTACCCTCGACCGGCGTGCGCTCGCGGCGGCGGTGTTTGAAACCCCCGACAGGCGGCGCGCGCTCGAGGCGATCCTCCACCCGCGCGTGCAGCGCAAATCCCTCTCGATGATCGACCGCGCGCGGGAAAGCGGCGCGGCGGCCGTGGTACTGGACGTGCCCTTGCTCTTTGAGACGGGCATGGACGCCATCTGCGACGTGACCTGGGTCGTCGAGGCCGACCCCGCCGAGCGGACGCGCCGGATCATGGCGCGCGACGGACTTACCGCGCCGGAGATCGAGGCGCGCGTCAAAAACCAGATGTCTGACGAGGACAGGGCAGCGCGGGCGACGAGGGTCGTCAAAAACGACGGGACGGTTGAAAAGCTCGCGGGCGAGCTGACGGGGCTCTACCATCAGCTCATCAAGGCGGGAAAATAAAAATACGATAGAGTGGGCCGGGGGCCGGCCTACAACAAAGTACCGGGAGAAAACATGGCATCCAGAAGAAGGCGAAGAAAGACCAGCTTGGCGAGCGTCGTCGTGACGCTCGTCGGGGCGCTCCTCGTAATCGCGCTGATCGGTCTTGGTTACATCATGCTGAACCGGTCCAAGTGGGCGCACTATCCGGTTCTTTATACCAATGAAATCGCGCTCGCCGCGGACGTGAACGAGATTCCGGCGCCTCTCGTCGCGGCGGTCATCATGGCGGAATCGAGCTACGACCCGGCGGCGGTATCGTCCGTCGGGGCGATGGGACTGATGCAGATCATGCCCGACACGGGCGAATGGATCGCGGGAAAGCTGGGCGAGAGCTACGACCAGACGCGGCTGTTCGACGCGGACACATCGATCCGCTACGGCTCATGGTATCTGGGCTTCCTGATGAAGCGCTATGGCGGGGATATGACGTGCGCCACGGCGGCCTACCACGCGGGGCAGGGGACGGTCGACGGCTGGCTCGCGGACCCGGCGTACAGCCCCGACGGGAAGACCCTCTACGGCATCGGCTATGATTCCACCGCGAAATACGTGAAACGGGTGCTCAACTTATATGATTATTACCAAAAAGCTTACGCCGTTTCTGCTGATTAGCGCGCTGCTCTTCGCGCTCGCGCCCGCGCGCGCGGAGGGCGGCGATTGGGCGTCCGGCGACGTGACGATCGGCTACCTCGCCGCCTCGGGCGCATATCTCAATCCGTTCGTGTGCACCGAGCGGGACCTGCTGGGCATCAATTCGCTCGTCTATGAGTCGCTCTTCGAGTTCGACGCGAACATGCGGCCGCAGGCGCTGCTCGCCGACGACTGGACGCAGGACGACAAGACCTGGAAGATTACCATCCGCTCCGGGATCATCTGTCACAACGGCGTCGAGCTGGTCGCGCAGGACGTGGTCGATTCTTACAATGCGTTCAAAAACGCGGGGGAGCAAAATCCCTACCACGGGCGGCTCTCGCTCATCTCCTCCATGGAGGCGACGGACTCGTTCGAGGTGACGGTTACGGGCAAATACTCCGGCATGCTGACGCTCTACGCGCTCACCTTCCCTGTCATCCAGAGGGGGACCATCCAGACGGAGCTCCCCATGGGCTCCGGCCCCTACTGGTACGTGGGCTACCAGAAGGACGTCGCCGTGCGGATCGAGGCGAACCCCTTCTGGTGGAAAAAACAGCCTCTCGTGAAATCCGTGGTGTTCCGGCACTACTGGGACGTGTCGGACGAACTCGCGGCGCTGCAGTCTGGAGAGATCGACATGTTCCAGACGCGCTCGACTTCCGCGGCGCTCACGAAGAAACTCTCCTACGCCTCGTCGCTCGACTACGCGACCTTTACATACGAAATGCTGGTTCCGGACCTCGCCGGCGCGCTCTCCGACGTGAACATCCGAAAGGCCGTCATGTACGCCATTGACTACAACACGCTCATCTCGAACGTGTACCTCGACATGGCGCAGCAGTGCGAGGTGCCCATCCAGCCCGGCTCCTGGCTCTACGAGAGCAGGAGCGCCGTGTATCAGTACAGTCCCGAGCGCGCGCTTCAGTATTTGTACGATGCGGGCTGGGCCGACCAGACGGGTACGGGGCTTCTCTCCAAGGTCGAGGACGGCATGCTCAAGTACATCAAAAT
Organism: Bacillota bacterium; assembly: GCA_023444095.1. Taxonomy (GTDB): domain Bacteria; phylum Bacillota; class Clostridia; order Christensenellales; family Aristaeellaceae; genus RUG11247. Next base: position 84,998 of record JAEZRP010000020.1, read on the forward strand.
CGAGCTCGTCACCTACAACGACGCGGCCTCCAACGTGCGCGGAAATGCTGCCGAGCAGATCGTTAAGAACCTGCGCGCGGTAGGCATCGACGCGTCGGTCTCCATCCTCGAAAAGTCCGAAGTTTCAAAAATGCTCCGGAACGCAAACTTCGACCTCGCGCTCGTGGCGGTCAACCTCTCTGAGGTGCCGAACCTTGTGCCGCTTCTGGCCAAGGACGGCGCGGTCAACTACGCGGGCGTCGATTCCGAGGAGGTCAAAAACCTGCTCTTGGAAACGCTGACCGCCGCCACGGAGGCGGATCTCCAGAGCGCGTTCAGCGATCTTGAACTCTACATCGTAGATAAGCTGCCCGTCATGGGCGTGTGCTTCCGCACCGGCATGGTTCTCTCCACCCGCCCGCTCGCAGGATTTGCGGGCACGCGGGAATCGGACGCATACAGCGGCATGGAATTCTTACAATGATCCCGGAGGCGCGCATGGAAGCGATTCTTGAAAGGCTCAGAAACACGCGTGGCAAGACAGCGCTGTGGCACATGGATTGACCACGGGGGCGGTGACGTCTTATCGGGCGGACGCGCCCCTCGTCGCCGCAAGCGTCATCAAGCTCTTCGTCATGGCGGAGGCGCTGCGCCAGATGGAGACGGGAGAGCTTGACCCGAACGAGACGTTCGTCGTCACGCCGGACCAAAAGATGCCCTCGTGCGGCGCGCTCTCCTACATGCACGACGGGCTCGCCGTTACGGCCATGGACCTTGTGACGCTCATGATCATCGTATCTGACAACACCGCCACGAACATGCTCGTCGATCGGCTCGGCATCGAAAGGATCAACGGGACGATCGGTATGGTCGGCGCGCGGGGTTGCGTGCTGAGGCGCAGACTCTTTGACGCCGAGGCATCCACGCGGGGCGTACAGAACGAAGTCACGGCGGAAGGCGTCGGAAAATTCCTTCTGGCGCTTCATGAGGGCCGCGCCGTCTCCCCCGCCGCGTCCGAACGGATGCTTGAGATCCTCAAAAATCAGCGGCTGAATGGAAAGATCCCCTTCTTCCTCGACTGCGCGGTCGCCCACAAGACCGGCGAGGACGACGGGACCACCCACGACGCGGCCATCGTGTACGCCGCGCGGCCGTTCATCCTCGTGATGCTCTCAAACGGCGTCGACGTCCCCGCCTTTGAGCGAGTCATGCAGGACGCCGCGCGGGATCTGGCAAGGGAAACTCTTTGACGCAAGAAAGCGAAGGGGCGCGACAGACCGAGCCCCCTCGCTTTCTTATTACCCGTCTACGCGGGCGGCGCGCAGTCGGGCGTCGGCATGTGGCTCACCTGCCACTGCACGCCGAACTTGTCCGTCAGAGAGCCGTAGCACTTCGACCAGAACGTCCCCTGAAGCTCCATCTCGACCGTGCCGCCTTCCGACAGCTTTTCAAACAGCCGCCGAAGCGCGGCCTCGTCGTCCCATGTCACGACCACGCCGACGTTATTGCCGACCGAAAAGTCCATGCCCGGGAATGCGTCCGAAAACATAAGCGTCGAGCCCATGGCCCTGATCTCCGCGTGCATGACGAGATTCTTTGTCGTGTCGTCCATTTCCTCCGAGCCGGGCGCTCCCCCGTAGGTCATGATGTCCCCCGTCTCAACGCCGAACGCATTCGCGTAAAACTCAACCGCTTCGCGGCAGTTGCCGCCGTAATTCAAATAGGCACCGATTGCCATGCCGTTCACTCCCCTCGTTTGGTGTACCTATTATTAACCAAAAGGGAGTTCGCATAAACCATCCGTGCGGACAAAAAAGGAGCCTCCGCTGACGCTTCGACGAGCGAGGAGGCCCCTTATGCGGGATCAGATGCGCGCGGGATAGGTGATGCGGTCGCGCGCTGCGATGGGCCATGTGCCCGCAACCTCGCCGCCCACCACCACCACCGCCTCCCGGTAGAGCGCGGAGGTCGGACAGACGTGGGTCGGGATCACATAGAGAACCTCGCCGATTTCGGGGCGCCGCTTCCCCTCCGGCACGCGCCAGACCCAGTGTTCCTCGCTGTGGCGAATGGGCTCGGCGTCCTCGAGACCCACGATCGCGCCGCGCCGGGCGGCCGGGTCGGAGGCGATGGCCTTGTTGCCCACGTCGATTGTGAAAAGTCCGTCCGCCGGGTGGCTTACGACGCGCGCGAGCACGGCCGCGGCGGGGGTGAGCGGGAGATCCGTGAACTTCGAATAGCCCCAGTCCCACAGAAATACGGTGCCCGGAGAAAGGAATACGTCCTCCTCCGCGTGGCAGGGGAAGGTCGGCGAGCCGCCCGCGATCACGATGGGCATGTCGATCCCCTCCGCCCGGAGCGCAGCCCGGATCCCAAACACGCGCTCCATCGGGGCATGCGCGCGCGCCATGCGGACCTCGCGCGTCTCGTCGTGCACGTGACCGTCGTAGCAGTGAAAGCCCGCGGGCTTCAGCCCCGGCATCCGCGCGAGCGCGCGGCAGAAATCATGAAGCGCGTCCGGTATGATGCCCGTGCGGTCCATGCCAGCGTTCACGTCGACGAGCACATTCGCCCGCATGCCGCGCGCCTCGGCCTCGCGGGAGAGCATTCCGGCGGCGGCGAGGGAATCGGCAATGGCGAAGTACCGGGCGGCCGGGTACCCTTGAACGACGTCGAGGAACAGCCCGACGTTCGGGCCGACGAGCGGATAGGCCATGACGATGTGCTCGGCCCCGCAGGCGGAGACCATTTTAAGCTCGTTGATCGTCGAGCACTTGAAGCGGCGGATGCCCATACTCATCTGCATCCGGATGAGCTCATCCGTCTTGTGCGACTTGACGTGCGGCCAGAGGCGATCCGGGTCCTTGGCGATTTGAATGACCGCCTCGGTGTTCTTCACGATGATGTCCTTGTAGTAGAGAAGCGCCGGGGACGCGACCGCCTCCGGATGCATGAGCGCGTAGGTTTCGATGTTCATGGGCGTCACCTTCCGTCGATGATTTTTCCGTATCTCCCCGGTTGCGGCGCGTCGCCGCGCAGGGCGACTTCGCCGTTCACAAGCGCAAGGGCAAGGCCGCGCGCGAGGACCTTGGGTTCTTCGTAGCTCGCCCCGTCGCGGAACTTCACCGGATCGAAGGCGAGAATGTCTGCGCGAAGCCCGGGCCGGATCAACCCACGCTCCCGGATGCCCAGCCGCGACGCGGGCAAGGAAGTCATCTTGCGGATCGCGTCCTCGAGGGAGAGCACATGCCGCTCGCACACGTAATCGCGGATGATCTTCGGAAACGCGCCGTAGAGCCGGGGATGGGGCGAGGCGGCGTCCGCGTAGAGGGAATCCGAGATGACGGACGAATACGGAAGGCGCGCGATGTCGTCGATGTCGTCCCGGCACATGCTCATGTTGATGATCGCGGTCTTGCCGGCATCCGTGTGCATGAGGTGGGCGGCCAGCGCCGCACCGTCCTCGAAGCCGAAGCGCGCGGCGGCGGAGCTGATGTCGAGTCCGACGTATTTTTCATTTTCCGGATCGGAAACGCCGCTCACGACGATCCTGTCCCAGCCGAGGGCCACGGCGAAGTTGTCCCAGCCGGGGTATTCGAGCGCCGACGCGCGGCGGAAATCGTCCGCGCCCGCCCTCGTCCCAAGGCGCGCGAGCGCGCCCTTCCTGTCTCCCCGGATGAACGCCGGGGGGAGCATGGTCGTGAGCGCCGTCGAGCCGCCGTCGTAGGGATAGAAGTCGCAGGCGACGTCGAGTCCGCGCGCGCGCGCGGATTCGATCTCGCCGATGGCGCGATGGATGGCGCTTCTCCAGTTTTTGAGGCCGCAGGCCTTGAAGTGGCTGATCTCAAGCCTGCATCCGACTCGCTCTGCGATGGAGACGACCTCCCGAACGCTCTCGACGAGTCCGTCCCCCTCGCCCCGGATGTGGGCGGTCAGCGTGCCGCCGCGCGCGCCGAGGGGCGCGAGCATCCGCGCGAAGTCCCCGGACGCGTTGTAGCATTCCGGGACGTACATAATGCCCGTCGAGACCCCGAGCGCGCCCGCGCTCAATGCCTCGTCGACGAGAGCGGCGGCCCTGTCGAGCTCCGCAGGCGCAAACGGGGCGTCGGAAAAACCCTTGAGCGCGATTCGCACGGCGCCGAGCCCGATCATCGCGCCCGCGTTCAGCGGCAGGGGCGCGCGGGAGAGTTCTTCCAGATACGCAGGGAACGAAGCGGGCAGATCGGGGCGCGCGCGGCCCAGAACGGGCTCGCAGAACGCGTACTGCTCGTCCCGAAACGCGGGCGAAGACGGAGCGACCGACATGCCGCAGTTACCCCCGACGACGGCGGTGATCCCCTGCCGGAGCTCGATTTCGCCGTCCCATCCGGAAATCATCCTGACGTCCGGATGGCGGTGGATGTCGATGAAGCCGGGCGTGACGACGAGGCCGGACGCGTCGAACGCGTCCGCGTCCGCCTCGATCTTCGGAGCGACGGCCTCGATTCTATCCCCGCGCACGAGAACGTCCGCGCGGGCGGCGGGCGCGCCGCTCCCGTCGATCAACGTGCCGCCCCGGATAAGGAGCGCGCGCATCAGTCGCGCAACTCGAAGATCGCTTCGATCTCGACGGGGAGGTTCCCGGGCAGTACGTTCACGCCGACGGCGGAGCGCGTGGGAAGCCCCGCCTTCTCGCCGAACACATCCACGAGCAGCTGACTCGCGCCGTTGGCGACCTGGGGCTGCTGATAGAAATCGTCTGCGGAGGCAACAAACACGAGGATCTTCACGACCCTCTTGACCCGCGAGAGGTCGCCGATCTCGGCCTTCAGCGCGGCGAGCACGTTCAGCATGCTGTTGCGCGCGTGAAGCTGGCCTTCCTCGACGGTGAAGTCGATGCCGAGCTTGCCCGCGACGGGCACGCCGCCCACCGAGCAGCCGCAGCCCGAAACATAGGCGAGGTTCTCTCCGAATTCCCGGCAGGGCCGATAGAGGCCGCCCTTTGCAGCGGGCTCCGGAATGGTGATTCCCTTTTCCAAGAGGTTTTTTTCAACGTCGACGCGCATACGAATTCCTCCCTCAAAGCTCGTTTTCTCGTCCCATGATACCACACGCGCGGCGGATATGCCAGCGCGGGTATGAAAAACGCAAGGCAATCGATACTAGTCCCTCCAGACGATCTCGAAGGGATATGTGTCGGCGGGTCGGGGCAAAAGGTCCTCCATGTCGCGCGAGAGGGTCAGTTTTTTCAGCGCCGGCATGGAATCGAGCAGGGAAAGGTCCATTGCCGCATTGTTTGAAATGTCCAGATCCATAAGTCTCGGCAGGTTCTCGATCCCCGAGAGGTCCTTCAGGCCGCAATCATACGCCTGAAGCGACTCGATGTTTACAAGGTCCGAAAGCGCCTCGAGGGAACCGATCCTGTTTCCCGCGACGATGAGGGCGGTCAAATCCGTCTTGTCCTTCAAAAAATCGATGTTTTTGAGGCCGGAATAGAACAGCGTCAGCGCCTCAATGCGCGGCAAGCGCGCGGCATACGCGCACTGGTCGGGCGGAAGGTCGCGCGATGCAAATCTCTTCAGCGATGAAAGCGAGGCGAGGGTGCTCAGGTCGACCCCGACCGGCAGGTCGTAAGCGTCCAGCGAGTCGAGTGAGATTTCCAGAAGCGGACCGAAATCGGTCACGTCGGTGGCGTCGATGGTCAGATTGGAGAGCTTCGGGAATTTTCCGATCCCCTCGAGGGAGCCGAGCGGGTTGTCGGCCATGCGCAGAGAGTAGAGATGCGGAAACGGCGGGATGGCGGCGAGGCTCGTGATCTCATTTCCAGAAACGGATAAAACATCGAGATCCAGGCTCGCGAGAACCGAGAGATCAGAGATGCCGAGCCGCGTCAGGCCGAGCGTTCTGAGATGTGGCATGTGCGCAAGATCGGAGAGATTGTCGATCTGGGCATACCCTGCGTATCGTTCTCCGTTCAGGGAAACCGAATCCGCATTCACCCAGAGCTGCGTTTCGTCCGTATATGGCTCGCTTCCGCAGAGGAAGAGCTGAGAGACGTTTCTGAGGTCGTCTCGCGTGATGGGCCCGGTCGGCCTGTCGAGCTGCAGTCGGACGGCGCTCTCGATGAGGGGAGAGGAAAAGACGTATTCCGTTTGGTTCACAGTGTTCGCGTACCCGAGAACGGCGACCGCACTCCGGGCGACGGCGCGCCAGATCTCATCGCGCCAGGCGGACGCACCGAACGTGCCCAGCGCGAGGACGAGCGCGAGGGCCCCCGTCAATGTCCGGCGTATTTTGCGCGTCTGCCAGCGGGCGAGCGCGTGGGAGAGCTGTTCCATCGTCGGATAGCGCATTTCGGGATCGAAGCGCACGCACTTTTCCACGATCCGCTTCGGCGCACGCAAAGGCGCCCTGCCGAAGGCGCGCGGATCGTAATCGCCCGTCATGAGGAACACCATCACCATGCCCATGCCGTACACGTCCGTGCGCATGTCGCATCGCTTGTAGCCGAACTGTTCCGGCGCGGCGGTGGCGGCGGTGCCGAGCACGACCGTGTCGAGCCAGCTGTCCGGGCGATATTCCGACGCGGCGTCAAGGTCTACGAGGCAAAGCCTTTCCTCGGGCGTCAGAATGAAATTATGGGGCTTGATGTCTCGATGAATGAGGGGCGGGTCGAGCGCATGAAGGTGTGAGAGGATCGCGCAAATTTCGCGCGCGACCTTCACCGCGCGCGACGGGGACATGGGGTCGCCGTTCTCGACGAGTTCGGAGAGGGGCTTGCCGGGGATGTACTCCCGGATGAGGAAGGCCTGCCTTCCCTCCCGGAAGCAGGCGACCGGATGCGGGAATGCGGAGTCGTGGAGTTTCCTGAGCGTGAGATGCTCCCGCATGAAGCGGTCGAGCGCCTCGGCGGGCGCGACGCGCAGAATATACGGCTTGTTGTCCGCGCCGGTCAGCAGATAGACCTGCCCGCCGGGGGAATATTTCAGGCAAGAGACGAGCGTAAACCGGCCCGCGAGGGAGTCCGGAACGCGAAAGTCAGGCTGCGACGCCTCGTACGCGGCGAAGAAGAGCTCGGCGTCCATCACATCGAGTCCCGAAGCGGCCGGGACAGCAGCGAAGCTTCGCCCGCGGACTGGAGGAGCTCCTCCGTCTCATTGAGCGTGTAGCCATGCTCGATCGCGAACAGGATGGCGGCATCGCGCCGCACGCGGGGATACAGCTCGCCTTTTTGGGCGACGACGAGCAGGCGCTGGGTCTTCTCCGCATCAAGCCGAAGGGCGATGGCCAGGCTGAGGAGCGCGTTTCGCCCCGGCTTTCGGATGCCGCTGAACACCTGATAGGCGAAAGATTGACTGAGCATCGCGGCCTCGGCAACCTGGCTGACGCTCATTCCGCTCTCGTTCAGATGCGTCAGGAGGAGGACCGGCAAGGACGGATTGTTGATCGCGTCTCCGCCGCGCGCGAGAAATTCGTCGAAATTTGCATTTTCGCGCAAAAGGCGCAAAAGCAGCTTCGTGTCGAGTATACCATCATCAGGCATTGCGCGCCTCCGATTTTTTCCAGATTATACCATAAAAAACTTCGGCATTCAATATATCGACAGGAATTGCGCTTGCGCCCGCGCGTTTTCACTGGTTTTTCGCGTTTTCCGGTCGGGCGTCGACGGCCACGCCGACCTTGCCCTTCTCGATCTGCCTGCGCTTCTTCCGGTTCTCCCAACTGTCAAGCACGATGTCAAGGTCGTAGTCCGTGCCGGGATAGAGCGCCTCCTTTCCAAGAAAGGGCTGAACGCGCTTTTGGTTTACGAGGATGTTCTTGTCGCGAACGCGGACGAGCAGTTCCCCGCGCGCGTTCGGGGGCAGCACGACCGTCGCGAAGCAGTTCATGAACGGCACGCGCACGCGGTCGCCGGGATGGAAGGCAGGACCCTGTGGCTCGGGGGGCTGCCCCGACGCCTCCGGTTCGGGTTCCGGTTGGAACTCCGGTTCGGGTTCCGGCGAAGTTTGCGCCTCCGGGATCGGCTCCGCAGCCGGGTGCGCCTCCGGGTGCCGTCCGTCCGGATACGCGGCGTCCCGCGCCAGATCGAGGAGCCGCTCGGGCATGCCGAGGCGGCGCGCGATGTCGAGCGCACAGCTCTCCCCCGCCTCGCCCGGCTCCAGATGGTAGGTGGGCGTAAGCGTGGCGCGGTCAAACGTCATCCGCGCGTTCAGAAAGCCCTCGGCGGTCGCGGCGAAGCGCTTGAGTTCGGGATAGTGGGAGGTCGCCATCAGGAGGCACTTCACCCGCCCGAGTTCCTTCAGGATCGCGACCGCGAGGCCCATGCCCTCCTGCGGGTCGGTGCCGCTGCCCACCTCGTCGAGCAGCACCAGCGCGCGCGGTCCGGCGAGGTTCAGGATGCGCACCACGCGCTTCATGTGCGCGGAGAAGGTCGAAAGGTTCTGGCTCACGGACTGGCCGTCGCCGATGTCTGCGTAGATGCCCGAGAGGAGCGGGATCGTCGCGCGCTCCGCCGGAATCTCAAGGCCAGAGAGCGCCATCGCGGAGAGAAGCCCGGCGGTCTTGATGGAAACCGTCTTCCCGCCCGTGTTGGGGCCGGTGATGACGAGCGCGCGCGTCCGGCCGCCGAGCGAGACGGACATCGGCACGGCGGCGTCGCCCAGCAGCGGATGGCGCGCCGATTCGAGGGAGAGCGCAAGCGTCTTCGAGATCGAGACCGGGCCGCACTTCATTTTGCTCGCGAGGCGGCCACGCGCGAAGATAAGATCGAGCGTCTCCATGGACTCGCGGTTGATTTTGATCTGTCCCTGCGCCGCAGCGACCATCTCGGAGAGCTCCGCTAGGATGCGAATCTCCTCGTTCGCCTCGTCGATCTCGAGCCGGTCAAGTTCGTCGCGCAGCGCACAGACCGCGTCTGGCTCGACAAACACCGTCTGGCCGCTGGCGGATAAATCGAGCGCCGCGCCGCGCACCTGCTTCTGGCAGTCGCGCCGGACAGGCAGCACATATCGCCTGCCGCGCATGCTGTAAAAGCTCTCCTGATACCACTCGGGATGGGCGCGGAGCATGGCGTTCAGTTTTTCCTTGACGCGCGCGGCCGTCTTTTCCATGTCGAAACGGACGGAATAGAGACGCTGGCTCGCGCGGTCATCGAGGGCCTCACCCCGGAAGCAGCGCTCGATCTCGTGCCGGATCTCGTCGAGCGGCTCGACGCTCATGCCGAGCGCGGGGACGAGCGGATCGACGGCGAGTGCGCGCTTGAGGTAGTTGCGAAGAAGGCGGCAGTGGTTCAGAAAGGTTCCGACCGCGATGAGCTCTGCGGCCGTCAGCACCTCACCCAGCCGCAGCTTATCCTCGAGGGCGTCGAGGCCCTTGAGGGAGTGGATCGGGGGCTCTCCCATCGCCTCGAACACCCTGCGGGCGGAGGCGGTCTGGGAAAGCGAGCGGGCGATGGCATCCGCGTCCTCCATGGGCATGAGCGCGAGCGCCTTCTCGCGCGCGGAGGCCGTGCGGGTCAGTTCCGCGAGCATATCCAAGATCGCGGGGTATTCCAAAACATGGAGATCGGTTCGATCAAACATAAGCGCACATCCTTATTCTTGTCATGGGATCCGCGCCGGCGGACGACAAAAAGGCCGCGAATCGCGCAGCCACATGCGTCCCCTATGAAGGGGCGTGCGTCGGGCTGCCGCCGGCGAAGGTACGACAATGTTGCCCGTCAAAAAAACGGACCATCGCACCTCATTCACCTAGCAGCTGACCGACATACTTCACTCCCCCGTTTGATGTCTGCAAACAGTATAAATGGAACGCGGACGTCTGTCAAGCGCGCCGAGCCCGCGCATCGAAATCTTAAAGAGGCCTGTGCGCTTACAGAATCACCCCGTCCCGGAAGAGCGCGATCTCGCGGAAGCCGCGCAGCTCGTTCTTCGTGCGCAGGCGGCCGGAGGCGACGTCGAGGACGTAGGAATAGAATTCGTCGGAAAGAGCGTCGAGTCCCGCGTCGAGCGCGCGGCCCGCGTCGAAGTCGATCCAATTTGACTTTTTGTGCGCGAGCTGCGTATTCGAGGATACTTTGACCGTCGGGACGGGCGCGCCGAAGGGATTGCCCCTGCCCGTCGTAAAGAGGATGATCTGCGCGCCGGAGGCGACGAGGTTCGTACAGGAAATGGGGTCGTTGCCCGGCCCGTTCAGGAGATTGAGTCCGCCCGGAAGCGCGCGCTCCCCGAAGCCCAGCACCCTGACGACGGGAGCCCGTCCGCCCTTCTGGACGCAGCCGAGCGACTTCTCCTCGAGGGTCGTGATGCCGCCCGCGCGGTTGCCGGGAGAGGGATTCTCGGAGATCGGCTCGCCGTGGCGGACGAAGTAATCCTTGAAGCTGTCGATCATGCGCCCGATGTCCGAAAACACGAATTCATCCGCCGCGCGCGCCATCAGGAGCGCTTCCGCGCCGAACATCTCCGGCACTTCGGTCAGGATCGCCGCGCCGCCCATCGCCGCCAACCGGTCGGAGACGCGCCCGCACAGGGGATTCGCCGTGATGCCGGAAAACGCATCCGAGCCGCCGCACTTCATGCCGATGACCAGCTTCGAAGCTGGAACGGACGTGCGCCGCGCGGTTTCCGCCCGCGCGCAAAGCTCCGAGAGGATCGCGACCGCCGCCTCAAACTCGTCCGGCACATCCTGACAGACGAGGAATTTGACCCGTTCGGGGTCATAGTCCCCCAGTGCAGGCAGGAAGGCTTTGAGATGGTTGTTCTCGCAGCCGAGGCTCAGAACGAGCACGCCCGCCGCGTTGGGATGGCGGACGAGGCCGGCGAGCAGCCGCTGCGTGCTGATCAGGTCGTCGCCGAGCTGACTGCAGCCCATGTCGTGCGTCAGCGCGAAGACTCCATCCATCCGGCCCGCGAACAGCCGATTCGCTTCCGCCGCCGCGGCGCGCGCCACGTCGTTCACGCAGCCGACGGTCGGCACGATCCAGACCTCGTTGCGCACGCCGACCGCGCCGTCCGCCCTCTCATATCCGTCAAAGAAAGCGGGCTTCGCCGCCGCAAGCGCACGCGCGGCGGGACGGTATTCGTATGTTTCCTTGCCGGAGAGCCGCGTCCGGGCGTTGTGGGAATGAACATGCTCGCCCGCGCGGATGTCGCGCGCCGCGCGCGCGATGGGCGAGGCGTACTTGACGATATCCGTGCCCGCCGGGATATCCTGCAGCGCGACCTTGTGACCGAAGGGGATGTCGTCCAAGATCCGCAGGCCGTCGACCGCTGTGCCCGCGCTCAGCGCGGAGAGCGCGACGGCCACGTCGTCCGACGCATGTATTTTCATGAGGTCCGCCATGAGATCACCCCGTTTTGATTCACTTTCATCAAACTACTTGACCAAACTGTCAAATCAAATCCTTCCCGCCGTGCGCCAGCAGATCTCGTCGACCATCTCCTGTGCGGCGTCCGCGATCCGCTTTGGCTGTCCTCTGAAAAACTCGACGATCGGCTTGCCGTTTTTGATGTTCCAGAGTCCCGCGACGCGCCCGTCGACGGCGATCGTCGGGTTGCAGATTCCGGATTTCAGGATTACCTTGCTCTTGTACTCCGCAGGCAGAATGGCGCTGCGCTCGGCGTACGACACGATCAGCGGATCAAAGCCGGAAAGCAACGTCAATTCCGGAATATCCGCCATGTCGCCACCCTCTAAATAATAGTAGGTGCTGCCGTCAAGATCGAAGCGGGAAAACGCGCCGAGATCCAATGTTTTGAGCTTCTTTTTTCCTTCATTCCAAAACCCGAAGAACCACGCCGCGTCGGCAAGCGTAGTCGGGCCATACGCCGCAAAGAACCTGTGGAGCAGTTCGGGTAGGACCTCGTCCGGACTCTGCGTAGGTTCAGCGTCGATCAGATCAAAGTCGCGGCTCGCCATATCGCGGAACGCGACCCTCCCCTGCCGCGCCAGGCGCACAAAGATGCCGCCCCAAGGGGAAAATATGTCGTCAATGACCTGCTGCTCATAATTCATGGAAAACACGCGCCGCAGCGCGGTCCTGGAGTTAATGCCGTCCTCGAGGCAGCGGATCACCTCGTCCGCGATCTGGCGCAGCATTTCTTCGCCGTACACGCGCGACAGGTAGGTTTCATCGCTGTGCAGCGCGAGCAACTGCGGCAAGTCATCATACGCCACCCCGTGCAGCGTACCGCGATACAGCCAGGTCTTGGTCAGTTCTGTCTTCCAGCCGGCGATATCCGCGCCGCGAATCAGGGCGGAAAACGGGACATTGCGGTAGAACCAGCTGTGCAGACCGAGCAGCTCGCGCGAAAGCTCCACAAGATCGGGGCACTTGCGCGACAGATATAGCCCGTGCATGCGACGACGAATGATTTGTTCATGGTTCATTTTGAGTGCCCCCGTCCCCTATGTAATCGCCCATACTCATCATAACCAATAAACGCGCAGAAATCAATGGATAACCATATGACAAGGGCCACCGGCTCCCAGAAAAAGGCAAAGGCAGGACAGAAAGTCGGGCGAGGTGAATGGTGGGGAATAAGGGGGGAATGGACACATTCGGCGTCTACGGCGAACTGGTAGATGGCGAAATGCAAGAAGTGGCAGATGCGTTTGGTCGGCTGTTTTCGAAATACCTGCTCGAACCGCAAGCAGAAAAATAAAGTGTCCACCTAGAGTGTCCACCTGTGCATCAAAAAAACCCTCAAGTTGTCAATAAACTCAAGGGTTTTCGGGTGGTGGGGAACAGGACTTAAATTTGATGTGAGGTTAAAATATCTGGCAAGGCTGCCTCCCTTTCAGGGGGCAGTCATTATTGTTCTTATAGACATAATTCCGGGTCTGTCCCAGATTTTGTGTAAAGTCCAAAGCTGCGGATAGGAACCAAGTTGAGAGAGGGCGGCAGCAGGCTCTGCCTGCGCGCCCTTGTCTGCATCGTAGCGCAAACCGGGCGGCCTGTCAAG
>JAEZRP010000027.1 GCA_023444095.1 Bacillota bacterium
CGCAGCCGAAAGCAACGTCTTCTCCTACCACATTCCTCAGTAGCTCAATGGCAGAGCATTCGGCTGTTAACCGAAGGGTTGTAGGTTCGAGCCCTACCTGGGGAGCCACTTCCAAATCCAATGTTTGATCCAATAAAGCCTTCGTTGAATGACGAGGGCTTTGTTGGGTTTTTGGGGGTTGTATGGCTCGAAGCCTCAGGGAGCATCGTTTTGCATTTGGGGTCTACTGACCGGTCTGGTTTGCAGATATCAGTTTTGATAGGATACCCTCGGTAAAGGGTCCGGAACAATCCTCGGAAATCGGCTCGATCGCACGGCTGCTTCACCCGTGGGCGAAGCGACCCATTTGGTGCTGAATTCATTTCATTGCATTTGGCAAATTTGCCGACGCTACCTGGTTTTTCGCAGGTTGCCGCGAAAAACCAGGCGTGCGATGGATGAATGCCATGCAGCTAAATCCCCAGCTCCCGCTTCAGGAACCGTCCGGTGTACGAGCTCTCCATCTTTGCAACTTCCTCGGGCGTACCCTGAGCTACCACGTAGCCGCCCTGCTGGCCGCCTTCCGGGCCCATGTCGATCACATAATCGCAGGACTTGATGACGTCCAAGTTGTGTTCGATGATCAGAACCGTGTGCCCGCTGTCCACCAGGCGGTTGATGGAGGTCAACAGCTTTTCGATGTCCGAAAGGTGCAGCCCGGTGGTAGGCTCGTCCAGAATGTACAGGTTATGAGTGCCCCGCTTGATCTTGGCCAGCTCGTGCGCCAGCTTCACGCGCTGCGCCTCTCCGCCGGACAGCGTGGTGGAGCTTTGCCCGAGTTTGAGATAACCCAGCCCCAGCTCGTCCATGATCCCCAGCTTGTGTGCAAGGTAGCGGTCGCCCTTGAAGAAGCGCTTCGCTTCCTCCACCGTCATATCCAGCACCTCGCCGATGTTCTTGCCGAGATACTTGATCTCCAGCCCCTCCTGCGAAAAGCGAGCGCCCTTGCACACCGGACATACCGTTTCAATATCGGCCATGAACTGAAGGTTGGTCACGATTACTCCGTCCCCCGAGCAGTGCTCGCAGCGGGTACCGTTCGCGTGCGTAAGCGAGAAGTCAAGTGCGCGGTAGCCCTTGTCCAGCGCCTCGGCGGTGCAGGCAAATAGGTCGCGGATGCGATCGTAAATGCCCACGTAGGTGGCGGGGTTTGACTTGCTGCTGCGCCCGATGGCCGACTGGTCGATGTTGATGACATGGTTGATTCCGCCGTAGCCCAGCAGCATGTCATGCTCGCCCGCAACGATGCGCGCGCCCTTTTTGAGGACCTCCATCTGCTTGAACAGCGTCTCGTTGATGAGCGTCGACTTGCCCGAACCCGATACCCCGGTCACGCATACGAACACGCCCAGCGGGATATCCACCGTGATGTCCTTTAAGTTGTTCTCCCGCGCGCCCTGAATGGTGATGTACTGATCGTTGGGGCGCCTGCGCCGCATCGGGGGCCTGATCGCGCGCCGTCCGGCCAGATACGCGCCGGTCACCGAGCGCTCTTCCGCCATCAGCTGTTCCACCGTGCCGGTGGTGATGATCTCGCCCCCATGGATGCCGGGACCGGGTCCGATCTCCACCAGGTAATCGGCGGCGCGCATGGTATCCAGGTCGTGCTCCACCACGATGACCGTATTTCCGATGTCCCTTAACTGTTTCATGATGCCGATGACCTTCGCGGAGTCGCGGGGATGCAGCCCGATGCTGGGCTCGTCCATGATGTACAGCATGCCCATCAGCTCGCTGGAAATCTGGGTGGACATCTTGATGCGCTGCATCTCGCCCCCCGAGATGGAATCGCTGCGCCGTCCCAGGTTCAGGTAATAAAGTCCCACGTCGATCAAGAGCTCTACCCGCTTGAGCAGCTCGTTTACCACGCTGTAGGCTACGTCCGCCGTTTCGCCCTCGAATCGGAGCGCGCGCAAGAAATCCCGCAGGTCGTAAAGCTGCATGCTGGAAAGCTGGTGGATGTTCTTGCCCGCCACCTTCACGGTCAATCGGTGCCGCTTGAGCCGCGCGCCGTTGCACTCCGGGCAGGTTTTCTCGATCATCGTCTCCTTGATGAAGTCGGGCTCGATGGACTCGGTGGCCTGCGAGCGGTGGATGTAGCCGCGGTACCAGTTCTCCACTTCCTTGACAAAGCCTCCGAACGGGAACACGCGTCCCACAATCCAACAACGCTTTTTTGCGAAATCGGGCTGAAGGATTTCGACGGGTTCGCCCTTGGTGCCGTACATCAGAATATCGCGCACCCGGTCGGAGAGCATATTGTAGGGGGTATCCAGCGAGAACCCGTATTTCTGAGACAGGCTATATAGGATGGCTCCGCGGTAGCTGTCCTTGCTGTTGGGATTGAACAGGTTGCTCTTGAGCGCGCCCTTCATAATGCTCTTCTCGGGGTTGGATACCAGAAACCGGGGCTCCACTACATGCGATTTTCCGATGCCCCCGCAGGTCAGGCAGGCGCTGGCCGGGGTATTGAACGAAAAGTGAAAGGGCTGCATCTCGCACAGCGTATAGTGGTGTTCCGGGCAGGAGTACTTGCCATAGAAGCCGGCCGGAATGCCGCCAGGGCAGGACAGCACCTCGATGCGGATCAGGATTTCTTCCTCGATGGACACGATCGCCGCTTCGATCATTTTGGCAATCTGGATGTACATATTGGGCTTTACGGTGAACCGCTCGAGGATGATTTCCATCTCGTAAGTGCGGTCCTCGTCCAGTTCAAACTTCTCCGAAAGATCGAGCGGCTGGCCGTCCACCAGCATGTTTTTGTAGCCCTTTTTCCGGATGCTCTCGAACAGGAAGGGATAGTCCTCCCCATAGATTTTGCTGGCCGGGGCGCGCAGTTCCACCTCGCTGCCCTCGGGAAGGCAGGCGATGTGTTCGGCCATGCGCCCCGCGGAGACCGGCTTCAATAGCGCTCCGCAGGTCGGGCATGCGCCGATGCCGGCGGTCGCAAACAACAGGCGCAGATAGTCCTGAATGTCGGTAACCGTACCCACCGTGGAGCGGGGGTTGGAGTTGCCTTTCTTCTGCTCAATGGCGATCACCGGCGAAAGCCCGCGCACAAACTCTACGTTGGGCTTCTTCACCTGGTTGATGCGGCTCTTCGCAAAGTTGGAAATGGATTCCAGAAACCTGCGCTGCGCCTCCCCATAGATGACGTCGAAGGCCAGAGAGGACTTTCCGGAACCGGAAACCCCGGTGATGACGGTCAGCTGATCGCGCGGAATGGAGACGGTGATCCCTTTCAGGTTGTTTTGCTTGGCGCCGATGACTTCGATGGTATCCCTTGGCATGCGTACCTCCTGTTTCGGCGGTCGGAAAGAGGGACGGAAAAAACGGCACAGGCTCGCAGGGTCGAGTATGACGGATCAGGATTGGGGAACGAGGATGAAGGCGGCTTCTTCCACGGCTTTGCGGCTCTTCGGGGTGAGGCGGATGGTTTCGGAAACCTTTTCGACGAGGCCCATCTCGCAAAGGAAATCGAAGATGTGATAGATGCCGTGGGAGTGCATCCCCAGGCGGCGGACCAAAGTGGTGACGGTTTTCAGCTCGCCGTCCTCGAGCACCGATAGCGCAGGAATGGAAAGCAGATCCAGGTGCTGTTCCAGATAGGTACGCATGAGGCCAAGTGCGTCCGTAACCTCCTGCTCGGTCATCGCGCCTTCCAAAGGTCGCACGTAGAAGGGGTACATGAAATCAGGGTCCATCTCCATGACGCGCAGGATGGATTCGCGGTTGTTTGGGATGCCCCGTTCAATCAGGTACATATCGGCCAGTGTGGACGCGCACCGTGTCAGGTACAGCTGGGCGTAGCGCACATCCTTGCGCACCACCAGCCACTTTTCCACCTTTTCCATGCTCCCGATCAGCCAGCTGGCGTAGTTAAAGAAGGTGTAGGCGATGTCGCTTTTGCCCATCTCGCGGATGCCGTCCAGGAAGGCGTACAGGCTTTCATCGGCGGTATAGACCACCTTGGCGCGCGCGTACATCGAGTGCATCCCCTCTCCCGCGCGCCCGCGTTCCAGACTGCGCTTGAAGTCGGAGTATACCTCCAGATTGACGTTCAGCACCAGGTTGTCTTCGCTCACGCAGTAACTCTTGGTTTCAATTCGCTGTTCGCGGATGAGCACAGTCAGATCCATATCGCTTTTGTGCCATACCCTGTCGTAGGCCAGGCTGCCCGCCAGAATGACTGCGATGATGTTGGGGTCGGTCTTGATCGTTTCGATGAAGCTGTCCAGCGCTTCCTGAAACCGCTGGGCGATCTGCGTAGATGATTCCATACATACACCTCCCGCTTCATGAAAGCTCATGATACTATACCTGAAGTGCAATATCAATAGGAAAAATGGAAACTGGCTAAATTGCATAAACGCTTTGATTCCCTTTGTGCAACTTAACATTAAGACTCATTTTAACCGGAAGCATAGGTGTTCAACGACTCGGATGCTCTATCGTTTTTTATGAAGGTTTCGACTGCTCATGACCGCAATCACTATCACCGTCCGACCCCGGACCAGTTTGCGGAGGCGATTTTGCGGAAGGAGGCCCTCTGAAAGCCTTTGTGCTCAACTCGCGCCCGGCCCGCGCTTCTCGAAGACGATGAAATCCCGGCCACGGGGCCGGGATTTCGATTTGGTGGATTCTTCAGAGGACGGTACGGGCGCACCTACCGGAGAGGGCGTTCAGCCGTCGAAGCGGAATCAAAGGGAATGCGGATGGCGCACGGTCAGCCGTCTTTCTCCGGCTCCTTCTGCAGGGACCGGACGAATTGCGCGCCATACGCGACGCACGCATCACGCTCAGTATCGTCCGGGACCCACAACGCGCGGTGCCCGTCGTTTACGATCTGGAATCCGGCGTCCTTGAGGCTTCCGGTCAGCTGCTTGACGGCCTCGCCGCTCCAGCCATAGCTTCCGAACGCGGCGGCGCTCTTGTTCTTGAACTTCAGCCCCTTGATCATCTCCAGGAGCCCGCCGATGGAGAAGAGGAATCCGTTGTTGATGGTGGAGGAGCCGACCAGTATGGCCTTGGAGCGGAAGACCTCGGTGAGGACGTCGTTTTTGTCCTCCTTTGCCGCGTTCATCAGCTTGACCGTTACGGTGGGATCGGCCCCGCGGATTCCCTCGGCGATCGATTCCGCCATGATGCGCGTGGAGTTCCACATGGTGTCGTAGAGAAGCGTCACCTGATTTTCTTGATAGTCTGCGGCCCAGGTCAGGTATTGCTCGACGATCCGCGCGGGATTGTTCTTCCAGATCACGCCGTGGCTTGGGCAGATCATGGAGAGCGGGAGATGGAAGTCCAGCACCTCATGAATCTTCTTGGTCACAAAGGAGCTGAATGGCGTCAGGATGTTGGCGTAGTATTTGAGCGCTTCCGCGAACAGCTCAGCCTGGTCCACCGCGTCGTCGTACAGCGACTCTGTGGCGTAATGCTGGCCGAACGCGTCGTTTGAGAACAGGATGTTCTCCCCGGTCATGTAGGTGAACATGGAATCCGGCCAATGAAGCATCGGCGCCTCGACAAAGACCAGCTTGCTTTCGCCCAGATCCAGCGTATCTCCGGTCTTGACGGTCACAAAATTCCAGTCCTGATGATAATGAGCCTTTAAGATGCGCTTGCCGTTCGCCGTGCAGTAGATCGGCGCATGAGGGATCTCGCGCATCAGCTCAACCAGCGCGCCGCTGTGATCGACCTCGCTGTGATTGGCGATGATATAGTCGATCTCGTTCAGATCGATTTCCTGCTTGAGCCGCGAGACAAACTCCTTGTCAAACGGCTGCCAGACGGTATCGATCAGCGCCGTCTTCTGGTCGCGCACCAGGTAGGCGTTATAGGACGATCCCCGATGCGTCGAATACTCGTCGCCGTGGAATCTCTTCAGCTCCCAGTCGGTCTTTCCGACCCAGCATACCTTTTCCGTCAGCTTTTTGCCCATGGTGATTTCCTCCCGTGTCCTTCCGCGGCCAATGCGCCGCGCATCGGCATGCGTTCTCTTTTGTAAGCGTCAGTCGGCGACCAGCCGCTTTTCGCCCGCGATCGCCTGAATGGGGCGGATGTTCTGCGTCACCTCGAGCACGCCCAGATACGCGCCATCCTCGTCGCGCACGGCAAAGTACCGGATCAGGATAAACTTCTCGCCCATGTTGATCCAGAAGTCTTCGTGATCCTTGCGTCCGGCGCGGAAATCCTCGATCAGCTTTTCGACGATGTGCACGCTCGCCGGCGGATGGCAGTTCGCCACCTTGCGGCCGATCACGGTCTTCGTGCGGGGGAACACGCGCTCCGCACCTTGGGAGAAGTAGCGAACTGTGTCGTCCTTGCCCACAAAGGTGATGTCGATGGGAAGCGCGTCCAGCATCCGCACCAGTTCCTCCGTCTTCAGAACGCCCGTAGGCAGCGCGATTTCTCCCGCGAGCGCCTTCGCCTGGTACGGTTCCGCCTCTGCCTTTCCGCTCGGTGTCCAGACGGGCGGCGGATCGATCATGCAGTATCCGATCTCCTCCGTCTCATCGGCGATGCGCTTCCAGTCGTCCTGCGTCAGGCTTTCCGTGAGCATGGGCAGCATGATGCTTTCTTCCTTGAAGATCATCTCGGCGATCTTGTTCAGGAGCAAGCCCGCTTCCTCCCGGATGCGCGCAGCTTCCGCCGTGTTCAGAAGCCCGATGCATTCCTTGAGCTGCGCGCGGATTTCATCGTCGACGCCCCACATGACTTTGGGCGGCGCGGTGATCCCGTACCGCTCCATGTACGGGAAGATCAGGTTTTCCTTCTTTGCGTAATGGCGTTCGATGCCGCCGAGCCGCGCGAACGCGTCCTTGAGAGCCGCGCGCGCGGCCTCGCCGGGCAGGCGGGCGAGCAAGCCGCGAATCTCGTCGATCACCGTTTCGATCGCACGGTTCTCCCGCTTCAAGGTATGGACGGGATGGCCCGGAATGGCCGAGAGCTCGGTCGGCGCGTGAATCTCCTGAATCGTGCCCTTGAATACTGCCGCGTGGACGTCGCACAGCCGCTGCACCTCGGCCACCGGCAGACCGTTTTCGATCAGCGCCTGTTCCGCTTGCGCGATCTCTTCAGCGGACACGCCGCCGAACACGGCCTCGAATTGTTCCTTGACTTCGTCCACGCGCTTGCCGTTGTGCAGCTGCGCGATCATGTCCGCGAGTACCTTCTGCCGATATTCCCGGTTGTTGATCTCCTTGCTCATGCGATCCCTCCTCCGATGACTTCGTATCCGTGCGATTCAAAGATCCGCCTGATCTGTTCCAGTGGAATCCGCTTCATGGCCGCGCCCTTTGGAATGGTCATGAATCGGCCCGCGGTGTTGAGCATGCCGGGGCGCGTCACGTCCGGAAATCCGGCCTCCGCCAGTATCGCCGCGATGCCCGGGTCCGCAGTGCAGAGCGCGTACACGGTTTGGCCCAGGTCGAGAATCCGCCCGCTCATGCGTACAGCCCCCTCAGCAGAATGTTGTTCTCCAAATGGATGTGCCTGTGAAGATCATCCTCCAGTTCCGGCAGCAGCTCGTATGCCCTTCTGTACGTCATGCACGCATCCGCGGGCGCTTTGTAATCAAGGGCGGTGCGGCGCATCGCTTCGAGCAGTCCGCCCGCGCCCTCATGTTCCTCCACAATCTCCTCCGCCAATCCCGCAGCTGGCGATTCGCCCCGTACCAGCGCGGGGAACAGCAGGGTTTCCTCCTTGACGAGATGCTGCATCAATTCGGATTTCAGGCGCCCGAACAGCTTGTACAGCGCAAACAGCTCCGGATGGTTTCCGCCATGCGCCCTGAGCACATGGACGAGCAGCTCGTCGATCTCCGGAAGCGCGCGGCGCAAATAATCGTGGTGCGTGTCCTCAATATAATAGGATAAAACCGCCGGGCTCATTTGTGCGAAGTTCTGGGTTCCTGCTTCGCTCCCCCCGCGCGCCGCCGCCTGTTCGTCCACCCGTGCAAGGAAAGCTTGAACGCTTATGTTCCGCTCGGCCAGCGCGTCCGCAAGCGGTTTCTTTCCGCCGCAGCAAAAGTCGACATTGAGTTCCTGAAAGACCGGCAGCGCGCCGGGGATCGCCGCAGCGACCTCTCCGACCGTCATGTTCTCATGGATAATCATTCCCATTCCTCCCTTGACCGATTCTCTGATGCTATTGTAATCGGGTTGGAGCGGAATATCTGTGATTCAAATCAAACAATTGAAAATCAATCCGCCATGTCCGCGGCGGCTGCCAACGCGTCGCGGTTGAGCAAAAGGATGCTCTTGTTGCTGACCGAGCGGATGATCCCGTCGCTTTCAAGCTGGCTCAGCTTTCGGCTCATCGTTTCGCGCGCGATCCCGAGCTGGTTGGCCATGCCCTCCCGGCTGAGTGGCAACCGGATCAGCACACCCTCCGGCACGCTCGTTCCGTACCGGTCCGCAAAGTCGAGCAAAAGCGCGCTGATGCGTCCATCCACGCTTCGCACGCCGATGCTCTTGAATGCGTTTTCCATGCGCGCGATTCGGCCTTCCAGTTCCTCGATGATGCGGATTGCGATCTCAGGATGTTCGTGCAGCAGCGCGCGAAAATCTTCCCGCGTGAACGAGCACGTCATGACCGGTTCCAGCGCTTCCACGGTGTAGGGCGCGGCATGCGCGCCGAAGAGATTGCGCTCCCCGAAGAAATCGCCGGTAGAAAACACGTATAGGATCTGCTCCCTGCCGTCCGGCGTGATCCTGCAGGCCTTGACGGTCCCCTTGTTGACGATGGTCAGGGAGCCGAGGGGATCGCCCTCGCGAAACAGAACGTCCCCCTTTTGGTATTCCTGATGGCGGATCAATGAGGCGATGCGGACAAGATCCTCTCCGCCAAGCGATGAAAATACCGGGACCCTGTGAACGCACAGGGCATGTCCACGCGCCTCGGCGCAGCGTCCGCATTCCGCCAATTTGCCCGCCTCCCCGCATCCGAATGATAGACTCATTCTATCTGCCAGATCAGGGAGTGTCAAGATCCCTGCCCGGAAAGGTTTCACGGGCGCGGCAAAGGGGGTACATCAAATCAAATAGATCAATGAAGGGGGAAAATCACATGGCGGCTTATTTTGACGGAATCGGAACCATCGGGTACCGCGGGCCGGGGAGCGGGGAAGCGCTCGCGTTCAAGTTCTATGATCCGGATCGCGTGATCCTCGGAAAGACGATGCGGGAACACCTGCCCTTCGCCATGGCGTGGTGGCACAATTTGGGCGCGACGGGGGTCGATATGTTCGGCCAGGGCACGGCGGACAAGAGCTTCGGCGCGGAGATCGGAACCATGGCGCACGCGCACGCGAAGGTGGACGCCGGGTTCGAATTTATGCAAAAGCTGGGCATCGGGTACTTCTGCTTTCACGACATGGACCTCGTACCCGAGGCGGACAATCTGGAGGAAACGAACCGTCGGCTCGACGAGATCTCGGACCATATACTGAAAAAGATCGAGGAGACCGGCATCCGCTTGCTGTGGGGCACCGCGAATCTGTTCGGCCATCCCCGGTACATGAACGGGGCGGGCTCGGCCAATTCGCTCGACGTCTACTGCCACGCGGCGGCGCAGATCAAGAAGGCGCTCGACATAACGGCGAAACTCGGCGGAAGGGGCTACGTGTTCTGGGGCGGCCGAGAGGGCTACGAGACGCTTCTCAACACGGACATGAAGTTCGAGCAGGAGAACATCGCCGCCCTGATGCGCATGGCGGTGAATTACGCAAGGTCCATCGGCTTTGCGGGCGACTTCTACATCGAGCCCAAGCCCAAGGAGCCGATGAAGCACCAGTACGACTTCGACGCGGCGACGGCGATCGGCTTTCTGCGCCGGTACGGTCTCGACGGGGATTTCAAACTGAACGTCGAGGCGAACCACGCGACCCTCGCCGGGCACACGTTCCAGCACGAGCTGCGCGTGGCGGCGATGAACGGCATGCTCGGCTCCGTGGACGCCAACCAGGGCGACCTGCTCCTCGGATGGGATACGGATCACTTTCCCTCAAACGTCTACGACACGACCATGTGCATGTACGAAATCCTCAGGGCGGGCGGGCTCAAGAACGGCGGGCTGAACTTCGACGCCAAGAACCGCCGCCCCTCCCGTGACGCACGGGATATGTTTCACGCCTTTATCCTGGGCATGGACGCGTTCGCGCTGGGCCTCATCAAGGCCGCGCGGATGATCGAGGACGGCAGGATCGACGCATTCGTGCGGCGACGCTACGCTTCGTTCGACGGGGAGCTCGGAAGGCGGGTGCGCGTCGGAGAAGCAACGCTTGAGGAGCTGTGCCGGCTGGCGGTTGCCCATGCGGATGCCCCGGCGCCGGAGAGCGGCGGCCAGGAATATCTGGAGGGCGTTGTCAACGAAATTCTGTTCGGGGAATGAGCGCGCCGCATAAGGCGCGCCCGCGCGCGCCACACTGAAGCGGAAGGAGCTGAGCGTATGGCCGACAATTTGCCCGATCTTCTTGAAAAGGATCTGGAGGCGCAGGATTATTATACATCCCTGCCCATGTTCGTCCAGGATCAGGTCGCGGCGCGCGCGGGGGAGATTCACACCATTGCCGATTTGAGCGCGTTCGCGAACGAATCCATGCGCGACGCGCTGTTGCTCGATCAATATAAGCCCATGTTTGAGGACGAGACCGACAGCGAGATCGATTTCTAGTCGTTATCCGGATTAGAGTCCTGAAATCGTCGGGATTTCAGGACTTTTGCATTGAAAAAAGCGCGAAGCGCGGCTTTCGGATGGCGCCCTTCGCTTTCGCTCCGGCGCGCCGTTTGCGGGACCTGCGGCGGGGGCGGCCACATATCTTTTTGACCCGTGTGGAATGCTAACCCAAAAGGAGTGATTTCCATGCAGGGCACAAAATCGCCGACGTTTCCCCAGCAGCATCAGAACAAGCAGCCGGGCTCCGAGGCGCGGATGAATCCCCAGCCCCAGTACGACAACCCGGGCTACAAGGCCGCGGGCAAGATGGCGGGCAAGAAGGCTGTCGTCACCGGCGGCGACAGCGGCATCGGCCGCGCGATTTCGCTGATCTACGCCAAGGAGGGCGCAGACGTCTGCATCCTCTACCTGAGCGAGCACAGGGACGCGGAGGACGCCGCGCGCGCGGTCCGGTCGCAGGGCAGGAAGTGCGAGGTCGTCTCAGTCGATCTGAAGGATGAGGGCGCGGCGAGCTGGGCAGTCGGCGAGGCCGCGAAAAAGCTGGGAGGGCTCGACGTCGTGGTCAACAACGCAGGCGTCCAGTATCCCCAGAACTCAATCGAGGACATCACGAAGGAGCAGATGATGCACACATTCGAGAGCAACTTCTACTCCTGCTTCTACGTCACCAAGGCGGCGCTGCCGCACCTCGGGGAAGGGGCTACGATCATCAACACCGCGTCCGTTACGGCATTCGAGGGGAATCCCCGGCTTATCGACTATTCGGCCACCAAGGGCGCGATCGTGTCGTTCACGCGCTCCATGGCGCTCTCACTGGTTTCCCGGAACATCCGCGTGAACGCAGTTGCACCGGGGCCGGTGTGGACGCCGCTCATCGTCTCGAGCTTCTCCGCAGGCGAAGTGGGCACCTTCGGCTCGACCACGCCCATGGAGCGCGCCGCACAGCCGTGCGAGCTCGCGCCCATATACGTGTACCTCGCGACAGATGATTCCACGAACGTCACCGGCCAGGTGTTCAACGTCAACGGCGGGACCATCATCAACTGATCTCAATCGAACGGGGCGTGCCGCCGGCCATGGGCCGGGGCCGTGCCCGGTGTGCATGGGGGATTGAAGAAGCAAAACGCCGGGGCGATTGCGCCCCGGCGTCCGTCTATTTCAGGGATTCGGCGAGTTTGATCAGTTCGTCCTGTGTCATGCTGTTTGTCAGAACGGAATAGTCGATGTAGCCGAATGTGTCGGTTCCCATGCCGGTCCAATACTGATCGGGGTAGGAGTAGCCCTCCATTTCCGGGATCCGCGCGATCATCGCGATGTGCCGGTAGTCTTCTGAGCCGATGTAAAGCGCATGCTCCATGCCGGGCAGATCGAGTGCCTCGTAACTCTCGTCTTCATTGACGCCGAAGCTGTAATCCTCGATGTCCACGGGTGACAAGCTCGCGTAGACGCTCAGATACGATCCGTCCGCGTGCCGGAAGTCCACGGAGTAGTCGCTCACGAGGGCGTCAAGACCCTCGCCGAACCTCACCTTTGTTAGCGTCGCGCCACCCTTTAAGGGCTCCGTCTCGACGGTTGCGCCTTTCAGAATATCCTCCGTCATGTAGAACCTGCAGTACGCGGCCTCGAATGTGTAGCCCTTCGGTGCTTCCGCCATGAGCAAGAACGGCGTATCGCTTTCGTCCAAGAACTTGTTCAGCTCGTCCAAGGAGGCGAATCTCTTTTCGCATGCCCTGCCTTCGCCGTCGCCTTCTATCTGGCGAATTTCCCAATATTCGCATTCCGGCTGATTGTCGAAAAGCGTGCTCGCATACTCGTTGCGGCTCATGGCTTCTTCTGAATCGGGCGGGGCCGGGGTCGAAGTGGCGTAGGGTTCCTGGGGCGGGTCTTCAGATATCTTCCTGCCCATCCAGTCGATCTCGCCGCTGAAATAACCCGCGGCCAGCGCCGTGCCGATCAAAAGGGTCAATATGGCGGCTGCCACGAGTACCGCCGTGCCGATCTGATGCCTTCTCTTCATAGGCTCCTCCTTCAGCTCGTCCAAAGTCCTCATCACGCGACGATGGAAGCCCTCCGGCGTCGGGGGGAACGGATCGCCCAAGCGCAACTCATTCACGGCCATTCCTCCTTCATGCGTTCGCGCAGCTGTCTGCGCCCCTGACTGAGCCGCCACTTGACCGTGCCCGCCGGAATTCTCAGTAGCCGCGCCACGCCCCTCACCGGATGGCCCTCTACGTAGTGGAGAACCATCGCGAGCCGCACCTTCTCCGAAAGTCGGTTCAGGGCGGCCAGGAGCGAGCCTTCCTCCGCCTCCGGCGAGGAGATTGCCTCCGCGTCCTCGAGCGGCACGGTCTGCGGCTTTCTCCTGCGCAGGTTCCGGCACTCGTTGATCAGAATGCGCACGAGCCACGTGTCGAAATATTTCTCGTCCCGTAGCGAGTTACGGTACCGCCACGCGCGCACGAGCGCTTCCTGCACGGCATCCTCGCAGTCCGCGTCGGACCTGAGCACCGTGCGCGCCACGCGGTAGAGCTTCCGCTCGCACGCCGCAACCCGCGCCGCGAACGTTTCCCTGTCCATCATTGCCTTGCTCCCATCTTCGATCGGCCGATCTGCCTGTTAGACGCATTTTTCCGGGCGCGGGTTGGCTTTTTGTGGTATGATGTCATCGAGGTGATTCGGATGAGGAAGATTCAAAATCTGGTAGCGTTTCCCACGGACGCGGAATCGAGCCCGTTCTTCGGGGCGCTGGCCACCGTGTTCCTGCCGGCGCTGGGCTATGGGGAGGGAACGCCGTACTTTTGCTCGCCGAAGGGGGCGGTCTGTGTCCGGTGCGGGGGCTGCGGCGAAAAGACGACGCTTCAGAAACACCATTTGCAGCTCTACCACGATTTCATCACGCGCACGGGCGTGGCGCTCGGCTGGTCGGAGCCCGAAGGGCTCGGAGTCAGTCACGCAGGGCTGGACGACGGCTTCATGGGTCATGTCATGGACATCGCGGGGCTTTCGTGGAAAAAGCTCTCCCCCGCAGACGGACGGGAGACGGTCCTGCGCACGCTTGCGGAGGCGATCGACGCGGGCTTCCCCGCGCTTTTGAAGCTCGGGGATGGGCGGGACTGGCACGTCGCGGCGGGATATGACGAAGCCGGTCGTCTCTACGGGCTTGATTCCCACGCGCACCACGACGAAACCGTCCATCCGACGGTCCGGGCGGACGCGTACGCGGAGGACGGCTGGTTCACGCTCTCGGAGTGGTTCGCACATTTTCGCGGGGGTGTCGCGATCACCGGACGCGGCCCGTCGCGCGTGACGCTTTCCGAGTCGCTCTCGCGCATGATCCGCGCGCTCGAGGACGTGGGTACGGACGCGCTGGAGCGGGAGGTCATGGAAAAGATCGACGACGCCGCGCCGGAGAACGCCTTTGAAACGGCGGTCTGGCTCAATCATGTCGCGGGCTTTCCCATTGAGGCGCGCTGGCACGTCGCCTCCTGCACCGATTCCACGCTCCAGCGCCTGACGGAGAACCGCGCCGCCCACGATAAGCTCTTCGCCGTCACGCGCCAGTACGTGTTCGACAGCGAGCTCGCGGCGACCCATGGTACCTGCTGGAAGATCTGGGGCCTCCTCGGCGTGGGACCCACGACGGGCTACGCCGTCACGTCCGAGGGTGCCGCCGGGATCGCCTCGCCGGACGTGAAGGCGGAGCTCAAACGGCTTTTCGGCATCGTGTTTGAAAACGACCGGATCGTGCTGGGGCTTCTGAGAGACGCACTTTCAGCGCAATAGGATCGCGTCCCGCGCGGGACCGTTTGACACCATCTTGATCGGGCATTCGAGCTGTTCCTCGATGAAATCGACGTACCGCTTCGCGTGATCCGGGAGATCCGCATAGCGCCGGACGCCTCGCACGTCGCGCTTCCAGCCGGGCAGGAATTCGTAGACGGGCTTCGCGCGGTTGAGTCGGGGCGTCGCGGCGAAGTCCGACGTCCGTTCCTTCCCGATCTCGTAGGCGACGCACACGGGAATCTCTTCGAGGTAGCCGAGCACGTCGATCAGGGACAGCGCGACCTCCGTCGCGCCCTGCAGCTGGGCGCCGTACCGACTCGCCACCGCGTCGAACCAGCCCATTCGTCGGGGCCTGCCCGTCGTCGCGCCGAACTCGCCCGCGTCGCCGCCGCGCGCCCGCAGCTCGTCCGCTTCCGACCCGTAAATTTCCGTAACGAACGCGCCCGCGCCCACGCAGGTGGAATACGCCTTCACGACCGCCACGACCTCCTCGATCTCCCGCGCCGGGATGCCCGCGCCTACCGCCGCGAAGCCCGCGAGCGGGGACGAGGACGTGACGAAGGGATAGATGCCGTTGTCCGGGTCGCGCAGCGCGCCGAGTTGACCCTCGAGCAGAATCCGCTTGCCCGCTTTGCGCGCGTCCGTCAGCAGCCGGTGCGTGTCGCTGACGTACGGGAGAAGTCGCGCGCGGAAGGAATCAATGCCCTTCAAAAGGGCGTCCGGGGACGGAAATTCAACCGTCCCATAGAGCGCGCGCGCCTGCGCCTCCTTCGCCTCCGTCACGCGCCGGAGCTTGTTCGGGAGGGAATCGTCGTAGATCTCGGCAATCTGAATGCCCACCTTCAGGCACTTGTCCGCGTAGAACGGGGCGATGCCGGATCTGGTCGAGCCGAAGCTCTGCTTTCCAAGCCGTGCCTCCTCCCACTGATCGAACAGAACGTGGTAGGGCATGACGAGCTGCGCGCGCTCCGAGACGGTTACGTCCGGGGTCATGCCGCCCTCCTGAAGCATGTCCAGCTCCCGGAAGAAGCTGATTGGGTCGAACGCCACGCCCGGACCGATCACGTTTTTGACCCCAGGCCGAAACGCGCCGGAGGGCAAAAGGTGCAGGACGAACTTGCCGTGCTCGTTGATAATGGTGTGGCCGGCGTTCGCGCCGCCCTGAAAGCGCATGACCACGTCCGCCTCGCCCGCGAGGAGGTCGGTGATCTTGCCCTTCCCCTCATCGCCCCAGTTGCCGCCCACGATTGCCTTCGCCATGAAAATCACGTCCTTTCCCTTTCAGTATAAGAAAGGGGACGCTATTCGTAAAATATATATTTTATATCAACTTCATAAGTTCGGATTATGGGATGAGCAGGCGCAGCAACGCTTCCGCAGCCTTTGACGCGGGCTCGCCGCGCGCTGCGAGCAGAAAGCGGCGCGGGGGGATAGGGGGGGTGGTCCTGACCTCCTCGACCGCGCCTTCCGCGAGCGCACGCTGCGCGAAATCCCGGACCACGCAGCCGACGCCGAGTCCGCGCCGGGCGAACTGCACGATGAGGCTGCTGGTCGCAAGCTCGAACGCGGGCACGGGCCGGACGCCGTTTTCTGCGAAAAACGCGTCGACGTACCGCCGCGTCGAGGTATCCTTTTCGAGCAGAACGAGGGGGCGCGCGGCAAGTTCCGGGAGCGGGAGCGGGCGCGCGGGCGCGTCCGAGGGGCGCGCGACGAAGATATCCTCGATCTCCCGGAGCGGGATCGCGCCGGGGAAGTCGGCGGGTTCCGACACCACGCCGAAGTCGATCACGCCCGCCTCGAGCTTTTTGAGTGTCTCGGGCGTCGGGCCGTTGGTGATCGTGACGCGCACGCCGGGATAAAGCCGATGGAATTCCTCGAGTCGGGGCAGGAGAAAAAATTCGAGCGTCATGTCGCTCGCGCCGACGGTGATCTCCCCATCCTCGAGCGAGGTGAGCGCCCGGACGCGCCTTTCGCCCTGCCAAAGCCGTGCGATGCCCTCCTGCGCGAAAGGGAGGAGCGCTTTTCCCTCGGCGGTCAGCACTACGCCTTTGGGCGTCCTTCTGAACAGCGCGCACGAAAGCGCCGCCTCGAGCTGACGGATGGTCTGGCTGAGCGCGGGCTGAGAGACGTAGAGCGCCTCCGCCGCGCGCGTGATGGAGCCTGTCTGCGCCGCCGCGAGGAAGGCGCGGTACCAGTCGAGGCTGATGTCCATAAATTCTCCTTATGATAAGTCGTAATGCCATTATATTATTGCGGATTTATTGAACTGTCAAGCGCAAGAAAGGGCAAGACGGCGCGGACGCGGGCATGGTAGGATATTTTTGGGAGGTGGGGGAACGTGGATTTCGCGAAGATCGCGGAGGCGATGAAGCATATCGAGGCGCATCTGGACGAGGATGTCGATCTGGACGCCGTCGCGCGCCAATTTTTCTTTTCGCCGTACTACTTTCACAGGGTATTCACGGCCATCGTAGGTGTGCCCTTCGCTTCCTATGTCAGAAGCCGACGGCTTCTTAAGGCGTGCGCGCTGCTCGCGGCGACGGACGGAAGCATCACGGCGATCGCGCTCGACTGCGGCTTCTCGTCCGCGCAGGCATTCGCACGGGCGTTCCGGCGCGCGCACGGAATGTCGCCCGGCGCGTACAGGCGGCTGGGCCGCGTACCGGAGGTCGAGGCGATCGACGATATGATTGTCAAGTTCACCAACAGACTGAAGGGAGGAATTTTTGTGAATCCAAGGATCACGAAGATGAGCGCGCTCGCGGTCGCGGGCGTGTCGGGGGACGGAGCGAAGACGGGCGAGGTGTGGGAGCGGTTCATGAAGCTGATCGCGGAGGCCGAAGTGCCGAACAAGCTCTCCGGAAGCGGCTACGAGGTCAGGACGTATGACGGGGACGCGTGCGAGGTGCACGTGGGGTACTCGGTTTCGGACGTGCCGGGCGCGCCGTATACCGCATATCAGCTTCCGGCGGGCGATTACGCGGCGTTCGACGTGTATGTTTCGCGCGGCTACGACAGCGAGAACTCGGCTATGGATACGTGGCTGCGGACGAACGAGGCGGGATGGCGCGAGCGGCTGGTCAATGGGAAGCACGTGGCGCTCGAATACTACGACGAGCGATTCAATGGCGAGGAAGAAGGCTCCATCGTCGAGATTCGTATCCCGATTGAAAAAGGCTGACGGCTATGCTATGATGGATTCGTCAGGGACAAGCCCGCGAGGGCGGGCGGAAAGGCCGGGAAATGAGCATGGGAGAAGTCATTTTCGCGAGCGCGAAGGATTCGGAGGTCATGCACAGGGACGATCATCCGGGCTACGAGTTCTATCGGCACGACCTTGTGCCTACGCAGAAGGCGGAGATGTGCACGATGGGGCTCTACGAGGTGCCGCCGGGAAAGTCCGCGTATCCCTACCACTACCACCTCAAGAATGAGGAGGTCTTCTACATCATCTCGGGCAAGGGGCTCCTCAGGACGCCGAAAGGCGAGCGCGTCGTCGGCCCCGGCGAATCCGTCTTCTTCCCCACCGGTGAGGCGGGCGCGCACAAGATCACCAATATCTCCGATACCGAGACGCTCGTCTACCTCGACTTCGACGTGCGCCACGACCTCGACGTCTGCCTCTACCCCGATTCCGGCAAGGTCGGCATCTGGGGCCGCGGCGTGCGCGAGCTCCACAAGGTCGACGCACAGGTGGGATATTACGACGGGGAGTGACGTGGGAGACGAGAGGAATGGCGGGGCGCTGCCCCGGATCCCGCTCAAGGACAGTTTCCCTTGAGAATCCCGGTATAAGGGAAAGTTTATGTTGATCCATCAGGGGCACAGGCCCCCCCTCGCCGCTGCGTTTGCTCATAGGGAAGCATTCGCTCATTCCTTCGCGAAACGGATTCATCAATCAGCGAGAAACTCCCGTATGGCACACCTGTAGCTAAAGTCAGTCGCTCGGGGTTTCGACCCCGAGCGACCGACGGTTAAAATAGGAGGATCATCCAGTCCGGGATTCTTAAGGGCCAGTGGCTCTTGAGTGAGTCCGGGGCAGCGCCTCGGCGTCACCTCGTCCTCAACGTGATCCCCGCAGCATATCTTCCGGCGTTTCTCCCGTACACCGCGAGGCCGTTGGTGGCCTTGAGGGTGAGGGTGAGCTTGCCGCGCGCGGCGATGGCGGTGATGAGCCGGGAGGGGACGCGGACGCGGATGCGTTCGCCGTAGGAGCCGGCTTCGTCGAGCTTGCGAACCTCAGGCTGGTAGTGCCAGGAGAGCACGCCGCGCGCGTCCGCGTCGTCGCCGACGAGCAGGTGACGCGCCACTTCAACGCCGTCGATCAGGCAGACGAGGTCCGAAACAGGCCTGTCCTCGTCGGTCATCCAATAGGAGTTCGGGAACGCGCCCCGGTCGACGAGGTATCCGCGCATGAAGCCCAGGTCCTGCTCGTCCTTCGCGGGCGCGCCGCCCATGTCCTTGGTGAGCACGCGCTTCGCGCCAAGCTCGAGGAAGATTTCGATGTCGTGCGGCTCGCCGGAGACGGGGATCTCGTACGACACGCTGCCCGCGCTGCCCAGGCACAGCTTCTCGCCCTGGATCGCCGTCCAGCGATGGGTGAATCCCTCGCTCGCGCCGGAAGAGACGGGAACCTCAATCTCGTTCGCGGGCAGCGCGGCGCGCACGTCGAAGGTCGTGAAGTTGCGGGTGACGATTTCATCGCCCGACTTCAGATACACGCTCAGGACCGCTACGGCGCCTTCCGGCGGCATCGTCAGGGGAATCGGCGCCAGCGGATTTGTGCCGAGCGTGCAGGAACCGATGGGGAATCCGCCCTTCGCGTCCGAGATGCGCCCGTCGAGGGAGTCGTGCCAAAGTTCCCATTCGACGGTAAGCCCCTTCTCCGCGTGTGCGCGGGTGAAACTCGAGAGCGCGCAGGGGATCTCCAGCCGCGCGCCCGCGTCCACAGTCTGGCAGGGCGGGCAGTCGAGCGCGAGGAAGTCCTGCGCGTGCAGGTCTTTCACGCCCATGCCCTGGCAGAAGTCCCCGTAGCCAAAGTCCTTGTCCCGGTCGTCGATGCGGTAGTAGCCGTTGAATTCGTTCACCACGTCGTGAAATTCCGTGAAGATAAAACCGTTGATGTTCCCGTGGAGGCGGAATTCGTTGAGCATGTAGCGATACTGCCACGCGATATCGCTGTCGCCCGCGGAGCCGTCCACGCCCCACACCATGCCGCATTCGCTGTTCATGAGCGGCGCGCCGTTCTGAGCGTTGCCCTCTGTGTAGTTGAAAGCCGAGTCGGCGTAGGTGTTTTCCGCAACCTTTTTGATGTGATCGCGCACGTTCTCGTAGCCGTTGATGTAGAAGTGCCAGGTGTTGATGTCGGACTCGACGTGGTCGTAGTTGCAGGGGGAGTTGTCCTCCACAAGCCGTGTCGGATCGTTTTCTTTCGCGCGATGATACACGCTCCGCACCCACTCCTGCGTCTCCGGCAGGTACTTCCGCGCGCCCTTCGGTCCGGTGAACAGCCCCCAGGTCTCGTTGAACATGACCCACGAGAAGATCGAGGGATGGTTATAATCCCGGTCGAAGGCGTCCGGCCACTCGCTCTCGTAAGCCGCGCGCGCCTCCTCGTTGGGCTCTCCCCAGAAGCAGGGCATGTCCTGCATGATGAGCACGCCCAGCTTGTCCATCCAGTAGAGCTTGCGCGGCTCCTCGAGCTTGATGTGGATGCGCGCCATGTTAAGCCCCAGCCGCTTGAGCCGCCACGCCTCGTCGCGCATGTCCTTGTCTGTGGGATAGGTGAAGTGGCCCGCCGGGTGGAACGCCTGATCGAGCGTGCCGTTGATGTATAGGGGCTCGCCGTTCAGGAGGATGCGCCCGTCCTTCGCCGCGATCTCGCGGATGCCGAAGTACGTGGATACCACGTCGTCGCCCAGCGTCAGCGTCCCCTCGTAGAGGTCCGGCGCGTCCGGCGACCATAGCCGTGGATTCTCGAACTTCATTTCGATCCGCACGCGTCCGCCCTCCGCCGCGCCGGAGAAGGAGTTTCCGCCAAACGCTGCGGTCAGGATCGCCCCGTCGGGCGCGGAAACGGCGGCGGCCAAAGCGACCGCTCCGTCGATTTTCGTCTCGAAGCGGAAGGCTTCGATGAAATCCGTCCCGCGCGCTTCGAGCCACACCGTCTGCCAGATGCCCTGGATGTCGCCGTAGCCCTGCTTTCCATAGCTCTGCGTCTCGCGCCGGAAATCCTCCGTCCGCACGACGATCTCGTTCTCGCCCGCGCGCCAGACGCGCGTCACGTCGACGTCGAACTGCGTATAGCCTCCACGGTGCGCCTTTACGTGTGCGCCGTTCACGTACACGTCGGTCAGGTAGTCGGACGCGCCGACGCACAGGAACACGCGGCCCGGGGCGAAAAATTCCGCCGTCCGCCGGTACCAGCCGATACCCGGCACGTTTTCGCTCACGCCCGAGAGCGGGCTCGACCACGAAAACGGCACCGTGATCTTCCGGTCGTAGCCGCCCGGCGCGTCCTCCGCGCCCGTTTCGCGCAGCAGCTTGAAGTCCCATTCCCCGTTGAGGTTTTTCCAGTTTGCCCGCGCCCGGTCCGGGCGCGGGAACTCCGGCTTTGGAATCATTTCTTTATCCTCATTTCACGAATGTGATTTCCTTTTCGGCGGTCGCGGCGGATTCGAGCACCGCGCGCGCGCCCTCGACGCGGAAGGCGGCCTTCGCGCCGTCGATCCTGATCTCAGCCGGGAGAAACGGCAGCTCGAAGGACCGCACCTTCACAGGCTTTCCTTCGACCGTCAACCGCGCGCCCTCGCCGATCTCGGCCTTCCCCCAGGAGCCCTTCATGAACCACATGCCGTTAAAGTCACCGGGCAGTTTGGGCTCAAAGCGCATGTACCCCGCGCCCGCGTCGCACACAAAGCCCCCGTAGATGGGGATGAGCGCGAACGCGGCCATCGAGCGGGAGTAGTTCGATCCGCACTCGATCTCGTTGAAGGGGTTGCGCTTTTTGCCGTCGTAGCGGTCGCGCACCGCCGCGATCATCCGTTCGCCCTCCTCAAGGAAGCCCTCCTGGATCATGAGTCCGGCGGCTGCGTATTCGAAGCCGGTCATGGTTTCCTCGCAGTAGGGGATCGAGATCGCGGGCTTTTTGGAGCCCTCCGGGTACGCGCACATGATGGTGCCCGCCTCCCCGTTCAGGCTGAACACGCGGCAGGGATTCGCAAATTCGCGCATCGCGGGCTTGAAGTTGTATTTGTAGAGGCTCCGGAGCGCGACTTTGAGCTTTTCCGGCTCGTAGATCTCGCCTAAGCCCATGAGGTTGGCGTGCCACTGGGCCAGCGCCTGGTCGATGATGAGCCCGCCCCCGATCTGGTACTTGAGCTCGCCCGTCTCCTCGTTGTAATAGCCCATCACGCGCCCGTTCCAGTCGTTTTTGTCGTCGTAGCGCAGAAGCTGGCTCTTGTCGTTGAGGTCCACCTTGTGGTCGTAGTATTCGCCGTTGAAGAGCTCCTCGTTGAGGAATCTTTTGCCCTTTTCAAAGAGCGCGTCGTATTCCGCCGGGTCCTCACCCACGGCCTTCGCCATCTCGGAAGCCGCCTTGAGCGCTCCGAGATAGAAGCCCTCGAGCCATGCGTTCGGGCCGAAGAGTTCCATGTCGAGCGTGTGGTGCTGTCGCCCGTCGATCACGCCGTCTCGATCCGGGTCCCACTTGACGTCGGAATCAAGCCACGCGAATTCGAGCGCGCGCCTGACCGACGGCCATATCCCGCGCAGCCAGCTCTCGTCCCCCGACAGCTTCCACTCCCGGTACGCCTGCATGACATAGCCCATCTGGCCGTCCACGCACGGCATGCGCCACCAGAAGCCGCGTCCCGGCGGCAGCCTGAGCCGGAAGGAGATGCGCCCGTCCTCCATCTGGCTGTACTTCATTTCGTTCTCCCGCGCGCTGCGCTCGAGCGCGGGGAAGAGGTAGGGGAGCGCGTACGCGTAGTTCCAAACGTGCTGGCAGGTGCCCTCGCAGCTCCCGCCCAGTTCGCTCAGGCCCTCCCAGCCGTAGAACGAGCCGTCCTCGAGCCGAAGGCACACGGGCGTCACGAGAATCGAGAGGCTCGCGCCCGCCGCGTCGAGCGCCTTCTCCGGCAGGGTCGACGAATAGAGCGCTTCGCGGAACCGTGCGGTCGCGTCTTCGAGCCGGTCCCAGTTCTTTATGCCGTATTCGCCCGCGTCGCGGGCGGAGGAAAAGCGCGTGGCGTACCAGTTTTTCCACGACAGGTTTCCCTCGTCCCAGTCGTTGACCACGGTGGGGTAGTACCAGGAGAGCAGGAAGCGCGCGCGGCCCGTCTCGCCGGGCTTCAGCGCGAACCGCGCCTCCACGGTGCCCCTGTCCTTTCCGGGGTCCTCGTACGTCCGCTTCGGCAAGAAACCCGGGCGCGAAAACCCATTCCAGTACATCGTCTGGCCGTCGAACCAGCCGCCCCGGAACCAGTGGGTCTGAACCGAGCAATCCTTCGCGTCGGTCAGGACGCAGAGTCCGTTTTCGCCTTCCGCCATGGAAAGGCCGCCCGGGATTTCGGCGTTGACGCCCTGTTTGAACGCCGCGCCGAGGGTGAACGCCGCCGTGTATGTGATTTCCTCGTCCGCCGTATTCTCGATCTCCACCGTGAAAAACGCGCACGGCAGGCTCGAATCGTCCTCGTTCATGGGAATGAAGGAAGAAAACGCGATAAGGGACGGTTTCCCGGGGAAGCGGTGGTCCGAAAAGTCAAGCCGCGCGAACGGGAACGCCGCGGTCATCGCGCAGGACTCAAAATGCGGAAAGCCCGCCATGGTGCCCTCGGCGGGGCCGTAGCCGAAGCCGAAATGGTCGTATTTGCAGCCGCCGTACTTGCCGGAGAGGTCGCGCACATGGTCCCCCTGGAGAACGAGCGCCTGAACGCCCGACTTCGTCTCGGCCTTTACGGCGAAGTGCGTGAACGGATTGATGCGTCCCTTCGCGGGGCGGTTCTCGATCTCCCAGTCGGTCAGCGCGCCGTTTCCGGCGAGCCCGACCGAGCCCGCGCCGATGCCGCCCACGGGCATCGATACTTCGCGGGCATATTCCCCCTCATACCGGAATCCCCTCACCCGAAATCCCCCTTTACTCGTCGTGAAACAGCCTGTACCCGTGCAAAACCACCATCTGGCGGCTGTAAGACATGATGACGTGGTCGGGCTTCAATTCCTCCACGAATTCGGTCGCGTCCCGGTCGGTCTTGCGCATGTCGACCAGGTATACGTCCCGCGCGACGAGCGAGAGAAACGCCCCGACCGGTGCGCCGTAGGAATCCTTGAACACGAGGAGGGTCACGTCCGGCGCGGCTTCGTTGTGGAAGTGCTCGAAATTCTCGGTGAGTCCGTACGCCTTGTAGGCCCGTATGTCCCAGCCCTCCCCCTCGAGGCACTCCCACTTGATGGCCGAATCGCGGAACGGGCCGGTCACCTCAGTGATCGTGCCGTTCTGGTTTGTGGTGCGCGTGATCTCGGTCTCGTAGCGCGGCCAATAGAGCACGTAGTCGTCCGGCACGACGCGCGCGGCGCCGATGCGCTGGCCGTACTTTCCGAGGAATTTCTCCGGGAACGTCTCGCTCTCGAACCGCCCGGGGTCGAGAGGGCCAGCGTCGACGCCCACATTCTCCGCGAGCGCGCGCGCGACGCTCAGCGCGGCGTAGGGCGTCCAGTGCTGATCGGTCCGCAGAACCAGCTTCGCGGCGGGGATGCCCTCGAGCGCCACGCGGCTGTCGATCACGTCGATGTCCGCGCCCCGGAGGGTCGAGACGATTTCATCGCCCAGTTCATCGCCCCAGTCGAGCTGCGCGTAGCCGCCGGTCAGCTTGTTCTCGGCGTAGTTGGTCGGGTGTTCGTAGACGTAAGTAAACGGCACGTCAAGCTGGGCGGAGAACCGGATGATCTCCTCGAGGCAGTCCGAGATGTCGGCCGGCATCTGGATGTCGTACAGGTCGCCCGTGGGGAGTTTCACCATGTTCGCGTCGCCGGTCGTGATCATGTTCTTGCCCATGCCGTACTGGATGCCCGCATTGATCTTGCCCAGATCGTCCTGATGCCACAGCTTTTCTCCGAACACCGCCTCGAACGACTTGATCCGTGCGGAAAAAAGGTCGAGCGCGCCGTAGTCGTCCGGCAGATATTCCTTGAGCTGAGACATGATCCGCGCGGAGTTGAGAAGCGCGGTGGCGTTCGGGAAGACGGTCTTCGCGCCGAACGTGAAGATGAGAAGGATCAGAAACGCCGCGAGGACGGCGTCCACGACCCTCGAGAGTCTTGTCGTCTTTTCACCCATTGTTTGATCCTTTCACAGATGGCTGGAGTCAGCCAGAAATGCCCCGATCGCCGCGGCACCTTTCGTACGTCTCCCGAAGGCCCCTCTCAAGGCCGTATTCCGCCCGGAAGCCGAGCGATTCGATGAGGGTTGGATCGAGCACCGCGCGCCTGACCTTCGAATACCCCGCCTTCTCCAAGTCGTCCGGGTTCTCGAATTTGAGTTTCACGCCCGCAACCTCCGCGAGCGTCCCGGCGTACTCCCGGATGGAGTGGACGGACCGCCCCGCGACGTTGTACGCGCGCCCGGCTTCGCCCCGCTCTAGCAGCAGAAGGATCGCGCGCGCCGCGTCCTTCGCGTACAGAAACGAGCGCACCTGGTCGCCCGCCGACTTCATCAGGATGTCGCGGCCCGCGAGCGCGTCGCGGAGAAACTGCGCGTCCGCGCGGCTGTTTGCGGGCGAGATCGAAGGGCCGTAGATATGGCAAAGCCGCGCGACGAGCGCGTCCGTTCCGTATTGGCTTTTCCAGCTCGCGACCATCGCCTCCGCGCACCTCTTGCTCTCGGGATAGCAGGCGCGGGGGTCCATGGTCTGAAGAATGCCCGCGAAGTCCTCCGGGAAGCCCGCCTCCGGCGCGGGAGAGAGGCCGTATACCTCCCCGGACGAGAGGAAGAGAAGCCTCGCACCCATATCCCGCGCGTAGTCGAGCAGGTTCATCGTGCCGTAAACGTTCTGGCGCATCACGCCTGCCGGGTCGCGCGCGTAGGCCAGGGGGTGCGCGCCGCTCGCCGCGTGGACGACGAAATCGACCGCGAAGTCAAAATCAAGGGCCTGTTCCGCGTCGTAGAAAATCGCGCGGCCCCGCGCGCGGGAGGGGTCGCGCACGGCGGAGATCACGCCGCAGCCCGCCGCCTCGAGTGCCGTCACGACCTCCGCGCCGATCAGCCCCGTCGCGCCCGTGACGAGCGCGGTCTTGCCCGCGAGGTTCATCGCTCGCCCTCCATTCGCAGGTACGCCTTGAAAAGCTCGAGGTCGTCCTTGGTGGTGAGCTTGATGTTCTTGTCCGAACCCGCCGCGAAATGGAGCGTGTGGCCGAGGTCGACCATCATGGTGTTCGTGTACGCGGAGCCGTAGATGCCGATGCCCTCGGCGAACGCGCGCCGGTAGGCCTCGAGCAGGATTCCATATCTGTACGCCTGCGGGGTCGCGACTTTGCGCACGCTGTCGCGCGGGATGTACTCGGTGGTCGTCGTCTCGTCCTTCGCGCGGAAGATCTGCTCGGTAAAGAGCGTCGCCGTCACGCCGTTTCCGTGGAGCATGCACACGCGGATCACGTCCGAGAGCACCGACGAATCGACCATCGGGCGGATGCCGTCGTGGATGATCGTGATGTCGTCCGGCGACAGCTTGTCTTCGAGATGGTAGACACCGTTTCGGATGGACTCCTGGCCGGAGTTGCCGCCGGGGACGACCCATTTGAGTTTCGTGATCTCGTACTGCGCGGCGTATCTTTGAAGAACGTCCCGCCAGTCGTCGAGACAGACGACCTCGATCGCATCGATCTCGGGGTGCTTCTGAAAGCCCTCGAGGGTATAGATGATGACGGGCTTGTCGTAGATGTTGATGAACTGTTTGGGGATATCCATATGCATCCGGCTGCCGGTGCCGCCCGCGATGATGACCGCAACGTTCATATCCGCGCCTCCTTCGAGTCAAAAGACCGCGGTATGTGGACTTTTTATCCATGTACCAGATGTTATTATAGATGATGAGGCCACGGAATGCAAGCGGGGAAGGAGCTCGAGAACGCCGGAGGAGATCCGCATAGGAATTTGGATCGCCGGAGGCCCTTTGGCGTTCCCCCTCATCGGTTCAGCCAGTTCACCGGTTCCTTCCCGCTCCGTATCACGTCGATCACGGCTTCCGCGGTGATGAGGCCGACCTGGTGGTAGGTCTCCCAGGTCTCGGCGGCGGTATGGGGAAAGACGAGCACGTTTTCGAGGGCGAAGAGCGGATCGTCGGCGCTTGTGGGCTCGGTCGCGTGGACGTCGAGCACCGCGCCGGAGAGACGGCCGGATTTTAGGGCGTCAAGGAGCGCGGCCTCGTCGACGACCGCGCCGCGGGCGGTATTTACGAGGATCGCGCCGTACTTCATGCGTGAAAGGGTTTTCGCGCAGATCAGATTTTTCGTCTCGGGCGTGGCCGGGACGTGCAGGCTCACGATATCGCTGGCGGAGAGGAGCTCGTCGAGGGGGACGAAGCGCACGCCCAGCGCGCGTGCCGCCGCCTCGTCGGGGAAGGAATCGAAGGCCACGACCTTGGCATCGAAGGCGCGGGCGAGCTTTGCCACGTAGCGCGCGATGGCCCCGAAGCCGACGAGCCCAAGCACCCGCCCGCGCAGCGTGTGCCCGACGAATCGCACCCACCTGCCCGCGCGCGTCGACCGGTCGAGGGCCGGAAAGTTCCGGAGCATCGCGAGCATGCCGCCGACCGCCAGTTCCGCGACCGCGTCCGCGTTTGCCCCGCGCGCGTTTGTAACCTGGATGCCGCGCGCCTTCGCGGCGGCGAGGTCGATGTTGTCTACGCCCACGCCGAAGCGCGCGATGACCCTGAGGTTCGGCGCGCTTCCAAACACCTCGTCCGTCCAATCGTCGACGCCCGCCACCACGGCGGAAATCTCCGGCAGGAATTCGCCCAGCTCCGCGCGGGTCATGGGCCGCCCGTACGGATTTTCGATCACCTCAAAGCCGTTTTCCTCCAGCAATCTCTTCGCCGCCGCGCAGTTGCGCGCGTAGTCGGTCGCGGTTACGAGCACTTTTTCCATTTTCATCCCTCCAATGTCGCGTTCCGATTATAGCACGAATCCCGGTGCTTGATAAAGTCACATTTATTCAGTAAAATGAATACATATCGAACGAACGGGGATGCGGCATGCGATACGATTGGTTTTTATTCGACCTGGACGGGACGCTCACGGAGTCGGACGAAGGGATCTTGAACTGCGCAAGGCACGCGCTGTCGGCGTTGGGGATCTCCCCGCCGCCGGACGCGGAACTGAAAAGCTTCATCGGTCCGCCGCTTCTGGGGTCGTTTCAGAACGTTGGGCTTTCGGAAGCGGACGCGCGGCGCGCCATGGAGATCTACCGCGCGCGCTACGCCGAGTTCGGCTGGCAGGAAAACCGGGTCTACCCCGGCATCGCGCCGCTTCTCAGGGCGATCAGGAGACGCGGGGGACACATCGCCCTCGCGAGCGCGAAGCCCGAGGTGTTCTGCCACAAGATCCTCGACTTCTTCGGCCTCACGCCGTACTTCGATCGCGTATGCGGAGTTAGCCTATCCGATTCCTCCCCCGAGAAGATCGACATCATCAACCGCGCGCTCCCCGAGGGCGTCGACCGCGCGCGCTGCGTCATGGTCGGCGACCGGAAATACGACGTCGAGGGCGCGCGTGCGGCAGGCGTCAAGGCGGTGGGCGTTCTCTACGGCTACGGCGCAGAAGAGGAGTTCTCGGCCGCGGACTTCGTCGCCGGGACGGTTTCCGATTTGCACGATTTCCTCGTGGGCGAGCGCGACCCGGGGTACTTCATCACCTTCGAGGGCGGGGACGGCTGCGGCAAGTCCACGCAGTTCGCGCTCGCGCGGGATTACTTTGCCCAGCGCGGCTGGGACGTCGTCGCCTCGCGGGAGCCGGGCGGATGCCCCATCGCGGAGCGGATTCGCGAATTGGTGCTCGACGTGGATGCGGATGGTATGACGGCGGAATGCGAGGCGCTTCTCTACGCCGCGGCGCGCGCGCAGCATGTGCGCGAGGTGATCCGTCCAGCTGTGGCGGGCGGCAAGCTCATGCTGTGCGACCGCTTCCTCGACTCTTCCATCGCTTTCCAGGCGTATGGGCGTGAACTAACGGAACCCACAGTTCGTCAAATAAACGCGTTGGCGGTGGATGGCCTCGTGCCCGACCGTACGCTTCTATATAGATTGGACGCGCGGACGGCGCGCGCGCGCGTGCTGAAGGGCGGCGCTCCCGACCGCATCGAGCGGGAGGGGGACGCGTTCGTCGAGCGCGTGCGGCTTGGTTACGAAGCGCTCGCGGCGCGCGAGCCGGAACGGTTTGCCTTCATCGACGCCGCGCGGGGCGTACAGGACATCTTCCCGGACACCGCACGCGCGATCTCCGGGCTCATCGATCAGGGGAGTTGAGATAATGGCTTACGAAAATTTATGCATGTACTGCTTTGAGGACAACGGCGGGCAGGACGTCTGCCCGCACTGCGGGCGCGACGCGCGCGCAGCCGTTCCTCAGGTGCAGCTTCTGCCGGGCACGCTTCTTTACAACGAGCGGTTCCTTGTGGGCCGCGCGCTGGGACAGGACGCGAGCGGCATCGTTTACGCGGCGTTGGATACCAAGCGCGGCGTCAAGATCCGCATCCGCGAGTACCTGCCCAGAGACAGCGCGCGCAGGCTCAACTCCGGCGAGGTGGTTCCGGAATCCGGCCAGGAGGACGCTTTTGAGGCGGGCCTCTCAAAGCTGCGCGCGTCCGTCGAGGGCGTCGAGGATCCGGCCAAGCGCCACTTCTTCTTTGAGGAGAACGGGTCCGGTTACATCGCTCAAAGGAAGGCCACAGCCGCGTCCGGCGCGGAGGGCGATGAGGAAAAGCAGGGGCCGAACCTCGCGCTCGTCATCGGCATCGCGGCTGCGCTGGTTCTGGCAGTCGCGGTCGGCGTCATCATGCTCGTCAACTACCTGACCAACCGGACGGACACCAAAGCGGAGCAGCCGCAGACGTCCTCCGAGGACATTTGGTCGCCGCCGGAATCGCCCACGCCCACGCCCTACGCGGCGGCGACGTTCGGGACGATCACCGACCCCGAGCAGTCGTGGATGGACTACACCAACCCCGACCTCAAGGGCGACAACAGCGATTACGCCACGCCCACGCCCGTTCCGACGGCGGAAAATGGCTTCCCGACGGACAAGACGATCAATGCGAATTCCTCGTCGTCGGACATCCAGAAGCTGCAGAAGCTGCTTGCGAATCTCGGCTGGCTTTCATCCAATAATATCAACGGGAAATACGACAATGCGACCAAGCAGGCTGTAAAGGACGCCCAGCAGTACATCAACGACACCTATGCCTTCTCGCCCAAGCTCACCGTGGACGGCGTCGCCGGGCCCAAGACGCTCGCGTGGCTCGTGAAGGTTGACCTCGTGGCCAAGCCCACGCCGACGCCCGCGCCGATCACGCCCAACCCGACCCAGGCGGAACAGGTGATCGACGAGAACTCCTCCAAGGAAGAGATCAAGTACGTGCAGGGGCAGCTCGCGATTCTGGGCATCCTCGACGCGAACAACATCAACGGCGTCTACGACAAGGCGACCCGCGCGGCGGTTCTCTACTTCCAGCAGAGGGTCAACGATCTGCAGGGCTACGACGCGCTCAACGAGACGGGCACGGCCGACGCCTCGACCATCGCATACCTCGATTACTACGTCAAGTGGTGGCAGGACAAGCAGTCCCAGACGCCCGCGCCCTCGGCCAGCCCGAGCCTGACGCCCACGCTTCCCGCGCAGGGGGAGGTCATCGACGAAAACTCCCCCGCCGCGTCCATCAAGGCCGTGCAGGAGATGCTGATCGGGCTCGGATACCTGAGCGGCACAGCGGACGGCGCATACGGACAGAAGACGTATACGGCTGTCAAGAGCTTCCAGAACTTTGTCAACATCCAGCACGGGAACGTGGTCGCCGTGACCGGAAAGACCGACGAGGTGACGCGCAACTACCTCGAGTTCTACTACGACAATCTGAACGCCTCCTCGCCCACGCCCACGGCGGCCGCGACCGCCGCGGCCCCGACGATCACCGTGACGGGCGCGGCGGCCGAGCAGAACGGTGTCTACTACGTGAACGAGTCCGGCGTCAAGATCTCCTGGAGCGCGGCGGGTGCCGCCAACTACGGGATCTACCTCCAGGATGAGAGCGGAGCCGTGGTGCGCAAGCAGGAGAGCACCCCGGCCACCTCCCTCGACCTCCCGCAGTCCTATCTGAACACGTCGGGCGTCTACACGTTCACCGTGATCGCCATCCCGAACGGCGGCGACGCGGCGAGCGGCCAGCGTGCGAGCGTGAGCCTGCGAAGCGGCACCGGCGCGACCGTCGAGCCCACGGCGACCGTCGAGCCCACGGCGACCGTCGAGCCCTCCCCGACGCCCGCGAGCCTCAAGCCCGAGATCACCGTCTCCGGCGCGCAGGGCTATCAGGACGGCGTGTACCAGATCGGCGAGGCAGGCGCAGTCATCAGCTGGTCCTCGAACGGCGCGGGCGCGTACAGCCTGTATGTGACGAACGAAGCGAACGAGATCATCTCGAGCCAGAAGAACGTAACCATCACGAGCTATCAGCTCGAATCCACCGGCATGGAACCTGGCAAGCGCTACACATTCTCCGTGGTCGCGATCCCGCAGGGCGGCGTGGAGAAGGACGGCGAATACAGTTCCGTCCGGCTGACGCTCGCGGACGGCGTGGGTGTGACGCCCGAGCCTTCGGCGACCGCCGCGGGCGACATCGGGGCGCCTGCCATCTCCGTAACCGGCCAGCTCGGCGAGCGGGACGGCATCTACTGGGTGGGCGACCAATCGGTCACGATCTCCTGGTCGGCCGCCGGGCATGTGCGTGCGTACAGCGTGTACCTCAAAAACGCGCAGGGCACAGTGCTCACCCAGCAGACCGAAACGAGCGAGACGTTGACCACCATCATTCCCTCCGCGATGACTGCGGGGCAGCCTTACACCATCACGGTCGTCGCCATCCCCGAGGG
Organism: Bacillota bacterium; assembly: GCA_023444095.1. Taxonomy (GTDB): domain Bacteria; phylum Bacillota; class Clostridia; order Christensenellales; family Aristaeellaceae; genus RUG11247. Next base: position 31,632 of record JAEZRP010000027.1, read on the forward strand.
AGGCGGCGAGGCGGACGGGAAATCCGCGTCCGTTGCCATCCAGCTCTACGCGGGGGAGACGGTTGCGCCCAGTGAGGAGCCCGTCGGTACGGTCGAGGCGCCTGCCATCACCGTGTCCGGCCACAAGGCGTTCACGGACGGCATTTACTACGCGGATGCGAACGGCCTCGCGTTCAACTGGTCGGCGGCAGGCGACGTCGCGAGCTACGACCTGCTGATCGTCGGCTCCGACGGCTCCACGCTCTATGAAAAGACGGGCGTGACCAAGACATCGAGCGTGCTTGACTCCACGAGCATGCAGCCGGGCGTCGTCTATAACCTCACCGTCACGGCTGTGCCCCAAAACGGCACCGCGCAGGACGGCGCGAGCGCGTCGGTCCAGATGGCGCTCTATCAGAAACAGGAGGTTGGGACGCCCGCGATCACCGTAACGGGCGCGGTCTCCGAGGAAAACGGCGGCTACTGGGTGGGCGACGACGACATCGGCATCGCCTGGTCGGCGGAGAACGCCGCGACGTACGACGTGACCGTCGAAAAATCGGACGGCACATCGCGCAGCCTGCTCACGGGTTCCGAGGATACCTCCCTCACCGTAAAGGCTTCGGACTTCCTCGACGGGGTGACCTACCGCGTCACCGTGACCGCGATTCCCGAGGGCGGCGCGGCGGCGGACGGCAAGAGCGCGTCGGTCCTGTTGGCGAAGCTCGAAAAGATCCCCGAAGTCGGCACGCCCGCCATCTCAGTCAGCGGCGCTGTGTCCCAGGAGGACGGCGTGTACTACGCGGACGTAGACGCGCTGACCATCACCTGGTCCGCCGACAACGCGGTAAGGTACGGCGTGTACTTATACGATTCCGACCAGAAGGTGGTTAACTCCCTGCAGGATACCGACAAGACCTCCGCGACCATCACTCCCCCGACCATGGCGGCTGGTGAGGTCTATACATTCACCGTCATCGCGATCCCCGAGGGCGGCGCTGAGACGGACGGAAAGTCCGCCTCCGTGCGGCTGGCGCGGACCGAGGCCGCGCCCGAGGTCGGGACGCCCGAGATCGGCATCGCGGGACACGTCGGCTACTCGAACGAGACCTATTGGAAGGGCGAGGCGGACCTCTCGATCACTTGGTCTGCGGACAACGCCGCGACCTATCGCGCGGTTCTTACCGATTCCAACGGGAGTACCGTGATCGACACGGGGAGCACCGCCGGGACGAGCGCTACGCTCACTTCGAACAAGCTCTCCCCGGGCGAGGTCTATACGCTCACCGTGTATGCCGCGCCAGAGGGCGGCACGCAGGACGATGTGAGGAGCGCGAGCGTCATGATTGCGCTCGAAGCGGCTACCCCGACGCAGCCGCCCGTCGCGGACTACATCGACAGGAACTCCGCTGCCGAGGCCATTACGGCCATGCAGACCGCGCTCTACAACCTTGGCTGGCTCTCCGCGGACGCCATGCCCGAGAAGGGTACCTTCGGCCCGCTCACCCGCCAGGCCGTGTGCGACTTCCAGACCTACGTGGCGACAGAGGGCATCAACCCCGAGATCAATATCATCGATCCTGCGGATGAGAACGCCTCCGTCGATGCCGCGACGCTTACGACGCTCTACGACGTGAACAATCCGGTTAATCGGCCCTAGGGACGGCGTGCAGGTGTTCTGCCCCTGCACGTCTGCCAAAGGGACAGTCTGATTGGAATTGTAAGCTGATTGCGGAATCATTTCGGATCGCCCGGGGCTCTCCCCGGGCGATCGCGTTTATTTTTGGGGAAGTCGTGCGGACGATGACTGGATTGGCGTCCCAGCAATCATTGCTTTCGGCGCGATTGCCCCGGGTACGCCCCGCGGCGTTCCCTCTCGCTTCCTCCGCATAATAGACTGGCGTTTGATCTGCTCGCTGTATACGCCGAATCTTAAAATTGCAATACATTTGCAATATAATTAATGATTTTAAAATGATTTGAGGGCGGCGCGACGCGTGGAAAACGAGGGATATTTGGTAATTTAGACGGAATTATGACCTGATTCAAGGGGTGAAAGCCACAAAAACAGACTAAATTCCGAAAAAGACGTGATTGATCCGACCGAAGTCTGTGGATAACATGTTCCCATCCACCGATGAATACCCGGTCTCTGTGGGCAAAACCATCGAAAATCAAGCGGAATCGAGGGTTTGGCTGTGGATAAGTGTGTGGATAGTGTGGATTGCGCCGGGATTTCATGCGCTGTATATACATGTTCCGGTATACGTCATAATTCCGTCCAGATTGAATTGTTACGCCCGAATGACGAAATGGGAAAATCAGCCTCGCGTTCGCCGATTGGACGAATCCGATGAGCCGGAAGGCGCGTCGGAATGGCAAACCATAACAAGGGATCGCCTTTTGGCAGCGGAAAAGCCCGATCAACCATAATTCCAAAATGTGACAAGTACCCAAAACGCGCCTCAGCCGCTCGGGGATTGGACTGGTCGTTTCTTTCGTGCCCTTCGAATCTGCTTGCTCCGAAGCGGCGTTTCTGGTATACTTATGCTGAATCAGTATGTACGCATAGGAGTGAGCGGACGATGAAAAAATACCACTTTCTGGGCTATGATTTCGGTGCGTCGAGCGGGCGCGCGATGCTGGGCATTTACGACGGGGAGAAGATCGAGCTTTCCGAAATACACAGGTTCTCGAACGACCCGGTGGAATTGAACGGCAGGTTTGTGTGGGACGTGCAGCGGCTGTTCTTCGAGATGAAGCAGGCGCTTTTGAAGGTCTCGCGCGCGGGCATCGAGCTGGATGCAATCGGCATCGACACCTGGGGTGTGGACTTCGGCCTGCTCGACAGGAACGGCAATCTCGCGACTCAGCCCCTCCATTACCGCGACCACATGACCGACGGCATCATGGAAAAGGCGTTCGAGGTCGTCCCCAAGGAGAAGATCTTCGAGACGACGGGGCTCGCGTTTATTCAGTTCAATACCCTTTATCAGCTCTTCGCGCTCGTGAAAGCGGACGATCCCGCGCTCAAGATCGCGGAGGACATGCTCTTTATCCCCGACCTCTTCGCCTACTTCCTGACCGGCAAGAAGGGTACGGAGTACACCGTCGCCTCGACCAGCCAGATGATCGACCCCGCGACGCGCGACTGGGCGTACGACTTGATCGAAAAGTTCGGCATCCCGAAGAAGCTTCTCGGGAAGATTACCCCGGAGGCCACCGTGCGCGGAACGCTGCTTCCCGCGATCGCCAAGGAGTGCGGCGTGGGTGAAATCCCGGTGATCGCCGTCGCGGGCCACGACACCGCGGCCGCAGTCGCCGCCGTCCCGGCGGAGGGCACGGATTTTGCGTACCTCTCCTCGGGCACGTGGTCGCTGCTCGGCGCGGAGCTGACGAGTCCGCTCACGGACAAGTCCGTCATGGAGGCCAATTACACCAACGAGGGCGGCATCTGCGGCACGATCCGGCTCCTCAAAAACATCATGGGCCTTTGGATTATTCAGGAGTGCAAGCGTGAGTGGGATCGGCGCGGCGAGGTTTATGGCTTCGACGAGCTGGTGACCATGGCGGAGAAGGCTCCGGCGTTCAAGGCCATTCTCAACGTCGACGACGCGGCGTTCCTCGCGCCGGGCGACATGCCCGCGCGCGTGCAGGCGTACTGCAAAAAGACCGGTCAGGCCGTGCCCGAGGGCCCGGGCGAGATCTCGCGCGTCGTGTACGAATCGCTCGCGCTCATGTACCGCTGGGGCATCGAGGCGCTCGAGCGCGACATGCTCAAAAAGCCGGTGAAGGTTTTGCACATCGTGGGCGGCGGCAGCAAGAACGAGATGCTGAACGTCTTTACCGCAAACGCCATCGGTCGTCCCGTGATCGCGGGCCCGTCCGAGGGTACGGTGATCGGAAACCTGATGGTGCAGGCGATGGCCGTCGCGGACGTGAAGGATCTCCACGCGCTGCGCCGCGTGGTCGAAAACTCCTTCCCGACCAAAACGTACGAGCCCGATGGCGACGGAGGGGCGTGGGACGCGGCGTACGCGAAGCTTCTCTCGCTCATGAAGGCGCATGGCTGAGGAAAACCTTCCGCACGGCATGCTTCCGGGCTCCCTGGAGCTCGCATACCTGGGCGACGCGATCTACGACCTCGCGGTGCGCGCTTCCCTCGTCAGGCATGGCGGGAAGGTGCGCGATCTTCACAGGGCCGCGGTCGCCCGGGTGTGCGCGCACGCGCAGGCCGAGGCGCTTTCCCGCGTCGCCGACATGCTGACCGAGGAGGAGCAGGCGGTCGTCCGGCGCGCGCGCAACGCGCACCAGTCGCCGCCGAAGAACGCCGACCGCGCGGAATACCACCGCGCGACGGCGCTCGAGGCGCTGATCGGGTATCTTTACATCACGGGCCGCGAGGCGCGCATGCGCGAAATTCTCGACGCGGCGACGGGAGACTTGAATGAAGGACGATAGAACGCGCGGGCCGCGCAGTTCAAGGCGGGTGGACGTGCCGCCCGCGCGGCGCGTCGACCAGCAGCCGGACGCGGAAAAGAAGGATCGGCCCCGGTACGCGGGGTATCTGCCCGGCCCCAGGGAAATGGACGCGGCCGGCGCCGCGCGCGACCTTGGGAGGGCGGCGCCAGCCATGCAGGAAGGCGCGCGTCCCGCGCGGAGTGGGGCAGGGCCGCGCTTTGGGAGCGCGCCAGCGCCCGTGGAACAGCCGGAGAATCTTTTGACGGGCAGAAATCCCATTCGCGAGGCGCTTCGGGCGGAGACGCCGATCGACAAGCTGATCGTCCTTGACGGCGATCTCTCCGGTGCGGCGCGGGAGATCATCCAGCTTGCGCGCGAGAAGGGGATCGTGATCCAGAAGGTCTCGCGCCAAAGGCTCGACGGAATCTATCCGGCGCATCAGGGGATGGTGGCCTACGTCGCGCAGGCGGCGTATTCCACCGTGGAGGAAATGCTTGGCTCCGCGAAGGAGGCGGGGGAGGAGCCGTTTCTTCTGATCCTCGACGGGGTGACTGACCCCCACAACCTCGGCGCTGTGATTCGCTCCGCAGAGTGCGCGGGCGCGCACGGCGTGATCATCCCGGAGCGGCGCGCCTCGGGACTGACCCCCGCGGCGGCGAAGGCGGCGGCGGGCGCGCTCTCCTATGTAAAGGTGGCGCGCGTCACGAACCTGAACCGGACGATTGACGATCTGAAGGAAGCGGGCGTGTGGGTGGTCGCGGCGGCGCTCGAGGGCGAGAACGCGCTTTCGGCGGACCTCACCGGGCCGATCGCCCTGGTCGTGGGCTCGGAGGGTGAGGGCATTTCGCGGCTCACGCTCGAGAAATGCGACCGCAAGGTGACGCTCCCGATGAAGGGCAAGATCGGCTCCCTGAACGCCTCCGTCGCGGCGGGCATCCTCATCTACGAGGTCGTGCGTGCGCGAGCCGGGGCATGAAGCGGCCGCCCAGGCGGCTCGTCGTCGTGGACGGTTACAACGTGCTCAACGCGTGGCGGCGGGACGCGGACGCTTTTCCCCTGGCGGACCTCAGGGACCAATTGTCCGAGCGGCTCATCAACTACGCGGGCTTTTCCGGGCAGGAGGTTGTTCTGGTCTTCGACGCGTGGATGAGCGGGCGCATGACGCGCACCGAGGAGACCAAGGGGCCGCTCCTTATCGTGTACACGCAGAAGAACGAGACGGCGGACCACTATATCGAGCGTCTTTGCGATTCGCTCGCGCGCGAAGTGGAGCTCGGAAGGCTTGAGATTCGCGTGGCGACCAGCGACAACGTGGAGCAGACGGTGGTGCTCGGGCGCGGCGCGACGCGCATGTCCGCGCGCGAACTCTTGACCGAGATGGACAGGGTGCGCGCGGCCGGCGGCGCGCAGCCGGTCAAACCAAAGAAGACGACCCTGATGGACAGGCTTCCGGAAGAGATACGAAGGCGGCTCGACGAGATGCGCAGGGGTCGGCAGGAGGGCTGAATGGAGTTCAATTTTGAAACCATGACCGACGAGCAGGTCGTCCGGCTGGCGCAGGAAGGCGAGGGCAGGAACCGGTCTGACGCCGCGCTTGAGTATCTGCTCAACAAGTATAAGAACTTCGTCCGGACGAAGGCCCGGAGTTACTTCCTCATCGGCGCGGATCATGAGGACATCGTGCAGGAGGGAATGATCGGGCTTTACAAGGCCATCCGGGATTTCCGCGAGGACAAGCTTTCCTCCTTCCGCGCGTTCGCGGAGCTTTGCGTCACGCGCCAGATCATAACAGCCATCAAGACCGCGACCCGGCAGAAACACATTCCCCTCAACAGCTACGTGTCCCTCAACCGCCCCATCTTCGACGAGGACAGCGACCGGACGCTTCTTGACGTCATAACCGAGGAAGCGCCCTCGAATCCGGAGGAAATGCTCATCGATCGGGAGGACTATACCTCCATCGAAGGGCGGATCGCGAGCATGCTTTCAGGCCTCGAGAAGGAGGTTCTCGAGGAGTACATGGACGGAAAAAGCTACGTCGAGATCGCGGAAAACATGGGCAGGCACGTCAAGTCCATCGACAACGCGCTTCAGCGCATTAAAAGGAAGCTGATCCGTTATCTGGAGGAAAAATAGTAAAATCTCAACACAGAGTGTTGACAAAACAGGGGCGCGCGGTTACAATATCTTCTGTATGACGGCGGGATAAACGCGCGGGTGTAGCTCAATGGCAGAGCCCCAGCTTCCCAAGCTGATCACGTGGGTTCGATTCCCATCACCCGCTCCATACGAACCAGGGAGCATTTATTTTTTAGGGAGGAACTTAGACAATGGCGAAGGCAAAATTCGAGCGCAATAAGCCGCACGTAAACATCGGCACGATCGGTCACGTCGATCACGGCAAGACCACGCTGACGGCGGCGATCACGATGGCGCTGTCGCAGCAGGGCCATGCGC
>JAEZRP010000035.1 GCA_023444095.1 Bacillota bacterium
GTCACGACGTGCGGCGTGGTGCCGGAAACCCAGGTCAGGTCGTTTCCGTTCCCGTCCTTTACGACCGCTCCGTTCGAATCGTAGATCGTGAGCGTCGCGCCCGGAAGTTCCGCCGTGCCCGTGATCGCCTGCTTCGAGAAGCTGATCTCGGTCTCGTGGTTCTCGACCGTCACGGTCTGGTCGTCCTTGCCGCCTTCCACGATGAATGTCTGATCCGGGACCAGATAGTAGCCCGCGGGCGCGGAGGTCTCGCGGATGGTATAGGTCTTGCCCTTCTCGAGCATGACGGACACGGTGTGCGGGGTCGATGCGCTGTCCCACTCTTCGACGACCGTCCCGCCGTCGAGAATCTGCAGGTGCGCGCCCGCGAGGTCCGACTCGCTCACGACGCCCGCGGCGGTCTTGCGGATGATGACATCCCCGCGCGGCGCGTTGGTGATGAGCATGTAGCCCGCCGTGAAGTGGTAGCCGGTGATCCCAAGGTCATCGAAAATATCCTCGAAGTACGCCCGGGTTTCCTGGCTCTCCAGCACGAAGTAGTAGGGCGGGAAGTCGTTCGCGTAGCCGTCGGGTGCAGCCGTCTCCTTCAGAACGTAAATCTGATCGTAGAGAAGGCCGGTGAAGGTCGCGATGCCGCTCGCGTTGGTGGTCTGCGTGCCAGCCGCAGTGAGCGCGCCGGTCGCGTGGTTGACCATGTAGAGCGCGAAGGTTGCGTCCGGGAGAACCGTGGTGACGCTGGTCTCGTCGATCTTCTGAATGTAGACCACATTGCGCGCGAGCTCCACGGTGGCGGAGGCCTTCTTGACGACGAAGGGGTAACTTGCGGTGTCGGTGTATTCGTCAAAGCCCTCGAGTCTGGCGGTGTTCGAGACCTGCTTGGTCTGGCCCAGCGTCTCGCCCTCCAGCTTGACGGAGTACATCACCTCAAGCGCCGTTTCGTCGGGGAGGATGAACGCGAGCGTGCGCGAGGCGCTCGTGTACGTGACGGTATACTCGCTCGGGGAGAGCGCCGCGCCGCCGATGTGCTTGACAACCACGCTGGAAGTGTCGAGCGTGAGGTCGGACTGGAGAACGTCTGACAGCGTGATGGTGTTCGCGCCGCTGAGGTTCAGCCGCTCGCGGTTGACGCGGATGGTGTAGGTAATGAGGTAGCTTCCCTGTAGACCGGTCTTGTCGAGGATCTTGGAATCGACGGTGATGTTCTTGGTCGCCGTCTCGGTGTCGACACCGTTCACGTAGAGCTTGGACGTATTCGTGAACGTGACAGAGGTCGAGGTCGACTCCGCGGGCACCAGATACGCGGGGTCGACGATCGTCGTAAGGCTGATTACGACTCGGGTCGTCGTCGCGGACGAAGTCGCGAACGTCAGCTTCTGCCCGTCGATGGTGGGCGTGATCGCGGTCGCGCTCCCGTTTCCGTACTTGATCGTGGCGGAACCCGCCTTGTACGAGAGGCCAGCGGGCAGCGTGTCCTCGATCGTGAGCGCCTGGCCGGTGAAGTCGTAGTTCTGCGCGTCGTTGACCGTGATGGTCCAAGGGATCTCGCGCGTCGAGGAGGCGTAGCTGCCCACGTCCTTCTTGATGGGCTTGGATTTGTCGATCGTCCAGTTCTTGTTGGCGGATTCAGAGAAGGGGACGCCGCCATACTTGTACGTCAGGCTCGCGTTGTTCTTGTACTGCCTGGTCGATCCGTACGCGACGAGCGACAGGTTGTGATTCGTCGTGTAGGTAACGACGACGTTCTTCGCGAAAGCGTAGCTGGCGTGAAACGTCATGACGAAGGAACGGCCCTTGCCGGTCTGGCCGGTGTAGTCCGTCCAGCTGATCGTATAGTCGTTGCCGGCGCCCTCCGTCAGACTGGCGCCGTCCGCGTCCTTGACGGTGAGGGATGTCTTGTCGATCCAGAAGTAGGCCGGATTCGTCGAGACGCCGTCGGTCAGATTGTCCTTGAGCACCATTTCCGTGACGGTGCCGGACGCGGGCTTGGTCAGCGTGATCGTCCACACGGATGTGCCGTTCGTCCTGTCGATCGAGCCGACGGACTTGGACAGAATCGAAACCGTGGGCCCCGTGTGAGAGATCTCCTTCGTAGCCGACTGGTATCCGGGACCGGTCAATGTGTAGGAGGCGGTGTTCGAATACTTTGTCGTGCTCGGCGTGGAAAGGCCGGCCCCGGAGATGATGGACTTGTATGTAAAGACGTATTTTAGCCTGCCGTTGGGCGAGGCGATCGTGTACGACCAGTGTGTCCCATCCGTGGGCGCGAACGTCGTATCGATGATTGCCGTCGAGGGAGAGCCGGAGGTGAGGTCATACGCTTTGACGGCGATGTTTCCGGTGATCGCATGGTCCCCGATCAGCGCGTCGCTCACCACGACGCCTGCCAGGTCCGCCGCGAAGCCGTCGTTGACGGTGACGGTCCAACTGAGCTCGCCCGTCGTCGAATTCGTCTCGGAGCCATTCTTCGTGATCCAGGTCTTGGAGATCGAAGGCGTCGCCGTAGTCGAGCTCGGGAATCCGGTGGTGGAATCGAAGGGGTTCGCGTCCCATTTCACGGTGTTCAGAAGTCCGTCCGCCGTGAAACTGCCGGTTCCCTTATAGAGGTATGCCTCGTCCGCGATCTTCGCCTTGTAGGTGATCGTGACGGACGTGGAACTCGTGAGGTTGATGCCGGTGAAGTCGAGGGTCTTCTTGTCCACGCTCACAGCGGGTCCATAGGTCGCGGGACTTGCGGAGCCATCCACGTATGTGAGGTACGCGCCCATGACGTCCTGAAGCGCGACGTTGTTCACGACGCCGTCGGCTGAGACGACCAGTTTGAACGTCGCGACGCCGTTGGTGTTGTCCACCGACTGAACGGACTTCTGGACGCTCACGACGGGGTCGGCGATCCGGACGATGGCGGTGACGACGCCCGGGAACACGAAGGTGACCGGGTTTTCGGAACCGACACTTCCCAGGTCGAAACTGCCCGAAAGCGTCACGGTGCCTTGAATGTTGCTGGCCGCCGTGTTCAGATACGACTGCAGAAGCTGGATGGTCAGGACGTTGCCATTCACGGAGAACGTACCCGCCTTTGTCATGCCGTCGTACACGTCGCCGGAGTTCCCGACATTGTTCATATTGAGAACGGACGGGAACGTGTATTTGATCAGGTCTTCGCCCGTGAGCGTGTTTCCGCCGCCGATGTTGTTGATCTCATAGGAAAGCTCAATCGAAACGGTCGCGTTGCGCGGAACGGGGGTCGAATAATCCGAATAGACCGCGTTGTTGATCTTGAAGACGAGATCGACCGACGCGAAGCTCGGGTCGTTGAGCCAATAGGTCGTGCTGGCCGCGAGGGTATCCATCAACGCGGCGAGCATCTCGGGCTCGGCCGTCGGTTCCACCGTCGGTTCCGCCGTCGGTTCGGCAGTCGGCTCGGCGGTCGGTTCGGCGGTCGGTTCGGCCGTCGGTTCGGCCGTCGGTTCGGCCGTCGGTTCCGCTGTTGGCTCGGCCGTCGGTTCGGCGGTCGGCTCGGCGGTCGGCTCGGCGGTCGGCTCGGCGGTCGGCCCGGCCGTCGGCTCCGCTGTTGGCTCGGCCGTCGGCTCGATTGTCGGTTCCGCTGTCTCTACGACTGCGGTAGGTTCTGGCGTGGCGCTGAGCTCCTCGCTCAGACCGGCGCCGCCCATCGGAAGGATGCTGGTGACCAGAATCGCCAGCACGACCGCAAGGGAATATGCCTTCCTGACTGCGTTTTTCATGGTTTTGCTCCTCCATGCATGTGAATTGTTGATGATTTCGTTCCTAAGCTTATTTCCCATCTGTCGCCCTTGTGCGCCTTGGCTTGTTCTTCTCGCTGATGCAAGCGATCGCGTGCGCCGCGTCGAGTGCGGAAAGATCGCCTTCGACCACCTTTTCAAGGGTCAGCGACCGGAGAAGTCCCTCCAAAATATCCTGCAGATATACATATGCGTTTCGCATCGGGCAATTCCTCGTCGCGAACCGCGAGCAGTACTCGTCCTCGTCGATACACCGGTTAATTCGGATCGTCTCCTCCATCGTCTGAAGGATTTCTAGAAGCGTGATGGACGAGAGCGGCACCTTGAGCACGTATCCGCCGCGCATGCCCTCCTGTGCGGCGACCCAACCCTTTCCCTTTAGCCGGGCCATGATTTTGATCACACTGGGCTTGGGAATCGCGATCTCTTCGCTCAGCTCCTCCGCGGTCTTCCGCGCGGAGCCGACGCCGAGGCACAGAAGCAGCCGGATCGCATAATCCGTGGTAATTCTCAGCTGCATTTCGTCCCTCCTTTCTTTCCTAAACAAAACAATACATTTGTGTCGTTTTGTTCTGGAATAACGCCATGGCAAAGCGCGGCCCATAGGCCCCGCGCGTACGCAAAAAGCGCGCCAAGGCGTGGGATGTTTTGATGGCTGAGGTATATTTTTCCTTTATCCTATGCAGCCATTATAACATTTTCCCAGCGCATTGACACGCCCGATTTGTTTCGTTTTAATTATTTAACGTTCTGTCCTATTTCGTTTCCCGCGCCCGGGTCGACAGAGATGCGTTCTGAGAGGATAAAAACGTTCCTTTCGTAGCTCAAAAGCCCGTCGCGCGCCATCTTCGAAAGCTCGTTCGAGAGCGCGGATCGGTCCACACCCAGGTAATCCGCGAGCTGCTGGCGATTGAATGGAATTTCAAACCGGTAGCATCCCTGGCGAATCGCTTGAAAGGAGAGATAGGAAAGCAGTTTTCCGCGGATCGATTTGGGAGAAAGGTGAAACATCCGGCGCGTAAGGGCGAGATTTTTCTGTGCCGTCACGGTCAAAAGGTTCTTGACCAGCCGGTTGTGGTGCGCGCAGGCGGACGAGCAGGACGTGAGGACCCGCTCTGTGTTGAGAAAAAGCGCCTCGCAGTGCTCTGCCGCGACCACGTCCACCGTAAGCGGCTCGCCCGGCACGCACGCGTACGCCTCCGCGAACGACTGACCGGGGCCGATGTGGTCGATGATGGTGCGGTTTCCCCACACGTCGTCCGACTCGATTGTCACCCCGCCTGCGAGCACCACCCCTACCTCCGAAACGGGCTGGCCCATGTGGTAGATGCGCTCGCCCTTCCGATAGGCGCGCGTGCGCGCCTGCAGGCAGTGCAGCATCGCCTCGATCTCGCCCGGCGCAATCCCCCGAAATAGCGCGGATTTGGAAATCATCGAAAAATTCATTGCCATTTTCTCCGTTTCGTTGTTTTTACAACAGACTCGTTGTTTGAATTTTAGTATACTGAGCGCAGAAAGTCAAGAGAGGGGAAAACACATGATTCGTAAAGTCATTCACATAGATGAGGAAAAATGCAACGGCTGTGGGCTGTGCGCGAAGGCTTGCCATGAGGGCGCGATCGGCATGGTGAACGATAAGGCGAAGCTTTTGCGCGACGATTACTGCGACGGGCTGGGCGACTGCCTGCCGGCGTGCCCGACGGGTGCGATCTCCTTTGTCGAGCGCGAGGCGGCGGCCTACGACGAGGCGGCGGTGCGCGCGAACAGGCTCGCCCACCACACGGCGCATGCCGGCGGCTGCCCCGGGAGCCGGGCGATTGCCTTCCATCGCGAGGAGGAAGCGAGAACCCCCGCCGAGGCCCCGCGCGCGGCATCCGAGCTCCGGCAGTGGCCGGTGCAGATCAAGCTCGCACCGATCAACGCCCCGTACTTCGACGGCGCGCACCTTCTGGTCGCCGCGGATTGCGCGGCCTACGCCTGCGGAAGCTTCCACGCGGACTTCATGAAGAACCGCGTGACCCTGATCGGCTGTCCCAAGCTCGACAGCGTGGACTACACCGAGAAACTGCGTGAAATCGTCGCGCGCAACGAAATCAGGAGCGTGACGGTGGTGCGCATGGAAGTGCCCTGCTGCGGCGGACTCGAGATGGCGGTCAAACGAGCGCTTCAGGAAAGCGGAAAGTTTATCCCCTGGCGGGTGGTGACGCTCTCAACCGACGGAAGCGTTCTTGAAGAATAAGGAGGAATTTTCAAAATGATGCCGAAAATTTACCACATGAGCCCCGCTGCGGGCAAGGTGATCGAGCCCGTCGTGCGCGACGAAAACGCGCACATCATGCACATGGTTCTGCCCACGGGCGAGGGACTTCCGGTTCACGAGACGAACGCGAACGTGTATATGGCCGTGCTTCTGGGAACACTTACCATTGCACTGGACGGCGAAACAGGAATCTACTCGGAGAAAACCGTTATCAACATCCCCATGGGCGTCCGGATGGACGCGCGCAACGAACACGGCGGAACGCTGGAGCTTCTGGTCGTCAAGGCGCCCGCGCCGCGGGCGTAGGGAAGAAGGGAGAAAAGGAAATGAAGGCATTTGTGAACGAGGATTGCATCGGCTGCGGGCTTTGCGAAGGCATCTGCCCCGAAGTATTCCACATGACGGACAAGGGAGTCGCGGAGGCGACGGATGAGGTGCCCGAAGGCGCGGCGGACAGCGCGGCGGAAGCGCGGGATTCCTGCCCCGTGAGCGCCATTACACTCGAGTAATCCCCATCGATATGACATAATAGGAGGAACTGACATGGAACCGAAGATGTTTTGCTTTCAGTGTGAGCAGACGGCGGGCTGCGCGGCCTGCACCGGCAACGCCGGCGTATGCGGCAAGCCTGCGGACGTGGCGAACCTTCAGGACGAGCTGACCGGCGCGCTTATCGGCCTTGCCCTCTCGGCGGAGGGGCGTCCCGCGTCCGAATCGGCGGATCGCGCGATGCTCTCGGGCCTTTTTACGACGGTGACGAACGTGAACTTCTCCGCCGAGACGGTCGCCGAGATGGCAAACCGCGTGCGCGCCGAGGCCGCCAGGTTCAGCGGCGGCTGCGCAGGCTGCGCGAAGAACTGCGGCGCGACCGAGCTCGACATGGCGGAGATCTGGAAAGCGGACGAGGACATCCGTTCCCTAAAGGCGCTGATTCTCTTCGGACTGCGCGGCATGGCTGCCTACGCGTACCACGCGATGGTGCTCGGCTACAGGGGCGAGGCCGTGAACGCCTTCTTCTATGAGGGCCTGCGCGCCGTCGCCCGGGAAAGCACCATGGACGCGCTTCTGCCGCTCGTTCTCAAGACGGGCGAGATCAACCTCAAGTGCATGGAAATGCTCGACCGCGCGAACACCGAGACCTTCGGCACGCCCGCGCCAGCGACCGTCACCATGCAGGTTGAGAAAGGGCCGTTCATCGTGATCTCCGGCCACGACCTCTACGACCTCAAACTTCTCCTCGAACAGACCGAGGGCAAGGGCGTGAACGTCTATACCCATGGCGAGATGCTCCCCGCGCACGGGTATCCGGAGCTTCGCAAGTTCGCCCACTTGAAAGGCAACTTCGGAACCGCGTGGCAGAATCAGCAGAAGGAGTTTGCGAACGTGCCCGGCGCATTCCTCTTTACCACCAACTGCATCATGCCCGTCCGCGACAGCTACAAGGACCGCGTGTTCACCACCGAGGTCGTCTCCTTCCCCGGCCTTACCCACATTGGCGAGGACAAGGACTTCACCCCCGTGATCGAGAAGGCGCTCGCGCTCGGCGGATATCCCGAGGATATGCAGTTCTACGGCATCAACGGCGGCGCGACCGTCACGACCGGCTTCGGTCACGGCACCGTGCTCTCCGTCGCCGACAAGGTCGTCGATGCGGTCAAGGCCGGCGCGATTCGGCACATCTTCCTTGTAGGCGGCTGCGACGGCGCGAAGCCCGGGCGCAATTACTACACCGAGTTCGTGCGCCAGACGCCCGCCGACACCGTCGTTCTCACCCTCGCGTGCGGAAAGTACCGCTTCAACGACATGGACGCAGGCGAAATCGGCGGCCTCCCCCGCATCATGGATATGGGCCAGTGCAACGACGCCTACTCCGCCATCAAGGTGGCCGTCGCGCTCGCGGACGTGTTCCAGTGCGGCGTCAACGACCTGCCCCTCTCCCTCGTCCTGTCCTGGTACGAGCAGAAGGCCGTCTGTATCCTCCTCACCCTCCTCTACCTCGGCATCAAAAACATCAAGCTCGGCCCGACCCTCCCCGCCTTCGTCTCCCATAACGTGCTCCAGTTCCTCGTCGACAACTACGCCGTCGCGCCCGTGACGACGCCCGAGGCCGACCTCGCGGAGATCCTGGGGTAGAGGGACGCTCCGAGAGAGCCAACGGCCATGAGAACCCGTACTAAGAAAAAAGGAAATTATCCGTCGACGCCGCGTAGGCCCAGCCCCGCGGCGTCGAATCTGCTTTGCGCCCCGTCAGTCCGGCTCTCGGTAGAAGTTCCGCTCAAGCCCGAGCATCCGCTCCTCATAGCCGTCGAGCTTGCGGTCCAGGCGATTTCGCGCCGCCTGCAGCTCTGCGATCCGCCCGGCGATCTTCTCGCGCTCCGCCACCAGAATCGCCTTGCGCGCCGCGATGGACGCGCTTCCCTGCCGAAACAGCAACACGTAGTTCGAGAGCGCCTCGATGGACACCCCCGCGCCGCGCATGCAGCGGATGAACTCCACCCACTTGAGGTCGCCCTCCCGGTAGTCGCGCAGCCCGCTCGCCGTGCGCGTGACCGGGGGAATCAGTCCCTGCTTTTCGTAATAGCGCAGCGTGTCCGTTGTCAGTCCGTATTTTTGAGCCGCCTCGGAAATCGTCATGCTTCCGCCTCCTTCCCGACGCTATCGTAACACATGGAGCGGACTCCAAGTCAAGGAGTCATTCCGCCACGCGCAGGAGGTCCTTCACGTAGGAAAGGCTCAGCGCGAGGTCGCCGTAGCTGTCGCGGCCGTAGGCGAGGTCGTGGTCGACCATCAGCCATTCGGGCTCGCACGCATGGATCGCGGGCAGAAGCGCGGGCGTATTGACTGTGCCGTAGCCGGTCGGACGGAACGAGAAGCCGGATTCGCCCACGAAAACGTCCTTGAGGTGGACGACGGGAATGCGGCTCCTGTATCGCTGAAGGTAGTCCGCCGGATTCTTTCCTGCGACGGTCATCCAGCCTACATCCGGCTCGAACCGCAGGGCCGGAACTTCGTCCAGAAAACGCGCGGCAAGCGGCGCGTCCCCCGCCATGTCGAAGTCGTGGTTGTGATACATGGGCGCGATGCCCGCTGTCACCAGAAGCCGCGCCGCCTCCGCGAGCTCCGCCGCAATTTCTCCGAACCGCTCCGCCGCGCCTTCGCGCGGCACGGAGAGCGTGATGCGCGCACAGCCGATCGCTTCGTGCGCGCGAATGACGGCGTCGGGATCGGCCAGCACGTCCCCCACCGGAACGTGGTTCCCCAGCGCCGCGAGGCCCAGTTCGCCCAGCATGTCCGCAAGCCGCGCCGGCTCCGCGCCGAAGAAGCCCAGAAGCTCCGCGCCGTCAAAGCCGATGTCCCTGATTTTCCGAAGCGTCCCCAAGAGGTCCCGCCGCGCGTCCTCGCGCACGATGAACAACCCCGCGCCGATCCGCTGTTTTTCCATGTTGCCCTCCGCGTTCCTTTTTTTCATCATAAGCCGTCTCCTGGGCCGTGTCAATCCCGACGCGGCATAAAAAATGCCCCCATAGGGGGCACCCACGGCCTATAAAAGCTCGCAAGCGGGGACGCATCTCTCGCCCAGCGCGTCCGCGACGTGCGCACAGGTGATCCTGCCGCGATAGGTGTTGAGTCCGGAGAGCAGCGCGGGGTCCTTGCGCATCGCTTCTTCCGCGCCGTTTTCCGCGATGGAGAGAAGATAGGGAAGCGTGACGCTGGTGAGCGCATAGGTGGACGTGCGCGGCACCGCGCCGGGCATGTTGGCGACCGAATAGTGAATAACGCCGTGCTTCTCGTAGCAGGGGTTGTCGTGGGTGGTGACGCGGTCGATGGTCTCGACGGAGCCGCCCTGATCGATCGCCACGTCCACGATGACGGAGCCCTTCTTCATGGTCCTGACCATCGCCTCGGTCACGAGCCTGGGCGCGCGCGCGCCGACGACGAGCACCGCTCCGATGAGAAGGTCGGCCCTTCTGACCATCTCGGCGACATTGTACTCGTTGGAGACGAGCGTCGAGACGCGTCCGCCGAACACGTCGTCCAGGTGGGCGAGCCGATTCTGGTTGATGTCGAGCACCGTGACGCGCGCGCCCATGCCCACGGCGATCTTTGCGGCGTTCGTTCCGACGACGCCTCCGCCCACGATCACGACCTCGGCGGGCATAACGCCTGGCACGCCGCCCAGCAGAACGCCCATGCCGCCGTTGTACCTTTGAAGCATGTTCGCGCCGACCTGAACGGACATCCGGCCCGCGACCTCGCTCATCGGCGCGAGCAGCGGCAGGGCGCCGGAAGCCGTTTGCACTGTCTCGTAGGCGATACCCGTCACGCCGCGCCCCACAAGCGCCCTCGTGAGCGGCCCGTTAGGCGCGAGGTGCAAGTATGTAAAGAGGGTCTGGTTTTCCCGAAGCAGTGCGTACTCGGATTCCAGCGGTTCCTTGACCTTTGCGATCACATCCGCCTCGGCGAACACGCGCGCGGCGCTCTCGAAAATTTCTGCGCCCGCCCGCTCATATTCCGCGTCCGCAATGCCGCTTCCCTCCCCCGCCGCGCGCTCGATGAGCACCCGGTGATTCCGCGTCGCGAGCGCGTGTACGCCCGCGGGCGTGATGGCCACCCTGTTTTCGTTGTTCTTGATCTCCCGTGGTACGCCAATCGTCATATTCATGCCTCCCAGGTTGGTTTCCCTTTTCCGTCCTGAATATAGACGTTTTTCCGTTGCTTGTCAATCGGATTTGAAG
Organism: Bacillota bacterium; assembly: GCA_023444095.1. Classification (GTDB taxonomy): domain Bacteria; phylum Bacillota; class Clostridia; order Christensenellales; family Aristaeellaceae; genus RUG11247. The sequence goes on from JAEZRP010000035.1 coordinate 10,758, forward strand.
GCGGCGTGCCGTTCCTGCATGGCGGTTGACAAACGCGCGGCCATCGGGTATCTTGAGGTGGGAGGGATTCCAATGGAACGATTCGCTTGGAAGGCGCACCTTTTGCCCGGGAAGCGGGACGAATACGTCCGGCGGCACGACGAGATCTGGCCGGAATTGACGCAGGTTCTCAACGACGCGGGCATCCACAACTACACGATCTGGCGCGCGGGAGACGAGCTCTTCGGCTACTACGAAGCGGAAAACGGCGTCGTGTTCGCGCAGAAGACGCAGGCGGAGAGCCCCGTCGTCGCCCGCTGGAACGCGTTCATGAAGGATGTCATGGTCATGGACATCGACCCCGCAACCGGGACGGTCTACCGGATGGAACAGGTTTTTTATCATTCGTAGACATTCCCCTTGACAAGCCTCCCCTGTTATGTCGCCATGCGGTAATAACGAGGGAGGCAACGAATCATGTAAAAATGGAGCGCGCAATTGAAATCCAGGGCAAAAAATGTCGCGACCGTCTGGGCGCTGCTTGCCTCGCGGGAGGCGAAGGGGCGGGAGCGGTATTCCCGCGTCAACGAGGCGGAGATCGGCGCGCAACTGCGCCCCTGGGTAGCGAAAAACGAAAAATACTGGGACGACAGACTTTCGCGGCTGAAAGACGCCGCAGAGCGCGCGGACGATTGATCCGCGCGTTTTAGGCGCGGCGCGTGCGTGTACTTGAATGACAAAGGAAGGAGGCGATGACATGTTTCGTATCATCGGTTTCATTGTCGTTGGGCTGCTTTTTCTGGTCACCGCGCCTTACTGGTTCCGCATGCTGAACAAGTATGTGCTGCATATCCCCGCGAAGAAGGTTCTGCCGCTCACGAAGGCGCTGCGGGCGATGCACAAGCCGTTGGGTCTCGCTCTGCTCGCCATCGCCGCGACCCACGGATACATGGCGCTGCGCGCCGTCCGGCTTCACACCGGCTCGGTCGCGTGGCTGTCCTTCGCCATAACAGCGTGCCTGGGCGGCGCATATTACGCTACGAAGAAGAGACCGCTCCTAAAGCTGCACAGGCTGTTCGCGCTCATCTCCGTCCTGTTCGTGGCCCTGCACCTGCTGTTTCCGAGCACGCTCTACTACATATTCGGATAAAAGAAGCAGGAGAACAGCGGGGTTCCTCTCGTCAGAGGATCCCTCGCAATCCCGTGCCAAGAAAAACGCATCCATTTTGATTGTCGGTCGCTCGGGCAAGGTCGGCTTGCCCGAGCGATTGCCTTTAGGCGAGCTTCATAATTTGGAAAATGTCTCCCAAAAGCAAATTCGGCGGCCCGAATAATTCCCGGGCCGCCGATGCATCAAAATAATACCTTCACTTCGCATGGGATTCCTAAGGGATAATGTCCCTTTGGGGATACCGGGGGCGAGCCCCCGGCTTCGCCGCCTACCGTGCCGCCGCGAGGGTCTCGCGCTTTCTTGCCTCCGTGTACTGCCGGATCTGGAGGGCGCCCGCGTAGCTCGCCGCCTCCCCGTCGCCTACGACGACGAGGGTGGGAACGCTTCGGATGTCAAATTCGCGCGCGAGCTCGATCTCCTCCGCCGCGTCGACGAGCCGATAGTCGACGCCCGCATCCTGGAGCAGCTTCTTCGCGACCTTGCAGTTGGGACAGGTAATGGTAGTAAACAGGATCGCCTCGCCCCCGCTCCTCGCGACCTGCTCTTCGGGCGCCTCCGCGACGGAACTCGCGCGGCGAAGCTTCGAGCGCGGAATGTCGTAGAGCTTGCGCTCCCGGTACTCCTCGGCCTTCCCGGCGTTCCAGTTCTGGACGGGGCGATAGTAACCTGTGATGCGGCTGTAGACCTCGGCCTTCCCGCCGCAGACGGGGCACTCAAACTGCTCGCCCGCGAGATAGCCGTGGGACTTGCAGATGGAGTAGGTGGGCGAGAGCGTATAGTAGGGGAGCTTGTAGTTCTCGGCGATCTTCCGGACGAGCCGCGCGGCGGCCTCCCAGTCGGGCAGTTTTTCGCCGAGGAATGCGTGAAACACGGTGCCGGAGGTATACAGCGTTTGGAGCTCGTCCTGGATGTCGAGCGCCTCGAAGATATCCTCCGTGAAGCCCACCGGCAGGTGGGACGAATTCGTGTAGTAAGGCGTATTTCCGTTCTCGGAGGCAGTGATGATATTTGGAAAGCGCTCGACGTCGTGCTTGGCAAGCCGGTAGGACGTCGATTCGGCGGGCGTCGCCTCGAGGTTGTAGAGGTCGCCGTACTTCTCCTGATAGTCGGAGAGGCGGCCCCGCATGTGGTTGAGGACGTCCTTGGTAAACGCCTGCGCCTTTCCGCTCGCCATGTCTGCGCGGATCCACTTCGCGTTCAGGCAGGCCTCATTCATGCCGAGAAGCCCGATGGTCGAGAAATGGTTCTCGAATGTGCCGAGATAGCGCTGCGTGTAGGGGTAGAGTCCCTCGCTCATGAGCCTTGTGATGATGTCGCGCTTGATCTTGAGGGAGCGCGCGGAGAGGTCCATCATGCGGTCGAGCCGCTCGTAGAATTCCTTCTCGTCCTTCGAGAGATAGGCGATGCGCGGCATGTTGATCGTCACCACACCCACGGAACCCGTGCTCTCGCCGCTTCCGAAGAAGCCGCCGGACTTTTTCCGCAGCTCCCTCAGGTCGAGCCTCAGGCGGCAGCACATGCTGCGCACGTCCGAGGGCTCCATGTCGGAATTGATGTAGTTCGAGAAATAGGGCGTTCCGTACTTGGCCGTCATCTCGAAGAGAAGGCGGTTGTTCTCGGTGGCCGACCAGTCGAAGTCGGCGGTGATGGAGTAGGTCGGGATCGGATACTGGAACCCGCGCCCGTTGGCGTCGCCCTCGATCATGGTCTCAATGAACGCCTTGTTGACCATGTCCATCTCTTTTTTGCAATCCTTATATTTGAAGGGCATCTCCCGACCGCCCACGATGGCGTTCATCTCGGCGAGATCACCGGGCACCGTCCAGTCGAGCGTAATGTTGGAGAAAGGCGCCTGCGTACCCCAGCGGCTGGGGGTATTGACCCCGTAGACGAAGGACTGGATGCAGTTCTTGACCTCGTAATAGGAAAGGTTGTCCGCCCTGACGAACGGCGCGAGGTAGGTGTCAAACGACGAGAACGCCTGCGCGCCCGCCCACTCGTTCTGCATGATGCCCAGAAAGTTGACCATCTGATTGCAGAGGGAGGCGAGGTGCTTGGCGGGAGAGGAGGTGATCTTTCCGGGCACGCCGCCCAGACCCTCCTGAATGAGCTGCTTGAGGCTCCAGCCCGCGCAGTAGCCCGTGAGCATCGAAAGGTCGTGCAGGTGAATGTCCGCGCCCCTGTGCGCGTTCGCGATCTCCTCGTCGTAGATCTCGGAGAGCCAGTAGTTGGCCGTGATCGCGCCGGAATTCGACAGAATGAGGCCCCCGACGGAGTAGGTGACCGTCGAGTTCTCCTTCACGCGCCAGTCCTCGGCCTTCACGTAGCTGTCGACCAGCTGCTTGTAGTCGAGGATGGTGGACTTCATGTTGCGCATCTTCTCGTGCTGCTTGCGGTAGAGAATGTAGCTCTTCGCCACGTCCGCGTAGCCCGCCTGAATCAGCACCAGCTCCACGCTGTCCTGAATCGCCTCGACCGAGATTTCGTCGTTTTTGATCTTCGGCTCGAAGTCCGCCGTCACGCGCAGCGCAATCATATCCAGAACGTCCGGGTTGTGCTTGCGCCCCGTGGCGTCGAATGCCTTGCCGATGGCCGCGCTGATTTTCGAAAAATCAAAAGAGACGGTCTTCCCGTCGCGCTTGATCACGTTATACATGTCGTTCTCCCCTTTAGTGTGATGTGATACTAGATACCGCGCAGGCGAACCTCCCCGACGTACGGGGCCGCCGCCTCCATGAGCACGCGCATCTCAGCCTCCGAAAATGAGGTGAATCCCTCGCCGATCAGGTCACCCGAATCGACGAACATCTGAAGAAAATACCGCTGCGCCCCCGCGATCATCCGCGCCGCGCCCCGGACGATCTCCGGCGTGTGGAGTCCTCTCGCGACCGTGGTTCGAAACTCACAGTCCACGCTTCCCGACAGCAGAAAAGCAATCGATTCCCGGATCGGGGCAAGGTCGAAGCCCGGAACGCCGACCGTCTCCGCGTAGTTTTCCGGGTCGCTCTTCACGTCCATGGCGACATAATCGACAAGCCCGCGCGAGACGGCGCCCTTGAGCGCGTCCGGAAAACATCCGTTGGTATCGAGCTTCACCGGATAGCCCATGCCCTTTATCCGCGCAAGGAAGTCCCCGAGATCGCGGTTCAGAAGCGGCTCGCCGCCCGTCACGCATACGCCGTCCAGAAGGCCGCGCCGCTTTTCGAGAAACGAGAACACGTCCCCCTCCGGAATCTCCGGCGCGCCGCCCAGAACGAGCGACGCGTTGTGGCAGAAAGGACACCGGAGGTTACAGCCACCCGTGAACACGGTTGCCGCTACCTTGCCCGGATAGTCGACCAGGGTCAGCTTCGAAAGCCCGCAAATCCGAATCGCCTTCACCGCCTCCGCCACAAGATGTAGTATGGATTATAGCATGCGACCACAATATATGCAATCGAGGCCGGAGATTATCATCCTTTTGTCATATTTCGGAAACTTTGCGTTCGGTTATAAGGTTCGGAGGAAGACGGCCTTCCGCCTCCGGCTCGCGCTCCAGAGCGCCGTTTCCACCCGCGCCGTCTCCAGGTGGAGCGAGCCAGGCACATACGAAGAGAGCGCCTGACGGACTCGAGCAGGTAGCCGCCGAACATCGTCATTGCGGAAAAGCGGATCATCCGCCGCTCCCATCCCATTATACCCATTTGCACTGCGGTTGTAAACAGCGTGTGTTGTGGTCGGGTTGAGAATATGACAAAAACTGCGCGCCCCCTCCGCGATTGCGCCGAAGTTTTCCGTTGCCGGGATTGGAAGCGCGTGTCCACGAACCATACGCCTTGCGACGACGCGGTCGGCGTCATCGGCGGCGCCGTGAACAAACCTGATGGGCAATCTCTTCACGGCCTTGTGATCGCGACGAACGCGAAGGAAAGCTGTTTCTCGGTCTTTAACCGTTATATTGAATATTCGAATTGAATATGATATAACATGACAAACAAATTGGAAGCGGAGGGAAATCCATGAAAAAGCTGTTGTCGGCTCTGCTGGTATTTTTCATGCTGCTGTCGGGTGCTGCGGCGTCCGGGGAGGTCGCCGCGGGGAGTCTCGCCGTGTTCGTGACGGGCGAGGAGTGGGGCCCGGCGATTCCGTTCGTCGTGCTCGCATTCGACCGGGAGATCGACGCGTCCTCGCTCGCGCCGGAGGACTTCTCCGTCGTCGCGCACCAGAATGGTTTCGTGATGGGCGTGGACGTGACGAGCGAGGCGGATGCCGCGCACACGGTTCTCGCGGCTTATCTGTGCGACGAGGCCGGGAACGCGGTCGACGCCGCGTCCGGCGGCTTCGTGCGGCTCGACCTCGGGATTCACCCGGACGGGATCACGAACAAGACCTATGTCATGGGGGCCTTCCCGGACGGCACGCCCATCAAGGCGGGGGGCGTGAACGTGTGGTACGACGGCTTTTCCGAGACTGTGACCCTCGCGGAAGGCGCCACCTTGACTTCCGGCGGCGCGGAGATCGCCTCCATTGAGATCGATCCGGCGTTCACCGTGGTCGAGCCGGACGTCGAGGGCTGGGCGCTTGACCAGCGCTTCGCCGCCTCGGACGGTACGCTCCTCAATTACGCGACCTACGCCCCCGCCGAGGACGACGTGCAAAACGCGCTCGTCATCTGGCTGCACGGCGCGGGTGAGTGCGGACTCGACAGCACCATCGACCTTCTGTGCAACGAATCCGTCGACATCGCGAAGCCGCCTATTCAGGACTACTTCGGCGGCGCGTACGTCCTCGCGCCCCAGTGCGAGAGCATGTGGATGGATGACGGCGATCCCGACGGCGACGGGAACTTTTATACCACGACCGGCCTCTCCATCTATACCGCCGCGCTTCAGGAACTCGTGGAGTCCTGCGTCGCGGAAAATCCCGACATCGACCCGAACCGCGTCGTGATTGGCGGCTGCTCGAACGGCGGCTTCATGACCATCAACATGCTCATCCACTACCCCGGCTATTACGCCGCCGCCTACCCCATCTGCGAGGCGTACGAGACGCGTTGGATCACCCCCGAACAGATCGATTCGCTCAGGAGCGAGAACATCTGGTTTGTCCACTGCCTTTCAGACACCACCGTCGATCCGCAGGCAACCACCGTGTCCCTCGTGAACGCACTCGAGGAAAGCGGCGACCTCCCCAATATCATGGTCAGCTACTTTGACGACGTCAGGGCCTCGGACGGTTTCCTCACGGCCGACGGTCAGCCTTACGTCTACATGTCTCACTGGGTCTGGGTCTATGCGCTCAACGACGCGGTCTTGAACGACGGTGCCTCCATGTGGGCGTTCCTCGCGACGCAGAACAAATAAGCGCACAGAGCGCGGTCGCGGCCTTCCCGGGAAGGCCGCGACCTTTTTTGGGGCGCATCTCGCCGAAACTTCATCGCCTGCGAAATCCGCATGAAAGGAAGGCGCGCTCATATTTCGGGAGACCGGCGGACCCATCCGTCCGGCATTCTTTTTGTTTTTGGATTAACCGAAACGACTGTTTTTGCGTAATAATGAACGGGGATCTCCCCAATTCCCTCGATAGAGGTGTGTTTATGTCCCGATATATCGATTCCGATTGGAATTGCAATAACCATTCGGACGGCCGCTGGGATCCGTGCTGGGATCCGTGCTGCAGCGATCGCTGCTGCTGCTGCGTCGGCCCGACCGGCCCGAGAGGTCCGCGCGGCGAGGAGGGCCCCACTGGCCCGACCGGTCCCACCGGAGCGCGCGGCCCGACCGGCCCGACCGGCCCCACTGGCCCCACCGGCGCAACCGGAGCGACTGGCGCGACCGGCCCTACCGGAGCAACAGGCCCGACCGGAGCGCGCGGCCCGACAGGTCCCACCGGAGCGACGGGTGCCACGGGCGCGACTGGCGCAACCGGCCCCACCGGCGCGCAAGGTCCGCAGGGTCCGCAGGGCATTCAAGGCCCGGCCGGTCCCACCGGTGCGACAGGCGCACAAGGCGCGACCGGCCCCACCGGCGCGCAAGGCCCGCAGGGTCCGCAGGGCATTCAAGGTCCGATCGGCCCCACCGGTCCTACCGGACCCACCGGAGCGACGGGTGCCACGGGCGCGACTGGCGCAACCGGCCCCACCGGACCCACCGGAGCGACGGGTGCTACGGGCGCGACTGGCGCAACCGGACCCACTGGCCCCACCGGCCCCACCGGTGCGACGGGTGCTACGGGCGCGACCGGCGCAACCGGACCCACCGGCGCCACGGGTTCCCCCGGCGTCAGCAACTACGGCTATGTCTATCACCTTGCGACTGCGGGCACCATGACGGTCGCCGCCGGCGCGGACGTTCCCTTCAGCAACAACGGCCCGCTCAACGGCGTTTCCCACACGGCGGGCACGACCACGGTCACCGTAACAAACGGCGGCGTGTATATGATCTACTACAGCGTCACCACGCTCATCAACGTGGGCTCTGCCATCGCAATCGCAGTCAACGGTGTGGTGCAGGCATCCACGAACATTGCGGTGTTCGCTACCATCGGCCAGCTTGCCGGCTGTGCGATGCTGCAGCTGGCCAGCGGCGACGTAGTCACGCTGCGCAACAACTCCGCCCTCGCGATCACGCTGTCGCTGGCCCCGAACGTCTCGGCGCAGCTCGATCTCTTGCGGCTCTCCTGACGAACCATCGCCGGGCGCGATTCCGATTGGCCGCGCCCGGCGGCCCATTTTTTGCGGGAAGGTGTTCTGTTTGAACAGATACAAAATCTGCGTATACGCCATCTGCAAGGACGAAGCGGCGTTCGCGGAGCGGTTTCTCCTCTCGATGGGCGAGGCCGACGGAATCTATGTGCTCGACACCGGCTCCTCGGACGGGACGGTCGGGCTGCTGCGCGCCGGAGGCGCGGTCGTTGAGACGGAAATTTTCAACCCCTTCCGCTTCGATACGGCACGCAACCGTGCGCTCGAAATGGTGCCCGAGGACACCGACATCTGCGTCTCCGCCGACCTCGACGAGGTGTTCGAGCCCGGCTGGCGCAAGAAGCTCGAGTCCGCGTGGTGCGGAAACCAGACGCGCGCGGAATATGACTATGTCTACGACCACGACGAGACGGGCGCGCCCAGAACTGTCTACACGCGCGAGAAGATTCACCTGCGCCACGGCTACCGCTGGACGCGGCCCGTGCACGAAGTCCTGGTATCAGGCGGCGCGGAGGTCGTCTTCCGCATTCCGGGGATCGTCCTTCACCACTTCCCCGACAGCAAAAAATCCCGCGCGCAGTACCTGCCGCTTCTCGAGATCTCGCACGCGGAAAACCCCGACGACGATCGCACGGCGTTCTGGCTCGGGCGGGAGTATTATTTCCACGGGCGGTACGACGAGTGCGTCGCCGCGCTCGTCCGGCACCTTTCCATGCCGTCCGCGCGCTGGGACGAGGAGAGAAGCGCGTCCATGCGCCTGATTGCCGAGAGCTTGTTCCGAAAGAGCGCGCCGGACGCGGCGCGCGTCTGGCTCTACCGGGCGATCGCGGAATGTCCGGGCGTACGGGAGCCGTACCTTCACATGCTGCGCCTCGCCTACAACCTGCACGACTGGCCGCTCGGCCTTTGCATGGCCGACATGGCGCTTCGGATCACGGAAAGATCGGGAAGCTATCTCACGGAAGCCGAGGCCTGGGGACCGGAAATCTTCGACCTCGGGTCCATCGCCGCCTACTGGCTGGGGCTTTACGAAAGGGCAAGGGACTGGGCAAAGTCCGCACTCGCGTTCGAGCCGCAAAACCCGCGGCGATTGGAGAACCTGAGATTGGTCGAGAGCAGACTGGGGGTGGGCTGATGGGCCGCCGCGTGTGTGTGTATGCGATCTGCAAGGATGAGGAAAATTTCGTCGATCGCTGGATGGATTCCATGGCCGAGGCCGACCTGATCGTCGTCACCGACACAGGCTCGACGGACAGCACCGCTCAAAAACTGCGCGCGCGCGGCGCGGCCGTATACGAGGAGCGCGTCGTGCCATGGCGCTTCGATGTCGCACGCAACCTCTCCCTCTCTCACGTGCCGGAGGATGTCGACATCTGCGTTTCGACCGACCTCGACGAGGTGTTCGCGCCCGGCTGGCGCGAATCGCTCGAAAGCGCGTGGACGGACGACGCCGTCCAGGCACGCTACCTCTACAACTGGAGCCTCCGGCCCGACGGCACGCCCGACGTTCAGTTCAACTACTTCAAAGCGCACGCGCGCGCGGGCTTCTCCTGGCGCTATCCGGTACACGAGGTGCTCGTCTACGCGGACGAAAGGCCCCTCATAACCGTGTACGCGCCGGACATGGTGCTCACCCACCTCCCCGATCCCGCGAAGCCGCGATCCTCCTACCTGCCCCTCCTCGAACTCGCCGCACAGGAGGAACCGGAATCCGACCGCTGCGCCCACTACCTCGGGCGAGAATACTTCTTCCGGGGCATGTGGGAAAACGCCGTCCGGGAGCTCCGGCGACACCTCGCGCTTCCGAGCGCCACGTGGCGGGAGGAGCGGTGCGCATCCATGCGGCTGATCGCACAGTCAGAGCACAGGAGAAACGACGACCGGGCAGCGTATCAATGGTTCTTCCGCGCCGTCGCCGAAATGCCCGACATGCGCGAACCGTACGTCGAGTTTGCCCGGCTCGCGGAGACGCTGACCGACTGGCCGCTGGCCCTTCATATGGCGGAGGAAGCGCTCAAGATCAAGGAAAAATCATCCGCGTACGTCAACATGGGTTACGCATGGGACGCCACGCCCCACGATATCGCCGCCATCGCCGCCTACTGGCTCGGTGCGTACGAAAGGTCGCGCGCGCACGCCGAGGACGCGATCCGGCTCGAGCCGGAAAACGCCCGTCTCCTCAAAAACCTCGAGATCATCCGCGCGCGCCTGACGCCTTAGGGCTATCCCGCACAGAGCATGCGCGTGCCGACGAGAAGAATTTTGTCAGATTGCGCTTGCAGAGTTCGACGGCGCAAAAGCGCTTGTCAAGAATTCCGCAGGTGCAAAATGGCAGAAATGCATCCGTCCTGAACCGCGCGTTTGTTGCTGGAAAAAATTGCGTCATTGTGATATGATAGCGGCAGAAAACGAGCCGGAGGGATCGCATGACGACGCAGACCATCCTCTTTGCCTTCTCCCTGACCCTGTTCGCGGGCCTCTCGACGGGCATCGGCAGCGCCGTCGCACTGTTCAGCAGGCGGACGAACACCCGTTTCCTCTCCTTCGCGCTCGGATTTTCGGCGGGCGTGATGATCTATGTTTCCTTCGTCGAGATTCTCCAAAAGGCGCGGGACGCGCTGTCCGCCGCGCTCGGAACCGTCGGCGGGGGCTGGGCGACGGCCGGTGCGTTCTTCGGGGGCATGCTTCTGATCGGGCTGATTGACCGGCTCGTGCCCGCCGCCGAGAACCCGCACGAGGCGCACAGCGTGGAGGAACTGGATGAGACGCACAGGCGCGACGCCAGGCGTCAGGGCAAGTTCATGCGCATGGGACTCATGAGCGCGCTCGCCATCGCCATCCACAATTTCCCGGAAGGACTGGCGACGTTCACCTCTGCGCTCAAGGAACCGTCGCTCGGCGTCGCAATCGCGGTCGCCATCGCCATCCACAACATCCCAGAGGGGCTCTCCGTCGCGGTACCGATCTACTTCGCCACCGGGAGCCGGAAAAAGGCGTTCTGGTACTCCCTGCTGTCGGGCCTCTCGGAGCCCGCCGGCGCGCTGATCGGCTTTGTCCTGTTCGCGCGATTCTTCAACGACGCGACCTTCGGCGTGCTGTTCGCGCTGGTCGCGGGCATCATGGTGTTCGTCTCGCTCGACGAGCTTTTGCCCACCGCGCGCGAGTACGGCGAGGCGCACGTCTCGATCTACGGGCTCGTGTCGGGCATGGCCGTCATGGCCGTGAGCCTGCTTCTGTTCCTGTAAGGCGCGCTCGGATCATCGGAGGTCTCCTTCCAAATCGCGAAGCTTGTCCGGGCGTGCCGTCTCTCTAGCGGCGACGAGCCGGTCGAAGCTTCGTTTTTATCCCGTTCCATTTGAACTGCCTCGCCACATGATCGCACACCCGCCGACGCGGAAACAACATTCGTCCGCGGGCGGAGCTCAATCAGAACCGCCCCGCACGGCGGCGTGCGGGGCGGCTATTTTTGATCTACGCGTGCGGGAGCGCGCCAACGATCCTGTGCGGGAGGTATGGCTCCTCGAGGTAGGCGACATCCTCCGGCGTGAGAACGACGTCGAAAGCGCCGACCGCGTCGTCGAAGTACTTCGCCCTTGTCGCGCCGATGATGGGCGCGGTCACGCCCTTGAAAAACTGCCACGCGAGCGCGATCTGCGTCATCGTCGCGCCGTACTTCTGCGCGAGCTCGTCCACCCGGAGCACGATCCCGTAGTCGGCCTCCTGCGTGCCGTCGTACTTGGAGACGGCGGTCTTGTCCGTCCGGCTGCGGAGCGTATCGGCCTTCCACTCGAGCCGTGCGAGTCGCCCGGCGGCCAGCGGGCTGTATGGCGTAAGGGCGACGTTCTGCTCCCTGCAGATGGGGATCAGTTCCCGCTCGTCCTCCCGGTAGAGCAGGTTATAGTGGTCCTGCATGGAGACGAACTTCGTCCATCCGTTCTTCTCCGCAGCGATCTGCATGTTGTGGAACTGGTAGCCGTACATGGCGGACGCGCCGAGCGCGCGCACCTTTCCGGCCTTGACGAGACTGTCCAGGGCCTCCATCGTCTCCTCGATGGGCGTATCGTAATCGAAGCGGTGGATGATATAGAGGTCCACGTAATCGGTGCCGAGCCGCCTGAGCGAGCCGTCGATCTCCCGCAGGATGGCCTCTTTCGACAGATGCCCCTCGTTGAAGTACACCTTCGTGGCGATAACCGCCTTGTCGCGGGGGACATATTTCTGGAGCGCGCGGGCCAGATATTCCTCGCTGGTCCCCGCCGAGTACGTGTTCGCGGTGTCGAAGAAGTTGATGCCAAGGTCGAGCGCGCGCTTGACGAGCGCCTCCGTCTCCTCGGGATTCAGCGTCCACGCGTGCATCTTGCTGGCGGGATCGCCGAAGCTCATGCAGCCGACGCACAGGCGCGACACCTCGATACCGGAATTGCCCAATGTTGCGTATTTCATGGAATATCCTCCTCTCTTCGGTCGCACGGCGAAACCTCCCGATTCCGCCTAGGCGCAAGCGCCTGACGCCGGGCGGAAAGCAGCGCTTCCGGTTCAGGCATCTACAGCATATCACCTGGAGTGTGCTCCAAGTCAAGAGGCCGATCGCGTTTTTGAAAACTTTCGGGCCCGCCCCGGTCACTGACGGCCCATGATCGATTCGATCGCCGCCTCCGTGAGCTCGTCGCGTCCCTCCCGGACGCCCGCGACGGTCGGCTCGATCAATCGCCAATTCCATCCCGCAGCCCCTCGAAATCGAGATAATCCTCGATGAACTGCTTGCGGAGCAGATCAAGCGGAATGAACTCGTTGTATTTGCCGCTGATCTGCACCTTGTCGGGCAGCGGAAGGTCGTACAGGTTCAGATCGGACCGCAGGATATCGCGAATGATCTCCTCGATCTCGTCGGCGGTTCCGTCGAAAGCCACTTCCAGATACACGCAGGTGGGCCAGAGCATCTTGTTCTTGATCTTCCTGTGCGTGAGCGCGTAGTGAAGGGTCGCCAGCTGGCGGGTGCCGACCCACGGAAAGACCGCGAACTTCTTATCGGAGAGCGGCGTGACCATATTTTCGAGGACGCCGCTGTTGCGCGCGATGTACCGGATCTCGGCAAGCCGCTCGCGGCAGCGCTCGCTCAGATACGGGTACTGGGCGTCCTCCGACAGAATGCTTCTGATTTTTTGCACGAGCACCGTGTGAAGCTCCGCCTCGAAATCCACGTTCCAGTCGACCAGAGAGATGCCCGGAACGCGCTTCACGAAAATCACCTTCGATTTTTCGTTGACGTCCACCGTCTCCCAGGTGAGCCCCGCCAGCGCGAACCGCGTGCCCACCGGATAGACCTTGTCTACCGTGCCGATGGTGCGGTTTTCATCCTTGACGAGCAGGTACTCCGGCGCGGTGAACACAGTCAGGAACTTGTGGCTGTTGACGACCTTTTCGCCCTCCCGGCCGATGATCAGTCCGCCGCGTTCCGTGCGCTCCAGTTGCTCGATATTGATCAGATGGCCCAGAAGCTGCCTGTAGTCGTCCTGCGGGATGCGCGCGAAGCACCCGAGAGTCAGGACCGCCTGCGCGAGCGCGGCGGCGGAGAGCTCCCCGCTGCTCTTCAAGTGGCTCATGGTCTGGTGGTACAAAAGGTTGTACGCGTGATGGAGCGGGGGGATCGGCTCCATCCAGTGATCCTTCGTGTACAGCTCGATGATGGCGATGGTGCGGACGAACTCCCAGTTGATCGGTCCGAGCGTGTCGGCGGAGTTGATCCGGATGTTCTCTACGAAGGTAAACAGAAGCTGCGGAATCTGGCCGCGCCGTCCGCACCGCCCGAGCCGCTGGGCAAAGCTCGAGACATTTAAAGGCGCGCCGACCTGCACCGCCTGGTCGAGCGAGCCGATGTCGATGCCCAGTTCCAGCGTGACCGTGGCGCCCGTGACGATCTTGTCGTCCTCGGACTTCATCTCGTCCTCGGTCGTCTCCCGGATCAGGGCCGACACGTTGCCGTGGTGTACCCGGTAGATGTCCGGCGCCTTGTTCTTCAGCGCGATCTCGCGCAGGTTCGCAATCACGAACTCGGTCTCCTCGCGGCTGTTGGTGAAGATGATCGTCTTTTTGTCGAGCGTCATTTTGAACAGGTACTCGTAGTGCTCCCGGACGCCCATATCCCCGCCCGCGCTGGAGTTGACGATGTTGCCGCCTGCGTCCCGCTCGACCAGGTCGCGCTTATCCGCATAGTTCACAAACCGCTCCACGTGCAGCCGCACGCGCTTCTTGCCCTCGTCCGTGACCGGAGCGGCGCAGGCGCGCCCGGTGCCGGTTCCAAGCCATTCGCACGCCTGCTGAAGATCGCCCAGCGTGGCGGACAGGCCGATCCGCCGGGGGATGACGCCCGTCAGCCGCTGCAGCCGCTCCAGCACGCACAAGAGCTGGATGCCCCGCGCATCGCGCATGAAATGATGCACCTCGTCGATTACAACGAAGCGCAGGTCGGAAAACATCTGAAGCGCCGCGCCGCGCTTGTTCGTGATGAGGCTCTCCAGCGACTCCGGAGTGATCTGCAAAAGACCCTGCGGGTTCTTGACGAGCTCGTTCTTCCTGGATTGCGACGCATCCCCGTGCCATTTGCACACCGGGATGTTCGAATCCAGGAGCAGCTGCTCGAGCCGCTTGAACTGGTCGTTGATGAGCGCCTTCAGAGGCGAGATGTATAGAACACCCACCGATTTCGACGGCCTCTCATAGAGATCGGTGAGCACCGGTAGAAACGCCGCCTCGGTCTTTCCCGACGCCGTGCCGGAGGAGAGCAGGAGGTTGTCATCCGTCTCAAAGACGACCTCGCAGGCGGCGACTTGGATGCCGCGCAGTTCCTCCCACTTGTTCTGGTAGATAAAGTCCTGAATAAACGGGGCGAGCCGACCGAACACATCCATGTCTATACCTCAAACTCCTGGAAGTCGCTGTGGATTTCATCGTCGGTCAACCCGCCCTTTGCCATTGCGAGGCTGTTGTTCCCGAGGATTTCGGAGACGCTGGTTTGCGGGTTCTGATGGATGATGTTAACAAGCTCGATGAAATCCCGGATGATCTCGCGGGGCGTAATGTGGGTGTCCGCGCCGACCCGGTTGTACTCCACCGTAAGGAAGTATACGAGGTCCTCGTGCGAAAGCGTCGGCGGGTAGCGGAAGAGCTGCGCATGGATGTCCCGCAGCTTTTCCACCAGCACGTACATCTCCTCCTGCGTGAGCATCTGAAGCCGGATGATCGGGGCGGACAGATCGCGAATGTCGTCGGTGGCGAAGTGCCCTTCTGCCAGCCGCGACCTCAACGCCTCGTAGCTGAATACGCCGCGGTACTTGTCCTCGACGCACTGCGGCGTTCCGCCCATCAGAAAGCCGATGTGGCTCGCCTTGCCTTGCAAAACGTCGTTGTAGATGGTGAGGATCTTTTCGTAGTTGTTCTGCCGCGTGATGGAATTCGGGATCTTGAAGATGTTGACCAGCTCGTCGATGAGCACGAGCAGCCCCCGGTAGCCCGCGCCGACCAGAAACACCGCGAAGATCTTCAAAAAGTCGTACCACGTCTCGTCGGTCACGACGAAGTTGATGTCAAGCTCCGCCTTCGCCTCCCTGCGGGAGGGGTATTCGCCCCGGAACCATTTGAGCACATTGCTCTTGAGCGCCGCGTCGTCGGCCCGATACGCACGCCAATACGTGACGACTGCCTTGGCAAACTCGAACCCGTTGACCATCCCTTCGAGCGATCCGGCGACCTGAAAGATCTGCCTCTCCACCTGATCGTCGAACGCCTTGCCCTCGAATTCGCCCTGCGCTCGAACGGAGGTCTGGATGCCGGAGATCCACCGCTCGAGAATGAGAGGAAGCGCCCCGCCGTCGGGCTTTGACTTCGTCGAGAGGTTCTGCATCAGCTCCTTGTACGTCGAAAGCCCCTGCCCCTTCGTCCCGGCGAAGCGGCGCTCGGGCGAGAGGTCCGCGTCCACGACGGCGAAGCCCTTCGCGGTCGCATAATTGCGGATGGTCTGCAGAAGGAAGCTCTTGCCGCTGCCGTACTTCCCCACGATGAACCGGAACGACGCGCCGCCGTCCGAAATCATGTCGATATCATGAAGGATCGCCGCGATCTCCTGCGAGCGTCCCACGGTGATATACTCGAGCCCCACGCGCGGGACGACGCCGCCCTTGAGCGCGCCCATCAGGATGTTGGCGATCCGCGCCGGCACCTGATTTTCCAATTTCATCCCACCATTTCCGCAATTTTTTCCCGATACTCCTCGTAGATCGTCATATCGTCTTGATATTCCAAAATGCTGTCGCCGATCAGGTCGGCCGCCTTTTCGTTGATGTTATCCGCGAGCACCTCGAGCATGACGCCGGTTTCGTCGGCAAACGCCCGGATCTGCGCGCCGCCCCGCAAAATCAGCCGTAGCGCCGTCATCTCCGGGGCGCTCAACGCGGCTTTCAGCGCGGACCAACCGCCAAATCCCGGTTCGGGCGGCGATTCGGGCGGAGGCACAAATCGCTCATCCGCCGCGACCGGCGCGGGCAAATTCTCCTCCTCCGGCACGATCAGCTTGTCCTGCGTTCGAAGCGCGTCCGCGCGGATGCGGTTCAGATTGTCGAGATTGACGGCCACGACGGTGCGGGTCAGATCCCTTTGGAACTCCTGAACCGAACATTCGATCGAGGCGTCGAGCTCCGAAAGCGATATGCGCAGCCGCGCCAGCTTGTAGGGCAGATTGCAGAAAGTGCTTGGATTGGCCGTGATCTGATACTTGTATTTGACGGCCTTCCGAAGGCACGCCTCCGTTTTTTTCATCAAGTACCCGATGATTTCCCTGCGGTCCAAATCGGGCACGGGCAGATCCGACGTCCAACGGTTGCCCTTGCAGAAGTA
Organism: Bacillota bacterium; assembly: GCA_023444095.1. Classification (GTDB taxonomy): domain Bacteria; phylum Bacillota; class Clostridia; order Christensenellales; family Aristaeellaceae; genus RUG11247. Next base: position 27,479 of record JAEZRP010000035.1, read on the forward strand.
CACTTCGCGCCCGGGCAGTTCCACCCGGCGGTCGGACTGCTCGAGCCATGGATAGAAGAGGGCCTGTCCAAACGGGTACCAGGACGTCCCTCTGCGAATGCCGAGCATCAATAGGTCTTCGAAGCGGCAACTGCGGCTCATGAAAAGCGCCCGAATGCCGCCGAGAACGGCGGAAAAGCAGTCCCGCATCAGTGCGTCGTTTCCCGCGCCATAGAACTTGGATTTCGTGACGTCGTAGCTCGAGATGCCGCTCCAAAGCCCGAAATTATTTTGGGCATCTTCATCAAAAAGAAACAGATCGAGATAATGTCCCTGTAGACTGTGCGCGCGGACAAAATCCGCGAAGCGATGCGGCAACGGATAGTAGACGTGGTAATCCTTGAGCCATCCGGGCAGATAATGATCCAAGGCTTGTTCGCGCTCTCGATATGCGCTCCAGACGGTCAACAGCTTTGAAAGCCCGTCGGCCGGGTCCGCCACGCCGATGCCGGACAGCAGCTCATAAATATAGAGGAAGACATAGGACAGGGGAATGGGGAGGAGTACGCCGCGCCGCGCCTTCGCGCGCCATGTGAAATAGGTGCGGAGCTGCTCGTACCCCATGTGCTGATAGCAGGGATAATACAGGAAGAACTGCGCGTTGCGGCGGTAGTCGTCCTCGAAATCCTCCATGAACTTCGCCTGCCGATAGAAAAGCGCGGGATCGTTCCGGGCGAAAGGGATGCCCGAGGCGAGCGAGCGCATCGCGTAAAATTTCTCCCGGATCGGGTCAGCTTTTCTGGGACCGATCGACTGGGCGGGGGATGAAGCGGCGCTGACGTGCGGCTCATACTCGATCTCGGCATACGGCGCGCCGATGAATGACGCCGCTTCGGGAATCGTTTGCCTTTGCGCAAGCGCGCCTTTTTCCGATTGCGCCTCATGCCGTGGGATGGAAAACGCCGCGTATTTCTTCTCTTTGTCCATATCATCCTCTACCATGACTGATCGTTTCTAGTATATCGCATCGATCTTAGAAAATCAACATTGGCGCCGGTCCCCCCCATCTCCGCCAGCACGCCACGCTATTTTCATACCACCCCCAAAAACCCAACAAAGCCCTCGTCATTCAACGAAGGCTTCATTGGAACAAACATTGGATTTGGAAGTGGCTCCCCAGGTAGGGCTCGAACCTACAACCCTTCGGTTAACAGCCGAATGCTCTGCCATTGAGCTACTGAGGAATGTGGTAGGAGAAGACGTTGCTTTCGGCTGCG
>JAEZRP010000037.1 GCA_023444095.1 Bacillota bacterium
CCTCAAACGCGCCGCCCTCGAGGTACTCGGCCGAGCGGTCGTCTGCGACCTTAGGGTTCACCGGCAGGCGCTCCGCCACCGGTGCAAGCGCCCCGGACGCGACCTGCGCGTCGAACATCGGCGCCTGTGCGTAGCTCATCCCCTCGGCCCACCCGCCGATGCTCATGAGCGTCGCAAGCAAAAGAACAGCCGTCAGGGATGCCAGAATTCGCTTCATGGAATCACTCCTCCTTTGTCGTAAACACATATTAACCGAAACAAAAACCAAAAACAACGGTAATTTGCTGTATTTGAAGCGATTGTTCCAATCACGGACACGCGATAAAATCACGCATTATAATGAAAATAAAATCGGGCTGGTCAAATTGGCATGCGCGCTTTGCCCTATTTGCACGCTGGACAGCCCGCCTTTGCGCGCTTATAATAAAATGGAACCGGATGGAGGCAGGCGGCGCGAGGCGAGGATCGGCGGACGAATGGCGTCGATCGCCGGATGAAACGCGTAAAGGCGTGCGGTATACTGCGCGTGAAAGGGTGAAGACGCATGCGCAGACCGAACATCCTGTTTATCCTCTCCGACCAGCATCGGTTCGACTGCCTCGGGCCAAGCGCCCCGGCGCGCACGCCGAACCTCGACCGCCTCGCCGCGGAGGGCGTCCGGTTTGATGAGGCGTACACGCCGCTCCCGAGCTGCTGCCCCGCGCGGGCATCCCTCCTGACCGGACTTCGGCCCGAGGCCTTTGGCGAGCTCTGGAATTACGACATCACGCTACCCGTCCCCTGCCTCACCCCGGATGTCCCTACGTGGCCGCACGCGCTCCGGGACGCGGGCTACCGGACGCGCTTTATCGGAAAATGGCACGTTTCGCCCGATCATCCCCCCACAGACTTCGGCTACGAGACCTGTTTCGGCGCGGACGTGCTGCCGGACGGCGCGGGGCGGCGCGTCGAGGACCTTCGCCCCGCGGACTGGTTCGGGCGCGCCGTGGACGGCCCCATCGAAGAACTCGAAACCCATCGGCTCGCGGCGCGTGCGTGCGCGGAAATTGAGGAGCTTTCGGCGGGCGGCGCGCCCTGGCACATCCAGCTCAACTTCCCGCAGCCGCACCCCCCCTACCTCCCGCACCTCGCCTTCCGCGAACCGTACCGGACCGCGCCGGCCTGGGGCGGATGCGCCGACGGCCTCTGCGGAAAGCCTGCCATCCAGCGGCGCATGGCCGAGAACTGGGGCCTCGCCGACGTGAGCGAAGCCGACTGGGAAAACGCGCGCGCGAACTATCTGGCGGTAATCTCGCAGATGGATGACGCGATCGGCATGGTGCTGGACGCGCTCGACGCGGCGGGGGCAAAGGACGACACGCTGGTCATCTACTCGTCCGACCACGGGGACATGTGCGGCAGCCACGGCATGTTTGACAAGCACTACAACCTCTACGACGACATCGTTCGCGTGCCGCTCCTCCTAAGCTGGCCCGGACACATCCCGGCGGGTGCGCGGCGGAATGAGATGCTCGTTCACGCGCTGTCCCTTCCCGCCGCGATCCTGGAGGCGGCAGGCGCCGACGCGTGTCTCCCCGGGCGGAGTCTCCTTCCCCTCGCGCTGGGCGGGGCATGCGAATGGCCGGAACGGGTGATGAGCTCGTTCAACGGCCAGCAGTTCGGGCTATACACTCTGCGGATGCTCCGCACGCGCGAGCTGAAGTACGTCTGGCATCCGACGGGCGAGGATGAATTGTATGACATGGCGCGCGATCCCCACGAACTCAGAAACGTCGCGGGGGACGCGGGGTATGCCGAAAGATTATGCGATATGAGAAAACAGCTGCTCGACGAACTGACGGAGGCGAACGACGGTCTTGTAAAGGGGCACTGGTTAAAATGGCAGCTTACGAAGGCGCGCTGAACGATCCCGTCCTCTCCTCGAAGCAATGCTTCGGAGGCCCGCTCGGCGTGTACTACAGTCGGTTCTACGAGCGCGATTCCGCGCCGGGAGCGCACGTGCACGGCATGGGCAGGCGGCTTCACAGCCACTCGTTCATCGAGATCGCCTACGTCGCTGGCGGGCGAGGCGTGCAGCGCATTGGCGGACGCACGTTCGGCGTCGTGGAAGGCGACCTGTTCATCCTTCCGGCGGGCATCGCCCACATGTTCATGGCGGGCGATCCGGACGAGCGGCTCCGGATCGCGAACCTCGGTTTTCCTCCGGAAACGCTCTATCGGCTCTTTGACTTCTATCCGCGGCTGTGCGTGCTCGAGCCGCTGTTCGACCCGTCCAACTGCCGCCCCGCCGAGGACGCGCTCCCCTGCGGCATCCGCGTGGAGGGAAGATCGCGCGACGCGATCACCGGCCTCTTGGACGGAATCTACCGCGAGAGCGGAAGCATGCGGCAGGACGCGCAGGACATGTGCGTCATGCTGCTCTCTCAGCTTCTGATGGTGATCGCGCGCGCGGCGGCGGCGGGCTCCGAAATGCTTGGACGGCGCGAGCGCACCGGTTCCATCGTCCGGAGTGCGATCTCGCTCATCAACAAACGGTACCGGGAAAGACTCACGATCGCGGAGATCGCCGCCCGCTCGTTCGTCTGCCCGCAGCACCTTTCGCGCGAATTCAAGCGCGCCACGGGGATGAGCGTTCTCAAATACATCCAGCACCTGCGCGTTCAGGAAGCCGCGTCAAGGCTCGCCGACTCGGACATGACGGTCGAAGAGATCGCCGCGCACGTGGGCTATGGCGACGCGGCGTTCTTCATCCGCGTATTCGCGGAGCATACGGGGATGACGCCGGGCAGATACCGCGGAGAACATCAGGGGGGCCCGCTTGCCGGGTCCCCCTGATGTTCTCTCCCTCATTGCTTCAGCTCGAAGTCCTTCTCGGTCAAGTTCGGAACAATATCCGCGAGGGTCGAGTAGTCATCCGACGGATTCTCCGAGACGCGGAGGATCCGCAGGTTCTCGAGATCCGCGAGGGGACCGAAGTCCTCGATCCGGTTTCCCTTGAGATCGAGCTCGACGAGATTCACCATGCCCGCGAGCGGCGAGAGGTCCGAAATTTCGTTGTACTGCAGCGAGACGTACCTGAGCGCGGGCATCGGCTGAAGCGGCGCAAGGTCGGAAATTTTGTTGAAGCCGAGGTTGATCCGCTCGAGCTTCGTCAGTCCGGTGAGCGGCGAAAGGTCGGAGACGAGATTCGCGTTGATGTAAAGGGTTTCGAGGTTGGGGAAGTGCGCGAGGGGCGAGAGGTCCGTAAACTGCGAACCCTCGATCTTGTCGTTGAAGAGCTCGAGTGCTGTCACGACGTAGGCGTCCCGAAGGGTGATCGGGCGGCCTTGGATGTTCAGGGCCGCGCGCAGCGCCTTCTCGAACTGCGGGTCCTTGATCTCGATCGGGTCGTCGGGGATTCCCTCGGCGGAGATAAAATGAAAGTCCCGATGGACGAGGTTCGGGTAGATCGCCGCGAGGGGTGAAAAGTCCGCGACGGGATTGTCGCCCAATTCCAGAGACGTGAGCTTCGTCATTCCCGCGAGCGGGCGCACATCCATGATCTCGTTCGTATAGAGGGAAAGCTCCGACAGGTTCGCGAGCCCCGCGAGCGGCGAGAGGTCGGAAATCTTGTTCTGTCCCAGCTTGAGAATGGCGAGGTCCGCGATCCCCGCGAGGGGGGACAGGTCCGCGATCTTGTTGCTGGTCGCGTCAAGGATTTTGAGCTTGTACATCTCCGCGAGCGGGGAAAGGTCTGAAACCGCATTCATCGCGACCTCGAGCTTCACCAGGTTCGGGAAATACCGCAGATCGGAAAGGCCGAAAATGATCTCCTCCTCGGGGACCTCGCCCTCCGGGTAGTCCCAGTTCGCGAAGCAGAGCTCGCGGACTTCGGCAAGCTCGGAGGCGTAGATGTCCCCCTCCGGCCGGTCGAGCTGTCTGCGCAGCTTGCGCTCGAACGCCGCATCGAAGAATGTCACGGGACCGTCCTCGAACCCCTCCTCCGCCTTGGGCTTGTCCGCGAGGATCGGCTGGCCGTCCAGTGAAAAATCCTTCTCGGCGATGCCGTCATAGATCGCCGCGAGGGGCGAGAAGTCCGCGATGGGGTTGTCGTGCAGCTCGAGGATCCTGAGCTTCGTGAGGTTCGAAAGCGGGGTGACGTCCGAGACGTTGTTCGAAAACACCGAGAACGTCTCAAGATGAACGAGGTTTGCGACGGGCGCGAGGTCTGAAATATCGTTCTCCCAGAACACCGCCCAGGTGAGCTGCGTCATGTCCGCAAGGGGCGAAAGGTCGGTGATCCGGTTCATCGGCGCCTCTAAGTAGTAGAGCTTGTCAAGCGGCGCGAGCGGCGAAAGGTCGGAGACGGCGTTCTTGCCAATGTCAAGCCGTTCAAGGTTCGGGAAGTACTTGAGGTCGGTCAGGTCGCGAATCTTCTCCTCCTCGGGGATCTCGCCGGGATAGTCGAAGTTCGCGAAGAGAAGCTCGGTGATCGGCATGAGCTCGGAGGCGAGAATGTCCCCCTCCGGCCGATCCAGCATCTTGCGCACTCTCTTTTCAAACATGGGGTCCTGAAACGCCACTGCCCCGTCCAACTCCGCGAGGGCCCCCGCGGCCGCAAGCAGCAGGACGACCGCCGCCAGCAGGGCCAGATACCTCCTCATATCCCTTTCCTCCATTCGTCCCGTTGACAAAGTGTCAATTTTCCAATTGAATGAGAACGGGCCGCGCGTATCGGTCGGATATTCGCGTGCCCGTGCTATATTTTACATAATTTTCATCAAAAACGCAATATGCGATCTTCACACGTCATCTGAAAAACGAACAGGTCCGTTGCTACTCCCCGCTCTTTTTAACCTCCTCGTACGCGCTCTTTGCGGATTTCACGTCGGCGGATGTGACCTCGGCGGAGGAATAGCGGGCCCTGATGTACAACTCGCGCAGCGCGGAGAGGGAGGGCGTGCGGAAGACGCCGCCCGCCTGATCGTTGATTTCGCGGGAATTGAGGTGCTCGCCCGCACCGATGCCGCGTACGTCGCAAAGCTTCAGGAACTTGCGATAGTAATGGCGCACGCGGTCGCGGGGCGCGCGGGTAAGCTTCCGGCCGCCGTCCTTTCCGGGGTCGTCGAGGGATTCGCGTTCGTCTTCAAACTTGTTGTCCTCCCCGTGCCGCCCGGCCTTCATGAGCGCGCGGAAGAGAAGCACCACCACCAGAACGACGATGGCGACGGCGATGCCGATAAGCACGTATGTCAGGATCCGGGTGGTGAGGTTGTCGCTCTGGGCGTACTCCTGCGCGGTCTGCTCGCCCTGCTGGATGGCCTCGCCCAGGTCGTCCATCTGCGAGAGGTTGAGGTTCTCCACGTTGAAATCAATGCCGGAAAAGATTTTGTTCAGAAGCCACGCGAGGCCGCCGAAGACGTAGACGATGCCGGTCAGAATCGGCCGCAGCACGAAGCGGATGACAAGCCCCAGCAGGAACCGGAACGCCATGAGCATGTACCCGCTCGAGAGCAGGTAGCCCGCGCCGCAAAGAAGCAGCATCTCGCCGACGTTCATGAACCGGAAACGTCGGTCGGTCAGCACCTTCTCGTTGTGCCGGAGCATGCGCAGGAGCATCACCGTGAGGACGAGGAAGAAGAAAAAGTATGGCAGCATGACGTCGACAAGGCCGCGCCAGTTGTTGGCGATCACCATGACGAGAACCGGGAAGACCGTCACCTTCAGGCAGGTGTAGAACCGCGTGAGCATCTCGTCGTAGCCGATCTCATAATTCCGGCGCAAGGCGACGAAGCCGACGTAGAGGATCATCGGCACGGTGACGATCATGTCCGCCGTGTGTGCCGCGAACGGGAAGCATCCGGCGCAAAGGAGGAGGGGCAGAAAGCGAAGCCACGACCGCTTTTTGCACTTCGAGAAGAGAAGGCGCGAAAAGTACGCCGCGACGGAGGCGATCAAAGGACTCGTCACCAGAAGTCCGCTATGCGGCGCGGCGGACGTGACGGACGAGATCGCGAACATGAAAAAGCAAAGGTCCGTGAGGATCTTGAGGGCGAAAACGAGGTTCATTCTGCCACCTCCTCGGCGGCGATCACGAGCACGTTCGCGGCGGTACGGTCGCGCAGCACGGAAAGAAGATCGTCCGGAATGTCAAGGGCGGTCGGCGTGACGAATATGTGAGCGCGCCCGCTCTCGGCGCGGCGCACCGCGCCGTCGACAAGCGTCCGCGCGTTGCCGCGGCTGGCATAGGTCCCGCGGCCGAGGCCCTCCAGAATAGTCGCGAGGTGCGCTCCGCCGAGTCCGTTGGAAACGTACGCCCACGCGCCCGTCATGTTGACCGCGACGGCGTTTGTGAGGAAGGAATACTGAATGTGCCTTTCCTCGAGCGTCTCGCACACGTCGCGGACGATGGAGTAGCACTTCTCCATGAGCGGGTGCGCCAGATAGCTATAGAGTTTCGTTTCGATGTTGAGCACGACCGTCACGGTGAGTTCCAGCGTGTGGTCGTAGTTTTTGACCATCATCTGGCCCATGCGCGCGGTGACGGGCCACGAGATCTGCTTCATGGGCTCGCGCCCGGTGTACTCTCGGAAGCCCAGCGTCAAAACCGGGTCCTCGAGGATGAACCGGCGGACGGAGATGTCGCCTAGAAATCCGCCGAGCGTCTCGTCGAGGCGCTTTGATTCGAGCCTTTTGGGCAGGACCACCGCCTCGCGCAGCCGCGGGAAATACTTGGGCCGCTCGCTGAGCCCCAGAAAGTCGCCGCCATAGAGCGTCGCGCCGTTGAAGGTGTAGCGTCCGCGCGCGCCGAGCGAGGCTGCGATCCTGCGCGTCATGCGCTGGCGGGGCATCATGTAGATGGTCGAGTTGATGCGCGCGCGGTTCTCGTCGAAGCCGACGGTATACATCCGGGCGCTCACGCCCAGTACGCGGGGCACGTCCTCCGAAAGCTTGATAAAGGGAATGAACCGCCGGGAGGAGTTGCGCACGGCCGTCACGATCTCGAAGGATTCCCCGATCTCGACCAGCGCGCGCGAAAGCTGCTGGTCGTACACAACGCCGTCCAGCGAATGCTCGATCGACCATCGCTCCACGAGAAACGCGACGGCGAGAATTAAGATGAAAAAGACGATCATTCTCTCTTTTCCAGCGGCACCGGCACCTCGTCAATCATGCGGTTCAATAGAAGCTCCGCGTCCTTGCCGCGCGCGCCGCTCCCGGAAACGATGCGGTGGGCGAGAACCGGCTTCGCCACGTCGCGGATATCCTCCGGAATGACGTATTCCCGGCCCGCGAACGCTGCGTTCACCTGGCACGCCTTGTAGAGCGCGAGTGCGCCGCGCGTGGAAACGCCGGTGATGAACGCGGATTCTCCGCGCGTCTTTTCCACGAGGTCCATGAGGTAGCCCTGCACGTCGGGGGCGAACTCTACCTCGCGGAAGTGCGCCTTGACGTAGTCCGTCTCCTCCTTCGAAACGACCGGGGAGAGGGCCTCGATGATGTCGATGGTCGATTCCCTGCCGAGCATGGTCAGCTCCTGCTGGCGCGTCATGTAGCCGAGGGAGAGCCGCATGAAGAAGCGGTCGATCTGCGCCTCCGGCAGCGGGAAGGTGCCATAGCTCTCAAGCGGATTCTGGGTCGCCATGACCATGAAGTCGCGCCCGAGGGGATAGGTCACGCCGTCGACCGAGATCTGGCGCTCCTCCATCGCCTCGAGAAGCGAGGACTGCGTGCGCGGCGTCGCGCGGTTGATTTCGTCCGCGAGCACGACGTCCGAGAACAGCGGGCCTTTCCGGAACTCGAACTCGCCGTGCTTCTGGTTATAAAAGTTAATGCCCGTGAGGTCGGAAGGCAGAAGGTCGGGGGTGAACTGGATGCGCCGGAACTCCCCGCCAACCGACCTCGAAAATGCGCGCAGGAGCATCGTCTTGCCGGTTCCCGGTACGTCTTCCAGAAGCACGTGGCCGGAGCAGACGTAGCAGTTGACGACCATCCCGATCTCTCGCTCCTTGCCCACGATCGCCTTTGAGACCGAACCCACAATTTTGTCCTTATATTCCGTAAATCGTTTGATATCCACGATTGCGCCGCCCTTCAATGTAAAAACGATGTTGCCTAATATTGTAATCATATTATATAACAAAAGTCCATGTCAAGCGGAATTCGGCTATGTTAAAAAATAGTTCACTTTTCCGGGTTGCGGGCGGGTGAAAGAACTGTTATAATTTTGACAGAACGGAGGTATGCGGATGAAAAAGATCTTCTCAATCATCATCGCGCTCGTTTTGATGTCCGCGGGCGCGTGGGCAGAGCAGGGCGCCACGCCCTCCCCCGCGCCGACCGGAACGGAGGACGCCGCGGGCGCGGTCTACAGCCTCTACGATTACGACGGCGAAACCATGGACGTCACAGCGCCCTATTGGATCGAATTTGACGGCCTTTTCAAAATGCGGATGCCCGCAGGCTGGCAGAATTTCGCGCTCACGGACGCGCAGATGGAGAATGGAATGATCGCCTGCTTCGGTGACGGCGCACACTTCATGTTCGTGGGCCGCGAGGACGACACGGGCGCGTACGCGGACATGAACGAGTTCGGCATGACCCTCGCGCTCAACGACAGCTACGTCTCGATCTTCCAGAACGAATTCAACGGAACGGAATTCATCTGCTACTCGGACTACGAGAATACTTCCTCCGACTGCGCGACCATCCTTCCCGGAAAGGGAATCTACACCTTCTACTTTTATCCGGTCGACGGAAACACGGACTTCGCGCAGATGGTGCTCGATTTAATGAACAGCTACGCGATGCTCGATGTGGAGAACGAAAATGAATAATTATACGCTTGCGCTCATCATCGTGGGCGCGATCGCGGTCATCCAAATGCTCTATGGGCTCATCAGGCGGTCGAAGGGCCTCGCGTTCATCGGCTTCGTCTTCGCGCTCGTATGCGCGCTCTGCTATGTGATCATCTATTTCTACGGCGACGCGATCTACATAACGGGGGATGCCTACAAGTTATAGAGAACAGGCAAGGGTCTTGCCGATCGGACGGGTAAGGCTTTCACGGAAATCAAATTTCATTGACCGGGGGGAATCCATATGGCGCAGACGCAGGAACTCAAGACCATCATGGAGAAATTCGCCGGATCGGGCTGGGACCTCATCGCGGAACCCGCGAAGGCATGGCTCGAAACTGGGAAGTCCGATGAAACCCTCTTGGCCGCCATCCGGCAGGCCGACGACGAATGCGGCAGCTGCGGCTGCGAATTCGATCCGCTCTACAAGCGCGCACTCCAGCTTTTGGCGGCGTGACGGCCGAGGCGCCGCCCTTGGCTCCCGCCTAAGGGCCGCTGTCCGTTCGGCATCCCATACTTGGAAGGGAAAAATATACGGATCCATCGGCGGCTTGGGGGTCCATCCCCGAACTGCCGAACTTATATGCGGGAGCACGCGCCACATTGAGAACTCGACCGCCCTGGGCTTGGCCCACGGGCGGTCGACTGGCATAGGAATATTTTCTTTCGTATGGGATCCTGAAGGGCGTCAGGCTTTGAGCGGGAGCCCGAGTGTAGTGCCCTCGGCGTCCCTCTCGTCCTCCTCGTCCCTGCGCGAGATGGTGAATCGGAAGGTAGTTCCCCTGCCCTTTTCGCTCTCGACGGTCAGTTCCTCGCCCATCCAGCTCCAGAGCTCGCGGGCGATGGAGAGGCCGAGGCCGGAGCCGTTGCCGGAGTGCGCCTTGTCGACCTTATAGAAGCGGTCGAACACATAGGGCAGGTCCTCGGGGGCGATGCCGACGCCTGTGTCGGAGACGCAGACCGTCACCCTGTCGTCGTCGAAGTCGGCGCGCACGGAGATCGCGCCCTTTTCGGTATACTTGATGGCGTTATCGAGAAGGATGACCATCATCTGCTCGACGCGGTCGGCGTTGGTGTGCGCCTCGGGGAGATTTGAAAAGTCCGTCTCGACCTTGAAGGCGAGTTCGTGCTCCTCGGCGATCATCCGGTAGCGCTCGCACACGTCGTAGAGCAGGTCGTCGAGCTTCATGCGCTTTTTCTCGATGGCGAGGGTGCCGCTCTGGAGCCGCGAAAGCTCCATCAGATCGGCGATCAGCCGGGAGAGCCGCATGACCTCGCGCAGGATGATGTCGTAATAGCGCATGCGCGCGGCCTCGTCGGTCACCATGCCCTCCTTGAGCGGCTCGATGAGCGCGCGCACGGCGGTGAGCGGTGTGCGCATTTCGTGGGAGACGTTCGCGACGTAGTCCCGACGCGTGCGCTCGAGGCGCTCCTGCTGGGTGACGTCCGAAAAGAGTCCGACCGCGCCCGCTGCCTCGCCGATCTCGTCGATAATGGGCGAAATCGCGATCCTCACGACCTTGCCGCGCAGCTCAACGTTGCGCTCGACACACGTGCCCGTCTCGATGGCGCGCTTGAAATCCTGCCAGACGCGCCCGCCGTCTATGCGGTGAAGCCGCGTGTCGGAGATGTGCGAACCGCCCCCCATGAGCGCGTCGACGGCGGGATTCCGATGGGTAAGCTTGCCCTCGGCGTCCACCGCCACGATGCCCTCGGAGAGATTGTCGAGCATCCGCTTGAGCCGGTTGCGCTCAAGAATAAGCTGGTACATGTTGTAGGAGAGCTGGTAGGAGAGGTTATTGATGGCGCGTCCGAGCTCGCCGAGCTCGCCCGGCGATTTCTCGCTCGCGCGCGTCTCAAGCTCGCCCTTCGCGATTTTCACGGCGGCGTCGCGAAGCGCAGTGATGGGCGCGACCGCGTCGCGCACGAACCAGGAAACGAGCATGTAAACGGCGGCCGAAGCGAGGAGGGCGCCGATGAGCGCGCCGAGCAGGACGTCCGCCCAGGCCGGCAGCGCCGTCGACAGCGCCAATAGGAGCCCGGCGATGAGCATCCCGGCGACCGCCGTCGAAACGACGATCGCCGAGAAAATCACCACTCGCCTTGTCAGCACGCCCATGTTTTTCATATCACCCGTTGACCTCAAAGCGGTAACCGACCCCGTACACCGTCTTGAGCGCCCACGGCACGTTCTCCTGGGGGAGCTTCTGCCGGATCCTCTTGATGTGCGCGTCCACGGTGCGCGTGTCGCCGAAGTAATCGTAACCCCACACGCGGGAGAGAATCTGTTCGCGACTGAAGACCTGCCCGACGTTCGAGGTCAGCATGTGCAGGATCTCGACCTCCTTGGGCGTGCAGGGGATGACCTTTCCGCCGGCCTTCACCTGATAGTTCTCGAGCGAAATCTCGAGCTGCGGCAGACGCACGATGGAGGAGTCCTCCTCCGCGGCCTTTTCGGAGAAGCGCCTGAGCACCGCCTTGATGCGCGCCAGCACCTCGCGCGGGCTGAAGGGTTTCACGATGTAGTCGTCCGCGCCCAGTTCGAGGCCGAGAATGCGGTCGATCTCCTCGCCCTTGGCGGTCAGCATGATGATTGGCGTAGAGCTCGTCTGGCGGATGGTGCGGCAGACGTCGATTCCGGACATCTTCGGCATCATCAGATCCAGAACGATCATGTCCGGATGCAGATTTTCAAACAGCTCGACGGCCTGCTGTCCGTCGTACGCCGATTGGTGCTCGTATCCCTCGGAGCCGAGGTAAAGCCCGAGCGACTCGTGCACGACGGGATCGTCGTCGCAGATCAGAATAAGCGGATACATAGACATAAAAACACCTCTTGCGCCACATTCATGAATACATTATACATATTCATTTTTGTTTCTGCAACACTTGTCGAAAAAGGTCTAACGAAAGCCCAATTCGACAATAAATTGACGTCCGCATCAATCATTGACAGGCATAGCCTGCGCGCGTGGTGCGGAAAATACGCGCGGGAGGCGCATGAAAAATGGATCAGACCGGGAAATTGCTGAGCCGTGTCGCGGAGAACGCGCGCACGGGTTACGACGCCGCAAGCCAGCTTCTGGCGAGAACGCAGGACGAGGAGATGCGCAGGGAACTCGCGTCCGAGCGCGATTATTACCGCGACGCCGCGCGCGACGCGGAGGAAAAGCTTGGCAGACTTGGAGTAAAATTTGACGGCAAGGGCCCCATCGCGCGCGCGGGGATGTGGGCGGGCATCCGGATGAACACGTTCGTGGATCGTTCGAGTTCCCACCTCGCCGACATCGTCATCCAGGGAGCGACAATGGGCGTCATCGATACCACAAAGGCCAGGGGCGAGTTCCCAGACGCCTCTGCGGAGGCGCAGGAAGCCGCGAGCGACTTCATCACGCGCCAGCAGGAGGCCATCGAGCGGATGAAGGACTTTCTGATGTAGGAAACAGCGTCATATCCTCGCCTCCACGCCCTGCGCGATGAGGGCGAGGATTTTTTCCTTGACTCCGATCCTGGTAATCCGCAAAAGCGCCTTGGCGTAAAGACCGAGCTGGAGCGCGTAGTGGGCCTTGACGGCTTCGAGGTCTTCCGCGCGGCTTAACTTGTAGTCCACGAGCACCCACTCCCCGTCTTCGAGAAAGCACAGATCGATCGTACCCTGCACGAGCACCTCGCCGCCAGCGCCACCCGCTTCCGCGCGGGTGAGCGCTTCGGCCGCTGACATCATGAGGTTGAAGCTCACCTCGCGGCGCACATCCTTCGCGGCGCGCAGCCGAAGCCCGGTCTCGGATTCGAGGAAGCGCGCGAGCATGGCGGGCGAGACGACATCGAACTCCTCGTCCGTCATGAGGTGGCCGTTTGCGAACGCGGCGAGCTGCTCGCGCACGGCGGCAACGAGCGATTTCCCGGACAGTCCGTCCAGCGCCCGAAGGTCCAAAAGCTGCATCGCCCGGTGGCTCGCTGTGCCGCGCTCGGCCTGCGTCATGCCGCCCTCCTGCAAAAATTGGGGCCTCTCGGCCAGGGGCTCGAGATTGCGCGGCCCGTCGATGCCCCGCAGAAGCCCCGAAGCGGTGAGCTTTAATGGCATCGTCTCGGCATCCTTGTGCGGGTAGACCCAAGCGTACTTTTGCGCGAGCGCGGGGTCGTAGGCGTCCGGGTCGACGGTGATCCGCGTGTGGGCGAGCACGGGCGCGGGCGGCGCAAACTCCGCCGCCGGATGCGCATGGACGCGCGCGATATCCCGCTCCCCGAGCGCGCTCATGGTCATGTCGAGCATGCTGCCCGCGAGCATGGGGTTTTCGGAGGCGGCGCGCCAGAGCGCGCGGGAACGGTCGAGGCTTTTGACCGTCCCGGTCAGAACGAGGCGCTCCTTCGCGCGCGTCATGAGCACGTAAAGGACGCGCAGTTCCTCCGCGAGCCCCTCGCGTCCGAACCGCTCCACGATCGCCGCGCGCGAGAGCGTGTTGCGCCGCGAGCGCAGCTCGGAGTCAAAGCGCATGAGCCCGATGCCGAGCTGCGGATGGCACAGCAGGCTGTCTTCGGCGCGTTCGGCGCGCACGCGCGTCGAGAGCCGCGCGCCGAACACCGCGCGGAACTCCAGCCCCTTCGAGTGGTGGATGGTCATGAGCCGAACCACGTCGTCGTTCTCGCCCAGCGCCTGCGCCGCGTCGCCCGCCCCGCGCGCGCGCATGCCCTCCGCGTAGGCGAGGAAGCGGCTCAGGGAACCGGACACGTCCCGGTCGTACGCCCCCGCGCGCACCGCGAACAGATCGAGGTTCGCCTGCCGCTGCGCGCCGCCGGGGAGCGCCCCCGCGTAGGCGTAGACGCCCGATTCATCCATCACCGCGCGTGCCAGATCGCCCAGCGCCGTGGCGCCCGCGCGCAGCCGCCACGAATCGAGCGCCGCTAGAAATTCCCGGAGCCTTTCGGCAAGTTCCCCCTCGCCCGCGGCGCACGCGCGCACGGCGTCGGCGTACGCGCCTTCGCGCTTCGTCAATCGGATCTGCGCCAGCTCCTCGAGCGTCAGGGAGCACACCGGGGAGCGGAGCGCCGCGATCAGGTCCTCGTCCCGCCGGAAATTATCGATCAATCTGAGAAGCGAGAGCGTCAGCCGCACCTCGAGCGAATCGAAGTAGCCGCCCCCGCCGTCCGCGTACGCCGGAATTCCCTCCGAGGCGAGCATCGGCGCGAGCGCCGAGAACGCCGCCGTTCCCTGCCGGGTAAGGATCGCGAAATCGCGGAAGCGCAGCGTCTCGTCTTCCGCCATCATCCTTTTGATCTCCCGCGCGATCATGAGCCCCTCGCGCTCGGCCTGCGAGAGCTCGTCCTCTCCCGTGCCCTCGATGAGGTGGATCTCCACCGGCGCGCCGGGTCCGGCGTCCTCTCCCGGGCGCAGCCGCGCGTTTCCATCGTATTCGATTTCGCTGTCCCCGCCGGTCAATAGCCGTTCGAACACCGCGTTCACAAAGTCAAGCACGGTTTTTTTCGACCGGAAGTTGCGCGTGAGCGGCAAGAGCCTGCCGCCGTCCCCGCGCGAATACGCCGCGTACTTTTCGAGAAAGAGCCGTGGCTCCGCCTGCCGGAAGCGGTAGATGGACTGCTTGACGTCCCCGACCATGAACAGCCGCCCCGCGCGCACCACGCGCCGGACGATCGCCTCCTGAATGTCCGAGGTATCCTGATACTCGTCCACGAACACGTACTCGTACCGCGCCCGCGCCGCGTCCGCCACCGCGTCGTCAGAGAGCGACGCGAGCGTTCGCTTTTCGAGGTCGTCGTAGGTCAGCGCGCCGCGCTCACGCTTCATCTCGTCGAAGATGCGCCGCGCGTCGAGCGCGATTTCCGATAGCGCCCGCGCGCCTTTCAGGGTTTCCATAGAATCCGGCAGCGCGACCGCGAGGGGAAGGGAGAGGATGGCCGCGCCCGCGAGCGCTTTTTTAGCCGCGTCTCGCAGGTTCTTCGCCTCCTCGATAGCGTCCTCGTCGTAGCCCGCGTTCCTGCCGCGTGGGGTGGTGAGCTTGAAATCTATCAGGAGCGCGCGCAGCCGCTCGTAACCGTGCTCCCGGCCCATCTCCTCGAGAGCAAGGATATCCGCCTGGATGGCGTTCTCGTAGTGAGGGGGGAGAAGCAGCGCGCGCGTCTGATGGAGCGCGATGAGCGCCTCCCGGGCGGCGCGCCGGGCCGCGTCCGCGATCTCGCGCGTCCACGCGTCCTTGTCGCCCGCGAGGGCGGTCTCGATCCATTTCTCCGGCTCCGGGCGGGAATCGAGGAAGCGCAAAAGCGCGTCCGCCGCCGCGCGCACGCCGGAAGGACCCCGGCCGTAGTCGAGGCTCTCGAGCGCCGCGCCACCCCTCTGATAACCATTCTCGAGCGCTTCGTCGAGCGCGGAATCGAGCATGAGCCGCGCGTCGTCCTCGTCGAGGATGGAAAACGCGGGATCGACGTCCGCCGCCTCGAAGTTCTCACGCAGGAAGTCCGCGCAGAAGGCGTGGAGCGTCGTGATCGGCGCGCGCTCGAGCCGGATCAGCTGCGCGCGGCAGCCATCGTCGCCCGCCGCCGCGCGCGCTCCCAACGCGCGCGTCAGCTTCTGGCGCATGTCGGCAGCCGCCGCGCGCGTGAAGGTCACGACCAGCATCCGGTCGATATCCGCGCCCTCGGCCGCGAGCCGCAAGACGCGCTCAACCATGGTCGCCGTCTTCCCCGAACCCGCAGCCGCGCTGAGAAGAAGGTTCTCCCCCCGCGCTTCCACGGCCCTCCTCTGTTCATCCGTCAGTTTCATGCGCTAACCTCTGCCCTTTTTCTTCCATTATAACCGCGCGGGAAAGCCGATGCAACCGCAAACGAGCGATGCGCGCCTCTGCCCCGGGCGGGAGCTTGGAGGGCGCAGTCCTCTGGCGCCGATCCCTTTTACCGGCTGAGGTCGATTGCCAAAAAAGGCGGACGCCCTCCCCCGGCTCAAAGGGAAGGGCGTCCTGAAAAAGAGGGGATACCAGGATGAATCCTGGTTTTGGGGAGGCCTCATATGAGGCGCTCCCCGCAGCGGCGGAGGGGTTGGGGAATGGGATGAGGGGTATCCGCCGTTGATGGACATATGATACCCGACATTTGTGGCAAATTCGCTCAAATCCTGTGTACATATTGTTATTTCTTGTGTCGTTTGTGATAAATATTGCATTCGGCGTCCGGGCTTGCGAAATTCGGGAATTGGGTCTATAATAGGTGCGATATACATACGGGAGGCATTGCATGAACGATTTCTACTTCGGCCTGTTTGATCGCGACCCGGGCCGTGAGGGCACGGGCGCGGCAAAATGGGACGCGCGCGCGGATGTCTTCGGCACGAAGGACGTCATCCCGCTTTGGGTAGCGGACATGGATTTCCCCACCGCCCCGGCAATCACGGACGCGCTGGTCGCGCGCGCGAGCCACCCGACCTACGGCTATACGGTCCATCCGGAATCCGAGCGCGTGGCGGAGGCGAACTGGTTCAAAAGGCGCTATGGCGTGACGCTTGATCCCGACTGGATTCTCTTCAGCCCAGGCGTCGTGGATTCGATGGGTTTCGCGATGACAGCCTTCACAAATCCCGGCGACAAAATCCTCGTTCAGCCCCCCGTATACGGCCCGTTTTTTTCGACGGTCCGGCAGACCGGGCGCACGCACTACTTCAACGACCTCATCGAGACCGAATCGGGCTACGAGATCGACTTTGCAGACATGGAAAGGGCGCTTCGGGACGAAAATGTAAAGGCGATGCTCCTCTGCAGCCCCCACAACCCCGTCGGTCGCGTATGGACGGACGAGGAGATCGAGAAGACCTGCGCGCTCGCGAAAAAATATGATGCGCTCATGATCGTCGACGAGATCCATGCGGACTTCGCCCTGCGCGGCGCGAAGGTCAGCCACTTCATCAAGCACGCCGACCCGAAGAAGTTCATCTCCCTGGTTTCGGCGACCAAGACGTTCAACCTCGCGGGCCTTCGCCAGTCCTCAGTCGTCATCCCGGATGCCGAACTGCGCGGAAAAATGAAGGCCCAACTCAACGCCGCGCACGCCTCCAGCCCCAATATTTTCGGCGCGCTGGCGCAAAAGACGGCCTACGAGGCGGGCGGCGAGTGGCTCGACAACCTCATTGAGTACCTCTCCGACACCCGCGACTGGGCGGAGAAGTACATCCGCGAAAACCTCCCGGAGGTGAGAATTCATCCCCTCGAGGGAACCTACCTGATGTGGCTCGACTTCAAGTCTCTGGGGATGGAGCAGCACTCGCTCATGCGCTTTCTGTATGACGAGGCCCACGCGGGTCTCCAGGACGGCGAGTTCTTCGGCGAATGCGGCAGGGGCTTCATGCGCATGAACATCGGCACGCAGCGCAAGAACGTCGCCCACGCGCTCGAATCCATCCGTGCCGCGATCGACAAGCGGGGGAAACATGCTTAATAGAAAGACCCAGATCGTCTTTGACATCGAGACCGACGGCAGCCGCGAAAGCCGCGTGTGCCAGCTCTCCTACCTCATCGTCTCCCGCTGGCGCGTGCGCGGCAAGAACATGTACTTCAAATTGGATTACATGAACTACCACGCCCAGAAGGTGCACGGGTTGAGCATCTACAAGCTCCGCCGTCTCTCCGGCGGCGACATCTTCGCCTACCGCGCCGACGAGATCTTCCGGGATTTCGCGCGCGCGGAGGTCCTCATCGGCCACGACGTGCAAGGCGACGTCCGCTATCTCACGCAGGAGTTCCGGCGGCTGGGCATGATTCTTCCGTCCAAGCCCACATTCTGCACGCTGAAAAAGTACACCCGCGAGGTCGGAATCCCCCTGAAGCAGAACCCGTCCAAGCTCAAGCCGCCGAGGCTTGAGGAACTGATGCACCACTTCGGCATCACGCCCGAGTTTGTCGCGAAGAAGTGCAAAAAATGGTTCGGCGGGGGCGACCGGGCGCACGACGCCCGCTACGACGCCGCGGCAACCTACCTGTGCATGCTCGTGGGCGAGGGAAAGGCGTAGAGATTCTATCGTGCAATGGAACCATGGAATCCCCTGTCGGGCGGATGATTTTCAATCCGATGTTCGGGATTCTCAGAGAATTGTCCCCTGAGCGGGGCCGCGGGGACAGCGCCCCGCGCGTCTTCCTGCCCCTTGACTTTTCAAAGCCACTGATATATAATGCCATTGTCCGGACGGAAATGGCACTGTCGCGACGCGGCAGTGTCGTTTGTTATCCGGCATCATTCATATGTATCACCATCATCCGAACGGAGGTTTCACATAATGGACGCAGAATTGGCCCGCATTCTCACGATGACTGACAAACAGAATCTGGAAAAGGAGCTTGCGGAGCTCCATCTCGCAAAGCAGCAGGTCGCGGAGGAGATCAAGATCGCGCGCGGCCACGGTGACCTTTCGGAGAATGCGGAGTACACAGAAGCCAAGAACGCGGAGGCGCGCGTGTACGGGCGGCTCCAGGAAGTCGAGATGCTCCTCAAAACCGCGACCTTCGTCGACGACTCGAAGCTCTCGACGGACGTGGTCAATGTCGGCTCGGTCGTGAAGGTGTTCGACCTCGAGTACGAGGAGGAGGACACGTACACCATCGTGGGCTTCACGGAGTCCAACCCCGCCAAGCTCTTTGTTTCAAGCGAATCCCCCATCGGCAAGGCGCTCGTGGGCGCGAAGGTGGGCGACGTCGTGAGCGCGCAGACGCCCGGCGGCGCGCTGCGGATGAAGGTTCTGGAAATCAACCTCAGGTAAAGGGAGGGAATACCCACATGGCCGACGAACGCATGATGGACGTATCCGAACAAAACCGCATCCGTCTCGACAAGCTCAAGGCGCTCGAGGCGAAGGGCGAAAGCCCGTACCTTCTCACGACGTTCGACCGCTCCGACCTTTCGAAGGACATCCTCGAAGCCTTCGAGAAGTACGAAAATCAGGTCGTGACCGTCGCGGGCCGGATGATGTCCCGGCGGATCATGGGCAAGGCGAGCTTTTGCCATGTCTCCGACAAGGCGGGGCTCGTGCAGCTCTACGTCAAACGCGACGACGTGGGCGAAGATGTGTACGCGGAATTCAAGGACTACGACATCGGCGACATCGTGGGCGCGAAGGGCGTCGTTTTCAAGACGAAGACGGGGGAGATCTCCGTTCACGTTTCCGAATTGACGCTTCTTACCAAGTGCCTCCATCCCCTGCCCGAGAAGTTCCATGGGCTCCAGGACACCGACACGCGCTACCGCAGAAGATATCTCGACCTCATCATGAATCAGGACGTGCGCGACACGTTCGTGAAGCGGTCGCAGATCATTCGAGAGATCCGAAACTACCTCGACGCCCACGGCTTTCTCGAGGTGGACACCCCGGTGCTCGGAACGCTTGAGACCGGCGCCGCGGCGCGGCCGTTTCGGACGCACCTCAACGCCCTCGACCTCGACATGTACCTGCGCATCGAGACGGAGCTTCACTTAAAGAGGCTCATCGTCGGCGGTTTGGAGCGCGTCTACGAGGTCGGCCGCATCTTCCGCAACGAGGGCATGGATACGAGCCACAATCCGGAGTTCACATCCGTCGAGCTCTATCAGGCGTATACCGACTATGTGGGCATGATGGACCTCGTGGAGGACATGAACAGGACCATCGCCCAGAATGTGCTCGGGACGACCGACGTCCCCTTCCAGGGAAAAATCATCCGGTTGGGCGAGAAGTGGGCGCGCATGACGATGAAGGAAGCGGTCAAAAAGTTCTCCGGCGTCGACGTCGATCAGTGGGCGTCCGACGAGGAGGCGCGCAAGGCGTGCAAGGCCATGGGCTACGAGCCCGAGCAGGCGTTCACGAAGGGCGACTGCCTGAACCTCCTTTTTGAGGAGACGGTCGAGCAAAACCTCGAACAGCCGACGTTCATCTATGATTACCCCATCGAGATCTCTCCCCTCGCCAAGAGGAAGCCCGACGATCCGATGTTCGCGGAACGGTTCGAGTACTTCATCTGCGCCCGAGAGTACGGAAACGCGTTTTCTGAGCTCAACGACCCCATCGACCAGCGCGAACGCTTCGAAAAGCAGGCGGCTCTGCGCCAGGCGCAGGGCGCAAACGCGCAGGTGGACGACGACTTCGTGCTCGCGCTCGAGTACGGCCTGCCGCCCACGGGCGGACTCGGCTTCGGGCTCGACCGGCTGGTAATGCTCCTCACCGATTCCGCTTCCATTCGCGACGTGCTTTTGTTCCCCACGATGAAGCCGCTCGCGGGCGAATGAACATAGCTTCATACAGAAAACGGGAGGGTTCGCGCCCTCCCTTATCCATGGGGGATCAATGATGCGCCTTACATACCGGCACACCAAGTACGCGTCGTACCTTGGCTACATCACGCAGGCGATCGTCAACAACCTCGCGCCCCTCCTGTTTTACACGTTCAAGAACTCCTTCGGCATCCCGCTTGAAAAGATCGGACTCCTCGTTTCGATCAATTTCGGCATCCAGATCGCTGTCGACCTGATCGCGGTCCGCTACATCGACCGGATCGGCTACCGGACGGGTGCGGTGGCGGCGCACGTGTTCGCGACGCTGGGGCTCATTTCCCTGGGCGTTCTTCCCGCGCTCATGGCGGACAAATACGCGGCGCTTCTGATCGCCATCGCGCTCAACGCCGTCGGCGGCGGGCTCACCGAGGTGCTCATCAGCCCCATCATCGAGTCTTTGCCCGGCGACGAGAAGGCGGGCGCGATGAGCCTTCTTCACTCCTTCTATTGCTGGGGCCACATGGCGGTCGTCATCCTTTCGACGGCCTATTTCTTCACGGCGGGCCTTGAAAACTGGAACTGGCTCCCCGTTCTGTGGGCGATCGTTCCCCTCCTGAACGCATTCTTCTTCGCGAAAGTGCCGCTTCGGGTACTCGTGGAGGAATCGGAGCGCGTGCCGGTGCGAAGGCTGGTCTCCTCCGGCATCTTCTGGCTGTTTCTCGCGCTCATGGTGTGCGCGGGCGCGTCCGAGCAGGCCATGAGCCAATGGACGAGCCTGTTCGCGCAGAGCGGGCTCAAGGTTTCCAAGACCGTTGGCGACCTCCTCGGCCCGTGCATGTTCGCGCTGACGATGGGCACGTCGCGGCTCCTCTACGGCATGTTCGGATCGCGGCTCAACATCCGACGCGGGCTCGAGCTGAGCGCGGCGCTGTGCGTCTTGAGCTACCTCGTCGCGGTGCTTTCCCCGTGGGCGCTTCTCTCGCTCGCGGGCTGCGCGCTGTGCGGGTTCTCGGTCGGGCTCATGTGGCCCGGTACGTTCTCGCTCGCGGCGCGGGACTATGCGGCGGGCGGCACGGCGATGTTCGCGCTTCTCGCCTTCGCGGGCGATATGGGCTGCGCGGTGGGCCCGGGCGTCGTGGGCGCGGTCTCCGGTTGGCTTGAGGCGCTGCGCGCGGAGTCCGAGGCGCTGAAGATCGGCATCGGAGTCGCCATCGCGTTTCCCCTCCTCATGCTTGCGGGCGTATTCCTCCTCGGAAAGGCGGAAAAAAGATGATTCGCGACCGGAGCTTCTACAAGGCGATCCTTCGGATCTCGCTTCCATCGGCGCTTCAGGCGCTGATCTCCTTCCTCGTCGTGGTCGCTGACAACATCATGGTCTCGCGCATGCCCGGCGATGGGACTCTGCAGGCGGCGGCGCAGGCCGCGGTCGCGCAGATCAACTCGGTCACCGCGTTTTTCACCGCGACGATTCTCGGCTTCGCGGGCGGCTCGTCTGTGCTCATCGCGCAGTACTGGGGCAGGCGCGACACGGCCCGGATCAAGCGCGTGTTCGCCATCGTCATGTGGATCAATCTGATCCTGACCGCCGTGTTCCTGCTTCTTGCGCTCCTCATTCCAGGCAGGCTGACCGCGCTCGTCGTGAAAACGGGCGCGTCCGACGTGACGGACTTCGCGCGCCAGTATCTCGCGATCATTTGCTTCTCCTACATTCCCTACGCGATCTGCTACACGCTTGTGGCCATGCTGCGCGCCGTCGAGGTCGTGCGCATGACGGTGTATACCACCGTCGCCTCCCTCGTCGTGAACGTCTCGCTCAACTACCTTCTCATCTTCGGACGCCTCGGCTTCCCGGCCATGGGCGTGCGCGGCGCGGCCATCGCGACGGTCATCTCCCGCGTGGTCGAGCTTGGCATCGTGTGGTACTACGCGTTTTATCGGCAGAAGGTCATCGGCATCCGCCCGCGCGACCTCTTAAGGCTCGACGGCGAGCTTTTGCGCGACTACATTCATTACGGCGTGCCCGTCGGGATCACCGACGCGCAGTGGGCGCTCGTGGGTTTTTTCAAGGCCATGATCGTCGGACAGCTCGCGAAGGAGTTCATGGCGGCGAACGCCATCACCACCGACATGATGAACCTCGGCACCATGTTCACCTTCGCGCTCGCGGGCGGTGCGTCTGTCGTCGTCGGCAAGGCCGTCGGTGCGCAGGAGTACGACAAGGCGCGCGAATACTCCAGAACCATCCAGATCATGTTCGCGGCGATCGGCGTCGTCATGGCCCTCGTCGTATACCTGCTTTCCAAGCCCTTTACGTCCCTCTACGGCTCGACTTCCGATCCCGCGGTCGGGAACCTCGCCCTCACCATGATCGCCATCGGCGCGGTCACGCTCCTGGGCACCAGCTACCACGCCAGCTGCTTTGTCGGCATCAACCGCGGCGCGGGCGACTCCCGCTTCGTCGCGCTCGTCGACATGATCTGCGGCTGGCTCATCGTCCTTCCCGCTACTTACCTCGCCGCCCTCGTCTTCCACGCGCCTCTCCCCATCGTCTTTCTCATGACCCGCGTCGACCAGTGTTTCAAGTGGATCATCGCGTTCTTCCGACTCAGGGGGAATCAGTGGATCAAGAACGTAACGCGGGGGTAGGGGACGGGGGAAACGCTGGAGCGCTGCCCCAGACCCCGTTCAAGGGCTAACGCCCTTGAGAGTCCCAGACTGGGATATACATTTTACATTGTTCGTCGGACGGTCGGGGGCCTAGCCCCGGCCGTCCCGACTTTTATGGAGAGACATATCCCCAAAACCAAGTTCGGCGGCGCGGGATTTGGGCCCCCGCGCCGCCGACGAGTCAATGTATTATTTTTTTGCCCGGTATGGGATACCAAAGAGCCGGTGGCTCTTTGGTGGGGGTGCAGGGGGCAGGACCCCCTGCCGTTCCTCACCACGCCATCTCCTGTCCCTTCTGCGCGTATGCCTTTACGCGGTCCCCGAGCCTGGGGTACTCGGCGACGGCCGAGGAGGCGAAGAAGCCCTTGGACGGGTCGTCGGTGGCGAGCCACTCGTGGGCGATGAGCGCCCAGGTGGCGTCGTAGAGGTTCCGGAAGGCGGGAGCGCGCTGGGCCTCGCAGACGAAGGACTGCCGCGGGGAATTGATGTCCTCGCCGGAGATCTGAAAGAGATCGTACTTCTCGCAGAGGGCGCGAAGGCGGTCGAGCTGCGCGGCGGTGTTGCGCGATGGCATATAGGTGATGGCGCGATAGCCGAGACCCGAGACGTAGGCGACGAGCTCGTCGAGGTAGTCGTCCTCGAACTTCTGGGCGCGCTTGTCGCCGGTCACGGAATCTCCGACGTCGCCGAGGTAGGCGTAGGCGGAGATTGCGCCGACCTTTTCCGAGAGCGCGAGCACCTTCGTGACGTCCGGGCACTCGTCGGTCGCATCGATATAGAAGCGCGCGATGAGCGTGGACTTGATCCAGCCGAGGAGATCGTACATCATGTGCGGATTTTTTTCGTCGCACAGGTAGCCCGCGATCTTATCGGAGAGCGGGAGATTCATCGCGCCGCGGATGAAGGCGACAAGCTTGTCTCCCTTTCCAATGACCTCAAGCATCCGGTACGCGAGCGCGGAGGAAATGTGCCGCTCGGTCACGGAGCCGCCCTTTTCGTAGTTCGAGAGCGGGAGGACGTCCTTTTCAAAGTCGATGACCACGCCGTACTTTCCCATGAGCTCGTTGACGGCGGCGACCATTTTGACGTTTCGCTCGTTTCGGAACGCGCGGTAGGGCGCGAAGAAGTCGTTCACCTCCGCCGCCCTGTCGTGAGGCACACCGTGCAGCGCCATGTAAACGATCCCGTCCTGATCGGGGTTGTTAATCCGGCCGCCCCCGAAGGGCGTATTCTTGAAGCTCACGCGACACTCGAGGCCGATGGTGGAGCCCATGCCGATTGTCTTTGCGGCCGTGAGGAATTCCTCCGCGCCCGCGATCGAATCGTGGTCCATCAGCCCGCAGGTGCACAACCCCGCCGCCCGCGCGAACCACACGGCCGCCGTGGGCGAATAGGGCGAGAAGGAATATGTCGTGTGGATGTGGTTGTTCACGTCGCGCGACACGGGGGGCAGGAGCTCGTCCGCGATCAATTTTTTCAGGTTTGCGAGCGCGTCCGCGCCGTTCAGCAGCGTCAGAAGTTCCTCCCGGGTTTTCATCATGCGATACCTTCCTTTAAATGCTTTCGATCATCTCGGTCAGGTTTTCAAGGTCGGCCTTGAGCGCGAACAGACAATCCTCGATGCCCTCGAACTCCACCGAAAGCCAGCCGTCGTAGCCCGCCTCCTTGAGAAACTTCAGGCAGGCCGGGACGTTTACAAAGCCGTGCCCGACGATCGCGCCGCGCAGCTTGCTCCCGCCGCGCGTCCGGAACCAACCCTGCTTCGGGGTGTATTGGCCAGGCTCCTTGATGTGGAAGTCCTTCGCGTGGGCGTGCACGGCCATGGGCGCCGCGATGCGCATCGCGGAGACGGGGTTCTCGTCCGCGCACAGGAAGTTGCCCATGTCGACGAGCCAGCCGAAGTTCGGGTGATTCACCGCCTCCACGAGCCTTTTAACCCGCGCGGAGTCCTGCATGTAGTAGCCGTGGTTTTCGATCATGGTATGAACGCCCAGCCCCGCCGCGAACTCGGTCACCCTTAGGTAGCCCTCCGCAAGCACGGGGATCGCGTCGTCGACAGCGACCTCGCGCCCCTCGGGATCGAAACCCTGCGTCGAATCGTGGCGCATTCGGCTCGCGCCCATGAGCGCGGCGATCTCCGCCTCGCCCTTCAGACGCTTTACCTCGCGCTCGAGTCCGTTTTTGAGAAAGTCCGCGCCGACCATGTAGGCGACGATCGGCATCCCGAACTCCGCGGACTGTATCTTCAGATAGCCCGCCAGCGCGCGCATCTCGGCGTCGGTCTCGTTTCCGCGCACGATCTCCACGCCCGCGTAGCCCATTTCCTTCGCCTTCGGAATCACATCCATGATGTTCATGCGCCCCTCGCGCACCGCCTGTGAAAAGCTGTACGAGCTTACCGCCAGTTTCATGTGGAAACACTTCCCTTCCATGTGCCCTTTCATGTGCCCATTTTACCACGCGCGCGCGCTCGTGGCAATCCCTTGCGCCGCCTCCCGTGAATTTGAATCCCTCAGTTCCCGGACACTGCATATTTGCCAAATTTGCGCAGTTCTCATGCAAAATACGCATTTATGCGAAACGCGCTTGCAATTCCCCCGAAAATATAGTATCGTAAGGAAAAAGCGGCATGACCGCGAGAAAGTGAGGCTCGACCATGAGGAAATACCTGGCTGTGCTTCTGACGGCGGCCCTCGTCCTGACGAGCTGCCTGACCGGCATCGGACTCGCCGAGAGCGGGGAAGCGAGCGTTTTCCGCACGCTGTACTCCGGTGAGGTCACTACCCTCAACTACCTCTACACCGCCACCACGAATGAGTTTGCCCTCTCCGCGAACGTGATCGACACGCTCGTCGAGTACGACAAATACGGCAACGTGCAGCCCTCCCTGGC
Organism: Bacillota bacterium; assembly: GCA_023444095.1. Lineage (GTDB taxonomy): Bacteria > Bacillota > Clostridia > Christensenellales > Aristaeellaceae > RUG11247. The sequence goes on from JAEZRP010000037.1 coordinate 25,632, forward strand.
GGAAAGCTGGGATGTCTCAGAAGACGGGCTTACATACACCTTCCACCTCCGCGCAGGCGCCACGTGGGTCGACTACACAGGCGCGTATTACGCGGACGTGAAGGCCCAGGACTTCGTCACTGCCGCCCAGTGGGTGCTCGACGCGAAGAACGCGTCCTCCACCGCGGACATCGTCACCTCGCTCATCGCGGGTGCGGAGGACTACTACCTCGGCACCTCCACTCCCGAGGAAGGCAAGGAGCCCTATCCGGTCATGGAGTGGGACACCGTGGGCGTCAAGGCACTCGACGACATGACGGTCGAGTACACTCTTAACAACCCCACGCCCTATTTCCTCTCCTCGCTCACCTACGTGTGCTTCATGCCCGTGAACGCGGACTACCTCGCCGAGAAAGGCGCGGACTTCGGCCTCGCGACCGGGCCCGACACCATCCTCTACTGCGGCGCGTACATTCTCTCCGAGTTCAAGCCCCAGGAGTCGCGCGTGTACACCGCAAACGAGTCCTACTGGGACCGCGCGAACGTATTCATCGACACCATCCAGCAGACCTATAACAAGGAGGCCACCACGCTCTCGCCCGAGCTCTACCGCCGCGGTGAGATCGACGCAGCCTCCATCGACAATACCATCGCCGCCGAGTGGCTTGCCGATCCCTCGACCGCGGACCTCATCCACCCGATCCGCAACACCAGCTTCTATTCCTACTTCTTCTGCTTCAACTTCGACCCGCAGTTTGACGCCGAGTATGAACCCGCCAACTGGGCGCTCGCCGCGAACAACGAGGCGTTCCGCCTGTCCTTCTACTACGGCCTCGACCGCGTGAAGGCCATGTACGTCTACGAACCCGACAACCCCGAGATGCTCCTCTCAAATACCGTTACGCTCTCGAACTTTGTCGCGGAAAAGGGCGTCGACTACATCGATACCGGCGCGCTCGCGGGCATCACCGCCCTGGGCACCTCCACCTTCGACGGAGAAAAGGCGCTTCAGTACCGCGATCAGGCCATCGCCGAGCTGGCTGAGGCCGGTGCGACCTTCCCGATCAAGGTGCTCATGCCCTACAACCCCTCCACCACCGGCTGGGATGAGATGTGCACCGTCGTCGAGCAGCAGCTCGAGGGTCTCTTCGGTGCGGACTACGTCGACCTCATCGTACAGGCGGGCCCGTCCTCCGGCTTCCTGAGCGAGGTGCGTCGTGCCGGCAAGTACGCCTTCATGCTTTGCAACTGGGGCCCGGACTACGCCGACCCAGAAACCTACACCGATCCCTTCTACGTCGACAACTCGTACAACTTCATGGACAAATTCGCCAACCAGGACGACATGACCGAGTACTACGCCCTCGTGGACGCCGCCAAGGCGATCACCGGAGATATGGCCGCGCGCTACGACGCATTCGCTTCCGCCGAGGCGTACCTCATCTCGAAGGCGTACATCATCCCCTTTGGCAACACCAGCGGCGGTTACACCGCCTCGCGCATCGATCCGTTCTCCGGCCAGTACGCGCCGTTTGGCATCTCCAACGAGCGCTATAAGGGCGCCGTGCTGCTCGACGCGCCGATGAACACCGACGAGTACTTCGACGCCTACGACGCCTGGCTTGCGGAGAAGGAAGCACAGTAAGGGTACGGGGAGGCATCGGCAGGGGGCTCCGCCCCCTGCGCTCCCGCTCAAGGGCTGTGACCTTGGAATCCCATGCCGGATATGAATCTTTCATATTCGCGTATCGTCGCCCCGAGCCCGAGGCGCACCGACCGAATCAATTCGGTCGGTGCGGTCGCAAAGCGACTTCGTTTGCCGAAGGCAAACCAACTCCACCCGGGACGACGAGTCTACAGCTTGTAAGACCACATTGCACGCGAAACCTTTCGTTCGGGCGTCCGGGGCTTGGCCCCCGGACGATCCCACGGAAAAAGCTCGTTGACCCCTCTTCATTATTGGGATTCTCAAGGGACAACGTCCCTTGTGCGGGGTTCGGGGCGGTGCCCCGACGCGTCCCCTCGGATCCCTTCCGCGAATGGATGTGATACCTTGCTCCGCTACATCTTAAGAAGGCTCGTCGGCGCGACGATCACGCTCGCGATCGTGCTATCGATCGTGTTTGTGCTTCTGCGCCAGATGCCAATCGAGGGTTACTTTGAAAATTTCGACAAGCTGACGCCCGCAGTCATTCACGCGCGGCTGGACGCGCTGGGGTTGAACGACCCGATCCCCGTTCAGCTGAAGGATTTTTTCGTAAAGCTCCTGGGCGGCGACCTCGGAACCTCGGCGCGCTACCGCGTGGGCGCGTCGATCGGAACGATCATTGCGCAGAAGGCGCCGCTTTCGATCGTGCTTGGGCTCATGTCGATGGGCCTGGCGATGTTTCTGGGCATTCCCCTCGGGGCCGCGATGGCGCGGTCGAAGGGGCGATTCTGGGATAAGTTCGGCACCCTTTTTATCGTGATCATCAACGCCGTTCCGGCGGCGGTTTACTATATTCTCATTCAGATGTACGCAACCGACATCCTCAAAATCCCCATGCTCTTTGAACGGGCGAACCCGATCACGTGGATTCTGCCCGTGTTTTCCATGTCGCTGGGGAACACCGCCTACTACGCCATGTGGCTGAGGCGGTACATGCTCGACGAAATGACGAAGGACTATGTCCGGCTCGCCGCTGCGAAGGGCGTCTCAAAAAAGCGCATCACGATGCGCCACGTATTCCGAAACGCGTTCGTACCGATGATCCAATACCTGCCGACCTCCATCCTCTACACCGTCGGCGGCTCCATTTACATCGAATCCCTCTACTCCATTCCCGGCATGGGCGGGCTGCTCGTGGACGTCATCGGGCGGCAGGATAATCCCATGGTGCAGGCGATCGTCATGCTCTACTGCGTCATCGGCGTGGTCGGGCTCCTGATGGGCGACCTTTTGATGGGCGTCATCGACCCGCGCATCAAATTCGCGAAGAAGGAGGGCGCGCGCTGATGCTTTCGATCAAGGACAGCCAGTCCGAAAAGTTTGAGAGAAAACTGACCGAATCCGAGCTCTTCAGCCGCGCGACCATGGACACGGCCGCTGCGGAGCGCGCAGGCTATTCGGATTACTCCTACTGGGGCTCGACCGTCAGGGTGTTCCGAAAGAACCGGGTCGCGATGACGATGTTCGTCGTTCTGATCGTGCTTTTGGCCTTCACAATCGTTCAGCCCTACCTGCCCAGCCAGCGCGCGGCGAACTTCATCAACAACCATCCCGCGACGGGCATCCAGCTTTCGAACCAAGCGCCGTCTCTCTTCTCCGCGCTCGCGACCGTCCCCGCGGGCACGAACCTCTCGGTCAGGGAGTACGATGACGGCTGGTACGAGGCGACGAACGTGCTCGGCGCGATCAACAAGCGCACGGAGTTCACCTGCCTTACATACGGCGAGACATGGAGCTTCGTTGCGTACGGCGATCTTCAGGGGTACGTCGAAACGCGCTGGCTGAAGCTGCCCGATCCGATTCCCGACGGCACGTTTCAGACCATGTCGAACTACAAGATCAGCCTCTATGCGTCCGCCGCGAACATCACAAACAATGGCGATCCCGTCTATGTGAAGAAAAGCGCCGTCGCGCTTGCCGACGCGGAAACGGGCGCGGCGGTGACGACCACAGAGACGGACGTCTGCTCCATCCCTTCCGAGAACGGCTTCTGGTTCGGAACCAACAACATCGGTCAGGACTTATGGGCGCGCGTCTGGGCGGGCACCAGGACCTCGCTCTTCATCGGCATGATGGTCGCGCTGGTCGAGGCGTTCGTGGGAATCTTCATTGGCGTGGTCTGGGGCTATGTGAGAAGGCTCGATCGGGTCATGACCGAGGTCTACAACGTGCTCGACAACATCCCGTCGACCATCGTTCTGATCCTCATCTCCTATATCCTGAAGCCCGGACTCTCGACCATCATCTTCGCCATGTGCCTCACCGGCTGGCTGGGCATGGCGCGGTTCATCCGCAACCAGATCGTCATCATCCGCGACCGCGACTACAATCTCGCCTCGCGCTGCCTGGGCACCGGCACCTTCCGTATCATCATGCGGAACCTCCTCCCCTACCTCGTGTCGGTCATCACGCTGCGCATGGCGCTCGCGATCCCCGGCGCGATCGGGAGCGAAGTCTTCATCACCTACATCGGCCTGGGCCTGCCCGCCGATATACCGTCACTCGGCAACCTCATCAACGCGGGACGCCAGCTCGTCACCTCGCCGTCGCTCCGCTATCAGCTGATCTTCCCCGCCATCGTTCTTTCGATCATCACCATTTCGTTCTACATCATCGGCAACGCCTTCGCGGACGCCGCCGATCCGAAGAACCACGTGTAAACACGGGAGAACGCCGGGGGCGCCGCCCCCGGAACCCCGCTCAAGGGACATCGTCCCTTGAGAATCCCAGGCTGGGATGATTCTCAATCTCGTTCCCCGCCGCGCAACGGCGAAGCATGGAATTCTCAAAGCAACAGCCCTTGAGCGGGAGCTCGAGGGCGGAGTCCTCGACGTAACCCTTCCCTCGCAAAGGAGTTCTTTTTCATGAGAGAGACCATATTGACCGTCAATCACTTAAACGTCAAATTCAACATGCGCGGGCGCGTCCTCCACGCGATCCGGGATGTTTCCCTTACATTATACAAGGGGGAATCCCTCGCGATCGTGGGCGAGTCGGGCTCGGGCAAGAGCGTCTTCACAAAGTGCTTCATGGGGCTTAACGACTTGAACGGCTTCATTGATTCGGGCGAAATCCTGTACGGGGGCCGCGACCTCGCAAAGTTTGCCGAGGAGAAGGACTGGCTCTCCATCCGCGGCAAGGAGATCGCCATGGTGATGCAGGACCCGATGACGAGCCTCAATCCCCTGAAAACCATCGGCGCGCAGATCGTGGAGGCAATCAGGCTCCACCAGAAGTCCTCGAAGGATGAGGCGCACGCCGAGATGCTCAAGGTGCTAAAGGACGTCGGCATCGACGAACCGGAGCGCCGTGCGCGCCAGTACCCGCACGAGTTTTCGGGCGGCATGCGCCAGCGCGTGGTCATCGCCATCGCCGTGGCGTGCAGGCCCCAAATCCTCATCTGCGACGAGCCGACGACCGCGCTCGACGTGACCATTCAGGCGCAGATATTGAACCTCATCAAGGAACTGCGCGACCGGCTCGTTCTCACCTGCGTGTATATCACCCACGATCTGGGCGTGGTCGCGAACGTCGCCGACCGGATCGCGGTCATGTACGCGGGCGACATCATCGAACTCGGGACGAGCGAGGAAATCTTCTACGACCCGCGCCATCCCTACACGTGGGCGCTTCTTTCCTCGCTGCCGCAACTGGGTGTGCGGGGCGAGCCGCTCTACTCCATCAAAGGCACCCCGCCGAATCTGTACGCGGAGATCCGGGGCGACGCCTTCGCGCCGCGCAATCCCTACGCGCTTGAAATCGACTTTCTCGAGCGCCCGCCGTACTTCGACGTGACGGAGACCCACAGGGCGCGCACTTGGCTCCTCGATCCTCGCGCGCCAAAGATCGAGCCGCCCAAGACCATCGCGGCCATGCGGAGGGGAGGCGCGCGCGCGTGAGCGAGAAATTGATCGAACTAAAGGGCGTCAGCGTCGACTTCGGCTCGGGCCGGAAGCGGATGCGCGCGGTGGACGGCGTCTCCTTTGATATTTTTAGGGGCGAAACCTTCGGGCTCGTCGGGGAGTCCGGCTGCGGAAAGACGACGATCGGCCGCTCCATCGTCCGCATCCACCCCGTCTCCGAGGGTGAGGTGCTCTACGCCGGGCGGCGCATCACGGGCAGGATCGATCCGGCGCTCGACCGCGAGGTGACGCGCAGGATCCAGATGATCTTTCAGGACCCCATGGCGTCACTCAACGAACGCGCGAAGGTGGACTACATCGTCGCGGAGGGGATTCTCTCCGACCGCTCCATCCCGAAGGCGCGTCGCCGCCAGATGGTGGACGAGGCGCTCGAGGAGGTCGGGCTTTTGCCCGAATTTGCGAGTCGGTTCCCGCACGAATTTTCCGGCGGCCAGCGCCAGCGCATCGGCATCGCGCGCGCTCTCATCATGCGCCCGGACTTCGTGATCGCGGACGAGCCGATTTCCGCGCTCGACGTCTCGATCCGCGCGCAGGTTCTGAACCTCATGAGCGAGCTTCAGAAAAAGCGCGGACTGACGTATCTGTTCATTTCGCACGACCTCTCTGTCATGCGCTTCATCTGCGACCGGATCGCGGTCATCCACAAGGGGAAGCTCGTCGAGCTGAGTCCGGCGGAAAAGCTGTTCGAGCATCCGCTCCACCCCTATACGCGCGCGCTCCTGTCCGCGGTGCCGCAGCCCGACCCGGAGACCGAGCGGACGAAGGTTCTGACCACTTACGACCCGGTCATGCACGATTATTCCGCCGACAAGCCGCGCTGGGCGGAGCTCGAACCGGGCCACTTCGTGCGCGGGAACGAAAGGGAACTCTCAGAATATGGGGAGAAGCTGAAATCATGACGCTGGAACAGATGACGGCCCGCTGTTGGGCGGAAATCGACTTGGATATCGTTCGGGACAATTACCGCAGTGCGCGCGCGATGAGCGGCGGCGCGCTCCTGATCCCCGTCCTCAAGGCGGATGCCTACGGCCTCGGCGCGGCGAAGGTCGCGAAGGTGCTCAAGGCCGAGGGCGCTGGCCTCTTCGCCGTGGCGGAGTATCTGGAGGCGGAGGAGATTCAGGACGCGGCGGGCGCGGACGTGCTGGTCATGGGCGTGGTGCCGGACGCGTTTCTCGAAAGCGCGGTCATGCGCGGGATCGTGGTAACACTCGTCGATCTGCGGCAGGCGCGGCTTCTGAACGAAACCGCCGCCCGTTGCCGCAAGCCCGCGCGCGCACACATCAAGCTCGATACCGGCCTTCACCGGCTCGGATTCTCGCCCGAGGAGGCGGTTTCTGACGCGCGGGAGATCATCATGATGCCACACGTGCGCGTCGAAGGACTGTTCACCCACCTCGCGCTGCGCAGTCGGACGCAGGACGATCTTCAAATCGCACGGCTCGTCTCCGTCGCGGACGCGCTCAGGGCTGAGAGTCTCGACTACGGCATGCTGCACGCGCTCGATTCCATCGGCATGTGCCTCTATCCGGAATACCGCTTCGACGCCGTGCGCGCGGGCACATGGCTCTACGGCGCTTGGCACCCCTCCTTCCCGCCCGACGGCTGCCGGCTCGCCGTGCGCCTTCGCGCGCGGATCGTGCAGGTGCGGACAGTTCCGGCGGGCGAATGTCTCGGCTACGATTCCGAGCACCCGCTTGCACGCGACAGCGTGATCGCGACCGTCGCATGCGGCTACTACGACGGAATTCCCCGCGCGAACGCGTGCGGCTGCGCCGTCGTGCGCGGCGCGCGGGCACCCATCGCGGGCCTCGTCATGATGGATCAGATGACCCTCGACGTCACCGGCATCCCCGGCGTCCGGCCGGGCGACGCAGCGACCCTCTACGGCGACGGCATCTCCCTCCTCGAGGCTTCCAAGTGGTACGGCATCAACCGCAACGAGCTCATCGTGCGCCTGAGCCGGAGAGTGAAGAGGGTGTACGCGGGGGAACGGGAGGAGACGCCAGGGACGCTGCCCCTGGACCTCGCCTAAGGGACACTGTCGACGGATCGTGCGGGAGCCCGGCCGCGGGTGACCGAATATACAAACTCCTTATTCTTCCGTTTTAGCCTTGCACGATCAGGCGAAAAACATCGAGACGACTCTCCATTATGGGGTTTCCAAAGGGGCTCAGTCCCTTTGGCGGGGGTGCAGGGGGCAGAGCTCCCTGCCTCGCCGTCTCGAACTTAACGTGTCTTTTCTTGACGGCCATTCTGCATCTGTATAAAATGTAGGGTGGTATTTTTTTCGGGAGGACGAACGAATGGGGCACCCGGAACTGGCAAAGGAGACCGCGCGGCGGCGGACGTTCGCCATCATATCGCACCCGGACGCGGGCAAGACGACGCTGACCGAGAAGCTGCTCTTATACGGCGGCGCGATTCGTCAGGCGGGTTCCGTCAAGGCGCGCAAGGCGGCGCGGCACGCGACCAGCGACTGGATGGAGATCGAGAAGCAGCGCGGCATATCCGTAACGTCCTCCGCAATGCAATTTGACTTTGAGGGCTACCGCATCAACATCCTCGACACGCCCGGCCATCAGGACTTTTCGGAGGACACCTACCGGACGCTCGTCGCGGCGGACAGCGCGGTGATGCTCATTGACAACGCGAAAGGCGTTGAGGAGCAGACGATCAAGCTTTTCAAGGTCTGCCGGATGCGCTCGATCCCGATTTTCACATTCATCAACAAGCTCGACCGCGCGGGCCGCGACCCGTTCGAGCTCATCCAGGAGCTCGAGGACGTGCTCGGCATCCGCGCCTGCCCGGTCAACTGGCCCATCGGTATCCACGGCGACTTCAAGGGCGTCTACCACAGGGACACCCGCGAGATCGCGCTCTACGACGGCGGAAACCACGGCCAGTCGCAGGTGAACGTGCGGACCATCTCCTTCGACGATCCCGCGTGTCCGGACGCGCTGGGGCGGAGCTACTACGACAAGCTCGCCGAGGACGTGGAGCTTCTGGACGTTGCGGGCGACCCGTTCGACATTCGGATGATCCTCGAGGGCAGGCTGACGCCCGTGTTCTTCGGCTCGGCGTCGAACAACTTCGGCGTGGAACCGTTTTTGAGGCGCTTTCTCACCTACACGAAGTCGCCCACGCCCCGCACATCCGACGCGGGCGCGATCGAGCCGACGGACGAGAAGTTTACCGGCTTCATCTTTAAGATTCAGGCGAACATGAACCCCGCGCACCGGGACAGGCTCGCCTTCATGCGCGTGTGCTCCGGGGTGTTCGAGAAGGGCATGTCGGTGTGGCATTCCTCGACGGGCAGCCAGGTGAAGCTCGCGCAACCCCAGCAGTTCATGGCGCAGGAGCACGAATCCGTCGAGACGGCGTACCCCGGCGACATCATCGGACTTTTCGATCCCGGCATTTTCCGGCTGGGCGACACGCTGTGCACCGGTTCTCCGGTCCGGTTCTCCGGCATCCCCCTCTTCGCGCCGGAATTTTTCTGCCGCGTGAGCCCCGAGGATTCCATGAAGCGCAAGCAGTTCTTAAAGGGCGTCAACCAGCTCTCCCAGGAGGGCGCGATCCAGACCTTCAAGCGGCCGAACATCGGACGCGAGGAGATGATCGCGGGCGTCGTGGGCGTCCTCCAGATGGACGTTCTCGAGTACCGGCTCAAGAGCGAGTACGGCGTGAACATCCTCCGGGAATCGCTGCCCTTCCGCTTCGTGCGCTGGATCGCGGAGACGAAAAAGCCCGTGGACAAGCTGCGGCTCACCTCGACCACCCAGTACGGCGTCGACCGCAACGGGCGCGACGTGCTTCTGTTTGAAAACGAATGGTCCATCCGGCTCGCGTGCGAAAACAACGAGGGGCTGGCGCTCGCGGAAACCGCCGACCGTTTGGCGGCGGACGACATGGAGTAGACGCAGGAAAGAAGGTTCTCTTATTTGAATATCATTCGCGACGACGTCAGAAACATCGCCATCATCGCCCACGTCGACCACGGCAAAACCACCCTCGTCGACCAGATGCTCCGGCAGTCCGGAATCTTCCGCAAGAACCAGCAGGTGATGGAACGCGTCATGGACTCGAACGACCTCGAGCGCGAGCGCGGGATCACCATCCTCTCGAAGAACACCGCCGTCTCCCACAACGGGGTCAAGATCAACATCGTGGATACGCCCGGCCACGCGGACTTCTCCGGCGAGGTGGAGCGCGTGCTCAAGATGGTGAGCGGCGTACTTCTGCTCGTGGATTCCTTCGAAGGCCCCATGCCGCAGACGCGCTTCGTGCTCAAAAAGGCGCTTGAGCTGAACCTCAAGGTCATCATCGTCGTCAACAAGACCGACCGCCCCGACGCGCGCTGTGCGGAGGTGGCGGACGAGACGCTGGAGCTCCTTCTCGAGCTCGAGGCGTCCGACGAGCAGCTCGACAGCCCCATCGTGTACGCGTCCGGACGCGACGGCACCGCGACCCTCGACTGGCAGCGGCCGGGCGAGGATCTGACGCCGCTTTTTGACAAGATCCTCGAACACATTCCCGCGCCTGTGGGCGACCCGGACGGAAGCCTGCAGCTTCTCATTTCGACGATCGACTACAACGACTACGTGGGCAGAATCGGCATCGGGCGCATCGAGCGCGGCGCGATCACCGCCGGTCAGATGGCGATCCGCTGCTCCTACGGCTCCTCCTTCGCCTCCGCGCAGACGCGCCTCGGCGGGCTCTTCGAGTTCGAGGGCCTCAAGCGCGTGAACTGCGAGACCGCGCGCGTGGGCGACATCGTGGCCGTGACGGGCTTCGAGGATCTGTTGATCGGCGACACCATCTGCCAGCCCGCCATGGCGGAACCCCTGCCCTTCGTCAAGATCGACGAGCCGACGGTTTCCATGACCTTCTGCGTCAACGACAGCCCCTTCGCGGGCACCGAGGGCCAGTTCGTCACATCGCGCCACCTGCGCGCGCGCCTCATGAAGGAGGTGCAGACGGACGTCTCGCTGCGCGTCGAGGACACCGAGACGACGGACGCCTTCCGGGTGTACGGACGCGGCGAGCTTCATCTGTCGATCCTCATCGAGACCATGCGGCGGCAGGGCTACGAGTTCCAGGTTACCAAGCCCGTCGTGGTTTTTAAAGAGATCGACGGCGAGGTCTGCGAGCCCATCGAGCGCTTGATCTGCGACGTACCCATGGAGTATTCCGGCACCGTGATCGACAAGATCGGGCGGCGGCGCGGGCTTCTCCAGTCCATGCACGGACAGGACCGCATGCGCCTCGAGTTCCGCGTGCCCGCGCGCGGACTGTTCGGCTACCGCAGCGAGTTTCTGACCGACACGCGGGGCGAAGGCATCATGAACAGCGTCTTTGACGGCTACGAGCCCTCCAAGGGCGAGATTCCCTCCCGGCCCGTCGGCGCGCTCGTCGCCTGGGAGGCGGGAGACGCCACCAGCTACGCGCTTTTCAACATACAAGACCGCGGCGAGCTCTACATCGACCCGGGCACAAAGGTCTACAACGGCATGATCATCGGCCGCAACGCGCGCCCCGGCGACATCGACGTCAACGTTTGCAAGAAAAAGCACATGACCAACTCCCGCAACAGCGCCTCCGCCGAGGAAGCCCTCAAGATCACCGGCGTGCGCGTGCCCACCCTCGAGGAGGCCGTCGAGTTCATCTCAGACGACGAGCTCGTCGAGATCACCCCCAAGTCCATCCGCATGCGCAAGAGCGTCCTCAACACCGAGCAGCGGCGCAAGCTGGAGTCGCGGAAGAAGACGTAGGAGAGAGAACAGGGAACGGCGGGGCTCTGCCCCAGCGTCCCTTCGGGAGTACGATGCGCGTTACGTCCGTGAGGCTCAAAAACTTCAGGAACTACGAGGACTGTTCGTTCGCGCCCTGCGCGGGCGTGACGGTCTTTATGGGCGACAACGCGCAGGGCAAGACAAACGCGCTCGAGGCGATCTATCTGACGTGCGCGGGGCGCTCGCACCGAACGCGACAGGACCGGGAACTGATCCGCTGGGGCGCGGAGGCAGCGTCTGTGAAGGTGACGGCGGAGCGGCGCGACGGCTCGCACGAGGTGGAGATCAAGATCCCGGCGGCGGGGCGGCGCGTGGTCGAGATATCGGGACAGAAGGCGTCGCGCTCAGGTGAGTTGATGGGCCACGTGACGGGGGTTCTGTTCTCGCCGGAAGATTTGACGATGGTAAAGGACGGGCCTGGCGAGCGGCGCAGGTTTATTGACATTGCGCTCTCGCAGATCAGGCCGCAATACTACTACGCGCTCCAGCGGTACGCGCGCGCGCTCAAACAGAGAAACGAACTTCTGCGGGCGCAGTCACATTTGGCGCTGGACGACTTCGACGAGGAGCTTGCGCGCGCGGGCGCGGAGGTCATGCGCCACCGCGCCTGGTACATCGCCCGGCTGAGCGAGGCGGCGGTGGAGACGCACGCGTGCATCGCCGGAGGCCGGGAACGGCTCTCGCTCGAGTACCGCCCCGGCGCTGGGGACGACATGCTCGAAAAACTGCGCGCGAACCGGGCCATGGACCTGCGGCGCATGTCGACCTCGGTCGGCGCGCACCGGGACGACGTCGCGATTCTGGTGGACAATTACGACGCGCGCGTCTACGGCTCGCAGGGCCAGCAGCGCACGGCGGCCCTCTCTCTCAGACTCTCGGAGCTTCATGTGATGCGCGACGCGTGCGGCGAATGGCCGATTCTGATGCTCGACGACGTGATGAGCGAGCTCGATCCCGCCAGGCGGCGCAGCCTCGTGGACGCCTTGGAGGACGTGCAGACCATCATCACCTGCACGGACGCGGACGACCTCGCGGGCGCGCGAATCGGGCTGACCTACCGCGTGGAGGCAGCGCGGCTGATACAAGGATAAAAAAACCGGGCGTCAGACGGCGTCCGGCTTTTTTGCGCCCCGCGCGGTCACGGAGTAGACGGTGACGGTCAGAAGAACGAGCGCTGCGCCCGCGACGGCCAGCGGCCCCGGCTTCTCGCCGAGAAAGAGGAAGACCCAGATCGGATTCAGCACCGGCTCGATGTTCGAGGCGATGGCGGCGGTCATGGGCGAGGTGTGCCGCATGCCGACGGCGATGAACAGATAGCCGCCGGCGAGGCAGAGCCCGAGACCGAGAAACGCGAGGGCGTTTGATAAGGTGAACGTCGCGCCGGGATCGCCGATGGCGAAGAACGAGAGCGGCATGCACAGGGAAACCCCGAGGAGGGCGTACTCCCGCGGGTCCGTATCCTTCATGCGCGCGCACAGGAAGACGAACGAATAAGTAAAGCCCGAGAGGAGCGCGAGCGCGTCGCCGAGCAGGTTCCCGCCGCCGATCGAATCGGCGGAGCAGAGGAACACGCCCGCGAGCACGAAAACCGTGGTGACGACGTCGCGCCGGACGGGCTTCTGATGGTAGATCAGCCAGACGAGCAGGATCACGAACACGGGCATCGCGTACTGGAGCACGATCGCGTTCGCGGCGGTCGTCAGCTTGTTCGCCGCCATGAAAAGGATGGATGTCACGGACACGCACAGCGCGCCAAGCAAATTCCCGCGCGAAAGCCGCACCCGGAACCCGCGCCGAAAGAGGACCATGACAAGGGCCGCGATGATCGCCCGCATGCCCGTAGTGGCGAGGGGAGACCAGGTCACGCTCTTTCCGAATACACCCGCGCCGCTCCAGCAGGCCGCCGCAAGCGCGACGAAGAGCGGACCCGTGTTCTTCCGCATATGTATCACATCCCGCAGGATTATACCGGGTTCACAGGCGCGTGTCAATCGAATTTTTACGCGCCGGGCGCCTGCGGGTTTGCAGCGTTTTGGGAGGATCATTCCACCATCCGGGAACGCGCAAAGGCTGTACTTCGCGCCGCCCATATGATATACTTCCCTTGATCATGCGACCGAAGCGGCAGACGCGGATCGGCAGACGTCGTAGGCGCATGCGGACGGTGCCCTCAAATACTTCCGAGGGGATGACGCGCTTGAAAAGGAAGGACAGCTTTCATCCCTACGCGATGACCACGATCCTCTTCTGGTCGCTGGCCTACGTGCTGACGCGGCGCGTTCTGCGCGACTATTCGGCGCTCTCTCTGGGCTTTCTGCGCTATTTCTTCGCGTCCCTTTCGATGCTGGTTTGGGTGCTTTCGACCGGGATGAAGCGCCCGAGGCGCGCCGACATGAAGTGGTTTCTGCTCGCGGGCGCGGTCGGCTTCTTTTTTTACATGATCGCCTTCAACAAGGGCTGCGAGACGGTGACCGCGGCGACGGGCAGCGTCATCATCGCCGTCGTCCCGGTGCTCACCGCGCTCATGGCGCGGCTGGTCTTCGGGGAAAGGCTCCTGATGCGCCAATGGGCGGCCATCGCGATCGAGTTTTCGGGCGTGCTCATACTGACCATGATGGATGGCGCGTTTTCCGTCAACCGCGGACTTCTCTGGCTCATCCTGGCGGCGCTCGCGCTGAGCGTCTACAATCTCCTGCAGCGCAGGCTGACGAGGACGTATGGCGGGCTCGAGGTCTCGGCCTTTTCCATCTTCGCGGGAACCGCGATGCTCGCCGCGTTCCTTCCGAAATCCGTCGGCGAGATGCGCGCCGCACCGCCCGTTGACCTATTGTACATCGCGATTCTGGGCATTTTCTCGAGCGCGGTCGCCTACGCGGCGTGGGCGCAGGCCTTCCGGAAGGCGGACAAGGCGTCCTCCGTCAGCAACTACATGTTCGTCACGCCGTTTTTGACGAGCCTCATGGGTTACGTCTTTCTGGGCGAACGGCTGGACGCGCCGACGATTCTGGGCGGCGCGGTGATCCTTACGGGCGTCCTTCTGTTCAACTTCGGCGGACGGCGCGCCGCGCGCGATGTGCGGCAGACGGAAATCGGCGGCGGGGAGGGAACCCGATGAACGCGAAAAAGGGACAGACGAAGCGAAAGATCGTTTCCGCGGCCTGGCGGCTTTTCTACGAGCAGGGGTACGAGAACACGACGGTCGACGAGATCGTGGAGCGTTCCGGCACCTCGAAGGGCTCGTTTTACCATTACTTCGAGGGCAAGGACGCGCTCCTTTCCTCGCTGTCGATCCTGTTCGACGAAAAGTACGAGGAACTGATGGTCGGACTCGATCCCGCGATGCACAGTTTCGACAAGCTCATGTACCTAAATGCCGAGCTCTTCAAGGAGATCGAGCGCACGGTACCGCTGGAGTTGCTCGCGCGGATGTACTCGACCCAACTCGTGACGCGCGGCGACGTGCACCTTCTCGACCACACCAGGGTCTACTACAAGCTGCTCCGCCGGATCGTGACCGAGGGGCAGGAGCGCGGCGAAATTCAGAAGGACATGGCGGTCAATGAGATCACGAAGATCTACGCCCTGTGCGAGCGCGGCCTTCTCTACGACTGGTGCATCTGCGGCGGGGAGTATTCGCTCGCCGATTACGCGGCGCGCATGATGCCGATGTTTCTTAATTCGTTTCGGTTTTCATAAAATTGTAAGACTGATTCTGCTTCAAAGTACAGCTCCAGAACCATGATATTAAAGGGAAATACACCTCTTATGCGGAACAAAGTTCAGACTTCGTTCTGCATTGTGGTCTACTCCGCGATGTGTTAAAATCAGATTCACTACAAGAGCGGAGGGGTTTTATGAACTGGTCTCTCGTTTGCATGCTAATTTCAATCTGCCTATACCTCGCGCTGATGGTCCTGGTGGGCATCGTCATGACGAAGCGGAACCGCAACGCGGGCGACTTTTACCTCGGCGGGCGGCAGCTCGGGCCGATCGTGACCGCGATGAGCGCGGAGGCATCCGACATGAGCTCGTGGCTGATGATGGGCCTGCCGGGCGTCGCGTACTTCACGGGCCTCGCGGACGTAACGTGGACGGCGATCGGACTCGCGATCGGAACGTACCTGAACTGGCTGCTCGTCGCGCGCAGGCTCAGACGCTACAGCGAGCTGACCAACTCCATCACCGTGCCGGATTTCTTCAAAAACCGCTTCCACGATAGCGGGAGGTCGCTCGTCGGCATCGCGGCGGTCATCATCATCGTGTTCTTCGTACCCTACACAGCCTCCGGCTTCGCGGCCTGCGGCAAGCTCTTCTCCAGCCTTCTGGGCGTGAACTACGTCCCGGCGATGCTCCTCTCGGCGGTCATCATCGTGGCCTATACGACCTTGGGCGGCTTCCTCGCGGCCAGCACGACTGACCTCATCCAGTCGGTCGTCATGACGATCGCGATCCTCTCGGTGGTCATATTCGGCGTGTCCGTCGCGGGTGGCGTCGACCGGGTGGTCGAGAACGCGCGCGGAGTCGCGGGATATCTGACCCTGAACCGTGCCGCGAACATCGCGACCGGGGAGTCCTCGCCCTACACCTTTCTGACTGTCATTTCGACGATGGCTTGGGGCCTCGGCTACTTCGGCATGCCGCACATCCTTCTGCGCTTCATGGCCATCCGGGACGAGCGGAAGATCAAGCTCTCTAGGCGGATCGCGACCGTGTGGGTGGTGATCTCCATGGCCGCCGCCGTCCTGATCGGCGTCATCGGTTACGCGGTCAGCGCTGCGGGCTCGATCGAGCTCTTCGGCTCCGCCGCCGCCGCCGAGAAGGTGGTCATCGCGATCTCCGACCTGATGAGCACTTATTCCGTGCCGCTGGCGCTCCTCGCGGGGCTCATTCTCGCGGGCATCCTTGCCTGCACCATGTCCACCGCGGACTCGCAGCTTCTGGCCGCGGCGTCGAGCGTCTCCGAGAACCTGATGGACTCCGTCATGGGCATCAAGCTCTCCCCCAAGTTCAAGATCATTGTCGCGCGCGCAACGGTCGTCGCCGTTTCAGCCGTCGGCGTGCTTCTCGCCTTGGATTCCACCAGCTCGGTCTTTCGGATCGTGTCCTTCGCTTGGGCGGGCTTTGGCGCGGCCTTCGGTCCCGTGATGCTCATGTCCCTGTTCTGGCGGCGCATGAACAAGGCTGGCGCGCTGGCGGGAATGATCGTCGGCGGGTCGATGGTCTTTATCTGGAAGTACGTCGTCGCCCCGTTCGGTTCGTCCGCTGGCATCAAGGCGCTCACCGTCTACGAGCTCCTACCCGCCTTCCTCCTTTCCCTTGCCGCCATCCTCATCGCGAGCCTCGTCACCAGGGCGCCCGCCCGCGAAGTCGTCGCGGAGTTCGACCGGGCGGCGGGAGATTGACACAAGGGACTCCATGTGTAAGGCCCGGAGGTACTGCCTCCGGGCCCCGTCTTTTCAGAACGTAAACTCAGCCTTCGGCGCGGGCCGGGACTTCATTTCCTCGCGCTTGGCGGTATGAAGCTCGGACTCGTAGCCCATGACGGCGTAGGCGGCAATCTTGGACTCCTCGACGCCGGGCTGGTTGAAGGTATCGATGCCAAGAAGCGCGCCCGCGTAGGCGGTGACGAGCTCGAAGAAGTAGAGAAGCTGGCCGACGGTGGAGGCGTTGACCTCCGGCAGCGTGATCGTCTGGCTCATGCGCCCGGAGCGGTACAGCGCGTACTCGGTGCCCGCGCGCTCGGCCTCGATGAGCTGGTTATGGCTCTTTCCGCCCAGAAACGCGATGGTCGGGATGTCGTCGCAGCCGTGAGGGATGGGCGTCTCGGCGCGGAAACTCTCGACTTTGAGGAAGGTGAGCGCCTTGTCGTAGGGGCCCTCGGTGTAGAGCTGGAGCTGAGAGTGCTGGTCGGTGACGCCGAGGGTCTTGATGGGCGTCTGGCCGACGTTGCAGGGCTTGCCGTCCAGGGTCACGTTCTTGCCGAGGGACTCCGCCCAGAGCTGCGCGTACCAGTCGGCCATGAGCTTGAGGGAATCCGCATAGGGCATCATGACTGACATGTTCACGCCCATCTCCATGCACAGGACCATCAGCCCGGCGCTCATGAGCGCGGGGTTTTCGTATGCGTCGGCGGAGCTGCACCACTCGTCCATGAGCCGAGCGCCCGCGATCAGCCCGCGGATGTCGATGCCCGTAACCGCCGCGGCGATGAGGCCGACGGGGCAGAGCTCGGAGAAGCGGCCGCCCACGCTCTCCGGAATATAGAAAGTCTCGTAATCCTCGCGCTTCGCGATCTTGATGAGGTACCCCTTCGACTCGGAGGTCGTGATGATGATGTGCTTTTTGTAATCGTCGCCGACCTCTTTTTTGAGCGCGTCGAGGATGATGAGGTACTGGCTCATGGTCTCGGCAGTGCCGCCGGACTTGGTGATGACGTTGAAGCAGGTCTTTTTCAGATCGATCACGTCGAGGAGCGCCGCCATGCGCTCGGGATCGATGTTATCCTCGATGTAGAGTCGGGGGCCGCCGCGCTTCTCTGCGGGCAGCTCGTTATAGTGCAGGTGATTGAGCGCCTGCTGGACCGCCGCCGGGCCGAGCGCCGAGCCGCCGATGCCGAGAACCACGAAGGCGTCGAACGCGCCGCGCACGCGCGCCGCCGTCTTTTCGATGGCCCGGACGATCTCGTCCTGATTATAGGGAAGGTCCATCCAGCCCTGCATGCCCTTGCCGCGCCCGGCTTCGACCGCCGCGTGAGCATTCCGGAGCGCCGGAAGCATCTCGTCGAGCTTCGCGCGCGGGATGGCGTGCTCGCCCGTGAATTCCATAAACATGGGATTGAAATCAAACTTGATCTTCATATTGACCGTCATTCCTCCATTCTGTTGCGTGACAATTATATCCTTCCGATGTAAAGAGGCGATTAATCCCGCTTACAGATATTGCATTTGCACACAAACCCCGCGCATGCGATAATATTGCTATCACAAAAGCGGGGTGAATCACCATGCGCGGATGGGGGAAGGCGTTCTTTTTGACGGGCCTTTTCATGCTCGCCCTGCTCTTCTCCCCCGCGCTCGCAAAGCTTATCGGCGGGGCTGTTTCCGTGCCGGCGCTGCGCGCGCTCGCGGGCCTCTCCGGCAAAATCGTCTATCCTGCGCTGGGGCTGCTCCTTGCGTTTGTCATCGCGCTCGCCTGCCTTTTCAGACCGCGCGTCCTCTCCGCCGCGCTCGCGCTACTCGTTCTGTTTAGCGTGCTTTGGTATCCGCTCTGCCTGACGGGGCCAGCCCAGGCGGAAACGGCGGACACGGACGCGGTATTCCGGCTGTGCGCCGAGCTCGTCTCCGAATTAAACCAAGGCGGCCGCCAGACGATCTCCGTCCAGGAGGCGCTGGTGCTCTCGAGGGACGTCATGCGTGCGCCCGCCGCCGCGAAGGCGGTGCGGTACCCCGAATGGATGCGCGCGCTCCGCGTCGCGGGCATGTTCATCCCCTTTACGGGCGAGGCGCTCGTGGATGCCACGCGCAGCCCGGTCGCAATCCCCTTCACCGCCGCGCACGAGCTTGCCCACATGCTGGGCATCGCGGACGAGGCGGAGGCGAATTTCGTCGCCTATGAAAACTGCGTCGCTTACGGCGGCGCGTTCGCGTATTCCGCACGGTTGTGGGTGTTGAGGTACGCGCTCACAAGAGTGGAGAACCCCGGCGAGGTCGTGCGCGCGCTCGACGAGGGCATCAAGAGCGACCTCTCCGCCATCCCCTCCGTCACGGGTGTGGACGGCGACTACGGAAACGTGATCGACATGATCGCCGCGGGCGTTTTCTAAGTTTACAAAATCAGTCAGCCGCGATGGAACCCGTGCGACGGATGCCGATCTTCTTGAGAATCGGCGACAGTCCCGCGAGGAGTGCCGAGCCGTGGTCTTCGCCATGTTTTTTTCACAGATCACAAACCATGATGAACTCCTCTTCCGTTTCCCGGACGGTCCGGAAGCCGACCTTTTCGTATAGCCGGACGGCGTAGTTGTCCTTCTGGACGGAGAGCGACGCGCGGGGATACCCCTTCTCCCGCAGAAGCGCAAGCATGGCGCGCATGAGCGCGGTGCCGATTCCCGCGCCACGACAGGGCTTTCGAAGCGCGATGGCGAATTCAGGCGTCTTTTCGTCGATGTTTCCAAAACCCTTCACCGCACCAGCGATGACGCGCGTCCAGACCGCGCCCACGATTTTTCCTTCGACCTGCGCGACGAGGCAGAAATCATCCTTCCTCCCGAAATCCTCGTAGCACGCCCGGAGCTGGGGATCATCGAGCACGCTGCGCGGCAGGAGGTTCGTCTCGTCGCGCTGGAAGATCGCCTCGTAGGTAAAGTCCCGCAGGAGCGGGTATTCCTGTTTTCTCAATTCCCGAATCAGAAATTCCAATGAGATCTTCACAAAAAGGGAGCCGCGAAGGCTCCCGTTTTTTAGTCCAGCACGATCGCCGCGACGAACACCAGATCCTCGCCTCCTGTATTCTCAACGGAGTGACCGTGGCCGCTCGGCGTCGACATGCAGTCGCCCGCCTTCACATCCACAGGTTCGCCGTCGTCCATCACGCGGCCCGCGCCCTTGACGAAGTAGAAAAGCTCCGTCTCCCCCTCGTGCACGTGGTAGCCGATGGAGCTTCCGGGCGCGAGGGTGATCTGTGAAAAAAGCCGCATCTTTCCGGGGAGTTCCTGCGAGAGCGCCGTGAGGCGCGCGCTGCCCGTCCCGCCGCGCATCTTTTCGCGGGTTTCGGACTTCATGTCCCTTCCGAACGTCACCATGACATCACCTCAGATAATCGAAGAACTCGATCCGCTCGCCGTCCGGGCCCTTGAAGAAGATGTTCTTGATGCCGCCGCGGATGGCCGCGCCATAGCTCACTTCACCGTCGAAGGCGAGGCCCTTCCCCTTGAGCTCCGCAACCAACTCGTCGATCCCTTCGACCTCCATGCAGATGTGGTCGATCTGACCGGGCAGCTCCGGCACGACGTCCGCGCTGATCAGCTCGATCAGGCAATTGCCGTTCGACAAAAACACGAGCTTTATGCGTCCAAGGTCGTTTTCCTCGTCGATCTGAAAGCCCAGAAGGTCCACGTAGAATTTCTTTGACGCCTCGATGTCCTTCACTTTGACGCCAATGTGCGCCAATCCCGTCACCTTGCCCATTCATAACACCCCCCATTTTTTTCACATTATATCACGCATGAACCCGCGGAGCAATGCGTATTTTAACATGCAAATGGTATATTCATGAAGGCGGCATCCGCGAGGAGCCGGACGGGTGACCCGGTTATCCCAATATCGTAGGGTATCCCCACGCGGGAACCTGAACGGAGGCAAACCATGAAGAAGACCTATTTTTTGGCTGTCAACGCGATCCTGATTGCACTTATCTTCATTCTGGGCTTTACACCACTGGGCCTCATCCCGCTGGGGTTCATCGACCTGACGATCCTGCACATACCGGTCATCATCGGGACGATCATTCTCGGCCTGCCCTCGGGACTCATTCTCGGGCTAAGCTTTGGAACCGTCAGCTTTTTGAACCTCCTGCGCGCCGGGGCCGGTCTCGCGCCGACGCTTTTTGCCGCGTCGCCCCTCGCGGCGATCGTCATGGTGTTCGTGCCGCGCCTCCTGGTTCCGACGTTTACGTATCTGACTTACCGGGCGATCGCGCGCGGCCGCGAGAAATTCGTTCCTGCGGTGCCCATCGCGGCGATCGTGGGCTCGGTCACGAACACGGTGTTCTTCCTGGGTTTCATGTACCTCGGCTACCTCTTCTCGGGACTCGATCTTCACGTGCTGGCGGAGAACCTGGGCGTCGCGGGCCTGAGCTTCGTGGGCATCCTGCTGGCGATCGCCTCCGGCGGCGGGGGCGGCGAGGCCGTCGCGGCCGCGCTCATTTCCGCGCCCGTCGCCGCGGCGGTCTGGAAGGTCAAACGAAACGGAAAGGTATAAACAGATGATACTGACGCTTGACATCGGGAACACGAACATCAAGACGGCGCTCTTTGAAGGCATGGAGATGGTGAAGTATTGGCGCATCTCCACCAACCGCATGATGTCCTCGGACGAGTACGGCATCCTGCTGTGCGGCATGTTCCGCCACGAGGGCTACGAGCCGAAATGCGTAACGGGCATCATGATGTCCTCGGTCGTGCCGTCCATCAACTTCACCATCGAGCACATGTGCCGCAACTATTTCGGCATGTCGCCCATGACCGTCGCGCCCGGCGTCAAGACCGGCATCAACATCAAATACGAGAACCCGCGCGAGCTGGGCGGCGACCGCATCGCCAATGCCGTCGCCGCCTACGAGCTTTACGGCGGACCCTGCATCACAATCGACTTCGGAACCGCGACCACCTTCGGCGTCATCTCCGAGCGGGGCGAGTTTCTCGGCGGCGCGATCTGCCCCGGTCTGAAGCTCGCCGCCGAGGCGCTCACCGAAAAGGCCGCCAAGCTTCCCCGCTTCGAGCTCGCCAAACCCGAGTCCGTCATCGGAAAAAATACCATCACAAACATGCAGTCCGGCATCATCTATGGCTACATCGGTCAGATCGAGTACCTCGTGCGCCGCATGAAGGCCGAGATTTCAGCGCCGCACGCGCGCGTCGTCGCCACAGGCGGGCTCGCCGTGCTCGTCGCCGAGGAATCCAAGGCCATCGACGTATTGGACGGTCTGCTTACGCTCAAGGGTCTGCGGCTCATCTATGAAAAGAATGCGGGGGACGCCGGGGACGCAAGAAACACCGGGGAGCCCCGCTCCCCTGGCCCCTCGCTCAAGGGCTGACATCCTTGAGCATCCCCTGCTGGCAAAAATAAGGTCCATGTACATCGTCGTCCCGGGGCTTCCGGGACGACTGATTTTGTAAATCGCCCATGGACAATCCATTTTCCCATTGCGGATTGCCATAGGCAATATCTCTTGAACAGGGACGCAGGGGGCGGAACTCCCTGCCTCGCCGTTCCCCGTACCCTGTTGCCTGCGTCCCCGGCGCGTGGTATAATCATGCAAAAGGGGTGTTTGGAATGAAACTGAACGATGGGATATTGACAAGTTTCGACGCGCTGCGGGGGAAGGAATACACCGTTCCGGAGTACGACGTTCGGACCATGCGCGCCCTGACGCGCGAGAGGCCGCAATGGGCGCACTTCGGGCCGGGAAACATTTTCCGCGCCCACGTCGCGCGGGCGCATCAGGAGTTATTGAACGCGGGACTTTCTGAGACGGGCATCGTGGCCTTCGCAGGCCGCGGCTCGGAGACGCCGGGCAGCGCTTATGCGCCGTTTGACAATCTGTCGCTCTGCGTGCTCCTGAAGGCGGACGGGACCATGAACAAGCACCTCGTGGCGTCCGTCGCGGAGGCGCACGCGCTCGAAGGCGCGGGCCTCGCGCGCGCAATCGAGGTGTTTGAGGCGGCGTCGCTTCAGATTGCGACGTTTACCATCACCGAAAAGGGTTACGCGCGCATGTCCTACGAGCGCGACCTCGGACGGCCGCTCGCGGAGGCGGAGTCGCTCATGGGTCAGGTTGTGTATCTCCTCTCCCGAAGGATGGCCGCGTGCGCAGGGCCTGTCTCCCTCGTGAGCATGGACAACTGCTCGCAGAACGGCGACAAGCTGAAGGCCGCGATTCTGGAACTCGCGGCGGACGATCCGGCGCTCGTCAACTACATTGAAAATGAGGTCGCCTTCCCGTGGACGATGATCGACAAGATCACCCCGCGCCCGGATACGCGCGTGCTAGCGGTCCTGGAGGCGGACGGATTTGAGGGCATCGCGCCCGTCGTCACGCCGCGCGGGACGCACGTCGCACCCTTTGTGAACGCGGAGGAGAAGGAGTATCTCGTGATCGAGGAGGCCTTCCCAGCCGGGCGTCCACCGCTCGAGAGGGCGGGCATGTACTTCGCCGCGCGGGAGACCGTCTCAAAGGTGGAGCGCATGAAGGTGACCGTATGCCTGAACCCCCTGCACACCGCGCTCGCGGTGTTCGGGTGCCTTCTGGGCTACGACGCCATCTGGAAGGAGACCGAGGATGCGGAGCTTTCGAGGCTCATCCGCGTGATCGGCTACGGGGAAGGCCTGCCCGTGTCCCCCGATCCGGGCATCATTTCGCCCAAATCGTTCCTCGACGAGGTGGTGAACGACCGCTTCCCGAACCCGTTTTTGCCCGACACGCCCCAGCGCATCGCGACCGACACCTCGCAGAAGGTGGCGATCCGCTTCGGCGAGACGATCAAGGCGCACGCCGCGCGCGGCGACGCGGGGAGACTCGTCGGCATCCCCCTCGCGCTCGCGGGCTGGCTCAGATACCTCGACGCGACGGACGACGCGGGCAACTGCATGAAGCTTTCGGATGACCCGCGGCTTCACGAGCTCACGAGTCGGACGGCGGCCGACATCCTGCGCGACGCGAGCGTGTTCGGCGTAGACCTCTATGACGCGGGACTCGCGGAAAAAGTGCTCGGATACCTCGGCAGGATGCGCGAAGGAAAGGGCGCGGTCAGAAGGACGCTGAAAGAGGCGCTGCAGATGAGCGGGGAGAATGGCCATGATGCAGGAAGCGGAGCTTCGTAAATCGTTCCGCTTTTCCGTCGAGGAATGGCACAGGGCGGCGCTCGAAGGAACCGATCTGCCCGTTCGGTTCAGGGTCGTCGGTCACAGCATGCGTCCGTTGATCCGCCGCGAAAGGGACGACGTGACCGTCGTCCCCCTGCACCGCGCGCCGGAAATCGGCGACATCGTGCTTTTTTTCAGGGAGCACCGGAACGACTACGTGCTGCACCGCGTGTTTCGCGTGAATGGCGAGATGGTGCAGACTTTCGGCGACGGTTGCCTCGCGCCCGATCCCTGGACGCACGCGCGGAATCTGTGGGGCGTCGCGGTCAAAATTGAGCGCGGACGCGCGAGTCTCGACCCGAACGGATCCCTCTGCCGCCTATACGCGCGCGCCTGGGTCGGGCTGTGGCGCGTGCGCAGATATCTTTTTTTGCCCGGACGCGCGGCGCGCAAGCTCGGGCGGATCGCAAAACGATTGCTCAAACGGGAAAAGACCGGCTGACGTCTCGTCGCCGGTCTTTTCGTGAAATGGCAATGAACGTCAATCTGAGAATGAAAGGAAAAATTAATGATGCGCCGCGTCATTTCTTATGTTATAATAGAACTCACATAACATATGATATATTTATTGATGTCTCGTCAGCGTTTGCGCGGCAGGAGGGGATCAACGTGACGATTCATGAGATGGCGTTGCGATGGTCAGAATGGCCATGGCTGACCCCCATACAAATCGAAAGCACGGGCGAAGCCAATCTGGGTGACGTTCTGGAAACTTATTCCGTCGCCGAAATGATCGTTGAGCGCCGCCCCGGCGGGTGGATTTATCGCGCAAGGAACGGCGCGCGCTTCGCGGTCCGCATGTCGCAGGACGGCGGGACGGTGGCGCTTCTAAATGATCCTGATTGCGCGCTCGCAGATGACGAGCGCGACGGCGCACCGCTTCGCGCGGCATTGGAATGCGCGGGCGCCCTGAAGGGGATCGTTTCCCTGCACGCCGCGTGCGTGGAACTGAACGGCTCCGCAGTCGCGTTCACCGCGCCCTCCGGGACAGGAAAGTCGACGCGCGCCCGGGCGTGGATCGAACGGATCGGCGCGGAATTTGTCAGCGGCGACCGCCCGGGCATTCTCCCAGGTGCGGACGGACCGGCCGCCTGCGGAATGCCCTGGGACGGCAAGGAACAGATCCACCGACGCGCCGCGTTTCCCCTGAGGGCGATTCTGGAGGTACGGCGCGCGCCCTTCAACCGGCTCCGCCCGCTGAGCAGGCAACAGGCGATCGGACTCATGACGGGACAGTGCTTCCTGCCGATGTGGGACGAGCGCGCGGCGACCGCGGTCATGGCCGCGATCCGGCGCGTCGCGGACACAGTTCCCGTCTACAGGCTTTTTTGCGGCCCAGACGGCGATTCCGCTCAGTGGACATGCGGGGCGTTATTCGAAAATCGCGAATGGATCGAACAGGAGGTACGTCCGGATATGAAGATCAGGGAAGGGTTCGTGCTGCGCAACATCGTGGGGGAACACATCGTCATGCCCGTCGGCGAGAACATCAACAAATTCGAGGGCGCGCTCGTCCTGAACGACGTGTCGGCGTTTTTGTGGGAAAGTCTCAGGACGCACATCTCGAGGGAGGATCTTCTGTCGCTTCTCCTCGCGGAATTTGAGGTCGAACGGGACGTGGCAGAAAAGGATCTCGACGTCTTCCTCGATCAGCTCCGCGCGCAGAGTCTACTCGAGGAGGAGCGCGCCGGATAGCGTGCGCTCGGCGGGAAAAGCCGAGATCATCCGAGGCGGCCACCCGCCTCTTCATGCGTGAGAATTGGAACATTCGAGATCATAACTTGACATTCGCGATCCTCTTTGATATAATAATACTGGCTTGAAAGCCGTCTGTGCCTGAGACAGCGAGTGCGGAGCGTAAAACCCGAAAGGGTTGCTCGCCGAGGCGCAAGGGATTGTGTTTTACACTACCCCTGCGTCACGCGCGCAGGGGTGTTTTTTTGCCGTCACTCCGGACGGGAATGAGAGGTGTTAAAGAAATGTCCAACAACCAGGAAATGAAAAAGGCCGTCGTCGCGGAAATCAAGGACAAGTTCCAGCGCGCGCAGAGCGTCGTGCTCGTCGATTACCGCGGCCTGACCGTCGCCGAGGATACCGCGCTGCGCGTCGAATTTCGCAAGGCGGGCTGCGAGTACGCGGTTCTCAAGAACACGATGATCGACCTGGCCGTCAAGGATTCGGCGTACGCGGCATCCATGGAGGAGCACCTGAAGGGGCCCACCGCCGTCGCCTTCTCCTACACCGACATGATCGCGCCCGCGAAGGTCGTCAAGACCTTCATGGACAAGTCGAAGAAGCTGAAGATCAAGTGCGGCGTGCTGGACGGCGCGTATCTGGACGAGGCAGGCGTCGTGGCCCTGGCCGATCTGCCCTCCCGCGAGGTGCTCATCGCTAAGATCATGGGCAGCATGATGTCCGCGGTCTCCAAGTTCGTCTACCTCATCGAGGCAATCCGCAAGCAGAAGGCCGGCGAGGAATGATCGGCCGGACGAAATCCCACAACAAATTATGGAGGTAATATCATGAATCGCGAAGAGATCATTTCCGCTATTGAGTCCATGACGATCCTTGAGCTGGCCGACCTCGTCAAGGAAATGGAAGCGAAGTTCGGCGTTTCCGCCGCCGCCCCCGCCGCCGCCGCCGGTCCCGCTGTGGCCGCCGTCGTCGAGGAAGAGAAGACCGAGTTCGACGTCATCCTGAAGGACGTCGGTTCCGAGAAGATCAAGGTCATCAAGGTCGTGCGCGAAGTCGTTGCCGGCCTGGGCCTCAAGGAAGCCAAGGATCTCGTCGACGGCGCGCCCAAGACCCTCAAGGAGGCAGTCACCAAGGAAGCCGCCGAGGAAATCAAGAAGAAGTTCGCCGAAGTCGGCGCGACCGTCGAAATCAAGTAATCCATGCCGCGCGGCGCAAGCCGCGCGTTTTTTTGTGTCACGTGGACCACGAAGCGATATGCGTATAAGAAAAACATATGTACGCTTATGGGACTGCGCACGCCCGCCCGCGAGGTGGTCGCGCAGGGCATCGCCCACGTTCCGGAGGGTCGGAGCCTCCACCATCCAGCTGAACAAGGGCGGAAGACGATCCACCCGGCGGAGCAGAATGCGCGCAAGGCGCTCATGATCACCGACCGGCGTACGTGCTTCAGACGGGCGCAATACCCTCTCCGGAAGGGGAACGGACCTTCTCAAGGACGACATGGTCAAGGAAGCCTATCTCGGGGAAAGAGTCGGGGAAAACACGGGGATGGACGCGGTTCCGCGTCCATCCCCTTCCCTATGCCATCCCTTTCCGCAGCTTGAATTGCGCTTCGTGCCTGTCCATGCCGCCCTCGACGGCGTACACCTGAAACCCGCACTTGTTGATGTAGAACCTGTGGTTGCGGTACGACACCGCCGGGGTTTCGGTCTCCCAGACCCTGATGCCCGGATATTGATGCTCCGCGAAGCGCCAGGCGGCGTGGCCGTAGCCCTTTCCGATGAGCGCGCTGTCGATGAACAGACAACCGAGGTGGCCGCGCCCGCGGTTCTCGTCGACAAAAAGGATGATCGCGCCGACGGGTTCTCCGTCACGGTCGATGCGGAAGGCCGCCGCGCCGGACTCGAGGCCCCACTTCGTGAGGAAACTCCCGTCGTCGTAGCCGGGCGGGCCGCCGGACGGCCGTCCGAAGAACAGCCGGGAATCGTCGTCAAACGAGCGGCGCATGATGGGCGTCAAAACGGGAACGTCCTCCCGCTTCATCGGGACGAACTCCAGACCTTCGAACGTCATTTCGTTGCCTCCTTCTCCCGCACGGGAATCAGGAGGTCTAGCTGCATGCCCTCGGGCTCCGATTCGTCGAGCATGTAGTGATTGATATAATTGAGATGCTCCTCGAGGCAGCCGAACATGTCCCTGCCGTCCCATCTGTCCCGATACGCATACTTCTCGCTCTGCCCCACCCAGCGGAACAGCCTGTCCCATTCCTCGAATGCACCGAAGGGGATCGCGCGCGCCGCGTACAGCCCGCCCGCAAACGCCTTTCTCTGAAGCGGCGCGGGCACGTCCAAGTTATCCGGGATAGTGACCCACATTTCGTAGCCGTGCGCGCCCGTCTCGTCCGAGGGGTTCGGGGCGTTAAAGCCGTAGTGCCGTAGATCGGGCTTGATCTCGGGCAGCTTCGTCTCCCGCACGAATTTGTCGATGACCTTGCCGACGTGCCACTCCGGCTCGTCGCCCTCGTACTGATACGCGGCGACCGTCGCCGGGGGCAGATACACGATGCGCACGTCCCGGTCGGTGAGCCGCTCGATCCGCTCGGACGCCTTGTTGAGTTCCTCCATGTCGTTTTCCTCCCTCAGACCTGTCTTTCGGAGGGGAAGCGGTGCGACCAGCTCGGCGAGCGACGCGTCCGTGAGGACTTCTGCGCGCGGCGTCGTCATGAGGAGCGCGCGAAACCGCGCGAGCACGCTTCGGATCGTCTCGAGCGAGAAGACCTCCTCCTCGATCCGCCGGATGTTCTCCTCCACCACCTCGACGGCGCGCCGCGCGTCCGCGTCCCCGAGAAGGACCGCGATCTGCTTGAGCGGGATGCGCAGCTTTTTCAGAAACAGGATCTGCCTGAGCCGCGTGCATGCCTCGGGGCCGTACGCCCGGTAGGAATAGCCCTCGATCCGCTCGCTGCCCAGAAGCCCGATCTCCTCGTAATACCGGAGCATGCGCGTCGTAATGCCGAACGCCTTCGTCACCTGCGTGATCGTCTGTCGCTCTTCCATGGTCCGCCTCCCCTCCGAAAATGAGTATAAGGTGCGACGCGACGTCAAAGTCAAGCGCTTTTTCGCGCGGCGCATCCCTTTTCACATGCATTTTTATGCACGGATGAATTGCCTGTCTCTTGCCTCTTTACCCGCATTTTTTGCGCACTCACGCTCATATATCAGCCTCACCGCGCAAATATTTGGATTCAATTTGAATACATATTGCAATTTTACATAAATCGTATTGCCAATGCACACCGCGCAAGGTATAATCGATTTCAGCGTCTCGACGCGTCACGAGAAGGAGGAAGGCTCATGTCTTACGTCAGCTCCGTTTTGGAGAGGTTGATCGCGAAGGATCCCCATCAGCGCGAATTTTTACAGGCCGCAACCGAGGTGCTGGAGGCGATCGCGCCTGTCCTTGAAACGCACCCCGCGTTTGAAAAGTGGGGCCTTCTCGAGCGCCTCGTTGAACCGGAGCGCGCGGTGATCTTCCGCGTGCCGTGGGTAGACGACGCGGGACGGGTTCAGGTCAACCGGGGCTATCGCGTGCAGTACAACTCCGCCATCGGGCCGTACAAGGGCGGGCTGCGATTGCACCCGACCGTGAACCTCTCCATCGTCAAGGCGCTCGCGTTCGAGCAGACCTTCAAAAACAGCCTCACGGGACTCGCCATGGGCGGCGGAAAGGGCGGCAGCGACTTCGACCCCAAGGGCAAGAGCGACCGCGAAGTCATGGCTTTCTGCCAGAGCTTCATGACGGAGCTCTACCGGCACGTCGGCGCCGACCTCGACGTGCCCGCGGGCGACATCGGCGTGGGCGCGAGAGAGATCGGCTACCTCTTCGGCCAGTATAAGCACATCACAGGGCGCTACGAGGGCGTGCTGACCGGAAAGGGGCTTTCCTACGGCGGCTCGCTCGCGCGCAAGGAGGCCACGGGCTACGGACTCGTGTACATCGCGCGCGAGGCGCTCGCCATGCGCGGCGAGAGTTTTGAAAACAAGACTGTCGTGATCTCCGGTTCCGGGAACGTGGCGATCTATGCGTGCGAGAAGGCGCAGGCGCTGGGCGCGAAGGTCGTCGCGATGTGCGATTCGACCGGTTGGATCTATGACCGGGACGGGATCGACCTCGCCGTCATCAAGGACATCAAGGAGACCCGGCGCGGGCGCATCGGCGAGTATCTCTCCGCGCGGCCCCAGGCCGAGTATCACGCGGGCAAGGGCATCTGGGCCGTTGCGTGCGATATTGCCCTCCCCTGTGCCACCCAGAACGAGATCGACCTCAGCGACGCGAAGCTGCTCGTCAAAAACGGCGCCATGATGGTCGCCGAGGGAGCGAACATGCCCGCGACCATTCCCGCCACGGAGTATTTCATCCACAGCGGCGTCACCTTCCTCCCCGGAAAGGCCGCGAACGCCGGCGGCGTCGCCACTTCCGGCCTCGAGATGAGCCAGAACGCGCAGCGTCTCAGCTGGACATTCGAGGAGGTCGACGAGACCCTCAAATCCATCATGGCCGACATCCACCGCCGCGCCTATGCCGCCGCCGCCGAGTACGGACATCCCGGCAACTACGTCGTCGGCGCCAATATCGCCGGATTTCTCAAGGTGGCCGACGCCATGATGGCGCAGGGGGTCGTGTAGGGGCGGGGCGTTGCGCCGGGGCGCCGCCCCGGACCCTGGGCTGACGCCCTATCCCATGCCGGATGGGGGAAATCATTTGGTCGTCTCGTCCATCCGGGGCCCAGCCCCGGATGGACGAATTTGCGTTTTGGAGGATGGGATTTCATGTCATTTCTGCCGTCAAGCCGCTCAGACCCATCTTTTTGCCTCTTCGAATGATTATATCCGAATTCATTCCTCCATCAACCGTTCGTGGGTAATGTTTTGTGACGGCATCGTCTGTTTCAGGCGCGGAAGTTTGTGAACGTCCTGGGCCTTCGCCCTCGCGCGGGGCTTTTCCTCTCGCCCCGCGCGTAAGCTAAAATTGATGTTGTACGGCAAATTTATTGATGATATAATATGTGTATGTTTATTTATGTTGGTGTGAAAACCGCATATATTCTCTGCGCGGTCATGGGCTACCTGATCGGCTGCCTGAACGCGGCCTACATCGTCGGACGGTTCCACGGGCGCGACATCCGCAAGGCGGGCTCGCACAACGCGGGGGCGACGAACGCGCTCATCGTGATCGGTCTGAAGGCAGGCCTTTTCGTTGCTGCGTTTGACATCGCGAAGGCGGCGGTCGCGGTGCTGCTCGCGCGCGCGCTGTTCGGGGCCTACGAGTTCGCGGGCGAGCTGGCGGGCGTATGCTGCGTATTCGGGCACGCATACCCGTTCTGGATGGGCTTTCACGGGGGGAAGGGATTTGCGTCGTATCTGGGGCTGATCCTCGCCTCTTCCGGCTGGTTCGCGTTCTTCGCCGCCCTCGGGGCGACTGCGGTCATCACGCTCGTGGGCGACAAGATCGCCGTGGCGACGATCTCCGTCATGGCCGTCTACCCCATCGCGATGCACTTCATGGGCTTCAGCGGCGCGTCGGTTTTGGTGGTGGGACTCGCGTCCGCCGTCATGATCTTCCGCCACCGGGAAAACATCGCGCGGCTACTGCGCGGCGAGGAGATGGGGCTTCGCCAGTTCCGGGCGCGCAAGCGCGCGGGCGAGGTTGCCACGGACGATCAATAGGAGGCGCTTCATGAAGGGGTATTCGGCGTGCGTCGAGATGCTGTTCCGGGAGACGCCGTTTGCCGGGCGCGCGCGGCTTGCGCGGGACGCCGGGTATGAGGCCGTCGAGTTCTGGCGGTGGCATGACAAGGATCTGTCCGGGATATCGGAGGCGAAAATGCCCGTCGCGGCGGCGCTCGTCGACTCGGCGGACGAAAAAAGGAGGGAGACCTTTTCCCGCACGGGCATGCTCGCGCGCGAAAGCCGTTCTCTCTTTCTCGAGATGGTCGAGGAATCGTGCGAAGCGATCTCCGCGCTGGGCAATCTTCTCATCATCGCGCCGGGACAGGCGCTCTCCGCGCTCTCGCGCGGGGCGCAGGAGGACAACATCATTGAGTGCTTGCTGGCCGCGCGCCCCATTCTCGAAAAATGGGACATGGCGCTCGCCATCGAGCCCTTGAATCCGATTGTTGATCACGTCGGCAGTTATCTGAACGCGTCGGCACAGGCCTTTTCCATCGCGCGCGCGGCGGGGGCCGGGCGGATCGGGGTCCTGTTCGACATCTATCATCAGCAGATCACGGAGGGGAATCTGATCGCGAACATCCGCGCAAACGTCGGCCTCATCAAGCACTTCCACATCGCGGACGTGCCTGGGCGGCACGAGCCGGGAACGGGCGAGATCAACTACAAAAACGTGATCGCCGCGATCCGGGAGTCGGGGTACGAGGGGTATATCGGATGCAAGTTTACGCCGACCGGACCTTCCGCAGAGGCATCGAAGTATCTATTGTCGCTATGAGAAGTTTCATATGCGTAGCCTTGGTTGCGCTCCTTATGTCGGGCGCATTCCTGAACGGATGCCAGGAGCCTTCCATGCTCTTTCCAGAGAAGATCGAGGTAGACGGCGTCCTGTATGGCGTGTTGGACGATACGGCAGACACGGCCGATGAGATGGTCGATCCAGACGGCGACAGATCCATCAAATATGACTGCGCCGACGCGCTGAGGGCCGCAAACGAGTTCCCGATGTATCACAACAGCGCAGTTCCTGCTCATTACCTCGACGCCGCGCGGATCGCCATCCCCATCCTGAACGACGCGCTCGGTACCTGGACGGAAACAGGCAACGTCGTCGTCGGGATCAACGCTTCCGCCGACGGCTGGCTCGTGACGGGACAATACTGGACCCGAGACAGCGACTTTGGCCCGCTCGGCGTCGTCGTGCTCGCGCGGAAAACCGGAGAGGTTCTGTACGTCGGATTTGGACTTCCGCAATAAGAATACCAACGGCCTCGCGCGGCTGTCGGACTTGCTTTTTCGTTAATCGTACCTTCCTGGATACGCCGCCCTTGCCAAAGCCGTATACTCGGCGACGAGGGCGGTTTTTTCGCGCGTGTAGCCGTCGCGGTCGTGCTCGTAGGGCTTCCAGAGCGAGAGCTTCAAAGCCTCGTATTGTTTCGCGGCGTCCGGGTGGTCATTCAGGTAGTCCCGGAAGTAGAGCTCGTCGTTGTCGCCGGGCCTTCGGACGTGCAGGTGATAGACGCGCTGCGCGAAGCCGTCCGGGGTGTAACCCCTGTTGAAGGAGAGCCGGTCGGGCGACTCGGACATGAGGACGTAGCCCGCCGCGCGGGCAGGCCCCTTGAGCGCCGCCGGGTCGTCCGCTTCGATGAGAATGTCGATAATAGGCTTGGCCCAGATGGCGGGGATCGCCGTCGAACCGACGTGGCTCACGCGGGTCATCATCGGCAGAAGGCCCGCGAGACGCAGACGCTCCTCCTCGTAGAAGGAAGCCCAGGCGGGGTCGTGCGGGGTCAAAATGATTGGAAAAAGCTGCCAGAGCTCCTCGAGGGTCATTTCGGAAAGCTGCTTTTTCACGCGTCCTCCCATGGGACGACGGTCAGCTCCGGCCAACGCGCCTTCCACTTTTCGCATTTCGCTTTGTAAATTTCGCGGGTGATCTGGCGCTTGTTCGGGCGGATCACCCGGTTCATGAGGTCGGATGGTCCGAACGGCGCATAAACGTCGAGCTTTTCCCCCTCCAGCCGCACGCCGACGGCGGAGGCGGTGGTAGGCCATGTGTCGATCGCGCATTCGAGGGATGGATAGGTCGGGATGTCCGCGCCGAAGCGTGAGCCGTACCACAGATGCACGCGCGCCTGATTTTTCACGTCCAGTTGGAGGGGCAAATGGGCAAAGCGGGCTGTCACGCGCCGCACGACTTCGTCCTCCGCCTCCCACGAAAGGTCGGTATCGTCGAAGTAGACGAAATCGACGTCGGAGATGCCGTGGAGCGGGTCGAAGCCGCACAGGTGGTTCCACACCGTCTGGCAGACCGCGCCGGCGCCGACGTAATAATCGCAAAGGCAGAGCGTTTGCGCGCCGGTCAGGATCGCGCGGAGGGCGGGACTGTTCATGAGAATGGACCCGAGGCGCGCTTCATGCTCCATCAGTCGTCCTCCAGATCGGGATCAAAGGGACATGCGGCAAGGCATCGGCCGCAGTCCTCGCATTCGTCGCCGATCACGGGCGCGGGAAAGCCGAACTCGTTCGTCTCGAACGCGATGTGCGCACAGATGTCGCACGCGCCGCAGCCCGTGCACATGGAAAGCTCCGTGACCTTCCGAACGCTTGGCATTGTTTTCTCCTGTTAAAAAGCCGGGCTATCCCACCCGGCAAAGGTATCGGAATCGCAATCTCGGTCGCCCGGGGCAGGTTGATTTCTTCAAACCAAGCCGATTCGCGGCCGCATGGGTCGGATTAAAATCCGATCCATGCGCCGCAGAGTGCCGGGGGTAGAACCCCCGGCTGCCTCCCCCTACGCTTCCTCCAGCGTGTACGTCGCGATCTTCGCGAACCCCGTCATGCCGTAGCTCTGCACGTCGCAGTCGGAGAGCGAGGCCATGAGCGGACCGAGGGGGTTGTCGCCCACCTCGCTCATCTCGCCCATGGCGGTCGACTCGCTCATGAGCTCCATGAAGCGGCGCGGCACGTCCGCGAAATAGCCGCGCGCGCGCAGGCGGTTCGCGAGGGTGGTGGAAACTTCCACGGTGACGGCATTCCTGCCGGGCTTCACGAGGGCGGTGATGTCCAGTTCGGGCCGATCGAAGTCCACGCCGGGCGCCTTCGCGCCGTTCACGTAGACGGCGCAGGTCTGGCCGTTCGTGGAGCCGAGGACGAGCTTTGCGACGTTCTTTGGGCCCCAGGAATCGGGCAGATCGAAGGTCGCCGCATAGAAGCCCACGCCGGAGACGGAATCGCCGACCTCCGGGATGTCCTTCCAGGACTTGAGCTCCACCTCGCCCGCGTCGAGCATGGTCTTCTTCGTCTCATAATAGACTTCCTTGCTCACGTATCCCAGTCCGCGGTCCTCCGCGACTTCGACCTTCTCGCCCGCGTCCCAGTCCTCGACCTTGAGATGCCAGAGGGGGATGTCCACGTCGGCGGGGACGTCGATTGAGACGGCCTTTGTCGTACCGTCCGAGAGCAGAGCGGCGTACGTGCCGGACTTGCGCGCGCCGATGAAGAGTTTGCCATCCGCACGCTTCGCGAAGGAGGCGTCCGTCCCGACGACGCGCAGTCCGGGCTTCTCCGAGAGGTCGAGTCCGAGCATGCACGCCTGTCCGGGGTTCAGGGTGATCGCGACGACGGTGCGACCGTCCTTCACGTCGTATTGCGCGTACGCTTCAACCTTGCCCGTCCAGCAGTCGATCCAGTAGGGCACACCCTCGCCTTCGATCTCCGCTGTGAAGAAGACCGGCTCCTTCTCGGTATACATGCAGTTGTAGAAGTACGCGTAGCGCCTGTCGCCGTCCGCGCGCAGGAAGGGGAGCACGTTTCTGTTCGGCGCGGAGAAGCGGATGCGCGGCTCGACGCCGAGCTTTTGGAGCGCCGGGAGCGCGGCTTCGGGGCCGTCGACCGTTGCCACGTTCGGAAGCGCCTTCATCTCGGCAACCACCCGCGCAAGCTCCGCGTCTCCCCCGTCGTTGAAGGGCGTCTTTGCGGCGGCCTTCTCGTGGGTCACATCCATGCCGACGGCAAGCGTCTCGGTGACGCCGTTCACGAACAGGATCCTCAGGCCCTTCTTCGCCCAGCCGAGCATCCGCTTCGCCTCGGGAAGCGGCAGCGCCTCCTGATACACGACGAGCGCCTGGTAGCCGGGGCCGTCCGAGCCGACGGTTCCGTCGAAGCCCGCGTCCGCAAGGAGCTGCGGCGCGAAGTAATCGTAGGTGTAGCCCGCGTTCTGGAGGTCCGTGTTCTTCCAGTAGAGTCCCTCGT
Source organism: Bacillota bacterium (assembly GCA_023444095.1). GTDB lineage: Bacteria > Bacillota > Clostridia > Christensenellales > Aristaeellaceae > RUG11247. The sequence goes on from JAEZRP010000037.1 coordinate 61,353, forward strand.
TCGCGCGCATGAGCGCGCGCTCGTATACCTGATCCTCGCCGCCCGCCATCATGACCATGTTGTTGAATGCGTAGTCGAGCCGCAGGATGCCGAGGTCCATGCGGGGCTTCCCCTGCCGGAGCAGGTACTGGTAGCGCGCGATCATGTCGTTCCAATCGTTATAGTGCCGGAAGGCGGGCTGGCGCACGCCGAAGCGCTCGGAGAAGATGGGCCACATGCCCTCGTGCCCGGGCCACTGGGTCGCCTTCTCGGAGCCGCAGATGGACGAATAGCCGTGCAGAACCGTGCGCGCGACGCCCGCGGCGAACTGGGTATAGATGATCTGGGTATAGAAGGAGAGCGTCTTTTTGTAGTTGGCGAGCGTCGCGCCCGTCTCCGACGAGTACAGGCGGTTGTAAATGTGCGCCGTGCCCGCGAGGCCGCGGTAGGAATCGATCTGGCTTGCGAACTCGAGGGATTCGGTCTCCACGCCGTCGACGTACTTGCCGGGCTGGGAAATTTCAAACGGCAGACCATAGGAGATCTCGGCGCGCACCGTCATGCCGACCGAGTGGAGCCACGACTGAATCGGCTTCAGCACGTTCTCCATGTACATGTCGGTCATGGTCTGGTAAAGGTCGTTCTTGAGCCGTGCCCAGAAGTCGGCGTCGTCGCAGGAATAGCGGTACTCCGCAGCCGCGGACATCATCATGCTCGCCTTCTTGAAGACGAGCGGCAGATGCGGCGCGAGCTCATAGCCCCGGCGGGCCCTGAACTCGTCCATGAAGTGATAGCCCCAGAACTGACCGCCGTTCGAGAAGGTGGTGAGCTCGAGGGAGTCCATGTACAGCTGTACGCGGCCGTTCTTGAGGATGTTTTCCCGGAGCGCGGGCGTCAGAACGACCGTGTTCCAGTAGTCGATCAGCGCCTCGGTGCCGTACTTGTCGATATAGTTGATGGTGTAGGAGACGGCGCAGGAGGGCGAGGCCGTCTGACCGGTGCCGTGCATCCACACGGTGAAAAGTTCGTAGGATGCGTCGTCCGGGGCTTTCCAGTTCAGGAAATCGTCCCTGACCTCGGCGGTCAGAACGATGCCGTCCTTCGTGAGCGTCTTTTTGCCGCCCTCCTCGCCGACGATCCTCGCGGCGACGACAGCGATCAGCGTGAGCGCGTGGACGTTCGGGCGCAGCTTTTCCGGGCGGGGGAGCTTCCTGGAATAGCGCGCGCCGGGTTGGAGCGTCTCCGCGATATAGGTGATTTCCTTCGCGGCGGACCTGTCGTCCGGTGTAATCGTGATGAGGTTGGCGTTCGACCAATTGGTGCCGCTGGTCATGCTCGCGCCCATGCCGCGCTTGGTGGTCTCCTCGAGGATGACGTGCGTGTCGTGCACGAACTCCTCGCTGCCCCAGCCGTACATCTTCGAGTCCGCGCCGTACTCGTCCATGGCGAGGAACTCGGCCGCGCCGAAGCCGGCCTCGTCGAGCATTTTGATGTCGTTTTTGAGAGTCGCGTCGGTGTGAAGGCCTTCCGCGAGCCACCAGCGTACGTCATTGCGATATTGAATGTCGGGCTTCCGAAGCATCCGTTCGAGGTTATGCATATGGTCGTCCTCCTTTTACGCATATCATGATATACGATTTACGAGGACTTTGCAATACATGCGCAAATAAGTGGTCGTGCGGAGCAAAGTTTACGATTTCCGATTTCCAAGTAACCGGAGCGCGTTTTCGTGAGAGATGAGCGCTTTTTCTGCGTCCGTCAGGCCAAGTGTCTCGAGAAATGCCCAGGTTTCCGTGCGCGGGCGCGACCAGGGCGAGTCGCTCGCGAAGAGTACCCGATTCGCGCCAAAGAGCCGGATGAGCTGGAGACAGACGTCCCCCGGCATCTCCTTTTGAACGTAAGCGGTGTCTATGTAACAGGGCGTATCCGCGAGGTACTGGGCGACGTCGTCCCACATGCGAAACCCGCCCATGTGCGCGGCGACGACAATCGCGCCCGGGGCCGCGTCCATGGCGCGCAGAAGCCTGAGGGGTGTCGCGTGGACGGGCGGCTCGTAGCCCACGTCCTCGCCCGCGTGGAACACCACGACGAGCCCGAGCGCCGCGCACTTTTGAAGAACCCGCACCGATTCCGGCGCATCAACGAAGAATTCCTGAAACTCCGGGTGAAGCTTGATGCCCCGGAAGCCGTGCGCCGAGACCTCCTCGAGCGCGGCCTCCCAGTCCTGCTGCATGGGATGGACGGAGCCAAACGGAACGATCCGCTCGCTTCCCAGCGCCCTGGCGAAGCGGTTGACGCTCGCGGTGTTTCCGGGCCGCGTCGCGATGGGGAGAAGCACGCTCGCGTCTACCCTTTCCTCGTCCATGAGGCGAAGAAGCCCCGCTGCCGTGCCGTCCGCGACCGGCTGGATCGACGTGCCCTGCCTCTTCTCCATCCGCTCGATGAGGAGCGCGAGCGCGCGCGGGGCGATGGCGTCTGGAAACGCATGGGTGTGAAAGTCGATCAGCATGAAAACACATCCTTCGGCCGAAGTATAGCACGACCATGTTAACTCCCAGAGGAAAATTGAGCCCGGACCTTTCGGCCCGGGCCTGCTTTTGCGGATCGCCGGCATTCCGTACCTAGGAAAGCGGAAAACCGAGCGAGATTTTCAGCGCCTCGCCGACCTTCTCCATAATCTCGGGCGGCAGCGTTCCGATGCGTTCGCGCAGTCTGCGCTTATCGAGGGTCCGGATCTGTTCGGCGAGGATGACGCTGTCCTTCTGGAGTCCGTTGCCATCGGCGGGAACGGGCACATGGGTGGGCAGCCGCGCCTTGTTGACCTGTCCGGTGACCGCGAGAACGATCACGGTGGGGCTGTGCCGGTTGCCGACGTCGTTTTGTATGACGAGCACGGGCCGGATGCCGCCCTGCTCCGAACCGACCACGGGATCCAGACAGGCGCTGTACAGATCGCCCCTGTTTATCATGGGATCACGCTCCGCGTAGAGGGTCTGCTGCATACTATGCTGGTAGCCCTCCCGCCGCGAATCCGTCCGCTGCATCGCAATCCCTCCTTACATGACGAGCGTTCCGGTGCCGTCCGTCACGACCTGCATGATCTCGACCTCCTCGCCCGTCATGGCGTCGACGTAGATGAGGTAGGCGTCGGCCGCGCTCGTGGCGGAGATTTCGTAGCACATCCTTTCAGACAGCCCATAGGGAATCACGCAAAGGGCGACCGACTCCACGGAGAGCCGCGGACTCACAAACTTGACCGCGTCGGTCTCCGAAAGCGCGGGCAGCGCGAGCGACCTTTCCACATGATTTCTCAGGTAATTGCCCGCCTCCACGCCGATGATCGCGCCGTTGTCCATGGAGATCTGCACCTTCACAAGATCCGGGTACAGGACGACGCCGTTCTGCGTGGCCGCGTAGTTGACGGTCAGGATGTTGTCGTACTGGGCGTAATAGTTCATGTCCATCGAGCCGTAGCCGCGCGAGAGCAGGAACGCCTGCGTCTTCTGAATCAAGTCGCTGACCTCCAAATTCTGGGCCGCCACCGCATCCGAGCACAGCAGGTAAAGGATCCGCCCGCCCTGCTTCGTGACAGCAGCCGACAGGTTATACCCGTTTGCGACGAGGCTGAAGTCGTAGCACGGCACGTCCAGCACGCTCTCGCCGTCGAGGGTAATGCTCGTCACGGTGTCCGCGCCGACGTACTCCCTGAGAAGCCGCGTCGCCTCCTCGCCCGTCACCTCACTCAATCCCTCGATCGCCCTGAAGTTCGCGCCCTGCACGCCGTCCGAGAACGGCCCGTCGTACAGAAGCACGGGGTATTCTGCCGCCGGGTTCGAGATGGGCGTCAGGTCCTGTTCGCCCGAGAAGTCCGCGGCGAACGTCACATCGCCCGCCTCGTACCGGTCAAGCAGGCTTCCGAGCCCTACCGTGAGCTGCGCCGCCGATTCGGAGAGCTGCGTGATCGTCGAATACTGATCGTCTGAAATGTCTCCGCCCTGCGCGAGCTGGCGCATGAGCGAATCGGAAAAATCGCCGATCTGGTTGATGAACTTCATCGTAGGCGCTGTGACCGGGCTGCCGAGCGGCAAAACCGCGATGTTTGCCTCCGCACCCTGCGCCTGTCTCATAATGTCAGACAGAATCGTCTCGCGCGCGCTCCCACCCGCGACGGCCAGTTTGTTGAGGTTGATTGCCATGGACTCCGTCAGCTCGCACGTCTCGTAAAACGCCTTCTGATAGATGCCCGTGAGCGTGTTATTTGCGATGCTCAGGTCGCGCGTGCGCGAGAACGCGAGAACCGCGAGCGCCACGGTGAGAACCGCCAGCACGATCAGGCCCACAAGCGGCCAGTTTCTTTCCCGGATCGCAGTCTTCTGCATGTCCTCGCCCCCTATACCGCGAAGTAGTGCCGGCCGATCACGGCGACCACCGTGCGCGTGCGGATCCACTGATCGTTCGTCCCCGCGGGGTTATAGAAGTACAGCGCGCCGCCGGAGGGATCCCAGCCGTTGAGCGCCTCGCGCGCCGCGCGGATGTTTTCCGAATACGGCGTACTGTTGATCGAGCCGTCCGAGACGCAGGAGAAGGCGCCGCGCTGATAGATCACGCCGCTGATGGTATTTGGGAACTGGGAGGATCTGACGCGGTTCAGGACCACCGCCGCGACCGCCACCTGACCCTTGTACGTCTCCCCGCGCGCCTCGCCGTACACGAGCTTCGAGAGGAGCCTGTGGTCGGCCGAGATGATCGTCGCGGAGGACGAGGCCGTGCTGCTCGACGACGAGGAAGAGAATGTGATTCCCATTTTCGCGGCCGTCGAGGGGCCAACCTTGCCGTCGATCGTGAGTCCGTTATTTTTCTGGAACCACTTCACCGCGTCGCGCGTCGCGGTACCGTAATAGCCCGTCGCACTCTCGCTCATATAGCCCCACGAGATGAGCTTTTGCTGCACCTTCGTGACGTTTGCGCCGCGCGAGCCGACCTGCAGAACCGTCGCGGCCAACGCCGTCTGCGGAATCAGGGCTGTGAGAAAGACAAGCGCCAACAGCGCCGCCAGGGACCGTTTCATGATACGCCACCTCCAAAAACGTCCATCAGCCATTCGACGATGGCGGAATAGTATGTGATATCCTCCGTCACGGGATCGGGCACGCACAGCGTGGGGTACAAGACGCACCACCAGTTATGCCCTTCTCCGCCCCCGATCACCACGCGCAGCGCGCGGTAGTCGCCCGCTGGCACGAGCGCGCCGTCGTACTCCCTGTCCGGGAACGCGAATACGCCCGTTTCGACATGTATCTGGGCGGCGTTTCCCTCCCAGTCGGCCACCGCCTGCGCCGCCTTCTGAAAGCCGTCCAAGTTGTCGCGGATCATGGCATACGCCTCGTCTGCGCCCTCGCAGTCCTTCAGAAGATCCTGCGCGTACAGGAGCACCGCGTCCCTGACCCGCAGCTTGAACGCCTGATCCGCCTCGGAGTCACTCTCCGCCAGCACGTGCAGCCGCACAAGATCGTCAAAATATTCCGCACGCGCCGCGCCCGCCGCAAAAACCAGAATCGCCGCGACACAGCACAAAATCCTGCGAACCATTCAATCACCTCCGCTGTTAGCGTCGGCGATTTTTGGGATTTTATACGGAATCAGGACGAAAAAAGGCGCCCGAGGGCGCCGCCCCCGGGACCCTTCCCAAAGGAACGGAGTCCCTTTGGAATCCCCATGACCTAATTCATCTGGAGTTCGTCCGTCGACGGCTCGGGGAGCCAGCCCCGGGCCGCCGAACTTACGATGAGTATGTCCGTATAGGAAGAAAAAAATCACTGTCCCGGACAAAAATCCGGGGCAGTCCGGAAGAGTGGCTTAAAAACTCGCTTCGATGGCCAAAAGCCTGTTGTACTTGGCCACGCGCTCCGCGCGCGCGGGCGCGCCGGTCTTGATATAGCGCGCGTTGACCGCCACCGCGAGGTCGGAGATGAATGTGGAATCCGTCTCGCCGCTTCTGTGGGAGATGACGGTGTCCATGCCCGCCTTGCGCGCCGTCTCAATGGCCTCGAGCGTGCGGGAGAGCGAGCCCGCCTGATTGAGCTTAATGAGGATGGCGTTGGTGGCCTTCATCTCGATGCCCTTCTTGAGCCGCGCGGCATTCGTGACGTAGAGGTCGTCGCCTACGATCATGACGTTCGGAAGCCGTTTGGAGAGCAGCGCGAAGCCCTCGAAGTCGTCCTCGTTGAGCGGGTCCTCGATGGAGACAATGGGGTGCCGCGCCGCGATGCCCGCGATGTGATCGATAAGCGCGTCGCGGGTGAAGCGTGTGCCGCGCTTGGGAAGAACGTAATCCCCGTCCTCATACCACTCGGAGGCCGCGACGTCGAGCGCGAAGGCGATGTCCTTGCCGGGCGTCATGCCCGCGCGGGAGACTGCCTCGGTCATGAGGTCGAGCGCCGCCTCGTCCGACTCGATGTTCGGCGCGAAACCGCCTTCGTCGCCGAGCGTCGTCGCGAGCCCGCGCTCGTGGATGATGGCCTTCAACGCGTGGTACGCCTCGACGCACATCCGCATGGCGCGCTCGAACGAGTCCGCGCCTACCGGAACCAGCATGAACTCCTGAATGTCCACGTTGTTGCTGGCATGCGCGCCGCCGTTTAAGACGTTCATCATGGGGAGCGGAAACCGCCCGCCCTGTACGCCGCCCAAATACCTGTAAAGCTCCATGCCGTAGGCGTTTGCCGCCGCGTCCGCCGTAGCGAGCGATACCGCCAAAATCGCGTTCGCGCCGAGGCGCGAGAGGTTCTCGGTTCCGTCGAGCGCTTCCATGATGGCATCGACGCCCTTCTGGTCGTCCGCGTCGTGGCCCACAAGCGCCTTCTGGATCTCGCCGCGCACATTGTCGACGGCCCTTGTCACGCCCTTGCCCATCAGCCGTTTTCCACCGTCGCGCAGCTCGTGCGCCTCGTGGCTGCCGGTCGACGCGCCGGAGGGCACGCTCGCAACGCCCACCGAGCCGCACTGAAGCTCTACCTTCGCCTCCACCGTCGGAAATCCCCTTGAATCGAATATCTCCCTCGCGTTGATCTTCTCAATGCGCATTCAAAGCACCGCCTTTCACATTCCAACTAATTATTTCCGGGCTCCTCTTGCTTATTCATACCCGACCATGATACCATTATAACATGCGCAGCAAGAGAAACGACCCCCGCGTCGCGTTGAAATTGTTCCTGTATTTTTTCCGGATCGGCTGGTTCACGTTCGGCGGCGGATTCAGCATCATCGCACAAATGCAGAAGGACTTTGTGGAAAAGAAAAAGCTGATCTCCGATGCCGACCTTTTAGACCAGACATCGGTCGGGCGCTCTCTTCCGGGACTCATGATCGCAAACGTCAGCTACCTGTTCGGCGTCTCCTTGGGTGGTCCGGTTGCGGGCATCGCGTCGATTTTCGGGATCATGCTCCCGCCCATCCTCATGCTCTCCGTGGTGACGCTCTTCTACACCGCCTTCCACGACAACGTATACGTCGCCCGAGCGCTGGTCGGCGTGCGCGCGGCGGTCGTGCCCATCATCGGCATGGCGGCCTTGAAGCTCAGAAAGGGCGCGCTCAGGGACGCCGTCTCATGGGCGCTGTTCGGCGCGGCGGTCGCGCTCTCCGTGTTCACCGGCGTCGGGATCGTCTACGTCATCCTCGGCGGCGCGGTCTTGGGAATCGTCATCTCGGAGGTGCGCGCGCGTGGTCTATCTTGAGCTTTTTCTGGCGTTTGTCAAAATTGGGTTCACGAGCTTCGGCGGCGCGACGATGGTGCCTCTCATCAACGCGGAGATGCTCTCTCACGGCTGGATGAAGCTTGCGGAGGTCGCGGACATCGTCGCCATCGCGGAGATGACGCCGGGCCCTCTCGGCACCAACTGCGCAACGTTCGCGGGCATGCGCGTGGCGGGCGTGCTCGGCGCGATCTCGGCAAACTTCGGCGTGCTCATGCCGTCTTTCACGCTTACCGTGCTCGTCGGCTATTTCATGAGCCGCTTCCGCGAGTCCCGGCTCATGGAGGGCGCGCTCACCGGCATCCGCCCCGTCTGCCTGGGGCTCGTCGTCTCCGTCATGCTCTCCATGGGCGCGGAGAACTACGTGAACTGGCAGCCGATCGCGATCGGCGCGATCATCGCCCTCCTCCTCTGGAAGGCCAAGCTCTCCGTCCCCGTCGCCATGCTCGTCGCGGCCGTCCTCGGCCTCGCCATCGTGCGCTAGGGAAGCGAGGGGAATGGGACCGCCCCGGATCCCGCCCAAGGAACCAGTCCTTGTGAACTCCCATCGAAATCGTCCGTCCGGGCACAGCCCCGGACGGACGATTCCGCGTCATCGATGCTCCGGGGTGGACTCCCGGAGCATCGACTGACAATGGATAGAATTTGCAAGGGCGCCAGCCCTTGGAGATTGATTGCCGCTGGCAAACCAAGTGATTCGCGCCGCTAGGGGGCAGCGCCCCCCGCTTCCCGTCCCTCACTCCAGCGCCTTCGCGAGCGCCTTCGCGGCGATGGGCGCGGCCTGGGAGCCGCCCGCGCCGGCCTCCTCGATGACGACGGAGATGGCGTAGGGATGGCTGTCGTCGTAGACGAAGCCGGCGTACCAGGCGTTCGTCTGGACGGTCTTGTCGTTGCTGATTTCGGCAGAGCCGGTCTTGCCGCATACGGTGTAGCCGGAGATGGCGGCCTTCGTGGCGGTGCCGGAGGTGACGGCCTCGCGCATGTAGGCGGCGATGGTCCCGGCGACCTCGGGCGCCATGACCCGGCGGTAGGTCTCGGCCTCGCTGGTCTCGACGACCGCGCCGGAGGAGGAAGTGACCTGACGGATGAGATACGGCTTCATCATCACCCCGCCGTTCGCGACGGAGGCGGCAATCATGGCCATGTGAAGCGGCGTGACCAAAACGGTGCCCTGGCCAACGCCCGCCCAGACGAGGTCCGCGTCGGACTGCATGGAGGTCGGGAACTTCGAGTTGTAGACGATCACATCTGCGAACTTGAAGTTCTCGTTGAACCCGAATGTCTCGGCGGTGGCGCGCAGCCTGTCCCCGCCGAGCTGATAGGCCAGCTTTCCGAAGGTCACGTTGCACGACTTGGCGAATGCCGTCTCAAGGTCGATCGTCCCGTGGGCGGTGTTGCCCGCGCAGTTGACCTTGCTGTTTCCGAACTCCCAGATCGCGGCGCACTTGAAGGTCTGGTAGACGACCGAAGGATCGTTCATGAGCGCGGAGGTCAACGTCACGATCTTGAAGACCGAGCCCGGCGTATAGAGGCCCTGCAGGCAGCGGTTGAGATACGCCGTGTCCTCGACGTCGGCGGATTCCTGCCGGTTCAGGATCGCGTTCGGGTCGTAGTCGGGCTTGGAGACCATGGCGAGGATTTCGCCCGTCCGGTAATTGAGGATGCACACGGCGCCCTTGTAGCCTTCCGGGAAGATGGACGAGACGTAGGCCTGCAGCTCCGCGTCGATGGTGAGTTGGACGGACGAGCCCGTGTGCTGAGAGCCGGAAACAAGCTCCGAGAGCCGCCCGGCAAGGGAAGTCGATATGTCCATGAGCGTAGAAGAATGGAAGGTCTCGACGCCCGTTCCAGACATGCCGCGCACGTCCCCCACGGTCTGAGAGAGCGCCCGACGCGCCCGCTCGTTGGAGAGGTAGACCCGATTTCCTTCCTCGTCGGTGGTCGCAAGCACCATGCCGTCCCTGTCGGTAATGTCGCCGCGCAGAGAGTTCGAGGCGGAATTGCGCGTGTTGTAGGAGGTCGCGGCCCATGTCGAACCCTGGGTATAGACCGTCAGCGCGTAGCCCGCGCACAGAACGACGAACGCCAGAATGACCAGCGTCCCGATGACGCGCATGTTGCGCCTGAGTTCCTTCACAGATCCGCCTCCTCCCGAAGCTCGATCAGCTCAATGTCCCGCGCCTCGTCCTGCGCGTTCATGGACGAGATGCCGACCAGCACCCCGACTGCGAAGAACGTCGAGACGAGCGACGATCCTCCCGCTGAGATGAGCGGCAGCGTCACGCCCGTTAAGGGCAGAAGCTTCGTGTTCCCGCCCACGATCAGCATGGTCTGGAGCCCCAGCATCGCCACGATCCCGAACGCGCCGAGGGAATGAAAGCTCGTGCGCGCGTTCATGGCCGCGATCATGCCGCGCATGATGATGAGCACGTAGACGATGAGCACGCATACCGAGAAGATCAGCCCGAATTCCTCCGTGAGCGCCGCGAAGATGAAGTCCGAGTGGTAGAGCGGGATGCTGCGGGGCGAGCCGAGTCCGAGCCCCATGCCGAACAGTCCGCCCGAGCCGATGGCGATGAGCGCCTGCACGATTTGGTAGCCCGCCTTCTCATAGTAAGCCCAGGGATCCCTCCAGATGGCGACGCGGTCGCGCACGTACTCGAACACATTGTAGGCGATTACCGCCGCGCCCGCGCCCATGCCGAGCCCCGCGAGCGTCACAAGCCCGTTCGATGTCGCCACAAAGAACATCGCCACGGTGGTGAGAAAGTAGAGAAGCAGCGCGCCGAGGTCCCGCTGGGAAAGGAGGATCGCACAGCAGGCCGCCGCGAAGCCGAGCGTCGGCAGACACCGCGCGAAGCGGGGCCGGTTCGAAAAACCGGAGGCCAGCGCGAGGATAAACACGGGCTTCATGAATTCCGACGGCTGCAGCGAGATCCTCCCGCCAAACAGCTTCACCCAGTTGCGGGCGCCGCCCTGCCAGCCGCCCAGCACCCACGGCGTCAGAAGCGCCAGGAGGCACAGCGCCATGAGCCAGGGCGTGAACTTCTTCCAATGCCGAAAGGCACGGATGCCGAACGCGCCGATGAACAGCGCGACAACCCCGAAGCAGGCGTACTGCGCCTGCGTGCGCGGGGTAACGGCGGCGCGCGCGATGTCCTGAAGGGTCAATATGCCCACCGAGCACAGGAGCAGCGCCATGATGACGATCGCGCGGTCGACGGGCCAGACGCGCACGATGACGGTCGAGACAAACCACGTCGCGGCCGGCAGCGCCACGGCCAGAATCAGCGCCTGTACGTCCAGCGGGCTTTTTTTGAACGCGAGAAGAAGCCCCGCGGCGAACTGGAAGATCATCACCGCCGAGAGCAAGAGCCGCGTGTTCGAGCGCATCAGCGCCTTTTTGAGTTTTTGAACGTCTGAATTTTTTCGCATGCTTCCTCAAATGTCGAAAAGGTCGTCGTCGGACGCCTTCGCGCGGCGCTTCTTTTTGGGCGCATCCCAATCGTCCGGCGGATCGTCGCCGCGCACGTCCCGCTCCCGCCGCGCAAACGCGTCGTCCCAGGAATCGAACACCTCATCCGGCTCATCCGACCGCGCACGCCTGCGGAGCGGTCTTTCGTCCCGCATGTCGAACGCGTCGTCCGGCGCGGCGGGCTTCGCCTGGCGTGCGGAACCTTCCGGCGCCACGTCGAAGATATCTGCGCGCGGGTCGCGTCCGGGCGAGGCCTGTCCGTCCAACAATACGAGCATCAGCTCGACCTTCCCGAACGTCACGCGGTCGCCGTCCCCGAGCACCGCCTCGCGTTTCGCCGCGCCCGCGCCGTCGAACATCCGCGCGCGCCCCTGCGCCCGCACGCGAAGGCCCGCCTCCGTGCGCTCGAAAAACGCGTGCGCGCGCCGCACCGACGCGGAGCGGACGCGCACGTCCGCCTTGCGGGACGAACCGACCAACCCCTCCCCGATCACGGGATAGCGCATGCCCTCGCGCGCGCGGCGGCCGTCCCCCGCCACGACGAGGAACTCCCCGCAGAGTCCCGTCTCGGGCGCGAGCCGACGGAGCGCGTTCGCCCGCCGGGAATCCACGACCGAAATCTTCCACGCCCGCGCGACGATGAGCGCCATGATCGCCGCGAAAAAGTAGCGCATCGCGAGCGCCACGAGTTCGTAAAGGTCGCCGTTCATTGCTCCTCCATACCGTCCGATCCTTCGACGATTCGAGAATATCATAAGTTCATTATATTCGTGTTACCCGCTTCCAAAACAAGGATTCGGCATGCATCGAAACATGTGCGAATCCCGTGCACACGCGAAATTTGTCATATTTCATGAGTGAAAACGACATACGCCTCTGGTATAATCACGTCGGGAGTGATGTCATCATGCTCGATTGGCTCAGCCCTCTCGGCTGGCAAATGTATGCCCTCGTTTTACCCATGGTGTTTTTGGCGGCTGTCGTGGATTCCATCGGCGGAGGCGGGGGACTCATTTCCCTCCCGTCGTATACGCTGGCCGGGCTCTCATATGATGATGCGTCGGGGACGAACAAGTTCTCGGCGATGTTCGGGACGCTGGCGGCCACCATCCGCTACTTCCGAAGCGGCAAGCTCATGGTCGTCCCGTCCTTGGCGGCGGCGGTCATGGCGCTTCCGGGTTCGTATCTCGGGACGAAGCTCGCGATGGCGGTCGGGAACGAGAAGATGACGATCTTCATGCTGTTCGCCCTCCCGGCGGTCGCGGCGGCGGTGATCTTCAAAAAAAAGACGCCGACCGCGCCCAAGCCCATGACGAAGCTCCGGATTGCGGCGTGCGCCCTGATCGGGCTCATCGTCGGGGCGTACGACGGCTTCTTCGGCCCGGGGACAGGCACCTTCCTCATCATCCTGTTCACCTGGGTGGCGGGGATGGACATCGTGACGGCTGCGGGCACGGCCAAGCCTGTCAACCTCGCGAGCAACCTCTCCTCGCTCATCACGCGCATTGCGGCCGGGCAGGTGCTTTTCACCCTCGCGATCCCGGCGATGTGCCTCTCGATCGTGGGCGGCTACATCGGCGCGAAGCTCGCCGTTCTGCGCGGCGCGCGCTTCATCCGCTTTGTGATGGTTTTCGTGCTTCTGCTGATCATTGTCAAGCTTGCCATTGATTTCTTGACCTGATGAGCGAACCATTGCGGGGCGCGCGCCGTCAAACGTTTGTCAAGGAGGACTCTTATGACTCGCAAACGACGCGTTTTATGGTTTTTTGTCGCTCTCATGATCGCGTTCACTCCCGCCGCGCTTCCCGGAGGCATCTTCGCCTCAGCGACTGGCGGGGACGAGATTCCCACATCTTCCATCTCTGACAACGGAATCATCCGCGTGTACCTGAAATCCCTCGGCGATCCGCAGTCCTTGCTTCTGACCCTCGCGGGCGAGTACGTCGTCGGCGCAACCGGCGCGTTCCGCTTCGAGCGCGGCACGCAGGTGGCCGTGACGGCGGCTGACGGAACCATCTACCTCTCCGTGGGCGGACTGACCCTTGACATGGGCGCGGAGTTCACCCTCACCCGCTGCAAGACCGCGGATGGCGCGGAAAACGGTATTTACATCTACGAATCCGAACGGGATGCGCTCTTCGAGGGCGACCTCAAACTCTCGTGCGACGCAAGCTCTCTCGTGCCCATCCTGTCCATCGGTGTGGAGGACTACCTTTGCGGCGTGGTCGCCTATGAGATGAGCGACTCCTTTCCCATCGAGGCGCTGAAGGCGCAGGCGGTTGCCGCGCGCACCTATGCCATGAACCGCAAATCCGGGCGGACGGGCTCTTCCTACGACGTGGTCGATACCACCGCCGACCAGGTCTACAAGGGGCTTGTCGCGGACTACGCGAACGTCATCGCGGCCGTCGAGGCGACGGCGGGCGTCGTCGGCAGCTACAAGGGCGGATACGCCTCCTGCTATTACACGGCCTCGAACGGCGGCCAGATCGCCACGCCGGGCCAGATCTGGGGCGGGGACGGCGACTACGGTTACATCGAACAGAAGGACGACCCCTACGACGTCGAGAACCCCAGAAGCCTCGTCAATTCCTACGCCGTACCCGAATCCTACGACCCCGCGAACGGACTTTATCGGATGCTTGACGCACGGCTTTCCAAATCCGGGCATGCCGACCTTCGCATCGATTCCATCGCAGGCATCGTCCTCTCCGACCCGAAGTTCGAGGGGAGCCTCATGAATCGGTCGATGGACTTTACGCTGAACCTCTCGGCCCGCGACCCGGGCTGGGTGCCGGTCGCGTACGACGGGGAGATGCTGCTCGGCTGGGCGATGGGCTACGCGCTCATCGACGGCGTCTGGTACGAACGGGGGATCAAGGACTGGGAGCCGCTTCCCGAAACCGTCACCATTTCGCTCTCGGTTTACGACGATCTGAAGGACTCTCTCGCGCTCGGGCTCAACAAGACGGACTACGAGATCGCGACGGCGGTCCGGAAGGACGCGGGCTGGTCGATCGAGTTCCGCCGCTTCGGCCACGGCGTGGGCATGAGTCAGCGCGGCGCGCAGTGGATGGCGGGCGAGTACGGCAAGGGCTACGTCGAGATCCTGAACTTCTACTACCCGAACATGCAGCTCGGGAAGATCGCGTGGGATTCGCCCGCGCTGCCCGCGTTTGACGCGCTCCCTGCGGCGGTTGCGGCGGAGCAACTGCTCATCCCCCCGGTGGAAGCGGAACTCCCCGCGCTCTCTGCGGGCGAGTTCTACGCGAACGTGCTCCTTTCTGACAGCAAATCGCGGCTCAACGTCAGAAGCGCGCCCTCGACCGACGCCGCCGTCGTCGCGAAGCTCGACCCCGGCTATCGGCTGATCGTGGTGGAACTGCTGACGGATAATTGGGCGAAGGTCAAGACGGCGGCCTTCTCCGGATACGTCAAGACGGACTACATACAGGCGGAATAGCCCCATGAAGAAGCGTCTGGCCCTGTTCCTTGCCATCGTCGCGTCGGCATTTTTTGCCGGCGCGCTTGGCTTTGGCGAGGCGGGCGTTTTTTCGGCCGACTGGCGGTGCGCAGTGACGCTGGGCGCAAGCGGGAAATCCATCGAATTCGTTCCGGACGTCAACTCGCTCTACGACGTGGCGATCTTTCCCGGCGAGAACGGTTCCGTGCACTCGGTTTGGCTGACGAAGGACGGGCGCGTGATCGCCTCCGGCGACGGCACGCTCATTTCCTTGACCGCGCGCCTGACCGCCGGGCAGAGGTACGTGCTGACCATTGCGGGGGAGGGCGACTGCGTGGTGGAGCTCATGCGCCGCACCGCCGGACGAAGCGCGTCCATGCCCGAGGCGATCGAGGATGACCGGGCGGCGGGCATCATCGTGCGCTCGGGGAACGCCGCATGGTACTCCTTCACCGGAACCGGCGGGCTGACGACCGTGTACGTCGCCCCGGAGAACGGCGCGGCGCTCTCCATGACCGCCCTCGTCTATCAGAAAGACGGGACGCGCGCCGCCGAGTCCGTCTTTCTGCCGGGCGGCGCGTGCGCGGCCTATCTCCCGACCGAGGAGGGCGAAAAATACCTGATCCGCGTGGCCGCGCCCACGGGCGGGAGCGGCAAATACGCCGTCTACCTTGCGGCCGACGCGCCGGGCGCGCAGGCGCCCCAGTCCGTCGCGCTCCTGACGGGCGATCTGTCCATGCGCGCGGGGACCATGCGCGCGGCGCGCGTATCCGTCTCGCCCGAGAGCGCCGCCCAGACGCTCATCTGGCGCTCGTCCGATCCCGCCGTGGCGGAGGTCTCCCCCACCGGACTCATCACCGCGCGCGAAGCGGGCGAAGCGGTCGTCACCGCGTACGGCTACGGCGGGCTGTCCGCGCACCTCAACGTTTCCGTTTCGGCAGTCGAGCCGGAGGACATCTTCTACTTCGACATGGATCTTGCGCTGTCCGTGGGCGACGAAATGACGCCGGAGCTGACCGTCTACCCCGCAGCCGCGTCCGGCGCGCAATTTACCTATTCCTCGAGCGCGCCGGAGGTGGTCGCCGTCTCCGACGCGGGCGCGCTCGCGGCGCTTTCCGAGGGCACCGCGGTCGTCACGGCCACATACGGCGGCCTCGTCGCGGAGATCGAGGTGACGGTGGGGCCCGCGCCCGCGCGGCGGCGCGCGCTGCTCGTCGGGGAACACCTTTACGCCTCTGACGTCAACAGCGTGCGCAGGGGCTCTCTCAACACCGTCTACAACCTCGAGTCGCTTCTTGACGCCGTGACTTACGAAGGCGGCGTCAAGTGCGAGACGAGCGTCGCGTTCGACCTCGACCGCGTGGAGTTCCTCTCCGCAATCGAGACAGCGTTTTCCGGCGCGAAGGAGGACGACGTCTCCATCCTCTACATCTCCGCGCACGGCTACTTCCGCGACGGCATGTCCATCCTCCAGATGGTCGACGGCTCCGAGATCGCGGCCGCCGACCTCGAGCGCGCGCTGCGCAGGATTCCCGGCACGATCGTGCTGCTCGTCGACTGCTGCGACAGCGGCGGATTCATCGGCACCTACGACGAGATGGACGGCTTCGCCGGCGGGGTCGTCGCCGCCTTCACCGGCGAGGCCGCGCCCTTCGGCGGGGCCAAGTACAAGGTGCTCGCATCGGCGTCTCTCATGCAGGACAGCTACCGCATCGGCTACGGCGACGCGGGCGACGAGAGCTCCACCGCCACCGCCTTCGCCCGCGCCCTCTGCGACGGCTCCGGCTGGAACATGGACGATCAGCGAAAGGGCGCGCTCAACGCCGATACCGACTATAACGGAGACGTCACCCTCTGGGAAGCCTTCCTCTATACCTCCCGCCGCGTCCATTGGTACCTCTCCGTCGCTGGGGACGGCGCATACGCCCAGGATGTGCAGGTCTATCCCAAGGGTGACAACTTCGTGCTCTTCGACTGGACGGAGTGACGGAAGGAGAGGAAACGCCAGGGCAATCCCTTTGGCCTCGAAAGTCCCTTAACGGAATCGTCCGTCCCGGGCTGAGCCCCGGACGGACGACTGCGTTTAAGCCTTATCTATTGAAATATCATCAGCGCGCCACAGGGAATCCGAGAGCACCGCCCTCGGCGCGCTTCGTCTCCCCCGTGTTCCTCTATCCCTCGGCGTTCTTTGCCCCTCGCACCCGTACCACCACCAGCTCGACGGGATTGTTGATCCGCGGGAGGTTGGCGGTATTGGCAAGCCCGGCGGAGACGACGAGGCGTCCGTCGTAGAGGCCTCGCGTATAGCGGGGAAAAAGCCCCTGGCCGGGGGAAAAGATGCCGCGGCCAAGGACGCGCCACTGCCCCCCGTGGGCGTGGCCGGAGAGCACGAGCGGGATATCGTGCGCGCGGATGTACCGCTCATAGTACTCTGGCCGGTGGCAGAGGAGGATTCGGTAGCCGGGCCTCCGGGCGAACCGCGGGAGCCAGTCGACGCCCGCGCGGGAAGTCAGAGCACCGACCTCGACGCGCGCGTCCCCGAAGCGCAGCGTGGCGGAGGAATTGAGAAGAAGCCGCGCGCCTGCCCGCGCAACGATTCGCCTGTCCTCAGCGGTGAGCCAGAAGTCGTGGTTGCCGGTCGCATAAAGGACGGGCGCGATCTTCGAGGCGGCGCGAAAGAACCGCTTCGCATACGATAAGGCTTGCCCATCCGTCGCGCGCCCGCGCCGGTAGGCGAGCGAATCGATTAAGTGCAAAAACCTGTGAAGCAGCCCGCCCTTCGCGTTCGCACCGTCGTCGCCGGGTACGCCCGGCAACTGGGCCGTCTCCATCGCGTCGCCCGCCACGCAGATCAGGTCGGGCTTTTCATCGGCGAGCGCCTCGAGACACGCGTCCGGATCCCGGCCGTGCAGGTCCGCGACCACAGCGACGGTCATGTCGACCGGACCGCTCACCTCGTAGCGCGAAATGTGGAGCTTTCTTTTCTTCATCTATTCCCTTCCGTCGATCCAGATTCCGTTTTCCCCGATCAAAAGGACGAGCGAGAACCCCGCCGCGCCGCGCGCGAGTGCGAGCGCCCCGGCAAAGCTGTCCGCGCGGCGCATCCCTGTGACCAAAGACGCGGGATAGAGGTGAAAGTGCGCCTGCATGACCTCCTGCCGACTGCCACCGTTGATCCGAAGCTGGAGCGGCATCTCGTACCGCCGCGCGACCTCCTCCCCCACGCGCACACACGCGCGAAAGAGCGAATCAGAAAGCGCAAAGGGCGTTTTCGTCCGCGACTTCGGGATAACCAGGATGTGCGGGTAGTACGACGGCGCGGGGTGGTGAAGCGCGACGACCAGTTTGTCCTCATACACCCGTTTTATGGGCAGGCACCTTGAAAAATGCCGGAGCGCAAAGGAAACGCAGCCGCTGACCCAGCGGGCGCGCGTGGCGCGCAGGGCGAGCTTCCGGACGCTCACGCGCCGCCCTCCACGTACAGCTTCTGCGTCGGATACGCGAACCGGACGCCCAGCTTCGCGAATTCCTCCTTGAGCCGGAGATTGAAAAGCTGGTTGACGTCCATATAGCGCGCGTAATCCGCGCCTTCGACGAAGTACACGATCTCGAAATTCAGACTGTACGTCCCATAGGCAGAAAAGTGCGCGCGGCCGAATTCCGCGCCCTCGATTTCGCCCACGATGTCCTCGATCACGCCGGGGATGCGCCTCAGCGTCTCGGGCGGGGTCTCGAATGCCACACCGACGGTGACGACGACGCGCCGCCTCGTCATGGTCTTGTAGTTCGAAACCCGCGCATTCGTGAGATCCGCGTTCGAGACGACGAGCTGCTCCCCGCCCAGCGCGCGCAGCCGCGTGGTCTTGAGCCCGATGTGCTCCACCGTCCCGGACTGGTCGCCCGCGATGATGAAGTCGCCGATCACGAAAGGCCTATCGAAGATGATTGTAAAAAAGCAGAACACGTCCGTCAGAACACTCTGCGCGGCGAAGGCGACGGCGATGCCGCCGATGCCGAGCCCGGTGACGAGGGTATTGATCTTGACGCCGATGTTGTCGAGCAAAAGGATCGCGGCGACCACCCAGATGACCACCTTCGCGATCCCCGCCATCCACCGAACCGCACCGGCCGCGCCGTCGTCACCTCTGACGCGTCTCGAGAGGAACACCGACGCAAGCTTCGAGAGGAACGCCGCGCCGAGATACGTCGCGAGGAGCGCGAGCCCGTAGCCAAGCGCCTTTTCGACCTTCGGAGAGAGCGCCAGGATGTGCGCCGAGAGGGAGAGGACGAGGAAGTAGGCGGCCGGGAGCGCATACTTTTTAAGCCCCAGAACAAGGAAATCCCCGGTTCCGTTTTCGCGCCTTTCGGACCACGCGGCGAGCCTCCGCGCGAGAAGCCGCCCCAAGATATGCACGGCGAACAGCCCTGCCAGGAGTGCGGCGAGAAAGATCAGGTACCTGAGAAGGGGATTGCCGAGGTATACTTGGTTCTTGAGAAACTCCATGCGCCCTCCCTTCGCGGCAAATCACGGAAGATAAAATAATCAAAAGAGCCGGGGCAAACGCCGCCGGCTCCTCGGGGATATTCTAGACGAGCTCCAGAATCGCCATCTCGGCGGAATCACCGCGGCGGGGGCCCTTCTTCACGATGCGGGTGTATCCGCCGCCCTGGCCCTTGTCCGCGGCGCGCTTCTTGTACTTGGGCGCGATTTCGCGGAAGAGCTTCTCGACGACCTGGTGCTTGATGTTCTTCCTGCGCTCCAGGAAATCGTCGCGATCCTCGTCCTTCAACTGCATGACGGGGATGTCGTAGAGGTACTTCATGACCTGACGACGCGCGGCGAGACGGCCGGGGGCGTCGTTTGTGACCTCCTTGACGACGATCTGGAGCTTCTCGTTCTTGCCTTCCTTCGTCGCGGCGACGGTATTCTCGCACTCGCGCATCGCGATGGTGATCAGGTGCTCGGCAATGGAGCTGACCTCCTTGGCGCGCGGCAGAGTGGTTTCGATTTTGCCATACCAGATCAGGCTTGTGACCTGATTGCGCAGAAGGGCAACCCTCTGGTCGCTCGGCCTGTTCAGCTTGCGATTGGCCATATCCGGTTCCTCCCTAATGTTTCAATTCACTCGTCGCCCGATTTGAGGGACAGTCCGAGCGCAATGAGCTTCTGCTCGACCTCTTCCAGCGACTTCTTGCCGAGGTTTCTGACCTTCATCATGTCCTCCTGGTTGCGCTGCACGAGCTCCGCGACGGTATTGATTCCGGCGCGCTTTAAGCAGTTGAACGCGCGCACGGAAAGGTCGAGCTCCTCGATGGTCATCTCGAGAACCTTCTCCTTGGTGTCGTTCTCCGGCTCGTTGTAGTCAACATGGACGACGTTTACGGTGAGATCGGTAAACAGGCGCATGTTGTTTGTGAGTATCTGCGCGGCGGAGGCAAGCGCCTCCTTGGGCAGGATACTCCCGTTGGTCCACACCTCGATCGTCAGCTTGTCAAAGTCCGTGACCTGGCCGACGCGGGTGTCCTCCACGGAATAGCTCACCTTGCGGATCGGCGTAAAGATCGAATCCACGGGGATGACCCCGATCGGCATGCCGCCGACCTTGCTCCGCTCAAACGCAAGCTGCTTGTTGCGATCCGCTGTCACATATCCCCGGCCCTTTTCGAGGGTGATCTGCATCTGGAGATGCGCGCCTTCCGACAAGGTAGCGATGTGGAGGTCGGGATTGACGATCTCCACTTCCTCATCCGCCTTGATATCCTGGGCCTTCACCTCGCAGGGGCCCTTCGCGTCGATGGTGACGATTTTGGAACTGTCGGTGTAGAGCTTTACCGAGAGCAGCTTTATGTTGAGGATCAGCTCGGCCACGTCCTCCTTGACGCCCGGCACGGTCGAGAACTCATGCTGGACCCCTTCGATGCGCACGCTCGTCGCGGCGACCCCCGGCAGGGAATTCAGCAGCACGCGGCGCAGGGAATTTCCCAGCGTCTGACCGAAACCGCGCTCCAGCGGGTTGACGATGAACTTCGCGTAGCGATTGTTTTCGCCTATCTCCACTCGTTCGATTTTCGGCTTTTCGATTTGATCGATCACTCAGCGTTTCCTCCTCTCCTGACGCGGCGCGGAACCTTCCGCGTCCGCGGAGCTTGGCCGCCCAATGAGTCCGTATGCGGGCGGCGCGTCCTGCGAAACAAGAAATTTCGTCGTTATCAGCGGGAGTAAAGCTCGACGATCAGATTCTCCTGGATCGTCAGATCGATATCCTCGCGCTTGGGCATGGCGTCGATGGTCGCCTTGAGGTTGGGCGCATCGATGGTCATCCACTTGGGAATGACGCGGCCGGTGCCCTCGCGCAGGGCCTTGAAGTGATCGGATTCCGCGGACTTCTCGCGGATGGTGATGATGTCGCCCACGTCCACGATGTAGGAGGGCACGTTCACCTTCTTGCCGTTGACGCGGATGTGGCCGTGAAGAACCAGCTGGCGCGCCATCGGACGGCTGGCGCCGAAGCCGAGGCGGTACACCACGTTGTCGAGCCTTCTTTCCAGAATCTGGAGAAGGTTCTCGCCCGTGATGCCCTTCATGCGGCCTGCCTGGATGAAGTAGCGGTGGAACTGGCTCTCGAGAACGCCGTAGGCCCTCTTCGCCTTCTGCTTCTAGCGCAGCTGGAGGCCGTACTCGCTCATCTTGCGCTGGCGGGCCTGGCCGTGTTCACCGGGCGGGGTCGGGCGCTGGCCGACGGTGCACTTGGGGCCGTAGCACTTGTCGCCCTTCAGGAAGAGCTTGCAGCCCTCGCGACGGCACAGGCGGCAAACGGAACCTGTATATCTAGCCATTGATCGTTACCTCCTGTTACACTCTTCTGCGCTTGGGCGGGCGGCATCCGTTGTGCGGGATGGGCGTCACGTCCTTGATCATCGTGACCTCGAGACCCGCGGCCTGAAGCGAGCGGATCGCGGCTTCGCGCCCGGAACCCGGGCCTTTGACGTACACGTCGACGGTCTTGAGGCCATACTCCATGGCGCTCTTCGCGGCCGTCTCGGCGGCGGTCTGCGCGGCAAAGGGCGTCGACTTCTTGGAGCCGCGGAAGCCCAGCCCGCCCGCGGAAGCCCAGGAGAGCGCGTTTCCGACGGTGTCGGTGATCGTCACGATGGTGTTGTTGAAAGAAGAGCGAATATGCGCCGCGCCGCGCTCCACGAGCTTCTTTTCGCGGCGTTTGCGCGTCACTTTCGTCTTAAGCTTCGCCTTAGTGGCCATTTAAGATCTCCTCCTTATCACTACTTGCCGACCTTCTTCTTGCCGGCGGCCGCCTGCTTCTTCGGGCCCTTGCGCGTGCGCGCATTGGTGCGGGTGTTCTGTCCGCGCACCGGGAGCCCTCTGCGATGGCGCAGGCCGCGGTAGCAGCCGATCTCCATGAGCCGCTTGATGTTCATGGAGACCTCGCGGCGGAGGTCGCCCTCCACCTTGACGTGATGGTCGATATAGTCGCGCAAGAGGCCAATCTCGTTCTCGGTCAAATCCTTGACCCGGGTGTCGGGATTGACGCCGGTTGCCTCGATAATGTCATCCGCGATGTTGCGGCCGATGCCGTAGATATACGTCAGGGCTATCTCAACGCGCTTCTCCCTGGGAAGATCGACACCTGCGATTCGTGCCATTCAAAACTACCTCCATTATTCGAACCTGTTCCGGCGCCTGGCGTCGCGCACGGAGGGTATGTGAAAGTCGCCGAAACCCGGTTTTCCGGGCAGCCGCTCGGCGGCCTTTGCCTGAATACTCAGCCCTGCTTCTGCTTGTGCTTCGGGTTCTCGCAAATGATCATTACGTGGCCCTTGCGCTTGATGACCTTGCACTTTTCGCAGATGGGCTTCACGGAAGGTCTCACTTTCATTGGGATTTCCTCCTTCACATCAATCAGTTCTTGCTGCGCCAGGTGATCCGGCCGCGGGTCAGGTCATAGGGCGAGAGCTCCAGAGTGACCCTGTCGCCGGGATAAATGCGAATATAGTTCATGCGCATCTTGCCGGAAACATGCGCCAGTATCTTATGCCCGTTGGGCAGTTGAACTTCGAACATGGCGTTGGGAAAGGACTCCGTGACAACGCCTTCCACCTCGATTACATCGGACTTTGACAAGCTCTATCCCTCCTCCTTCGAAAGACACGCGGCGATCTCTCGATTCTCCAGCGTTTCGCCTGAGAGAATCCTGTCGCGCATGGATTCAATCAACGTTTCAGTGGCCTTCAGGTGCTTCTTCCGCTTCTTCTTTTGCTTCTGGGCGGTGTGGGTTTCGCCGTCCGCGATCAGGACGAAATCCTCGTCCAGAACCTGCGTGACCAGAAACCGCCTGCCCTCGTCGCGCCCGCACTTGGAGATCACGACGCGCCCGGCCTCGACGGGGTAGCCCCTCATGGAAGCGCCTCCCCGACCCTCGCGCCGGGATACGAGAGGATCTCCGGCTCGCCCTGCGTGATCAGAACCGTGTGCTCGTAGTGGGAACACAGCGAGTGATCCCGCGTGACGACCGTCCAGCCGTCCTCGAGGATCCTGACCCGCCAGTCGCCCATGGCGATCATCGGCTCGATGGCGAGCGTCATGCCCGCTTCGAGTTTCACGCCGCGCCCGGGCCGCCCGTAGTTGGGCACCGACGGGTCCTCGTGCATCTCCGTTCCGATCCCGTGGCCGCAGAGGTCGCGAATCACCCCGTAGCCGTGCGCCTCCGCGTGCTGCTGAACAGCCCAGGAGATGTCGCCCAGCCGGTTTCCCGCCCGCGCCATGTTCGCGCCGCGCCAGAAGCACTGTTCGGTCACGTCGACGAGCCTTTGCGCCTCGGGGGAGCCGCCGCCGACGAGTACGGAGAACGCGCTGTCGGACTGCCAGGAATCCAGGATCACGCCGCAGTCGATCGAGATAAGCTGGCCTTCGCGGAGCTTTTCGTCCGTCGAGAAGCCGTGCACCACCTGATCGTCAACCGACGCGCAAATCGAGAAGGGATAGCCCTCATAGCCCTTGAAGGAGGGCGTCGCGCCCGCCGCGCGGATCATCTGCTCCGCAAACCGGTCCAAATGCAGAGTCGTAACCCCGGGCCGGATCTCGGCCCGCAACGCGTCGAGCACCCGCTTAAGCAGCGCACCCGCGGCGCGCATTTTTTCGATCTGGGGTCCGGTCTTGATCGAAATCATATTTCGCCTAAGCGTTCGAGGATGGCCTTGAGCACATCCTCCGGTCGGTTGTCACCGTCGACCGAAATCAGCTTTCCTGTCTTGTCGTAGTAGCCGATCAAAGGCGCCGTCTGGTCGTGATAGACCTCGAGCCGCTTTTTGATGGTCTCGGGCTTATCGTCGTCGCGGTGATAGAGCGCGCCGCCGCAAACGGGACAGGCCTTTTCGTCCGCGAGCCTTGAAATATGGAACGTTCCCTGGCACTTGAGGCACACGCGCCGGCCGGTGAGCCGCTCAAGGAGCTTCTCGTCCGGAACGACGATATTCACGACCGCGTCGGGGGACGCGATTTGATCGAGCGCCGCGGCCTGATCGACCGTGCGGGGAAAGCCGTCCAGGAGGTACCCGGGCCTGCAGTCGTCCATCGAAAGGCGCTCTTTCACCATGTCGATGACCACGCTGTCGGGAACCAGCTGTCCCTTATCCATGTACTTTTTGGCCTCAAGTCCGGTTGGAGTCTCGTTCTTGAGCGCCGAGCGGAACATGTCGCCGGTCGAGATGTGCGCAACTGCAAGCTTCGCGCTCACGCCCGTCGCCTGCGTGCCCTTGCCCGCGCCGGGGGGGCCCAGAAATATCAGCTTCATCGATCCTTGCCTCCGGCTCACTTCAAAAAGCCCTTGTAGTTGCGCATCGTCATGTGGCTCTCAAGCTGCCTGGTCGTCTCGAGGGAGACGGACACCGCGATGAGGAGCGAGGACGCAGCGAACGGAAGGCTCGCACCCACGAGGCGATAGAAGATCGTGGGAATCGTCGCGAGAAGGGCGAGATAGATCGCGCCGAAGAGCGTGATGCGCCTGACGGTCCTTGAGAGGAAGTCGGACGTGGGTCGGCCCTGACGGATGCCGGGGATCATGCCGCCGTTCTGCTGGATGTTCTTCGAGATCTCGACGGGATTGAAGGAAATCGTCGAGTAGAAGAAGGTGAACCCAAAGATCATGACGGCGAAGATCAGCTGGTAAAGCCAGCTACCGTAGCTGACGTTGGCTTCCCACCACCTGTAGGCGGAGCTGTTCGAGAAGAACGCGAGGATCGTCGAGGGAAACTGCATGATCGCAGAGGCGAAAATGAGGGGCAGAACGCCCGACGCATCCACCTTCAGCGGGATGTGCGTCGACTGGCCGCCGTACATCTTCCTGCCGACCATGCGCTTCGCATACTGGACCGGAACCCTGCGCTCGCCGAGGTTGATGAAAACGACGGCGACGATCATCAGGATCGAAACGAGGAGTACGACCACATAGGTGGTGCCCGACTCGCCGAAGCCGTCCTTGAACATGTTGCCGACCGCGGCCACGACGGAGCCCGCGAAGCGGGAGATGATGCCCGCGAAGATCAGAAGCGAGATGCCGTTTCCGATGCCCTTCTCCGTGATGCGCTCTCCGAGCCACATCGCGAGGCAGGTACCGGTCGCAAGGCAGAAGCCGATCGTCAAAACGTTCA
Organism: Bacillota bacterium; assembly: GCA_023444095.1. Lineage (GTDB taxonomy): Bacteria > Bacillota > Clostridia > Christensenellales > Aristaeellaceae > RUG11247. Next base: position 86,683 of record JAEZRP010000037.1, read on the forward strand.
GGAAGCCGGAGGCCGCCTGAAGGCCCGTCGTGAGCGCGACCGCCTGGAGGAAGCCGAGGGCGACCGTGACATAGCGGGTGTACTGCGCAATCTTCTTGCGGCCTTCCTCGCCCGACTTGTTCAGTTCTTCGAGCTTCGGGATCGCGACCGTCAGAAGCTGCATGATAATCGACGAGTTGATGTACGGGGTGATGCCCATCGCCATGATGGAGTAGTTGCCCATGTCGGAGCCGGTAATCGAGTTGATGTAGCCGAGCAGGGAGTAGTTCTGCAGGGCCGTCTTGATCACCTCGTGGTCGACGCCCGGAGTCGGGATGAAGCAGAGCACCCGGTAGATCAAAAGCATGAAGATGGTGTAGAGGATCTTCTTGCGAAGATCGGGCATCTTCCATGCACTCCTCAATGTCTCAAGCATCTCAGAGCACCTCGGCTTTCCCACCTACCGCTTCGATCTTTTCCTTCGCGGCAGCCGTGAACTTCTGGGCCTGCACGGTGAGCTTCTTGGTCAGCTCGCCGCCCGCCATGATCTTGACGCCGTCCTGCACATTTTTGAGGATGCCCGCCTCGATGAGGTCGACGGGAGTGACAATCTGTCCATCGTCAAAAATCTCAAGGCGCGAAACGTTGATGGCCGCATACTCGGTGCGGAAGTTGTTGGTAAAGCCGCGCTTGGGGATGCGGCGGGTCAGCGGAATCTGTCCGCCCTCGAAGCCGGGGTACTTGCCGCCGCCAGAGCGGGCTTTCGCACCCTTGTGGCCCTTGCCGGAGGTCTTGCCAAGTCCGGAGCCGACGCCGCGGCCCAGCCTCTTGGGGGCGGTGGTTGCGCCCTCTGCCGGATGGAGTTCGTGTAGTTTCATCTCGGGCCCTCCTCAGTCTTCGATTTCTTCGACCTTGACCATGTGCCTGACCTTGAAGATCATGCCGCGAATGGCTGGCGTGTCGTCCTTGACAACCGTCTGGCTGATCCTGTGAAGGCCCAGCGCCTCGATGGTCGCGATCTGATCCTTCAGGCATGCGATCGTGGACTTCGTCTGTGTGATTTTCAGCTTCATGTTCACGCCCTCCTCAGCCCAGAATCTCTTCCACAGTCTTGCCGCGAAGCCTGGCGACTTCCTCGGCGCTGCGGAGCTGGCTCAGGCCCTGCATGGTGGCCTTCGCGACGTTGATCTTGTTGTTGGTACCGATGGACTTGGTCACGATGTCCTTGATGCCGCAGGCCTCGAGCACGTCGCGAACGGGGCCGCCCGCGATCACGCCGGTTCCCTCGGGAGCGGGGATGAGCTTCACCTTGCCGGTGCCGAACACGCCCACGACCTCGTGGGGAATGGTGGTTCCCTTGATCGGGACATTGATCATGGCCTTCTTGGCATCGTCCGTTCCCTTGCGGATCGCCTCGGGAATTTCGACCGCCTTGCCCATGCCGCAGCCCACGCGACCGTTCTGATCGCCCACGACCATGAGGGCAGAGAACCGCATGTTGCGGCCGCCCTTGACGGTCTTGGAGACGCGATTCACTGCGACCAGCTTCTCCTTGAATTCGGATTCCTGTTGATTGTTGCGCTGCATGCGTTTACCCTCCACTTTAGAAGTTCAGGCCGCCCTCGCGAGCGCCACTTGCCAGCTCGGCCACGCGGCCGGTGTAGATATAGCCGCCGCGGTCGAACACGACGTCCTTGATTCCCTTTTCGGCGGCGCGCTCGGCGATGGTCTTTCCGACGAGCTTGCCCGCGCCCTTCTTGTCGAGCTCGGCGATCTGGCTGGCCAGATCCTTCTCCACGGTGGAGGCGCTCGCGAGCGTCACGCCGGCGACGTCGTCGATGATCTGCGCGTAGATGTGCGCGTTCGAACGATAGACGCAAAGGCGCGGACGATCGGGCGTTCCGCTGATCTTTTTGCGCACGCGTGCGTGGCGAATGACCCGCACTTCGTTGCGGTCACGCTTGATAAACATTTGCGGTTACCTCCCTCTTTACTTCTTTCCGGCCTTGCCTTCCTTGCGGCGGATGTGCTCGTTCTCATAGCGGATGCCCTTGCCAAGGTAGGGCTCGGGCTTTCTGACGGCGCGGATATCGGCCGCGATCGCGCCGACCTGCTGCCGGGAGATGCCCTTAATGACGATGCGCGTCGCGGCGGGCGTCTCAAAGGCGATGTCAGTCGGCGGCTGGAACACGACCGGGTGGGAGTAGCCCACGGACAAAGTCAGGTTCTTGCCGTCCATCTGGGCGCGGTAGCCGACGCCTTCCATGAGCAGTACCTTCTCAAAGCCCTTGGTCACGCCCGTCACCATGTTGTTGATGAGCGCCCTGTACAGTCCGTGCATGGACTTGTGGGGCTTGGAGTCGGACGGGCGGGTGACGAGGACGGTGCTGCCCTCGAGCTCCACCTTGATGTCTTTATTGATTTTCTCCGAAAGCGTGCCCTTGGGGCCAACGACGGTCACGGTGTTGTCGGCCTGAATGTCGATTGTGACGCCCGCGGGGACGGCGATCGGAAGCTTTCCGATTCGAGACATTTCGATTCTCCCCCCTTACCAGATGTAGGCCAGGACTTCGCCGCCCACGCCCGAGAGGCGCGCCGTACGGTCCGTCATGACGCCCTTGGACGTAGAAATGACCGCGATGCCGAGGCCTCCGAGGACCTTCGGGATCTCGTCGTTCTTCGCGTAAACGCGCAGACCCGGCTTCGAGATGCGCTTGAGGCCCTTGATGACGGAGGACTTGCCCTGCGCGTACTTGAGAGAGAGCTTGATCTGCCCCTGAAGACCGTCGTCGATGAAGTCGATGGCCTTGACGTATCCCTCGTCCAAAAGGATCTTGGCAATCGCCTTTTTCATGTTGGAAGCCGGGATCGTTACGGCGTCGTGCCTGGCAACCAGGGCATTGCGGATTCTGGTCAGCATATCCGCGATGGGATCGTTTATAACCATTTGAGAACCTCCTTCCGTATTGCCCTCATTACCAGCTCGCCTTCCTGACTCCGGGGATCTCGCCCTTGTAAGCGAGCTCGCGGAAGCAGATGCGGCAGACGCCGTACTTGCGGAGCACCGAGTGGGGGCGTCCGCAGATGCGGCAGCGGGTGTAGGCGCGCGTCGAGAACTTGGGCGTCCTCTGCTGCTTATTGATTAAACTGGTCTTTGCCACAGCTTATATCCTCCTTCAATCAAGCCGAGAACGGCATGCCGAGCAAGCGGAGAAGCTCCCTTGCTTCCTCGTCGGTCTTTGCGGTGGTGACGAAAATCATCTCCATGCCGCGGATCTTCTCGACCTTGTCGTACTCGATCTCAGGGAAGATCAGCTGCTCGCGAACACCCAGGGAGTAGTTCCCGCGACCGTCGAACGCCTTTACGGAAACGCCGCGGAAGTCGCGCACGCGGGGGAGGACGATCGAGACGAGCTTGTCGCAGAACTCGTACATCCGCTCTCCGCGCAGCGTCACCTTCGCGCCGACGTTCATGCCCGCGCGCAGCTTGAAGTTCGCGATGGACTTCTTGGCCTTGGTGATAAGCGGCTTCTGGCCGGAGATGGTCGTCAATTCCGTGACCGCGGTCTCAAGGGCCTTGGAATTGTCCTTGCAATCGCCCAGGCCCATGTTGATGACGATCTTTTCGAGGCGAGGAATCTGCATCACGTTCTCATAGCCGAACTTCTGCTTGAGAGACGGGGCGACCTCCTCGCGGTATTTTTCCTTCAGTCTGGCCACAGCGTATTTCCTCCTTTAACGTCAGTCGTCAATCTTCTGTCCGCACTTGCGGCAGACGCGCTGCTTGACGAGCTTCCCCTCATCGTTCTTGACAAAGGTGTGGGCGATCCGCGTGGCCTTCTTGCAGGCGGGGCAGATGAGCATCGTTTTGCACGCGGGAATCGCGGCTTCCTTCTCGATGATGCCGCCAGGCATCCCCTGGCCGCGCGGCTTCTGATGCTTTTTGACGATATTGACGTGCTCGACGATCACGGTTCCATCCTTGGGGTAGGCCTTCGTGATCTTGCCGCTCTTGCCCTTATTGACGCCCGAGATCACGACGACGGTGTCCCCGGTTTTGACCTGTAATTTCGGTGTGCTCATTTTGTCGACCTCCGTTAAAGCACTTCGGGCGCCAGCGAGACGATCTTCATATAATCCTTCTCGCGGAGCTCGCGCGCAACCGGCCCAAAGATGCGGGTGCCCTTGGGCTGCTTGGCGTCGTTGATGATGACGGCGGCGTTGTCATCGAAGCGAATGTAGGTGCCGTCCTTGCGCCTGTACTGCTTTTTCGTGCGGACGATCACCGCCTTGACGACGTCGCCCTTTTTGACCGTGCCGCCGGGCGTGGCGGTCTTGACGGACGCGACGATGATGTCCCCGATGGCCCCTGTGCGGCGGAAGGAGCCGCCCAGCACACGGAAGCACATGATTTCCTTCGCGCCGGAGTTGTCGGCGACCTTGAGTCTCGTCTGAGGCTGAATCATTAATGCTCTCCTCCTTTGCTTGCGGCGTTACTTCGCCTTTTCGATGATTTCGACAAGGCGCCACCTTTTTTCCTTGGACAAGGGGCGAGTCTCCATGACGCGGACGGTATCGCCGATTCCGCATTCATTGTTCTCGTCGTGGGCCTTGAGCTTATTGGTCCTGTTCATGATCTTTCCGTACAGCGGGTGCTTCACGCGCGTGCGGATCGCGACGATGATCGTCTTATCCATCTTGTCGGAGACGACAACGCCTGTGCGGGTCTTCCGATTGCCTCTTGCTTCGGCCATGTTCTCTGCCTCCCTTTCGCGTTACGCCTTCTTGGCCAGCTCGCGCTGACGGATGACGGTTTTCACCCTGGCGATGTCCTTGCGGCACTCCCGGATCGCCGCATTGTTCTGAAGCTGACCGGTCGCCAGTTGGAAGCGCAGATTGAACAGCTCCGCCTTCTTATCCTTGAGATCGGTGTCGAGCTCGGCCATGGTCTTCTGCTGAAGGGCGGTAATGGTCTCTCTGGTC
>JAEZRP010000043.1 GCA_023444095.1 Bacillota bacterium
GGGCAGAGCCCCTGCCGCCATTCCCCCGGTCATCATTCCCCCAGCCTCGCGATCGCGTCGTTGATGGGCTTGACGCGCTCGTAAATGGAGGCGTAGATGGGGTAATGCTTCGCGTATGCGGCGCGCCACTGGGGATTGACGGCGTGGGAGGAGCGCGCGCGCACGACGGAAGCGGCGTCCTCGTAGCTCGTAAAGAGGCCGATTCCGACGCCCGCGGCGATGGCGGCGCCGAGCGACGTCGTCTCGCCGGGCGACTGGTGTACCTTGGCGTCAATGTTGTAGACGGAGGCGAGCATGTCGGGCCAGAGGCCGCTTCGCGCGCCGCCGCCGGTGAGCATCATGGAACGCATGGGCGCGCCGCACTCGACCATGACCTCCGCGCAGGAGTTGAGCGCGTAGGCAATGCCCTCGTAGACCGCCCGGGCGATGTGCCTCTGGTCGTGGTAGAGGGTGAAGCCCATCAGACAGCCGCGCGTGTTCGCATCCCAGTAGGGCGTGCGCCAACCCATGAGCGTGGGAAGGAAGAGCACGCCCTCCGCGCCGGGCCGGATCTGGCGGGCCATGTTTTCGACGCGCGAGATATCCTGCGAGGCGCCGCCCATGCCCAGAAGGTTCTTGACCGCCCAGTCGAAGGCCGCCGCGCCGCACTGCACGGTTCCGCATGAGTGGCAGTTTTCGCCGTTCATGTCGAGATAATTAAAGATGCGCTCCTTCTCGTCGAACACGGGCGCGCGCATGATCTGCGAGACCCACGCGGTGGAGCCGATGTAGGTGTATCCGCTGCCGGGCTCGACCACGCCCGCGCCGCGCGCCGTGCACGCGCCGTCGCCGCCGCCGATCGCGACAGGCGTTCCGGTGATGAGGCCCGTCTGGCGATAGACCTCGCGCGTGATCTTGCCGCGCACGTCGTGGCCGGGCACGATGCGGGGCATCATGTTCTCATCGACGCCGAGGGACTTCAGAAGTTCGGATGCCCACGCGCGCTTTTTAATGTCGAGCGCGATGGTCAGGGAGGCATCGGAATAATCCGTGTAGCCGAAGCGCCCGGTGAGCTTTCCGTAGACGTAGTCCTTGGTGTTGAGCCAGAAGCGCGTCTCCTGATAGACGTTCGGGAGGTTCTCCTTGATCCACAGAATTTTTGGGAGCGTGTAGTGGGGATCCAGGCGGTTTCCGGTCAGCTGATAAAAATCCGCGGAAGAAATCACGCGAGAAATTTCCGACACCTGCTTTTCTGTTCGCGTGTCAGAGTGTATGATATTGGCATGGAGCGCGTTTCCATCCTGATCGACGGGAATGCAGCCGTTCATCGTGCCTGAAAGCCCGACGCAGGCGATCCGCTGAGGGTTCACCTGCTGGAGAAGCTCGCGGATTCCGTCAAACACCGCGGCGATGATGACGTCCGGGTCCTGCTCGGACCAGTTGGGCCGCGGGTAGAGGGTCGGATACGCGCGCTTGACGGAGCACACAGTTTGCCCGCGGGCGTCAAACACGGTGCATTTGCAGCCGGTCGTTCCGGCATCGCAGGTGAGCAGAAGATCCTTCGTGATTTCCATAATCATTTCCTCCGTTGTTCGCCTTGCCGCCGTTTGACCACTTCGCCCGTCGCCGCACCGACGACCGACGCGACCGCGCACAAAAACGCGGGCCCCGCCGATGCGGGCGGATAAAAAAACGCGAGATAATGCCCGATTCCTGCCATGACCGGCGGCATGAGCCACGCCGCAAAGTTTGAAAGGCCCTTGACGGTCGCAAGGTACGCGCTCAAGGCCCCGAACGCGGGAACGAGCGCCCACACGCCGATCTCGTAGAGGGCCGGACCGATCCACAGAAGCTGGCACGCACCGTAGGAAACTGCGAGCGCCGCGATCGCCTGGATGGCGAGCACGACCGGCCATATGAAACGCCTCTTCATGCTTCCCATGGCTCCTTCCTCGTGCTACCATGTTTGTCGGCGTGCCGATTCCGTATACGCCCCGCCGACCCGCAATCCGCCCTCGGATTGCTAAACTGACACACCACGTTTGTCGGCGTGCCGATTCCGTATACGCCCCGCCGACCCGCATTCCGCCCTCGGATTGCTAAACTGACACACCATGTTTGTCGGCGTGCCGATTCCGTATACGCCCCGCCGACCCGCAATCCGCGCGCGGAGCGCTTAGCCTATTATATCATTGCGCGTCGGAGCGTGTAAACCTCAATTTGTGGCAGAATTTGATTGGTTCGCAATGACGAATGGAAGTAGTCCCATACTGGAAATGCTACTAGCAGCAAAAACACTCCGTGCGGTCAGTTCACACGGAGACAGAATCCAAGTATGATATCGTTATATCTATGCAAAGAAAATTACGGGAGGGGGAAGCATGGACTACGCCGCGCTGGGAAAACGCATCAAAGCGCAGAGGAAGCTCCTCGGCATGACGCAGGAAGAACTGGCAGAACTCGCGGGAATTTCCTGCTCTTTCATGGGTCACATCGAACGGGGCACGCGCAAATTAAGCGTCGACTCGCTCGTCAAAATTGCGGACGCACTCCGGCTTTCCTGCGACATGCTTTTGCAGGACTCTCTCGACGCGGATGTGCAGCGGGAGGCGCGCGGGCTGAGCGACCGAAAAAAGAGGATTCTTAATGAAATCGCGACCGTCCTCCGGGAAAACGAAGTATAATTTTTCCCGTGGCCGGTTAAAATCATGAACCGCGAAAAAACGGACGCTCGCGAGCGTCCGTTTTTTCGATGAACCGGCTTTTCTCAGCCGGCCATCAGCGCCTTGGCCAGATCCGCCGCGGAGGCGGCATCCACGGAATATCCGTCTGCGCCGATCTCGTCCGCGTATTCCTGGGTGATGGGCGCGCCGCCGATCATGATCTTCACCTGATCGCGCAGGCCCGCATCCTTGATCGCGTCGATGATCTCCTTCATGGAGGTCATGGTGGTCGTCAGAAGCGCCGACATGCCGATGATCTCAACGCCCTGATTCTTGATCGCGTCGATGTACTGCTCCGGACCGACGTCGACGCCGAGGTCGATGACGTTGAAGCCCGAGCCCTCGAGCATCATGCCGACAAGGTTCTTGCCGATGTCGTGCAGGTCGCCCTTGACCGTTCCGATCGCGACGGTTCCCATCGCGGGAATGTCCTGCTCGAGAAGCAGCGGCTTGATGATGGCCATGCCGGCCTTCATGGCGCGCGCGGCGATCAGCACTTCCGGAACGTACACTTCGTTGTTTTTGAACATCTCGCCCAGCTCGGCCATGCCGACGACGAGACCCTGGTTCAAAATCTCGTCCGCGGACGCGCCCTCTTCGACCGCCTCCGTCACGAGCTGCTTCACGTTCTTTGCGCGTCCGGCCTTAACGGCGTCCGCAATTGCTCTCATGTCCGCCATGTGATACCCTCCCACCCGTATTCGTGCTGACCCCATTTTAACAGATTTCAAACGGAATTTGCACGAAAGAAATTGCATCTATTGGGAAAATCTTGCGTTGTTATGAATTAGGAGAGCTCCGCGTGCCGGAACCCCTTCGGCGTCTGGCCGGTATACTTGCGAAACACCTTGCCGAAGTATCCCGCGTCCTCGTAACCAAGCTTCTCCGCGACGACGGAGACGGGGAGCCGCGTGTGCAATAGATAGTTCTTCGCGAGCTCCATGCGAACGCTCGTGACGTACTCGACGAATGTAACGCCCAGCTTCTCGCGAAAGAGGTGCGAAAGGTAGTAGGGCGAGATGTGCGCCTGCGCGGCAACCTCGTCGAGGGAAAGATTCCGCATATGGTGGGTGCGGATGTAGCCGAGCGCGTCGTTGAGTTGCGCAGATCCGGGCGCGTCCTGCGACTGGGAGACCGTGTCGAGGAACGTCTCGAGCATCCGCACGACCCACGCGCACAGCTCCTCGTAGTCCTCCACCTGCGAAAGCTCCGAGACGAAGTCGTAATTGAGGCCCAGAAGCGCCTCCATCTCCGCGCCCGTCTCGACCGCCGCGCGGGAGATCATCACCACAAGTTCCAACACCCGCGCCTTCATCAGCTTCATGTTGCCCGGCGCGCGGAAGAATATGTGTCCGAGCAGCTCGTTTAAAAGCGCACGCGCGCCGTTGCGGTCGCCGAAGCGCACGCGGTTAAGCATCTCTCGTTCGATGTGCATGGGGTATGTGCGGAACGCGTCTCGGTCCGCGCTCGCGGCGCTCTTGCGGTCGGTCACGAGCTCGTTGATCCTGCGCTGCTGCTCGCCCAGAAGCCGCTTCATCTCGAGCTCGTCCTGCTCCGGCGCGACCACGTCCAAAAGCAGCGCCATGAGCGCGCGCGACTGGAGCGCGGTAAGCTCCGGGAGCCTCTCGCCCGCCTCGATGAGCTTCAGTCGGTCGAGCGCGAGGCCCTCGACCGCGTGCGTCAGCTCCTCGCGCGCCGTCGCATCCCACGCCCACATGCGCGCGGGCATGAACGCCGCCGAGCCCGCGTACCGGCCCCCCGAGAGGATCGGCGCGGAAATTGTGATCGCGCCCATGGGACAGCGCGCGATGTACGCCTCGCCGAGATCCGCCGCCTCCCGTCCAGCGTCGGCGTGGAAGGTTGCGCAGCGCATGGCGCACGCCGGACAGGCGAGCACCGTCTCGCAAAAGCCGTCCCCCGCGTCGGTCTTATGAAGGAGCGCACCCTCGGCATCGAAAAGCGCCGCGCCGATCTGCGTCGCAGCCGAAAGCATCTCCAGTTTTTCGGAATACCATTCGCGCTTGAGGGGCATGGAGGTACCTTTCCCGGGGGCTCGGGCAGAGGGCTCGCCCCTGCACCCCCGCTCGAAGGACGCTGTCCCTTGAGATTCCCGAACCGGGGGAGTTGACGATTCGATTCATCCGCGGCCGCCCCGGCCCCGGGCAACCGGTTCAGCGATGCGTTTCCGCGTAGGCAAACAGCGCCGGCGTCACGTTGGGGTAGGTCAGGTGTTCGGGGAGCGCGGAGAATGTGCGCGCTTCCGCCATCTCGCTCTCGGGAAGCGGGCCGCGCCGCCTGATCCCGGCGACGAAGACCATGCCGTTCGAGGACGAGGTGTCGTCATAGCCGAAGTAGTCGCACAAGGGCGAGATGTCAAACTCCAGCGCGCCGGATTCCTCATAGAGCTCGCGCCGCGCGGCGTCCATGGGCGTCTCGCCCGGCTCCACATGGCCGCCCTGCGTTTCCCACGTCTCGCGATCGCGCCTTCGGCTTAATAGGATTTCGTCACCTTCGCGGGAAAGCACAACGACGTACTTGTACGTCCCGAGGGCGCCGAGGGGATGGATGTTGCAAAAAAGCCTGGTCGTGTCTCTCTTCATACGTTCTCCAGCAGCTTTAGGACCGCCGCGTTCTGCACCTCGAGCCCGTGCTCAGTAAGGCAGAAGCGTCCTTCCTGTATTTGGGCGAAGCCCATGCGGATCAGTTCGTCCGCCGCCGCGCGGTTGGGGATCGCGGCCAGCGGAACGCCGCGCGTCATGCGCGTGCCGAGCAAAATCGTTTCCTCGGCCTCGTCGGACGCGCCGAGGGTCGCCGCCTCCGTGCGGCGCGCGCCCTTCAGATACGCGTCCAGCGACGCGGGATTCGAGAACCGCTCGCCCGCGACCAGAGAGTGCGCCGCGCAGCCGACGCCGACGTATTCCCCGCGCGTCCAGTAGACGACGTTATGCGCGCATTCAAAGCCCGGCCTCGCGTAGTTTGAAATCTCGTATCGCCCGTAACCCGCGTCCGCGAGCGCGCGAGTGGCGTACCGCTGCATTTCGAGGACCAATTCGTCCGGAGCGGGTTCCGCCCAGCGCGCGATGGGCGTCTCCTCCTCGATGATGAGGCTGTACGCCGAGATGTGCTCCGGGCCGAGCGAAACCGCGCGGGCGAGCGTACTCTCCCACTGATCCATGGTCTGGCCGGGCAGCGCGTACATGAGGTCGAGATTGATATTGCGAAAGCCCGCGTCCCGGGCCATGTCGTACGCGCGAATCGCATCGTCCGCCGTATGGATCCTGCCGATCGTCCCGAGAAGCCCGTTGTCGAAGGACTGCACGCCCATCGAGAGCCGGTTGATGCCCGCGCCGAGATAGGCGCGCAGCTTGTCCGGCGCGAGCGTTCCAGGGTTCGCTTCGATGGTGAATTCCCCTGCGCGGATCTCGCGCGCGATGTCCGCGACGTAGTGCGCGGGCACGAGCGAGGGCGTTCCGCCGCCGATGAAGGCGGTCGCGAAGTTCCTCCCCCACGGGCGCAGTTCCTCCCGAACCGCCGCGAAGTAGGCGTCCCACGCGTCCTCCCGGTTCGGGAACGAGGTGAAGTCGCAGTAGGCGCACTTTTGCGCGCAGAAGGGGACGTGGACGTAGAGCGATTTCATCAGTCCATCTTGAGAACGGCCATGAAGGCCTCGCTTGGGAGGGAAACGCTGCCCACCTGACGCATGCGCTTCTTGCCCTCTTTCTGCTTTTCGAGGAGCTTTTTCTTGCGCGTGATGTCTCCGCCGTAGCACTTGGCGAGCACATCCTTGCGAAGCGCCTTCACCGTCTCGCGCGCGATAATCTTCCCGCCGATCGCCGCCTGGATCGGGATCTCGAAGAGCTGGCGCGGGATGACGTCCTTGAGCTTCTCCGCGATGGAGCGCCCGCGCGGATACGCGCGGTCCCTGTGGACGATGATCGAGAGCGCGTCGCACATCTCGCCGTTTAAGAGAATGTCGAGCTTTACAAGTTCGCTCTTCACATAACCCTTGAGCTCGTAATCGAAGGAAGCGTAGCCGCGCGTGCGGGATTTGAGGTTGTCGAAAAAGTCGTAAATAACCTCGTTGAGCGGCATGTCGTAGGTCAGAAGCACGCGTCCGCCCTCGATGTACTTCATGTCCTTGAAGGTGCCGCGCTTGTCCTGGCAGAGGTCCATGATCGCGCCGACAAATTCCTGCGGCGTAATGACCTGCGCGTCGACGTAAGGCTCCTCCATATAGTCGATCTCGTTGGCGGACGGAAGGTTCGTCGGGTTGTCGATGGTCCTCACCTGCCCGTCGGTCGCGATGATCCGGTAGACGACCGACGGCGCGGTGGTCACGAGATCGAGGTCAAACTCGCGCTCGAGCCTCTCCTGAATGATCTCCATGTGGAGAAGCCCCAGAAAGCCGCAACGGAAGCCGTAGCCGAGGGCGACCGACGTCTCCGGCTCGAAGGACACGGAGGCGTCGTTGAGCCGTAGCTTTTCGAGCGCGTCCTTGAGCGCCTCGTAGTCCGCGCCGTCGGCGGGATAAATGCCACAGAACACCATGGGGAGGACGGGTTTGTAGCCCGGCAAAGGCTCTTTCGCGGGGCGTGCGACGTGGGTGATGGTATCGCCCACGCGAATGTCGGCGATGTCCTTGATGGACGCCGCGACGTAGCCCACTTCGCCCGCGCGCAGCTCGTCCGAAGGCGCGTACCGCCCGGGCAGGAGCGAGCCGACCTCCGTTACCTCGAACTCGCGGCCGTTCGCCATCATGCGGATGGAATCGCCCATGCGCACGACGCCCTCCTTGACGCGCACGAAGGAGATCGCGCCTCGGTAGTTGTCGTAAATGGAATCGAATATGAGCGCGCGCAGCGGCGCCTCGGTGTCGCCCTCCGGCGCGGGAACTTTCTGCACGATCTGCTCCAGAACCTCCTCGATGCCGACGCCGAGCTTTGCGGACACGTAGGGGCAACCCTCCGCGTCCAGCCCGATCTCGTCCTCGATCTCCTTTTTGACGACGTCGGGCTGCGCGCTGGGAAGATCGATCTTGTTGATGACGGGCAGAATCTCGAGATTATGGTCAAGCGCCATGTAGACGTTCGCGAGCGTCTGCGCCTCGATACCCTGGCTCGCGTCCACGACCAGCACCGCACCCTCGCACGCCGCGAGCGCCCGCGAGACCTCGTAGGCAAAGTCCACATGGCCGGGGGTGTCGATGAGGTTGAGCTCGTACTCCACGCCGTTCTTCGCGCGGTAGGGCATGCGCACGGCCTTGGATTTTATGGTAATCCCACGCTCGCGCTCGAGCTCCATCGAGTCGAGCACCTGCTCGGTCATGTCGCGCTGCTGCATGACGCCCGTCTTTTCGAGCAGTCGGTCCGCCAGCGTCGACTTGCCGTGGTCGATGTGCGCAATGATGCAGAAGTTTCGGATTTTGGAATGGTCGTATGCGGCCACAAAAGTACCTCCGCGCATTCTATTTCCACAATATAATAGCCGAAAAAGGCGCAAAATGCAAGGGGAATGCTCGACGCCGCTGGGTGGGCCCCATGGCGCCGATGCATGCGATCCCCCGGCATCGGAGTCCATGGGGCCTCTCGGCCCTTTGGCGGGCGCGCGAGCGCGTGTCCATCGCAGCCTCCTTCCTCGCCGTCTCCCCCGCCTTCGCCATTTGTTGGCCATAAGTGAATTGCATGATATTTTACGGCAAATTGCTAACGGTTTCGCGGCATCTATGCTATAATGGTCGCAGCATTAAACCGCTTTGAAAAAGGAGAGATTTGACATGCAAACGCGTGAATGCCAGAGGCTGAAGGATCAGGTCGTCGTCGTGACCGGTGCGGCGCAGGGACTGGGCGAGGCGCTCGCCATCCGTCTGAGCGAGGAAGGCGCGAAGGTCGTAGTGGGCGACATGAACCTTGAGGGCGCGCAGGCGATCGCCGCGCAGCTCAAGGAAGGCTTCGCGATGAAGCTTAATGTGTGCGACTATGAATCCTGCGTTCAGCTCATGGACGCCGCGGTCGAAAAATACGGCCGGGTGGACAAGGTGGTCGCGAACGCGGGCGTGGTGCGCTCGAACCCCGTCGAAACGATGACCTATCAGGAATTCAGCTTCGTCGTGGACGTGAACCTCAACGGCTACTTCAACACCGCGAAAGCGGCGGTCGAGAAGTTCCGCGCGCAGGGCGGCGGCGGCGCGATCGTTCAGATCAACTCCAAGTCCGGCAAGAAGGGCTCCGCCAAGAACAGCGCCTACTCCGCGAGCAAGTTTGGCGGCATCGGGCTCACGGAGTCCCTCGCGCTGGAGTTGGCTGAGGAAAACATCCGCGTGAACGCCATCTGCCCCGGAAATCTGCTGGATTCCCCGCTGTGGGTCAACTCGCTCTATGAGCAGTACGCCCGCAACCAGGGCACGACCAAGGAGAAGATCCGCGAGAAGTATATCAATCAGGTGCCCATGAGGCGCGGATGCACCTACGACGACATTGCGAACGTCATGGTCTTCTTGCTCTCAGACGAATCGAGCTACATGACCGGGCAGGCCATCAACGTGACCGGCGGTCAGCAGATGCAGCCCTAATGCGCTTCCTTGTCTGGGGCGCGGGCAAGATCGGTCGGGGCTTCGTCGCCGATATCATGCGTGGCGGCGGCCAGTTCGTCGACTTTGTCGATATCGACGGGAAGCTGGTCGACGCGCTCAACGCGCGCGGGCGGTATTCCATCTTCAAGGCGGACGAGGGTGGCATCCGGGAAGAAGCCCTCGAGGGCGGATTCCGGGCGCACCGCGCCTCGGACGACCTGACGGAGCTCTTCCTGGACGGCGAACTCTGCGTGGATGTCGCGGTCTTTCAAAACGATCTCGACGCCGTGGCGGACGAAATCGCGCCGTATATCCGGCTGCGCGCGGAGAAGATGCCGGGCACGACCATGAACTTCATCGTCAACGTCAATATGACATCCCCCGAACACGCCTTCCGGCGCATGCTGGAACAGCGGCTCGAGGGCGCGGCGCGGCGATATCTTGATCGAAGCGTCGGGGTTTCGGGTATATTCATGATGTGCATCTCCCCGGACGCGAAGCCTGAGATGCTTCGGAAGGATCCCCTTGCGGTCTACAACAACGGCTTTTATGAGCAGGCTGTTTCGCGGGAGGCGTTTTGCGGGAATCCCCCGCGCGCGCCGCGGCTGAGACTGTCGGACCGACTCGAGGCCGAGGAGGCGCGCAAGCTCTACACGCTCAACATGGCGCACTGCGCGGTCGCGTATCTGGGAACGCCCATGGGGCTTGAAACGAGCCTCGACGCGATCCGCAGCCCGGAGATCGAAGCGACCATCGTCGAGGCGCTCGCCGAGGTGGCCGTCGGGCTTTCGGGCGCGTACGGATTTTCGGATGCGGAGATGCGCGACTGGGGCGAGGTCATCCTGTCGCTTTTGCGCAACCCGCACATGATCGACCCGCTCTGGCGGCTGGGAGCGGACACGCGGCGCAAGCTTGCGTACGCGGACCGACTGGTGACGCCCGCGCGGCTCTGCCTTCGGCACGGGGGAACGCCCGTCGCGCTCGCGCGCGTCATTCGGGCGGGCTATCGCTTCACGAACGACGACCCGGGCACCAGGCACGTGCGCGCGCTGGTGGAATCGATGGGACTTAAGGGTGCGGTCCGCGAGGTGAGCGGACTTGCGGAAGGCGACAATTTATACCACATGATTGTTGAGGAGGAATGACAATGCAGACAAAATGCGTCAGGCTCTACGGGAAAAACGATCTGAGGCTCGAAACCATCGAGCTTCCGGCGATCAAGGACGACGAGATCCTCGTCAAGAACATTTCCGATTCCATCTGCATGTCCAGCTACAAGGCTGCCATTCAGGGCTCCGACCACAAGCGCGTTCCCGCGGACATCGCCACGAACCCGGTCATGATCGGCCACGAGTTCTGCGGCGAGATCGTCGAGGTCGGCAAGAAGTGGGAAGGCAAGTTCAAGGTCGGCGAGAAGTTCTCCATCCAGCCCGCGATCAACTATCACGGCACGCTCCACACCCCCGGCTATTCTTTCCCTCACGTGGGCGGCGACACGCAGTACGCCATCCTCATGAACGAGGTCATGGAGAACGACTGCCTCCTGCATTACAACGCGGACGAGTTCTTCTACGGATCGCTCTCCGAGCCCATGAGCTGCATCGTCGGTGCGTTCCACGCCCAGTACCATACCGACCCCGGCAAGTACGACCACAAGATGGGCATCGTCGAGGGCGGCAACATGGCGATCCTCGCGGGCGTCGGCCCGATGGGCCTTGGCGCCATCGACTACGCCATCCATACCGACAGGCGGCCCGGGCTCCTCGTCGTGACCGACATCGATCAGGCCCGCCTTGATCGAGCTGCGAGCATCTACACCGTCGAGGAAGCCGCGAAGAACGGCGTGAAGCTCGTTTATATGAACACCTCCGGCGAGGACCCGGTCGAAAAGCTGATGGCGCTTACGGACGGCAAGGGCTACGACGACGTGTTCGTTTTCGCGCCCGTCGCGCCCGTTGTGGAACAGGGCGACAAGATCCTCGGCATGGACGGCTGCCTGAACTTCTTCGCGGGCCCGACGAACCCCGCCTTCTCCGCGAACTTCAATTTCTACAACGTCCACTATGCCTCCCACCACCTCGTGGGCACCTCCGGCGGAAACACCGACGACATGATCGAGTCCCTCGACATGATCGCGGCCGGCAAGCTCAACCCCTCCGCCATGATCACCCACGTCGGCGGTCTGAACGCCGTGATCGACACGACCCTTAATCTCCCGAAGATCCCCGGCGGCAAAAAGCTCATTTACACCCAGATCGATATATCGCTCGTCGCCATCGCCGACTTCGCCGAGAAGGGCAAGTCCGAGCCCATCTTCGCGGCGCTCGCCGAAATCTGCGACCGCCACAACGGACTCTGGTCCGGCGAGGCCGAAAAGTACCTGCTCGCCAACGCGAAGGCCATCTGACGAGGGGAACTCCGGGAGCGCTGGCCCCAGCCCAAGAGCCATTGGCCTTTTTAAATCCCATTTTGTAAAAACACACCCGATTCATCGGCGGCGCGGGGTTTTGCACCCGCGCCGCCGCACTTTTGGGTTCGGATATCCGCCGGGGAACGAGATTTTCTCCACCCCCGGAACGAGGCGTGACCATGGGAACGATGCGGTTCATTTTACGTGGCGTGCGGTATCATGAAGATAGGTAATCTGGTATAATGAGCGCGAAAGACGCGTGAAAAGGGGATTTTTCTGCTTGGTACTGAACTTTGAGGAAGTCACGCTGAAAGACCGGGAATGGATGAGCGGGTTGTTCCGGCTGGGCGGACGCGCTTCGCTCGACTACAGCTTTACGACCTGTTACGTCTGGCGCTATATCTTCGGCTACCGCGTCGCACGCATGGGCGACTACGCGATCCTCAAGGCGGAGGAGGACGGCGGGAGCTATCTCTTTCCGACCGGACGCGGGCCGCTCGAGCCGGTCATCGAGGCGATCATCGAGGACGCGAGGGAATGCGGCGCGCGCATGCGCTTCAATACCTTGCTCGAGGCCGACAAGGAATGGCTTGAGGCGCGTTTCCCGGACAGGTTCGACTACATTCCCTGCCGGGAAAACGCGGACTACATTTACGAGGCGGAGCGCCTTGCGACGCTCTCCGGCAAAAAGCTTGCCGCGAAGCGCAATCACATCAACCGGTTCGTGGAGAGCTATCCGGATTGGGCATACGAGCCGATCACCGAGGCGAACATGGAGGCCGTGCGGCGGATGAACCTCGAATGGAACCTCGCCTCCAACGACAAGCAGGACGAGATCCTGAGCGGCGAATATTGCGCCGTGGAGCAGGCGATGACCCATTTTCGTGAGCTGGGGCTGTCCGGCGGGCTGATTCGCTCGGGCGGGCGGGTCCTGGCGTTCGCGATCGGCGACGCGCTCTCGAACGACACATTCCTCGTACACTTCGAGAAGGCCTTCGCGGACGTGCAGGGGGCCTATCAGATCATCAACCGGGAATTTGTGAAACACAACTGCATGGACTATGCGTTCGTCGACCGCGAAGAGGACGCGGGCGTGGAGGGACTCCGGAAAGCAAAGCTCTCCTACGATCCTCTGAAGCTCGTTTCCAAGTACGCGGCGATCTTGAGGGAGTGACGCGATGATCCGCTTCGCACGTAAGGATGATTTTGCGCGCATCCAGATTCTGTGGGAGGCGGTGTTCGGCGATTCGCCGGACAATATCGACGCCTTCCTCTCTGCACATTTCAGCGTGGACGCCGGGCTTTTGTTCCTGGAGGGCGGCGCGCTCTGCGGCATGCTGTGGATGCTGCCGCTGACGCTCATCTCGGGGAACATGGAATACCCGGCGCGTTACGTCTACGCCGTGGCGACCGACCCCGCGTTCCGGGGCCGGGGCATTGCGACGGACTTGATCGAGCGCGCGCACGATGTGATGGCGGCGTGCGGCGAGGCGGCGTCCTTGCTCGTGCCCGCGTCGGAGAGCCTGTTCGGGTATTACGCAAAGCGCGGGTACCGGACGGCGTTCTCCATCGACGTCGCGGAATTTGGCGCATCCGCGCTCGAATCCTTTCCCGCGGACGGAACGTCCGGGCCCTGCGCACCCAGGGCGTTTGCGCAGATCCGCGACGCGGCGTTTTCCGGGTCCTCCCTTTACGCACGCTGGGACGAAGGCGCCGTGGCCTACGCCTGCGCTGGCATGAGCCTGACGCGGCTGGCGCGCGGAGATGGCGTCGGCTGCGCGCTCTGGGAGCAGGACGGGGACGGGGTTCTGGTGCGCGAGCTGGCGCTACTTGGAATGCGAGTTTCGGACGCCATGGCGATCCTGCACCGGACCGTCGGCGCATCTTCGTATCGCGTCCGGCTGCCGGGCGGCGACATGCCGTTCGGGATGATCAAGTGGCTGATTCCAGAGCCGCGCGGCGCGCGCGGCCCGGGGTATCTTTCGCTTGCGCTGGATTAGCAAAACTTGCCATGAAAAAAACGCAAGTTTCCGCACGAGGAACCCAAAATTGAAGCAGGGAAGTTCTTTCATTCCGAGCGGGCGAATGCTATAATACGTTTAGAAATCCCTTGCGGATTGCGGGTCGGCGGGCCGTATGCGGGATCGGTCCGCCGACAAACATGGCCATTCAGTTTAGCAATCCGCCCGCGGATTGCGGGTCGGCGGGCCGTATACGGGATGGGTCCGCCGACAAACATGGCCATATCAGTTTAGCAATCCGCCCGCGGATTGCGGGTCGGCGGGCCTTATACGGAATCGGTCCGCCGACAAACATGGAAAATGGCTGGACTTCTGGAAACAACAATGGAGGTACTTACGTCATGAATTGGGCGCTCATCGGTTACGGAGGAATGGGGCACTGGCACGTCGACAAGATCAAGACCATGCCCGAACTGTTCACCATCTCCGGCATCTACGACATCAGCGAGAAAAGGCTCAAGGAGGCCGAGGAAAAGGGTATGAAGGCCTATCCCTCCCTCGAGGCGCTCCTGGCCGACCCTGAAATCGAACTCGTCACCATCGCGACACCCAACGATTTTCACAGGCCCATCGCCATCGAGGCGATGAAGGCCGGAAAAAACGTCATCAGCGAAAAACCCGTGACGATGTCGTCAGACGATCTGCAGGCGATGATCGACGCCTCGAAAAAGTACGGCAAAATTTTTTCCGTGCATCAGAACCGGCGGTGGGACGAGGATTACCTCGTCGTCAAGAAGCTCTTCGAGGAAAACACGTTGGGGAACGTTTTCAACATCGAATCCCGCGTGCACGGCTCGCGCGGCGTGCCCGGAGACTGGCGCAACACGAAGCTCCAGGGCGGCGGCATGATCCTCGACTGGGGCGTTCACATGCTCGACCAGATCCTCCAGATCGTGCCCGAGGACGTCGTCTCTGTTTACAACGTCAACTCCCACGTGACCAACGACGAGGTGGACGACGGCTTCAAGGCCATCATCACGTTCGCGAGCGGGCTCACCGCACACGTCGAGGTCGGTACCAGCAACTTTATCAACCTCCCCCGCTGGTACGTGCAGGGCGAGAACGGCACCGCGGTCGTCACAGACTGGGCCCTGAACGGCGAGATCGTCATGGTCTCAGACTGGGAGAAGCGCGACGCCGTGCCGGTCGTGACCGCCGCGGGTCTGACCAAGACCATGGCCCCCCGCACCGAGGAGACCATTCGTCGCTACCCCCTCCCCCGCATCTCCAGCGACGTGCGCGATTACTACAAAAACATCGCGAAGGCGATCGGCGGCGAAGAAAAGCAGCTCGTCACCCACCCCCAGATGATGCGCGTCGTAAAGCTCATGGAAGCGCTCCAGAAGTCCGCCGACATGAACGAAGTCGTGCATTCGAGGATTTAGCGGAAAAACGGCGATGGCGCTGCCCTCGTTCCCGCCAAAAGGACTCAGCCCCTTTGGAATCCCCTACTGGGTATAAAGATTCATATGATCCGTCGACGGCTCGGGGCCTAACCCCGAGCCGTCGAATTTGTATAATTCTTGTATCGGCCACATAGGATGCATCTTGCGACTTGACATAACCATTGAAAAAAAACCCGCCGGGCTTTAAAGTCGGCGGTAGCGCATGTTGATCGCGCGTTCCCGGAAGCCGAGGGACTGCCAGAAGGCGCGGCCCGCTTCGTTCCAAACGTAGACGTCAATGTCGATTGTTCTGACGCCCAGGTGCGAGAGGAGCGCATAAAACGCCTCCCTGCCGAACCCGCTTCGACGCTTTTCCCGGCAAATGAAAAACTGGCGCAGGTAGACGGGTGTGGCGGACGGATTCACGAGCGCGTAGCCGATCGCCTCCCCCGCCGCCTCGAAGAAGTACGCCCGGTAATCCCCCGCAAGAAAGCCCGCCATGCGCTGTTCGAGCTGAGGAATCGTCATGTCGTTTTCGGCGCGCTCGTCCTCGATGAGCATGCGGTTCATGCGGGCGAGGGCGGCAACGTCGGCGGACGCGCATTCGATGATCGCGACCATGGGTAAACCTCCTTCCGCATAAAAAAATCCCCCAAAAGCGCCTTTGCCGTGCTTCTGGGGAATGAACGATCGCCTTACCGGGCCTCCTTGGCCTTGTCGCACAGCGCGGTGAACGCCTGCGCGTCGGTGATGGCGAGCTCAGAGAGCATCTTACGGTTGATATCGATGCCGCCCTTCTTAAGGCCGTCGATGAGCCTCGAATAGGAGAGGCCGTTCATGCGCGCTGCGGCGTTGATGCGGGCGATCCAGAGGCTTCTGAAATCGCGCTTCTTCTGCTTGCGGCCAATGTACGCGTACCGGAGGGAGCGGCGAACCTGCTCGCTGGCCGCACGGTACTGTTTGCTGAGCGCGCCAACGTAACCCTTGGCGAGCTTGATCATTTTACGACGCTTTTTCTGTGCGTTAACTGCACGCTTGATCCTTGCCATACTCGATTCGCCTCCTTACTTGTACGGAATGAGCTTTTTCATGGTCTTGCCTTCGGTGGTGGAGAGATACGCGGCCTTGCGCAGGTTGCGCGTGCGCTTGGTCGGCTTTTTGGTGAGGATATGGCGCTTGAACGCCTGCGCGCGCTTGACCTTGCCGGACTTGGTCAGGCTGAAGCGCTTCGCCGCGCTCTTGCGGGTCTTCTGCTTGGGCATGGGAAGTTCCTCCTTTCGCGTTTGCGCGGCTTATTTCTCGTCGCGCGGTGAGAGTATCATCGTCATGGTGCGGCCCTCGGTGAGCGGGCGGCGCTCGACGACGCCAAACTCCTTGATCTTTTCGGCGAACTCGTTCATCACCTGAAGACCGATTTCGGAATGGGTGATCTGCCTGCCGCGGAACCGGATGGAGACCTTGACCTTGTCGCCATCCTTCAGAAACTTCACGGCGCTTTTGAACTTCACGTCCACGTCGTGGTCCTCGATTGTGGCGGAGAGGCGGACTTCCTTGATGGTAATGACCTTCTGATTCCTGCGGATTTCGCGTTCCTTCTTCGACTGCTCAAACTTGAATTTGCCATAGTCCAT
Source organism: Bacillota bacterium (assembly GCA_023444095.1). Taxonomy (GTDB): domain Bacteria; phylum Bacillota; class Clostridia; order Christensenellales; family Aristaeellaceae; genus RUG11247. The sequence continues at coordinate 16,718 of JAEZRP010000043.1, forward strand.
CAACTTGCATACGGGCGGACGCGCGGTCGGAGCGATCTTGACGAGGTCAAGCTGCCTCTCCTCCGCCAGTTCGAGCGCCTGACGCGTGGGCATGATGCCCAGCTGAGCGCCGTTCTGATCCACCAAACGCACTTCGCGGTCGCGGATCTCCTCATTAATCATCAGATCGTTAATGCGGATACACCTCCCAATCCATTCATCCGAAATCAAAAAAAGAGCGGCGCAGCGCGCCACCTCAATAAAACATGCCCGTTTTATTTATGAGAACCGACGCAACGCAGGTCGCGCGGTGAGAAGTGGTCGCTTCTGCTTCGTTTGTCAGTATATCACAGAGAAGGCGCATCCACAAGTTAATTTTCACGCGTCAGCGCCCGTCACTCTTTCTTGCGATACGCGACGTAGCTGGCCGCCAGATCAGGGATCTGCACGGTCCGCACGCGAACCCGCCCCGCGCTTCTGCTCGCCTCGATGATCGTCGCTTCCGTCTTTAAGCCGTCGAGGAAATCCGCAAATACCAATACGTGGCCCGTCGTCAGGATCGCGTCGCCCGGCAGCAGCAGATCAAGGGACGGCAGCGGATCTGCCGCCAGAGGGATCGTCCTCGTCGACAGTTTTTTCTCCATTCCCCAGCAGACGGTGACGAGCCCCGAACAATCGACGCCCACGCAATGCCGGGAGATGCCGTTCTCCCTGGAATCCGGAACGTTGCCCGCGTATTTCCCCTCCCGTATCCCCATCTCGAAATCGGAAAGGCTCGAAGCGCCGCCCCAATCGTATGGAACCCCCCTGCCAACTTCCCCCGCCCGCCACCAGCCGCGGCCCACGATCGCGCTCTCGTAGCCCGCGTCGGGCGTGTTGACCAGGACGCCATCCGGGTCATATCCGTGGAAGATATTCTTCTCCTCCGCGCTCCATGTAAAATCCGCATACGCGAACGCGAACGATACCGCGCGATCCCTCCATGTCATTTGAATCATGTTCACTCCTTCGCCCCCTTCGCGGGGTGGGATAGCGTTCGTCGGAGCCGCACCTGAGCACCGAAACACAACTGAATCGAACGCCCAGGCGGGTGCTATGCCAAATTGCGTTCATACCGCACCACGGTCGCATCTGAGACCCCATCCGCGGCCTTGAGGGCAATGGTTTCCGCGCCCGTCTCGACAAATCCGCATTTCTCATAAAACGCTCGCGCCCGCGCGTTGTCCCAGAGCGCAGTAAGCGTCATCGTTAGGTACCCCGCGGCGCGCGCCGCCTCGAGGGCATGGTCCATCAGGTATCTGCCTGCTCCCCTGCCCCACTCGGCCTTCACAATGTAAAACGCCTCCAGCTCGATCGCGCCGTCCCTGCCCGCGCAGGGCACAAGGCCTGCCATGCCGCATGCGACTTCGCCCTTTTCCATTAGCAGCGTCATGTTCCCCGCGTCCCCGATGTGCGATTCGACCTTCGCGCGCCTGATCTCGACATCGGTCTGCCGCGCGAGCAGTTCCTCGGAAAGCATGCCCCGGTACGCCTCGCCCCACGAACGGGTGAGCACTTCGGCCACCGCGCGCGCGTCCCGGACATCCGCGGTCCGAACCGTGTAGGAAGGCGGCGTCTCCGTCATGAGCTCCCAGCGCACGCCGAAGCGGTCGACGAGGGATACGAAGCAGGCGGAATAGGTCGTCATGCGCATGGGGTGGACGATCGCCGCGCCGCCCTTCAGCGCATGGTATGCGCGCACGACGGCGTCCGCGTCGTCGAAGGTGACGAGCGCCGAGAGCGCGCCGGGCGCGGGCGGGCAGTCGTCCGGCTCGTCCGAGAAGAAGCAGCGGAGACCGGAAACCGTCATTTCCGCGTGATACACGCGATCCTTCCGATCCTCCGCGTCCTTCCAGTCGGCGGGATTCGCGTCAGAATTGCGCAGAAGCACGTCCGGCTTCGTGCAAAACGCCGCGGCGTACAGCTCCAGCGCTTCCGCGCAGGTGCCGTGCAGATGAAAATTCAAAACGACGCCCATGAGAATCGATCCCCTCCCCCTCACTTCACCTCGAGACGTCCGGGGTCAGGCCTCCAGACGACCCGAAGAATCAACTGCGATTCCCCATCCAGCACGGAGTCCAAAGGATACCGACCATTTGGCGGAGCACGTGCTCACCGCACCCCTCGCGCCTTGCCGATGAAGTGGAACACCGCGAAAAAGACGATGTTGACAGAGACAACGCCCGCGCCGGTCGGGAGCGAATAAACGCAGGAGAGCATGAGTCCGATCAAAAAGCAAGCGGCGGAGACGGCGGCGGCGGAGACGACCACCTGCAGAAAGCGCGAGAACACGCGCATGGAGGTAAGCGCCGGGAAGATGATGAGGGACGATATGAGCATGGTGCCCATGAGGCGCATGCCCATGACGACGGTCACGGCGGTAAGGATGGCGAGCAGCATGTTGTAGAGGGAGGCGGGCGTGCCCGTCGCGCGGGCGAAGCTCTCGTCGAATGTCACGGCGAAGAGCCGCCGATAGGAAGCGACAAAGAGCGCGGCGACCGCGACGGACACTCCGACCGCATAGAGCGCGTCGCCCTGGGAGACCGATAGGATCGAGCCGAAGAGATAGTTCGTGATGTCAATGTTGATGCCCTTCGTGGTCGAGACGACCACGACGCCGACGGCGAGCGCGCCGGTCGAGAGAAGCGCGATGGCCGCGTCGCCCTTGATGCGACTCGAAGCGTTGAGCTTCAAAAGCAGAAATGCCAGCACTACCACGACCCCGGTCGTGAAGAGCATGGGATTTTCGGAAATCCACGAAGCGACGCCGGAGAAGGGGCTCGCCTTGGGCAGGGAACCGAGCGCCGTCGCAATGGCGAGCGCGCCGAAGCCCACATGCGAAAGCCCGTCGCCGATCATCGAATACCGCTTGAGGACGAGCGGCACGCCCAGAAGCGCCGCGCAAAGCGAGACGGCCAGCCCCACCACCAGCGCGCGGCGGATGAAGGGATAGCCGAGGTATTCCCCGAATCGGACGAACGCGCGCGCGATCTCGGCGCGGAGGAAAACGACGAGCAGGGCGAAAAGAACCAGCAGGAGCGCCAGGCCGATCGACCACCTTCTGCGCGCGGAGAGGTCCCGTTCAGTCATTTTCCATCCTCCACCGCTCGTATTCCGCGATCGTGAGATAGCGCCCCACGGTATTGTTCATGACAAGCACATGCTTCGCGTCGCGTAGCGCGCCCTTCACGTCGTGCGAGATGGTCGCGACGGCCACGCCCCGGTCGTTGAGCGCCTTGATGATATCGTACATCTCCTCCGCCGCCTGCGGATCGAGGCCCGTGACCGGCTCGTCGAGGAGCAGAATCGAGTCCGTCGCGCACATCGCGCGCGCAAGCAGCGCCCGCTGCTGCTGCCCGCCGGAAAGCGCGCGATACGGCTTCTTGCGCAGCGCGGAGATGCCAATCAGCTCCATATTCTCGAACGCACGCGCCCGGAGCGCCCTCGAGAGGAAGAACCGCCCGCCCGCGCGGCTCACGAGCCCGGAACGAACGACCTCCTCCACCGAGGCTGGGAAGTCGCGCTGCACCTGCGTCTGCTGAGGAAGGTAGCCGATCTGGTCTTTCCGAAGCCCGTCTCCGTAGCGTATCGCGCCGGACTTCAATTTCACGAGTCCAAGCATCGCCTTCATGACCGAGCTCTTGCCCGAGCCGTTCTCCCCGATGATGACGAGATAGTCGCCTTTTTCGACGGAGAACGTCGCGTCTCGCACGGCGGTCACGCCCTCGTAACTGATCTGCGCGTTCTCAATCGCAATGAGCGCCATCCGCATCCTCCTCCGCGCGCGCGGCGCACGCGCCGCAGACCCCGACGAGCACGGACTGCCGCGGGTCGATTAAAAAGGCGTGCTCGCCCCGGATGTGCCTGGCGAGCATGCCGACCAGCTCGCAATCGACGTGGAAGAGCTCCCCACACGCGCGGCACATCAGGTGCAGATGCGAATCGCAATGCGCGTCGTCCTCAATATACTGATAGAAAAAGCCCGTTTCGTTCTGGTACTTGCGCACGCGGCCCTGCTCGGTCAGCTGCTCGAGGAAGCGGTAGACCGTCGTCTTTCCGGCGGCGATACCGTCCTCGCGCAGCGCCTGCGCAAGCTCGTCGAGCGTATAGTGCTTCATGGCGTTTTCCGTCAGAAAGCGGAGCATGTCGCGCTTCTGACGGGTCGAGTATTCGCCGCGCATCAGTTCAGCCCTCTTTCAAGCGCCTCCACGTTCTTCCACATGACGGAGACGTAGGTCTCTCCCGCCTCGAACTCCTCCATGGTCACGTTCTGGAAAGAATGGAAGGTGAGGATCTCAGCGCCCGTCTCGGCGGCGAGCGTCTTCGCGATGTTCCCGGTCGAAAGCTCGATCCGGTAGACGGCGGAGAGGGAATCCTCCAGGATCTTGTCGATGAGAAAGGTCACGGTCTGCGCACTCGGCTCCGTCTCGCTCGAGCAGCCGGGAAAGGCCGCGTAGTACGTCAGGCCGTACTCCCGCGCGAAATAGAGGAACGGAAAGCGGTCGCCGAAGATGAACTCCCGGCGCGCCGCAGATTCAACGACGTTTCGGAACGCGGCGTCGAGCGCCATGATGTCCGCGACATACGCGTCCGCGTTGGCGGTGTAGGTTTTCTCGTTGGCGGGGTCGAGCGCGGCGAGCTTGTCCCGAATGAAGTAGACCATCCTGCCCGCGTTCATGGGCGACGTCCAGATGTGCTCGTCATACGCCTCGTGCCCATCGCCCAGATGCTCGTTCTCGTCGTGGCCCGTCTGCATGCCCTCGACCGTCTCCTCCTCGATGAGGTCGACCGCGTCGAACATGCGCGCGACGGCGGGCGCGTCGTTTCCAAGGGACGCGAGAATGTCGTCCGCCCAGACGTCCGACTCGCCGCCGATGTAGATGAAAAGATCGGCGTCCATCACGGCCACGATGTCCTCCGGAGAGGGATCGAAGGTATGCACTTCCTGCCCGGGCCTGATGAGCAGCACTATGTTGTCCGCCCCGCCGATCACCGCGCGCGCGAAATCGTAGCTCGGAAAGTCGGTGACGACGACGTTGAGGGGCTCCTCCCCCATGCCGGGAATCGCCATGCAGCCCGTCAAAAGCGCCAATGTCAGCGCGAGCGTCAATATCTTTCTTTTCATGATATCCTCCGGAATATGAAACTGAAATCGGATTTCGATTTCATATTATATACCCATGCCCATATCATGTCAACCGCCGCGCCCGGACATGCGGGCGCGGCGGATCAATCTTTGTAAAACTTTTACAATCTGGTAGCGATTTTAGAAATGCGCGTGACCATGAAGAGCACACCCGAGGCGAGGAAGATGACGAGTTGCAGCGCGTTCCACGGAAGGTCCGCGAGCGCGAGGCCGATGTCGCCCATCACGAGGTCCGCGACAAAGTAACCCCCAACGAGGATGGCTCCCGCACCGACGAGGGAAAAAATCGACTTCAGGCAAACCTTGCCGGACATGAGTCCCCAGCCCGCAACGAAGCCCATGAGGCCCTTGATGACGAGGGTGTAGGGCGCGTACTGCAAATATCCGCTCAGGGCGTCCGCCAGAAACGAACCGAGCGCGGCGGGGATCGCGGCGTACGGACCGAGCAGCGCGCAGGCGAGCGCGATCGCGCCGTCGCCGGGGTGAAAGTAGCCGCCGGGAATCGCGATCTTCACGTAAGCGGTGAGCGCAGCGATGAGCGCCGTCAGAAGTCCCCCGTAGGCAAGCCGTCTGATCTTCCGAGCGTTCACAGTCATCCCTCCATTGAATTCGGATGGTTTGAATGATATAATAGCACATGAATATGAATTTTGTTGCGGCGCACCAGACATATTTTTGGAAAAACGCGCCTGGGAGGTATGCATGGACACCTCGTCGCGCGGGCAGATCAACCTTCAGAAGCTGACCCGCTCCGCAATCGTCATCAATTCCGTTCAGATCCTGGCGGCGCTCGGCATCGCGGTCTACGCGCTCGTCGCGGCGGGGTTTCACCTGTCGGGACCGATCGAACGCGGCGTCGTGGGCGTCGTGTCGCTGGTGGTCATCTGGGGTGCGGCGGTGGACATCCGCGAGGCGTATAACGCCCGCCGCATCTCAAGTCAGCGGCAGATGCTCGAGGAGGCGTACCTCCAGCTCGAGACGCTGAACGCGACGCTGCGCGCGCAGCGGCACGATTTCATGAACCACATTCAGGTGGTCTATTCTCTAACGGAATTTGACGACCGGGCCGCCGCACTCGAATATATGGACAAGGTGTACGGAGATCTTCAGCGCGTCGGGCGCGCGCTCAAGACGGGTGTGCCTGCGATCAACGCGCTCATCGCGGCGAAGATGGCCGACTGCGAGGAGAAAGGGATCCAGTTCACGCCGAACATCACCTCGCGCTGGGACGGACTCGCGGTTCCCGGCTGGGAGATGTGCCGGGTACTCGGGAACCTCATCGACAACGCGGTCGAGGCGCTGGGGCCGTCGGGCCCCCGCAGACTAGCAGTAACCCTCTCGGAAAACGTGCGCGAGCACCTGTTTTCCGTCGAAAACGACGGACGCAGGATTCCGGAGGAACTTCGGGAGAAGATCTTCGAGATGGGCTTTTCCACAAAGGGCGAGGGGCGCGGCATGGGACTTTCGACCGTCCGGCGCATCGTACGCGAGGCGGGCGGAGACATCCGGCTCGAGACCGACGCCGAATGGACGCGCTTCTGCGGGACGATCCCGAAGGCAAGCGCATGCGACATCGCCCAGCGCCCGGTTGAGAGCGCCGTCTAGCCGATTGAGAGCCGCCATTCCCGCGCAGGGACTGCGGCTCTCCTTTCTAGGAGATGTGGAAGACCGGCGGCCGATGATGTCGGCGTTGGCGGTCGGCGCGAACGCCGGCGTGCGTTTCGGAACCTTAGGGCCATCGGCGGGCGGGTCATCTCGAGGCGGGGAGATGATTTCGATGTTCGGCAGGATGGTGGGCGCGACCGTAGCGGTCCACTCCGGCAAGCCGGGAGCACGGGGACAACGATGTCCGAAAACGCCTGCGCGCGCGAAGTCGAGGCTGACGGATTCCTTCCCCATGAAGCGCTCACCCATCCTGTTGGTCAGGGCGAGAAAAGAGCCACCCGGACGCGTGCGCCCCGGATGGCTCATGATTCCCGGCCCGGCCATATGGCGGGTCAGCGGTTTCCCTTCGCGATTTCGGCGAGGATGGCGTTGACGATGATCGCGGTCGCGCCGGTTCCGCCCTTTTTGCCACGGGCGATGATGGTCGCGAGATCGCTGTCGAGCAGCCGCTCCTTGAGCTGGACGGCGCTCGCGAAGCCGTTGGGCGCTGCGAGCACGCAGACATCGCTCATAGGCTCGTGCTGGCGGCGAGCGATGATCCTCTGGATGGCCGCAGGCGCGGAACCGACCACCATGAGCTTGGGTCCCGCGACGGCGAGGCCGTAATCTACGGCGATCTCGGCGCGGGTGACGCGGCGCTGCTCGGCCACCGTCACGACGCGCGGGTCATCGATGAAGCATAGGACGCGCGCACCCTTGCCGCCTAGCAGACTCTCGTCGATTTCGTTCATGACGATGGTGGTATCCGCGATGATCGAACCGCCCATATCGACGAGCCTTTTTACGTGCGTGAGCGCGGTCGGGCTGAAAAAAATGCTCTGCGCCAGCGCAGAATCGCCCGTTTCGCTCTCGATCGCCGCGAGGATGTTGGACATCTCCTGATTCAGATACGGTATGCCGATTGCGTGCCGGCTGCCGTCAGGCTTTGCACTCCTGATCAATTCAAACACTCCGTTCCTGGCGAACACGCCTACAAACTGGTCTAAAAGACAATATAAGATTATCGAAGTTAAAATTCAAGTCGGTTTACCGTGATATAACATTTTATTTAATATCTTTACGTATTAAATCGCTTCACGACATAAGGTGCCAGCATTTCAAGCACGCGCGCATAGGCGGCGGGATACATGTGGACGCCGTCGACGGCGAGTTCCGCGCGCAATTCGCCCCTTCCGTCCATGAGGCAGCTTGAGACGTCCACGTATGAAAGACCCATTTGCGCCGCCATCGCCGCAAGAAGCGCGTTCAGCTGCTCGATCTCCGCGTTGGTGCGTGCGCCGAGCCATTCCGGATCGGGGCAGACGGCGCGGTTGACGGGGTAGTAGCTCATCACCACGATCTCGATGCCAAAGACCCTCTCGCGGATCGTTTCGAGAACCGCGCGGTATTTGCGGATGAGAGCTTCCGCGGAATACCCGGGAAGCCCCATGTCGTTGGTCCCGATGTTGAGAAATAGCAGCCGGGGCGCGAGGTCCAGAACGGCGGAACCGAGCCGCCGCGCGAAGCCGTCGAGCGTGTCGCCGCCGATCCCCCGGTTGTAGACGAGGGGCCGCTCCGGAAGCGCCTGCGCCATCTCCGCGATTGGGAAGTCCTCCATGAGGGACGAGCCCGCGAACACAATCTGGCCCTTCTGCGCCAGCGCGTTGAGTTACTCGTGCTTTTTGACCTTGATTTCGTATTCCGTCATGCTTTCGCCCTCCACGCATCAAAAGCCGGGAGCCGAAGCCCCCGGCGGCTTTCATTGGTATGATATCAACTGATCGCGTCCGCGACAAGGGGTGCCTGCGCATGGGTGACGGCGATGTTGTCGTGTTCCACGTCGACGTAGATGACGCTTCCCTCCGGCACGTCCTCGGCGATGAGCATTCGCGCAACCGGCGTCTCGATGGCCCGCTGGAGGAACCGCTTGAGCGGGCGCGCGCCGTACACCGGGTCGTAGCCGTTGTCCACGGCGAACGCTTTCGCGGCTGCGGTAAGCTCCACCGTCAGGTGGCGGTCGGAGAGCCGGTTCGAGAGATCCTTCAGCATGAGCTCCATGATGCCCATGATCTCGTCGCGGGTGAGCGGCGTGTAGAACACGATCTCGTCGAGGCGGTTGAGGAACTCGGGCTTGAACTGCATCTTGAGGAGGGATTCCACCTGCTCGCGCGCCTGTGCGCGCAGATTGCCGCTTTTGTCGATGCCTTCGAGGATGATGCCCGAGCCGAGGTTCGAGGTCAGAATGATGATGGTGTTCTTGAAATCGACCGTCCGGCCCTGGGAATCCGTGATCCGGCCGTCGTCGAGCACCTGCAAAAGGATGTTAAACACGTCCGGGTGTGCCTTCTCCACCTCGTCGAAGAGCAGCACGGAGTAGGGCTTCCTGCGCACGGCCTCGGTGAGCTGACCGCCCTCCTCGTAGCCCACGTATCCGGGCGGCGCGCCAACGAGGCGCGACACGGAGAACTTCTCCATATACTCGGTCATGTCTATGCGGATGAGGTTCTTCTCATCGTCAAACAGCGCCTGCGCGAGCGTCTTGGCGAGCTCGGTCTTTCCGACGCCCGTCGGGCCCAGGAACAGGAATGAGCCGATGGGTCGGTTCGGGTTCGAGATGCCCGCGCGCGAGCGCAGAATAGCCTCGGCGACCTTCGAGACGGCCTCGTCCTGCCCGATCACGCGCTCGTGGAGGATGTCCTCCAGGCGCAAAAGCTTCTCGCGTTCGCCCTCGAGCAGCTTTGTCACCGGAACGCCCGTCCAGCGCGACACGATCTTCGCGATCTCGTCGTCCGTCACCCGGTCGCGCAGGAGGTGATCGGCGGAAGCGGCCTTCTCGGCCCTTTCCTCCTCCTCCTTCAACTGTCTCTGGAGCTCGGGGAGTCGCCCGTACTGGAGCTCCGCGGCCCTGTCGAGGTCGTACTCGCGCTGGGCCTTCTCGATCTCGGCATTCACCTGCTCGAGCTGCTCGCGAATCCTGCGGACCTTAAGGATGTCCTGCTTCTCCTTCTCCCACTTCTCCTTCATGTCCGCGAACTTCTCGCGCAGCTCGGCCAGATCGTGCTGCACGTTACCGAGCTGGCGGCGCGAAAACTCGTTCTGCTCGTTCGCGAGCGCGGCCTCCTCGATCTCCTTCTGCATGATCTCGCGCGCAATCTCGTCCATTTCCTGCGGCATGGAGTCGATCTCGGTGCGGATCACCGCGCAAGCCTCGTCGACGAGGTCAATGGCCTTGTCGGGCAAAAACCGGTCGGTGATGTAGCGGTCGGAGAGCCGGGCGGCGGCGATCAGCGCCTGGTCGGAAATTTTGACGCCGTGGAACACCTCGTATCTCTCCTTGAGCCCGCGGAGAATCGAGATGGTGTCCTCGACCGTCGGCTCGCTGACCAGAACGGGCTGGAAGCGCCGCTCGAGCGCCGCATCCTTCTCGATGTACTTTCTGTACTCGTCGAGGGTCGTCGCGCCGATGCAGTGAAGCTCGCCGCGCGCAAGCATGGGCTTCAGGATGTTGCCCGCGTCCATTGCACCCTCGGCCTTGCCCGCGCCGACGATGGTATGAAGCTCGTCGATGAAGAGGATAATCTTGCCCTCGGACTTTTTGATCTCCTCGAGAACGGCCTTGAGCCGTTCCTCGAACTCGCCCCGGAACTTCGCGCCCGCGATCAATGAACCCATGTCCAGCGCGAAGAGCTGGCGGTCCTTAAGCGTGGAAGGCACGTCGCCCCGCACGATGCGCTGCGCGAGACCTTCGGCGATGGCGGTCTTTCCGACGCCCGGCTCGCCGATCAGCACCGGATTGTTCTTCGACTTTCGCGAGAGGATGCGCACCACATCCCGGATCTCGGCGTCCCGGCCGATCACCGGGTCGAGCTGCTGCTGCTTCGCGCGCGCGGTCAGGTCGGTCCCGTATTTCTTGAGCGCGTCGTAGGTGTCCTCGGGGGAATCGGTGGTCACGCGCGTGTTGCCGCGCACCTTCTGGAGCTGCGCGAGGAATGCGTCGCGCGTGACGCCAAAGTCCGTGAGGATTCGCTTCACCGCGCCGTTCGGCTTTTCGATCAGCGCAAGCATGACGTGCTCGACGGACACGAATTCGTCCTTCATGGCCTCGGCCTGCGCCTCCGCCTCCACCATCGCGGCGTCAACCGACTGTGAGATGTAGACCTTATTCGCTTCGCGGCCCGGTCCGGTCACGCGCGGGATGCGCGCAATTTCGCGCTCGCACGCGTCGAGGAACTTCTTAAGGTCGACCCCCATTTTGTTCAGCATTTGACCGACGACGCCATTTTCCTGCGCCGCGAGGGCGTGGAGGAGGTGCTGCTGGTCGATCTGCATGTTGTTATACTGAACGACAAGCTCCTGCGCGTCGCGCACGGCTTCCATGGATTTCTGGGTGTATTTCTCGGCGTTCATATCGATTCCTCCTCGGAGATCTCATTGACTATCTTTGACTATTATACGCCGCAGGACATTGGCTGTCAATCATCTATTGGTAGAAACCATAAAAAAGCGATGCGCAGCGGAGAAGCCCGGCAGACACATCCCGCGAGAAAGATGGAAGCGGCGCATGCGCGCCGCTTCCGGCCTCCCAGGCTGTTGATGAACTCCGAATCCAAATCCGGGACGTTTGAAGTTTCACCCGCTTCCCGGCGCTACGCGCTCACCGTTTCCTTTGCGATGTTGTGAATCCAAACGCCCTTTTTGACGAGATAGAATCCCAGAACGCACTTGATAAGGTTCGTCAACTGGCCAATCGCATAAACCCACTGGATGCTCAGATTCGTGTGGTATATGAGCACATAAACAAGCGGTATGGTGATCAGCCACAGCGACGCGCAATCGAACACGAACGTCATAATCGTCTTGCCGCCCGAGCGCAGGGTGAAATAACAGCAGTGCGCGAACGCCATCGTCGGCATGGTGGCTGCGAGTATGAGCATGAAATCCGTCGCGTATGCGCGCGGCCCCGCCTCGACTTTGTACAGATTTGGCACGAAGGGCGATACGATCGCGAGCAGTACGCCGACCGCAACGGAAACCATGATGCTGAACGATATCAGCCGCCACGCAGTCGTCTTCGCACGCTGCACCTCGTCCGCGCCGAGCGCCTGACCGACCAGCACCGCGACCGCGTTCCCCATCGCAAACACGACGGTGTTGAAAAGCTGCGACACGGTATCGGATATGTTCATGCCCGCGACCACGTCCAGCCCGCGCATGGCGTAATACCGCGCGAGATACCATGTGCCGATCGCCCAGATCGCCTCATTTGCAAGCAACGGGAACCCGCGAATCACGATGCGCCTCACGGTTTGCGCGGGAACCTTCAGCGTGCGATACAGCCCCTCGAGGAAGTAGTATTTCGCTTTGTTCCTGTGCGCGGCGATGACGATGATGGCGAGCTCCACAAAGCGCGAGATGACCGTCGCGATTGCCGCGCCAAAAACCCCCAGCGCGGGCGCTCCCAAATGGCCGAATATGAGGATGTAATTGCCCACGAGGTTAGTCAGAACCGCCGAGATTCCCGCATACATGGGCAGCATGGTCTCGCCCGCCTCGCGGAGCGTCGATGCATACGCCTGCGACAGCGCGAAGGGAAGAAGCCCCAGAATCATGATCATCAGGTAGCCCTTGCCCGCCGCGAGCGTCTGCGCAACTGCCTCGGCAGATTCTTTTTCATTCATAAACAGCGACAGCAGCTTCTCCCCGAACTGCACGAACACCACCGTCGCCAGAGCAAAGATGCCGACGCTCACATATAGTTTGAACCGCGTCGCGGCGCGCACGCCTTCGTAATCCTTCGCACCGAAGAACTGCGCGCCAAATATGCTGGCTGCCGATATGCCGCCGAAGATGCAGATCATGTAAACGAACATCATGCGGTTGGCGATGGACACGCCCGCCATCAGGTCTCTGCCGAGCTGACCGACCATCAGGTTGTCCAGCAGGTTCACAAACGACGAGATGCTGTTTTGTATGATCATCGGCAGTACGATCGCGAACACGATCCCGTAGAATTTTCGGTCGCCGAACACATACTGTGTCCACCGCCGAGTCGAATGCTCCATCGGATAATCCCTCATTCCCCGTATATTTCGCGACACTCCGCCGTTGGCGTGCCGTCATTTTCGCGCAGGATGAGCGGCTCCAGAAAGTGAAGCCCTTCCCCCGCGCCCTTGACCCCGTCGATGAGTATATGCTTGGGCGGCCTTCCCATGACGCCGTGCACGGTGCGCACCCTCTTGGGCGCGATGCCCGCGTCCTCCATCGCCCGCATCATTTCGAGCGCGCGCGGCGCGGGATAAACGACTGCGAACCGCCCGCCCGTTTTGAGGAGCCTCGACGCCGCGCCTGTGACGTCCGCGGGCGTCAGCTCCCCCTCGTGCCGGGCGACGCGCTCTGCCTCGCTGTCCGAAAGGAGCGCCGCGCCGGTCTTGAAGTAAGGAGGATTGCACGCGCACAGCGTGAATTTCCCATGGCCGAGCGCCGCGTGCGCCGTGCGGATGTCACCCGAGCGCACGGAGAACAGCTCCTCCACGCCGTTGAGACGCGCGTTGCGCGCGGCCCTGTCCGCGACGTCCGGCAGAAGCTCGATCCCCGTCACATGCATCTGCGGCTGTCTTGCGAGCATCAGAAGCGCCACCGCGCCCGCGCCGCAGCAGAGGTCCGCCGCGATTTCCCCGCGCCTCGGACGCGCGAAGTCGGCGAGCAGCACCGAGTCCGTGCCGAACCGGAACGCGTCCGGATGCTGGATGATCCGAAAGCCGCGCCGCCTGAGGTCGTCGACGCGCTCGCCGGGCCGCAAAAGCTCCCGTTCCATCAGTTTACCGCCCCGAAGTCCCACACGTAGGCGCTTTCGTAGTCCATGTCCGAGAGGTTCCCGGAGGTCACCTTGCCCGTGGCCGGGTCGACGTAGGCGATCGCGGAAGGCTCCACGCACACCGCGAAGCGCAGCGTCATGGCGTCTGCGTCGCCGCTTCCAAGGATCACGATGTCGCCCGGCCCAACGTCCGCCTCCGAATCCGCTTCCTGACCGATGCCCGTGATGATCTCGCCCGGCTCGGAGATGGCAATCCCGTTTTTCGCAAACACATAGCGCGCAAACCCGAAGCCCGGGAAGAACGCGTCCCCGTCCTCCTGAAAATCCTGCCCGATCATGGATTGCGCCGTCAGGCAGATGTTGGTGAGCGCGTCCGAACCGATGTTCGTCGCGCTCCCCGCGAGCGCGTCGACCGATTGGGCAGAATCGGACCGCGCAGCGTCGATCACACTGCCCGTCGCGTCGCCGGAGACGGGAAGCCCGTTCGCGGCGCAGAAGAGCATCACGGCCGCCTCCGTGCTCCTTCCGTACGCGCCGTTGGGCGTTCCCACAAAGAAGCCGAGCGCGGCGAGCCGCGTCTGGAGCGTGAATACCGCGTCGCCCGAGTCGCCGTAGTAAAGCGCGCCGTCGCCCGCCGCCGCGGTCGCCGCATCCGAGAACAGCGCCTCGTAGGTTGCGGCGTCCACCGTACCCGTCTGCGTGAGGCCGTTGCCCGCCTGAAAGCGCGCCACCGCGCGCGCGGTAATCTCGCCATAGGTGCCCGTCAGATCCCCCTTGAAGTAGCCGAGCGCGTACAGCCTGTCCTGAATGGAGCGTACGTTTGCGCCCGCGTCGCCCCTGGTCGCCGTCTGGGAAGCGACGTAGTCCTCCCGGCTCACGGACTCGCCCTCGAAGAGTCGGATGAGCGTGGGTGCGTCCGCCGTGCCCGTCGGCTCGATGCCGTTCGCGCGCTGGTAAGCCGTGACCGCGCGGCGCGTGCCCTCTCCGTACACACCGTCGGCGTTCGCCGCATAGTAACCGAGCGCCGAGAGCGCGGTCTGGAGATCCTTTACGGCGTCGCCCCTGTCTCCCGACTTGACGGCGACATTCTGGTATTTTTTCGTGAACGCGGTCATGTACGCCTGGCGCGTCACTGCCTCTTCCTCGTGCAGAAGCTGCTGGGTCCCGATATCCGCGATGCCGGTGCGCTCGAGCCCGTTCGCCGTCTGGAAGTCGCCCACGGCACTCGCGACGGCGTCGTCGTACTTGTCAGTCGACACGCCGATGTACCCGAGCTCGGCGAGCCTCTTTGTGAGCACCGTCACCGTCTCGCCGGACGTGCCCTCCTCGAGGATCTGCGCCGCAAAAGAGACGCCCGCGATCAGCATCAGTATGGTCGCGAGCGCCAGAGCGCGCCGAATCAATCGCACCGCTTATTCCGCCTTCCTGAGAGATCCGATGGGCACGTAGCCCTCGCGGCCGCCGTAGGAGACGTATGCCCATGTGCTCGAATACGCGAGCGCATAGCAGATCTCCCCCTTCGAGATGCCCGCGACCGCCGCAGCCGCGGTATCCGCCTTCACATAGACGAATGTGTCCGCCGTGGCGACCACCTTGATCGCGCTCGTCGGAATCTTTCCCGATGAAAACGCCTCATACGCCGAGGTGGCGATGTACGCCCTCTTCAGGTACGACTTGTACACGTAGCCCTTGAGCCCGCTCGGGGTCTGGATGCGCGCCCACTTTCCGCTGAGGGACAGCACCTTGACGACGTTTCCGCTCTTGAGATATCCGACGACCTTCGAGGAGGTCGAGGCGGACTTGCGGATGCGCAGCCGCGTGCTCGAACTCGAGAGCTTGATCACGCCGTACACCGCGTCCGCGCTCGGGGTGGGCGTTGGCGTAGGCGTGGGCGAGACGACCGGCGTCGGGCCTGCGGACGCGGAGGGCGCGGGCGTCACAGTAGGCGTCGGGCTGTACGCCGCGAGATAACGCGTCATGACGTAGCCCCGATACGACTTGTGGCCGATCGCCGTCCAGTCTCCCGTCTGGAAGTAGACGTCGACGAGCGTCCCGTGGTTGAGCCTGGTGAGGATCGTCGAGCTGGTCGAAGGCTTCTCGCGCAGGTTGAGGGTGCTCGACGCGCTCGAGAGCTTGATCGTCGCCTGCCCCACGGGCGAACCCCACCCGTCGTCCGGCTCGTCGGCGTCGATGCCGTCGCCCGTCTTGTCCGCGAGCGCGACCGTCTGAAGCTGCGTGCCGGGATAGTAAAAATACAGGATGTCCTCGTAATCCATCGAGTAGCTCTCGGCCATGACCTTCGCGCCGCGCTGGCTCATGCCGATGCCGTGGCCCCAGCGCCGAAACGTCACGGTGATGGATGCGTCCGTCTCGTCCACCCAGATCGTTTCGTTCGAGGACGAGTTGATCGAGAGACCGTACCACGCCTCCAGGCCGTCGTAGGTCGGAACGTCCACCGTCACCCTGCCGGAGACGCGCGCGCCGAACGCGTCCACGGTTGACGCCTGCACGGTGAACCGGAGGGATGTGTAGAGCCTGCTGGGCGCGGCGTACTTCGGCTTGATCGGCTCGATGGACACGATCTGATCGATGGAGACGTCCGTGGCGCTCAGGCTGTTTTCCTGTATCGTGTTCGCCATTCCGGCGACGAGCGCCGCGTAAAGGTTCTGGTTGATGGTCTTTCCGGTCAGGTCCTTTGAAAAGGTGACTGATTTATACGTCGCGCCGCTCTCGAGGTCGTATCGGTCGTCCTTCACCACGCTGTAGGCGAGGGTCGAGCCCCATGCGTTTTTCGTGGACTCGGTCTGTCCGCCGTTCGACGCGCCGTAGTAGCACGCGGCCAGCTCGCTCCCGTAGGCGAGCAGCACGCCGCGCGTCTGGTCCACGGCGGATATGACATTGGCGTAGCTTCCGTTGTATCCCTTGAACACCTGGTCGGACGTGGTGTCGAGAACGTCGTAGTCCTTCGACGTGCGGGCCAGCTTCATCCGGAGCACATAGTTGCGTGCCGCGATCGCCTGCGCCTTGAGCGCCTCGACCGGATAGGAGTTCGACATCTCGTAGCCAACCACGCCGTAGAGATAGTCCTCGACATAAGTGCGCATGACGACCTGGATTACGCTCGAGGAAACGGAAAACGTCATGTCCCCGCAGAACACGTTCGCGAGCGCGGGCGATGTAAACTTGACGCCCCCCGTGCCCACCTTCGCGCGGTTGATGACGATCGCGCTTCCGCTGACCGACTGGGAGCCGCCCTTGAGCGTCAGCTTTCCACCCGACAACGTCACCGTCACGACCGAGCCGCTCGCGATCTTCAGGGAAGAATCGTTGTTTATGTAATAAGCGGTCGAGGTCGTAAACGTGATCGACGTCGGCGAGCCGAGCCGAGTGAGCTTCACGCGCACCATACCGTCCGCCTCCGCCAGCGCCACCTCGGAAAGCGGCGGAAGCACGATCAGAACCAGAATGAGCGCGAGGGCGAGGGCCAGCGTCCGTTTCAGGCGGGACATATCCTACCTCCCTATGACATCGCGTTATCGCATAAGCCGCGATGTGTAGGATTTCTATGCGCGAACGCCGAATCCTGCCGGATCATACATTTGTTGGATTGTCGCCCAATTTCCGTAGAGACAAAACAAAGGAGCCCTGCGACGGGCCCCTTCGCGTATCCCCCGATCAGGCTTCCTTGGGGGCTCCGACGGGGCAGACGCCCGCGCAGGCGCCGCAAGAAATGCAGGTATCCGCGTCGATGACGTACTTTCCATCGCCTTCGCTGATCGCGCTGACCGGGCACTCGGCCTCGCAGGCGCCGCAGGAAATGCAATCGTCCGTGATGATGTATGCCATGGTAACACCTCCGTACAAAATGACAAATACATTATACAACACGGAAACTGAAAATGCAACAAACGAATTTGACAGCGTTCCCTGCGCATGGTACCATATTCCGGGTGATCGAAATGGACAGACAAAGGATCGAGGCGGCGCGGCGGATGATCGGGGATCTGACGCCCCTCCCGCACGACTGTGGCGAGCTGTGCGGCGCGGCCTGCTGCCGCCCGGACGAGGATGGGGACGGCGGCATGTACCTCTTCCCCGGCGAAGCATGGGCTGAAAGGACACTCGACGGCGACTTCGCCCCCATCGCGGTGTGCGAGGGGCGTTGCGAACGGGAATCCCGCCCGCTCGCGTGCAGGATTTTTCCGCTCACGCCGGTCTTGACCGACGGGGTCTGGAAAGTCCGCATGGACGCGCGGGCGCGCGCGATGTGCCCTCTCGCCCCCTCCGGCGCGAAGGGACTGCAAAAGGCGTTCGCGCGCGCGGTGGTGAAGGCCATCCGGCTGATCGCGGAGGATCCCGAAGGGGACGCGTTTCTCCGAGCGTGGCAGGCGCGGGAAGAGGAGTTCCGGAATTTCCGGCTCTAATTTATAGAACCTGCAGGTACGCGCACTTCAGGTATTTCGTCTCGCTTGCGGCGGGCAAAATCGGATGATCGTAGCCCTGCGTACGGTACTCGATCATGCGCACGCGCTTCTTGGAATCGCGCACGGCTTCGTTGATCATCTGTTGGAACATGTCCGCAGAGACGTGCTGCGAGCAGGAGCAGGTGACGAGGTACCCGCCGGGCCGGACGAGCTTGAGCGCGCGGAGGTTGATTTCCTTGTATCCTCGAAGCGCGGCGGGAACGGCCGCCTTGGCCTTTGTAAACGCGGGCGGATCGAGGATCACGAGGTCGAACTGCTCCCCCGCGTCCGTGAGTTCGCGCAGGTGGTCGAAGCAGTTGTGCGCTTCGAAAGTCACGTTCGAAAGGCCGTTGCGCGCCGCGTTTTTCCGCGCGACCTGGAGCGCGTCCTCCGAGATGTCCACGCCTAAAACGCTTCTCGCGCCGTACTTCGCGGCGTGGAGCGAGAACGATCCGTTGTGGCAGAAGCAGTCAAGCACGCGCGCGTCTTGACAGAAGGGCGCGATGCCCGCGCGGTTCTGCTTCTGGTCGAGGAAGAAGCCCGTCTTCTGGCCGTTCTTCGCGTCGACCGAGAACAGGATGCCGTTTTCAAGCATGTCGATCTCGTCCGGCACCTCGCCCCAGAGAAGCCCCGCGCGCTGCTCCATGCCCTCGAGCCGCCGGACGGGCACGTCGCTCCTTTCGTAGATGCCCCTCGGCTTCACGACCTCCACGAGAATCTCCACCAGCATGTCCCGGATGCGCTCGATGCCGAGAGACAGCACCTGCATGACGAGGAAATCGCCGAACTTGTCCACGATCAGGCCGGGCAGAAAATCCGACTCCGAGTAGACGAGCCGGCAGGACATGGGATCGCAGAGCGATTTGCGGTAGTTCCACGCGTCCTCGACGCGCGATTGGAAAAACGCGCGGTCGCACTTCTCGTCGCGCGTCGTGAGCATGCGGATCGAAATCTGGGACGTAGGATTGTAAAACGCGCGACCGATGAGCCCGCCGCGGAAATTCTTCACGTCCACGATGTCGCCGTTCTGGAATTCGCCCTCGACCGATTCGATCTCGGACGCGTAAATCCACGGGTGCCCGCCGCGCACGCGCGTCTCGCGGGTCTTTCTGAGTGTCACGGATGCCATCTGTGTCCTCCGGTTTTGTTGATGAATACCATGTTTGTCGGCGTGCCGATCCCGAATCCGGCCCGCCGACCGCAATCCGCCCCCGGATTGCGAAACCTATGATACCACGTTTCCCGCCGCTTGTCGATTGCGCGCGAGGATGTTATAATCTCCTGGGGTGATTGTTTGGACGACAGACGCTTAAACAAGTTTATCGCTGACAGCGGCTACTCCTCCCGGCGCGAAGCGGACAGGCTCATCGAGGAGGGCCGCGTGACCATCGACGGACGGGTCGCGGGCCTCGGGGAACGCGTGCCTCCCGGCGCGCGGGTGGCGGTCGACGGCCGATCCCTCGACGGCACAGGCGAGAAGGTCTATCTCGCGCTCAACAAGCCGCGCGGCATCGTATGCACCGCCGACCGGCGCGAGCCGATGAACATCGTGGATTACCTCGACCATCCCGTTCGGGTCTACCCCGTCGGGCGGCTCGACAAGGACAGCGAGGGGCTGATCCTTCTGACCTCGGACGGCGACATCGTGAACCGGCTCTTGCGCGCGGCGGGCGGACACGAAAAAGAATATGAGGTTCAGGTGGACAGGCCCGTCACACGCGCCTTCATGGAAAAAATGAGCGGGGGCGTGGAGATTCTGGGCCGCGTGACCCTCCCCTGCCGCATCCGCCGCACGGGGCCGAATTCGTTCAACATCATTTTGATTCAGGGCCTGAACCGCCAGATTCGAAGGATGTGCGAAGCCCTCGGCTATCGGGTCACCTACCTCCGGAGAATCCGGATCATGAACATCCGCCTCGGCGGCATGAAGCCCGGCGAGTGGCGGGCAGTGACGGATAACGAACTGGGCGAGTTGATGAAAGATCTTTCCAAACAACCCCAGGTCGGAGATCTTCCCGAAGAAGACGAGTAATCGCGTATGCCAGGCAATGACGCGCCGTCCCAGGGTCTTCCCTGGAACGGCGCGTCTGCATTTTGCGGATCGCCTTCGTCAAAATAACCCGCGATATCTATTCGGTCGCCCAGGGCTGGACCCCGGCCGACCGACGAACGATGAAACATTTGCTTCTCTGCAAGAATTTTCCATAGCCCTTAGGCGGGAGCGCGAAGGCGGCGTCCTCGCCACCCTCCCTTGTCTCTCCCGTCAGATCCTGCACAGAATGGATTCCTCCGTCCTCTCGTCAAAGAAGTGGATGCGGTTCAGATCGATGGCAAGGGTCATCCGGTCGCCGGGGCTTGCGATGCATCGGGGATCGACGCGCGCGATGACGTCGGAATCGATGCCGGGGAGACTGGTGTGCAGGTACGTCTCGGAGCCCATAATCTCGACGTGCCGGACTGAGGCCTCGACGGCGCTCTCGGGGGAGACGGAGAGGAATGCCTGCTCGTAGTGGATATTCTCGGGGCGCACGCCCATGAGCACGCGGTTGCCAACATACTTGGCGTCGATGAGCTTTGAGAGCTTCCCGGCGGGAACGAGGATGCGGTTTTCGCCGAACTCCGCGTAGACCTCGTCGCCCGTGCGCGCGAGGGTCGCGGGGATGATGTTGATGAGCGCGTTCCCGAAATACTCCGCGACGAAGCGGTCCGCGGGATAATCGTAGACGTTCTGCGGGGTGTCCGACTGGCGGATCCTGCCCTTTTCGAGCACCACGACGCGCGTCGCGAGAGAGAGCGCGACGTTCCCGGCGTGCGTGGACATCACAAAGGCGGTCTTTGTGCGCGCGTGGAACTCCTTGACCGCGAGCCGCATCCGCGCGGCCATCCGAGAGCCCATTCCGTCGAAGGGGTCGATAAACAGGACGACGTTCGCGCCGGTCGCGCGCGCGCGCACCATTCCGGCGAGGAGCTTCCCGTCGGGCGCGAGGCGCGAATAGCGCGCGTCGATCACGTGCCGCGCGTCAAGCTCTGCTGCCGCGTCCTCGATGCGCGTCTGGATTTCCGCGGGGCGCGCGCCGGCGCGCCGCAAGAG
Organism: Bacillota bacterium; assembly: GCA_023444095.1. Classification (GTDB taxonomy): domain Bacteria; phylum Bacillota; class Clostridia; order Christensenellales; family Aristaeellaceae; genus RUG11247. The sequence goes on from JAEZRP010000043.1 coordinate 37,894, forward strand.
CCGCGCTATCTCGCGGCGCGGCGTGCCCATGAGGGGCGTGTCGTTGATGAGGCTCGCCGCGGGAAGCCCGCGCCGAAAGCGCGCGACGCGCGACGCGTTGATGTACACGTCGCCCTCGTACTGCCCGCCGTAGCCCTCCGCCATGCGGATCAGTTCCGCCTTGCCGCAGCCGGCCCGGCCGACAAGCGCCACAAACTCCCCGTCGTCGATCTCGAGCGAGAAGTTCCGAAGCGCCGCGCCGTCGTCGAGCTGTTTTGTGATATTCCTGAAGACCAGCCCCGCCATTTCCATCCCTCCGGCGTCACCGCTCACTGTCCATAATATGCGTTCGGGCCGTGCTTTCTGAGAAAGTGCTTGTCAGAAACGTGCGACGGCAGATCCCCGATCCCGGGCGCAAGCGCCTCTGTCCACATCGCGATCTTCGCGATCTCCTCGAGGACGACCGCGTTGTGGACGGATTCTGCCGCGTCCTTCCCCCAGGTGAACGGCCCATGCCCGGCGCACAGAACGCCCGGCGCGTGCAGAGGATTTCTGCCCTCGAACGCTTCGACGATGGCGCGCCCGGTGTTTTCCTCGTAGCCTTGCCCTACCTCCGCTTCGGTCAGCATGCGCGTCGCGGGCACGGGGCCGTGGAAGTAGTCCGCGTGGGTCGTCCCGTAGCAGGGAATCGCGCGCCGGGCCTGCGCCCAGGCGGTCGCCGCGGGCGAATGGGTGTGCGTCACGCCGCCGATCCCGGAAAACGCCCGGTAGAGGACAAGGTGCGTAGGCGTGTCGGAGGAGGGCTTGTAGCGGCTCTCGACGGGTTCGCCCGTCTCGAGGTCGATCAGAACCATCATCTCAGGCGCGAGCGCCTCGTAGGGCACGCCGCTGGGCTTGATGGCAAAGAGTCCGCGCGCCCGGTCGAGCTGGGAGACGTTCCCCCACGTATAGATGATGAGCCCGCGCCGGTTCAGCTCCATGTTCGCCTCGTACGCGAGGCGCTTCAATTCCAATATTTCCATGTCCCTTCCTCAGTTGAGCGCGTCGAGCGGGAGCGCGAAGCTCGCCGCGAAATCGCGCATGAAGTCGTTGGCCTCGGGCATGTTCATATCCGCGATGGATATTCTGATGTTCTCCTGCGCATATCTGAACTCGTGGTTGCCCGAGGCATCCTCCTCGAGGCACTTGACGTATGCGGAGATGCGGTCCGCGGCCTTCACGATGCGCCACTCATGGGTTTCCTCGTCCGGGAACAGAAGGGGCTCGTACTCCGGTCTAAGGTCGGCGGGCAGGTACTCCATGAGTTTATTCGAGGCGATGCGTTCGATATCCTTGTAGGCGTCTCGGATGCCGGGATTGAAGTACTTGATGGGCGTCGCGAGATCTCCCGTGATGACCTCCGCGGCCTCGTGATAGGAGGCCAGAAGCAGCACCTTCCCGGTGTCGACGTTCTGCCCGTACCGCCTGTTGGCGATTACCGCGAGCGCGTGCGCGATCATGACGACCTGCATGGAGTGCTCCTGCACGTTCTCCTCGCGGGTGTTGCGCCTCAGTCCCCAGCGCTTGATGTGCTTCATGCGAGCCATATAGGCGTAAAAGTGATGCTGCATGGCTACCTCCGTCATCGTATGGAACGGGTTAAATTATAACACTTTGTCGGCGTTTCCGCAACGGCCTGGGAAATGCCGGCGAGAGGGCAAAAATGAAAAAAACCAAGCTTCTTCGAAAAAGGGGTTACGTTCCCGAACGGTTTTGTATTATAATGAAATCGGTAAGGATCAAAAGGCGGGAGGGAACGGGATGTCCAGGCTGCTGAGTTTTTTTACGCAGGCCGGAAGCCTGTTTACATCTCTGTTTATCCAGCCCAACTGGCGCGACTGGCTGGACATCCTGCTCGTGGCGGTGCTCGTCTACCAGCTCATCAAGCTTCTGATGCGCACCAGGGCCAACTCCGTCTTCAAGGGGATCGCGATCATCCTGGTGATGGCGTGGGTCTCCGACCGGCTTCAGCTCCATACGATCAGCTGGGCGCTCCAGTTAATCATCAACACCGGTATCATCGTCCTGGTGATCCTGTTCCAGCCGGAGCTTCGGCGCGGGCTCGACCAGATCGGCAGAAGCCGCATCACCAAGCAGGTGTTCAGCACCCAAAGGCGGCAGCAGACGCAACATTCAGACCTCGTCGTCTCGGAGATGGTGAAGGCGCTTACGAACATGTCCCGAAAGCGCATCGGCGCGCTCATCGTCATCGAGCGGCAGACCTCGCTTTCGGATGTCGCCGAGTCGGGAACGCGCATCGACGCGGAAATCTCCGATCCCCTCATCGAGAACATATTCGAGCCGAACACGCCGCTTCACGACGGCGCGGTGATCGTCAGAAACGAGCGCATCCTCGCGGCGGCATGCATCCTCCAGCTCTCGGACGACCATTCTATCAGCCGCGAACTCGGCACGCGCCACAGGGCCGCCATCGGCGTGACCGAGGCGACTGACGCCGTGACCCTCATCGTCTCCGAGGAGACGGGTATCGTCTCCATGGCGCGGGAGGGCAGGCTCACCCGCTATCTTGACACGAAGTCGCTCACGATCCTTTTGACCGAGCTCTTCGCGCCGGACGCGCTCTCGCCCTCGTGGCTGAGCCTTCTCAGGCGGAAGGAGGGGAAGCATGAAGGATAAGCTCAGGCAGTTCGGCAAAACTCTCTGGTCGGCGATGTCGAGGCACACGCTTCTCAAGCTCCTCTCGTTCGTGTTTGCGATCATGCTCTGGAGCTACGTGATCTCCTCAAGCCCCTCCATCACGCGCACGAAGACCATCAACGATCTGACGGGCTACGTGAGCGGCCAGGCCACGCTCGAGATTTACAAGCTGGCGCTGCTCACCGACCCAACGGCGGCGCTTGCCGACATCTCGGTTCAGGTGCAGGTGCCGCAGGCCTCCTTCTCACAGGTGACGGTCGACAACGTGCAGGTGACGCTTGACATCTCCGCCGTGCGCACAGCAGGCACGCAGGAGGTGCCGCTCAAGGCGACCTCGACCTACGGAAAGGTCGTGCGCATCTACCCGTCGTCATTGACCCTCACGTTCGAAACGCTCGACTCGCGCCCCGTGCCGGTGCAGGTGTTCCTGTCCGGAATGGCGGAAACGGGCTACTGGTATAATACCGCGCGCTACAACCCGCAGCAGCTCACCGTTTCCGGCGCGACGAGCCTCGTTCAGTCAATCGCTTCCGCACGGGTCATCTGCGACGTGGCGGATCGCAAGGGATCGTTCACCGCCGCGCGTACCTTTACATTGATCGACGAGACGGGTGCGGAGATTCCGCAGACCATGCTCAACACCAGCGCATCCTCCATTACCGTGGGCGTCGACATCTATCCGACCAAGGAGCTCGAGATTTCGACCGCCACCGACGACGTGCTCGTCGGGCAGGTAGCCGAGGGATACCAGATCGAATCGATCACCATGCAGCCCGAAACCATAACCGTCGCGGCGGATCAGGAGGTATTGGACGGGATCGACAAGCTCGTCATCTCGCCAGTCACGATTGATTCCCCGTCGCAGAGCTTCACCAAGCCCGCGACGATCTCGGGGCTTACGGACTTCAGGTACATCTCCTCCGAGCAGGTATACGTGACGGTGCAGATCGCCGAAGAGACCATGAGCGCGTGGATCGAGGACGTGTATATCAACTTCCCGGGCTACGACAAGGACAAATACATTCTGACCTGGCAGAGAAACACGATCGCCGTGCACGTGACCGGGCCCCGGAGCAAGGTTCAGGCGCTCGTCGATTGGGGACTGACGGCGACAACGGACCTGTCCGGGCTCGGCGAGGGTACGCACATCGTGCCGATCGAGATCGACGACGAGAATTATCCGGACATTGTGTTCGAGCCGGAAGTCGATCAGATCGAGATCACGCTGACGCCGCGGGCGGCGGAATAAGGGGGAGATCACATGGGTTCAACGGCTGTCATGAACGTGATGATGAGCTGGCTGAAGGGATTGGCGAGCTGGGTGCTGGAGCTTTTCAACCTCGCGGGAAACTCAGGCTTTTCGCCCCTCGGGTGGCTCTCGGACAATTGGATCAAGCTGCTCGTGTTTTTCATGATCGTGGGCGTCTCCATGGACGTCGTGGTCTGGCTGATGCGTTGGCGGCCCTATTGGGTATGGTTTCATAAAAGGCGGATCGTCATCGACGACGACAACTTTTTCGCGGGCGAGGAACTGGTAGATTCCGGGCTCTACGATCCGAGCCTGTTCTACGATCCCGAGACCGAGCGGAAAAAGAGTGCGCCGAGCACCATTGTGAAACCCGAGCGCAAGCGGCCCCAGCTCATCGAGCGGATCGAGGACGACGAGCTCGCGCCGAAAAAGCCCGCGCGCCCGAAGACTGCCATGCGCAGGCCCGGCGGCGCCCGCATCTCGGCTTCCACGAAGAGGCCCGCGCGCGCGCGCAAGGCGGACGTCGATCCGCTCTTCAGCGTCGACCCCGCCCAGGCCATCGATCCCGAAAACGGCGAGGACGCGGTGTTCAACGTCTCCGATCTCCCCGTTTCGAGGGACGAGCTGGCGCTTCGAAAGCGCAGGAGGCGCTGAATGCGCGACTGGCTGACCCGGGGAAGTTTTGTCAAGGCAATCGTCGGGCACTACGGCAGCGGAAAGACCGAGATCGCGCTGAACGCGGCAATCTTTCTCCGGGAACAGGGCAAACGCGTCAGGCTTGCCGACCTCGACATCGTGAATCCGTTTTTCAGGAGCGCGGAGCAATCGGGCATGCTCCGCGCGCATGATATCGAGGCAATCTATCCGCAGTTCGCGCTTTCGGGCGTGGACATGCCCGTTCTTGGCCCCGAGATCCTGCGCTCGTTCGAGGACGATGGCGCGGTCTCCATCCTCGACGTGGGCGGAGACGACGCGGGCGCGGCGGCGCTCGGGCGGTACAAGCCCCAGCTCGATCGCGCGCGCGCGGAGCTTTACTATGTGCTCAACCCCTTCCGGCCGCGCTCGAACGAGCTGACCCAAATCACAAGCCTTCTTGCGCTCGTCGAGGCGCGGGCGCGGCTGCGCGTGACGGGGCTCATCGCCAACGCGAACCTCGGCGGGTATACCACGCCCGACGTCGTCCGCGAGGGGCGCGCGCTCGTCGCGCAGGTATCCGATCAAACCGGCATTCCTGTCGTCGCAGAATGCGGCCTTGCCTCGGCGCTCGAGGGCGGACCCTGGGAACAATTTCCCATCGTCAGGTATCTCATGCCCGAATGGATGGAACACTAACGGTAGGGAACGGTGGAACGCTGAGGCGCTGCCCTCGGGCACCCGCCAAAGGACTGGCGTCCTTTGGAATCCCATGCCGGGAGGATATCATTCGCCCGTCGCGCTTCGCGGGGGGCCCAGCCCCGCTCGCGCGAGCATAGACCATGGATGCCCTTTGAGGGTGCCCGGTCGACCGGAATGTAAAAAATGATTTAGCATGGGATTCTCAAGGGCGTCAGCCCTTGAGCGGGGTCCGGGGGCGGGACCCTGGCGGCGTCTCCCATACTGACGGAGAGTTGATGTGACGACTTGGGTTGACAGGATTGCCGCAGGCCTGGGGGCCGTCGCCACGGCGCTGTTCCTCTTCGCGCTTGCGGTGTATCTCTACCGCTATTTTGCGGGCGCGCAGGGACGAGACAGGCTCGCGAGACTGCCCGACCGCGAAGGGCGCGCAAACTGGCGGCGGGTTTTGCTGCTCGTCGGGGCGGCGTTCCTCCTTTCGCGGCTTCTGATGCTCGCGGGCGGGGCGTTCTGGGCATGGCGAAACGGGGAGTTCTCGCTTTACATGCACAATCTCGAATCCTACTGGACGCGCTGGGACGCCGACCACTACGTCGGACTCATCCGAAATTGGTACGTGAACGAGGGCGATCCGCGCTTCCACATCGTATTCTTCCCGCTTTATCCCGCTGTTGGAAGGCTTCTGTACTTCGCGGGGCTTTCCGCGACGGCCTCAGCCCTCCTCGTCTCGAACCTCGCGTTTTTTGGCTGCGGGATCGTGATGTACCGGCTGACCGAGCTGACGTACGGAAGGAAGGCCGGCGCGCGGGCGGCGCTTCTTCTGATGTTTTCTCCCCTCTCTCTTTTCTGCTCGATCCCCTACACCGAGTCGGTGTTCCTTCTGACGACCCTCGCCGCGGTGTATTTTGCCAGGCGGCGGATGTTTGTCCTTGCGGTGCTCTTGGGGGCGCTGAGCGCGAACGCGCGGATGCTGGGCATGGCGACGGCGATCCCGATCTTTTATGAAATGCTGCGCGCGGAGAAGGGGGGCATCCTCCGACGGTACGCTCTTTCGGTCCTGAAGGTGCTGCCGGTGTCCGCGGGACTACTTCTGTACCTGTTGCTCAATGACGCGGTCACGGGAGACCCCTTTCGGTTCATGACCTACCAGTCCGAGCACTGGAGCCAGAATTTCGGGAGCCTTTTCAACACCGTGTGCTACTCGCTGCGCTACGCGGTGGATTTCAACCCCGAATCCTACCGCTTCGGCGTGTGGATTCCGCAGCTGATCGCGATCTTCGGGACGCTGGCGATTCTACTCGCGGCGATCCGGCGCATGCACCCGGGCGACGCGGGCTACGCGGTGATCTACCTCTATGCGGCGGTCGCGCCGACATGGCTTTTGAGCGGGCCGCGCTACCTCACGGCGCTCTACGCGCTCTACCCCGCGCTCGCGGTTCTGTTTCGTAGACGAGATGCGTTCGGGGCGCTCCTCGCGCTCTCGGCGATTCTGTGCGCGGCCGCGGGCGCGATGTACTCCTACCTCGGCTGGATTTTATAGGGGGATCGGAACAATGAAGAAACGGATCCTGTGCTTCGGCGACTCCAACACCTGGGGCTACGCTGCGACGGGCGGGCGGTTCGAAGAGGACGTGCGCTGGCCCACGCGGCTTGGGACGCTGCTCGGGGACGGCTATGCGGTGATCGAGGAGGGTTTCAACGGACGCACCTGCGTCTACGACGACCCCATCGAGGGCGGATACAAGAGCGGGCTTGCATACCTGCCGCCCTGCGTCATGACCCACACGCCGCTTGACCTCGTCGTCATCATGCTCGGGACGAACGACTGCAAAAAACGGTTCCAGATGACGCCGTTCACCATCGGAGGGGGCGTGACGGCGCTTGTCAAGGCCGTACGGGACTACGCGCAGGACAGAAGCGGGGTGCCGCCGAAGATCCTGATCATGGCCCCCGTGCCGATCCTCGAGAATGTCATGGAGACGCGCCACGCGGAAATCTTCGGCGCGGATGCGCCGACCGTTTCGAAGGGGCTCTCGGCGGAACTCGCGCGCGTCGCAAAGCTGATGCGCTGCGCATTCCTGGACGCGGGACCGTTCGCCGAGGTTTCGCCCGTGGACGCCGTTCACCTGACGCGCGAGGGACATCTGGCGCTCGCGGAGGCGGTGCACAAAAAGATACTCGAAATTTTATGAGGAGGATCTACATATGCTGAACTTCACATTTTGCGTTCCGACGAAATTCGTGTTCGGGCGCGGCGTCGAGCGGGAGACAGGGCGCGAGCTGAAGGCGCTCGACGTCAAAAAGGTGCTCATCCACTATGGCGGCGGCTCGGTCATCCAATCGGGGCTCATGAAAATCGTGACCGACTCCATGGACGCGGAAGGGATCCAATACGTGAAGCTCGGCGGCGCAAAGCCGAACCCGCGCGCGTCGCTCGTCTACGAGGGCATCGCGCTCGGGCGCAAGGAGGAAGTCGACTTCATCCTCGCGGTCGGCGGCGGTTCCGCGCTGGATAGCGCGAAGGCCATCGCGCTGGGCATTCCCTACGAGGGAGATTTCTGGGACTTCTACATCGGCAAGGCGAATCCGGTCGAGCGCATTCCTGTGGGCACGGTTCTGACCCTCGCGGCGACGGGCAGCGAGAGCTCGAACAGCTCCGTCATCACGAAGGAGGAGACGCGCGAGAAGATCGGACTGGGCCACCAGCTCAACCGCCCGGTACTCGCCATCATGAACCCGGAGCTGACAATGACCCTCCCGCCCTACCAGACGGCATGCGGCGCGGTGGACATCATGGCGCACGCCATGGAGCGGTACTTCACGCAGGAGACGGAGGTCGACGTGACCGACCGGATGTGTGAGGCGGTCATCTCCTCCGTGGTGCGCGCGGCGAAGATCGCGATGAAGGAGCCGACCAACTACGACGCGCGCGCGCAGCTCATGTGGGCGGGCACAGTCGCGCACAACGACACCGTCGGCGTGGGCCGCGTGGGCGACTTCGCGAGCCACCGGATCGAGCACGAGCTTTCGGCGATGTACGACGTGGCGCACGGCGCGGGACTCGCGGTCATCTTCCCGGCGTGGCTTCGCTACCAGCTCGAGATCGGAAACAACGTCATGCGGCTCGCACAGTTCGCGGTGCGCGTGTGGGGCTGCGTGATGAACTTTGAGAACCCCGCCGAAACGGCGATGGCGGGCATCGAGGCGTACGAGGCGTTCCTCAGGGAGATTGGCATGCCAACCACCATGAAGGAGTTGGGCGCGCGCACCGAGGACATCCCGGAGATGGCGCGGCGCGTCAGGCGCGGGCCGGACGGCACCGTCGGGCAGTACAAAAGGCTCGACACGCCCGCCATCGAGCGCATCTACCTGATCGCGGACAAATAAGAGGGAATGCGGGGGCACATGCCCTCGCATTCATTTGCCCTTTCTTCGCAGAAGAAGGGATAGGATGGCATGCGTCAGAAGGCCCGCGAGAAGGATGACGACGCAATCAGCCGGTGCGAGGGGGAAGGGATCGAGCGCGCGGAACAGGGGGCCGCCCCCGAAGCGGTACAGGTTCCCGCCGAGGAGAATCAACTCTCCCGCGTACATGGCAGACGTCGTGGCGAGCGCGCCGAGCACCGCAAGCCAGCGCCGGAGGGAAAACTGCGCGCAGAGGAAGAGTCCGAATGTGACGCCGAACAGGATGAAATAGCCCGCCATGAGCGAGGCCGACAGCGGGGACAGGAGGAGGGAGCCGACCCTGAAAAACGCGGTGAAGCACGCGAGGACGCACAGCCCGACGAAGGCCGCGACGGCGATCAGTTGCGCCCACAGCATCCGCCGCCGCGCCCTGTCGCCCGGCGGGAGGGTGTAAAAGCCCCAGGCGCAGCCTAGGACGCCCAGCACGAGGATGGATGAGATCAGATAGAAGTGCAGCTTAAACGCCGAGCTGTACTCGCCCAGAAGAACGACATACTCGCTCGCGGGCACCTCCGGCGTCGCGACGCAAAGATACATTTGCCAGTCGACGATGTCCACACGCGCGCCGTCGGCGACGCGATTGTAAACGACGAGGGTTTCGAGGAAAAGCTCCCCCGCGAAGAATGCCGTAAGCGCCAGCGCGGCGAGCGCCCAGAACGCGAACCGCCTCCGAATCCGCGCGAAAAGGGGCAGAAGCGCGGTCGAGAGAACGAGCGACAGCCCAATCGGCGCATAGGGGATTGCGTACTTGGGGTAATTCGCCGCGTCGACGCCGCCGAATGCGACGCTGTCGCGCAAGATAGCGACGCCCATCGCGATCGGATAGGCGCAAAAAACCAGAATGATCGAAAAAATCAGAAGATAGATCTTTTTCCTCGAACCCGGCATGCCGCCATCGCTCCCTTATACCGCGCAGAGCATGTGCGTGCCATGTGCGGGATAGCCTTAACCCTTTCTCCGCCTCGCGCTCATCATACCACAATCTTCCAAATTGATCAAGCTGCTTTGGACAATGGAAAGGCCCCGAGGGGAAGGGGATCCCCCGAGGCCAGGAGGAGAAGGGACCATGAGGAGCGTTTTTATGAAAACGGCCTTTCGCCGATAATTTCATGATGGATGGCAGTGCGCGGTGCATCCGGTTTGAAAATCCTCGTCCCGGTGCGCGGCCTCGGGTGGAGGGGGTTGCCCCGAGGCCGCCGGTCTCCCATGTTCCGGGCGCCGGGTCGCCCTTTCGACACGCATAGAATAACCCGGGGATATTGCGCGCGTGTGGACAAACCGTGAACATGCGCGCGCGATTTCCGGGCGCTTGCCGGAAAGTGTTTCACCCTCCCGCGCGCGCATATCCTTTCCACGAGGTGATGCGCATGAAGCGGAAAAAACGCGCGATTCCGGCGCTCGAGTGGGTGGGCGAGGTAGCGGGCGACGCGCGCGCCACCATCCTCGTGGGCTCTCGCGCGCTCATCGAGAACCATGCGGGGCTGATCGAGTTTACCCCCGAGCGCATCCGCCTGAGATGCAAGGCGGGTGAAATCGTCGTCTCCGGCGCGGAACTCATCATCTCGGACGCGCGCGCCCGCTCGCTGGTCGTCAGCGGCAAAATTGCCGACATCGCGCTTGCGCCGCGTGGGGGGCGGACGGATGGTTGATCGCGTGACCCTCTATATCGAGGGGTTGATGCTCGAAAAGCTGATGGAGCGCGCGCTCGAGGCGGGCGCGCTTCTCGCGGAAGTCCAGAGACTCTCGCGCCGGGAGCTTCTCGTTTCCGCGCCGTACGCGAGCGCGCGGATCGTCCAGGACCTGTGCACTCGCTACTCCATCCGGTGCGAGGTGCGTGCCGAAAAGGGCAGGCCCGCGTACATCCGGTACATGAAGCGGCGGATAACCGCGCCCGTCGCGCTCCTCGTCTGCATCGCCCTCACGTTCGCGTTTTTGAGCCGCGTATGGGTCGTGGACGTGCGCGTGATCGGCGGCGGCGCGGCGACGGACGCGGTGTACGAGACGCTCCTCGCGCACGGCGCGGTCGAGGGCGCTGACGCGGGGGAAATCGACACGGAACTTCTCTCTCTCTCGCTCACCGCGCTCTCCGGCTACTCCTATGCTTCGGTCGCGCGGGAAGGGATCGCGCTGGTCGTAGAGCTCGCGGAGGAAAAAAAGGCGCCGGAGCTCTTCGACATCTCCTACGCGCGGGATCTCGTCGCATCGTGCGACTGCGTGATCCTGTCGGTCGACGTGAAGGCGGGGACCGCCAGGGTCAAGCCCGGCGACACCGTCCGGCGCGGGCAGGTGCTCATCTCCGGGCACGAGATGGTCTCGAAGGAAGGTTCCCGCTCGGTCGGCGCGCTCGGGACGGTGACGGCCCGCGTGTGGGTGACGGGCGAGGCGCGGGAAAGGACGTTCGACGCCGTGCGGACGTACACTGGGCGTGAGAGCACATCGTCGCGGGTGACTCTTTTTCAATGGTCGGTCGATCTTCTCGAGGGCGGGGACTTTGAAACGCGCGAGGAAGAAATCGAGCGACTACCCGTGGGCGGGCTTTTCCTGCCGCTCGTCATCGAGCGCACGACCCGGCGGGAGTACGCGGAAGAGGCCGTTCCGCGGGATGAAAACGCGCTGCGGGCGGCGCTTTCGGATGCCGCTTTTGCGGGCGCGGAGACCCGGCGGGCGGCGCTGGGCTTCGAAAATGCTGAAATCATTGACAAATGGACAGAATTCAGTATGATAGACACAGATACGCTGTATGCGCGCGCGGTGCTGGAACTGCGCGCGGAGGTTCAGGTCACGCGCGATCTATTGGAGGGCAAATAATTTGGAATCAACGCTCGTAAAGACGGAGCACCTCAACATCGACAACGCCGAGCAGTTCATCGGGCTGTTCGGCATCCGGGAGGAGAACATCCCCCTTTTCAAGGACGAGCTGGGCGTGGATATCCTGGCGCGCGGCGACGACGTGGCGCTGACCGGGGAACCGGAGAAGGTGGAGCTTGCGCGCCTCACGCTCGAAAAGCTGCGCGAGGTCCTGTTGCGGGGCGAGACGGTCGATCGCACGCGCATCCGCTACGCCATCGAGCTGGCCGGCGAGGGCAAGGCCGACCGCATCGGCGAGATCATGCGCGACGTGATCGCCATCACCTACCGCGGTCGGCAGGTAAAGTGCAAGACGTTCGGCCAGAAGCAGTACGTGGACGCCATCAAAAAGAACACCTGTACCTTCGCGATCGGCCCGGCGGGCACGGGCAAGACGTACCTCGCCATCGCCATGGCGGTGGTCGCGCTCAAGAACAAAGAGATTGAGCGGATCATCCTCACCCGCCCCGCCGTCGAGGCGGGCGAGAAGTTGGGCTTTCTCCCCGGCGACCTTGCGCAGAAGGTCGATCCGTACCTTCGGCCGCTCTACGACGCGCTCCACGACATGATGGGCGTCGAGGCGTACCAGAGGCTGGTCGAGCGCGGCGTGGTGGAAGTGGCTCCCCTCGCGTACATGCGCGGAAGGACTCTCAACGACGCGTTCATCATCCTCGACGAGGCACAGAATACCACGTCCGAACAGATGAAGATGTTCTTGACGCGCATGGGCATGGGCTCGAGGATGGTCATCACCGGCGACATCACGCAGGTCGACCTTCCTGTCGGGAAGAAGTCGGGTCTCGTCGAAGCGGTGGAGGTCCTGAAAAACGTACCGGACATCGGGATCGCGCAGCTCACGCACAGGGACGTCGTGCGCCACGAGCTCGTGCAGGCGATCGTCAAGGCATACGAGAAGTACCAGCCGAAAAAGGAAGCCCCTCGCAGAAGGTAGGCGGGTAGCATGCGGAAACGGCTGAAGCCGGACACAAGGTATCAGTGGGTGAGGCCCGCGCTCATCGGCGCGGCGTTCTATTTCGTCATGTTCGTGCTGCTCGTGGCGATCATCGCGCCCGAACGCTACGACATCAGGATCGGCGCGCCCGCCCCCGTCACCATCTTCGCCACCAAGGACGTCGAGGATACCGTGACCACGCAGAAACTGCGCGAGGAGGCGGCCTCGCAGGTCGAATTTTCCTTCAAGAGCGTCGATCCCGCCGTGGTCTCAACGGTGATCGCCGATTACAACGGCGCGTGCCTAAAGCTCACGGCGCTCCGGGACAGCTACGGCGAAAAAGAAATCTCCGATCTCTCGGACACGGAGATCACCGCGCTGGGCGAGGACGTCGGCGTCTTGCTCGCGAGAAGCGACCTTCTGACGGTTGTAACAGCCGACGCGGCCGATCTCGAGGCCGCGTTCTCCGCCGCGCGCACGCTCATGCGGGACACGCTCGATTCGACGCTGCCGGAGAGACAGGAGAGCGCGGCCATCCTCAAGATTTCGCGCGACCTCGTGACCGACGGGACCGACGCGGGCCTCGCGTCGGTCGCGACATCGGTCGTGCGCGCGACGATCAAGCCCAACATGCTCATCGATGAGGAAACCACCGAGCAGAACCGCGAGAAGGCGCGCCAGGCGGTGGAGGCGCAGACCATCGTCAAGGGCGAGGTCGTGGTTCGCCAGGGCGACATCGTCACAGAGGCCCAGTATCAGATTCTCTCGAGCCTGGGGCTCATTGAAAATTCCTCGTTCGACCTTTTGCTCGTCTCTGGCATCGCGCTTCTCATCGCGCTCCTCCTGGCGGCCCTTGGGCTCTACATCGCCATGTACGCGCCTGAGCTTTACAAAAACCCGAAGAAGCTGCTCCTTCTGGCGATCATCATCGTGGTCGTCATGGGCGCCAGCGCGTTCGCCCGCAGCGTGAACACATACCTCATGCCCGTGGCGCTGGGCGTGATGCTCATCACGACGCTCCTTTCGCAGAAGCTCGCGCTGTTTGTGAACGTGCTTCTGGGGCTCGTCACATCGCTGTTCGCCACCGCGTCGAGCGGGTTTTTCTCGATGGCGATGTTTTCAATCATGATCATGGCGATCCTCTCGGGTCCGGTGGTCGTGTCGATCTCGTCGCGTCACGTGCAAAGGACGAGCATGCTGCTGGCCGGGTTCGCGGTGGGCCTCACGAACTTCGTGACCACGCTCGCGGTGGGACTCATCAACTCGGCTTCCGTCGCAACGGTGGCGATCAACGCGGCTTGGGCCGCGGGCGGCGGGCTTCTGGCCGCCGTGATGTGCGTGGGCCTTCAGCCGCTCATCGAGTGGATGTTCAACCTCGTGACTTCCGCAAAGCTCCTCGAGCTTTCAAACCCCAATCAGCCGCTGCTTCACCGGCTGCTTCTCGAAGCGCCGGGCTCGTACCACCATTCGGTGGTCGTCGCGAACCTCGCGGACGCCGCCGCGACCGCGATCGGGGCAAACGCGCTGCTCGCGCGCGTGGGGGCATACTATCACGACATCGGGAAGCTGAAGCGCCCGATCTACTTCAAGGAAAACCAGCTCGGGGACAACCCGCACGACCGCACCGACCCGCGCGTCTCGACGGCCATTTTGACCGCGCACACGCGCGACGGCGCGCAGATGGCGCAGAAGGCGCATCTGCCGGAGGAGATCATCGACATCATCCTTCAGCACCACGGCGATTCGCCCGTGCTCTTCTTCTACGACAAGGCGAAGAAGCTCTACGGGGAGGAAGTGGACGTCTCCACCTTCCGCTATGAGGGACCACGGCCCGCCCGGCGCGAGGCGGCGGTTGTGATGCTCGCGGACATGATCGAGGCGGCGACGCGCTCCATGCCCTCCCACGAGCCCGCGAAGATCGGCGAATTCGTGAAAAAGCTCGTGCGCGACAAAATGGCGGACGGTCAGCTCGACAAAAGTCAGCTCACCTTCCGCGACCTCGACCTCATCTGCATCGCGTTTACGACGGTCCTGTCGGGCGTTTTCCACGAGCGGGTCGAATATCCGGACATCAAGCTGCCGCCGCGCAGCCAAACAGCGCAGAAGCGCATCGAGGAGGAAGCCGGGGAGACGCCCGGCAGATCATATGGCGATTGAACTTTACATTGAAACGGAGGGCGCGCCCGAAGGCCTTCAGAAACTGTTCCGGGACGTGACCGACGCGTGCTTCCGCGCGGAGGGAATCGAGGGGGCGCTCTTCACCATCCGAATCGTGGACGACGCGGAAATTCAAAGGCTCAACCGGGTGACGCGCGGCGTGGACAGGCCAACAGACGTCCTCTCCTACCCCACCGTCCAATACCCCGAAGGCAGGACGGCGAAGGAGAGTCTCCGGCTGGTGAAGCGCGAATACGATCCCGGTGCGGGCATGGCCTACCTGGGCGACTGCGTCATCTCACTCCCGCGCGCGCGCGCGCAGGCGGCGGAGTACGGGCACTCGCTGGAGCGGGAGCTGGGCTACCTCGTCGCGCACGCGGCGTTTCACCTGATGGGCTACGACCACATGGACGACGCGGACAAGGCCCGCATGCGCGAGATGGAAAAGTGCGTGATGCGCGAGATCAGGCTATGGCGGGACGAAGAAACGTCCAACGAACGGCTCTTCGAGCTGGCCGTAGAGGCGATGGAGAAGGCGTACGCGCCCTATTCCAACTTCAAGGTCGGCGCGTGCATATTGACAGGCGACGGAAGGACGTTTCAGGGCTGCAACTTTGAGAATTCCTCCTACGGCGCGACCATCTGCGCCGAGCGGTGTGCGGCGGGGCATGCCATCGTGAACGGCGCGCGTAAATTCAAGGCGATCGCGATCGTCGGCTCGGCTGCAGTTGCGTGGCCGTGCGGCATCTGCCGACAGGTTTTAAGCGAGTTTGGCGGGCCGGACATGCGCGTTCTCGTGGGCGAAAACGGAAAAGGATTCACCGTCCGGACGCTCTCTCAGCTTTTACCGGAGTCGTTCGGCCCAAAGGATTTGGGAATCGAGGTAGAGAATGGACAAGTTTAGATCCGGGTTCGTGGCGATTCTGGGCCGCCCGAACGTCGGAAAATCCAGCATCATGAACCGGCTGATCGGCGAAAAGGTTGCCATCGTATCGGACCACCCGCAGACGACGCGCTCGAAGATCATGGGCGTCATGACGCGGGAAAACGTTCAGATCGTGTTCGTCGACACGCCCGGCATCCACAAGCCGCGCACGAAGCTCGGAACCTACATGATGAAGACCGTTCAGGACGCCCGGGAGGGCGTGGACGCGGTCCTGGTCGTGGTGGACGGCCAGTTCATCGGCGAGGGCGACCGCGCGATTCTGGAGGACGTATCGCAAATGAAATGCCCGAAGTTCCTTGCCGTCAACAAGGTCGATCTTTCGCGGCCAGAGAAGCTGATGCCGGAGCTTTCAAAGCTCAACGGCGCGGGCTTCGACGAGATTGTTTGCGTGTCCGCGAAGCGCGGCGACAACCTGGACGCGCTCCTGAAGCTCATCACAGACGCCATGCCCGAGGGGCCGAAGTACTTTCCCGAGGACATGATGACAGATCAGCCGGAGCGAATCCTGTGCGCGGAAATCATCCGCGAAAAGGCGCTTTTGAACCTCCATGACGAGGTGCCGCACGGGATCGGTGTGGACATGCTCTCGATCAAGAAGTTGCGCGAGAGTATGACGGAGATCGAGGCGGATATCTACTGCGAAAAGCAGTCGCACAAATCGATCATCATCGGAAAACAGGGCGCGATCATCAAAAAAATCGGCACCGAGGCGCGCGCGGATATCGAAGACCTTCTGGGAACGAAGGTGGTCCTCCGGCTGTGGGTCAAGGTGCGCGAGGGCTGGCGCGACCGCGCTTCGGACCTCAAGACGCTGGGCTACGCGGACGAATGACATGAACTTTGTAACGCTCGGGATCGTGGTCCGCCACGCGAACTACGGCGACTACGACCGGATGGTGACGCTTCTGACCCCCGGGCGCGGGCGGCTCGAGGCCGTGGCGCGCGGGTGCAGGCGGCTGAAATCCCCCATCGTCAACGCGACGGAGCTCTTTACGTCGGGCGAATTCACCGTCTTTGAGAAAAACGGCCGGAACGCCATCGAGCAGTGCCAGATCTCGGACAGCTACTTTCCGCTGCGCACGGACTACGAGCGGCTCACGCACGGCGTCTACTGGCTGAAGCTCCTGGACGCGGTGATCGTGCCGGACGAGCCCGCCGAGGGCGCCTTTCACATGGCGCTCAGGGCGCTCGCGCATCTCGCCTATTCCCCGCTGCCGCCCGCGCTTCTCACCATGGCGTTCGAGCTTCACCTGATGGCGCTCGAGGGCTATTCCCCGCGCGTGGAGTCCTGCGTGAAGTGCGGGAAACCCCTCGACGGCGAGGCGCTCTTCGACGCGCGGCGCGGGGGGGCCGTGTGCGTGGGCTGCGAGCCGAGCGCCCCGCGCGTCTCCTACGGCGCGCGCCGCATCCTCTACCGGCTGCCCCAGACGCCCTTTGAGGCGGTGGGCAAGCTCGACGGGCACCCGGACTGGCCCGAGGCCGCGCGGCTCATCCGGCCCTACGTACTGGGGCGCGCGAGCGTCCATGAGAAATATCTGCCACCTCTGCCTTAGGGCTATCCCCGAAAATCTTTAGAGTGCCCTGCCGCGATTTTCGCCCAATGCTTCGTCGCCGTCGCCTCGACGTAGCGATGCGATGCCATCGCCTCGGCTCCTCGCCTTGGACAAAAGTCGAGACACCTTCCCCTCTCGATCTTTTCGAATCTTGCTCTGACCCGTTTCGCCGGACGGGGATCCTGTTTATAACTATCACGTCAGCAAAGAATGATTGATATGGGAGGTCTTTCCAATGAAGAAGTGGGTTTGCCCGGTCTGCGGCTACGTTCACGAGGGAGATACCCCGCCCGAGAAGTGCCCCGTTTGCGGCGTGCCCGGTGAGAAGTTCAAACTTCAGGCCAGCGAACGCGTTTGGGCGGACGAGCACAAGGTCGGCGTCGCCAAGGGTCTGGACGAGCGAGTCGTCGAAGGTCTGCGCGCCAACTTCAACGGCGAGTGCTCAGAGGTGGGCATGTATCTCGCGATGAGCCGTGTGGCCGAGCGCGAGGGGTTCCCCGAGGTCGCGGAAGCCTACAAGCGCTACGCGTTCGAGGAGGCCGAGCACGCCGCGAAGTTCGCGGAGCTGCTGGGCGAAGTGCTCACCGATTCTACCAAGAAGAACCTTGAGCTGCGCGTGGACGCCGAGTTCGGCGCGTGCGAGGGAAAGCTCGAGCTTGCAAAACTCGCCAAGCAGCTGGGCTACGACGCCGTACACGACACCGTCCACGAAATGTGCAAGGACGAGGCGCGCCATGGCAAGGGCTTCGAAGGAATGCTCAAGAGGTACTTCAAATAAGGACCGTCCGGGAAATGAAAAGGGCCGCGATTGCGGCTCTTTTCTATATTTGCGCGGGCATACTATATTGTGGTCCGGCGGCTCGAAGGGATTTCGCTTGCCAATTCCCCCATGCCGTGCTATGATTACTTCAGGAAATCCGCGGAGGTCTTTTTTTGCGCGCGAACACGTTTTTAAGCATGTACCGGGTGCTCGAGGGATTGCTCGAGAAGAAGTTCACGGGAGAGGCGCGGCACACGTCGAGCGTGGTGATGGACTACGCCCAGTTGCCGGAATCCGAGCCTGTCCGGCAGAGGCTGAACGTTTGCCGCGAGGTCCGAAACCTTTTGAGCCACACGGCGGACGAGAGCGGCGAGCCGGTAATCGAACCCTCGCAGGCGATCCTCAACGACCTGTACGAGATCATCAAATACGTCGAGACGCCGCAGCCCGCACTCTCCTACGCGACAAAAGGCGGGGACATTCTGCGCGCGAACGCGAACGACCGCGCGCTGGACGTGATGCGCCGGATGGAGAAGCGCGGCTATTCACACGCGCCGGTGCTCGCGGGCGGGAAACTCGCGGGCGTGTTCAGTGTTGCGACGGTGTTTTCCCACGCGCTGACGGGCGCGCGGCTCGCGCCCGACACGCGGATCGGCGAATTCGGGCCGCTGCTCGACATGGACGGGCGCGCCTCGGGCCGATTTCTCATCATGGGCAGGGATGTGTCGTACCTCGACGTGCGCAAGGAATTCGAACGCCATGCGGAGCGCAACCAGCGCCTCGCGGCGGTGTTCATCACATCCACCGGGGACGCGGACGGCGAGCTTCTGGGGATCCTCACCCCCTGGGACGTGATGGATGATCTGCCCTGACCCCTCTTCGGAGGCGCGGCATTCAGGCGACACCGCACAAATCCAGCGCACGCATGCTTATGCGGTGTTGCTCTTATAATCCGGAGGAACGCAAATGGCGGAAAAGAACGGCAGCCTGACCATGAACGCGAACACGCTCGACCTTCACATGACGGACCCGCGCATGGAGGAGCTTTTACACGATTACGCGCAGATCCGCCACGTGTACGCCGCGGGCATCCGGGAGATCACCTCCCGGCTCGAGGTGCTTGAGAGCGAGTTTCAATACAGCAACAAGCACAACCCCATCCACCACATTGAGAGCCGCGTCAAGACCCTCGCGAGCATCATCAAGAAGCTCGAGTCGCTGGGTCTCCCCCTCACCATCACAAGCGCCAAGAAGATGCTCCACGACATCGCCGGCGTCCGCATCGTCTGCTGCTACGTGGACGACATCTACCGCATCTCGGAGTTGCTTCTGAAGCAGGACGACGTGTCGCTCGTCGAGAAGAAGGATTACATAGAGTGCCCCAAGGAGAACGGCTATCGGAGCCTCCACATCGTGGTCGACCTGCCCGTTTATCTTTCGCAGGGCAAAGTGTTCATCCCCGTCGAAATCCAGATTCGCACCGTCGCGATGGACTTCTGGGCCGCGCTCGAACACGGCATTCGCTATAAGTCTCCCTCCGAGGTGCCCGCGTTCATCAACGACGAGCTGCGCGCCTGCGCCGACATCATCGCGGCAACCGACGACCGCATGCTCGAAATCTTCAAGGCCATCCAGCTTCTGAACGGGGAGCACGGCGAGTGAGGGACGGGAAAGGAATGCGGTGCTTCGTCCCGAATCCCGCTCAAGAACCGCGTGCCTTTGGAGTCCCATGCTGGGGAAACGAAATCGTAGTTTGTCGGCGGCTCGGGGGTCCGAGGCGCCGAGTTTGATTTTGGGGATTCGGCAGGGTTACGGACGTGGGCCTAACCAGCGGCAGAATTGCCGAATCGGCCGGGGGCTTTGCTCCCGGGCGATTCGACGAATAATATGAATTTTTTCCTCCCAGTATTGGATTCTCGCCAGCCCCAAGGCGGGGATGCGGGGGCAGAGCCCCCGCCGTTTCTCATTCCCCTACCAGCCAAACGCGGCGCTCTTGTCGAAGATGGGTTTGAGCGCGGGATAGAGCTCCCCGTAGAGGGCATAGGCCTTCTGATAGAGCTCCTGATTCGCGTCGTTTGGCCGGGCCTCGGTCTCAACCTGGAGGATTTGTATCGCCTCCGCGAGGTTCTTCCACACGCCCGCGCCCACGCCCGCGACCATGACCGCGCCGTACGCGCCGCCCTCGCTCGCCGCCGACATGGTGTAGACGGGAAGGTCGAAGATGTCGGAGAGCATCTGCCGCCAGAGCTTCGAGGACGAGCCGCCGCCCGAAATGTAGACCTTCTCGCAGGGGGCGAAAGCGCCGATCACGTCCGCGACCTGCTTGAGCGAATAGGTCACGCCCTCCATGAGCGCGCGGGTGAAATCGCCGCGCTTCGTGCCGAGCGTCAAGCCGTAGAACACCGCGCGCGCGTTCGGATCGGGGTACGGCGCGCGCTCGCCGGTAAGGTAGGGCGCGAAGACCACGCCGTTCGCGCCGGGCGCGGAGCTTGCGGCGTCCACGTCCATGATGGCGTACACGTGCTTGCCGGATTCCTTCGCGGCGCGCACGGCATCCTCGCACAGCGTGTCTCGGTACCACTGGTACGCGCCGCCCGCGGTGAGCGTGCAACCGAACGTCATGTAGC
This sequence comes from Bacillota bacterium, assembly GCA_023444095.1. Classification (GTDB taxonomy): domain Bacteria; phylum Bacillota; class Clostridia; order Christensenellales; family Aristaeellaceae; genus RUG11247. The sequence continues at coordinate 58,458 of JAEZRP010000043.1, forward strand.
TGCCCGGCTCGTTCGAGCAGAACATCTGAAGCGTGCCCCCGGGGTTGTCGTAGAAGTGGTCGAGGCCCATGGAGACGTTGCCCGCCGTGCCGATTACGACGCCGAGCGTCCCCGGAACCACGAGCCCGGAGCCCACCGCCTGAATGACCGCGTCGCCGCCGCCGAAGTAGGCGGGAAGCCCCGCGGGAAGCCCGGTCAGCGCCGCCGCTTCCGCCGTGATATAACCGGCAAGCTCGGTCGACTCGTGCGCCTCGGGGAAGACCGAGAAGTCGAGGCCCGCAATTTCGATGAGCGACTTCGACCACGTCCGGTTTCTGGTATCAAAAAAGCCGGTGCCGGAGGCGTCGGACACGTCGATCGCGACATTCCCGGTGAGCATGTAGCGTATGTAGTCCTTCGGGCAGGTGAAGCGCACCATTCTTTTGAAATTCTCCGGCTCCTCATCCCTGAGCCACAGAATCTTGCCGCCCGTGTAGCCGGTGAGCATCTGGTTGTTCGTGTAGGTGAGGAGCTTTTCGAGCCCGCCCGCCTGCTTTGTGATCCAGTCGCACTGCTTCTGGGTGCGCTGGTCGCACCAGAGCATCGCTGGCCGGATGACCTCGCCGTCCTTGTCCAGCGCCACGAGCCCGTGCATCTGCCCGGAGAAGCTCACGCCGACGATCTGGGATCTGTCCACCTTTGGCATGATCTCTTGAAGGGTTTCGACTACCGCCCTCCACCAGTCGGCGGGGTCCTGCTCCGCCCAGCCCGGCCGGGGCGTATGCAGCGGGTACGTCTTCATCGACGAGGCGACGACCTTTCCGGTCTCGTCCGCTACGATGGATTTGGTTCCCGACGTGCCGATGTCGATGCCAACCAAGTATTTCATCCTTCGCCCTCTCTCTTTTTGCGGGAAATGTCCCTTATTTTTCCGAAATCGAGCCTGTTTTCATTGCGCTTGATGAGCCTCGCAATGTTGGCCCGATGACTGAACAGAGCAAGCGCGCCCACGACGATGGACGCGATCATGCGCGCCGGATCCTGCGGGTGAAACGCCCATGTAAGGATGGGGTAGAGGATCGCCGCGCTGATGGACGCGACCGACATGTAGCGCGTGAGCGCGACGACCGCGACCTCGAAGGTGAGGAGAATCAGCGCGATGAGCGGGTTGATCACGAGGATGAGCCCGAGCGACGCCGCAATCCCCTTTCCGCCCCTGAAGCCGTAGAACACCGGCCAATTATGGCCGACGACCACCGCGACGCCCGCCATGAGCATGCCGTACTCGCCGCCGACGAGCTTTCCGAAGAGCGTGGCGACGACTGCTTTGAGGCAGTCCCCGACGAGGGTGAGGACCGACGGCAGCCAGCCGAATGTGCGGAGCATGTTCGTCGCGCCGGCGTTTCCGGAACCGTGCTTTCGGATGTCTGTGTGCAGGGTCGACTTCGAGACGATGACCCCGGTCGAGATGTTGCCGAGAAGGTATGCAACCACGACGATGATCACGTAGCGGAGATATATCATGTCCTTACCCTCACTCCTCAGACTTGCGCCGCTCCCGGAAGATAAACCGGATGGGCGTGCCCTCAAAACCGAAGGCCTTTCGGAACTGGTTTTCCAGGTAGCGCTCGTAGCCGAACTGCATGAGCGTCTCGTCGTTCAAAAAAACGACGAACGTCGGCGGCTGCACGCCCTGCTGGGTGGCGTAGTAGATCTTGAGCCGCCGCCCGGAGGTGGACGGGGGTTGGAGATACGCCTGCGCGTCGGCGAGCACGTCGTTGAGAACGCCAGTCGTTACGCGCTTTTTGGATTGGTCATACACGTTTCGCACGGCCTCGATCACCTTTTCCGCGCGCTTTCCGGTGAGCGCGGAGATGAACAGGATGGGCGCGTAGTCCATGAACTTCAGAGCCTGCCGGACGTCCTTCACGTACTTTTCGTAGGTGCCCGTCTCCTTCTCCATAACGTCCCACTTGTTGACGCAGAGGATGGCGGCCTTTCCCTGCTCGTCGATGTAGCCCGCGATCTTGGAGTCCTGCTCGGTCACGTTCTCGAGCGCGTCGATCATGAGGATCGCCACGTCACAGCGGTCGATGGCCGCGAAGGAGCGGACGACGGAATACCGCTCGAGAGAGCCCGGCTCGATGGCGCGCTTCCTGCGGATACCGGCGGTATCGATGATGACGAAGTCCTCGCCGTTATCCGTAAAGCGGGTGTCGATGGCGTCGCGCGTGGTGCCCGCGATGTCGGAGACCATGACGCGCTCCTCGCCGAGGATGCGGTTGACGAGCGAGCTCTTCCCCACGTTCGGCTTTCCGACGACCGCAATCCTGACCGCGCCCGCCTCGTCCTCGCCCTCGTCCGGGTCGGGGAAGTAGGCGCACATCGCCTCGAGAAGGTCGCCGAGGTTCAGAAGATTCACGGACGAGATCCCAAGCGGTTCACCCATGCCGAGCTGATAGAAGTCGTAGATGTCGTTCATGCTCTTCGGGCTGTCGACCTTGTTGACGACGAGCATGACGGGCTTGCCGGACTTCCGAAGAAGGTCTGCCACGTCCTGATCGTCCGAGGTGAGACCCTGCTTTCCGTCGACGAAGAACAGGATCACGTCGCAGGTCTCGATGGCAATCTCCGCCTGCCGGCGCATTTGCCGCAGGAGCGGATCCTCGCTGTTGGGGTCGATGCCGCCCGTGTCGATGAGGGTGAATTTATAGTTCTGCCACTCGCAGTCCGCGTACACGCGGTCGCGGGTCACGCCGGGCATGTCTTCCACGATGGCGATGCGCCGTCCCGCCATCTGATTAAAAAACGTCGACTTGCCCACGTTCGGGCGTCCGACGATCGCCACCAAGGGTTTGGCCATTGTCATTCCTCCACGATCTCGATGATCGCCCGCAGAAGGTCCTCGCCGCGCCTGCCGACCGGGATGATCGGCCGCCCGACGCGAGCAATCGCTTCCGAAAGCGACATGTCGTCCAAAAAAAGATGATCCTGCGCGCGCAGCATGCACTCGGTGATGAGGACGTGAGAGCACGCCTCGCCCCGGAGCTGTTCCACAAGGTCGCCGCCGGTGACGAGCCCGGCGACTGTGACCGTCTCGCCGAAAAAGCGGTTTTTGATCGCCCGCACGCGCACGTTCGCGCCGGGAACCGGGTGGGTTTTCACGAGCGCGTCGAGAAACGGCGCGGCGGAAACGCCTGTCGCGATCACGATTTCCTTTTCCCCCCGGGGGCGTACCTCGCCCATCTCGGCATAGGCGCCGTCCAGTTCCTCCTCGAGGAGGCGCAGCATGCCTACGCCGTCGTCGATCTGCGCGTAGTCCTCGTACTCCTCGGCAAACGGGAGTGGGCGGTTCGCCGCGAGGTAGAACTCGTCCGAGGGGAACACGAAGCGCGTGCCGAGCCTTTCCAGGAGGACGGGCCGCCACCGATCGGCGATTTGGATGACCTCCGCAGCCTCCTCCGGGCGGTACTTCCGCAGCCCCGGGAGGCCCTCCCTGTGGCACGTGATGCCAACCGGCACGAGCGCGAGGGACTTTGCGGCGGGAACGAGCTCCACGAGCTCGCGAATCGTGCGCTCGAGCTCCAATCCGTCGTTTACGCCGGGCACGAGCACCGCCTGGGAATGGAACTCGATCCCCGCGTCCGCGAGCGCTTTGAGCTGGCCGGGAAGCCTTTGCGCGCGCTGCGTTCCCATAAGCTCGGCGCGCAGGCAGGGGTTCATGGCGTGGACGGAGATATACAGGGGAAACGCGCGGCGGCGGATGATGCGCTGAAGCTCCGCGTCGGACACGTTCGTGAGCGACACATAGTTTCCCATCATGAGGGACATGCGCCAGTCATCGTCCTTCACAAAGAGACTTCTCCGCGCGTGCGCCGGAAGCTGGTCGACAAAGCAGAAGGTGCAGTTGTTCGCGCACATTCTCACGCCCGACATCATGGGAGACTCGAACGAAAGGCCCAGGTCCTGATACTCGCCCTTCCGGACGCGGTACGCGCCGCGGCGGGTTTTCAAAAACAGTTCCGCCTGCGCCGAAAGAGCCTGATAGTCGATAAAGTCGCGGACGATTTCGCCATTTATTGCGATCAGCTCGTCCCCCTCCAGAACCCCCGCGCGATGCGCCGGAGACCCCTTTTCGACCCCTGTGATCCTATGCGCCATTCGTCCTCCGCGCCTGCATTCATTCCCATTTTTATTATCGCCCAAATTCGCGTTTTCGTCAATAGGATACGCGAATTTGGGCAGGATACGAATGTTATTTAACCTGCCAATACTTGAAAAATGCTGGTATTTCGTGTAAACTATTGCCCTAAAAAGCGGATGACCATATAGGAGGATAGCAATGACGCACAAATATGTCTACCTGTTCGGCGAGGGAAACGCTGACATGAAGAATCTCCTGGGTGGCAAGGGTGCCAATCTCGCGGAGATGACTTCCCTGGGCCTTCCCGTGCCGCAAGGTTTCACCATCTCGACCGAGGCATGCACATCCTATTATGACCACGGAAAGATGATTGAGCCTGAGATCGTCGAGCAGATCGAGGCGGCACTCGCGAAGACGGAGGAGATCTGCGGCAAACGCTTTGGAGATATGGCCAATCCCTTCCTCGTCTCCGTCCGCTCCGGCGCACGCGCGTCCATGCCCGGCATGATGGACACCATCCTGAACCTTGGCCTGAACGACGTCGCGGTGGTCGGACTCGCGCGCCTTACGAACAACGAGCGTTTTGCATACGACTCCTACCGCCGGTTCATCCAGATGTTCTCGGACGTCGTCATGGAAGTGAAAAAATCCAAGTTCGAGCGTCTCCTCGACGCGATGAAGGACCAGAAGGGCGTCAAGTACGATACCGAACTCGATGCCGAGGACCTGAAAGCCCTCGTCGAGCAGTTCAAAGCGCTCTATTTTGAGGAACTCGGCCAACCCTTCCCGCAGGACCCCAAGGCGCAGCTCTTCGAGGCGATCCGCGCGGTGTTCCGCTCCTGGGACAATGAGCGCGCCATTTACTACCGCCGCATGAACGGCATCCCCGGCGACTGGGGCACGGCCGTGAACGTCCAGTCGATGGTCTTCGGCAACATGGGCGATACCTCCGGCACCGGCGTCGCGTTCACCCGCAATCCCTCCACCGGCGAGAAGGCGCTCTACGGCGAGTACCTCATCAACGCGCAGGGCGAGGACGTGGTGGCGGGCGTGCGCACGCCGCAGCCCATCGAGCGCCTCAAGGAGGACATGCCCGAGGTGTACGAGCAGTTCGCGAAGATCGCGCAGACGCTCGAGGACCACTATCGCGACATGCAGGATATGGAGTACACCATCGAGCGCGGCAAGCTCTACATGCTCCAGACGCGAAACGGAAAGCGCACCGCGGCTGCCGCGATCAAGATCGCGGTCGACCTTGTCAACGAGGGCATGATCTCCAAGCACGAGGCGATGCTCATGGTCGATCCGGGCCAGCTCAACGCGCTTCTGCATCCTGCCTTCGACGTGAAAAAGCTCAAGAAAGCGCGGCCCCTTGCGCAGGGTTTGCCCGCTTCCCCCGGCGCGGCCTGCGGCCAGATCTACTTCACCGCGCATGACGCGACCGAGGCCGCCAAGGCTGGCGCGAAGGTCGTGCTCGTGCGCCTCGAGACCTCGCCCGAGGACATCGAGGGCATGAACCATTCGGAGGGCATCCTGACCGCGCGCGGCGGCATGACCTCCCACGCGGCGGTTGTGGCGCGCGGCATGGGCACCTGCTGCGTCGCGGGCTGCGGCGATCTGCACGTCAACGAGGAAGCCAAGACCTGCGTGATCGGCTGCGAGACCTTCCAGGAGGGCGACTTCATCTCGCTGGACGGTTCCACCGGCAACGTCTACGGCGAGGCCATCCCCACCGTCGACGCGGAGGTCTCGGGCGACTTCGCGACCCTCATGCAGTGGGCGGACGCGACCCGCAGGCTCAAGATCCGCACGAACGCCGACACGCCGCAGGACGCCGAGATCGCCGTGAAATTCGGCGCGGAGGGAATCGGCCTGACCCGCACGGAACACATGTTCTTCAAGGCAGATCGCATCGCGGCCGTGCGCGAGATGATCCTCGCGGACACCGAGCGCCAGCGCAGAAACGCGCTCTCCAAGCTCCTGCCCATGCAGAAGGGCGACTTCAAGGGCATCTACGAGGCCATGGGCGAGCGTCCCGTGACCATCCGCTACCTCGACCCGCCGCTTCACGAGTTCCTTCCCCACAAAGAGCAGAAGGCCGAGATCGAAGCCATCGCGCGCGAGCTTGACACCTCCTACGAGAAGGTTGTCGCGAAGATCGATGCGCTCAAGGAAGCCAACCCCATGATGGGCCACCGCGGCTGCCGCCTCTCGATCACCTATCCCGAGATCGCCGAGATGCAGACTCGCGCCGTGATGGAGGCTGCCATCGAGGTGACCCAGGAGCGCGGCTTCGTCATCCATCCCGAGATCATGATCCCGCTCGTCGGGGATGTGAAGGAGTTTGCGTTTGTCCGCAAGGTCGTCGACAAGACCGCCGAGAAGGTGATGGACGAGAAGGGCATCGTTCTCAGCTACAAGGTCGGCACCATGATCGAGATTCCGCGCGCTGCCGTCACCGCCGACCACATCGCCGCCGAGGCCGAGTTCTTCTCCTTCGGCACCAACGACCTCACGCAGATGACCTACGGCTTCTCCCGCGACGACGCCGGAAAGTTCCTCGATGCTTATTACGGCAAGAAGATCTTCGAGGCCGATCCCTTCGAGCGGCTGGACCAGACCGGCGTGGGCAAGCTCGTTGAGATGGCGACCATCCTCGGCCGCAAGGCGCGCCCCGAGATCAAGCTCGGCATCTGCGGCGAGCACGGCGGCGACCCGTCCTCCATCGAGTTCTGCCACAAGCTCGGACTCCACTACGTCTCCTGCTCGCCCTTCCGCGTCCCGATCGCCCGGCTCGCCGCCGCGCGCGCCGCGATCAAGGAAAGGCACGGGAAGCTGTAAGAGGCACGGAAAAACGGAGAGGACTCTGCCCTCGGACTCCTGGCTGCGAGCGGATCGAATGATAATTCGATCCGCTCGGTCGCGAAGCTCCAAGGGACACTGTCCCTTGGGAATCCCGGACGAAGGAAAAAAGTGATCGACCATCCGTCGGAGGCGCGGGATCAACCCCCCGCCTCTGAGTTTGTTTTTTTAAGATTGCCTCGATAATCCGGTTCGCGTGAACGGTGCTGGGTCCCGCGAAGCGCGATGGCCAAATGATCAGTTTACTCAGCTATGGGATTCTCAAGGGCGCCAGCCCTTGAGCGGGCGGTCCGGAGGGCAGCGACCTCCGGTATCTCCTCCGCATCTTCCCTCTCCCCCTTGACATTGACGCAAGGTCAAGTGATATGATGTGTGCGGGGGTGAGTGAATGGAACTCATGAAAATTACGGACCTGTCGCGCGAGCTGGGGATCACGTCGCGGAGCCTGCGGTATTACGAGCAGGTAGGGCTGATCGAGAGCGCGCGGCCCGAGGGGGAAAAGTACCGGTACTACACGTCGGAGGCGGTCGAAAGGCTCCGGCAAATTTTGGTGCTTCGGAAAATGCAGATTCCGATCAAGGATATCCTTCGCATCTACGAGAGCAGGGATATGGGCGCGCTCGTGGCGGCGTTCGTGAATAAGATGCGCGCGATCGACGACGAGGTGGCGGCGCTATTGGAATTGAAGCGCGTGGTAAATGATTTTCTGGAGGCGATGCTTCGGCACGGCATCCGCCGGATCAGCGCGCTGCCGCTTCTCTACGAAAAAATGGACGAGCGACTTTCGGAGATCGCCCTGACCATGGACGAGGTCGACGCGGCTGCGGAACGGATTGCCCGACCCCTGGACATGACCATCCTCGATTTGCCCGCGTTTCGGGCGATCACCTCGATCGGCGCGGATGGAGAATCGGACGTCGCGGGATTCTGGGCGTGGGCGGCGGCAAAAGAGCTGTCGGGCGTGCCCGGGCGGCGAGAGGCATTTGAGTTCCAGACGGAGAGCGGCGAGAGTGCGCTCCTTCTGCGCGTGCCGGATCGCTTTTCAAACGACGGACCGTATCGGGAAGAGGCGTTCCCGGGCGGATTGTTCGCCGTGGCGGGCGCTTATGCGGACGAGGATCTGGCGCGCGTGCATCGGGCGATGGTCGCGGAGATTGGACGCGGCGGGGGATACGAAGTCGACGATCCACCGGACGAACAGCCGCGCCGCGCGACGCTCGTCGAGTCGGCGCTCTCGCCGGACGACCTGCGCGAAAAGCTCACGATACTGGTTCCCGTGCGCAGATCGACGCCGGATGCCGCGCGCCACGAAAAGTCGCGCGCTTTACAAATCGCGCTTTCCGAGATCGAAACGGTCAATCCCCCGCTCCGGGCGCACGAGATTGACCTTCGCTCCGTGACGCCGATTTTGAACCCGCGCTATCGAATTCTCGAAACGGGCGAAGCGGAGTACGTGTCGTTCATCGACAAGCGCGTGCTCTCGACGAACCTTCCCGTGCGGATTCCCTTTCGCGTGGACTACGAATTTTCGACCGACGAGGCGCCCGTCTACCTCTACCACGGGCGGGCGATGGCGGCAATCAATCTGGGCGACAACGTGAACCAGTGGAGCTCCCGGAACGCGCTGCGCTACCGACTGCCCGTGTTCGGCGACGAAACGGAGCATCCGGCGCTTGGGGGGATCGAGAAGGGCAAATACAATCGGTTGACTTGGATCGTGGGCGAAAAACACTTTGCGATCATCGTAAACGGCGAAGTGCGACATGCAATTTCGGACTGCCCGTACATGAAGCTCGACGCGAGCACGCGCGAGGCGTACCCTGTGATCATCGGGGCAAACCACAGGTTCGCGACCCGCATCCGGGCCATCCGCGTGACCGAACTCTCGCCCATTCCCCGCATCCGGGCTCCGCGCGGCGCGCTTTTGCCGACGGCGTTCCGGGCGAGCAACCGCGTGCCGATTCAGCACCGGCTCATCACCATGCATTACGGCGAGAATTACTGGTTCAACGGCTGCATGAAGTACGTCTTCGAGTGCCTTGGGCGACCGGACTTTGATTACTGGTTCTTTTCGGGCCTGGGGGGCGACAACCTGGCGCAGGTATTCGCGTTTGACCGCTTCCGGGGAGACGGCGTGTCGGACTATCTGCGCGGGCCGGAATTTGTGAAGCGGGTATTTGACGCGTGCGGATACGATTGCACATACGTAAATGAGGAAGCCCTGAACGCGAACGGAGCTCAGCACCTTCGCGCGGCAATGAATATGATCGACCGGGGACTTCCGGTGATCGCTTTCCACGAGGGGTGGAAGGTGATCGTGGGCTACGAGCGTTACGGGCGGACGCTTCTTACGCGCACGGCGGATCGCGAAGAGCCGGACGCGATCGCATTCGATGAAATGCGCGACGAGGCATGGATTTTCGCGGGTGAAAAGCTGCGGGACGTGGATGAGGCGAAAGTTTACCGCGACGCGGTTCCGGACATGCGCCGGCTCCTGACCATCCGCGCGGACTCGTACTGCTTCGGCCCCGCCGCCTTCCGCGCGTGGGCGGACGACGTCGAGAGCGGGCGGTTCGATTCGATCCGCGAGGAGAACTTCGATCAGTGGGCGCTCTACAACATCTACGTCTGCTGCCTCGCGACGAACGGAAGCTGCCGCGAATTCCTCGTGCGCGCGCTCCAGAAGAACCCCGACATGGCGTTCCTCTCAGATGTCTTGAGGGAGTATGAACTGCAGGGAAAGCTATGGGAGAGCCCCGGCGGATTGGAGTCCCTCGGCGGCGGGTTCAACGTGACGCTCGCGGCGCTTCAGGACCGGGAGAAGCGCGCGGCCATCGCCGCGAAGATCCGGGAATGCGCGGACAGCGCGGAGCGGGTGCTCGCGCTCGTCCGGGAAAACACTACGCCCTGATGTCCCCCGCGAGACGGCGGAGCGCGACAGGATCCTTGACGAAGTACTCTCGCCCGCGCTTCTCGACCAGCCCCTCTTCCCGGAACCGGGCGAGGGAGTAAAGAAGGTGGCGGTAGCTTACGCCCAGATATTCCGCCGCCTCCGCATGGCGCAAGGTGTAGGCGCCGTCGTGCGCCGCAGTGAGGATGAGCGAGGCGAGCCGATTTCGGAGCGGATAATTCAGGTTCTGCGTCAGTCGTTCCGAGCGCGCGAGCAGCTTCTTCGCCAGAAACGCGCACAGCTTTCGCAGGAAAGCGGCGTCCGTGAGCAGCTTCGCCTCGTTTCCGGCGAACGGAAGCGTGAGTGTCATGCAGGGAGAGAGCGCCTCCACATACTTCGGTTCCGCCTCCACGCCGAGCAGCGACAATTCGCCTACATAGTCTCCCGGCTCGAGAAACTGCAGAATCGACTGTCTGCCGTCGCCATGGATCATGTAGATCTTCGCCCGACCGGAAATCAGCACGCGCAGCGCCGAGACCGGTTCCCCCGGGCGCTCCAGAAGCTCGCCGCGCGCGAACTGCTCGACGTGTGCGTCCGCATCGGGCGGGAATGCGTCCCGGCCCGCCGTCGCGTCATAGTAGGGGTCCCCGGCTTTGGGAGGATAAAACTTAACCATGCGCCCTCCGGAATGTGAGATTTCTCATCGTATTATCCCTTGGCCCGTGTTACATTGTCAAGAGCAAAAGAAATCCGGCTTCCGGCCGGAGAGGGACGGCGGCATGAAACGGGCGATCCAACGATTGGCATCATTCTTCTTTTACTGTCTGGCGGGCATGGGCATCAGCCTGTCCATTCGCGCGGGCATCGGCGTGAGTAGCTTCAACTCGCTTAATCTCGCGCTCTCCGGGAGCCTAGGCCTCACCATCGGAACGATCACGACGGCGCTGAACGCCCTGTTCCTGATCGTCTACATGGCGCTCGACCGCTTCCGAAACCCCGCGCGCTACGCGCTTCAGGCGGCGGCATCGTTCTTCATCGGACGGGTGATCGACTTCTTCGTCTACGGCGCGTTCGCGCGCCTCGCGCCGGACTCCTACGCCCTGCGCATCGCGCTGTTTGTGCTGGGCACATTGATCTCCGGCTCGTCGACGGGTGTGATCCTCCACCTAAAATCGCTCTCCTTCCCCATCGAGAGCGCCTGCGCCGAGCTCGCGTATCGGACGGGGCGCTCCTTCAAGCGCTACCGGTACGCGCTGGACGGAGTGTTCGTCCTCAGCTCGCTCGCACTCTCGTTGGCGCTGGGACTGCCCTTCTACGTACGCGAGGGGACCGTCATCAGCATGTGTCTGCTGACGGCCGTCATCGGAACCTCCAAGAGGCTGTGTGAGCGGTGGGGAGCGGCGCGTGCGGAAAACCGCTTCGTCCCGAATCCCGCGGCGCGCGGATCGGAAGACCTTTCTTGAAGCATGACGGCGCGCTCACCACCACGCGAGCGCGCCATCGCATTTAAAGAACGAGAAGCCCGCTGACCGCGAGACTGTCACACGCCGTCCAAAAAACGCTTGCCAAACCGGCGAAACCAGCGCATGTACCGCTTCCCGAAGCGCCGGTTCATGGCCTCGTCGCGGCAGGGCGCAGCGTCTCTCTGAAGCCTGTATTCAGGAAACACGGCGAGCGGGAAATGAAGGACCAAGGCTGGGATGTAGATGGTCGAGGATCACGTTTCATTCTCGGCGAGGTTCTTCAGCTCGTCGATCATCTTCTGGGTGTTCTCCACCAGCTCCTTTTCCTTTCTGAGCGCCTCGGTGAGCTTGGCGTCCTCGCCCCTCGCCGTCTCGATGTCGGCCTTCGCGATGGTCGTGAGCTTTTCGACCGTCATCTCAGACTCGGCCGCGAGCCGATTCGACTGGGCGACCAGCGTGCGCTCGAATATGTTGCGCACGCCGCGCGCGTTTCCGAAGGAAATGGAGTGGGTGTTCGCGGCAGAGATATAATCGCGGGCCGCCGCCTTCGCCTCCTCGTCGAGCCGGTAGCTGTTCTTTTTGAGCTGCATGTCGAGGATTTCGCACATCTCGTCGAGCGAATAGTCGTCGAAGTGGAGGTAGCGGTTGAAGCGCGACTCAAGCCCCGGATTCGAGTGGATGAACTGTTCCATCAGCCCGTCGTAACCCGCCACGATCACGACCAGGTCGTCGCGGTTGTCCTCCATGGCCTTCAAAAGCGTCTCGATGGCCTCCTGCCCGAAGTCGTTCTCGGACGTGGATTTCAACGCATACGCCTCGTCGACGAACAGCACGCCGCCCAGCGCCTTCTTGATGACCTCGGTGGTCTTCTGCGCCGTCTGGCCGACGTAGCCCGCGACGAGTCCGGAGCGGTCGACCTCGACGAGCTGGCCCTTCGAGAGAATGCCGAGACTCCGGTAAATGCGCGACATGAGCCGGGCAATCATGGTCTTGCCGGTACCGGGATTTCCGGTAAAGACCATGTGGAGGGACATCTCGACCGTCGGGAGGCCGTGCTCCTTGCGGAGTTTGTGAATCGTCACCATATTGATGAGATTCGTGACCTCCTTTTTGATGCCCGAGAGACCGATGTATTCGTTGAGCTCTTTTTTGAGTGCCTCCATGTCCTCCGGCGGCGGAAGCTGCTCCTCTGGCTTCGGGCCCTCCTGCTTCGCGGCGGCAGGCGCGTTTTTTTCTGGCTTGGGCTGATCAATCTTTTGCGGCGCAGCGGGCGTGCCCCAGAAGTCGTCCCCGATCCGGCGCATGCTGTTGTTGATGAGGTCGGAGATGACCTCAAGTTGCGTTTTGATGATCTCGTCGCGGTTATCCATCCGTTTCTCTCCGTTCTATCGTTCTGCTGTTCATACCAAACGCCCCGCCGCGCGGGCAGCGGGGACGAGTCGCGAAAAGGGGCTACGCGTCAGACTTTTTGCGCGGCGCGCGGGGTTTCTTCGCGGGGACCTCGGCCTGGCGCTCCTGTGGGGCTTCCGCCGGGGTCTTCTTTGAACGGGTCTTCTTCGCGGGCGCTTCGGCCTTCACCTCAGGCGCCGACCTTATGCCGCGTGGCTTCCTTACAGCTTTCGTATCGCCCTTTTTACTGTGATCCTCCGCTTCGTCGGCCGATTCCGCGGGCCCCGCGCCCTCCCCTTCGGACGGTGCGGAAGGCGCGGACACGCACAGCGCGCGATAGAGGTCGACGTAGTGGTGTGCGGACTGGTCCCAGCCATACTGACCCGCCATGGCGCGCGCAATCAGCGCGTCCCACACGTCCTCCTTGTGTTCGCGGAAGGTCTTCACCGCGCGCTCGACGACGTGCAGCATGTCGTGCGCATTGTAGTTGAGGAAGGTGAAGCCGTTGCCGACACCGGTGAACTCGTTGTAGGAGAGAACGGTATCCCGAAGTCCGCCCGTCTCGCGCACGATCGGGATGGTGCCGTACCGGAGCGAGATGAGCTGCGAGAGCCCGCAAGGCTCGAACATCGAGGGCATGAGGAACATGTCCGCGCCCGCGTAGATTCTGCGCGCGAGGTCGTGGTTCATCTGGAAGCACGCGGCGACCTTGCCGGGATACTTCCACTGCGCCCAGCTGAAGAGGTCGACGTACTTCGACTCGCCCATGCCGAGCACGACCATCTGCGCGCCCGTGTCCATGATCTCCGAAAGCACGCGCTCGATGAGGTCGAGCCCCTTCTGCCCGGAGAGCCTGCCCACCATGCCGATGAGCGGGACGGCGGGGTCGGCGTCGAGCCCCATCTCCTTCTGAAGTGCCGCCTTGTTGGCGGCCTTTCCCTCAAGGAAGTCGGCAGCAGCGTAGTTCGCGGCGAGCGCGCGGTCGGTCGCGGGGTCGTAGTCACCGGCGTCGATGCCGTTGAGGATGCCCGTAAGGTGGTCGGCGCGCGCGCGCAGGAGACCATCCAGCCGCTCGCCGTAGTACGCCGTCTTGATCTCCTCCGCGTAGGTGGGGCTCACAGTCGTGATGCGGTCGGCCGCAACGATGCCGCCCTTCATGAACGAGCACATGCCGAAGAACTCCATGTTGTCGGAGGTATACGCCCACTCGCCCAGGGCCACGAGCTCCTCGATCTCGCTGATGGTGAAGATGCCCTGATACTGGAGGTTATGGATCGTAAAGACGGTCTTGATGTCCTTGTAGGGCTCGAGGTGCTTGTACTGCGCGTTCAGGAGGATGGGCATGAGTCCCGTCTGCCAGTCGTGGCAGTGGAGCACGTCCGGAATGAAGCCCATCTGCGGCAGCGCCTCGAGCACAGCGCGGGAGAAGTAGGTGTACCGTTCGCCCTCGTCGCCGCCCAGACCATAGACGTAGCTTCTCTGGAAATACTGCTTGTTGTCCACGAAATAGAACGTGATTCCTTCGTAGGTAATCTTCTCGATGCCCACGTACTGGCGTCGCCAACCGAGGTTGATGTAGAAGAACACCACGTGCTCCATCTGATCGCGCCACTTTTTGTCGATCTGCTGGTACAGGGGCAATATCACCCGCACGTCCTCGCCGGATCGCCTGATCTCTTTGGGCAGAGCGCCGATCACGTCCGCGAGGCCCCCGGTTTTGACAAAGGGCACGCACTCGGACGCCACGAACAGTATTTTCATTGGATTCCCTCCCGTCCGTTTTGGATTATAGGGTGATGTTTTTTCCGATCACGATGGGGTACTGGCGCTGGCCGATCAATCGGCCGTGCGCGCGCATCGTAACCGCCTTGTCGAGGATGACGTATTCCGCCTCGACGGAATCCTCTATGTAGCTGTCCTGCATGATGATCGCGTTTTTGACCACCGCGCCGCGCCCGATCCTGACGCCCCGGAAGAGCACGCAGTTCTCGACGGTTCCCTCGATCACGCAGCCGTCGGCGACGAGCGAGTTTTTTACCTTTGCCATGGGACCGTAGATCGCGGGCACCTCGTCGCGCTCCTTGGTGTATACCGGGAAGTCGGAGAACAGGGCCTTGCGGCAGTGCCTGCCCAGAAGGTCCATGTTCAGCCGGTAGTAGCCGTTGACGGTTTCCACGCGTCGGTAGTAGCCCTTGTACTCGTAGCCGCGCACATCAAGCATCCCTGTGCGAATGTGTCCCCGGAGCATGTCGCCGTAGATATCGTGCATGCCCTGCGAGAACGCCTGGTCCACCAGGTGCATGAGCAGCGTCCTTTTGACGATCATCACGTCCATGGACATGTTGTCGTAGTTGGCCGCGTTGGGATTAATCTCCATGTCCTGAATCTTGCCGCCGGGGCCTACGTTCAAGTATATATGCCTGTCCTGCTTGGAGGAGGACAGGTACATCTCTCCCGGCGCCGCTTTTGCGTACATCACGGTAATGTCCGCGCCGGAATCGACGTGCGCCTGCAGCATCGGCTCGAACGAGGTCGAAAAAACGATGTTGCCGCCCGAGAGGATCACCATCTCCTGCCGCGAGCGCCTCAGATAATCAAAGTTCGCGCGCAGCGCCTCGAGAACCCCCGTGTACTCCCCACCGTTCTCATCGTTGATGAAGGGCGGCAGGATGAAAAGGCCGTTGTTGCGAGTGTGAAGGTCCCACTCCTTGCCCGCGCCCAGATGGTCCATGAGCGAGGAATAGTTCTTCTGGGTGATGACGCCGACGTTCTTGACGCCGGAATTGACCATGTTCGACAGGACGAAGTCCACGATCCGGTATCGCCCGGCGACGGGAAGCGCCGCGACGGAGCGGTGGCTCGTCAGCTCGCGCAGAGAGAGGTCGTCCTTCGTGGTATAGATGATGCCCATCGCGTCCTTCATGTCCGCGTCCCCTCCCTTTCCAGAATGACGTCCTCGTCGATCTGCTCGCCGGGCTTCACGATGAAACCGCCCGGCAGGCGCGTGCCCTTGCCGACCAGGGCGATCCCGCCCCCTTCGTCCCCGACGATCGCACCCGGGCCGATCTCGCAGTCCTCCGCGACGATGCAGTGTCTCACGATCGCGCCCTTCCGGACGACGGTGTTTGGCATGACGACCGCGTTTTCGACGAGCGCGCCCTCCTCCACCGTGACGCCGGCGAAGAGCACCGAATGGCTGACCGTACCCATCACCTCGCAACCCTCGGTGACGGACGAGCACTCGATCACGGCCATCGGGCCGATGAAGTGCGGGGGAAGCTGCGGACTTCTCGCGTAGATGGGCCAGCGGCTGTCGCGCAGATTAAAGGCGGGCGGGTCGGTCAGAAGGTCCATGTGCGCCTCCCAGAGGCTTTCGATGGTGCCGACGTCCTTCCAGTAGTCCTCGAATGCGTAGGCCATGAGACTCTTTCCGTCCGACAGGATCTTCGGGATGATGTTTTTTCCGAAGTCGTTTTTTGAACCGGGATCCCTGTCGTCGCCAACGAGGTAATCCCGGAGGACCGGCCACGAGAAGATGTACACGCCCATGGAGGCAAGGTTGCTCCTGGGCTTTTTCGGCTTCTCCTCAAAATCTGTGATGCGGTTTTCGCTATCGACGTTCATGATGCCGAACGACGACGCCTCCGCCCACGGAACAGGCCGCACGGCGATGGTCACGTCCGCCCCGGCGTCCATGTGCGCGGCGAGCATCCGGCGGTAATCCATCTTGTAGATGTGGTCACCCGAGAGGATGAGCACGTACTCGGGGTCGTACTGCTCGATGAAGCTGATGTTCTGGTATATGGCATTCGCGGTACCCTTGTACCATTCCCCGCTTTTCGCCTTCATAAACGGCGGGAGGACGAACACGCCGCCGTTGGTAAGGTCGAGGTCCCACGGCTGCCCCGCGCCGATGTAGCGGTTCAGCTCCAGCGGTTGATACTGCGTCAGGACGCCGACGACGTCGATCCCGGCGTTGGAGCAATTCGACAGCGGAAAGTCGATAATGCGATACTTTCCGCCGAAGGGAACGGCGGGCTTGGCCATCGCCTTGGTGAGAAGTCCCAGGCGGCTCCCCTGCCCTCCGGCGAGCAGCATGGCGATGCATCTTTTCTTGCGCATACATTCTCCCTGCCTTATTGTCAAGAAATATGGTTCCCCCATATTGTAACCTGTACATAACATTATAAGGCATGCTTGCAGGAAAATCCAGTCCCCTCAGGGAAATTGTACGAAAAAGAACGCGCCTTTAACGGCGCGCCCCTCATTTCCTTGCCTATTTCGCGAACTGGATGTCGATCCGCGCGTTCGAGGTCCGAACGTCGAGCTTCTTTTTGCCTTCGGAGACCGGCGGCAGGTTGTTCTTGCCGTTCGAGGTTCGGGAGGTGATGGCGTAATCAGACATGCTTCCCTTGATGGTTCCCGTAACCGCCCCGTTCGACGAGGAGAGTGAGATGTCGTCGCCCGCGACGCCGTCCACCGTCAGATGGCCGTTGTGGGTCTCGATCCTGACGTGCGTGCCCGCGATGGAACGCGCCTCGTTCGCGCCGTTCGAGGTTTTAAGGACGATTTCGTCCGCCGCGACCGATTCGGACTCGATCCGCGCATTGCTCGATTCGGCAACGACGCTTCGCCCCGCGACGCTTCTCAGCCGAATGCCGCCGTTTGAGGTCGCAATCTTCACGCGCTTGGACGAAATGTCCTCCGCGGTGATCTTTCCGTTCGACGTGCGCAGCGTGACGCTTTCGCTCACGCCCACGCGCGCCGCGCTCATGGAGCCGTTCGTCGTGCGCGCGTCCACTTCGCCGCGATACTCCTTCGGCAGTGTGAGCGTGAACGGGTGCGCCTGCCAGGTGCGCGGGCCGAAGATCGAGCGGAAGCTTCCCCAGGGGTTCGCGATAAACCGGACGATCAGCTCGCCACCCTCAAGGCTCACTTCGTAGTGGCCGTCCGGGCCGTCGACGTACTCGATCCTGAGCTGATCGCCTCCCACCACGTTTACGCTGCGGTTCTGGTCAACGACCGACACGCGCCGCACGCCCGCCGCATCGAAGGTCTTTGTCATGTAGGTGTATTTCCCGTCGGCGCGGGCGGACGTTCCCGGCTCGCCGGAGGCTTCCGGCGCGGCCGACTCCGCGGGCGCGTCCGGTCCGACCACGATCTCCGGCGCCTGGAACTCGCGCTTCACGCGCGCGACGATCTCGTCGACCGGCTCCATGCCCGCCACAGCCTCCTCCTCGGAGATGCCATCCTCCATCCGATCCTCGATCATTTCCTGATAAAACCCCACGAGCCGCCGGGTCTCAGGATAAAGATCGTCCCCGTTGATGTTCAGCGCCTCGAGCTTCTTCGCAAGCTCGATCAGATACTCATACTTTGTCATAACCGCCCGCCGCCCTTTCTATGAACTCGAAGGCCTTCGCGGCCTCCCGCCATTCGTCCTTGAACTCCCCGAGCCGCTTCCTGCCAGCTTCCGTGATCGCGTACACCCGCCTGAGCCGACCGCCGTGCTCCACGCTCTCGGCGCGCACGTACCCGGCCTGCTCGTGGCGCTTTAAGATGTGGTAGAGCGCCGACTCCGAGAGCTTTACAAAGCCCTCCAGATCCTTCTCGATCTGGTAGCCGTAGGAATCGCCCCGACAGAGCTCCGCGAGCACGCAGATTTCCAGAATTCCCTTCTTCAACTGAGCGTCCATCGCAATACCGCCTTTCGAGGAATACTATACATCGTACAATATCGTTTGTCAAGCGTCCACTGGCAACCCATGGTTGAATGTCCGGAAAAATCCCGGCCTGCCGCGCCAATAGAGGCGTTTTTGAACGTCCGTGAAACCTCTCCTCCAAAATCTTCGTCCAAGATAGTATGCCGCTCCCTGTTTTTCAATCGCTCATTTGTCACATGAATGACACGCACCGCGGCGGGCGCGCGTGGTATAATAGGATGCGATTACTTTGGAGGATTTCTGATCAATGAAAGTCATTTCGCGGAAAGGCCGGCCGATCATGTTCGAGCCGCGCGAACGGGATAGAAGCTTCATATTGAGCGTGGTCATGATGACGGCGAAAATGCTGTTTTTTATGGTGCTCCTGATCGGCATCGGCGGTTCGGGCATCGCGGCAGGCGTCGCGAAGGCGTGGATCGACACCGTTCCCGATCTGGATCTGGACGAGCTTCGCACCCAGTCGCAGACCTCGTTCATCTACGACCGCTACGGGAACCTTATCACCGAGTACAAGGGCAGCGAAAACCGCATCTACGCGACCCTCGACGAGATGCCGCAAAACCTCATTGACGCGGTCATCGCGATCGAGGACAGGCGCTTTTACGAGCACAACGGCGTGGATATCAAGCGCATGGGCGGCGCGCTGCTCGGAAACCTCGTCAACAACAAGCTGCAGGGCGCGTCGACCCTCACCACGCAGCTGATCAAGCTCACCCTCCTTTCGAGCGAGCAGACCTACAAGCGCAAAATTCAGGAGGCGTACCTTGCCATCGAGCTTGAAAAGGTGATGACCAAGGACGAAATCCTCGAGGAATACATGAACGTCGTCTACCTCGGCGGCGCGAGCTACGGCATGAAGATCGCCGCTAAGGACTACTTCGGCAAGGATCTCTCCGAGCTCTCCCTGCGGGAATGCGCCTGCCTCGTGCGCCTCATCAAGAACCCCTACCGCTACAACCCCCGCCACAATTACTACACATGGAACACACCGGCTGAAATCGAGGACCGCGTCGACTTCGTGCTCAAGGAAATGTATAACCAGGGCTATATCAGCGAGGACGAACTCAATCAGGCCCTCTCCGAGCGGCTGACCGTTCTTCAGACAAGCACTGCTGCGGCCGACGCCATGTACGACAACGCCTACTACGTCGAATACGCCGTCTACGACGTCGTGACAAAGATGCTGCGCGTCGAAAACATCGAGGACACCTCCTCCAACCGCCACGCGATGGAGCTGAAGCTGCGAAACGGCGGCTACAAGATCTACACCTCCCTCGACCCCGAGATTCAGGAGGCCGTGCAGGGAGTTGTCACGAACTGGAACAACTATCCCTCCATGCGCTACGCGAACGACGCCGAGACGCAGTCGTCCCTGGGCGGCGGGGAGTATCTGACCGTCAAGCAGCCGCAGGCGGCGGCGGTCGTCATGGATTGGTCGACGGGCGAGGTGGTCGCCATCGTCGGCGGGCGCGAGGAACCGGTGCAGAAAAAGCTTCTCAACCGCGCGTACCAGTCGACCAAGATGCCGATCGGATCGTCCATCAAGCCCATCGCGGTGTACGGCCCGGCCTTCGACCTCGGGTACTCGCCGGGCACGCCGGTTCTCAATCTGCCGATCAAGATTTCAGGCTGGGTCAGTGAGCTCGGTTATCCGCAGAACTTCACGGCGGGCAGCTTCTCGGGCATCGAGTCGATGCGCGTCGCGATGAACAAGTCGCACAACACCGCCGCCGCGCACGCGCTGTTCGAGTACGCGACCATTGAAAACTCCGTCGTGTACCTTTTAAAGCTCGGCGTCAGCCCCGCCCATATCCTCGCCACCGGTTCCGGCCTCGCGCTCGGCTCTTCGGGTATCTCCATGCTCGAGCTGTGCGCGGCCTTCAGCGCCGTCGCGAATCTCGGCGAGTATCAGGAACCCTACGCTTTCTCGCAGGTCGTCAATTCGGACGGCAGCGTCTACATCGACGTCTCGCAGGTTCAGGTGAAGCGTCAGGTATTCAAGCAGTCGACCGCATGGCTTCTGGTCGACGTGCTCAAGGGCTGCGTCAAGTCGGGCGGCACCGGCACCCGCGCCGTGTGGGGAAATATCACCGTCGCCGGAAAGACGGGCACGAACTCCAACAACATCGGCGTAAGCTTTGCGGGCTTTACCCCCTACTACGCCTGCGCGGTCTGGATCGGCTCCGACTACTATAAGCCCCTCACCACGGACGCGACCGGCGGCACCTACGCAGCGCCCCTCTGGGCCGCCATCATGAAGCAGGTACACGAGATGACCGGCAAGACGGAGGACAAGGACATCATTGCCAAATCCGCGGCGTCCGTCGGGCTCGTCAAGGCCACCGCCTGCGGCGTCTCCGGCATGAAGCCCACCCGGTATTGCTACGAGGACGACAAGTACGGCGTCATCACCGATTATTACCTCTCCGGCACCCAGCCCTCCGAGCCCTGCAACATGCACCGCGCGAACGGCAAACTCTACGTGCCCGAGGGTCATCCCCTCCTCAACGCCGAGGACGCCAAGGTCGTGCGCGAGTACTTCCCGACCGCGACGACGAAGGATTAAAGGAACAAAGGAATGCCTCGACCTGCCCCGGCTTCCCCGCCAAGGGGCGATTGCTCCTTTGGATTTCCATACCGAATGAAAATGGAAGATCGCGCATCGGCGGCTCGTGGGTCAAATCCCGAGCCGCCGAGCTTGTTTTTGGATTTGAAGCGGACCTCGCGCGGCCTATCCGCAACAGAAATCGGATCACCTGGAGTCTACCTCCGGGCGATCCGACGGACAATGGAAAGGATGCAGAGGACGAACCCCTCTGGCGTCATTCTCCGCCCCTTCTTTCCCTCTTTTTCCGGAAGATGATGAACCGCTGCACGAGCCAACTCATGAGAAAGAACATGACTTCCGTCAGGAGCTTGGCAATCTGGGCGTTGAGGCGGACTGTTTCGATGAGGAAGGTCAGGATGTAGGTATTGCCGATCAGGATGAGCGTCGCAAGCGCGAAGTATTGGATGGCGGTGCGCGCGACGTGATCCCTGCTCTTGAACACCAGCCGTCGATTGATCGTGTAATTGAGAGACGCGCTGAGCGCGCGCGCGGTGTAGTTGGCAAAATCGATGCGGAAATCGCCCATGCCCGCGGACAGGGCGTACAGCAGATTGAACACCGCGTAGTCGGTCGCGAAGCCGGCGAACGAGGACAGCGAGAACTTGATCATGTTGCCGTAAACGCGCAGGTAATGGCGGAGAGCGGAAAACAGGTTGCCCGCGCCGCCGCCGGGATATTTCGTCTTGATTTTCGTCTCCAAGATTGGTATCTTCTCCCTTGCGCACCTGAGCAGAACGTTCATCTCATACTCGTCCCGTTCGCCGGGCGAATCCAATAATAAACCGAAAAGGGAACCGTCAAACGCGCGCAGGCCGGTCGTCAAATCGCGCACCTTGAGCTTCGCGAAGAGGCGGTAAGCAAGCCGCAGGACGAGCGCGGCGACTCGACCGCGCCCGTATTTCCGCGCGCCCAGAATCAGTTTGCCCGGATTTTTCCGCGCGATGCCGACGACGCGCAGGATGTCGTCCGCCGCGTGCGCCCCGTCGGGATCGACCGTGACGGCAACGCAGTCGCCAAACCTCTCCCGCGCGCGCGCGATGGCCGCGCGGATCGCGGCGGCCCGGTCGGCGCCTTCTTCGATGCGGACCACGTCGGCGCCGTCCTTGCACGCACGATGAATGGCGTCGGTTTTCGCCTCGCCGCCAAAGAACGCCACAATCACCTGAAATCCGCGCGCGCGGAGCGCCTGAACCAGTCCGAAAAGCGCGTCCGACGGCCCGTCCGCGGGAATCAGCGCCACGACGATGGCATCTGTCATGGAAGGGGTCTCTCCTTTGAATCTGCCGAATCAACTCCGATTCATTATAGACAGGCGCCGATTCCATGTCAATTGCTTCCTGCAAATTGCACAAATGAACCAACAAGATTCACGATTCGTTCATTGTGCGGTCATCGCGTTTATTCAGGCGTCGATGCGCGCATAATAGCGCGTGCGGAGGTGGATTTCAATGTCAAAACACGGCGTTCCAGCCTCGACCCTCGATTACCGCGCGACGCCCGGCGACCGGGAGACCCGCAGGCCGCGCCCGCGCGACGCAAAGGAGGCCGACCGTCCATGAACGAGGAACAGAAAAGGATCCAACGATACGGCGAAAAGGTCAAAAGGCTCACGCCCAACTCGCGACTCGGCATCCAATGCCTGAAGGCGTTCTGGGTAGGCGGAGTCATCTGCGCCATCGGCCAGGCACTCACGCTGTGGGGCGTGGAATTGGAGCTCACGGAACTGACGGCCCCCATGTTCACCTCGGCCATATTGATTTTTCTGGGCACGACGCTCACGGGCATCGGCGTTTATGACAGGATCGGCAAATACGCGGGCGCGGGCTCCATCGTCCCGATTACGGGCTTCGCAAATTCCATTGCGGCCCCGGCCATCGAATTCCGGCGCGAGGGGCTGGTGCTCGGCGTCGGTGCGAAGCTGTTCGCGCTCGCCGGGCCTGTGCTCGCCTACGGGATCTCCGCGTCGGTCGTCGTGGGCATCATCTATTGGATTGTGGAGGCATTCTTTCTATGAGCCGCGCGGGCAGGCAGAGCTTTTTATATGAAAATCCGCCGCTCGTGGCATCGCACGCCTCGATCGTCGGCAAAAAGGAGCACGAGGGACCGCTCGGCAAGTGGTTCGACGCGACCATCGACGACGACCTTCTGGGCAAAAAGACGTGGGAGCAGGCGGAGAGCGAGATGCTCCGGCGCTGCGCCGTGGATGCCGTCGGCCGCGCGGGGATGACGGAAACCCAGATCGACGTCTTTTTCAGCGGAGACCTCAACGACCAGATCATTTCCTCCGGGTTCTGCGCGCGCTCACTGGGCATGCCGTTCTACGGCCTCTACGGCGCTTGCTCGACGTTCGCGCAGGGGATCACGCTCGCCGCAGCGCTCATCTCGGGCGGACAGCTTTCAAACGCGCTGTGCGGAGCGTCTAGCCACTTCTGCACGGCGGAACGTCAGTTCCGGTTTCCTCTGGAGCTGGGCACGCAGCGCACGCCCTCCGCGCAGTGGACGGCAACCGCCGCAGGATGCGTGGTTTTGACCGGCGACAATAAAAAAAAGAACGCCATGCGCGTGACGGCGGGGACGTTTGGGAGAGTGATCGACTATCAGATCAAGGACGCGAACCATATGGGGGCCGCCATGGCGCCCGCGATTGCGTCCACCATCCGGGCGCACTTCGAAGACACGAACCGACCGATCGATTATTACGACCTCGTGGCGACGGGCGATCTCGGCTGGATCGGGCGGGAACTTCTGATCGAGCTTCTGCACGAGGGCGGGCTGCACATCGACCCCGGCATCCTGATCGACTGCGGCGCGAGCCTGTATTCCAAGGAACAGGACCCGCACGCGGGCGGGAGCGGATGCGGCTGCGTGGCGTCGGTGACGAGCGGCTGGCTCATGAAGCGGCTCGAGCGGGGGGAACTTAAAAAGCTGCTGGTGATCGGCTCGGGCGCGATGCTGAGTCCCACGAGCGGGCTGCAGGGGGAGTCGATCCCCTCGATCGGCTACGCGGTATCTTTGGAGATGATATGATGGAGATCTTTCTGACGTTTCTGAAGGCGTTCGTCGTGGGCGGGCTGATTTGCGTGGTCGGACAGATCCTTCTCGATCTCACAAAGCTCACGAGCGCGCGCATCCTCGTTCTGTACGTGGTGCTGGGCGTCGTCTTGACGGCAATCGGACTATACAAGCCGCTCGTCGACTTCGCGGGCGCGGGTGCCACGGTACCGCTCACAGGCTTTGGCTATTCGCTCGCGATGGGCGCGATAGAGGCCGTCAACAAGTACGGCTTCTGGGGCGCGTTCTACGGAGGCGTCGCGCGCACCGCCGCGGGCATCGCCGCCGCGGCGTTCTTCGGGCTTTTCAACGCGCTCATTTTCAAGCCGCGCTCGAAAACGTAAATCAATCGGTACGGGCCAGATACTCGTCCATCCGCTTCGCCCATTTGACGCCGTCGAGGCTCATGGGGGAGTATCCGTCGATTTTGCCGAGAACGCGCTGGGCCTCCGTCCCGGAAAGTGGCGTGGGCCTATAGTCGTTCGTGTAGACGACGGAGGACGACGAGACCGGGATGACCGAAACGCCCGCGTCGACGACCCCTACGTCCAGATGGAGCACGAATGTCTGCTGGAAGATCATGGCATCCTTGTCGCTCGGGTTGGAATTGCCGCCGAAGCAGAAGTTGCCAAGACCGTAGACGATGTACTTGCCGTTATACAACTCGATCCCGCCCACCACGTGGGAGTGACTGCCGAGCACCAGGTCCGCACCCGCGTCGACGAGCGCGCGGCCATAGGCAACCTGCGAATCCGTTGCGGTGTAGACGCGCTCCTCGCCCCAGTGGATCATGACGACGAGAAGGTCGCAGTCCGCGCGCTCCGCCTCGAGCATCCGCGCGAGATCCTCCAAGGTGTAATCCCACTCGGTGACGGCCATGCAGGTGACGCGAATGCCGTTTTCGACGGTTCTGTACACCGTGCTGTAACCGCAGACTCCGACGCCCGCGTCCGTGAGGACCTGCGCGGTCTCCCGGAGGCCGTCGGTTCCGAAGTCGAGCGCGTGATTATTTGCGACGCCCGCGACCTCAACGGAGGCGGAAGTCAGGATGCTCACGTTTTCCGGGTCACCCTTAAAGTTGAAGGTGCGGTCGGCGCGCTTGTCGTCGCCGGTGGTGAGAGGGCCTTCCAGGTTTACGATCGTCAGATCGTCGCTTTCAAAGATATCCTTCACGTTTTCGAGGAAATAGCCGTAGCCGTACTCCGCGACGTAGCTCTCGAACCGCTCGTGCGCGGTCGTGTTCCAGTCGCCGCCGAGGGTGCAGTCCCCCGCTGCCGTGATGGTGACAGAGGAGAGGGCCGTCTCGGGCTCGATGGTCGGCTGCTCTGCGACGGAAGGGATCGAGGTCGGCTCGACCGTGGGCTCAGCGGTATCGCGATTGGCGAAAAAGGACGGAATCTCGGGCTCCGGGGTCGCGACGATGACCGCACCGCCAACCGCGCCCGAGTCGTTCATGGGCGGGGCCGCGATCTCGACGGTTCCGCTCTCGACGATCCACGCGCCCGAATCCGCGTCCGGACCGCCGTTTTGCAATATGTAAATCAGCCCCGCAAGCGCGAACACGCACAGCGATGCGAAGACCGCCGTGTACATATAGATGCGCTTTTCGCGCTTGCGCCTGCGCCGGAGCTCCCGGCGGCTGATTTTTCGATTTCTTTTCGCGTTTGCGTTCACACGTCGCTCCAATTTCAGATGAATGCACATAGATTATACGCGCAATCATGGAAAAGAGATACAAATCACGCATAATGTAGGAATTCTGTTGCATAAACCTACAGAGACGAAATCGAATGGAAATATCTGTCACGGAAATGTCCAGACAATAAGACAAAAAAATGAAGCCCCGAGGGACGATGCCGGGGGACTCTACCCCCTTGCCACCCGCTCCAGGGCCATTCAAATTGATCCGTTGCGGCCTAACCCCCAGCCGCCGATTGAGCGGATGAAGGAAATCGGCCGCTTGGGGTTTGGACCCCAAGCGACCAACGGATTATGTTGATATCCCTGCATGGGAAACATCGTCCCTTTGGCGAGGGCCGGGGGCAGCGCACCCTGGCAGAGCCCTCGTTCCCTCCTACCTGTGCATGTATAGAATTCCCAGCGTTCCCTCGCCGCAGTGGCTGGAGATGGTACAGCCCGCACGGGTGACGAGGATCTCGCCGAAGGACCGACTGGCCTCGATGGCGGCACGGACAGCCTCGACGGTCTCGCCGGGCACGCCGGAATGGGTAATGAAGATCCGGCGGGGATCGATGTCAGCCGCGTCTCCGAGCCGATCGCGCACATACTGCTCGAGGCAGCGCACGAAAGGGCCTCGATACTTTCGGCCGACGACCATTTTTCCGTCGCGCACCTCGATGCACGGCCGAAGCTTCAGAATGTTCGCGCCGAGTGCGGCAACGGCGGAGCAGCGCCCGCCCTTTCGCAGATAATCGAGCCGGCTCACGAGAAAGCTCGCGTCCACGAGCGCGGTCTGGCGGGCGAGCGTTGCGGCGATATGCGCCGCGTCCGCGCCCTCGGCAGCCATCTCGCAGGCCCGGAGGGCCAGAAGCGCCGAGCCGGTCGAAAGGTTTCGGGAATCGATGGGATAGACGCTCAGTCCCTCGGCGGCGAGGCGCGCGTTCTGGTGACAGGCGCTCATCTCGCTCGAGATGTTGATGTGGACGACCGCGTCCGCGGTCCGCAGACAGTCCTCGAAGAACGCGCGGTACTCGTCGGCGTTCACGGCGCTCGTCTTGGGGAGATCGCCGCCCGCGTCGACGTGGCGGTAGATGTCCTCGGGCGTCACGTCGACGAGATCGCGGTACAACCTGCCGCCCAGGTTCACCGTCAGAGGCGCGACGGAAATCCCATGGCGCGCGAGCAGCTCGGGCGATAGATCGTTCGTCGAGTCGACCGTCACCTTGATCCTCATTCGTCTTCGTCCTCCTGATCCGCGATGTCGTAGACGCTTCGAAGTCTGAGCGATTTCGCCTCCCCGCGCAGCAGCCTGACGTGCCGCTCGCCCGCGTCCATGTCGAAGAAGTTATCGGAGATGAGCATATCGGGATCGGCGGACTCGATCATGACGCCCTTCGCGTACGCGAGCGCCGTCACGACAATCTCGCCATCCTCCGCCTTCGCCGAGAGTGCGGGATTCCGGAAGCCGAAGTGCTTCGGCGCGACGAGCAACGTCGTCCCCTGCGAGACAGACTTCCCGCCCATCCACAATTCATATGACACATACTCGGAATGTATGTCCATGTCGTCAAACCGCAGCGTGTCAAACCAGTGCGCGGTGAGTGGGGGGACTTCCGCGGACAATTCGCCCGACTCGAGCACATTCGAGCGTGCGTCCCGGCGCGACCATTTGACTTGGCAGGATGCCGCATCCATCGTCTCGTTCGAGATGTTGAAGCGCACGGTCTTCTCGACGGGCTTCATGAGCTCGATGTTGACGTCCGGCCGTCCGGTCAACTCGCCTTCCTCACAGGCGGAAAGAAGCACGGGCGCGAAGAACCGCTTCTCGAAGTAGTGAAGCGCCTTCCAGCGGCCGTAGTAATCGATGGACGCCCACGAGATGACGGGCCAGTTGTCGTTTAGCTGCCACACGATGGCGCCCATGCAGCGGCCCCGGTTCCTGCGCCAGTGCTCCACGCCGTAGCGAATGGCGTCCGCCTGAAGCATCTGGGAGGTGTAGACGAGCGACTCGAAGTCCTTGGGATAGAGGTACATCTGCGAAACGTACTTCATGATCTTGCCGTTCGCGGCGGCGTTTCGCTGGTGCTTTTCCATGACGTAGGAGAAGGCGTTCCGATCCTTCGGAAGGGTGAAGGATTTGATGGTCGGCATGGTCGGGTACGCCTGGAAGCCGAACTCGGAGGCGTAGCGGAAATAGTGGTCCCGGTAAGCGGTGAAGGGAAGCTCGCCGTGCCACACCATCCAGTAATGCACGTCGCCCCGGTTCGCGTCGTTCGGGTCGTCGAAACTGCCCGTGGAGGACGGCGACGCGGGCCAGTAGAACGTATCCGGGTCCAACTTCTTGAGCAATTTCGGGATGATGTATTCATACATGCGGATGTACTCGCTCTTCTGCTTGGGCGAGGAAACCCACAGGCTCATGGCCGCGAACATCTCCATCTCGTTGTTGCCGCACCAGAGCGCGAGGGAGGGGTGGTTTCTGAGCCGGATGATGTTGTCCCGGAACTCCGCGCGGATGTTCTCTTCAAATTGGTCCGTGAGCTCGTAAGAGCCGCAGGCGAACATGAAGTCCTGCCAGACGAGAAGCCCCAGCTCGTCGCAGAGCTCGTAGAAATCGTCTGACGGATAGTGTCCGCCGCCCCACACGCGGATGGAGTTGTGATTGGCGAGAACCGCATCCTCGAGGAGCCGCCGCGTGCGCGCGCGCGTCACGCGCGGGAGGAGGGCGTCCTCCGGAATGTAGTCGGCGCCCATGGAGAACACGTCGACGCCGTTCACGCGCGCCGCGAAGGAGGAGCCCCACTCGTCCTTCTCGATGTGCATGGTGAGCGTGCGCAGGCCGATCTTCGCATGGTAGGAATCGAGCGCGCGCCCGTCCTCTGACCTGAGCGTCACGCTGACGTCGTAGAGCGGCTGCGCCCCGTATCCGTTCGGCCACCAGAGCATGGGGCTTTTGATCTCGATCTCGCCGACGTCCGCGTCGGTCTGGAAGAATTTCTCGCCGTCGGGGGCGGTGATCTCCGCTTCAAAGCGGATGTCCGCGGAGGTGATGAACTCGGCCTCGGCTTCAAGATTCAAGAACACCCTGCCGCCCTCGTGGCGCTGGCGCACATAGACATTGTCGATCCGCGCCTCGTCGAAGCAGGCGATCTCGATGTTGCGCCAGACGCCACAGTCCGGAAGCCGGATGCCCCAATCCCAGCCGAACATGCAGTGGGCCTTTCTGAGGTGCACGAAGCCGCGCATGGCGTCCGACGAACCCTCGTAGGGGGACTTCTCGTACGCCTCGCGGATGAATTTGGTCGGAGATTCAAAGAAAATCTCGATTTTGTTCTCGCCCGGCCTCAGGATGTCCGTCACGTCGGCCTCCCAGACGCGGTGCATGTTCTCCGCACGCAGGACGGGCTTCCCGTTCAGTCGGACATCCGCGAGCGTGTCGAGCCCCTCCATGCGCAGGAGCGCGAGGTCGTGGCCGAGGAGATCGTCGTCCGCGAAAAACGTCCTGTAATAGAGAAAATCGTTCTCCATCACGGGAAGCGCGATTTCCTCGTTGGCGCGGTAGTAGGGGTCCTCGAGGAATCCGTTCTCGATGAGGTCGTTGTAGACCGAACCGGGAACGGTGGCCGGAATGTTCGCCCGTCCGCCGATCACGTCGAGCGTCCAGCTTCCGTTGAGCGTCCTTTTTGTCATGAACCGTTCCCTCCTATTCGATGGCGATCAGCCGCACGCTTTCCGCGTCCTTCTGTCGCGAGAGCTCGTCCACGAGCTGATCGATCGTCTCGGTGACGTTCTGAAGATCGATCGAAACCGTGACGGATGCCTTCCCGTTGATCGGCAGGCTCTGCGTGATGGTGAGAACGCTCGCGCCGCAGCCGGAGATGGCGCTCAGAACCTTCGAGAGCGCGCCCGGCTCGTGCGTCAAGAGCATCGAGAGCACGGCTTTTCGGCCTACGGCCAATTCCGTCGGCTCGAGAATCTTGTCCTTGTACTTGTAGTAGGTGCTGCGGGAAATGCCCGCCTGCTTCACGGCCTCGCTCACCTGCGCGCACTGACCGGATTCGATGAGCCTGCGCGCCGCGATCACCTTCAGAAAGAAGTCCGGGAGCGCGTTTTTCTCGACAATCAGATACCCCTTCAGCATAATCCACCTCGTCAGCCGACCTTTTTGAGAATCGCGGACGCGAGAAATCCCACCGCCGCGCCCGTTAATACGCCCGCCACCGCGAGCGTGGGAAGATAGTACATGAGTCCCGGCGTGCGCGCGATGACGGCCGCCGCCAGAAGTTGGCCCATGTTGTGCGAAAGCCCGCCCACGGCGGAAATGCCAATGACCGAGAACTTGCGCGTCATCTTGAATAGCACCATCACGAGAAGCGCCAGAAAGCCGCCCGAGAGCGCGTACATCACCGCCGAGAGCGAGCCGAACAGGAAGTTCGAGAGAAGAACGCGCGCGGCAAGCACCCCCGCGGCCTTCTTCGGGCCGTAAAGCTCAAGCGCCAGGAGCGTCGCGACGTTCGCGAGTCCGAGCTTTACGCCCGGTACCGCGATGTCCGGGATCAAAAGATATTCGAGCCAGGCGACGACGAGTCCCGCCGCCGTAAGCATGGAGAGCCTTGTCAAATCCTTTTTCATCAGTCGAGCACCGCGTCGAGCGCGTCCTCGCCCGTGAGCACCACGGACACCCGGTTCGGCAGGCAGACGATAGATTCGCCCGCGAGATGGATCGCGCCCATATGGACGCAGGTCTGATCCCTGCAATCGGAGCTTTCGACACGCGCGGTTCCGCCCTCCACCGAGACGGTCACGCCGTTAATCTCGAACATGCCTCCCCCGTCGAGGGCACACTGCCAGACGAGCGCCCCGTCGGCGTAGACCTCAGCGAGCGCGGCCTGCTTCCCCGGCCGGGTCGCGAAAAACGCGACGACGCCCGCGAGCACGAGGACGAGGATCAGCAGAATGTCGTTTCGCTTCATGAAGAACCTCCTTCTCCATTTTACAGCATTGTCGGTCATATTTCAATTGTATAATTTCCTCCATGTGGTATACTGAAGGCACAGATGCTTGAAAGGGGTTTCCATTTGAGAAAGGCGATCGCGCTTCTGCTGATTTTTTCCCTTTCGTTCCTCGCGGGCTGCGGAAAACGGAACGCGGAAAGCGTCAAAAGGACGTACCTAGACCTCTTCGACACGGTGACTGCCGTCACGGTGTACGACGCGGACGAGGACGACGTATCCCAAATCGTCTCGGACACCTACGCACGCCTCAACAGTGTGTTCGACGCCTACGCGCCGCACGAGGGGGTCAACGGGCTCTACCGGCTCAACGCCGCGGACGGCGAATGGGTCCCGGTCGACGCGAACCTTCTGGATCTTCTTTTGCTTTGCCGCTCGTGGCGCGACATCTCCGGGGAACTCGACGTGACGCGCGGAGCGCTCTTCGAACTCTGGCGCGCGTTCCGGGAAGGCGAGCGGACGCTTCCCACGAGGGAGGAGCTTTCGGAGGCCCTTTCACACGGAGGCTGGGAAAACGTGGAGATCGACGAGGCGGGCTCCCGCGTGCGGCTTCTCGATCCCGCGATGCGCATCGACGTCGGGGCCGTGGCGAAGGGGTATTCCGCCGGGAAACTCGCCGAAGCGTTCGAGGCGGCGGGCTATTCAAGTTACATCATCGACGCGGGCGGGAACGTGGTCTCGGGCGAGAGAGAGAAGCCGTTCGTGATCGGGATTACGAACCCGCGCGGGGAGGGACTGGTTTTGAAGCTGTCGATGGAGGACATGGCGGCGGTCTCGAGCGGGGACTACCAGAGGTACCGCGAGTACGAGGGCAAGAGGTACCATCACATCATCGACGTCGAGACGCTCTATCCCGCCGAATACGGTATCGCTCAGGTGACGGTGGTCGCCCCGGACTCAGCGGTCGCGGATTTTTTCTCGACGACAATCTTTCTCATGGATTACGAAGCGGGACGCGCCTTCGCGGACGAGAACGGGCTTTCGGTCGTCTGGGTAATGGACGACGGAGAGCTCCGGACGACGGGCGGCGCCCGGGAGATGGTGGTGAATTGAGTGTACTTTGAAGAAGGCCGCAAGCCCAGGAAGCGCGGGCGCAGGCGGCGCGGATGCCTCGGCTCTGTGATCGGATTTTTCCTGAAGCTCGTTCTGTTCGCGCTGCTTCTCGCGCTCGTCGCGGGGGCGATCCTCTACGCGCTGCCCGTCGGACTTTTCATGATCGAGCCGGAGTCGGATCTTTCCCCCGCGGACGACCTGCCCTCGAGCCACATCAACGTGCTCATACTGGGGGTCGACAAGCTCTCGGACGGGACACAGCGCTCGGACACCATCATCGTCGCGACCGTCGGCTACGATGCGTTCAAGATTACGTCGATCATGCGCGACACGGAAGTGAACATCCCCGGCCACGGTCGGCAGAAGGTGAACGCGGCCTATGCGCACGGCGGAGCGGAGCTGACCATGCGCACGCTCAACGAGAACTTCGGCCTCAACCTCACAAAGTACGTGGTTGTCGACTTTACGACGCTCGCGGACCTCGTCAACGCCATCGGGGGCGTGGACATCGCCATCACCGAGGCCGAACAGGTGGAGATCAACAAGAACATCTACAACGCCCGGAAGCTGTTCAAGAGCGCCGGCTACACCGCCCAGGACACGAGCGCGGTCGACCTCGACTTCTCAAACGCCGACGGGGACGGCTACGTCATGGCGCACCTCGACGGCATTCAGGCGCTCGGTTACGCGCGCATCCGGCACATCGACTCGGACATCACGCGCACCTTCCGCCAGAGAAAGCTCATGAACGCCGCGCTCGCGCAGTTCAAGGGCCAATGGTACAACCCCCTCGCGCTCTACCGACTCGGAGACGCCGCGCTCTCCAAGGTGGACACCAACATGAACGTTTTTGAGCTTCTCTCCATCGGCATGAAGGCCGCCGTCCGCCCCGAGGCCGAACAGCTCCGCCTGCCCGTCGACGGCTCCTACAACGACAACGGCTCCTCCCTCGCCGACGTCAACTTCGAGAGGAATCGCAACGCGTTCCTGGAATTCGCGTATTGAGGCGGGACGAGGGGAAGCGCCGGGGCTCCAAAGGCCCCGCCAAGGGGCCCGCGCCCCTTTGGAATCCCCGGAATGGAGCGCGCGTCAAGCTTTACCCGAATTTGCTGTTCTTTCCTTCATTTAGGTGCTATAATCCCGGAAATGAATCAAAGGAGGTCGCGCATATGTCCGAGGAACGGCGCGCCGCAAACTTTATCGAGGAATTCGTCGAGGAAGATCTCGCCGGCGGGCGATACGACCACGTGCGCACCCGCTTTCCGCCCGAGCCGAACGGCTTTCTGCACATCGGGCACGCGAAGGCGCTGTGCATCGACTTCGGCATTGCCCAGAAGTACGGCGGCAAGTGCAACCTGCGTTTCGACGACACCAACCCCTCCAAGGAGGACGCGGTGTTCGTCGAGAACATCGAGAAGGACATCCGCTGGCTCGGCTTCGAGTGGGACGAGCTGCACTTCGCGTCCGATTTCTTCGAGCGCCTCTTTGAGATCGCGTGCGGCCTCATCGAAAAGGGCGTCGCGTACGTCGACGACCAGTCGCCGGACGAAATGCGCAAAAGCCGCGGAACCCTCACGCAGCCGGGCGTAAACAGCCCCTACCGCGACCGTCCCATATCGGAGAACCTCGATCTGTTCCGCCGGATGCGCGCGGGCGAGTTCCCGGCGGGAAGCCGCGTTCTGCGCGCCAAGATCGACATGGCCTCGCCCAACGTACTGATGCGCGACCCGACCATCTACCGGATCATGCACATCCATCACCACCGCACCGGCGGCGAATGGTGCATCTATCCCATGTACGACTTCCAGCATCCCCTGCAGGACGCCATCGAGGGGATCACGCATTCCCTGTGTTCCCTCGAGTACGAGATACACAGACCGCTGTACAACTGGGTCGTCGAGCAGGCGGGCTTCACGAAGCAGCCGCCGCGCCAGATCGAGTTCGCGCGGCTCAACATCGAGCGCACCGTCATGTCCAAGCGCCACCTGAGAAAGCTCGTTGAGTCGGGCTATGTCTCCGGTTGGGACGATCCGCGCATGCCGACCCTCGCCGCCATGCGCAGGCGCGGCTATTCCGCCGCCGCCATTCGGGACTTCCTGGCGCGCGTAGGCGTCGCCAAGGCGGATTCGACCGTCGAGGGCGGGCTTCTTGAACACTGCGTCCGCGAAGCGCTGGGAGACACGGCCGCGCGCACCATGGCAGTCCTCAATCCCCTGAAAGTTACCTTTGAAAACTGGCCGGCGGGCAAGGTCGACGAGCTCGAGGTCGAGAACCACCCCGACCATCCCGAAATGGGCACGCGGATCGTCCATTTCACCGGCGCCTGCTACATCGAGCGCGAGGATTTCATGGAGGAGCCCGTCGCGAAGTTCTTCCGTCTCGCGCCCGGGAAGGAGGTGCGCCTCAAGGGGGCGTACATCGTGAAGTGCGAGCGGTTCGTGAAGGACGAAAAAGGCGAGGTCACGGAAGTCGTCTGCTCGGTGGATCTTTCGAGCCGCTCCGGCTCCGAGGGCGCAAACCGCAAGGTCAAGGGAACGCTCCATTGGCTGAGCGACATGGACGCCTTCTCCTGCGAATTCCGGCTCTACGAGCCAATCCTGCTTGAGCACGACGCCGATGCGGCGGCCGAGGCCGTCGAGACCGAGGAGGGCGGCGAGGTCCAGGAAGTGGCGCCCGCCGCGGACTTCATGGCGCGCGTCAACCCCAACTCGCTCACAGTCGTCAGGGGCTTCTGCGAGCCCTTCGCCGCCGAGGCTCCCGTCGGATGCGTCTACCAGTTCCTGCGCATGGGCTATTTCTGCAAGGACCCCGCGTCCACCCCCGACGCGCCCGTCTTCAACCGCACGGTGCCGCTTAAGGACAGCTGGGCGAAGGCGCAGAAGTAAGGCGGGAAGAGGAGAACGCCGAGGGCGTGCCCTCGGACTCCCGCCAAAGGGCTGACGCCCTTTGGAATCCCATGCAAGGTGGAAATATCCATTTTGTTTGTCGGCGGCTCGAGGTCCAAACCTCGAACCGCCGAGTTTATTTTGGGGAGACAAACACAAATTCGGCCGACCGGGGCTGAGCCTACGGTCGGCCGACGGACAAAACAGATCCTTTTCACCATCAGCAAGGGATTTTCAAGGGCGTCAGCCCTTGAACGGGGTCTGGGGCGGTGCCCCTGCGTTCCCCCTGCGCCCCTACTCCAGCGCCACCCGCAGCGCGTGCGCCCCCGCGCGCAGGTCGGCGCGGTCGACGGCGGTACTCCAGGCCATGTCGCCGCCGATGGGCGCGTGATACGCGTCGATGTGCGCGGTGATCTCCGCGCGCGCCGGGAGCTCGTGGGTGTGGAGCGCGGCTTTGAGGTCGTCGGTCGTGTGGCGGCCCGCATCGAAGTGGAACGGGGTTTCGGCGCGGATCGTAAGCACAGCATCCGAGGACCTGAACGCGAGGAAACGCGCCCGCTCGCGGCCGCCGTTTTCCGAGGGCGGGGCGTAATCGAAGCCGAGCGCGTCGACGGCCGCCTCGTAACGGCCGAAGCGCGGGGCGATCATGCGGTCGGCGTAATTCTCCATGGGGCCGTAACCGAGGTACTCCACCCGGTCGAAGCATCCCGGGATCGTGAGCTCGAGCCCGAGGCGCGGGAGCATGACGTCTTCCGCGGCGTTCGCGTCGAGCGCAAACAGCAGCGCGCCGCCGCGCACCGTCCATGTAAGTTCCCCGCGCAGTTTTTCGTCGGCGTAAAACGCGAACCGGAGCGCGATTTCGCCCTCCCCGCGCAGGATCCGGGCGGGTTCATGGCTGATTCGAAGCGCGCGCGCCTCATCCGTCTGCTTGCGCCAGCCCCAGCCCTCCCGGGCGTCGAGGCCGGTGTACGGGCGGTCGAGCGTAATTCTGCTGTTTTCGACGCGGTTGACGCCGCCCTTTTCGAATTTCAGGAGCGCCCCGTCCGCCTTCGCGATCTCGGCACGGAGATCCCCGGATATGAGGACGAAGCGGTCCGATTCCTCGGTGAGCGCCGGGACGTTCCATGGCCGGTCCTCGAACGCGGGCAGCGGCACATCGAGCGGGAACTGCCTGCGCGCGACCTCCACGCCCGTCGATTTGCGCGTGACGGTGAACTCGAGGTACGCAGCATTCCTCCCCGAAAGATCAACGGTCGCGGTCTCCCCGGGCTTCAGATCGGGCATGCCGAGCGCGGTCTGCTCCATGATGTTCCCGGCCCCGTCGAGCGCGGTGAGCGCGAGGGCGAATTCCGACGAATGGGTCGCGAGCGTGCGGTTCGTGACGGTGAAATGCCCGCGCAGGCGCGCGGCGAACCACGCGTTGTCGGCGTGCGGCGGGTCGATGAGGATCGGCGCGTACGCCTCGCGCACCTCGAAGGCCACCGGCTTCCATACAAGGTCCGCGCGCACGAGGCCGTTGTTCGTCATATACGGCGGCTCGTTGGGTTCGATGAACGGCTCGCCGAAATCGCCGCCGTGTGCGAAATATTCCGCGCCGTCAGGAGTCCTTCCCAGGAGCGCCTTGTCCTGCCAGTCCCACACGAAGCCGCCCTGAAAGCGCTCGTAGCGGCGGGTGAGCTCGATAAACTTCTTCATACCGCCGCCGGTGTTTCGGATCTGGTAGAGGTACTCGACGAGGATCACGGGCCGGTCGTCGCGCGGATCGGTCAGCATGGAGAGAATCTGCTTCTCGGTCGCGTACATGGATCCGCGCACGTCCGAGATGCTCTTTCCGGGGTTGCCCGCCTCGTACTGGCAGATGCGCGTGGGGTCGTACTCCTTGCAGAAGCCGTACATCGCCGCGTGGCCAGGACCATAGCCGGACTCGTTGCCCAGCGACCAGCCGTAGATGGAGGCGTGGTTCTTGTGCTGGACGACCATGCGCTGGGCGCGCTCGACATACTGCGGCGCGTACTCCGGATCGTGCGAAATCTGACCCGCGACGCCGTGCGTCTCGAGGTCGCACTCGCACAGCACGAGAAGCCCCATCTCGTCGCACAGTTCGTACCAGCGGGAACTGTCGGGATAGTGGCAGGTTCGCACGGCGTTGATGTTCATGCGCTTCATGCTCTCGATTTCCTCGATCATGTGAGCGGCCGGGACCGCGCGGCCGTGCTTCCACGCGTGCTCGTGGCGGTTGACGCCAAAGACGAGCATGCGCTGCCCGTTCAGGAGCAGAATGCCGTCCTCGACGTCCACGCGCTTGAACCCGAAGCGGCACGCGTCCTCGTCGAGCACCGCGCCATCCCCGTCAAGGAGGGTGAACTCGACCGCATAGAGCGCCGGATTCTCGGGCGACCAGCGCGCGACCTTCGGAAGCGGGATGGCGATGCGGGCGGTATTCGCGGTCGGGACGCTCGTCTGCGTGTAGATTGCGTGCGAGCTGACGGGCGCTTCCGCCTCCGAGGCGATTTCGCCCTCCGGGGAGAGAATGCGCGCGCGCACCCGGAACTTGGAGAAGCCCGCAACCCGCGAGATCTTCACGTCGGCTAAAAACACGCCCGATTCCAGATGGCGGTCGGGGATCGCCTTGATCTGGTAGTCCTCCATGCGTGCGCGGGGCGCGAGGATGAGCGCCGCGTCGCGGTGGATGCCGCAGAGATACCAGTAGTCCTGATCCTCGAGGTAGCTGCTGGTCGCGTAGGTGAACACCCGTAGGGCCAGGAGGTTTTCGCCGGGCCGGGCGAACTGGGTCACGTCGAACTCGGAGGAGAGCTTGCTGTCCTCGGCGTAGCCGACGAACGCGCCGTTCATGTAGACCTCGTAGGCCGTCTCCACGCCGTCGAAGCGGAGGATGAGGTCATCGTCCGTCGCCGGGACCTCAAACCGCAGGCGGTAGCAGCCAGTGGGATTCGCCTCCGGCACGCGGAACGGATCGGGGCGATTGTCCAGGCCGCACTCGCCGTCCAAGGGCCACGGGTAGGCGTAGTTCGTATAGATGGGCTTCCCGAAGCCCTGCGTCTGCCAGTTGCCCGGCACGGCGATCGGCCGGTAGCCGGATTCGTCGAGATCGGGCGCATAAAAGTCGCCGCAATCCTCGGGCCGTTCGAACAGCCGGAACAGCCACTCCCCGTTCAGGTCGATCGTTCGGGACCGTGAGAAGCGCCGCGCCCGTGCGGGCAGGCGATTGACCGCCGTCACCTTCGGATCAAGATAAAAGTCACGCATGAATATCCCCCATTCCCACAACCGTATGTGCCCTGATTATAGCATAGCCGCAGCACCGAATCAACGTGCTGCGGCTGCCAATCCAGGAATGCCGGGTTTGATAAGGACGCGGCCCTCAGGGGCGGGCGGATGACATTCCCCTACGCCACACCCTCCGCGGACGCAGATGTTGGAAAAGGCGGGAAAGGAAGGGAATGCGGATCTTCTGCTTGCTGGTCACGTCGAAAGCGACGGCGGCGAGCAGGACGAGGCCTTTGACGACCTTCTGCATGTTCTGGTTCATGCCCATGATGGACATGCCGTTGTTGAGGGTGCCCATAATGAGCGCGCCGATGAGGGAGCCCGAGACGGTTCCCGTGCCGCCGTAGGCCGACGCGCCGCCGATGAAGCAGGCGGCGATGGTGTCAAGCTCGAAGGATTCGCCCGCCTGTGGCCCGGCGGAGTTCATGCGCGCGGTGAAGACGATGGCCGCGACGGCGGTCAAAAACGCCATGTTCGTGTAGGCGAAGAACATCATCCGGCGCGTGTTGACGCCCGAGAGGCGCGCGGCCTTGGCGTTGCCGCCGATGGCGTACAGATAGCGGCCCGGCACGGTCTTTGAGGTGAAGAACGTATAGACGATCAGCACGAGGCCGACGGTGATGAGCACGATCGGCACGCCCTTGTACTGCCCGAGCTTCCAGAAAAACCACACCAGCGCGACCGAAATGAGCGCGCACTTTGCGAGCACGTAGGCAAGCCCCTCCGCGTGATAGCCCATGCGCCTCTTCTTCCCGCGGGAGAGAAGCTGCGTGACGGTGTAAACGAGCGCGAGGAACCCGCCCAGGAGCGCCGAGACGAGCGCGAGCAGCTGCTTGCCCTCGACCTCCCCAATGTCGATGCCGAAGCTCAAAAAGCCCGTCGAGACGCTCAAAAACGCGTCCGGCAGATTCGAGATCGTCTTGCTGTTGAGCGCGAGGAGCGCGAGTCCTTTCCAGAGAAGCATGCCCGCGAGCGTGCAGATGAAGGGCGGAATGTTTACGTAGGCGATCCAGAAACCCTGCCACGCGCCAATCAGGATACCGACGCCCAGCGCGGCAGCGATGGCGAGGTAGGAGTTCATCCCCCACCGGTTCATGAAGATGCCCAGGCATGCGCCGATCAGACAGAGGATGGAGCCGACCGAGAGGTCGATGTTGCCGCCCGTCAGGATGCACTGGAGCATGCCGGTCGCGAGGATGATGACGTAGGCGTTCTGGTTGATGAGGTTTGAAATGTTCATGGGCTTTAGAAGCACGCCCTTTGTGAGCGCGTTGAAGAGCACTACGATCACCACCAGCACGATCAGCATCATGTACTGCCGGAGATTCTTCTTCAGATTGACCGCCAAGCTATTCATCTTTCACGTCTCCCTTGCTTGCCTGCATGATGAGGTTCATGATGTGCTCCTGGCTCGCGTCCTCGCGCGCGACCTCGCCCACGATCCTGCCCTCGCACATGACATAGATCCGGTCGCACATGCCGATGAGCTCCGGCAGCTCCGAGGACACCATGAGCACGCACTTGCCCGCGGCGACGAGATCGTTGATGATCATGTAGATCTCATATTTCGCGTTGACGTCGATGCCGCGCGTAGGCTCGTCGAGCATCATGACGTCTGGCTCTGCGAACATCCACTTGCCCACCAGCACCTTCTGCTGGTTTCCCCCGGAGAGGTTTTCAACGCGCATTTCGACATCCGGCGCCTTCACGCGCAGGCTCGCCCGCGCTTTTTCGGCGGCGCGTGCCTCCGCGTCCCTGTCGATCACCCCGTGGTTCGATACGAACGCCATGCGCGAAAGCGTGGTGTTGTGCTTGAGCGAATTGGAGAGCACCAGTCCGTCGCCCTTGCGGTCCTCCGTCACATACGCGAGGCCCGCGCGAATCGCGGCTGAGATCGAGGGAAGATCGAGAACCTTCCCGTCTTTTTTGACGGTTCCGGAGATTTGCGTGCCGTAGGCCTTGCCGAACACCGACTGGCACAGTTCCGTGCGCCCCGCACCGATGAGTCCCGCGATCCCCACCACCTCTCCGCGCCGGACGAAGAGCGACACGTCATCCACCACCCTGCGCTCGGTGTAGAGCGGATGGTACACCGTCCAATGCTCGATCTCAAACGCCATATCGCCGATTTGGGGCGTTCTGCGCGGAAAGCGGTCGACCATCTCGCGGCCCACCATACCCTTGATGATGCGCGCCTCGCTGACGGGCGTTCCGCGCTCGTTGTCCAGCGTTTCGATCACCGCGCCGTCGCGGATCACGGTGATTTTATCTGCCACATACGCGATTTCGCCCAGCTTGTGGGAGATGATGATCGACGTGATCCCCCGGTTTTTCTTGAACTCGATCAGAAGGTCGAGGAGCTTTTTCGAGTCGATCTCGTTGAGCGAGGACGTCGGCTCGTCGAGGATCAAAAGACGCACGTTCTTCGCGAGCGCCTTTGCGATCTCCACCAACTGCTGCTTGCCGGTGCCGATGTCCTTGACGAGCGTCTCGGGACTTTCCGTGAGTCCGACCATTTGCATGTACTTTCTGGCCTGGTCGTTGGTCTGGTCCCAGTTGATGACGCTCATTTTGCTGCGCTCGTTTCCTAGAAACATATTTTCCGCGATCGAGAGATAGGGAACCAGCGCCAGTTCCTGATGAATGATGACGATGCCCCTCTTCTCCGAATCGCGGATGGTTCGAAAGCGGCACTCGGCGCCCTCGTAGACAATTTCGCCCTCGTAGTCGCCGTGCGGATAAATGCCTGAGAGCACGTTCATGAGGGTGGACTTCCCCGCGCCGTTTTCGCCCACGAGCGCGTGAATCTCCCCCTCCTCGACGACGAGGTTCACGTCGCTGAGCGCCCTGACGCCCGGAAATTCCTTTGTGATCGCGCGCATCTCGAGCAATTTGTTTGTCATTTTCAGTCCTTCCTCTCGGACAATTTCAAAACGAGGGGGCGGGAAGCCCGCCGCCCTCATCTTTTTGTCCCCTGATTACTGCGCCAGATCGGCCTCCGTGTAGTAGCCGGAATCGATGAGCAACTCCTTGTAGTTGTCGATGTTCGCGAATACCGGGTCGCACAGGAAAGAGGGAACGACCTTCACGCCGTTGTCGTAGGTGGTGGTGTCGTTCACGGGAACCTCTTCGCCCTTCATGATCGCGTCAACCATGGTGACCACCTGCGCGGCCAGCGTGCGGGTGTCCTTGAAGACGGACATCGCCTGATAGCCTGCGATGATGTTCTTGGTGTTTGCAATGTCGCAGTCCTGGCCGGTGATGACCGGGAAGTCGTCGAGCGTGAAGCCCGCGGCGATCAGGGAATTGGTAACGCCCAGCGCCAGAGAATCATTCGGCGAGAGCACGAGGTCGAGGTGCGTGCCGTCCGCGTAGTAGGCGGTCAGGAGGTTATCCATGCGCTCCTGCGCGGTCTGGGTGGACCACTTGAGGATGGCGCAGGTCTCAAAGTCCATCTGGCCGGAGACGACCTTCAGCTTGCCCGCCTCGATGTAGGGCATGAGAAGGTCCATCGCGCCCGCGTTGAAGTAAAGCGCGTTGTTGTCGTCCGGGGAGCCCGCGAAGATCTCCATGTTGAAAGTCTTGTCGGTGTTCGCGAGGTCGAAGCGGTCGATGAGGTACTGGCCCTGGATGGCGCCGACCTTGTAGTTATCAAAGGTGGCGTAGTAGTCGACCGCGTCGGTGCCCTTGATGAGGCGATCGTACGCGATGACCGGGATGCCCTCTTCCTTGGCGGTGGCGAGCACGTTGACGAGCGACTCGCCGTCGATGGAGGCGATGACGAGCGCGTCCACACCGTTTAAGATCATGTTCTCGATGTCGGAAACCTGCTGCGCGGTGTCGTTGTCGGAGTAGGTCAAGATGACCTCGTAGCCGGCGGCCTCAAGCTGCGCCTTCATGTTCGCGCCATCCTGATTCCACCTCTGGAGGCTTTGCGTGGGCATCGCCACGCCGATCTTGCCCTCGGCGACCGCCGACGCACCCATCGCCAGCACCAGCATGAGCACAAACGCAGTAACGAGTATCTTCCTCATAAGCCACATCCCTCTTTCTCTATTTACCGGCGCAAAACCCGCCGATAACAGCAATTGAACGAATTCATTATATCATTATTCTCAATTATCGTAAATATTCCGCCCGATTGCTAAAGCGTTTTGACTGTCAGGAAAATTATCAACAAAGTTCGGAAAAAAGCGCCCTTTCTGGGCGCTGCAAACTTTTGATATTTATGTCATTTCTTGCGTGTCAGTGCGGCGAGCGCCGCCTCGATGTTGATCGCGCTCTCCCAGGGTCGGCAGCGCGTGCCGAAGGGGCGGTTATCCTCGTAATACTCGACCCATGCGCCCGCGCTGTCGCGGATGGCGAGCATGCGGGAGAGAAGGTCGTCCGCGGAAGCGCCGAGCTTCGTCGCGGCGTAGAGGATGAGTCCGTAATCGTAGCCGAGGCTTTTTCCGCCGCCGGGGAGGGAGGAAACCGCGCCGGTTTCACGGAACGAACCGAGAGTGGCCCCGACGGCGGCGCGGATCTCTGCCTCCGGCACGAGGTCCGATCCCATGTACGCGTGCATCAAGAGGGTCGAAATGAGGGGATACTCCGTCTCCGGCGCCTCTGGAAGCGGACCCTTCGCGTAACACGCGGGGCAGACGTAGTTCGCGTCGTTCAAGTGGCGCAGCCAGCCGAAACCCATGCACCCCTCCCCGCTTCGCAGGCATACGCCGTGGCGGAATGCGGGGTACTTGAGGCCCATGCGGCGGGCGCGGCTGTTGGCGACCCAGCCGTCTGCGCGACGAAAATTCTTCCGGTAAGCTGCCCTCGCGCGCCGCACATCGCTCAGCATGCGATCCGGAAAGTCCGGCGTCACACCGGCCAATCGCTCCACGCCCCGGATATAGAGCATGGTCGCCTCCATGGAGCCGTCGAGCAAAACGTTACGCGGGAAGATGCCGCCCGCGACATAGGTCTCATCGCCGTTGAAGGGGAGCATGTCTGCATGAAGGTCGACCGCCTGCGCGGCGACCGCCCAGTTGAGCATGGGGCGAAGCGTCTCGAAGAAGTCCCGGTCGCCCGTCGCGTCCAGGTAGTCGCACGCCTGCGCGACGAGGTAGCCCGTAATCTCGACCAAATCATTTTCGTGGACGTGGAACATGTCCGGGACGCCGATGCCCTGCGCGTTCTGGATGCGGCCCGACCGCTGGTACGTCTCCCGGTAGAAGCGCAGAATTTCCCTCGCCTCCGCAAAGCAGCCCAGCGCGAGAAGCCCGCGCGACACGCCGTACTGATCGCGCACGTAGGCCAGATGGTAATTGCTTCCAGCGAGCACGCCGCCGGATACGCCCTGCTGGGCGCGGATGAGGAGCGCCACATCGTCGGCCGCAGCCTCGACCTCTGCGCGCATGGGATGATCTTCGTCCAGCGGCCGGGCGTTTTCCCTGCGCCTTTTGAGAAAGGCCGCGTCCGCCGCGCCACGTGCGCGCGCGAGCGCGTCGAAGCCCAGATCGAGCGCCGCACCCATGCTCATCGCGCAGGATCGGAGATCTCCGGACGCGACGTATAGAACGCCTTCCCCGCGCGCGGTGAACGCGATTTCATCGCCGGTCATTTCGGCGTCGCAGTCCCCCGTGAACACGATCTGCATATACCGGTATTCGTGGGTGGGGTACCAGTTGTAGGCCGGCGCTCCGCCGGGAATGGTCAAAAGGTACGCATCGGCGCAGTCCGGGTACATCTCCGCGTTCCGGATCAGCGGGAACCCCCAGCCGCCGATCCTCCAGCGCGCGGGCGCGTTGAGCCGCCACCTTCTGGCGAGGCAGTTGATTTCCTCTCCCACCGCGTCCTCGTAAGTTCCCTCCGGCGCGCGGTGGATGTATGCGCCCCTCTCCATACCCCGCGCGGGCGGTGCGAAAGGGGCGGCGTCCGCGCGCCGCAGAGAAAGGGCCGTTGGCGCGGTGTAGGGCGAGCCGAACGCCTGCTCCCACTCCGCCCCGTGGCCGTATGCGATGACCGATCCGTTTCCGAGCGCCCAGAGTGCG
The DNA here is from genome assembly GCA_023444095.1 of Bacillota bacterium. Taxonomy (GTDB): domain Bacteria; phylum Bacillota; class Clostridia; order Christensenellales; family Aristaeellaceae; genus RUG11247. The sequence continues at coordinate 102,514 of JAEZRP010000043.1, forward strand.
CCGTCGTCCCGTTCAACGTTCATGGAATCTACTCCTCCATTTTTGCATCAGGATAACAGAAATCTGCGCGCGCGTAAACCATTTTGTTGACGCGCGCATTGCGGCGTGCTACATTATTCACAAATGGAGGGGATTCGGATGGACAGGCTTGTCATGGAAAAGGTAAGTCAGGCGATCGACCTCATGGGGGCGCACGACCTCGACTGCTGGGTGATCTTCACGCACGAAACGGGCCGCGAGGCGGACCAGACGTACCCCATCCTCATGGGTGCGCTCGACCTGGGCGGAGGAATCCTGCTTCTGACGCGGGGCGGGCGGCGCGTGGCCATCATCTCCGGGCTCGACCGGTCGCTCCCCGCGTCGACGGGCGCTTGGGACGAAGTCGTCGTCTACACTCGGGAGAAGAGCGCACTCGAGAACCTCGTCGAGATTCTGCGCGCTGAGAACCCGCGCACGATCGGCGCGAACTTTTCGGAGACGAACCCGCTCGCGGACGGGCTGGGCCATGGGAAGTACATCGTCCTGAAGCGCGCGCTGGACGCGGCGGGATTGGGCGACCGGCTCGTCGGTGCGGAGGCGGTAGCGTCCGCGCTGCGGCAGGTTAAGACTGGCGCCGAGATCGGACGGATCCGCGCGGCGATCGCGGCGGCGAACGGCGTGTTCCGGGACTTCCGCAGCCGCCTCGAACCCGGCATGAGCGGCATCGAGCTGTTCCGGCTCATCGGGGAGCTTCGCGCGGCGCGGGGCGCGACGAACGGCTGGAGCGCGTACAATGACCCAATACTGACCGTCGGGCCGGTCTCCTACATGGGCCACACGCCGCCGCCCGAGGGATTGACCTTTGACCGGGGGATGCTTCTGCAGGTGGATCTGGGACTGCGGCTGGACGGCTACTGCTCGGACTTCCAGCGGATGTTTTACGCCACAAGACCCATGGAAACCCACGCCCCCGCCGAGATCGAGCGGCTGTTCGCGGGCGTGCACGAAGGGATCAGCCGGATGATCGCGGCGATCGGCCCGGGCGTCCCGAACGACGGGGTCACGAAGCTCGCCTTCGAGGCGATCACGGACCTCGGCTTCCCGGAGCCACAGTACGGGGGCGGGCATCAGCTCGGGCGCGCGGTGCACGACGGCGGCGTGGGGCTTCTGAGCTATCATGCGCCCATGCCGGGCGAGATCATGAAACGTGGAAACGTGTTCACCGTCGAGGGCCTCGAGACGCGCCTCGCACCCTACGGCTGGGTAAGCCTCGAGGAAGACGTGGTGGTGACGGAGAGCGGCTGCGAGGTGCTGACCGAGCGACAGACGGAAATCTGGTGCGTTTGACGCCAAAAAGAAGGACCGGGGAGCGGCTCGCTCCCCGGTTCCCTATTGCGCTTCGCGCGCCCGCATGAGTTCGACATACACCGTTGGCCTGTGCTGGTCAAAAAAGCTCGCGTCGCTCGTTCCCATAAAAAGGGAAAAGAAGCCGGTCATATCGTTCTGGCTCGTCATGATTCGCTGGAAGAGCGCCTGCGTCTCCGGGGACGGCGCGCCGTTCGTGAACGCGTCCGCGACTGCCTGAAAGAGTTCAAAGAATGTGATTCCGTCGTCCGAGAGTCCGAGCGCGGTCAGGCTGTGGCGGTCGCCATAGTAAGAGGCGATGTCCGGGCAGACGCCGAGGAGCGCGAGGAACATCTCGTGCATCTCGGCGTTCACGTTGTCCGGGTCGCGCAGCTCGATGTCCACGCCCGCGCGGCAGAAGCCCCACGCCGGGAGTGGCATCCGCGTCACGGCATCGTTCATGTTGACAAGATTAAAAATATTCGTATGCGCTGCGTCCGCCGTGCGCACCGTGTTCGGCGTGGCGAAGGTATAGACGTACACGTCCTCCGGGCCGTATTCTTCGTCGAGCAGCACGCCCAGAAGGTTCGCGCACGCCGCGCCCCGGCTGTACCCCGTCGCGAGCACGACGGGGTTTTCATATTGGTCGATGTCGGGCTTCGCGGCGTCGAAGATCGATTGCGCCGCCGCCATGAAGTTCTCGGCGTACCGGCAGTCCTCGCCCGTTTCGCCCGCAAAGTCGAAGTTCGAGTACCACTCCCCGTCGGCCGTGCCGCGGATCGAGATCACGACGAGCGGGCGGGGCTCTCCGCGAACCTCCGCCTCCCCGGCTGCGACGGTGTAGGCACTCGTGTGCGAATGGTCGGAAACGGGCTTTCCATAGTTTTCCTGCCGGAGTACCTCAAAACCCATGCCCTCGAAAAGCGTCCGCGCGTCCCCGGCGGTCTGCGGTCCGGCGAGCGGAAGGACGGAGAACGCCGTTTCCATTGAAAAGGCGTCGCTTTCGTGCGGAATGATGATTTTGCCTCCCTCCGCAAAGCCTGACAGAGACAGGAGCGCGAGCGCGAGAAGCGGGCACAAGAACTTTTTCATACTTTCCTCAATCCCTGAAATAGATGTCCCGCGTGTAGACCTTGTCCATGACATCCGCAATCTCCGCCGAATACCGATTCGCGAGGATCACGTCGCTCATCGCCTTGAACGCCCCGAGGTCGCGGATGACGCGGCTGTTGAAAAACAGTTCCTCGGAGAGCGTCGGCTCGTACACCACGACCTCGATGCCCTTGGCCTTGATCCGCTTCATGACGCCCTGGATGCTCGACTGTCGGAAGTTGTCGGAGCCCGCCTTCATGGTGAGCCGGTAAACGCCCACCACCTTCGGGCCTTTCTCGATGATCCGGTCGGCGATGAAGTCCTTGCGTGTGGAATTCGCCGCGACGATCGCGCCGATGATGTTGTTGGGCACGTCCTTGTAGTTCGCGAGCAGCTGCTTGGTGTCCTTCGGCAGACAATAGCCGCCGTAGCCGAAGGACGGGTTGTTGTAGTGCGTGCCGATGCGCGGATCGAGGCATACGCCCTCGATGATCGGGCGGGTATCGAGATTGCGCGCCTCGGCGTAGGAGTCAAGCTCGTTGAAAAAACTCACCCTGAGCGCCAGGTACGTGTTCGCGAACAGCTTCACGGCCTCCGCCTCGGTCGGGTTCATAAAAAGCGTCTCGACGTTCTCCTTGACGGCGCCCTCTTTCAGGAGGTTCGCGAATACTTCCGCCGCCTTTCTGAGCCGCGCGTTTTTGACCGGCACGCCCACGATCACGCGCGAGGGGAAAAGGTTATCGTAGAGCGCGCGGCCCTCGCGCAGGAATTCCGGCGAGAACAGGATGTTGTCGCAGAAGAGCCGCGCGCGCACCGCCTCCGTGAAGCCCACGGGCACGGTGGATTTCAGGATCATCACCGCGTCGGGATTCGCCTCGATCACCTTTTGGATCACGTCCTCGACGGACGACGTGTCGAAGTAGTTGCGCTTCGGGTCGTAGTTGGTGGGTGTCGCGACGATCACGAAGTCCGCATCGGCGAACGCCGCGCGCCAGTCCGCAGTCGCGGTCAAATCGAGCGCCCTGTGGGCGAGGTAGTCCTCGATCTCCGGATCGGCGATCGGCGACACGCGCTCCGAGATCATTTTAACCTTCTCCGGCACGATGTCATACAGCGTCACCTGATTTTTCTGCGCGAGCAGCACCGCGTTTGAGAGCCCGACATACCCCGCGCCCGCGACGGCGATCCTCATTCCGCTTCTCCCTCCAGCGCGGCGGCATCCTCCTCCCACCGGGCGTACAACCCTGCGAGCTCCGCCTCCAGCGCTGCCCTTTCCTCGAGAATTTCGTTCAGCTTCACATAGTCGCTCGCGCACCCATCGATCCGGGGCGCGAATTCTGCGAGTCTTTCTTCCATGCGCGCGATATCCCGCTCGAGCGCGCCGAGCCTGCGCTCCGCCTTCTGGTCGCGCGCGGCGGGTCTGGGGGCCGCCTTCGGCTTTTCCTTTTCGGGCGGCGGCGCGGACTTCTCCATGGACTTTCTGCGGCGGTACGCCTCGTAGTCGCACGGCCACTCCCGGAAGACGCCGTCCTCGATCTCCCATACCCGGTCGGCGAAGCGCCGCACGAAGTAGCGGTCGTGCGAGACGAATAAAAGCGCGCCTTCGAATGCCGCCACCGCCTCCTCGATCCATTCGCGAGAGGCGAGGTCGAGGTGGTTCGTCGGCTCGTCGAGGATGAGAAGGTTCGCGCGCGAAAGCATGATGAGGCACATCCGAAGCCGCGCTCGCTCGCCGCCCGAGAGCTGCGACACGGTCTTGAACTGGTCCTCGCCCCGGAATCGGAACGCGCCGAGCCGGTCGCGCGCCTCCTGCGGCGTGACGTTCGCCTCGTAAAGAAGCGTGTCGTACAGGGTCCTTTCCGGATGCTCGAACTCGACCACCTGCGGAAGGTATGCCCACCTGACGGACGGCCCGAAGCGCGCCTCTCCCGCGTCCGGCGCTTCGAGGCCCATGAGGATCTTCAGAAACGTCGTCTTCCCGCAGCCGTTGGGCCCGAGGAGCGCAACCCGCTCACCACCGCCGCGCATCTCTGCGGTCACATTCGAAAACAGCCGCTTCTCGCCGAACGCCTTCGAGAGCCCGTCCATCCACAGGACCCGGTCGGCGCGGAACCGGTCCGAGCGGAAACCCACGTCCATGCGTGTCTCCTTCGTCGGGCGGTCGGTCTCCTGTACGCGCTCGACGCGCCGCTCCATGGCGCGCGCTCGCTTGTGGAGCGCCGGGTTATCATATACCGAACCCCACGCCTTGAGGCGCTGGATCTGGAATTCGAGCTGTTTGACCTTCGCCTGCTCCCGCTCGTAGCGCATGAGCTGCTGCCGATAGCGGAGTTCCTTTTCGGCGGCGTAGAACGTATAGTTGCCGCCGTAAAACTCCGGTTTTCCGCGCTCCAGTTCCACGATGCGCGTCACGACCACGTCGAGGAAGTACCTGTCGTGGGAAACCACGAGCACGGTACCCTTGTAATGGACGAGGTAGTCCTCAAGCCACTCCATGGAGCGCGTGTCGAGGTGGTTCGTCGGCTCGTCGAGGATCAGAACATCCGTCTTTTCGAGGATAAGCCGCGCGAGGCACACCCGCGTCTTCTCCCCGCCCGAAAGATCGGAAAAGTCCCGTGCCCGCATCTCCGGATCGATTCCGAGCCCGTTGGCGACCTTGTTGAGCTCCGTCTCCCACTCGTAGCCGCCGAGCGCCACATACTCGTCCATGAGCCTGGAATACCGGCCCGCGTCGTCCGCGTCCATGCCCGCGTGGATCTTCTCAAGCGCCTCCGCCACCTCGAACGCGCGCGCGAACGCCGCACGCATCACATCCTCGCATGTCGTCCCGGGGGCATAATGATTGAGCTGCGCCACGTAGCCCAGCCTGAGCCCGCGCGCAACGTTCGCGACGCCCGCGTCCGGCGCGATCTCGCCGGTAAGAAGGCGCAGAAGCGTCGTCTTGCCCGCGCCGTTCCCGCCGATGAGCCCCACGCGCTCGCCCCGGTCGACCTGAAACGTCACGCCGTCCAGAACGACCCTGTCCTGCTGGAACGACTTTTTCACGTTTGCAATGTTGATGTCAGCCATAATATCCGCCTAAGTGATTGATATTCCTATTATGACGCACATTTGCGCGCGCGTCAACAGAACTCGAAACATTTGACACCCGCATGGAAATCAACTATCATAGGCACAATGAGGGAGGGGATTGAATGGAACTCAGAAGGATCGCGCTGCCCGCATTCTCCGTCGTCGGCATGGAGGGCTCGACCGACGAGGGACAGGACTTTGTAAAAAGGCTGTGGGAGAGGGCGAACGCGCGGTTCGGGGAAGTCGCGCCGCTCGCGCGGGCGGACGAGAACGGGATGCCGCGCATTTGGGGACTCATGAGCGACCGGTCGCGCGCGTTCAGACCGTGGGGGAACGGATATTCGGACGGTTTGTACCTCGCGGGCGTGGAGGTCGACGACGGCACCACAGCCCCGCCCGGCTGGACGAAGTGGACGTCCCCCGCATACGAATACGCCGCCGCGCCTATGGAGGACTCCGGTTCGTTTCCGGAGGCCCTCGCGCAGCTGAAGGCGGAGGGCCTGACGCTCGCGGGCGCGGTCTACGACCGGATCGATCCCGGAACCGGGACGACGTGGATGTACTTCCCCGTCCGCCGGGCGGCGGACTGAGCGGAAACCGGGGCGGCCGACCTCATCTCGAAAGACTCGGTCGCACGTAGGCATCCGCGGCGGCGAGCGCGGCGGAGAAGTAGAGGTCGATCTCCGCGTCGGTGAGGGAGAAGGCGTCGGTCAGGTAACCGACGAGCTTCCGGGGCCGTTTTTCCGCGTAGGAAAGCATTTTTTTGACGTATCTGTTCCAGGTGGAGACGGACGTTCCCCAGCGCGCGCATTGGGCGGCCATGTCGGGGGCGAGCATCTCGTAGCGCGCATAGATTTTCCCGGCGACGGTTTGGGAGGAGAAGTTCGCCGCGAGCAGCTCGCCCATGCGGGTCAGAAAGCGATCCCGCAGCCCGGCGTTTTTCATCATCTCGCGAAAGAGCGTGTTGTCCTGCGCAGTGATGGTGCCCGCGTTCTCGTCCTCGAGCCACATGCGCGGCGTATCCTTGTCGATCTGAAAGCTCAGGTCGAGGTCGTAGAGCACCCACTTCCACTGCCCGCCGTCGACGCGGTAGGCGCGCAGGTTGTTGAGGTCGAGGTTCGCGGTATACATCTGGATCGCGACATAGGTCAGATAGTTGTCGATGTCCACGTATTTCGAAAGCTCGCCGACCACCTCTTCCGACGAAAGGCCCACGTCCTCCACCTTGTCCATGATCCTGTCGTAGGTCGAGCGGGAACCCGCGAGGGTGTACTTTCTGACGTCCCCCTCGAGAAAATCGATGTTGCAGTTGGGAGAAGCCCCCTCGAATCGAGCGATGGCGTCGAGATTCACATGCTCGCGCATGTTGTAGACGCCCCAGTATTTCCCGTTTACATAGAGAACGGACAGCTCCGTCTCCTGATAAAAGAGCCCGGTACCCGCCGCGAGCGAGGTCAGAATCGAGTCGCGCATGTGCGTTTGAAAGACGTCCTGGCCCGAGGCGCGCATGACGAACGAGTCGTACTCGTCCGCGTCGCGGCCCGCGAACAGCGCGCAGTCGAAGTCGGAGATCCCGTAGATCCGCTTTGCGCGCAGCGTGAACGCCTTCTGGGGAAACTGCACGCGGCTCGAGTGTCCGCTCATGCGCATGCCGCAAAGCTGTGCCGCCATGAGCGAGCCGTCGTAGTCGTAGATTTCGCAGGAGACGACTACGTCCTCCTTTGCGCCGGTGTTCAAAATGCCGCCCGCGCCCGAGAGCGAGGCGGCGTCTCCCGAGATGGCCACCAGGCGCAGGCCCGTCGTCTCTGCGAACACGTACGTCCGCGCGGTCACGTACGAATCGAGCATGTCCTGCGCGACCGCCTTTGCCCGCACGACCGTCGTGGAGGTGAGGACGAATGGCTCGGCGTACACGTACGAATTCGCGCCCGGCTCCGAACCGTCGAGGGTGTAGTAGATCGTCGCGCCCTCGTCGGCCGAGAGCGAGAGGCGCACGGGCGCGGTTTCCATGATCCCGCCGTCAAGCGAAAATTCAACCTCGTCCGCCCGCTTGGCGTAGGAGGTTCCCACATTCGCCCGTCCGGGCGTGGGCTTCGTAAAATAACGATAGCTGTCGTATCCGTCCGCGCGCCCGATGGAGACGTCGACGGACACGCCCTTGACGGCCACTTCGTCCACGATCACACCCGCTGCGTCCGAAAGCACGGCCCGCTCGTCGCCGTCAAAGGAGAGCGCGAAGCCCTCCGCATAAAAAAGGCCTCCGGCATCCTCTCCGCCGGGCTCGTCGCCCGTGAGGCAGACGACGGCGTAGCCTCCAGCGGCGAGCACCGTCCCATTCGGGAACGTCCACTTCCCCGGCGCGCTCCGGTCGTCCGAAATCCCCCAGCCGGAAATGTCCCGATCCATGCCCGAGGAATTGAAAAGCTCGATCCAGTCGAAATTCGTGCTGTACGCCGCCGCGACTTCGTTGACATAGATACCCTGCGCGTTCCCGGAGAGCGTTTCATACCCTCCGTTCCGGAACATCCGTGCGTCCACCGCGGTGTTCCTGCGCCCTGGGGTGGGCGCGAGAATGGTCACGTACGACCCGTCCGCCGCGCGCGAGAGCGATTGGTCCTTTTTGATTGCGGCATAACTGACCCAGCCCGCGATTTTGCCGTCCGCATCCAGGAGCCACACGCTCTCCCCGTCGGCGTCGAGCGCGAAACCCGTGCCCTTCGAACCCGTCAGCCAGACGATGAGATATTCCCCCGCGCCGACCGCGACGCCGTCGAGGGACAGTTTCTCCCGGTCTGCCATGTCATCGGTGAGCCGCCAGCCCGTGAGGTCGATCTCGGCGTCCGTCGCGTTGTAGAGTTCCAGCCAGTCGGAATAGTTCCCGTCCGCGTCCGCGACGGTCGTCCGGTTCTTGGGCATCAGTTCGTTGATGTGGATCGCCGCGCCCACAGCGTCGGGATACACGAGCGAGACGAAGCTCTCGCTCGTATTCGGAAGGCCCGGCGTGTACTCCTGCGTGAGCGCCCACTCCCCCGTCTCCTCGCCTCGCGCGTACGCCTCGCCCGGCGCCATGGGCGGCGTAGAGACCGCGTCCACAACCTGCCCGGACGCGTCGAGGAGGGAAAGGCGCGCCCCCGCGCGCGGAATCCCGAACGCGATGTCGGAATCCGGCGCGCAGGAAAGGACCGCGCGCTCCCCCGGCGCGAGGGATTCCACGCCGAGCGCGCATGACAAGCGCGTATCCAGCCCGCAGGCAATCTTCCAACTGGAGAGGTCGACCGTTTCGTCGGAGGCGTTCTCAATCTCGATCCAGTCGAGGTACCCCGCCTCGGTGCGCCACGCAGCCCCGTTGTCCGCCATGACCTCGGCGATGCGGATTCCGACGTTCGCCGGCGCGATAAAGCCGCCCATCCGCGCAAGCGCGATGGATAGAACGCAGACCGCGACCACAAGCGTGCCGAAAGCGATCCACTCCCGCGCGGAATATACCCTCTTTTTCATGTGAAGCTGTCCTGACATGATATTCCTTATTCTTTAGACGGAATCCGCGGCATATTTGATGCAGATTTTTATCTCATTTTGATCAAATGAACGCCGCGCGGCGGCAAATAAACCGGTCGCGCGGCGATTTCCGTACCCTAAAGCTCGATATACTGGTCGCGCTCCGCGCCCACGGACACGTAGCGGATGCGGCAGGAAACGGCCTCCTCAAGGAAGCGCACGTACTTCTGGGCATTTATCGGAAGATCGGCAAATGTGCGGCAGCCGGAGATATCCGACCTCCAGCCGTCCATCGCCTCATAGACGGGTTTCGCGCGGTTCAGGCGATCCCCGACCATGAACGCGTCCGTCCGTTCCCCGTCGACTTCGTAGGCCACGCACACGGGAATCTGATCGAGGTAGGACAGCACGTCCAGCTTCGTCACCGCGAGTTCGTCCGGCCCCTGCATCAGAACGCCGTACCTCGACGCCGGAACGTCAAACCCGCCGACGCGCCGGGGCCTTCCGGTCGCTGCGCCGTATTCGCCGCCCGCGTCGCGCAGCGACTTGCCCTCCTCGCCGAAGAGCTCGCAGGTGAACGGGCCCTCGCCCACGCAGGAGGAATACGCCTTCATGATGCCGACCACGCGGTCGAGCCGTCGGCCGGGGATGCCCGCGCCGATGGGCGCGTAGGAAGCGAGCGTCGTGGAGGAGGAGGTGTAGGGATAGATGCCAAAGTCGATGTCGCGGAGCGCGCCGAGCTGCGCCTCGAAGATCACGCTGTCGGCGGCCGCGAGCAGGGACGTCGTGTCGCAGATAAAGTCCTCAAAGGGCGCGCCGAATTTCTCGAGCCAGGCAAGCATGTCGCCGACCGATATCGGCTCGTGGCCGTAGCCCTTTTCGACGGTCAGATTCTTCCACTCAAGGATGTTTTCGAGCTTGCTGCGCAGCGTCGCGGGGTTCAGAAGATCCGCCATCCGCAGCGCCTTTTTCATGTACTTGTCGGCGTACACGGGCGCGATGCCGCGCCGGGTGGAGCCGAACTTCCGATCGGCGAGCCTGTCCTCCTCGAGATTGTCGAGAAGCTTGTGATACGGCATGCAGATGACCGCGCGATCTGAAATTTTGAGGTGCTCCGGGGTTACCTCGACGCCCGCCGCACGCAGTCTGCCGACCTCGCCGAACAGGTGCTCGAGGTCGATCACCATGCCCGGGCCCATGATGTTCACCGTGTCCTCGCGGAGAATCCCCGAGGGCAAGAGGTTTAGGATGAACTTGCCGCGCGGGTTCACGACCGTGTGGCCCGCGTTGTTGCCGCCCTGATAGCGCGCGACCAATCGATAATCTCGCGAGAGCAGGTCGACCATGCGCCCCTTGCCCTCGTCGCCCCAGTTGATTCCAACAACCGCCGTCAGCATTGTGCGTCCTCCTATACGTTAACCTGCGCGTCCGCGCCGAGAAGCTCCCGGTTCGCCCGGAGCACCGGCTCAATGTCGCGCGCGATGAAGTCCTCTGTCTGGAAAGGCGCGAGGCCCACGAAGGCCCTCACGTCCAAAATCTCCGCAAGCGCCGCATCGTCCAAATGGAAGCGCGCGTCGGCCGTGAGCTTTTCGATGAGATCGTTGTCCCCACCCTCGAGCTTGACGCGCCGGGCGGTTTCGACCGCGTACTGCCGGATCGCCTCGTGAAGCTCCTGCCGGTCGCCGCCGAGGGAAACCGCGCGCATGAGGATGTTCTCGGTCGCCAGGAAGGGCAGCTCCTCGACGAGGTGCTTCTCCATCACCTTCGGATACACTCGGCAGCCGGAGATCACGTTGATTGCGAGCGTCAGAATCGCGTCGACCGCGAGGAACGCCTCCGGGATCGCGATCCGGCGGTTCGCGGAGTCGTCGAGCGTCCTTTCGAGCCACTGGGTGGCGGCGGTCATGGCCGGATTCTGAGCGTCCACGATCACGTAGCGCGCCAACGAGGTGATTCGCTCGCAGCGCATGGGGTTTCGCTTGTAGGCCATGGCGGAGGAGCCGACCTGTCCCGATTCGAACGGCTCGTCGAATTCCTTGAGGTGGGAAAGAAGCCGAATGTCGGTCGCCATCTTTGACGCCGACTGCGCGATGCCTGAGAGCACGTTCAGCATGAACGCGTCGACCTTGCGCGAGTACGTCTGACCCGAGACCGGAGCGCAGGCGGAAAAGCCCATCTTCCCGGCGATGAGCTCCTCGAGCTTCAGGACCTTTTCGCGGTCGCCGCCAAACAGCTCGAGAAAACTCGCGCCCGTGCCGGTGGTGCCCTTACAGCCCAGGAGCCTCAGGTTTGAAAGCTCGAAGTCGAGCCTTTCCAAATCCATCAGAAAATCCTGCGCCCAGAGGGTCGCGCGCTTTCCGAGGGTCGTTGGCTGCGCGGCCTGGAAGTGGGTGTAGGCGAGCGTCGGAACGTCCTTGTATGTTCCCGCGAACGCGCCCACGGCAGCGATCGCGTTCACGAGCAGCTTCTTGATCTGTTGAAGCCCCGCGCGCATCTGGATGACGTCGGTGTTGTCGCCCACGTAGCAGGATGTCGCGCCGAGGTGAATGATGGGTTTCGCGCAGGGACAGAGGTCGCCGTAGGCGTGCAGATGCGCCATGACGTCGTGCCGGAGTTTTTTTTCGTATTCCGCCGCGCGGTCGTAGTCGATGTCGCAGGTGTGGGCGCGCATCTCGGCAATCTGTTCCTCGGAGATTTCGAGCCCCAGCTCCCGTTCGCTCTCGGCGAGCGCGATCCAGAGCCTGCGCCACATGGAGAACTTGTAGTCGGGCGAGAAAATGTACCGCATTTCCCGGGAGGCGTAGCGCGAGCACAGCGGGCTCTCGTAACTGTCCTTCATAAAAGAACCTCCAAAAACACACTGTCCTTATTATATCCCCGCATCGGCGCGTTATCAAGTAAACAAAGGTTATGTATCAATATATACATCCCAGTAACGCAAATTCTGATCGTCCGGGGTTTGGATCCCGGGCGATCAGACGGAAAAAGGATATACTTCTCCAGCATGGGATCCATAAGGGCCAGGCAGCGCCCAGCGTCACCGGAATCATGCGCTCTACTCCACCGTCACCGACTTCGCCAGGTTCTTGGGCTTGTCGATGTCGCAGCCGTTGGCGTGAGCGACATAATAGGCGAAGAGCTGGAGCGGAACGATCTCCACGACTGGCATGAAGACGGGATCGATGACGGGAACGAAGAGCGCGTCGTCCGCCTCGGCGAAGATGCGCTTGTTCCCCTCGGGGGTGACGCCTAGCACCTTCGCGCCGCGCGCCTTGACCTCCTTTATGTTGTTCATCATCTTGTCAAAGAGCGGTTCATGGCAGGCGAGGGCCACGACCAGGCGATCCTGCTCGATGAGCGCGATGGTGCCATGCTTGAGCTCGCCCGCGGCGTAGGCCTCCGAGTGTATGTAGGATATCTCCTTCAGCTTGAGGGAGCCCTCGAGACAGACGGCGTAGTCGATGTTCCGACCGATGAAGAACACGGAATCGTTCTTTGCGTAGCGCTTGGCGAGATACTCCGCGTGGTGGTTGAGGTCGATGGCGCGCTGCATCATCGGCGGTACCTTCTGAAGCTCGGCGATCAGGTGCGCCTCCCGAGATCCGTCGATCCTCCCGAGAAGGGCCGCGAAGCGGATGGCGATGAGGTAGAGGACCGAAACCTGCGTGGTGTAGCCCTTCGTGGTCGCGACGGCGATCTCCGGCCCGGCCCAGGTGTAGATGGCGTCGTCCGCGAGCTTCGCGACTGCCGAGCCGACCACGTTCACGATCGCCATCACGCGCGCGCCGCGCGATTTACACTCCCGCATGGCGGCAAGGGTGTCCGCCGTCTCTCCGGACTGGGAGATGGCGATCACGAGAACGTCCGGGCCGATGCCGACCGCGCGGTAGCGGAGCTCGCTCGCGATCTCGACGCGCACGGGAATCCCGGTGAGGTCCTCGATGGCGTACCTTCCGACGCAGCCCGCGTGATAGGCAGAGCCGCAGGCGGTCAAAACGATCTCGCGCACGCCCTTCAGATCCTCTTGGGTCAGCTTCACATCGTCAAGCGCGATCGCGCCGTTTTTGATGCGCGCGTCAACCGTCGACTTCACGGCGCGCGGCTGCTCCATGATCTCCTTGAGCATGAAGTGCTCGAAGCCGCCCTTCTCCGCCGCCTCGACATCCCATGTAATGCGCGTCGCCTCGCGCTCCACCTCGCGCCCGGTCTCGTCGAAGATGCGAACGCCGTTCGCGGAGACCTCCGCGAACTCGCCGTCGTTCAGATACTTGACGGAGCGCGTGTAGGAGATGAATGCCGTAATATCGGAAGCGAAGTAGTTCTCGCCCACGCCGAGGCCCACGATGAGCGGACTCTCCTCGCGCAGGGCATAGATGACGCCGGGGGTGTCCGCACACACGACGCCGAGCGCGTAGCTTCCCTTGAGACGCCCGGCGGCCTTCAAAATCGCGTGGCGCACGTCTCCCTCGTAGTACGCGCCGATGAGCTGCGCCGCGACCTCGGTGTCGGTCTCGCTGACGAACCGCACCCCCATGGAGAGCAGCTCCTCGCGCAGCTCGGCATAGTTTTCGATGATCCCGTTGTGGACGATCGCGAACTTTCCGTCCTGGGACACGTGCGGATGCGCGTTGACCTCGTTGGGCGCGCCGTGGGTCGCCCAGCGGGTGTGCGCCACGCCCGAACGGCCGGAGAGCGCCTCGCCGTCCTTCGTCCTCTCGCAGAGGTTTTTGATCATTCCCATGGTCTTGACAAGCTCGATCCCGCCATCGCCGTTCAGCGCGACGCCCGCGGAGTCATAGCCCCTGTACTCGAGCTTCGAGAGCGCCTGCAGGAGCACCGGCGCGGCCTTCCTGGGCCCCGTAAATCCGACGATTCCACACATGAAAAACACCTCGCTTCAATTCTTTATCCTATTCGGAAAGTCCTGCGAATGACAAAAACGGGAGGAGCCGAAGCCCCTTCCCGTGCTCTTACAGAACCGTTTCGCCCTTGGCGGCGAGCGCCGCGCGCACGAGCCCCTTGAACAGGGGGTGCGCCTTGTTGGGCCGCGACTTGAACTCCGGATGATACTGGACGCCCACGAAGAAGGGATGCTCCCGGATCTCCATTGTCTCGACCAGCCGTCCGTCGGGCGAGGTTCCGCTCACGCAAAGTCCGTTCGCGACCAGTTCATCCCGGAACTGGTTGTTGACCTCGTAGCGGTGACGGTGCCGCTCGTGGATGAGCGTCGCGCCATAGCAGTTCTCCATCATGGTGCCGGGCGCGATCTGGCAGGGATAGCTGCCGAGGCGCAGCGTGCCGCCCTTGTCGATCTCGTCGTTCTGACCCGGCATGAAATCGATCACGCGGTGGGCCGAGGTCTCGTCAAACTCGCGCGAATCGGCGTCGCGATAGCCGAGGACGCTGCGCGCGTACTCAATGACCGCAATCTGAAGTCCCAGGCAAATGCCGAAGTACGGAATCCTATTTAAGCGCGCGTAGTTCGCCGCGACGATCATGCCCTCGATGCCGCGGCTTCCGAAGCCGCCGGGTACCAGGATGCCGTCCGCCGGGGCGAGGATTTCCCGGACGTTCTCGGGCGTGATGGTCTCCGAGTCGATCCAGTCGATCTCGACGTTCGCGCCCATGGAGAAGCCCGCGTGCTTGAGCGCCTCGGCGACCGAGAGGTACGCGTCGTGCAGCTGCATGTACTTTCCAACGAGCGCGATGCGGCAGGTCTTATCGCAGCTTTTGATGGACTCGACGAGCGCCCTCCACTCGGTGAGGTCGGGCTTCGGAGCGGTGATATGGAGCTCGCGGCACACGATCTCCGAAAAATTGGCCTCCTCGAGCATGAGCGGCGCTTCATAGATCGTGGAAAGGGTGACGTTTTCAATGACGCAATCGGGCTTGACGTTGCAAAAGCCCGCGATTTTCTTGAAGATCGATTCGTCGACAATGGGCTCGTCGCTCCGGAGGACGATGATATCGGGAATGATGCCCATGCCCTGCAGCTCCTTCACGGAGTGCTGGGTCGGCTTCGACTTGTGCTCGCCCGAGGCGCGCAGATAGGGAACGAGGCAGACGTGAATATAGAGCGAGTTCTCACCTCCGACCTCGTGGCCAACCTGACGGATCGCCTCGAGGAAGGACTGTGACTCGATGTCGCCGGTCGTGCCGCCGATCTCGGTGATGACGACGTCGGCGTTGGTTTTTTTCCCAACGGAGTAGATGAATTCCTTGATGACATTCGTGACATGGGGGATGATCTGGACGGTGGAGCCGAGATAGACGCCCCGGCGCTCGCGGTCGATGACGGACGCGAAGACCTTGCCGGTTGTCAGATTTGAAAACTTGTTGAGGTTCTCGTCGATGAACCGCTCGTAGTGACCGAGGTCGAGGTCCGTCTCGGCGCCGTCTTCCGTCACATAGACCTCGCCGTGCTGATAGGGGCTCATGGTTCCGGGATCGACGTTGATGTAGGGATCAAGCTTCTGCGCGGCGACCTTGAGCCCGCGCGCCTTGAGAAGTCTGCCCAGAGACGCCGCGGTGATCCCCTTTCCAAGACCGGACACCACGCCGCCGGTTACGAAGATGTACTTTGTCATGGTCGATCTCCCTCCTCGTGTGACCACAAAAAAAGAAGTCCACATGTCCACAAAAAACCGCTCAAGTCCGTGCGCGCGCTGCCTTGGGGTCAAAAAGTAAGGCGGCGGCGCGGCTGACCCAGCGGAATTTTTAGGGCGCGGCGCCCCGTTGTGGCGTGTGAACATCCCCGTTCACAAAACAATAGTGAGATTATACTCTGCGCACACGGGTGTGTCAATGCGCCGCGGGTTAATTTTGGCTTCCCCGCAGAGAACGTGCCTTCAAAGTTTCCCGTGTTATTGACTGCCTCTCTGTTATATGGTATCATTTGTTGTACCGGGTCCGTGTAACGGATTTGGTCGAATCACCGGGGCGGAGCCGACTTGGCCTCGCGCCGCGGTCAGAGGTAAATATGAAATATCTCCGAATATCGGTCTTTATCGCCTTTCTGATCGTATTCGCGCTTTTCATCGTATACGAAGACTATCTCGCGCGGCGTACGGATACGAGTTATCCAGAAATTCTGTTTGAAACGGATACCATCGAGCTGCCTGTTACGGCAACTGACGCAGATCTTTTGGTCGGCGTAACCGCGTACGACCGGAAGGACGGGGACATTACCTCCCGCGTGATCGTGGAAGCCATCTCGAATTTCTCAGAGCCGGGCATCGCGACCGTAACCTACGCGGCGGTCGACAACGACAACCACGCCGTCAAGGCGCGCCGCACGCTCGTCTACACGGATTACGCGCCCCCGCGCTTCACGTTCGCGAGCGACATGCGCTTCAACGCGGGCGGAAAGTTCAACCTCCTCGACCTCATCGGCGCGACCGATCTCATCGACGGGAATATTTCCCCCAAGGTCAAGCTTATTTCCTCGGAGCTGAACGCCTCCGTCCCCGGCGTGTACCAGTGCCAGGCGCAGGTAACCAACTCGAAGGGCGACGTGAGCTACCTCGAATTCAACGTGACCATCACGCAGGCCGCGGACGTCTCGCTGGACGTGGAACTGACTGATTACCTCATCTATCTTCATGTCGGCGATTCGTTCATGCCCGGCAACTATTACAAGGCCACGCTGCAGTATGGAAATCCGGTGGAGCTCGGCTTCCCCCGGATCGAGAACGGCGTCTCGACCAAGGCGCCCGGCGCCTATAAGGCGTATTACTACCAGGAAACCGCGGACGGCGCACAGGGCGTCGCCGAGCTCCTGGTCATCGTCGAGGACTGAGCATGATTCACGAGATTAGACTGTCCGACATCAGCCCCTTCTGTGTGCTGCGCGACCTGTTGCGAAACGCGGTCGTTATCCTCATGATCACCGCGATCGCCGTGATGGGCGCGACGATCGCGGTGCAGTATTCCCATCAGGACCAGTACACCGCCTCCGTAACGTATTACGTCTCGATGCGTGACAGCACGAATTCCGTCTATTCGAATCTTAAAAACGCGAACCGCGTGGCGACCACGCTCACGGACGTGTACGGCGGTCCCATCATGAAAAAGGTCGTGGGCGATTCCATGGGCTACGATATGTCGGATGTCGGGGTCTATGCGTACGTGCCCATGGAGACGACGAACCTCTTGCGCGTGTTCGTTACGACCGACAACCCCTTCATGTCCTACGAGATCGCGCGCGCCTACATGGGGCAGCAGAATCTCGCCTCCGACTATATATTCGACAACGCCATGCTGGACGTTCTCGAGGCTCCCGAGGTGCCTGCATACCCGTCCAATTACCTCGACCTCTCCTCGACGCGCATGAAGGCGGGGATTGTCGGCTTTGTCCTTTCGATCCTTCTGGTCGTGGCCTTCACGGTGCTGCGGGATACCGTCATGACGCAGTCCGCCGCGCGCGACAAGCTGGCCGCGCCGCTGTTCGGAACGATCCCGCACGAGGCGAAAAACAAAACGCTCAAATCGGTTCTACGAAAGACGCACAAATCCATCCTCATCGGAAACGTCGGCGTGAGCTTCCAGTATACCGAGACGGTCAAAAGGCTCTGCTCGAAGATTGAGTTCTCCAAAAAGAAGCCGGGCTGCAAATCCATCATGGTGACGAGCGCCGTCGAGAACGAGGGAAAGTCGACGGTCTCAGTCAACCTCGCGCTCGGGCTCGCGGAGCGGGGCCATAAGGTGCTGCTGATCGACGGCGACATCATCCGCCCGTCACTTTCCCGCATGCTCGACCAACAGAATACGGATGCGATGGACTACGTGCGCTGCGTGAGAGGCAAGGCGACGCCATCCGAGGTCGTTGCCTACGACGAGCGCCTAAAGCTTCATCTGGCGCTCAACCGGCGCGGCTACGCGGATTCGTCCGACTATCTCGCCTCGCCCGGCATGGAGCGGCTGATGGGATCTTTGCGCGCGAACATGGACTTCATCATCATCGACACGCCGCCCGCATCGATCGCCTCTGACGCGGAAGTGATCGCGAATCACGCGGACGCGGTTCTCGTCGTCGTCGCGCAGGACGCCGCCTATGCGCGCACAATCAACGAAACGATTGAAAAGTTCCAGTCGACCGAGCTTCTCGGTACGATCTTCAACAACGTGCGCGGGCGCATCGGGACCACCGCGAGCTACTACCGCAAGGGCGCGTACGGAAAATACTACGCCTCCGCGCACCGGGAGGGATGACGATGAGCGAGACGAGGCCCGCGCGCGAAGCCGTCGAGGCGAAGCGTCTGGACGAGGGGGAGAACGAGATCGATCTGCTCGTTCTCCTCGCGGGCATGATAAAAAAGTTCAAGAAACTATGGTGGGCGGTTCTTTTGCTCGCCCTGGCGTTCGCGCTTGCGCTGGGCGGATACAAGCACGTGAGATACGTGCCCGTCTACCGCGCCTCCGCCACGTTTGCAGTGAACAGGCGGCTCCTGGCGTCGACGGGCAACGACAGCTACGGCTACTCCTACGATTTCGGGACCGTCTCGCAGCTTACGGACACCTTTCCCTATATCGTTTCGAGCGACCTTCTCATGAACATCGTCGCAAGAGAGATGAACACGGATTACGTCTATGCGAACATCTACTCAAGCGGCGTCGAGGACACGAACCTTTTCACCATCTACGTCGAGGCGATGGACGCAAACTACGCGTTCCAGGTGCTGCGCTCAGTCATCGCAAACTATCCCAAAATTGCGGAATATGTGATCGGAGACACGCAGCTGAGCATGCTCATCGAACCGGTGGTGCCCGAGGAGGCCTACAACAGTCCTCAGGCCATTCGGTATGCGCTCATAGGCGCATTCGCAGGCGGCCTCCTCGGACTGGGCCTCTTGTTCCTGCTCGCCTACTTCAATAACTCCATCAAGACGCTCGAGGAAATCTCCACGATTCTCAACCAGACCCCGCTCGGCGTCCTGCCGCGCGCGGGCAGCCGTCGCGCGAACCGGGGCGCGCCGACCATTTCCATCCTCAACCGCGCGGCGAACGGCGGGTTGCGCGAGGCATTTCGAAGCCTGCGCACCCGGCTCCTGCGCGACTTGGGCGAGCGCGGCGCGAAGGTCCTGATGGTCACCTCCACCATGGCAAACGAGGGCAAGTCGACGGTCGCCGCCAACCTCGCCATTTCGATCGCCCAGCGGAACGCGTCAGTCATCCTCGTCGACGCAGACATGCGCCGCTCGAGTATGGTACAGTACCTCGGCCTGCGGGACCCAAAATATACATACATCGACATCGCGTCCGGCGCGGCGAGCATTCAGGACGCGCTGATCGAATACCGCGTCGAGGGACTGCGCTGTCTCGAGTGCGGGAGGTCCGACGCGCCCATCGAGATGCTCGGCTCGCCTGCGTTCGCGGAGACGATCCGGCGGCTGCGGACGATGGCGGACTTCGTCATCATCGACACCCCGCCCTGCGGCATGCTCGCGGACGCATCGGCATTCGCTCCCGCGTGCGACGCGGCGCTGTTCGTCATCAAGCAGGATGGTCCATCCAAATGGCAGATCCTGGACGCGCTCGAGGTCATCCATTTTTCCGGCCTCCCCATCGTCGGCTGCGTGCTCAACGACGTACTCTCGGGCATCACGGGCTATGGTTACGGCTTCGGATACACCCAGCACAACTACGCGGGCGCCTACGCGCGCAAGAATTATGAGGCCTACTCCGCAAAGACAAGGCCCCCCGAGCGGCAAAACGAAACGTGAGAAGCCAAGTCACCCAGGAGAATGTCGCTGCGCGCATGAAACCCAAGCCGGGTGGCGCCGCGTTTTTCGGCTTGACAGCGCGTCAAAACCATGCTAAACTCTCTTTAACATTCAACGGCAGGGACCGGAAAGAAGTACGCTGCGGGAACCCTTCAGAGAGCCGCCGGGCGGTGCGAGGCGGTGGGAAAGCGCATCCGAATACATTCCGAGAGCCGCAGGCTGAAAGGGAAACCACATAGGCCTCGCCGGGCACGCCCGTTACAGCGTCGGGGTATAAGGCGTTTTGCCCGTACCCTGTGAGGGTTCGCGCCGCGAGGCTGAACCGAATTGAGGTGGTACCACGGGAATCTCCCGTCCTCTGCGGAGGGCGGTTTTTTTGTACTCAAAACGTAGGAACGGAGGAAGCATATGGTTATCACCGAGATCCTCGAGAAAAACGCGCGCCTGTATCCGGACGACGTCGCACTCGTCGAGATCAACCCCGAGCAGCGCGAGACGAGAAGGACCTGGAAGGAGTACGATCTCATCGAGTCGCAGGGCGACCGCGCCTATCGTCGCGAGATCACCTGGCACGTGTTCAACGAGAAGGCGAACCGCTTCGCCAATCTCCTCCTCGGAAGCGGCGTCAAAAGGGGCGACAAGATCGGCGTGCTCATGATGAACGGCCTCGAATGGCTGCCCGTCTACTTCGGCGTGCTGAAATCAGGTGCGATGGCGGTTCCGATGAACTTCCGCTACAGCCCGGACGAGATCCTCTACTGCGCGAACCTCGCGGACGTGGACATTCTGGTATTCGGTCCGGAGTTCATCGGGCGCATCGAGGAGATCGCGGACAACCTGAACTGCCGCCTCCTCTACTGCGGCCCCGGCGTCACGCCCTCGTTCGCCGACAGCTACATAGAGCTTACCGCCAACTGCTCCTCCAAGACCCCGGAGGTTCCCATGGAGGAATCGGACGAGGCCGCCATCTACTTCTCTTCGGGCACGACCGGCTTTCCGAAGGCCATCCTTCACACCCACAAGAGCCTCATGCACGCGGTCTACACCGAACAGGCGCACCACGGCCAGACCAGGGAGGACATCTTCCTGTGCATTCCGCCGCTCTACCACACGGGCGCGAAGATGCACTGGTTCGGGAGCTTTCTGGTGGGCGGCAAGGCGATCCTCCTGAAGGGCACGAAGCCTGAGTATATCCTCGACGCGGTGTCGAAGGAGAAGTGCTCCATCGTGTGGCTCCTGGTCCCGTGGGCGCAGGACATCCTCGCCTCGCTCGACCGGGGCGACCTCAAAATCGCCGACTACGACCTCACCCGCTGGCGGCTCATGCACATCGGCGCGCAGCCCGTGCCTCAGTCGCTCATCAGGAGGTGGCTCCAGTATTTCCCTCATCATCAGTACGACACCAACTACGGCCTCTCGGAATCCATCGGCCCCGGCTGTGTGCACCTGGGCATGGAGAATGTCCACAAGGTCGGCGCGATCGGCATCCCCGGCTACGGCTGGCAGGCGAAGATCGTGGACGAGAAGGGCGAGATCGTGAACCGGGGAGACGTGGGCGAGCTGTGCGTCAAGGGCGACGGCGTGATGGTTTGCTACTACAAGGACCCCAAGGCGACGGCGGAGGTCCTGAAGGACGGCTGGCTCTTCACCGGCGACATGGCCATGCAGGATGAGGACGGATTCATCTTCCTGGTCGATCGCAAGAAGGATGTCATCATTACCGGCGGCGAGAACATCTATCCCGTGCAGATCGAGGACTTCCTGAATGCCCATCCCTCCGTCAAGGACGTGGCGGTGATCGGACTCCCCGATTCGCGCCTCGGCGAGATCACCTGCGCGATCATCCAGATCGTACAGGGCCGCACGCTCACCGAGGAGGAAGTGGGCGAATACTGCAAGAAACTCCCGCGCTACAAGCGCCCGCGCGTCGTCATCTTCGCGGACGTGCCCAGAAACCCCACCGGCAAGATCGAGAAGCCCAAGCTGCGCAGGATGTACGGCGGCGAGGGACTCGTCGCGAATCAGAACAAGGGATAACCCAAGCGGCATTACGAGAATACGGAGGCATGAGATATGAATCGGTATGTCCGGCTGATCCTGGCGGTCGTCGCGCTTCTCCTCGCCGGAATCATTTACGCCTGGTCCTTCCTGAAGGTTCCGCTCGCCCAAAACGTATACCCGGACGCGAGCGCCGCACAGCTCCAGCTCAACTACACGCTGACCCTCTGTTTCTTCTGCCTGAGCGGCGTGCTCTCAGGCTCCCTCGCGAAGCTGATTCCCGCGCGCGTGCGCATGCTCTTCAGCGCGGCGCTGGTCGCGGGCGGGTTCGCCATCGTCTCCCAACTGGACGCGGGCGCGAGCCTGCTCCGGCTCTACGTGGGCTACGGTTTTCTCGCGGGCGCGGGCATCGGCATGGTGTACAACACCGTCATCTCCGTGACCAACGCCTGGTTCCCCGACCGCAAGGGCTTTGCCTCCGGCGCGATGATGCTCGGCTTCGGGTTTTCCGCAATGGTTCTCGGGAACCTCGCCGTGAAGCTTTTTGACACCTCCGTCGGCTGGCGTGGCACCTTCCTTTGGTACGGCGTCGGCATCGGTGTGCTCCTGGCCGTCATCGGGCTTACGGTGCGGCTCCCGAAGCCGGGCGAGGTGCCCGCGCGCGCGGTGCAGGCCGCGACGGACGGCAAGGATTTCTCGACCGGGCAGATGCTGAGGCGTCCCTCGTTCTGGCTTCTGTACGCCTTCTGCACCATGATCGGCATGGTCGGCGCGACCGCCATCGGCCAATCCAAGCAGTTCATGACGAGCATGAACGCATCCGCCGCAACCGTTGCGCTGGGCGCGAGCATGATCTCCGTCATGAACGGGCTCGGACGGCTCATCTCGGGAACAATGTTTGATAAGATCGGGCTGCGCAAGACCCAGTACGTCAATAGTGTCGTGCTGATCCTCGCGCCCGTGACGATGCTCGTCGCCGTGAAGGCGGCCTCCCCGGCCATAGCGTTCATCGGGCTCTGCATGTGCGGCCTCGCCTACTCGTTCGCGCCCACGGTCACGTCGACGTTCACCCTCGCGTTCTTCGGGCGCAAGAATTTCCCGCTCAACTTCCCGGTTCTGACGCTCACGCTCATCCCCGCGTCCTTTGCGGCGACCGCCCTTGCGCCCATGAGCTACACGAACACCTACCTCATCCTGACCGGCATCGCGGTGCTCGGCGCGGCGGTGAACCTGTTCATCAGAAAGGCGTAATATGTCATATTCAGACGGCTGGGCGGCCCTCAATCTTGAAATGCCCGCGCGGGTGCCGCGCACGGAGTACTCCATCGCGGAGTACCACTTTCCGCTGATCCGGCGCGTAACCGGGCTCGACGTCTCCGATCAGTCGAGCGCCGCCGAGAAGGCGCGAGCCCGGCGGGCGATGCGCGAGGCGTGGAACTTCGATTTCTCGTGGAGCACGTATCTCGTGACCCAACTCCTCGAAAAAAAGCGCACCCGGATGGGGCACGCGGTGTACGGCGCGTCGGGCGCTGACAAAGATACGCGCATCGAGTGCCCCTTTGCCTCCCCCGAGGAGGCGCTGGCGTTCGATCCGCTCGAGACATACGGTCCCATCGACGAGGCCGCGCTGAAGGCTACATTCGAGGAGCACTACCGCAAGAACGTCGAAGGCCTCCCGAACGAGGTCAACATGACCGGGATCTATGTGACCCTGATCTCCGGACTCATCGAGATCTTCGGTTGGGAAATCATGCTTGAGGCGCTCGGAGACGATCCGGACGGCTTCGGCGCGGTCGCGAACCGCTACGCGGATTGGATGATGCCCGCGTTCCGTGCGCTCGCCGCCGCGGACGTCCCGTGCGTCATGATTCATGACGACATCGTATGGACATCAGGCGCGTTCGTCAACCCCGCGTGGTACCGGAAGTACGTCTTCCCCAACTACGCGCGGTACTTCGCGCCCATCCTCGAATCCGGCAAGAAGCTCGTCTACACCTCAGACGGCTGCTATACCCAGTTCATCGACGACATCGCCCGGGCCGGCGCGCAGGCGTTCGTTCTCGAGCCATCCACCGACATGGCCTACATCGCCGAGAAGTATGGGCGTACACACGCCTTCATCGGAAACGCCGATACCCGCATCCTGCTCTCCGGCACTCCCGCCATGATCCGTGCCGAGGTCAAGCGCTGTATGGACATCGGCAAGGCCTGCCCCGGCTTCCTGATGGCCGTCGGAAACCACATCCCCGCCAATACCCCCATTGAAAACTGCCTCATCTACCAGGAAGAGTACGAAAGGCAGTCCAGAAGGTGAGCAGGGACTCCGCCGAAGGGACAATGTCCCTGCGGAATCTCATACCGAAACTATCGTCCGCCCGGGGCTAACCCCGGACGGACGAATTCGCGCTCCGGAATCCCGTTTGCTCGGGGATTGTCTCCAAGAACGACCAGCGGACATCTATTGCATTTTCCACCCGGCAAGGGGTTCTCGAGCGCCAGCCTTGGAGGTTGTTTGATCAACCCGCCGCTGGGAACCCGAGGGCAACGCCTTTGGGGTCCCCCTCCCTCACTCCTGCAGCCCAAACGCCCTGTTGATCTCGCGCACCTGGTCGTCTGAGATGATGACGACGGGACCGATGTCGCGCGCGCCGATGATGGCCTCGGCGGAGTAATCGAGCACCTCGAGGCGGTCGAAGGCATTGAGGAGGGAGGAACCGGTAACGACGACTGCGTTGTTGTCGATGATGACGGCGGGGGTCTTTTCATCGAAGGCGGCGGAGATGGCCGCAGGATCGTTGGCGACTGCTTCGTAGGGGAGGCGCTTGACGTCGCGGAGCATGATATAGCTCTCGGGAATGGTGCGGGAATCGAATGCGGCGTCCGTGACGGCGAAGGACATGATGGCCGGGGGCTTCGCGATGATGACCGCGCCGATCCCGGGGTGCTCGGCGTAGATGCGCTCGTGGAGCCGGACGGAGCGAGAGGGCACCTTCCCGCTCTCGCACATGCCGGACTTGATGCGCACGATGTCGTCAAGGTCGAGGTACTTTCGATCCTTCATGTAGGGCGTGATGAGGAAGGAGCCGTCGGAGAGCCGATGCGAAAACGTGCCCTGCGTGGAGGTAAAGAGCTTCTGGTCATACGCGCGGTGAATGAGCGCGCACATGTCTCGCCTGAGCTCCCGCTCCTCGCTCGTGTGTCTGCCGGGGATGAAGAAGTCCATCTCCCCACCGCGCTCCCGGTCTAGGGAAAGCTGGATGTCTGTGAGCTCGCGCGGCGCGCCGATCTTCTTCGCGCCGATCTCGATGCGACCCGCGTAATCGAGCGTCTCAAAAGCCATGAACGCGGTAAAAAGGTCCGTGGAACCGCAGACGACGCCGTGGTTCTCAAGAAGCACCGTGCGCCTGCCCTTTCGGAACTCGTCCGCGATCCGCTCGCCGAGAAGCGCGCTCCCGGGCACCTCGTACTTCGCCATGCCGACCTCGCCGAGGAGATCTCGCGCGCCGGGCACGAGGTTCACCATGGGGATCTTGCGCGCCAGGGAGAACGCGACGAGCGTCGGCGGGTGCGCGTGCAGAATCGCCTTGAGATCGGGGCGCGTCTCGTATATCTTTTTGTGGAAGGGCAGTTCGACGGACGGTTTGTGGATGCCGATCACCTCTCCGGATGGCTTTACGCGGATCATGTCCTTGCGCGTGAGCGTGCCCTTGTCGACGCTGCCGGGGGTAATCCAGATGTCGCCGTCGTCGTCCATGATCGAGAGGTTCCCGCCGGACGTGGTCGTCATGCCGTAGTGGTAGATTCGATCCATGATCAAAACCAGCTGATCCGCCGGATGCATCAGTTCAAAGCTCATTTCAATCCCTCCCGCGTGCGTTTTCCGACTTCATTATACATCAACCGCGGCGGAAAGGAAACGCGGTTAAACGAAACGGCGCCCCGAATTAACGGGACGCCGCACGGGTTCAGGTTACCACTTTCTGCCGGGATCGTCGGCCATCATGTTGACGGTTCCCGCCGGATAGAACACGCAGTAGTGCGAAATGGCGGGGTTCTTCCCCTTGCGCGGGAACACGAACTTGACGTTCAGATCCTTCGTGACCCTGTAGCTGATGAAGAGCTCCGTCTTCGAGCGAGTCAGATGATCCGGCTCGCCGAAGTACTTCGTCACGTCCGTAAGCTTGATCTTCGAAAGCCGCGCGTCGAAGGAACGGATCTCGAAGATCTGCTCGCCCTTGTTGACGCCGAACACGAGCTTTTCCTTGCCGTATGTGTAATAGGTGCCCTTCGCCGAGGCGACGTAGTCCGAGCTGTCCGCCTCGCCCAGCTCATCTATCACGACGTCGATGGTGTCGCTCCGAGCTGCGAAGGAGGCGTTGAGCACCCAGCCCTTCCGGCCAAGCCGGTCGATGGACTTGAGGAGCGCGTTCGCGTTTGTTTCGGCAGAAGCGGGCAGAACCGCGAGGTAAAGGATCAGAGCCAACAGAATGGAAATCAGCTTATTCCTTTTTTTCATTGAAAACACCGCCTTTGAACTTTTTCACCGAGCGTTCCGTCGGCTTCGATCCTCGGGCCCAAGGATCGCGTCGGCGCCGTTCAGCAGCGATATATAGACGCACGCGTTCCGCCGGATGTTTCCAATTTCGGGCGGATGGAAGGTAATTCCACCGCCCATCTACCGCTCACTCCGCCCGAAAGACGAGTTCCGCGCTCTCTGCGTTCGCGCAGCGCGCGGTGACGCGCACCTCGCCGGACTTCCCGTTCGAGCGCAAAACGATCAGCAAGTGCCCTTCGTGCATGCGCGGAATCTCGTCCGCCGCGAGAAAGTCCCCGTTCGAGAGCTTCCACAAAACAGCCGCGCCTTCGACCGACACCGTCAGCTCGGGCCGCATGCGGGTGTCAATCTGTCCCTCGGAATCAAGAAGATACGCCTCGATCTGCGCGATGTCCCGCCCGTCGGGCCTGAGGGATTCGTCGCACAGCCTGAGCGCCAGCCGGGCGGGCCCGGCGCTCGTCCAGAGCCGGTCCGCGCAGACCTTTTCGCCGCCGATATACCCCTCCGCAACGAGCTCCCCGGGCGCGTAGGGCACGTGAAAATAGGCAATGTGCTCGTCCGGGTCGGGCTTTGCAGCGCGCGGGAACCGGCCCGACTGGCGCAGAACGACCTCGTCGCAGTTCGTGAACGCCGCCACGCGGTAAATGCGTCCCGGCCTGTTCTGGTTCCAGTCCCCCGCGAGCTCCGGGAAGCTCCACATGGAATTTGCCATGTCCCACGGCTTCGAATCGTCGAATACCGCGAGCTTCACCATCGGCTCCTTCTTCCATTGGCTTTCGATGTGGCGCGCGCGCGGCTTCGGGAAGCCCGCGCTGTCGATCGGGCATCCCGTCCAGCCGTGGCAGGGCCAGCCGGTCGATTCGCCGAGGTAGTCGATCCCCGCCCAGTAGAACCCGCCAGCGACCCAGGGATGCTTCTCGACATCGTTCCACGGCGAGACGGGCACGAGGTTCGTATTCGAAAGCTCTTCGAAGCGGTAGTAGGCCAGTATCTCCGAGCCGATGAAAGGCTTTCTGAGGCCCTTTTCCCTCAGCGCGACGTAGAACGACTCCATGTAGTTGCCCATGAACACGTCCACGAGTTCCCCGTACCGCACGGTCGCAGCAAGCCGATCCTCGAGGGGCTCGGATTCGTCGAAGCCCTTGAGCACATAGCTGATGAGCGCCATGGACACGGGCCGCGAGGGATCGAGCGCACGGCAGCGCGCGCACATCTCCGCGAGATATGTATAATACGCCTCCTGAAACTGGATTTCGACCTCGTTTCCGACGCTCCAGAGGATCACGGAGGGATGGCTCTTGTCTCGGGCGATCATCGCGCCGAGATCGGAAAGCCGATCGGTCGGGAAGATGTCCTTGAAGTACAGCTTCGTACCCGTCCATTTGTCGTAAAGCTCGTCAATCACCAGAAGCCCGAGCTCGTCGCAGAGATCGTAGAACTCCGGCGCCTGCGGGTTGTGTGAGGTGCGCACGGCGTTTGCGCCCAGCTCCCGGAGCTTCAGAAGCCGCCGTCGCCAGATTTTCTCCGGAACCGCCGCGCCGAACGCGCCGCCGTCGTGGTGGAGGTTCACGCCCTTGAGCTTCAGGCTTCGCCCGTTGAGAAAAAATCCCGCGTCCGGATCGAAGCGCGCGTCCCGAAAGCCAGTTTTAATCTCCCGCGCATCGACCGGCTGACCCTTTGAGAACACCTTCGCGGACAGAACGTGCAGCTTCGGCGCGTCGACGTCCCACAATTCGGGCGACCGGACGCGCATCCGCGCGGAAAACGCGCTCGTTCCGGGCGCAGCGAGACCCGCAAGGTGCGTCACCTCGCCACAGAGGGCGATTTCGATTTCGGCCTCGCGCGCTACATCCGCGTTCTCGATCTCGACGGAAGCATCCACAAGCGCGTCGCTTCCGTCCATGACGTGCGTGGCGGAAAGCCCCCACGGCGCGACGCGGCATTGGCTGGTCACAAATAGCCTCACGTTCCGGTAGATGCCCATGCCGCTGTACCAGCGGTCGCCGGAATCGGTATCGTCGAGCCGCACCAGAATCTCGTTCTCCACGCCGGTCAGAAGCCCGGTCAGCTCGGCGACAAACGGCGTGTAGCCGTAACTGTGCTCGCAAATCGCGGAGCCGTTCAGATACACGGTCGCGAACCGCTGCGCGCCGTCAAACACGAGAGCGACGGCTTTGCCGTCCCACTCCTCCGGCGCGAAGAATATCTTCTTGTACCAGATGATGGCGCGGTGCGGATAGAATCCCTGTGCGCCCATTTCCGTCTCCGCGCGCGGCAATGTGATCTGATAGTCGTGCGGCAGCTCCACCTCGCAATATGCTTCCCCATCCGATGAAAACAGCCAGTCGTCGTTGAATAATGCTTCCATCCCATTCCCCTCCTCGTCGTCGCAGAGGCCCCTCAACCTGACCTCGTCCGAGCGGGGCCTGGCCCCGGTCGGACGACAACCAAGTACATTATATCCCACCGGCAAGAGATTCTCAAGGGCGGCGGTGCTTGCGGAAGAGCGCCCCCAGTGTTCCTTTCCCAACAGAAAAGCGAACGCCGCTTGTTGGGCGGCGCTCGCAGAGGTCTGTGGATTTAGTTGTACTTTTCGCGCTTCTGGTAGTGGGTGTGCAGAAGCTCGTGGGCCTTGTGGGAGTTGGGCTTGCCGAAGTACTCGTCGTAGAGCTTCTGGACGGCGGGCGCCTCGTGGGACTTGCGCACGGCCTTTCCGGCGTCCTCGGAGTAGAGCGCCTTGGCGCGAAGGCCCTTCACGTCCACGACCTCGCGCACGGTGGGCGAGACGATCGGCTGTCCGCCACCGTTAATGCAGCCGCCGGGGCAACCCATGACCTCGATGAAGGTGTAGCTCTTCTCGCCCGCCTTGATGGCGTCGAGAAGCTTCGAGGCCGCGCCGGTGGAGTGCGCCACGGCGACCTTGACCTCGAGTCCGTTGAGGTTGTAGGAGGCTTCCTTTACGCCCTCGAAGCCGCGCACGCCCGTAAACTCGAGCTTGGCGAGCTTTTCGCCGGTGATGACCTCGTAGGCGGTCCTGAGCGCCGCCTCCATGACGCCGCCGGTCACGCCGAAGATGACCGCCGCGCCGGAGTACTCACCCAACATCTCGTCGAAGGTCTCGTCGGGGAGGTTCACGAAGTCCACGCCCGCGACCTTGATCATGCGCGCGAGTTCGCGCGTGGTGATGACGATGTCGACGTCCGGGATGCCTTCCTGGCCCAGCTCGGGGCGCGCGGCCTCGAACTTCTTGGCGGTGCAGGGCATGACGGAAACGACCACGATGTCCTTGGGATCGAGGCCCGCCTTCTCGGCGTAGTAGCTCTTGATCACCGCGCCCTCCATCTCGTGGGGGGACTTGCAGGTGGAAAGGTTCGGGATGAACTCCGGATAATAGGTCTCGCAGAACTTGATCCAGCCCGGGGAACAGGAGGTGATCATCGGGAGCACGCCGCCCTCTTTCACGCGGGTGACGAGCTCGGTGGCCTCCTCCATGATGGTGAGATCGGCTGCGAAGTCGGTGTCGAACACCTTGTCAAAGCCCAGGCGGTGGAGGGACGCGGCGAGCTTTCCGGTCACGTTCGTGCCGATGGGCATGCCGAACTCCTCGCCGAGCGCGGCGCGGACGGCGGGCGCGGCCTGCACGACCACAAACTTTTTGGGATCGGCGATCGCCTTCCAGACCTTCTCGGTGTCGTCCCGCTCGGTGAGCGCACCGGTCGGGCACGCGGCGATGCACTGGCCGCAATTGATGCAGCCGGTGTCCGCGAGGGTCATACCCCACGGGGAGGCGATCTGCGTCTTCATGCCGCGGCCCATCGCGCCGATGACGCCCACGTTCTGCACCTTTTCGCACATCGCGACGCAGCGGCGGCAGATGACGCACTTGGCGTTGTTGCGGCGAATCGAGAGCGAAGAAGAATCGTACTTCGCCTCCGGCATGAGGCCGTTGTACTTATCCTCGTCGTCCACGCCGTACTCGATGCACAGCTTCTGGAGCTCGCAGTTCGTGTTGCGCGGGCAGGAAAGGCACTTCTTGTCGTGGGTGGACAGAAGAAGTTCGAGGTTGGTCTTTCTGACCGAGCGCAGGAGCGGGGTGTTCGTTTTCACGGTGATTTCCCCGGTCGCACGGTTTTTAGGCAGGGACTCGACGGGCAGCACGCACGCCGCGGAGGGCACGCGCGCGCCGGTCTCGACCAGGCACATGCGGCAGGCGCCGATTTCGTTGACACCCTTCATGTAGCAAAGCGTCGGGATGCGGATCCCGGCCTTCCTGGCCGCGTCGAGGACGGTGGTGCCGGCGGGAACCGTTACGGATACGCCGTCTATTTTAAGCGTAATGTCAGCCATTTATTTTTCCTCCTCGCTCACTTTCTGGAGATCGCGCCGAACTTGCATTTCTCCATGCAGGCGCCGCACTTGATGCACTTCTTCTGGTCGATCACGTGCTTCTCCTTGACCTTGCCGGAGATGGCGCTCACCGGGCAGTTGCGCGCGCACAGCGTGCAGCCCACGCACTTCTCCGGATCGATGGTGTAGCTCAGGAGCTTCTTGCACACGCCCGCCGGGCAACGCTTCTCGTAGATGTGCGCCTCGTACTCGGAGCGGAACTGCTTGATGGTCGAAAGGACCGGGTTGGGCGCGGTCTGGCCCAGCGCGCACAGCGCGGACTGGGAGATGCTCGCCGCGAGCGCCTCAAGCCTCTCGATGTCACCGTCCTCGCCCTGACCCTCGCAAATGCGGTTCAGGATCTCGAGCATCCGGCGCGTGCCGACGCGGCAGGGGACGCACTTTCCGCAGCTCTCGTCGACGGTGAAGTCGAGGAAGAAGCGGGCGATGTCGACCATGCAGTTATCCTCGTCCATGACGATCATGCCGCCCGAGCCCATCATGGAGCCCGCCGCGATCAGGTTGTCATAGTCGATGGGCGTATCGAGCATGTTGGCCGGGAGGCAGCCGCCGGAGGGGCCGCCGGTCTGCACGGCCTTGAACGCCTTGCCGCCGGGGCAGCCGCCGCCGATGTCATAGATGATCTCGCGAAGCGTGGTGCCCATCGGAATTTCGACCAGGCCCGAGTTCGCGATCTTGCCGCCGAGCGCAAAGACCTTGGTGCCCTTCGACTTCTCGGTGCCCATGGAGGCGAACCACTCGGCGCCGTTCAAGATGATCTGGCAGACGTTTGCGTAGGTCTCGACGTTGTTGAGGATGGTCGGGCGGCCGAACAGGCCCTTCACCGCCGGGAACGGCGGGCGGGGGCGCGGCTCTCCGCGCAGGCCCTCGATGGAGTTCATGAGCGCCGTTTCCTCGCCGCAGACGAAAGCGCCCGCGCCGAGACGGATGTCGACGTCGAAATGGAAGCCCGTCCCGAAGATATCCTGCCCCAAAAGGCCGTATTCGCGCGCCTGGTTGATGGCAATTTCAAGGCGCTTGACGGCGATAGGGTACTCGGCGCGCACGTAGATATAGCCCTGGTCGCTTCCGATCGCGTAGCCCGCGATGGCCATGGCCTCGAGCACCGCGTGCGGATCGCCCTCGAGAACGGAGCGGTCCATGAACGCGCCCGGATCGCCCTCGTCGGCGTTGCAGCACACGTACTTCTTGCCCGTCGAGCCCATGGCGAAGCGCCACTTGGTGCCGGTCGGGAATCCCGCGCCGCCGCGTCCGCGCAGGCCGGATTTTTCGATGGTCTCGACGACCTCCTCGCGGGTCATCTCGGTCAGCGCCTTGGCGAGGGCCTTGTAGCCGTCGAAGGCGATATATTCGTCGATGTTCTCGGGGTTGATGACGCCGCAGTTTCGAAGCGCCACGCGCTTCTGCTTTTTGTAGAAGCCGATCTCCTCGAGCGGGGTGACTTCCTGCTTTTCGCCGTCGCCCTTATAGAGAAGCCGGGCGACGATGCGGCCCTTGACGAGGTGCTCATTTACGATCTCGTCAATGTCCGAAAGCTGGACGCCGGAATAGAACGCGCCCTCGGGATAGACGATGACGACGGGGCCGGCGGCGCAGAGGCCAAAGCAGCCGGTCTTGACCAGCTTGACTTCCTTCTCAAGACCTTTTTCGGTGAGTAGCTGCGAGAACCGCTCATACAGCTTCGGCGAACCGGAGGACGTGCAGCCGGTGCCGCCGCAAACCAGAATTGTGGAACGGAAAAGCTCCATTATGTTACCTCCTCAATCTTTGAGCGCTTACTTCTCAGCGGCTCCGATCGTGTATTCGTAAACGGGAGATCCGTTGACGATGTGCTCGGCAACGATGCGCGGCACCATCTCGGGCTGGACCTTGACGTAGGTCACCTTGGTCTGGCCGGGCAGAGTCACCTCCACGATCGGCTCGTACCGGCACATGCCGATGCAGCCGGTCTGCGCGACGACTACGTCGAGCAGGTTGCGCTTTCCGATTTCGTCGAGGAACGAGGTCATGACGGGGCGCGCGCCGGCCGCGATGCCGCAGGTCGCCATGCCGACGACCACGCGGATGCCCTCGCTCTCGTGGCGAAGGTTGACCTGGCTGAGCGTCTTTTGACGGATCTTCTCGAGATCTGCGATGGACTTCATATGGTTGACACCTCCGGTTAAATTTGCTCGCGGCCCGCATCGACCGCCATGATGGACTCCCTGATGTATTCCCCGATCCAGGAAAGAACCTCCGGCCGGTTGAGCGGGACGCCGCCGAGGGCTTCCCGGATTTCAGCCGTGTCGAACGTAAACGCGCCTTCGCCCCGCGCATACCGGAGGGAAAACTCCGGCGTCTCCGGGCAACCGGTGACGAGCGCCGCCATCGTGCCGGGGAGGTCGCCCATGGGCGGAAGGTCGATGTGCGAGCGCCGCATAATCATCAGAAGCTTCGTTCCCGCGCCGGGCGCGGATTCGATCTCGAAGGTTCCGCCGCAGTCCTCGCACATCTGGCGGGCCATCGGGATTCCGAGGCCGACCTTGCGGGTCGTGCGGGTCGTCGTAAACGGGCTCGCGACTTTTTTGAGAAGCTCCGCGTCCATGCCGCGCCCGTCGTCCTCGATCGAAACGAGCAGAAGATCCGATCCATCCGGGAACTCGATCGCGATCCTCACCCGCCGGGCGGAGGCCGCGACGGAGTTCTGTACGAGATCGAGGATGTAGAGCGACAGCTCGTTCATCTGGCTACTTCTGGTACTTTTTCAGGATGCCGGGGATGTCGTCGGGCACGAGCCGTCCGTAGACCTCTTCGCCGATCATCATGACCGGCGCAAGGCCGCAGGCGCCGAGGCAGCGGGTGTCCTTGATGGTGAAAAGGCCGTCGGTCGAGGTCTTGCCGACCTTGGTGTCGAGGACCTCCGAGACCTTGTCAAGTATATCTTTAGAGCCCTTGACATAGCAGGCCGTGCCGAGGCACACGCCGATCAGGTGCTCGCCCACGGGCTCGAGCGCGAACTGCGAATAAAAGGTCGCCACGCCGTAGACCTCGCTGAGCGTCTCGCCCAGCCCCTCGGCGATTCTGATCTGGACGTCCTTCGGCACGTAACCAAAGATTTCCTGCGCGGCCTGAAGACAGCGCATCACCGCGCCCCCCTGGCCATTCAGATCGGCGATGACTTTGTCGAGTTTCGCGTACTTTTCCTCAGTGCCCATCATACGAATACCTACCTCCTCGGATCTATTCGTTTGCAGGTTTGTAACTTTGTCACATACCGCAGGATATTATAGCATGCGTCGCGCGAATGTGTATTAACGGCGCATTAACATCGCGAATATTTCATGTGCAGGTTGTTTGATTGCGAACAGATTTACGCGCCCATTAATGAAAAGAAGCTTTCGGGGTCCGGTGAAATGAGGTCGAGAAATACCACTTTTTCCAGTATGTTTTCGAGGTAATGGGCGTCCGAGGAATACAGAGTTTTTATGGAAGGCATGCCTATTTCAGGAAGCGGCATGTCGCGCGACACCTCGAGGGCCGAAAACTTTACTCCCGGGGGGAGAAAACCCAGCGCCTGAAGGATTCCGTTCGAACCCCGGTTGATGTGCGCGGGCACCGCGAGTCCGCCCGCCGCAATGATTTTTTGCGCAAGCGCGTCGACTGACAGATCGGTCGCGGAGATGAGGAGCCTCTCCTCCTCGCGCACGAAATCATCGTTTTCGTCACGCTCGATCTGGTGGCCGAAGATCGCGGGCCGGTTCCTGATCGGAGGGAGGTGACAGTAGATCTCGTCCGAGAACGCGAGCGCGGAAGCGACCGTTCGGAAGTACGAGAGGATGTGGACTTCCTCGCGCGAGCAGAGCTCCATGGCGGGAAGGAGCGAAACCCCCGCCCGCCCCGCCACCTTTTCGATGACCGGGAGCTGGCGGGCGGTGTTGTGGTCCGCGACCGCGATCATGTCGAGGCCCTTCAGCTTCGCCATATTGACGATGTTGTTGGGCGTCATCAGCTCGTCTGCGCAGGGGGAAAGGCACGAGTGGATGTGGAGGTCGACCGCGCAGCGCATGTTACGCCTTCACGCCGCACGCGTACAGAACGCCCGAAATCTCGTAGGCCGACAGGGGCGCTGACAGAACGGCGATCCCCTCCTCCTCGGCCTTCTCCGCGACGTCCGGTGCGATCCTGCCGTTCTCGGGGATTACGACACAGCTCATCTCGTGGAGCGTCGCGATCGCGATCACGTTCATGTGCGTCTGGACGGTGATCCACGCCATACCGGGCCTTCCGTGGGCCATGACCCAGGAGAGCAGGTCGCAGGTATAACCGAACTCGATCTTCCGGTTTGTGGGGACGTCCTTCGTGAGCGCCAAAGCGCCAGTCTTTTCCATGAGCTCGCCGATCGTCATATCTTTCTCCTTATTTTTCCCGAGTCGTTTCGCTCAGCTCCACCATCTGCTTTGCCATGAGGCGCACGCGCTCCTTTAAGAGGAACAGGCAGTCCATCTCGCGCGCGTCGCCCGCCACGATGTCTTCCGCGAGCGCCTGGCAGGTCGGGGAGCCGCAGCTTCCGCAGTCGAGGCCTGGGAGCCGCTTTCTGATCTCCTCAATTTTGTCCATCTTCGCAAGCGCCTGCTTGAAGTCCGTGTCGATCCGGAGGGACTCGAGGGGCTTGATCTGGTCGTCGAAGACCATCGCTTCGCCGATCTTCTCGATCTCCTCAGGCGACACGGCCTGGTCGATGTCCCTCTTGGGCAGCTCCTGCACGAGCCTTCGGATGCGGTTTCGGGCGATGAACTGGTTCTCAAACACGATGGGACCGCCGATGCAGCCGCCCGCGCACGCGAGGCCCTCAAAGAAACGGAGCGCTGGCATGCGGTCGTTCTCAATGGCATCGAGTACGCTTACCACGTTGTCGATGCCGTCGACCGCGAGCGCCTCGTCCGTGCCCAGCGCCGCGCACTCGCCACCCGAACGCGCCCAGCCGATGCCCAGCGCCGTCGAGGGCTGCATGGAGGACGCATCACAGATGTTCTGCACCGCGTCGCGTCGAAGCTGGCCGCTCAGAAGGCCGTAGATCTCAAGCATGGAGATCGCGCCGTCGAGCGCGGACTCTCTGTGGCCGAGAGGCTTTCGGATCGCGGTCGCCTTGGCGGCGCAGGGCGTGATGAAAAAGCACCCGACCTCCCACGCGGAGACCCTGTTTTTCTCGCAGAACTCGCGCCTGGCGACCGACGCCGCGACCTCCATGGGCGAGCGCACGTCCACGATATTGCCCAAGAGCTCCGGGAAGCGGATCTGGATAAGCCGCACGACCGCCGGACACGCCGAGGAGATGAGGGGCCGGGGGCAGTCGGGTGCGTTCAGCCTGTCGCGCACCACGCGGCTCACGATGTCCGCGCCGCGCGCCACATCAAAAACCTCGTTAAAGCCCATGCACTTGAGGCCGTAGGGAACGCTCATAATGTTCGTGAGGTTCTTGAACTGGCCGTAGAGCGACGGCGCGGGGAGCGCGATCTTATATTTGAAGCGATTGATCGTCGAAAGGGGGTCCGTCACCGCCACCTTCGCGTGGTGTTGGCAGACGCGGATGCACTCGCCGCAGTCGATGCACAACTCGTCGATGATGTGCGCGCGACCGCCCCGGATGCGGATCGCCTCCGTCGGGCAACGCTTGAGGCAGTTCGTGCAGCCCACGCACTTGCCCGAGTCGAGCGTGACCGAATGATAAGTCGTTGCCATATTCCCTCCCGCGCTACAGTTTGAACGTCATTTCGACGCGCGTGCCCGCACCGACCTGGGATTCGATTTGAAAATCGTCGGCGTTCCTGGCCATGTTGGAAAGGCCCATGCCCGCGCCGAAGCCCATCATGCGGACGTCGTCCGAGGCGGTGGAGTAGCCCTCCCGCATGGCCATCTCGATGTCCGGGATGCCGGGGCCGACGTCTGTGACGACGATTTTGATGTCGCCCTCGCCGACGAGGAGCTCCATCCTCCCGCCCAGGGAGTGGATGACGAGGTTGATTTCAGCCTCGTAGGAGGCGATGGAGATGCGCCTGACGATGTTCATGTCAACGCCAAGCTTTTTGATGATGCGCTTGATCTTTCCGGACGCCTCGCCCGCGCACACGAAGTCTCGCGCGGCGACGTCGAATTCTTCCTTGTGAATGATCATGGGCAGTTGTCCTCGCGCAGCCCACTCGCATAGAGGATGCCGCTCGCGATGTACATGGTCTTATCGGTAGAGAGAACCGCCACGCCGTACTCCTTCGCCA
Organism: Bacillota bacterium; assembly: GCA_023444095.1. GTDB lineage: Bacteria > Bacillota > Clostridia > Christensenellales > Aristaeellaceae > RUG11247. Next base: position 139,431 of record JAEZRP010000043.1, read on the forward strand.
TCTCGAGGATCTCCGCCGTCGGCTGCTTGCCGCGCACGAACACCACGCAGCGGATGTCAAGGACGTCCGCGGTGCGGATCACCTGGGGGTTGTTCAGTCCGGTCAGAAGGGCGATCTGCTCCTTCGGAAACGCGAGAACGTCGCTCATCATGTCGCTGGCGCACGCGGAGGTAACCTCCATGTCCAGCATCTCCTCGCCGAGTACCACCTTCGCGTTCAGAAGCCCCACCATTTCGCGGATCCTCAAGCGCACCACTCCTTCTCAGCTCCTATCAGTATAGTATAAAATCCGCGGGTTTGCAACAAGTCCAAAATTGTGGCAAAATGTGCGCGCCGTGTAAATTGGGTGTTGATCTTTCGCTTCCGGAACGATATACTATACATAATCGTACATTGCGCTTTGGAGGCGTCGGTTTATGGATAAAATCAGCGTAACCGTCTGGAACGAATACCGTCACGAGGTTCGCGAACCCCGGATCCGGGAGGTCTATCCCGCGGGCATCCACGGCGCGATCAAGGAAATGCTGGATCGGTTCGGAGACTATCGCGTCAGGACCTGCACCCTCGACACGCCCGAGCACGGGTTGACCGAGGAGGTTCTTTCAGACACGGACGTGCTCATCTGGTGGGGCCACATGGCGCACGGAGAGGTCGCGGACGAGGTCGTCGAGCGCGTCCACAAGCATATCCTTCAAGGGATGGGCGCGATCTTCCTCCACTCCGGGCACGAATCGAAGCTGTTTAAAAAGCTGATGGGTACCACCTGCGCGCTCAAGTGGCGCGAGAACGACGAGAAGGAACGCGTGTGGGTCCTGAATCCCGCGCATCCCATCGCGAAGGGCCTGCCCGAGTTTATCGAGCTTCCCAAGGAGGAGACCTACGGCGAGCGCTTCGATATTCCGGAGCCCGACGAGCTCGTCTTCGTGAGCTGGTTCGCGGGCGGCGAGGTGTTCAGAAGCGGCTGCTGCTTCAAGCGCGGTGCGGGCAGGATCTTCTACTTTCGGCCCGGCCACGAGGAGTACCCTACATTCTATCGCGAGGACGTCACGCGGGTGATCGCGAACGCGGTCGAATGGGCGGCGCCCGTTCACGGCCCGGACATCAGGTACGGCCACGTGCCCGCGCCTTGGGAGGACATTCCGCGCAAATTCAAGTAACCGTTTCGCAATCGACTGGGAGGTGGCTCTATGTTCGGATATCGAAGCGACGGCGTCGACATCTCAAGGACGCTCGACCCCATCATTCTCTTTTCGCCTCTCATCATGCCGACGAGATGCGAGTCCATGAACCAGGTGACCTATCCGGCCGAGTACGAACCGATGGCGAACTTCATCCGCAGCCGGAAGGCGAGCGGGCATACGATCTCGTTTCTGACGATCATGGTCGCGGCCTACGTGCGCACTGTGCGCAAGTATCCCGTCATGAACTACTTCGTGATGGGCAACCGCATCTACCGGCACAAGGAGATCACCATATCGCTCGCGATCCTGCGCGACACCGAGGACGGCTCCTTCAAGGAGGCGCTCGTCAAGGTGCACTGCGCGCCCGACGACACGCTTCTCGACATCGCGCGGAAGTTTGACGAACAGGTGGCCATCGCGAAAAAACCCGAGGCGGACAACAGCGCCGTCGACTTCGCAAGCAAGCTTCTGCGCATCCCTGTCCTCCCCTGGGTCGCCGTCAAGCTCCTGAAGCTCTGCGACCGGCTGGGGATCATGCCCAAAAAGATCATCGAAATCAGCCCATTCCACTGCAGCTTCTTTATCACCAACATGATGTCGATCGGCCTGCCAGCCATCTATCACCACCTCTACAACTTCGGCACCTGCTCCATCTTTTTGAGCTTCGGCCGGCCCGAGCGCCAGATCGCGCTCTCCGGCGGACAGGGCGTGCGCAAGCTCGTGCTCCCCCTCGGCTTTAATACCGACGAGCGCATCTGCGGCGGCGCGGAGTACGCCGTCGCCGTCCACATGTTCCTTAATTACCTCCAGCACCCCGAACTTCTCGAGCTCACCCCCGAGGAGGAAGAGGCCCGCAAGGCCGCCACGTCGGCATAGGGGGTACGCCGAAGGCGCTGCCCTCGGGCTCCCGCACAAGGCCGCTGGCCCTTGAGAATCCCGTACAGGAAAAGAATGATAAAGCCTCGGGGCCGCAACCCCCGAGGCTTTGAATCTGTAAACGCGATCGCCCGGGACTCCCGGGCGATCCGACAGACAGTATCATGATTTACTCATCCAGCAACAGGGCGCCAACCCTCGAACGAGAGCGCAGGGCAGCGCCCCTGCTGTTCCTTCATTTCCTCTACAGCTTTCCCTCGAACGCGGACTGCGCGAAGTCGAGCATCCAGCGCCAGTCGCGGGCGGCGTACTCATGGCGGCCGTTGCGAATGATCTGGAAGTTGTGACCGGGGGCCCCGGTAAGCTCGAAGGCGGGCTGGGCAGCGACGCGGGTGAGGTAGGTGCCAAAGACGTTCGACCAGAGGTCCTCCGTGCCCTCGATGGTGATGAGCGCGCGGGGCGCGACGAGCGCCTTGAGGAAATGGAGGTCGAAGGGCAGCCGGCTCTCGTTCGCGACGGGGTAGGGCGCTTCCTCGGAGCCGAACTGGTTGAGATTTTGTGAGAACCAATGGGGAAACGCATGCACGATCCGTCCGAGCGCCTCGACCTTCGTCGGGTCCTGAACGACCTCCTTTTCGTCGCAGAGGAAGCGGAAGCAGCCCGCGCCGCCGCAACCGGAGTTGATGGGCGCGACGACCGCGAACCGCTCGTCGAAAGCGCCAGCCGCGAGAGCCGCCTTGCCGTTGCGCGAATGACCGGTGCAGATGAGCTTCTCTGCGTCCACATCATCGAGGGTCGTAAGGTAGTCCGCGATCTTCGAAAAGCCCCAGCCCCAGACCATGACGCCCGCCCAGCTCGCGTCCGGATAAGCGCGCCGCGCCGGGGAAGCGGGATCGGCGGCATCGTCCTTCATGACGGCGTTGTAGTCGAAGGCCGCGAGCACATACCCGCGCGCGACCAGCTCCGCGCCGATGGGGCAATCCTTCGCGAAGGGGAAATACGACCACACGATGGCCGGGAACCGGCCCGCGCGGTTTGGACGCACAACATAGAAATCAAAAAACTCTCCGCCTCCGATGAAGAGCCTCACCTCGTCGCGGATGCCCTCGCCGCCGTATACCGGCGCGGAGGACAGGACCTCGCCCCGCGCGGGGACGTCCGCCTCAGGCCGCGCGCCGAGCATGTAGTGCGCGAGCATCTCCTTGATGTAGCCGCGCCGCTCCTCCCATTTGGAGGGCGTATCCGCGCCGCCGAGAACGTCCGGCAAAGCCTCGACGACCGGCAAAAGATCGATCGATTTGAATCCCCCGCCCATAAGCTTGCCTCCTAGCATCGCAAGGACAAAACCGGACCGCGACCCGGCCGCGCCTTCGTCTAGCAATTTTTCCTTGTTTACATCTTATGTCCCCTAACCGATCCTGTCAATGGAAAATCCTGCCCTTTGTGACGAATTTTCGACTGTTCGGCCCGCCAATTGATTCCGGCGCCGCCGCGCGGTATACTATACGATGTAAAAATCTCTCATTCGGAGGTTGGAATGACGGCTGCTCAGAGAAAAAAGGAACAGACGCGGGTTGCTGCGCCCCGCTTCAACTGGCCGATCGCGTGGTCGATCCTGTTCGGCGGGCTCGCGCTCCTGACGGCGTATGTCGTCGTACTCGCGCCCGCGGACGGCATGCTCTCGGGCATGCGCGCGGTTATGCGCGGGCTGGGCGGACACCTGTTCGTGCTGTTCCCCTTCGCGCTCGCGTGGCTGTGCGTGCTCGCTGCGTTCGCAGGGGCGGGGAAAAAGATATCCCTGTGGCGCGTCGCCGCGAATCTCTGCCTCGTCCTCTGCCTTTATACCACGGTCGAGCTGTTCCACGTCGAGCGGCTCATGGAGCAAAAGCCCTTTCTGAGCTGGGCGGACGGCGTCGTCAAGGCCTATCGCGGCATGCGCGGCGGCGGCGCGTTCGGCGCGCTCATGGCGGCGCCCCTCTACGCCTGGCTCGGCGTCTGGGGCGGGATGATCGCGGTTCTGGTGCTCGTCACCCTCCTGCTCGCCGCGACGGGCAAGCTATCAAAATTCTCGGAACTCGTGAAAAACGGCTCGCATGCCGCCGAGCAGAAGTCACGCGAGCGCCGCGCGAACCGCATGTTCGAGCCCGCCGAGGACACGCTCCTCGACGACGCCTTCGCGCCGCGCGCGCCCGCGAAAAAGCCCGCGCAGCAGAGAAAGCGCGGCCTCTATCACGAGGACTTCGTCGCGGCAGCCGCGCCGGAACCCGTACCCGCCTCCCCCGTCTCCGTGGCCCCGCCCACCGCGCCGCCCAACGAGACGCGACCCGCGCCGCGCGCGAAGGCCGAGTACGTGCCCGGCACGAAGCCGCGTCCCTCGACGAAGAAGCCGGCGAAGGTGGACAATCAGGTTTCCGTGGACGAGCTCAAGATCGAGCCAGACGACTACGAGCCCAAGGAATCGCACGATGAGACGCCCTTCGACACCCCCGCCGCGAACTACGTGAAGCCTGTCAAAAAGCCGAAGCGCGACGAGCCGCCCCGACCGCCGGAGCCGGAGAACCTCTACAATTACCCGCCCATCGACATGCTTCAGCAGGGACTCCCTCCGCAGGCGGAGCAGGATAACGACGCGGATCTCAAGAAGGCGCGGCTCCTTGAGGAGACGCTGCGCTCCTTCGGCATCCAGACGAAATTGACCGGCATCGCACACGGCCCCGCCGTCACGCGGTTCGAGCTCCAGCCCGCGCCGGGCGTGAAGGTGAGCCGCATCACCGCGCTCGCGGACGACATCGCGCTGAACCTCGCGGCGATCCGCGTGCGCATCGAAGCCCCCATCCCCGGCAAGGCCGCCGTGGGCGTCGAGGTCCCAAACGACAAGGTCGAAACGGTGCCCCTGCGCAGCGTGCTCGAGAGCTCCGACGCCTGCCGCCACACGTCGCGCGTGGCCGTGGGACTCGGAAAGGACAATTCCGGCCGGTTCATCATCGCGGACGTCGCGAAGATGCCGCACGTCCTGATCGCGGGCCAGACGGGATCGGGCAAGTCGGTCTGCATCAACTCGATCATCATGTCCATCCTCTACCGCGCCACGCCCGACGAGGTGAAGCTGATCCTCATCGACCCGAAGGTCGTGGAGCTGTCGGTGTACAACGAGATCCCGCACCTCATCGCGCCGGTCGTCACCGACCCCAAGAAGGCCGCGAGCGCGCTCGAGTGGGCCGTTATGGAGATGCAGTCGCGCTACAAGAAGTTTGCCGAGCGCGGCGTCCGGGACCTCAAGGGTTTCAACAAGGTGCTCAAAGAGGGCGAGAAGCCCATGCCGCAGATGGTCATCATCATCGACGAGCTCGCGGACCTCATGATCGTCGCGCCCGGAGAGGTCGAGGACTCCATCTGCCGCCTTGCACAGCTCGCGCGCGCGGCGGGCATGCACCTGGTGATCGCCACCCAGCGCCCCTCCGTCAACGTCATCACGGGCGTCATCAAGGCGAACATCCCCACGCGCATCGCGTTCCTCGTCGCCTCCCAGGTCGACAGCAGAACCATCATCGACCACGGCGGCGCGGAGAAGCTTCTGGGCTACGGCGACATGCTGTTTGTTCCCTCCGGCATCCAGAAGCCCATGCGCGTGCAGGGCGCGTGGGTGTCTGACGAAGAGGTGCACGCGGTCGTCGAGTACATCAAATCCCGCCACGGCTCGGACTACGACGAGGACGTGACCGAGAAGATCGAAAGCGCCACGCTCTCCGATGCCGAGAAGGACGAGGAACCCGACGAGGCCGACCCCCGGCTTCCCGAAGCCATCGAGATCGTCATGGAGGCCGGACAGGCATCGATCTCCATGCTCCAAAGGCGCATGCGCGTGGGCTATTCCCGCGCGGGCCGGCTCATCGACGACATGTTCAAAAGGGGCATCGTCTCAGAGGCCGACGGCGCGAAGCCGAGAACCGTTCTCATCTCCCGCGAGGAGTACCGGCGGCTCTTCGAGGACGCGGAATGATCGTCGTCGTGATCACCCTGCGCCTGCGCGCCGCGTGGTGCAAATCACTGAAGGACAAGCGTGCGGAAGTGAAGAAGCTCGCCATGGGCCTTCGAAACGCCTTTAATGTCTCGGCATGCGAATCCGGGGCGCAGGACGACCGCCAGCTGATCGAGATCTCCGCTTGCGCGCTCGCGTTCGACCGTGCGCAGGGGGACTCGATCGCGCAGTCGGTCGAGGAATTCGTGCTGTCGCGGACGGACGCCGTCCTTTTTTCGACGCAGACCGAGTATAGATAGGAGAAACGAATGCTTTTGCGCGTGCGCGAGATCATCGAGAGATACGAACCCAAATGCGAGCAGGAGGCGGCGGACAAATCACAGATGCTCGCCTTCATCGATCGGAACCCAGACTGCCTCACGCGCGAAAACGCGGTCGCGCACATCACCGCTTCGTCGTGGATCGTCGATCCCGCGCGCGAAAGGGCGCTCATGGCCTACCACAACATCTATAAGTCCTGGTCGTGGACGGGCGGACACGCGGACGGCGACGCGGACCTCCTCGCGGTCGCGCTGCGCGAAGCCGGGGAAGAGACGGGCATCGTGGCTTCGCCCGCGTCCGTGGAGCCGGCTTCCATCGAAAGCCTGCACGTCGCCGGGCATGTCAGGCGCGGCCGCTACGTCTCCGCGCACATCCACATGAACGTTTCCTACCTTTTGATCGCCGACCCGGAGGCGCCGATCTGCCACAAGGCGGACGAGAACAGCGCCGTCCGCTGGATTCCGTTCGCGAACGTCAACGAAATGTGCTCCGAGCCCGACATGCGTCCCATCTACGAAAAACTCATGAAGCGCGCATAATCTGCTTTCCTTCGTTCTTATAACCACATGCGCTCGCTCGACGAAATGCGCGAGGAGATCGAATGGCTGCTGGACCGGTTCACCCGCAACGAGGCAGAATATGAAAAGCGCGGCTTCACGCGCCGCGACGATGCTGATGGAGCCTCTCGAGAAAAAACTCGCCCATTCCAAGCAACCTCCGAAGGGGACGAACGCTTTGAGTGGCATGGCGACAATCACTACATCGTAGCGGGCATCAAGCGAGCCCATCGAGCCACGCGCGCACGTCCCCATTTCTCCGCAAGACGACAAGCTTGTCCGAAAACGGAGCGAGGCGCGCCTTCATGCCATCCTTCCCCGCCTCGTAATTCCTGGCCCATCCGAACATCGATTTCAGAACGACGAACCTCGGCCTGTAGATGCATTTCTCAAGGCCGAGGTTTTGCCTGACCCATCGAAAGAGAATTCTTTTTCTCCGAACAAGCGGCGTTGGATCGAGCAGCACGACGGCATCCGCAAGCCGCATGCCCTCGAGGAAGCATTCCCGCCCGGCATCTTCCATGATGTAGTCCGAACTTGCGAGCATTTCCCGGAACAACGCGTCGCGTTCCTCGACGGGCCGCTTCCGGTTTCCCCATGACGCCGTCGCGTCCGGAACGTGTACAACTTCGTCCAGGTGAAAGCAAGGTACATTCATTTTCTCCGAAGCGCGACGCGCGAGCGTCGATTTCCCGCTCCCGACCGACCCGACGATGTAGATTTTCATAGCCACTCCTTTCCCAAAAGCAGACTCGACCGCTCGGGGTCTGGGCCCCGAGCGGCCGAAGCGCATAATCACCGATTTCATCCGGTATTCCAAGGGGACAGTGCCCCCTTGGCGGGAGCGCGAGGACAGCGCCCTCGACGTCCCCCGTCCGCTTACGCGAACGGGTTCTCGGACGGATAGAGCATACCCTTGGGCTGGTTGAAGCTGACGGTCTCGACGCCGAGGATCTTGAGGACGGCGAAAAGGTACTTGCCGATGTGCCCGAAGGCGACGGCGCCGTGGTGCGGGTAGCCGTGCTGGATGAGCACATGGCGGTAGAAGCGATTCATCTCGGGGATGCCGAACACGCCGATGGAGCCGAAGGACTGGGTCGCGACGGGGAGCACCTCACCCTGAGCGATGTAGGCGCGCAGGACGCTGTCCTTGTCGGCCTGCAAGCGGTAGAAGGTGATGTTGCCGGGCGCGATGTCGCCTTCGAGGGTGCCGCGGGTGATGTCCGGCTCGCCGCCGCCTTCAAGGCCGCGGTTCATAATGAGCTGGTACTTCATGGTGCCCTCGGTCAGGTGGCAGATGGGCGTGTTCCCGCAGTGGAAGCCCATGAACACCTCGTTCGCGCGGTAGGGGAACTTTCCGGCGACGGACGCTTCGTACATGTCGGCGGGCACGGTATTATTGATGTCCAGGAGCGTCACCGGGATCCCGGAGATGCAGGTGCCGATGTACTCGGAAACCGCTCCCCAGATGTCCACCTCGCACGCGACGGGGATACCGCGGGCGGTGAGGCGGGAATTCACGTAGCAGGGCACGAACCCGAACTGCGTCTGGAACGCCGGCCAGCACTTGTTCGCCATGGCGACGAAGGTCGCCGCGCCCTTGTTTTTCTCGATCCAGTCGAGAAGCGTCAGCTCATACTGCGCGAGGCGCGGCAGGATGCCCGGCATCTTGTTACCCGCGCCGAGTTCGTTCGCCATGTCCTCCATGACGGCCGGGATGCGCGGATCGTTCGCGTGCTCCTTGTACGCGGCCAGAAGGTCAAGCTCCGAGTTCTCCTGAATGTTGATGCCGAGCTTGAAAAGCGGCGCGATGGGCGCGTTGCAGGCCAGGAAGTCGAAGGGGCGCGGGCCGAAGGTGATCATCTTGAGGTTTTTCACGGCGATGAGCGCGCGCGCAATGGGCTCGAACTCCGCGATCATCTTCGCACACTCGGCTGCTGTGCCGACCGGGTACTCCGGAATGTAGGCGGGCACGCCGCGGAGCTTCAGGTTGTAGCTGGCGTTGAGCATGCCGCAGAACGCGTCGCCCCGGTTCGAGGAAAGAACCTCGATGGTCTCCTCGGCGGCTGCGACGAACATCACGGGACCGCAGAACTTCTCGGCGAGCAGCGTCTCCGGGCCCTCGGGACCGAAGTTTCCGAGGAACACGACGAGCGCGTTCACGTTTGCCGCCTTGAGCTCCGAAAGCGCCTTCATGGTGTCAAGCTCGTTCTCGATGGTCGTCTCCATCTCGGCGATCTCGCCGCCGAGCGCGCGGTACGCCTTGACCAGCGCTGCGCGCCGCTCCTGCGAGAGCGTGATGGGGAAGCAGTCGCGGCTCACGGCGACGATTCCCAGCTTCACTTCCGGTATATTGCTGAACATAGAGCCTACCCCCTCGTCTGATTTCCAGTATGATACGATCATTTTAACAGACGCAACCGGAAAGTCAATGACTTAACCAATCAGAAAACTGACGATTTCGTACGGCTTCACATCGAACTCCACCGTCGTTCCCTCGAACGCGACGTCACAGATTACGTCCTCCATGAGGCTGACGAGCTTGACGCTTTCCGGCGCGCCGCCCAGCTTCATTGTCACGTGCGTGCGCTCGCCATAGCACTCGTACAGGCGCACCACGATGCCGTCGCCCTTGAGCGCCTTTTTGACGGACTCGATCATCACGTTCTCGCAGTCCACGCTGAACATCGAGTTCAGGCTGCCCTTGCCACCCGCGCCCGCGCCCGCGACCGCCGTGACCGGGATGTTGAGCATGTACGCCATGGTGGGCGCGGCGGCGCAGCGCCAGTCGCCCGCGTGCGGCATGATAGAATAGGTGAAGAAATGCTCCTCCTGGTCCGCGAGGGGGTTGGGCTCGGTCGAGCTCTTGAGAAGCGTCAGCGCCATTCCGTTCTCATCCACCGAATGGCCGTACTTGCAGTCGTTCATGAGGGTGAAGCCGTAGCCCGCCTCGGAGACGTCCGCCCACTTGTGCGCGCAGACCTCGAAGCGCGCAACGTCCCAGCTGGTGTTCTTGTGGGTCGCGCGCTTCACGTTTCCGTACTGAATGTCGTAGGTCGCCTCGTTGTAGAACACGTCCACCGGGAAGTGCGCCTTGAGCATGTGGTGCTGTTCCTTCCAGTCCACATACGTCTCGAAGTCGATGCGGTCGATGGCCGAATAGAACACGACATGCTGCACGATCTTCGAGTTGTTGAACTTGTATTCGCACCGAATCTTCGTGAGCACCGGGCCCGCCGCCACGACCTCGGCGGAAACGAGCTCGTCCACATCCCACTTCCGCTCGTCGTAGTAGATGTTGATGTCCCACGCGTCGTAGTTGTGCGGGCGGTTCTCGTAGCACACGATGCGGTTGAGCGCCTCGCCCGCCTTCGCGAGCTCGCGTCCGTTGCGCTTGTCGACGAGCGATACGATGCGCATCGCGGAATCGAATTTGCCCGCAAAGAACGGCGTGTCGAACGCCTCGGCCGTGATCTCCATCGCGCCTTCCGCCTCGGCGCAATCGACAAACCACATGGGCGTCGCGGTCATGGGCGCGAGGTTCTCGACGAACGCGCACGCGCGGCCATCCGCGCGCTGGATGGGATACACGCGGCCGGAGGTATCTTTCAGCCCCTTGGCGGATTCGGGGGCGTCGAACCACACGACGTCGTCGCGCGCAGAGGCAAGGGAGTTATACAGGAGTACGTCGCCCGGCAGCTTTTTGCCGATGACTGCCATGGCCTCTGCCTTGAGCGCCGCGAGCTCTTGAAACAGCTCCTCATAGATCTCCTTGGAGTCGTCGTACACCTTCTTGATGGACGAACCGGGGAGGATATCGTGGAACTGCAGCGTCAGCATCCGCCGCCAGATTTCGCGCAGCTGATCGTCCGGGTATTGAAGCCCGCCCACGATGCGCGCGTATGTGCGCCAGAGTTCTACCTCGCGCAGCTCGATTTCGATCTTGCGGTTCGACCGCTTGTTGCGCGCCATGGCGGTGTAGGTGCCGCGATGGTACTCGAGGTACAGCTCGCCCGACCACTTCGGCAGCCGCTTGTTGCCCTCCATGCGCTTTTCGAGCTTCTCGAAGAAGTCGCGCGCGAACTCCTGCCGCACGGCCGGCGCGCCCGCCACGGGATTCGCCATGCGCCGCGCGTTCTCGATCATCCAGTCGGAGGACCCGCCGCCGCCGTCGCCGAAGCCGTAGGAGACCAGGAAGTGGTTGTCCACTCCCTTCTGCTGGAAGCGCTGCCAGCCGCCCTTGATCTGGCTGGGGTTGATCATGGCGTTGTAGGTGGTAAAGTACTGAAGGTCGGTGTGCGACTCGTAGGAACCGTTTCCGGTGAAGTCGCGCGAGGGCGTGAAGTGGGTTAACACCTCCGAGCCGTCGATGCCCTTCCAGGTGAAGGTGTCGTAGGGCGAAAGGTTAAACTCGCTCCACGAGAGCTTCGATGTGAAGAAGTAGTCGATGCCGCTCTTTTTGAGGATTTGAGGGAGCGCCGCGGAATAGCCGAACACGTCCGGCAGCCAGAGGATTTTCGACCGCTTGCCGAATTCCGTCTCGAAAAACTCGTTGCCGTACAGGAACTGGCGCACGAGCGCCTCGCCGCCGGAGAGGTTGCAGTCCGCTTCGACCCACATGCCGCCCTCGGGCTCCCAGCGGTTCTCGGCGACGGCCTTTCTGATGCGCTCGAACAGTTCCGGCTGGTCCTCCTTCACGAACTGATAGAGCTGCGCCTGCGAGGACATGAACTTGAACTCGGGATACTGCTCCATGAGCTTGAGCATGGTCGCAAACGTGCGCACCGCCTTGTGGCGCGTCTGATAGAGGTCCCACAGCCATGCGACGTCGATGTGCGTGTGGCCGATGACGTCCGCGTACGCCTCGGGCTCGATGTCCGCGAGGGGCTTATAGTACTTGTCGTGCATGAAGTCGCGCGCGGCCGCAACGGATGCGTGGAACTCGAAGCTGAAGGGGTTTCGAAGATCCAGAAGGTTCAGCGCGTCCGAAATGGTGTAGAGCGTCTGCTCGCGGTCGCGGCAGCCGTCCGGCAGAAGGAGCGCGGACTCGTAGGGCACATTCAGGTCGTAGTAGAGCTGCTCGACGTCTGCCATCACGTCGTCCACTGTGAGCGTCATGCGCGGGGGGATGGGCGCGGCGTAGCCGTGGCCGGAAGGGATGGAGTTTGCGTAGCCCTGGAGAAAGATTTCGTATGTCTTTCCGGGAACGGCGCGCTCGTCGAGCACGAGTGTGGTGTGCTTGGTGTCAAACGCCTGCTCGATCTTGCCGTCCACCCACACGACGAACTGCGGGTTCGTGGCTTCCCACATGCCCTCGCGGCCCGTTTTAATGGAAAGAGCGACACGGCCCCTGTAGTCGTCCGGGGTATTGACGGTGCACCTGAAGTCCATCCAGTCGTGTTCCGCGTCCTGGCCCCACTCGCCGCCCTGCGGGAAGGGAGTGAAGTCGCTTGCGTCCCTGTGCGCGATCATGAGAGCGTCGACGGGGCGAGACGCGCGCACGCGGTAGCCTTCCAGAACGCCCAGCATTTTGCGGGCGCGGGCATCCAATTGATGAAGCTGCATTGAGATCATCCTTTCGGCTTCTCGTTTTTCATATGTTACCACAACCGCGGCAAAAAGGGAATAGGCTTGCCTCCGGAAAGAAATCGTTCGCGCACGCGCGCCCTGCAAGCGGGCGATTTTTCCATTTTTGGCAATGTCCCGCGAATGATTAAGGCCCTGATTATTGTGTGGCACGACCCGTATTTGATGATATCCGTCTTTCATTTGGGGCCGTGCGGGAAATGCGATTGACACGGTGCGCGGATTAATGATAGTATAAGGCCGCGTTAATTTACGACGTGGAGGAAGATTCATGAAGAGGTTTGTTTCCTGTCTTGTTGCGGTCATGCTGCTTGCGACGCTCATGAGTATCGGCGGGTGGGCCGAGGGGACGAGCTACGCGCAGGCGCCGATGTTCGACGCGCAGGTCGCGTCCGGGGCGCTTGCACCGGTGGCGGAGCGCCTGCCGGTGAACCCTAAGGTCGCAGACGACCGCTCGGCCGAGTACCTCGAGGGCGGCGCGTTTGAGG
>JAEZRP010000009.1 GCA_023444095.1 Bacillota bacterium
CTCGCCCAGCTGCTTTCGAAATGCCGACTGTTCCGGTGTGATCTTCTGTTTTCCCATGCTTGTTATCCTCCACGCTGTTTTATTCTACCACAGCCTCGAGGTTTACACATAATTCGGGACGGTCTCAAGGCCACCAAAACCGCCCTCATCGGGCGGTTTTTCATTCCATTTCGTTTGAACCACAGTGCTCAGCGATGGATTCACTTTTCTGTTTTCAGTTCCCCGTATTTGTTGCGGCGCGTGGAAGGAGGGTTTATGGGAGCATTTTTTCGTTTGGGATTGCGCCCTTTTTGATTCGCCATCGTCTTCACCTCCCATCTAGTTTTGGTTGATCCGAGCAGATTATTTCTGGAAATAGATGCCGCAAAATACGGCGCTTGCCCCGGCAAACCTCGTCAGAAAGCTGTTGCCTTCATCGATATCCGATACGGCGTCATCCTTGACGCAGCTTCGATCTATTGTTATAATACATACATATGTTTGATGACCAGGCCGAAAGGCTTGGTTTTTCAATGGGTTGACATAAGCCCCAATCCCGCGGAAACGAGAGTGATCCTTTGAAACGATTTTTGCTCAAACACCCGCTCGTGCGTACCCTGACCGAGCTGCGCGGCAACACCCGGGCATGCGTATTCACCGAGCCCATGTGGGGCCTTTCCATGAACCTTTGCCTTCCCTACGCGTCGGTCTTCATGCTTTCCTTTGGCATGAGCGATGTGCAGGTGGGGCTGGTTGCGTCCATCTACATGTTCTCACAGACGATCTTTGCCTTCCTTTCCGGCGCGATCGTCGACCGATTCGGACGCAGGTTCAGCACCATGCTCTTCGACTTTCTATCCTGGAGCGTGCCCTGCCTGATCTGGGCTTCCAGCCAGGGGTTCTGGTTCTTTGCCGTGGCGGCGCTGTTCAACGGCATGATGAAGATCACCACCGTGTCGTGGGACTGCCTATTGGTGGAGGACGCCCCCAGGGACAAGATCACCCAGATCTATTCCTGGGTCATCATCTCCGGGAATCTGTCTGCGCTCTTTGCCCCCATCTCGTCCATCCTGGTTGCGAAGCTGACGCTAATCCCCGCCATACGGGTACTGTATCTCAACGCCTTTGTGGTGATGACCCTGAAGATCTTCCTGCTCTACCGGTTTTCCACCGAGACGGGCATCGGGCGCACCCGCCGCGAGGCGGTAAAGGGCATGACCTGGGGGAAAATGCTGGGCGGATACAAGGGCGCTGTGGGCCGGATTCTGTCCTCCCCCGGCACGATCTTTGCAATCGTAGTCAGCGTCCTGGTGGAAATCGCCGGCATGATCGGCATCACCTTTTGGCAGATTATCGCCTCCCGGCGCATCGGCATTCCCGATCCCATGCTGCCGATCTTCCCCATGGTCAAAAGCGTTCTGTCCATCCTGCTCTTCTTTACGGTGCTGTCCCGCATCAAGCAGACCAACCTCAAATTGCCCCTGTACGGCGGTTTTTTGAGCGCCATCACAGGCGCCCTGCTTTTGATCAGCGTGCCCGGAACCGGACTGATGGGCTATCTCCTCCTGTGCGCGTCCCTGATCTTCGAGGCGCTCGGTTCCGCCACCCTGGGTACGCTTCGCGAATCCCTGGTGGCCATCCACGTAAATCCAGAGGATCGCTCGCGCATCATGGCGCTTTTGCAAACCACGGTGATGCTGGTCAGCGTTCCTTTCGGGTACATCGGCGGCCTTTTGAGCGACTTGGACAGGACGCTGCCCTTTGTGCTGAATATGGGGCTTCTGTCCCTGGGGATGCTTGCGACGTTCCTCTTTTTCCGCGGCAAAAGCGTTCGTCCGGCACGGTAAGCCGCGCGAGCGAACCGGAGTCCGTATGCGGAGTCGAATCTCGGGAAACCATGATGGTTCAAAATCTCGATCGAATGTATCGTTCCAGTCAATGCCGCCTGAATCGGGCGGCTTTTTTTTCTCCCTCGAACAGGTCTTCCCGATTTTCCCTTCCCCCATGGAGGCTGATCTGTTATACTAGGTTTAAAGACAGGATTGTGCAAACGGGCTTCGAGGGATACGGCAAAGTAATTTGCGAGAGGGAAAGCACGTGAGAAAAACGCTTCCGGATGTGGCGCGCTATTTGAAGGAAATTCTGGTACCCGCATCGCGCGAAGCGTATGCGATCCATCCCGCGTATGCGAATCTATCAAATGAAGAGAACATCCGGGAGGGCATCCTTTCGTTCCGGGCCTTTCTGGTTCGGTTTTACGAAGCCATAGCCGCCAAAGGCGCTAACTATGATACCAGCACAAAGGTCGCCCATGAATATGAAAACCGCACCACGCTTTCGGTGTATTACCCGTTCCTGCACCATGTGAGCGAATTGCTCCTGAACATGGGCTATCAGGGCATTCCAGCCGAAAACGCGCAGGCGCTCGCCTGTGGATCTGCCGTATTGAGCGCAAAGCTGTCTGTCGCCAAGAGCCTGGAATGTCTGCGGTTTTTGGCGGATTGCGGCATCTGCTTTGACGGCATCGATTTATATGACAAAAAGCAGAACCTTCAGGACATCAAAGCCATGACGATCACCTATCCGGACGACCCCGCCATGCTGACCGGCCTCAAGGTCATGGCAATCGCAGAAATCGAGCATGGCACCCTCGTCAACCAGGATGTGTTTTTGCGCTGCGACTATAGGGCAATCAAAACGAATGAAACCGATGTGGACTCCATCGTACAGGATACCATAAAGCCGTTATCGAAAGAGGTGCAGGATTTCATTCTGCGCCTGCATCGGCGCCATCTGGATCGGGGGCTCACCTGCGTGGTGGAAGTAAAAGGGTTTCATATCTATATCAAGTATTGTTACAAGCGGAAGGACGTATGGGGAGTGAACGCCTCCCTCAACAACGGCCATCATATCAATGTGAAACCCACAAAGACGCACGAATACGCCGACGCCATCAAAACGTTTGCTCCAACTTTGCGGGAACTGATCGCAGCTGGATATGGCTGCGGCCGAAAGCGGGAAATCGGCCATTGTGATGGCGGCTGCCGTGGGCTTCCTATCCCGCTGGATGATTCCGTTTTAGAGATCCGAGGGGATATCGAAACATGGTTGGATCGGGAATTGTCATGCCTGCAACGGAAATAAATAGGGAGATGTAAATTCCGACAAATTCAGATTCCGGAAAAGGGCAGACACAATCAAGCGCATGTCGTTCCGATATGATATACTGTCTGAAGTGAGGTGCGCCGCATGCACGCTTGGGAAGCGGTACAGAAGACCCTGAATTATATTGAAGATAAGATCAGCGCGGACATCTCCATCGAGGAATTGGCGCAGATCGCTGCGCTGTCGCCGTTTTATTATCAGCGCCTGTTCACCCGGCTGGTCAAAAAGCCGGTGCGGGAATACATCAAGCTGCGTCAACTGGCCAGGGCATGCGGCACGCTGCGCGAGAAGGAAAACCGCATCCTGGACGTTGCGTTGCAGTTCGGGTTCGGCAGCCACGAGACCTTTACCCGGGCGTTCAAGGAGACCTACGGAATCACCCCGGCGCAATACCGGGACAGGCCCGTCGCCCTGGATCACTTCGATAAGCCGAACCTGCTCCTAAACTATGTGATGGTGGACGAGGGCGTGCCGCTGATCAGCGACGGTCTGGTTTTGGAAATGAGCCGAAAGACCATTCAGGAGCCGATCTGCTTCGCGGGCAAGCAGGGGTACTTCCCCTTCGTGCATGGCAAGATGCTGGGGGAACGCCCCGGCGTCTCCGGGGCGGAAGATATCTGGAGCGCGTTTTACGGCGTTCGGCCGGAGATTCCGCGCATCCCCGGCGGACGGCAAATCGGCGTGTGCTTTCCAGGCGACGCGCCGGAAGGCCACACCTCCTACTTTGCGGGTGCTGAGGTGGAACGGGCTGTAACGAGCGCGCGGTATGACCATTGGCTGCTGCCCGCACGGGAATACGTGGTCTGCGGATTTGAGGCGGAGGATTTTCAGCAGCTGGCACCTTCGGCGCTTGGCAAGGCCATGAAGTTCACCCGGCTTTGGCTGAAGCAGCACGGCCTGATCGCGGACGCCTTCTTCCCGGAAGTGTACTACCCAGGCTCGAACACCCCCTATATGGAATTGTGGGTTCCGTTTCGGCAACGGGAACCGAAAAACGAATGAATGAGAGGCGTTTCCATGAACAAGTATGAAGAAGCAATGAAGCTGCTGGACGAAAAACTGGGCAACAAGGACGGGCTGATCTCCCTTTCCACCATCGCGCTGCAACCGGGTGCCGATGGCAGAAGCCGCCCCGCCGCCCGCCTTGTGGACGCCTATTATGAGGACGGCGCGTTCTACACCGTCACCTACGCAACCTCGGGCAAGATGCGGGAGATCGCCCAAAACCCCGAAGTCGCCGTCTGCATCATCGTCGAAAACTTCACGGCGGACGGGATCGGCGAAAACCTGGGCTGGGTGTGCGACGAGAAAAACGCGAAGATGATGGCAAAGCTGCGCACGATTTTCGCCGCGTGGTATTATCAGGCCAACAACGACGAAGACCACAACACCTGCCTACTGCGCGTCCGGCTGACCAAGGGCCTGTGGAACGACGCCCACAAGGGGATCCGGAACGAGATCGATTTTATCAATAAGACGGCGAACTAAGGCAATCGCTTACGACTTCGCTGTAAGCGATTGCAAAGGACCGAGGTGGAGTGCGCAAGCCCTCCAAACCTCCCAGAGCTTTCGTAAGCAATGGCACCGAAAACGGAGGAGCCGTTGCCATCCCAGCTTCGGTTCGATCGAGGAGAAGGATCATGCAAGAGTGGAACATCGGAGCAATCGTGCCCTTCGGCGGCTACCGCTGGCGCGTGCTCGTCATAGAGAACGATGCGGCACTGCTGCTGACCGAAGATATCGTAGAGCTGCGCGCTTACCATGACGCTTACCAGGATGCCACGTGGGCGGACTGCGCGCTGCGGAACTACCTGAATGGTTCGTTTTATGATGCGTTCCAGGAAGCCGATCGGGCGAGAATCCTGCAAGTGACCAACAAAAATCCCGACAATCCCTGGTATGGCGCAACGGGCGGAGCGGACACGCAGGATCGCATCTTCCTGTTAAGCTTGGAGGAAGCCGTGTGCCAGTACTTTGGCGACAGCAGCGCGAACCTGATTAACCGCCGTGCAAACCAAAGATACTGGTTTCAGCGGAAGGATCCGAACAACTTTAGGCGTTCCGCGACATCGGAGGGATATAGTTGGTGGTGGTGGCTTCGGTCGCCAGGCCGGAACAACGTAAAAGCCGTGTACATCCACGGCGACGGCAACATCGGCATCCAAGGCAACAATATCCTCAGATGCAATATCACCTCCTGTTTTCATCCCGCAAACGGCGACAACCGGGGCGGCGTTCGCCCTGCCCTGTGGCTGAAGCTGTAACCGTGGTTCGACAAATAAATCACCCACCAGAGGCATCTGCGCCAGCAGGTGCCTTTTTGTTGGGAGGGGATCATGTCGAACTGTTATTGCTGCTCTTTCTGGCGTTGTGATTGCTTGCGCTTCTCTAGTCACTCATAAATTAAAACAACGGGCGCTCGGTGCGATCCGAGCGCTCATTCCATCAAATACTCAATTCGCAAAGCACCGGTCTTTGATCAAGTGGAGTCTTTGTGCTTCTCTTCAGTTGGTATACCCGGGGGATTCCCAGTGATTCGGAAGCTTTGAAAATGGCGCAAAATGTTCCGAAGCGTCTGGACGCGTGAACTCCAGTCTTTCATTAAGTCACCTCCTTTGGTTTAGTCTCTCCCAAATTTTCAACCTCAAATAGGAATTCAGGAGGATGTTTATGGTTGAGCGCATCGGCTCTCATCCGCATCCCACGCCGGACCAAGCGAGTTGACGGTGCAGATCAGTCGATTTCCTCAGAGACGGCAATAAAGCTCTGTGCTGGCGGCGGTATGTAGCCACGAGGAAATACGGAATGACAGCGACAATCAATTTGCATGTTGTCCCGGACATGCCCTTGCTGTATAATATCGCTGTGGTACAAGGCTTTCCATCCGTTGAAAAGCGCCTTTTTGTCATAAGAAGCGCTTTGTCGCGGGGTGGAAAAGATCCGGCGTGACTACGCATTGGAACCAGTATGAGCCATCGTGAGGTGCAACTTGATCCTACTATCCGCAGAAAAAATCAGCAAAAGCTTTCCCGATAAGGTGGTGCTTGAGAAAGCGTCGCTCTATTTGAGCGACACCGACAAGGTCGGCATCATCGGGATAAACGGCACGGGCAAGACGACGCTGCTCAACCTGCTGGCCGGGGAAACGTCCCCGGACGAGGGGACGATCAGCAGATCATCCGGCACGCGCATCGCCTACTTGCGGCAAAATCCCGTTTTCGACCAAAATCTCTCCCTGCTTTCCATCGTGCTTGCGCATGTCGATCCGCAGGCGCGGGACGAATCCGCCCATGAGGCAAAGACGATTCTGACCAAGCTGGGCTTTTTCGACTTTGACGCAACCACGGGCACCATGTCAGAAGGCGAGAAAAAGCGCGTGGCCATCGCACAGGCCCTGATGAGCCCGTGCGAGCTGCTTCTTTTGGACGAGCCAACCAACCATCTGGACAGCACCATGGTGCAATGGCTGGAGGCATTCCTCAAGCGCTACCGGGGCGCCATCGTCATGGTCACGCATGATCGGTATTTCCTGGAGCGCGTGACCAGCCGCATCGTGGAGATCGACGCAGGCGCGCTGTATGCCTACGAGGGCAACTATTCCCAATTCCTGGCGCGGAAAGCGCAGCGCGAAGACATGGAGCTGGCCACCCAGCGCAAGAATCGCAGCCTCTATCGGCGGGAGCTGGAATGGATTCGGCGCGGTGCGCGGGCGCGGGGCACCAAGAGCAAAGGGCGCATCGAGCGCTTTAACGCCCTGCAGGATGGCGTGACGGCTTCGCCGGAGGCGTTCGCCATGGAAACCGCGTCTTCCCGGCTGGGCAAGCAGATCATCGAGATCAAAAATGTCAGCAAATCCTTTGGCGATCGCTGCGTGATCCGGGATTTCTCGCACGTGCTGCTGCGGGACGCGCGGGTTGGCATCATCGGGAGAAACGGCAGCGGGAAATCCACGCTCCTCAAGATGATCGCGGGGGTTCTTTCCCCGGATTCGGGCAGCGTGGTGCGCGGCGCGACGGTCAAAATCGGCTATCTTTCGCAGATGTGGGATACGCCGCCTGCCGATCTGCGCGTAATCGATTACATCAAGGAAGAGGCGGGCGAGATCACGACGAATGAGGGCGTGATCTCAGCAGCCAAGATGCTGGAGCGGTTCCTGTTTCCCTCCGGCGTGCAATGGACCCCCGTGGGCAAGCTCTCCGGCGGCGAAAAGCGGCGGCTGTTCCTGCTGCGCATCCTCATGGGCGCGCCGAACATCCTGCTTCTGGACGAGCCGACCAACGACCTGGACACCGACACGCTCACGGTGCTCGAGGAGTATCTGGAGGATTTTGCGGGTGCGGTCATCACCGTATCCCATGACCGATACTTCCTGGACAAGGTCGTGGATACGATCTTTGAATTCCGGGAGGGCGGCGACATCCGCCAA
Source organism: Bacillota bacterium (assembly GCA_023444095.1). GTDB lineage: Bacteria > Bacillota > Clostridia > Christensenellales > Aristaeellaceae > RUG11247. The sequence continues at coordinate 7,571 of JAEZRP010000009.1, forward strand.
TACACCGGGGGCTATTCGGATTATCTGGAGAAGCGCGAGCCCGAATCCGGGGAGGCGGATGCGCCCGCCGCAAAAGTGGACAAGCCCAAATCCGCCGAGCCCGCCCGCGCGCCATCCAAACCCGCGAAGCCCAAGTTTACGTTTGCGGAACAGCGCGAGTTCAGCACCATTGACGCGGACATCGCATCTTTGGAGGATATGCTGCGCAAGGCGGAGGAAGACGTCGAACTTTTTGCCAGCGACTATGAAAAGCTGATGCAAGTGCTTGCCGAAAAAGGGCGGCTCGAGGCCGCGCTGGCCGACAAGATGAACCGCTGGGTGTACTTAAATGAGCTGGCGGAGCGCATCGCCAGCGAGCGTCCGGGGATGGGATAACGATTCCACAGATTAACCAAACGCATCGATGGGGTCACTGGTTCGGGTCAAGTACAGACCGGTTTGGCGCACAGTTGAGGCTGATGTCCGCATCTTGGAATCTGTTGGACCTGGTATTTGGGATTGCGTACATGAGGATTCTGTTCGCATTCCCCCTCGTTGTTATGAGCGCTATTGGATACGACAATTGCGGGAATAACCAAACGGATATGCATTTGGCCGTTTCTCTTTTCCATATCTTGACACCCTTTCCCCGCCGCGCTATCATAGGGTTAACAGATTTTTCTGAATGAGGGGAGCGGATCGCCATGACCCATTCGCAGCGTACAGCCTTGATCACGGGCGGAAGCAGCGGCATCGGGCAGGGGATCGCCCTAGCCATGGCCAGAGAAGGATACGACGTGGCCATCACCTATGGTCATAACAAGGCGGGCGCGGAGGAGACGCGGACCCAGGTTGCGGCGCTTGGCAGGCGCTGCGCAATCATCGAAGCCCACATGGAGGATCCCGAGTCCCCGGCCCGCGCCGTCGACCAGGCGCACGAGGCGCTCGGGCGCATTGACGTGCTCGTGAGCAATGCGGCCACGGACCGCCGCCTGAGCGTTCTGACCGTGACGCCCGAGGAGCTTTCGTGGATGATGCAGGTCGACTTCGGGTCATACCTGCTCTGTGCGGGCGCGGCCGCCCGCCACATGATCCGCGACGGCATCAGGGGCTGCCTGTTCTTCATCACGTCCACCCGCGGCGAGCGCGCTTATTTTGACAATGCGGTGTATGGCGGGCTGAAGGCTGGGGTGAACCACGCCTGCGCATCCATCGCGCTCGATCTTGCGCCCCATGGCATCCGTGCCATCTGCATCGCGCCCGGCGCCACGCGCGTTCGGCCTTTGAACCCGGAGCGCAAGTCTGCACACCCCATCGAAGACGCTATCCCCATGGGCCGCATGGGTCTGCCCGCAGACAGCGGGGCGCTCATCGCGTTCCTCGCCTCCGAGCGGGCGAGCTACATCACGGGCGTGACCATCCGTGTGGACGGCGGCCTGGCCCTGATGGGCCCGCCCGAAGGATACGCCGATGCCCATTGGATCGATCCCGCCTGGACCAAAGGCCACTACGAACAGATCATGAGGGAGAAGGAACATGAGTGACATCCGCATCACAGGCGTGCGCGCCATTGAAACCGCACCCCAGAAGGGCTGCAACCTCATCGTGGTCCGCGTCGATACCAATCAACCCGGCCTTTACGGCTGGGGCTGTGCGACCTATACCCAGCGTCACAAAGCGGTGATGACCGCCATCTCCGAATACATGGATCAGCTCCTGCGCGGACGCGATCCCATGGCCGTGGAGGATGCCTGGCAGGTGATGATGAACAGCAGCTACTGGCGCAATGGACCCGTGCTCAACAACGCCATCTCTGGCTGCGACATGGCGCTGTGGGACATCGTGGGCAAGGTGGCGCATCTGCCGGTCTACCAATTGTGGGGCGGCAAGTGCCGCGACGCGGTGCCCGTCTACCGCCATGCGGACGGCACGGATTTCGGCGCGCTGGACGAGAAGATCAAAGCCTATCTCGAAGAAGGCTACCAATACATCCGCTGCCAGTTCGGCGGCTATGGCGGCAAGACGCGCTACCTCAGGACGCCCGAACCCGCACGGGCCGGCACCTATTTTGATGCGCTCAGCTACATGCGCGGCGTGCCCCGCCTCTTCGAGCATGTGCGCGCAAAGTTCGGAGACGAGGTCGAGCTTCTGCACGACGTGCACGAGCGCCTGACGCCCGTGGATGCCATCCGCCTGGCCAAAGCGCTGGAACCCTACCGCCTCTTCTTCCTGGAGGATGCGCTGCCACCGGAGCAGGGACATTGGTTTGAAAAGCTTCGGGATGCAGCCGCCGTGCCGCTCGCCATGGGCGAGCTGTTCAACAATCCCATGGAGTGGATCCCGCTTTTGCAGAATCGCCTGATCGACTATATCCGCTGCCATATCTCCCAGATCGGCGGCGTGACGCCCGCGCGCAAACTGGCCGCGCAGTGCGACCTGTTCGGCATCCGTACGGCCTGGCACGGGCCGGGCGACGTGTCGCCCATCGGCCACATGGCCAATGTGCATCTCGATCTGGTCACGCCGAATTTCGGCATTCAGGAGTGGTGCGGCATGGAGACCGATCCGCGCGTACAGGAAGTCTTTGAAGGCTGCGCCTCGATCAAGGAAGGTTTTGCCTGGGCGAATGACAAACCCGGCTGGGGCATGGAGGTCAATGAAAAGGCCGCCGCGAAGTATCCATGCGACAGCGAGCAGCCTGCCTGGCTGCTCGCGCGGTTGCCGGACGGCACATCCGTGAAGGCATAATCCACATAGGTTGGTTTCTTGAGAAGAAACCAACATCGATGAAAGGAAGTGGTCCATATGACTGCGATCAACCAGAGCATTGTCGCCAACTGCGGAGGTGGTTTTCAGTAAGCCCGCATCGGTTGCTCAGCGATCTGAATCTCCGTTGCGGGCATTCAGAGGAGAGGGACAATGCTGAACAGTAATCTCACCTTGATGTTGCCTGAGGGGGGCAAGGCTGCAATCGTACCAATCGAGTGCCTTGGCCGCATTCAACGGGACCTGGACACACTGCAAAAGGGCACCCAGTATTCCAGCCTCATTGATACGATTGTCCATGTATTTTACGACTTCAACGTTCGCGACGAGGCGTTTTCTCCGCGCTCCATTGTGATTGTCGCCGTACCCAAGCCCATTGTGCGGATTCGTTTTCAGTGGGGAGGCAGAGAGTACAGCGGCTACACAGACGGATGGAAAAGGGATGCGCTGGCGGCGGACGCCGTGTATACCGCTTTGCGGGATCGCTTCCGGCAAGAAGGACGACATGTTGCCCGATATGAAGCGCTCCCGCAGAAGCAATTGGCTGTCAGAAGCGGATTGGCCGAATATGGCCGGAACAATCTGGCTTATGTCCGGGGAATGGGCTGTTTTCTGCAAATCATGACGCTTCTTACGGACATGCCCTGCGATACGGAGTCTGGCATGGAAATCCGCCGGATGGATGCGTGCGAACACTGCGGTGCGTGCGTCAAAGCGTGTCCCACCCAAGCGATAGACGATGCAAGAACCGTGATTCGAGCGGAACGGTGCCTGACGTATTATAACGAATTCATCGACCTTGCGCCGTTTCCGGACTGGATCTCGACCTCGGCGCACCATAGCCTGCACGGATGTATGCGTTGTCAGCTCAACTGTCCACAGAACGCGCGCTATTTGAACAACGCGATGGAACCGGTCTTCTTGACTGAAACGGATGTCGCGCTCCTTCTTGACGGACCGGCGTTGTGTGATCTTCCTGACCATCTGGCCGAAAAGATCCGCACGCTTCATCTCGAGGACTACCTGCCACTGCTTCCACGCAATATCACGGCAATCGTTCAGGCGCAAAACTCATAACAACACTAAATGCCTCATGATGTTGAATCATGATTCCTTTCACGCGTACCCTTGGCGCAATCGGTCCCACGGCGCGCCGCTCCTATCAAGCGAAGGCAGCGCGGGACAAGGCAGCGATTCGCCGTCGATCGTTCGCCTTCGGCTCACTCAGTCTGCAGAAGTTCCGCTTCGGTCAGCACCATCTTTACGCGCACATCGTGTTCTTCGACCGGCAACGCCGGGAGAAGCGCCCTCCCCCGGCAGAGGCACACCGTCGGGCAGCGGAGATTCGCGAGATACCGGTCATAATACCCGCCGCCGTGGCCTAGTCGATGGCCCTGCCGGTCTGCAGCCACGCAGGGCACGATTGCAAGCTCGATCTGTTCCGCGGGTACGATCGGCGCGTCCTCGCCCGGCTCCAGCAACCCGAACGGGGCGGGATGAAGGTCTTCGAGCGAGAGAATCTCCCGCGGGCGCATGATCCCGCTCCCCTCGCACCGCGGCACGCACAGCCGCTTGCCGGCGGCGAGCGTCGCCGCCATAATTCGCCGCGTCGACGGCTCGGCGCGCACGCTGACGTAGGAAAACACGGTTCGCGCCGTTTTCCACGCGGCGAGGTTCATAAACCGCTCCTCAATCCCGTGGTCCGATTCCTCGACGTACTCGGCCTCCCAGGCCGCTCGCAGGTGGGCGACCTGCGCCCGCAGTTCCGCTTTCTGCTTCATGCGTTTCTCCGGCAGTTTGCTTCCGGCAAACCAACCTCCTTCGCACGGCGCCCTGTCACCGCGCCGTAACCAGCTCTACGATCACTTTCACCATATGATCCATGTCCTGTACGGCCACGAGTTCCATGCGCCCGTGGCCGTTGAGGCCGCCGGTGGAGAGATTGGGGCAGGGGAGGCCCATAAAGGAGAGGCGGCAGCCGTCGGTTCCGCCGCGCACGGGCTCCGCGAAGGGCTCAATCCCCGTTTTGCGGAAGGCATCGCGGGCGCGCTCGACGATCTCCATGCGAGATTCGAGCACCTCGCGCATGTTGTAGTAGGAATCCTTGACTGTGCATTCGACGGTGCCGGCGCCGTACTTGTCGTTGAGGTATTGGGCGGCGCGCGCGAAGAACGCCTTGCGCGCCTCCAAAATTTCCTTGGCGTGGTCGCGGATGATGTAGGAAAGTTCGGCTTTCTCCGCGTGTCCGTGCATGCTCGTCAGATGATAGAAGCCCTCGTAGCCTTCGGTATGCTCGGGGGTTTCGGCGGGGGGAAGGAGGGAGGCAAACTCCATGGCGATGAGCGCCGCGTTCTTCATGCGGTTCTTGGCGCTGCCGGGGTGAATGCTCACGCCGTTCACGACGATCTTCCCGCTCGCGGCGTTGAACGTCTCATACTCGATGCCGCCCACGTCGCCGCCGTCGACGGTATAGGCGTAGTCCGCGCCAAAGCCCTTCACGTCAAAAAGGTCCGCGCCGCGCCCGATCTCCTCGTCGGGGGTGAAGCCGATCGCGATTCTGCCGTGCCGGATCGAAGGATCGTTCAGGATCACCTCGCACGCGGCCATGATCTCCGCGATGCCCGCCTTGTCGTCCGCGCCGAGGATGGTTCTTCCGTCGGTGACGATGACGTCCATGCCCTTGCGCTTTTGAAGGGATGGAAAGACCGCCGGGTCGATGACGTCGCCGGATTCGAGGACGATCTTCCCGCCGTCGTAGTTCTCGACGATCCGCGCGTTCATGGGAAGGCTGGGCGCTGCATCGACCACGTCCATGTGCGCGATGAGCCCGATTGCGGGCTGATCCTCGCAGTTGGCGGGGATCGAGCCGTAGACGTAGCCGTGCTCGTCCACGCGCGCGTCGGCAATGCCCATTTCCTTCATTTCGTCCACGAGCGCCCACGCGAGAACCAGCTGCTTTTCGGTGCTTGGGCAGCTCGCACTCGCCTCGTCGGAGGCCGTGTCAAACCGGATATATTTCAGAAACCGTTCATACGCCCGCATCGTCTCACCTCCCGAGCATCGCGGCGCCGATGATTCCCGCGTCGTTTCCGAGCGTCGCGAGTTCGATGCGCGCGTAGGGCATGGCCTTGTAGAAGATCATGGAAGGAAGCTTTTCGCGCACCGCGTCCAAAAGGAAATCGCCCGCCGCCGACACGCCGCCGCCCAGCGCGATCACCTCGGGGTCGATGAAGTTGATGATCGAGACGAGGCCCACGCACAGGTGGTACACGTACGCATCGAACACCTTCGCGCAGTCCGGGTCGCCCGCCTTCGCGAGATCGATCACGTGCTTGGCGGTGATGTCCTCGAGCTTGCCGCCCACGGCCTTCGCGAGCGCGCCGTCCGGGTTCCTGTTCGCGCTCTCGACGCCCATGCGGATGATGGCGGTGGCGCTGGCGTAGCGCTCCCAGCAGCCCTTGTTCCCGCAGGTACACTGTTCGCCACCCGCGACGGTGATCATGTGGCCGATCTCGCTGCCGACGCCGTTCGAGCCCGAGTACACCTTCCCGTCCAAGACGATGCCGCCGCCGACGCCGGTGCCGAGGGTGATGAACACCGAGTTCTTCACGCCCGCGCTCACGCCCGAAACAGACTCCGCGAGTCCCGCGACGGTCGCGTCGTTGCCGACATAGATGGGCTTGTCGATCACGCGCCGCATCCACTCCACGAGGGGCACGTCGTGCCAGTAGAGGTTCGTGCAGAACGGCACGCGCCCGGTGCGGGGGTCCTCGATGCCGGGGATGCCTACGCCCACGGCCTTCACGTCGTCGACCGTCAAGTTCGCCGCCTCGACCGCCTTGAGCGCGAGGTGCGCCATGTCGTTTACAACCGGCTCCGCGCCGCGTTCCACCAGCGTGGGGCAGGAGACCTTGGAGAGGATCTTGCCGCTTTCGTCCACGACGCCCGCCTTGAGACCCGTTCCGCCCACGTCGATTCCCACGTAAACCATACCCGATTCCTCCATTATATGTGTTAGTCCTGTTCTATTCGTCATCTGCGCTGCGCGTCGCGCGCTCCATATGCCTGCGCGTCAAAACCTCCGCCGCGTTGTAGCCCATCTGCTTGAGCCGGAAGTTGCTCGCCGCCACTTCCAGGACCGCCGCGATGTTGCGGCCCGGGTGAATGGGCAGAAGGAGGCGTGGGATTCTCACGTCCAGAATCTCCGTGAAGTTGTCGGTGAGCCCGAGCCGGTCGTATTCCTTGCCGTCCTGCCACAGTTCGAGGTGCACCTCAAAATCGATGGATTTCGACCGGATGATCGCGCCGATGCCGTACATGGTCGCGATGTCGATGATCCCGACGCCGCGGATCTCCATGAAATGGCGCACCAGCTCCGGCGCCTCGCCCACCAGCCGGTTTTCCGACACGCGCCGGATGTCCACCACGTCGTCGGCCACCAGCCGGTGGCCGCGGTTCACGAGCTCCAGCGCCGCCTCGCTCTTTCCGACGCCGCTGTTTCCGGTGATGAAGAGCCCCGAGCCGTACACGTCAACCAGTACGCCGTGCCGCGTCTCGCGGGGGGCGAGCGCGTCCGAGAGGAAGTTGATGACCTCCATCTCGCAGTGCGTCGTTTCCTGCTTGGCGGAGTAGATCGGAATCTTGCGCGCCGCGCCGAGAACCAGCATCTCGTCGAAGCAGGGGAGGCCCCGGCAGATGATGATGCAGGGAAGGTCGTAGCTGAAAAACTTCGTCAGCCGTTCGCGCCGGCTCGCCTCGTCGAGCATGGAAAGGTAAGTCATCTCCACCTTGCCCAGAAGCTGCGGCCGCTCGTAGGCGAAAAAATCCCAATAGCCCGCGAGCTGCAGTCCCGGGCGATTGACGTTCGTGACCTCGATGGGCAGGTACTTCCCTTCCGCCGGGATCACCGGCGAAAGCCGCATCGCCCGAACGAAATCCGCCTCCTTGACCATGCGCTATGCTCCCTTCAGCTCGCCCGCGTCGAGCAGGCGCTCAATGACGATCGCGCAGCCATCCTGCGTGTTCGAGGGGCAGAAATGTTTGCACTGCTCCTTGACGCCCGCAGACGCGTTCTCGACACAGTAGCCGAGGCCAACGTAGTTTAGCATCGATACGTCGTTCTGCCCGTCGCCGAAGGCGAGCACTTCGCCGGGCGCGATACCGAGGGACGCGAGCGTCTTTTCGAGCGCGTCCTTCTTGTCAACCCCCTGCGCCACGATTTCGATGTAGTTCGGCCGGGACATCATGAACGAGACATCCGGGAACGCCGCGCGGAACGTTTCGATATTTTGGAGCGTGTCCTCCTTCTCACCGATGGCGAGAAGCTTTACCTGCGGGGACGATATCCACTCCGAGAGCGGCGTGCCTGTGATTTCGCAGTCCACCTTGATGCTCGCTTCGTACTGACCCGTATACTTTGTGCGCGCCGCGGCGTAGTAGCCCTCGCCGGGGTAGGCCTGCACATAGATGCCAAGCGCCTCCGCCATTTTCAGAATGCCGCGCGCCGCCTCCATGGGCACCGTTCGCTTTTCGATCGCGCGCTTTTCCCTCCAATCGTAAACCATTGCGCCGTTATAGACGATGAGGGGCGCGTTGATCGAAAGCTGCTGCGCGAACGGCATGGTTGATTCGAGCATGCGCCCCGATGCGAGTACGATGGAAACGCCCGCGTCCATGGCCCGATTGAGAGCCCGCAGCGTGCGCGGGGCGATGATCCCCTCCCCGTTGAGGAGCGTGTCGTCCATGTCGGAGGCGATGAGTTTGAACAAATGCTTCAATCCCTTCGTATGTTACTTCCGTCTACTTATTTTAATACATTTCCATCCCGCATGCAACATTTCTTAATCAAAACGAGGTATAATAGCCTCTAATGGTCTTCTTGCGGATCGCGGGTCGGCGGGCCGGATACGCAATTCGCACGCGGATAAACGAGAGAATAGCGGAAGCGATTGGATGAGGAGTCCTGCAAATGCGAGAGTCGGAGCGCTTTCCAGCGCAATATGCCCTGTTCTTGATGGCCTATTACGTGACCAACTCGGTGTATCAGAGTTTCCTTCCAATTTACTTTAAGGAAAACCTCCATTTCAGCTCAACCCAGATCGGCACGATCTTTGCAGTCGTCGCCATCGTCTCGGTTTTGACGCAGCCCTTCTGGGGCGCGCGCGGCGACCGGGTGAAGAGCAGAAACGCGCTGATTCGCATGTTGTGTGCGGCGGCTGCGGGCCTGATGCTCTCGATCCTGATGGCGAAGAGTTATCCCCTGGTGCTTCTTCTCATCTGCCTGTTCGCGAGCTTTTACATGTCCATTCAGCCGATGGGCGACTCCGTGATCCTTGAGTCGCTCCAGAAGCACGACCACCCCTTCGGGCCCATCCGGCTCGCGGGTGGGCTTTCGTTCGCCGTGTCCTCGACGCTGTTCGGCTGGATTCTGAACAGGTCGGGAAAGCCCGTGCTCGCCGTGTGGTTCACGGCGGGACTCCTGGGATTTGTTCTGCTCTCGACGTTCGCGCTCCCCAGAACGCCCGGGCATCAGGCGGAGGGCGGCGCGCGCATGAGCATGACGAAGCTCTTTCAAATGAAGAACCTCATGCTGCTTCTGGTGTTTTCGATGCTGATCCAGGTCACGATGGGCTACTTCTATTCCTTCTTCTCGAATTATTTCGTCTCGCTCGACGGCGGAAACAGCGTGCTTCTGGGCTGGTGCTACTTTATTTCCGCCGTGGCCGAGATCCCATACCTCCTTTTGAGCGACAGGCTGTTCAAGAAGATCGGTGCGGGGAAGCTTCTGTGCATCGCAGCCGTCACGCTGTCCGCCCGCTGGATCGTGCTTGCTGTCTCAACGGATTACCGAGTCGTCATGGCGAGTCAGGTGCTCCACGGTTGGGGCTTTATCGTGATAACGGTCGCTGTCTCGAAGTACATCAGCATGGCGGTTCCCCGGGAACTCAGGGCATCGGGCCAGATGCTGCTCGCGGTGGTGAGCATCGGCATCTCGCGCGCCATCGGGAACCTGGGTGGCGGGCTTCTCGCGGATGCGATGGGCCTTCAGAAGGTCTACATCATCTCGACCGCGATCTGTCTCGTGTCCTTTGTCCTTTTCGCTCCGTATTTTCTCAGGCAGCCGGCGCTCAACGGCACGGAGGGGCGTTTGACGGAGCGGGGGTAAGGTTTATATCAACAACAATCGCGGTTGGCGCGATTTCGACCATTTTTCTATGCGAAACCGGAAACTTTTCGCGTGCGCGTTTGGTCAAACTGTGGTATCATTATGAGTAGAAAAAACGGAGGTAGAGTGACATGAAAAAGCTGATCACGACCCTTTCGGCCATCATCGCGATTCTTCTGATCGCCTCTCCCGTCATGGCGAGCGCGGAGACGATCCCCGTGATGGCCCTGCAGCTTTCAGACCCGGTGGTCTATATGAATGACGAACCCATCGTCGACATGACGGGGCTTATGCTCCAGCTCGCGGGCGGTGCCACCTCGGACGGCGCGCTGACGCAGCTCTTTGTCGATGTGTTCGCGGGCGGCGAAAACGTCAATTCCGCGGTGCTCCAGCTTGACGAGAACGGCGTCGCCGGTTATCTGGGCGGCATGACGAGCGCGTACGGCGTGTCTTCCGAGGCGATGGGCGAGATGCCCGTCGAGATTTTCGGCATGACGAACCTGAACGAGTTCCTCACTGCGCTTGAGGACTGGACGCTGTTCGAGGATTTCGGGGCACTCGTCACGGACTTTGCGGAGAATGGAATCACCTACGGCGAGCCCGAGACCATCGAGGTCGACCTCGCGGCGGGCAAGACGAGCATGACATACGTGCCCATGACCGCCGACGCGACCGAGCTGACCTATTCCTTCCTGGACCTTCTTGAGAATGACAAGATCATCGGATCCATGTTCTCCTCCGCGGCCGAACTGCCCGACGGCGCGAGCATGTCCGACATGCTCCGGGAGGCTGGTTTCAACTATACGGTCACCGGCGGCGTAGCCACGACGGATGACGGCTTAAGCGTCATGATGGATCTCAACTACGTCATCGAAATGAGCGAGGAGACCGTTCAGGCGGAAATGAACATGCTGATGGACGGCAGCATGGGCGATACCCAGTACTTGACCATGACGTACACCATGAGCCCGGAAGGCGCCGACGAGTCTGTCACGATGACGATGAACGGCACCGTGGTCGGCGAGGACGTGACACTCGAGGGAAGCATGACCAGCGACTTCCAGGATGCGAGCGAGAACATCGAAGCAAACTTCTCGTTGACCTACGCTTCCGCCGCGGGCGCGGGCGCGGGCACCGACAAGCTCGACTTCTCCTTTGAGATGCCTGGCGAAGGCTCCATGACGCTGAGCGCATACGCCGTCGAGGCGACGGGCGAGACCCACCTAGACTTCAACGTGAAGGATGACTATACGGACGTGTCCGCGTACTTCACCTTCACCCCCGCCGCGGCTGCGGACGAAAGCGTCCTCTTCTCCGGCACGCTTGAACTCGGCATGAACGACGGCACCGACACCTACTCGGTCACCTGCCCCGTCAGCCTCATTTCGACCACGATCGAAACGGACGATTTCTACATCGCGCCCGAAAACGTGATCGACTTCTCCACCATGACCGAAGAGGAGTCGCAGGCGGCGCAGACCGAGCTTAGCATGGTGATGATCCAGATGCTCACCAAGATCGAGATGGCGGTTCCCGGACTCGAGGGACTGACCTCCGAGATGATGGGTACCGCACAGCAGTAAACCGAAAACGACAGACGAAGGCGCGGCTCCCACGGGAGCTGCGTTTTCGCAACCGGGGGATGCGATATGGATTTTATCAAGATGCACGGACTTGGCAACGACTTCATCGTACTCGACCTTCTGGACCATGCGCCTCCGGCGGACCCCGCCGCGCTCGCGCGCGAGGTCTGCGACAGACACTTCGCGGTCGGCGCGGACGGACTGGCCCTGATCCTGCCCTCCGGTCGGGCGGACGCGCGCATGCGCATCTTCAATCCCGACGGCTCCGAACCAGAAATGTGCGGAAACGCCGTGCGCTGCGTGGCGAAGTATCTCTTTGAGGCGGGTCTGGCGCGGGGAGAGCGCGTCGCGGTCGAAACCGGCGCGGGCATCAAGGACATGCACGTCTTTTCCGAAAACGGGAAGGCCGTCTCGGTCTCGGTCGATATGGGTAAGCCGCTGGAAATGGGGCGCGTGGAATTCGCGATCGAAGGCGCGCGCGCCGAATTTACGCGCGTCTCGATGGGCAATCCCCACGCCGTGACCTACTCGCTCTATCCCGACGACGAAACCTTTTGCAAGCACGGTCCGCGCCTCGAGCGCGATCCGGCGTTTCCGGAGGGAACGAACGTGGAATTCTGCAAGGTCGTCGACCGGGGACACATCCGCGTGCGCGTGTGGGAACGCGGGGCGGGCCCGACGCTCGCCTGCGGAACCGGCGCGGGGGCGTCCCTCTTCGCGGGCGTTTTGGCGGGGCTGATTGATCGCCGCGCGGTCGTGACGCTTCCGGGGGGCGACCTCGAATACGAAATGACGGACGACGGCCACGCCATCATGACGGGCCCTGCCGCGGAAGCATTCCGGGGAACGTTCTGAGAAAGGGCGCGGTCAAGAGGCCGCGCCCTTCGCGTACCCGCGAATCGAACGCGCGATAAAATATCGCAAGCCGACCCATTGAGTGGAAAATTATGTTATAATGCGAGGAAGGATTCGCATCGATATGACGGAGGTGGGGAAATTGAGGAAGCTATGCGTCGCCCTTTCGCTCGCCCTTTTGGTCGCGCTCCTGCACGCAGGAGCGCTCGCCGAGACGATCGTGGTCGAGGTCACGCAGATTTCAGATCCGGTGCTTTATCTCGACGACGAGCCGTATCTCGATCTGAGCGGACTCACGCTTCAGTTTACGGGAGGCGAGACCGAGGACGGCTCGCTCGCACAGTATTTCATTGATCTGTACGCGGACGAAACGAACATCAATTCCGTGATCGCGCAGAAGAGCGGCGATGTGGTCTCCTTCTTCCTCGGCGGGATGACGAACGCCTATTCTATGCCCATGGACGAGTTTGAGGCGGAGATCGGCTCGCTCCAGGGCGGCTATGCCGACGGGCTCGAGGACTTCCATTTCGAGGAATGGGCGCTGCCCGGGGACGTCGGGATGCTGCTTCTGGACTTCATTGCCGAAAACACCGATCCTGCGGGCGCGCGCGAGATCGAGGTTTCACTCGGCGCTGGCGAAACGATTATGATCGAAACGCCCTTTGCGGGCGACTGCACGCAGCTTTTCCGCGACATCGCAATGGAGATGGATCGGGATACGCTGCTCTCCAGCCTGCTCGCGTCCATGGAGACCGGGTATCCGGGCTATGCATACTTTCTCCGGGCCACCGATTTCCGTGCGACAATCGCGGGCAGAATCGCACAGACGGCGGACGGGGAAAGCGCGCGCGCGACCCTGACGCTCGAACTATCGCAGGGCGGCGATCATATCCACTATGCGCTCGACGCGCTGTTCGACGGGAGCGAGGACGCTCAACTGATCGACCTCAAGTATATGATGATCAGAGACGATTTCACGGAAACCGTCCAGATCAACGGCAGCATCGACGGCACGGCGCTCGACTTTTCCGCCACCATCATCGACGACGGCGCGGACGACGATGGTGACGCGCTCTACGACGTGCAACTTCAGGTGACGCCGGGCAGGGACACCGCGAGCGGCAAGGATTCGTTCTCACTCACCATCAGGGAGGAGTACGAGAACGTCAAGGTCGTCCTGAGCGGCTACATGGTCGAGCGCACCGGCGAGGCGCGCGTCGATCTCGCGCTGAAGGACGAGTATGACGACATCCGGGGATACCTCGCCTATCTGCCAGACGACGCGCCTGGGGACGGCGCGGCGACGAGCGGCATGATCGAGTTTGGCGGCGACGACGGCTACGAGGCCTTCAAGTTTACCTGCGCCGTTCGCACCTTCGAGACGACCATCGACACGGACGATTTCTACATCGACCCGTCGACCGCCGTGGAGATCTCCGGCATGAGCGCAATGGAGGAACAGGCGGCGCTCGCCGAACTTCAGCAGGTGCTCTTAGATTCTTTCGAAAAGCTCGAGGACGCGTCGCCGGCTCTGCGCGGCATCGTCGACGGGATGTTCGGCTTCTCCTACGACGAGATGTACTGACGGGAGAGGGCAGGGGGCATACTGCGGGAGGCTTTCCATTGTCTTCGGCGGCGCGAGGGTCAAGACCCCGCGCCGCCGAATCCATGCCTTGCGCGAACGATGCCGGGTTACGCGAAAAGTTCGACGAGGTACACAACCGCGCAGCAGGCGACGGCGACCTTGAAAAGGCCCGCGCCGCGCCACGCGAGCACGATGCCGCAGGCGAGCGCGGCAAGCCCGGCGCAGCCGCTCTCCGTCGCGTCCATGATGGCGGGAAACGTCATGACCGATAGGGTGACGTAAGGGACGTAGTAGAGGAAGGAGCGGACCGCGCGGTTTTTGATCTCCCTGCGGATGAGGGTAAGCGGCAAGGCGCGGACCAGATACGTCACGACCGCCATGACGAGGATGTAGAGCCAGGCGTTACGCATCCTTCGCCTCCCGGATCGGCGCGAGGAGCGCGGCCGCCGCGGAGATCGCGACGGTCAGAACGATCGTCTTGATGCCCGAGGACAGATTCTTCAGTGCGGGCAGGCGCGACGCCGCGAAGCTCAGCGCCATCGAAAGAAGAACGAGCCTGCGCACGACGCGGGACTGCTTCGCCGGGGGAACGAAGATCGCGATGAACATGCCATAGAGCCCCACCGCGAGCGCGTTTACGACGGAGATGGGGAGGACGTTTCCCATCGCGACGCCCAGGAGCGTGCCCAGCGCCCATCCGGGGCAGGCGAGCGCGATCGCGCCGTAGGCGTAAAAGGGATTGAGACTGCCCGGCGCCGAGATTGAGACGCCGTAGACTTCGTCCGTCACATACCAGCCGATGAGAAGCCTGTGGATCAGGGGCGTGTCCGGCGCAAGCTTCTGGCTCAACGAAAAAGACATGAGCAGGTAACGCGCGTTCGCCACCAGTTCCATGATCGCGACCTCGAGGTAGCTCGCCTGCGCGGCCATGAGGGTGAACCCCACGAATTCCCCTGCCGAGGCGTTGATGAGAAAGCTCGCGAGCGTCGCCTGTGCGGCCGTCAGTCCCGCGCCCTTCGCGGTGATCCCCAGCGTGAACGCAACCGCCAGATATCCGAGTCCGATCGGGATGCCCGCCTTTAGGCCCCGCGCAAACCAGGCCCCATTCGTATCCTTCATGTCCTCAAGTCCTTGTCGCATGATGCCGGAACACCCTTGCTCCGATGATTTCAAACGCAAATCGGTCGCTCGGGGCCTAAGCCCCCGAGCGATCCGACGAGCGATCTTTGATTTTCCTGTTTCGGGATTCTAAAGGGACATTGTCCCTTGGGCGGGCAGTACCTTCGCCGTTCCCCCCCGCCTCTCTTCAGCGGTATTCCGGCAGCCAGCCCTCGTGCGCGGCGATGAGATCGTCGCACATGGAGACGATGTCGTCGATGGAGAGCTCGGCGGCGGTATGGGGGTCCATCATGGCGGCCTGGTAGATGTAGTCCTTCCTGAGGGTCGCGGCCGCCTCGATGGTGAGGAGCTGGACGTTGATGTTGGTGCGGTTCATGGCCGCGCACTGCTCGGGGAGCGCGCCGACGTAGGTCGGGACGACGCCTGACTTGTCGACGATGCAGGGCACCTCGACGCACGCGTTCGCCGGGAGGTTCGTGATGATCCCGGTGTTCAGAACGTTTCCGCCGAACTTGAAGGGCACGTTGGTCTCCATGGCCTCCATGATGTAGCTGGCGTACTCGCGGCTGCGGACGTGGGTGAGCCCCTCGTCGTTCAGGAGCGCGTCGCGGCGCTTCTCCCAGTCGGCGATCTGATGGATGCAGCGGCGGGGGTATTCGTCGAGCGGGATGTTGAAGCGCTCGATGAGCTCCGGATAGCGGGGCTTGATGAAATAGGGCATGTACTCCGCGTTGTGCTCGGAGGACTCGGTGACGTAGTAGCCGAAGCGCTTCATGATTTCGTAGCGCACCATGTCGTTGTGCTTCTCGGTGCGCGCGGCGGCACGGCGCTTGATCTCTGGATAGAGGTCCACGCCGTCCTTCGAAACCTCGAGAAGCCACGCCTGATGGTTGATGCCCGCGATCTTCCATTGGACGCGCTCGTCGTATTCCATTCCGAGGCCCTGCATGAGATGTTCCGCGCAGACCTGCACGCTGTGGCAGAGGCCGACGGTCTTGACGGCGGTGTAGCGCTGCATCGCGCCGGAGAGCATCGCCATGGGATTTGTGTAGTTGAGAAACAGCGCGTCGGGGCAGACCGCCTCCATGTCCTTTGCGAAGTCAAAGAGCACGGGGATGGTCCTCAGCGCGCGGAAGATGCCGCCGATGCCGAGCGTGTCCGCGATGGTCTGGCGAAGACCGTACTTCTTCGGAATTTCGAAGTCGGTGATGGTGCATGGGTCGTAGCCGCCGACCTGGATGGCGTCCACCACGTAGTTCGAGCCCTGAAGCGCCGCCCTGCGATTCTCGACGCCCAGATACGCCTCGATGGTGGCCTTGGAGCCGTTGTTGCGGTTGATCGTGTCGAGCATGAGCTTCGACTCGTTCAGGCGGTTCTTGTCGATGTCGTAGAGCGCGATGACGCTCTCGGCGAGCGCCGGGGTCATCATGCTGTCGCCGAGCACGTTCTTGGCAAAGATCGTCGAGCCCGCGCCCATGAAAGTAATTTTCGGCATGCGGTCAATCCTCCTCAAATGTATCGATCAGATCGACGCGGCGCGCGTGGCGTCCGCCGTCAAATTCCGTCTCAAGAAAGGTTTCGAGAAGGCTTGCCGCCTTGTCTTTCCCAACGATGCGCTCGCCCACCGAGAGCATGTTCGCGTCGTTGTGCCGCCGCGCCATTTTGACGGTCAGCTCCTCGGACGCGTTGACGCAGCGGATGCCCTTCATGCGGTTCGCGGCGAGGGATATCCCAAAGCCGGTGCCGCACACGAGCACGCCCCTGTCCGCCGCGCGCGATTTCACGGCCTCCGCCACCGCGCGACCGTAGACGGGGTAATCGCAGCTTTCCTTTGAATGCGTTCCCAGGTCGACCGCCTCGTGTCCCATCTCCCGCGCCCGCGCCATGAGCATTTCCTTGTAATCAAACCCGGCGTGGTCGCTTCCAAACGCAATTTTCATTTCCTGGGTTCCTTTCCGGCCACGAAAATGGCCCTTTCGTCCTTCCGCCAGCGCCTTTCAGCGGACGCAAAGCCCGCCTCGCGCAAGAGCGCCTCGATTTTTTCGACCGTGACGGGCCGCTCGCAGCGCGCGGCGTCGCCCGCGGCCCAGTGCGCGCGAAAGGCTGCCTCCGCGACATCGTCCGGCGCGATCAGATCCGCCTCGACATAATGTCCGCCCGGGCGGAGCGCTTCGAGTATCTTCCGATAAAGGGAGAGCCTGTCCTCGTCCGTGAAGTGATGCAGCGCCATGACGGCGACCGCCGCGTCGAACGTGCCCGTTCCAAAGTGCGTCTCGTAGCTCTCACAGTTGACGAGCGTCAGCCGCGAGGCGTAGGGCTTCGCGAGCAGCTTTGCCAGCCGCGCGGGGGAGGGGTCCGTCCCCGTCACGCAGATCCACGGCGACAGCTTCATGATCTGGTCAAGCTCCCGTCCCGTGCCGCACCAGATGTCCAAAAGCTGAGAGGCCCCCTTCAGGCCGAGCGCCTTCGCCGTCTCCTGATAGAGCTCGTCGTCGCAACCGGCATGGCTTCGCATGTGCGCCTCGAATGCCGCGACGTCGCTTTCGAAGAAGTATACCGTCCTGTCGGCCATAAAAACCACCTCCGCCTGGTCCCTGCGCCAACGCGTACGTGAATTCGCAACAATTATATCACATGTCGTGCCAGATGGAAACATCCAAATATGCAGGATATAATTCAAATTATGATCGTAGGTGCAAGAAATGGGTCCATTGAGTTTTGCTCACAGGTGGTTAAAACTTGATGAATGCTGTTAAATATTTCGATTTTGCCCAAAATGGGGGGAGATGTGGGTTGACACAAAAAAACATGCGTGGTATTATATTAAATTGCGTTAGTATGGACGAAAATCCGCTTTTGCGGTCCAAGGCGCCTCGTATGCCTTGAAAACGATCCAAACGGCGCGAACGGAACGAATATTTAACCTTTCGGCCCGGCGGGTCATCAGGCGACAAGACAGGGGTGATATAGGGTATGGCAAAACCCAATCCGGTTCAGATGGGCAAGCGGACGCGCATGAGCTTCGCGCGCATCAAGGAAGCGCTGGACGTGCCCGACCTGATCGAGATTCAGAAAAACTCCTACAAGAGCTTTCTGAAGATCGGTCTGCGCGAGGTGCTCCAGGACGTCTCTCCCATCACGGACTATTCCGAAAGCCTCATCCTCGAGTTCACGGACTATTCTCTCGACGAAGCACCGAAATATTCCGTGGACGTGTGCAAGGAGCGCGACGCGACCTACGCGGCTCCTCTCAAGGTGACGGTCAGGCTCACCAACCGCGATACGCACGAGATCAAGGAGTCCGAAGTCTTCATGGGCGATTTCCCGCTCATGACCGAGCACGGCACCTTCATCATCAACGGTGCGGAGCGCGTCATCGTCTCCCAGCTCGTCCGTTCCCCGGGCGTATACTATTCCCGCTCGATCGACAAATCGGGCGCGTACCTCTACGCCGCGCAGATGATCCCGAACCGCGGCGCGTG
The DNA here is from genome assembly GCA_023444095.1 of Bacillota bacterium. Lineage (GTDB taxonomy): Bacteria > Bacillota > Clostridia > Christensenellales > Aristaeellaceae > RUG11247. The sequence goes on from JAEZRP010000009.1 coordinate 26,105, forward strand.
GATCGAGTACGAGACCGACTCCAACGGCGTCGTTTACGCGCGCATTGACCGCGCGAGGAAGCTTCCCGTGACGGTGCTTCTCAGGGCCATGGGCGTCGAATCGGACGCCGAGATCATCCGACTGTTCGGCGACGACGAGCGCGTCTCCGCAACCATCACCCGCGACGCCCCGTCTGTGAACGACAAGGGCGAGCTTCGCTATAAATCCCGCAAGGATCAGGCGCTCATTGAAATCTACAACAAGCTCCGCCCCGGCGAGCCGCCGTCGGTCGATTCCGCGACCAGCCTCATCAATTCCCTCTTCTTCGATCCCAAGAGGTACGACCTTGCGCACGTCGGACGCTATAAGTACAATAAAAAGCTCGCCGTCGCCCACCGGATCGTGAATCAGGAATTGGGAGAGGACGTCGTCTCCCCCTACACGGGCGAAGTTCTGTTCACCGCCGGCCACGTGCTGACGCGCGAGGAAGCAGAAGAGGTGCAGAACGCGGGCGTCAACGAAGTCGTCCTCATGGTCGAGAACAACTTCGTGCGCGTCATCGGCAACAACTTCGGATTCATCAAGCCCTTCCTCGCGTCCTACGACCAGAAGGTCGCGGCCGAGTACGACGAGAAGATCGCGCCCTTCTCCGAGCGCGTTCACATTCCCACCCTCGTGGAGCTTCTAAGGCGCGTGCGCGAGGACGGCATGTCCTTGAACGACGCGCTGCGCGAGGCCGCGCCCCGGCTCATGCCCAAGCATGTGCTCGTGGACGACATCATCTCGTCCGTGAGCTACCAGTTCGGGCTGTTCCACGCGCTTGGCACCATCGACGACATCGACCATCTGGGTAACCGCCGCCTCAGAAGCGTCGGCGAGCTTCTCCAGAACCAGATCCGCGTGGGCATGTCGCGCCTCGAGCGCGTGGTCAAGGAGCGCATGGCGATCCAGGACCTCGACAAAGTCCGTCCGCAGGATCTCATCAATATCCGTCCCGTGTCCGCGGCCATCAAGGAGTTCTTCGGAAGCTCCCAGCTCTCGCAGTTCATGGACCAGCCGAACCCGCTTGCGGAGCTCACGCACAAGAGGCGCCTCTCCGCGCTCGGTCCGGGCGGTCTGAACCGCGACCGTGCGAGCTTCGCGGTCCGCGACGTTCACTACTCGCACTACGGGCGCATCTGCCCGATCGAGACGCCCGAAGGTCCGAACATCGGCCTCATCGGTTCGCTCGCGACCTACGCGCGCATCAACGAGTACGGCTTCATCGAGGCGCCGTACCGCAAGGTCGATCCGGCGACGCACCGGCTGACCGACCGGAACGACTATATGACAGCCGACGAGGAAGACCAGTTCATCATCGCGCAGGCCAACGAGCCGGTCGACGAGAACGGCTACTTTGTCAACGAGCGCGTCACCGTGCGCCGCAAGGACGAGATCATCGAGATCGACCGAAATTCCGTCGATTATGTCGACGTCTCGCCCCGCCAGCTCATTTCCGTCGCGACGGGCATGATTCCCTTCCTCGAGAACGACGACGCGGCGCGCGCGCTGATGGGCTCGAACATGCAGAGGCAGGGCGTGCCGCTGCTCACGCCGGAGGCGCCGTTTGTCGGAACCGGCATCGAGTACAAGGCCGCCTGCGATTCGGGCGTCGTCATCCTGGCCAAGGAGGACGGCATCATGACCCGCGTGACCGCTGAAGAGATGCGCTACGTGGGCGTGAGCGGCACCGAATACGCCCAGAAACTGACCAAGTTCTCCCGCTCCAACCAGGGCACCTGCATCAACCAGCATCCCCTCGTCAAGGAGGGGGACCGCGTGGTCAGGGGTCAGGTGATCGCGGACGGGCCGTCGACCGATCAGGGCGAAATCGCCCTCGGAAGAAACGTGCTCATCGCGTTTATGACCTGGGAAGGCTACAACTACGAGGACGCGATCCTGCTTTCCGAGCGGCTCGTCAAGGACGACGTGTACTCCTCCATCCACATCGAGGAATATGAGTCCGAGGCGCGCGATACCAAGCTCGGACCGGAGGAGATCACGCGGGACATCCCCGGCGTGGGCGAGGACGCGCTGCGCGATTTGGACGAGCGGGGCATCATCCGCGTCGGCGCGGAAGTGCGCGCAAACGACATTCTGGTCGGCAAGGTCACCCCGAAGGGTGAAACCGAGCTGACGGCGGAGGAGCGCCTGCTGCGCGCGATCTTCGGCGACAAGGCGCGCGAGGTGCGCGACACCTCCCTTAGGGTTCCGCACGGCGAGTTCGGCATCATCGTGGACGTGAAGATCTTCACGCGCGAAAACCGCGACGAGCTGTCCCCGGGCGTCAACCAGATGGTGCGCGTGTACATCGCCCAGAAGAGAAAGATATCCGTCGGCGACAAGATGGCGGGCCGCCACGGAAACAAGGGCGTCGTCTCCAGGATTCTCCCCGAGGAGGACATGCCCTTCCTCCCGGATGGCACGCCGCTCGACATCGTTTTGAATCCCCTTGGCGTTCCCTCCCGCATGAACATCGGGCAGGTGCTCGAGGTTCACCTGGGGCTTGCGGCCAAGGCGCTGGGCTGGCACGTCGCCACCCCGGTCTTTGACGGCGCGCGCGAGGAGGACATTCAGGAGGTCCTGACCATGGCCGCCGAGCGCACACCCGAGGACGTGCTCTTCGAGGAGAACGGCAAGCCGTGCATCCAGTTCTCCAAGTGCGGGATCAACACCACCGGAAAGATCCAGCTCTTCGACGGCCGCACGGGCGATCCGTTCGACAATCCGGTGACGGTGGGCTACATGTATATGCTGAAGCTCCATCACCTGGTCGACGACAAGATCCACGCGCGCTCCACAGGCCCCTACTCCCTCGTTACCCAGCAGCCCCTCGGCGGCAAGGCCCAGTTCGGCGGCCAGCGCTTCGGCGAGATGGAGGTCTGGGCGCTCGAGGCCTACGGCGCGAGCCACGTGCTGCAGGAGATTCTGACCGTGAAGTCCGACGACACCGTCGGCCGCGTCAAGACCTACGAGGCGATCGTCAAGGGCGAAAATATTCCCGACCCGGGCGTGCCGGAGTCCTTCAAGGTGCTCATCAAGGAGCTCCAGTCGCTGGCGCTGGACATCAAGGTCCTCGACGCCGCGAAGAACGAGATCGAGATCAAGGAACTCGACGACGAGGACGTGTCGCGCGACAGCGAGAAGGCCGAGGAGCTTTCCCCGGGCGTGATCGTGGACGACCTTGCCGAGGGCGAGGAGGACGCGTCCATCGAGGAGTTCGACATCAACGAACTCGATCTGGACGACGATCTCGGGCTGGACGACGACGATTTTTAAGGACCGCGTGCTGCCGTATGGCGGAAAGGAGAGAGCTCCTTGTTTGAACTGACAAATCTCGATTCCATCCAGATAGGCCTCGCTTCCCCGGAGAAGATCCGCAAGTGGTCGCACGGCGAAGTGCTGAAGGCTGAAACGATCAATTACCGCACCCTCAAGCCCGAGCGCGACGGACTGTTCTGCGAGCGCATCTTCGGGCCCACCAAGGACTGGGAGTGCAACTGCGGAAAGTATAAGAGGACGCGCTTCAAGGGCGTCATCTGCGACAAGTGCGGCGTCGAGGTCACCAAGCAAAAGGTGCGCCGCGAGCGCATGGGCCACATCGAACTCGCCGCGCCGGTTTCCCACATCTGGTATTTCAAGGGCATCCCCAGCCGCATGGGCACGCTTCTCAACATCTCGCCCCGCGCGCTCGAGCAGGTGCTGTACTTCGCGAGCTATATCGTCCTTGACCCCGGCGACGTTCCGGGCCTCGAGCAGTATAAGCTCCTTTCCGAGACCGAGTTCCAGCAGAAGCGCCAGCAGTCCGAGGAGAACGGCTGGGAGTTCCGCGTCGGCATCGGCGCGGAGGCCGTGCGCGAGATGCTGCGCGGGATCGACCTCGACGAGCTGTCGAAGTCGCTCAAGCAGGACCTCGAGGATCTCTCCGCCCGCGAGACAAAGCGCGACAGCGAGGGCCAGAAGCGCCAGCGCATCATCAAGAGGCTCGAGGTCGTGGAGGCGTTCCGTCTCTCCGGCAACAAGCCTGAGTGGATGATCCTGGACGTCGTGCCCGTCATCCCGCCGGAGCTTCGCCCCATGGTGCAGCTGGACGGCGGACGCTTCGCTACCGCCGACCTCAACGACCTCTACCGCCGCGTCATCAACCGGAACAACCGCCTGAAGCGCATGCTCGAGATGGGCGCGCCGGACATCATCGTCCGAAACGAAAAGCGCATGCTCCAGGAAGCCGTTGACGCGCTCATCGACAACGGTCGGCGCGGTCGTCCCGTCACGGGCGCTGGCGGACGCCAGCTCAAGAGCCTGTCGGATCTCCTGCGCGGCAAGCAGGGCCGCTTCCGCCAGAATCTTCTGGGAAAGCGCGTCGACTACTCGGGCCGCTCGGTCATCGTGGTCGGTCCGTCGCTCAAGCTCTACCAGTGCGGCCTCCCCAAGGAGATGGCGCTCGAGCTTTTCAAGCCCTTCGTCATCGAAAGGCTCGTCAACCAGGGCATGGCGGTCAACGTCAAGACCGCGAAAAGGGCCGTCGAGCGCGTGAAACCCGAGGTCTGGGATGTGCTCGAGTCGGTCATCAAGGATCACCCGGTCATGCTGAACCGCGCGCCGACCCTCCACCGCTTGGGCATTCAGGCGTTTGAGCCGGTGCTGGTCGAGGGCAAGGCCCTGAAGCTTCATCCCTTGTGCTGCACCGCGTTCAACGCGGACTTCGACGGCGACCAGATGGCCGTGCACGTCCCGCTCTCCATGGAGGCGCAGGCCGAGGCCCGGTTCCTGATGCTGTCCGCCAACAACATTCTAAAGCCCCAGGACGGAAAGCCGGTCGTGAGCCCCACGCAGGACATGGTTCTGGGCTGCTACTATCTCACCATCATCCGCGACGGCGAGAAGGGCGAGGGCATGGCCTTTGCAGACATCGACGAGGCGCTGATGGCCTACGATACGGGCAACCTCTCCCTGCAGGCGCGGTGCAAGATCCGCATGAAGCGCACCTTCGAGGGCAAAGAGTACGAGAAGATCGTCGAAACGTCGATCGGCCGCATGATCTTTAATATGGCCATTCCGCAGGACATGGGCGCCAAAAAGCGCACCACGCCCGACGAGATGTTTGCCTTTGAGGTCGACGAGGTCGTCGGCAAAAAGCAGCTGGGCAAGATCGTCGACATGTGCTACCGCACCCACGGCGTCACCCAGACCGCGCAGATGCTCGACAACATCAAGGCGATGGGCTACCGGTTCTCGACCCGCGGCGCCCTGACCGTTTCGGTCGCGGACATCATCGTCCCGGAGTCGAAGAGGACCATCCTCGCGGACGCCGAGCAGCAGGTGCACCGGATCGAGCGCGAGTTCAAGCGCGGTCGTCTCTCCGACAACGAGCGCTACACCTCGGTCATTCGCATCTGGGAGCAGGCGACCAACGACGTCACCAAGCAGGTGATGGACTCGCTCGACCGCTACAACCCCATCAACATGATGGCGGACTCCGGCGCGCGCGGCTCCGTCAACCAGATTCGTCAGCTCGCGGGCATGCGCGGCCTCATGGCATCCCCGTCGGGCAAGATCATCGAGCTGCCCATCCGCGCGAACTTCCGCGAGGGCCTTTCGGTTCTGGAGTTCTTCCTCTCGTCCCACGGTTCGCGCAAGTCCCTTGCCGACACCGCGCTCAAGACGGCGGACTCGGGCTATATGACCCGCCGCCTCGTGGACGTCTCGCAGGACAATATCGTGCGCGAGATCGACTGCTTCGCCGCCCGCGGCGAGAAGGTACGCGGGCTCAAGGTTTCGGACATCACCGAGGAGGGCGAGGTCATCGAGTCGATCGAGGACCGCATCCGCGGGCGCGTGGCCGCAGAACAGCTCACCGATCCCGAGACGGGCGAGGTCATCGTGGACGTGAACGATCTCATCACCCACGACATCGCCGACAGGATTTTGAAGGCCGGCTACAAGGAAGTTACTATCAGAAGCGTGCTGACCTGCCAGTCGCCCATCGGCGTTTGCGCCAGGTGCTACGGTGCGAACATGACCAACGGCCTCATCGTGGACGTCGGCGAGGCGGTCGGCATCATCGCCGCGCAGTCGATCGGCGAGCCGGGCACACAGCTCACCATGCGTACCTTCCACACCGGCGGCGTCGCCACCGGCGAGGATATCACCCAGGGTCTTCCCCGCGTCGAGGAGCTCTTCGAAGCGAGAAAGCCCAAGCGCGAGGCGGCGCTTGCCGAGATCTCGGGCATCGTGCACATTACGACCGACGCCAAGAAGCGACGCGAGCTCGTCATCACCTCCCAGAACGGAGAGGCGGAGACGAAGAAATATCCCATCAACTACGGCTCCAAGCTCAAGGTAGAGGACGGCGACGTCGTCCGCGCGGGAGACGAGCTGATCGAGGGTTCCATCAATCCCTCCGATCTTCTGCGCATCCTCGGCATCAAGGCCGTGCAGGACTATCTTGTCAAGGAGGTCCAGTCGGTCTACCGCCGCCAGGGCATCGAGATCGCCGACAAGCACATCGAGGTGATCGTCCGCCAGATGCTCCGGAAGGTCAAGATCGAGGAATCCAACGATACAGAGCTTCTCCCCGGCGCGCTGGTCGACGTGTTCCGCTTCGAGCAGGAGAACAGAAAGGCCATGGAGAACGGCGGACGGCCCGCGACCGCGAAGCGCGTGCTCCTCGGAATCACGAAGGCTGCGCTCGCAACCGAGTCCTTCCTCTCCGCCGCGTCCTTCCAGGAGACGACCCGCGTTCTGACCGAGGCCGCCATCAAGGGAAAGAGCGACCCGCTCCTCGGCCTCAAGGAGAACGTCATCATCGGAAAGCAGATCCCCGCCGGCACCGGCATGCGCCGCTACCGCGACGTGGAGATCCACGAGGCCTACTAAAGAAGGGGATACGGGGCACTGTCCCCGCGCCCCCGACAAAGGGATTGCGCCTTTGGAGTCCCTTGCTGGGTGAAGGTAGATTGATTTTGTCCGTCGGATCGCTCGGGGACCTACCCCGAGCGACCGAATCCGCATTGTTTAACTCGTTTTTGCTTGACACGACAGGTTTCACATGGTATTTTGAGGGGGTGCCCTGATGACGGAGAAGCTGGACGACAATCGCAAGGTGGTCGGAACGCGCAGGCTCTTGAAGGCGCTGGCGGCGGGCGAGATCGCGACCGTGTATCTCGCGGACGACGCCGAAATGTTCATTCGCACGCAGGTTGCCGAGGCGTGCGAAAAGGCGGGGGCGAAACTCATCGTCGTTCCCGAAATGAAGGAGCTCGGCAGGGCCTGCGGCGTAGACGTTAAAACCGCCGCCGCGGGGCTCAAGAAACTTTAGGCGATCACTCTTCCAGGGTTGCGGAAGTTGATTCAAGAAAACAAAGCACATCAGGAGGTGCAACTACTCAATGCCGACGATCAACCAGTTGATCCGCAAGGGTAGGGAACAGGTCACGTACAAGTCGAATTCGCCGATTCTGCAGAATTGCCCGCAGAAGCGCGGCGTCTGTCTGTCTGTCAAGACCCTGACGCCCAAAAAGCCGAATTCCGCGCTTCGCAAGATCGCGCGCGTGCGCCTGACGAACCAGATCGAGGGTACTTGCTATATCCCCGGCATCGGCCACAACCTGCAGGAGCACTCGGTCGTCCTCATCCGCGGCGGCAAGGTGCGCGATCTCCCGGGCGTCCGCTATCACATCGTTCGCGGCACGCTCGACGCGGCAGGCGTCGCGAAGCGCATGCAGGCCCGCTCCCTCTACGGCGCGAAGAAGCCCAAGAAGTAAGAACCTTTTGGTTCACAGGTTGGTTTGCCCTGGCAAACCAAGTCGCCTGGTTGAATTTGCCGCATTGCGCCAAGTTCAGAATTGGCGATCGCACCGAGCGAATCGAGTATTCGGTCGGCGCGCCGCGGCGAAACCGGATTGCGGCGAGTACCGAGGACGCCCAAGGAACGGGGCAGTCTGAACGAAAGCGCGCGTCCGGGCGCGTGTGAAAGCGCCAACTTTTACAAGGCGTTCGCCCGTTTCTCAGTTTCATGAACGCTTAGAATTCATTCGGGAGGGACGTAAGATGCCCAGACGTGGATTTATCCCCAAGAGAGACGTTCTGCCGGATCCCGTATACGGAACGCAGATCGTGACAAAACTGATCAATCAGATCATGTACGACGGAAAGCGCGGCGTCGCGCAGACCGTGTGCTATGAAGCTTTCGATATGGTCGCCCAGAAGACTGGCAAGGAGGCCTCCGAGGTCTTCGACGCCGCGATTGCGAACATCATGCCTTCCCTCGAGGTCAAGGCGCGCCGCGTCGGCGGCACCACTTATCAGGTGCCGATCGAGATCCGCACGGAGCGCAGGCAGACCCTGGCCCTTCGGTGGCTCATCTCGTTCGCGCGCAAGCGCGGCGAGCGCAGCATGTCGGAGCGTTTGGCGGGAGAAATCCTAGACGCCTCCAACAACGCCGGAAACGCCGTGAAGCGTCGCGAGGACATGCACAAGATGGCCGAGGCGAACAAGGCCTTCGCGCACTATCGCTGGTAAAAAAAGGGCGCCATACCGCAAGAGCTGCTTGAGCACGACGACTTGAGCAGCCCTTTGTCGGTTATGAGGCGCCATCCTTTTCGCGATCCGCTTTGCGGGTTGCACGCCGGTGGGCCGTACACGAGATCGGCGCGCCGGCAACAAATCTGACATAAGTAAAAGGTAGGATACTGACTGTGGCTAGAACGCATACTTTGGATCACGTTCGCAATATCGGGATCATGGCGCACATCGATGCCGGAAAGACCACCACGACCGAGCGCATCCTGTACTACACGGGAAAGACGCACCGGATCGGCGAGGTCCACGAGGGCATGGCGACCATGGACTGGATGGAACAGGAGCAGGAGCGCGGCATCACCATCACCTCCGCCGCCACCACCTGCGAATGGCGCGGACATCAGATCAATATCATTGACACCCCCGGCCATGTGGATTTTACCGTCGAGGTCGAGCGCTCTTTGCGCGTGCTGGACGGGGCCGTGGCTGTGTTTTGCGCCAAGGGCGGCGTTGAACCGCAGTCGGAGACCGTGTGGCACCAGGCCACGAAGTATGGGGTGCCTCGCCTCGCGTACGTCAACAAGATGGACATCATGGGCGCGAACTTCTTCCGCGTCGTTCGCATGATGGGCGACAGGCTCAAGACCCAGGCCGTGCCGATCCAGCTGCCCATCGGCGCAGAGGGAGACTTCAAGGGAATCATCGACCTCGTCAAAATGAAGGCCGAAATCTATCTCGACGACATGGGAACCGCCATCGAAGAGAGCGACATCCCCGCCGAGTACCTCGATCAGGCGAACGAATACCGCGCGGCGATGGTTGAGGCGGCCGCCGAAGCCAACGAGGAACTGATGGAGAAGTTTTTCGAGCAGGGCGACCTTTCGCACGAGGACATTATGTTTGGCATCCGCTCGCGCACCGTCACGGGCACGATGACCCCGGTACTGTGCGGCACCTCCTACCGCAACAAGGGCGTCCAGCCGCTTCTGGACGCGATCGTGGACTTCCTGCCCTCCCCGGTGGACATTCCCCCGGTCAAGGGCACGAACAAGGACGGCGACAGGGAGCTGACGCGCGCGCCCTCGGACGACGCGCCCTTCTCCGCGCTGGCGTTCAAGATCATGGTCGATCCGTACGTCGGAAAGCTTGCGTTCTTCCGCGTGTATTCGGGAACGCTCAACACCGGCACGTACCTCTACAACTCCACCAAGGGCAAGCGCGAGCGCATCGCGCGCATCCTGCGCATGCACGCCAACCACCGCGAGGAGATCGACGAGATCCGCGCGGGCGACATCGCGGCGGCGGTCGGCCTCAAGGACACCACCACCGGCGATACGCTCTGCGCCGAGAACCAGCAGATCGTTCTCGAGTCCATGGTGTTCCCGGATCCGGTCATCCGCGTCGCCATCGAGCCCAAGACCAAGGCGGGCGCCGACAAGCTGGGCATTGCGCTCCAGCGTCTGGCGGAGGAGGATCCGACCTTCCGCACCTACACCGACGAATCCACCGGCCAGACGATCATCGCGGGCATGGGCGAACTTCACCTGGAGATCATCGTCGACCGCCTCTTGCGCGAGTTCAAGGTCGAGGCCAAGGTCGGCAAGCCCCAGGTCGCCTACAAGGAGTGCATCCGCAGAAAGGCGAAGGCCGAGGCGCGCTACGTCCGCCAGACCGGCGGTCACGGCCAGTACGGTCACTGCGTCATCGAGATTGAGCCCGTCGCGCCCGGCACCGGCTACTCGTTTGAAAACAAGACCATCGGCGGCGCGATCCCGAAGGAGTATATCAACCCCATCGATCAGGGCATTCAGGAAGCCGCAAAGAGCGGCATCCTCTCCGGCTTCGAGGTGGTGGACTTCAAGGTAATGCTGCTGGACGGCTCCTACCACGAGGTCGACTCTTCCGAAATGGCGTTTAAGATTGCCGGCTCCATGGCCTTCAAGGAGGCCGTGCAGAAGGCGGACTGCGCGCTCATGGAGCCGATGATGAAGCTTGAGATCGTGGTGCCCGAGGAATACCTCGGCGACGTCATGGGCGACGTCTCCAGCCGCCGCGGGCGCGTCACCGGCATGAACATGGAGAACGGCATCCACACCATCGACGGCATCGTGCCGCTTTCCGAGATGTTCGGCTACGCCACGGACCTGCGCAGCAAGACGCAGGGGCGCGGCAACTACACCATGCAGTTCGCCCACTACGAGGAGGTTCCCGGGAACATCGCGTCGAAGCTCCTCGGCGGGCGCAAGTCCGAGTAATATTTGGAGGAATGAAATATGGCGAAGGCAAAATTCGAGCGCAATAAGCCGCACGTGAACATCGGCACGATCGGTCACGTCGACCATGGCAAGACCACGCTGACGGCGGCGATCACGATGGCGCTGTCACAGCAGGGCCATGCGCAGGCGATGCGTTATGACGAGATCGACAAGGCGCCCGAAGAGAAGGCGCGCGGAATCACGATCAACACCGCCCACGTGGAGTATGAGACGGACAAGCGTCACTACGCGCATGTGGACTGCCCCGGCCACGCGGACTACGTGAAGAACATGATCACGGGCGCGGCGCAGATGGACGGAGCGATCCTGGTGGTATCTGCGGCGGACGGCCCGATGCCGCAGACCCGCGAGCACATCCTGCTGGCGCGTCAGGTCGGCGTTCCGTACATCATCGTGTTCATGAACAAGGTAGACCAGGTGGACGACGAGGAGCTTTTGGAGCTTGTCGAAATGGAAGTACGGGAGCTTCTTTCCGAGTATTCGTTCCCGGGCGACGACATTCCGGTCGTGAAGGGCTCAGCGCTTCGCGCGCTGGAAGCGCTGACGAGCGGGAAGCAGGCGAAGGACACGCCGGAGTGCCAGTGCATCTTCGAGCTGATGGACGCCGTGGACAGCTATATCCCGGATCCGGAGCGCGACACGGACAAGCCGTTCCTGATGCCGGTTGAGGACGTGTTCTCGATCACGGGCCGCGGCACGGTCGCCACGGGACGCGTGGAGCGCGGCGTCATCAAGATTCAGGACCAGGTTGAGCTGGTTGGACTGACCACCGAGAAGCGCACGACGGTCGTAACGGGCGTCGAGATGTTCAGAAAGCTTCTGGACTTCGCGGAGGCGGGCGACAACGTGGGACTTCTTCTGCGCGGCATTCAGCGCACGGACATCGAGCGCGGGCAGGTGCTTGCGAAGCCGAACTCGATTCACCCGCACACGCACTTCATGGGTCAGGTGTACGTTCTGACGAAGGACGAGGGCGGACGCCACACCCCCTTCTTCAACGGCTATCGTCCGCAGTTCTACTTCCGGACGACGGACGTGACGGGGAACATCAAGTTGCCGGACGGCGTCGAGATGGTGATGCCGGGGGACAACATCGACATGGACATCACCCTCATCACGCCCATCGCGTGCGAGGAAGGACT
>JAEZRP010000042.1 GCA_023444095.1 Bacillota bacterium
CAACACGTTAACCCAATTCTACTACAAAGAGTACTGTGTCAAATCACTCCGTCGCAACTGTCAATCCTCGGCGACGCGGGTGTCAATTCTCAGCGACGCTACTGTCAAACGACGGGCGACGTATTCATGAAACAGTGGTATGCTTCATATCTGCGTTCAAATAATGATATTTTCAACGATGTATGCCCTTGGCTTTTTTGAACAGATGCAAATATTACGCTTACTACTACGGATGCAATAGCAGCTATTGCGGATGCTACTGCGGTTATTAAATTAATGTCACAGTCCTCGAAAAAAGTTATCATATTATATTCCTTAGCAAAATAGACTAACCGTTAAAACTTGCTTCTGGGATTTCATTTATCCGGCAGATGAGCAGTTAATAAATTGAATTTTCTGGTTTTTATTATTTAGAATAAGTCTGCGACACGGACTTCTCGTTATTCGACTCGTTCCCACGTTTTGATTGCACAGGGGTACGTTAGGACGAGATAGTCGATCTCATCAACTCCACAGTCGTTAAGCTGATCTTGAAGAGCAGGAAGCAGCTTGAAGGTCCTGTGTGTCGAGATGTCCGAGGAGCCGCCTCTTCGAGGCAAGGCAATCGATGTGGGCGGCGATGCGGAGGCGCGACACGGGATCGTACTTGCCAAGAGCGACAAGACCAAGGCGGCGGGGATCAAGACGAGCCTCGTCCTCTGGCAGGCCAAAATGCACCTCTTCATCCTCCAACCCAACTATCGGCTCTACCTCAGGATGTCTCGTGAGCTAAGCGGGATTATGGGCGATTATTCCCGCATGTGGAACCCTTTGGACTCGATGAGGCGTGGGTTGATTTAGGCCGAGAGCTGATAGAGGTGGGGAAGAGGACCGCCGATGAAATCCGCCGCCGCGCGTGGGCGGGGCTGGGGAGCACCGTCTCCCATGGGGGCCGCAGACAACAAGATCATGACGAAGCTCAGCAGCGACTACAAAAAGCCGAATGTGACGACGGTGATCGCGCCCGAGGATTATGAACGGATCGTGTGGCCGCTGCACGTTGCAGACCTTTGTACGTAGGACCCGACCGAGAAAAAGCAAAACGCATCTGCGTATTCACCATCGGGGATCTTGCCAATACACCGCGTAAAGTGCTCAGGTATCAGCTCGGCATGGCGTTGCGGCTGATGCAGCAGTAATTCTCCAAGTGTCCATTTCCTTCTTAGGTCTCCGTTAGAAGGATGCATTCGAAAGAATCAATTCAAAGACAGGCATAAACGGATCCTCTGTAATGTTGTCAGTATCCACCATAAAGCTGAACATGTGTAGATACCCATTGTTCATCAAATACACACACAGCCCAAGATAATCGTCGCCTTGATATTCATATCCGTAATAGGAACGTCCATTATACACATACTCTATTACCTCATCGCTCGAAACGCCATCGTTACCTGCCACGGTTTTCGTCATATACTCCGTGTAGTCTGACGCTAGGTATGGCCGCATACTGTCATCATTTCCGGAGAGTGTGCAGACATCCGATTCGCTGTATACGAACATACGGAGTATTCCATCGAAACTGCGTCCGGTATAGGTCAACTGAGCCGCGGAATCGTTTACGGTATGGGTGTTTTCTGTCCACCCCCCCGGAATAGGGATTACCGCACCGGACACGGGCATCGTCACCGGCGTCATATTATAGATGTCACCTATCTCCACGAAGCTCATGGTATTCAGAAAGTCCACCGCCGCCGCTTGGACATTTTCTTCTTCCGCGCCTCGAACATTGACTATTATGAAGTTTCCATACATGCAGGTTAGGCAGGAAAGAAGTGTTTGCCCCAAAGGGTCTGTCATGACGCAGATAAAACCAGTCTGTTCCGTCTTCAGGACGGTACCGCCTAAGTCCACGGCTTTATTCTGCAGTTCTCCATCCGTACACAGATCGTAATTTCCGTAACTTCCGTTCGCTGGGAGTACCATCACCGTAATGCGAAGATCGCCGTCCGGTTCCACTGCGTTAAAATACTCTCCAATTGCTTTCATGTATTCGATCATCTGGTCCCTGCTTTTGGAATAAGCGCTCCCGACTACATCGAAATTACCCTCAGTACATGTGACCCATTCCAGATTATCCGGAGCTTCGAAAGTAATGCCGAATTCAGTCAGAGTCAACTGTTCTGCCTGCGCGCATACCGAAAATGTCAACAGCGCCACCAACAACCATACGATACTCTTCCTCATACCGCTTTCTCTCTCTCATTTTATCTTTGTAAAGCCAAGTATTTGACGCGGAGCACTTTTGAGTAAAATTGTGGAAGGCACTTTTCATGTATATTATCATAAATTTTTCCAAATAGCAAGTAAGGGAATCTATGTTCGAGTGAGCGTTTTCAGTGCCAGTGGCCAGTGGCCAGATTCCAACTTTAGCCATGAAAACATCGTCAATATACGCATTGAAATTTCCGGAGTTTATTTGGGGAGAACCTTCCTTCCACAAAGCCGCTTGCCGAGTGCAATTTGCAGACAAACAAAAAAGCCCACCGTAACCGGTGAGCTTCTTTGTACCAACGACTGTCGGTCTGGATGTCTAGAGGGACATTAGTTACGCGGGTGCGTTGGGTGCATGGCGGGTGCATTTTCCTATTTATTCCTTTGTAGCAAAATCGCCTTTAGATTCTACGAGAGTTATAGGACCCTAATGATCCAGCATCGATACAAGCAAAGTTCGTTTGTAAAAGAAAAGTTTGGCAACAATTTTTCACGCAACACGACTTTACATTTTATATATACAAAATTACTAACATCTGGTAAAATATGATGGTGGTTATGTAATTGTGGAGGGAAAGTGTATGAAGTGCATCGCATCTGTATTGCTGGTATTAGCGCTGATGGCGTCTGGTTTCTGCATTGCGGTTGCTGAAACACCAACGGTTGATGTCAATCCGGGTGCCACATTTTACTTTGGGCTCTATGAGCAGGACAATAATACCGAAAACGGTGCGGAACCGATTGAGTGGATCGTGCTGGCTGTCGTGGAGGACAAGGCTCTCCTGATTAGCCGGTACGCGCTGGACTGTCAGCCTTATCATTCAGACAAGGCCGATACGTCTTGGGAGGAGAGCGAAATCCGCTCATGGCTGAATGGTGGCTTTCTTGCTGAATCTTTTGCGGAAGAAGAGCAGACGGCGATTATTTCTTCCACTGTCTCAAACGCAGATGCCACATGCAATGGTGACTGGGAGACGACGGGCGGAAATGACACGACGGACATGATTTTCTTGCTAAGCTATGGCGAAGTGCACACATACTTCACCACAAAGGATGATCGGAAGTTAACTGGCACTGAATTTGCCCGTGAGCGGGGAGCAAAGTTCCTGGGGATCACATCTCTTGGCATTGATGAAACCGATTGGTGGCTGCGTTCTCCCGGTAAGAAACAGCGCGATGCCTGCTATGTTGACGTTCTTGGATCAATTGGGTCAGAGCAAGTTACGGGCGATATGGGCATTCGCCCCGCCTTGTGGATTGATCTATCGGCCGACCAGACTTTTTTCCCCTACACACAGTACACCCTGGCAGTCGAGCTTGCGGAAAGCGGAAGCTATGCGGAGGCTGCTGCGATTTTCGAGGCGCTTGGTCCCTATAACAACAGCCATTCCCTTGCTACAGAGAATCGATATCAGCAGGCGCTTATTGCTGAAGCAAGCGGTGATTATGATGTGGCAATTGAACTGTTTGAGTCACTCAATGGATACTCTGGAAGCCATGAGCATGGCCGAGCCTGCCGATATGCCCAAGCTGTAGGTTATCAGGAAGCAGGCGATTATGCAACAGCGGCCAGTCTGTATGGTGAGATTGGTCAGTATGAAGACAGCATGATACGCATGAAGACCTGCTTTGATAATCTGGGTATCTCTGTGTACTATTTCACTTCGACCGTTGTTAATGCAGGTGTCGACACAGGTTACTCTAAATCTCATGAAATAGCAGGCGACGACGTGCACTTCGGTTGGCAAATGGGCCGTTTCTTCATGAGCGGTTTTACCCGGGTAACCGACAATGAAACGGATAATCCCATTTTTATCAAAACTTTGGGCGATTCTATCACGCTGTGGTTTGACATAGAGCAGGATATTGATTGCTTGAATGGTAACAGCCAACTAATCGTAAGCGAAGATATTGATGGGTATGACCAGTATTTCGGCGTGCAGAAAACCGACTTTGGTCGCGGAACCTTGATTATACGCCATACGGACTATCAGAATTCCCAGAGCGAACCCATCATCTATACTTCTTTCCTGTTGGCAAAGGGGACGACCGGAGCAGATACCAAGGTTCTCATCTTAGAGGAGGGCGATTATGAAGTTGTTCTGGATTATGAACTAAAGGATGCAGAAATCACGAACATCCTCAACAAGTATGGCAACTACAGCATCAAACTTTACTTTTCGGTTCGCAACGGGAATTGCATGGTATATCCATTTGACGTGCTGACCGGTGCAGAACTGCAGAATACAGCCCTCACGGAAAACGGCTTCTATCTTGATCTGGCCCGTTCTCGCTATCTGGACATCGATGTACAGTACTCCGTGCTTGTGGAAGGCGCCGCGGGGGTCGTGGAGGATGTAAGATACAACCGACCTGCGACGGATGGAGATAACTACACCTCTGAGGGCATTTACACGATCTCCGTCAGCAACCGCTATACCGGCGAGTCTACCACAAAAATCATTTTTGTGGGATCGGATGAACTATTCCAGGAGTATATAGATAATGGTTTTTCAGCGGATCGGCTAAAGTAATCATGCGGGAGGATTGAGGCAATGAATAAACTGATTTCTCTGCTGCTCAGCATCGCGCTGCTCTTTTCATTCATTATCCCGGTAGATGGCTTAGCGGAAACAGCTGTTCCCGGCATTCCATCCTTCCAAGGATTGAACGACTCGAGTCTTCTGCCCTATATTGAAGGTAGCCTTTATGAGGAGCTGGTAGACGCTCTAGATAGCGAAGAATACTTCGTGGAAAACGTTCAGGCGATATATATCTCCCAGGAGTATCTTGACGAACTCGCATTCAATTCACAGGCCAATGTTTTCTTTGGCTATACAATAACCGAGCTCGATGAACAGTTTCAGGGAACAAGGTACGTTTTTACGTTGGGAACCGATCAGGAGACGGTCGTTCAACCTATTGAAGCGTATGATGATACATACGACACGGTGATTAGGAATGTTGCGATTGGAACGGGCGTAATCCTGGTATGCGTGACGGTATCTGTTGTTACAGCAGGTACCGGCGCCGCGGCAGTCAGCATGATCTTTGCTGTGGCGGCAAAGTCAGGCGCTGTAGGCGCATTGTCTGGTGCTGCACTGGGCGGAGTTTCGGCGGGCATTGTCACCGGCATTCAGACAGGCGACATGGATGCTGCGCTGAAATCGGCCGCTATCGCCGGGAGCGAAGGTTTCAAGTGGGGCGCCATTACCGGCGCCATCTCCGGAGGCGCGAGCGAAGCAATTGCGTTGAAGGGCGCTACTTTGAACGGCTTAACGATGAACGAAGCAGCGATGATTCAACGGGAGACCCGCTATCCGCTTGATGTAATAAAGGGGTTCAAGTCTATGGAGCAATACGACATATGCAAGGAAGCTGGTTTGTTAACAAAAACGGTAAACGGAAAAGCTGCGCTCATAAGAGATATTGACCTTGATTTTGTGGATGAATTTGGGAGAACGAATCTTCAAAGAATGGAACAGGGGCTTGCCGCGTTGGACCCCGCAACCGGCCAGTCATATCAGCTGCACCACATAGGTCAGAAGATGGATTCAACATTGGCGATCTTGACCGAAGCAGAGCATATGCAGGGCGGTAATAACCTAATTTGGCATGAACTTGGCGAAGCAACAAGCATCAATCGCTCTGTCTTTGACAAACAGCGTGTCGAATTCTGGAAGGACATGGCAACGATCATGCTGGATGGGGGTATATAAGAATCATGAATATTGCGGATATTCTTCGATCAATGCCCGGCTTTGTATCTCTTACACCCGCAACGATGCAGCAAGTAGAAAGTGCTGAAAAGATACTTCAATTGAAGTTCTCGAATGACTACAGGGAATATCTATCCAGCTTAGGTGTAGCTTCATTCTCTGGTCACGAGTTGACTGGCATTTGCCCAACATCACGGCTCAATGTCGTTGATGTAACAATACAAGAAAGAGGATACACTCCTTCTATCCCTAGCGATTGGTATGTCGTCGAGCAGTTGAACATTGACGGTATAGTGATTTGGCAATCCAATGATGGCTCCATCTATCAAGCTGCGTCAAACGCAGTCCCGCAAAAAATAAACGGAGACTTTGCTGAATATGTCGTATCACTCTCTGATTAACACACGTCAACTACCCCGGCCTTTCAGCCGGGGTAGGATCGTCTAGGATGTAGTAGGCAGCTTAAATGAGAAATGTCGGAACAGAAAACCCTAGCCATGATTTTTTTGATCCTGGGGCTTTCTGTCGGGCCTTAACCCTCCACCACAGCCCCATCCCTGAATATGAAGCGCATGGTTCCATTTTCCTTGATCCGCACCTGCGCGACCGTGCCGCACCATAGCGTTTCGTTGAACGTCCGGATCGGCCCTTGTTCGCACAGCATCGCGAGATAGCTGAGAAGCCTCGCCCGCTTGGCGATCAGCGCTTCCCGGGCAGCATCCACCCCGTGACGCGCGATATAGGAAGGTGCCTTGCCCTCTAGAAACATGCTGTAAATTTCAACCACGATCTTCGCTTCCTCAGGCACGATATCCGGTAGACCGTCAGCGCCCTTGCGGTAGCGGAGGAATTGCTTGTAGGGGAGGGCGACCTTGCCATCCGCGAAGCGCTTGCGCATGCCCCAAGTCACATTATCGGAGATAGAGCGGCTCTCCCCCTGGGCGAGGCTCGACATGATCGTGATGAGCAGCTCGCCCTTGGAATCAAGCGTGTAGATATTCTCCTTTTCAAAGTATACCTCGACACCCTTCTCCTTGAGCATCCGGACTGTGGTGAGGGTGTCCACGGTGTTGCGCGAAGCGGGAGACCGATTTTCTAATGATCAGGTCTATCATGCGAGCGAGATTGATACAAAAATTAGCCCCGGATGAGCGGAAATCATGGATTTCCAGCCGATTCGGGACTTGTTTTATGGGATTATTGGGTCGAAAGAGGTTCGTTAGCGCGGGTTATGACCACTATCAAATGAAGCCTTGAGAATCGTTTGAGAGTGGCGATTCGTTTGAGTGTACGGGGATTTCATTTGATAATGGCAGTATGATCAGCTGTGGCATTTAGCCACTCGTAATTGTACCATCCTTAATATGATACGCTATTCCGCGTTCTTCACAAAAGCGGACGACGGCAGCAGAGGCATCGTTATAAAAGACTTTGTGGTTTGTGTATTCCGTTATGAGTTTGTTGTAATTCATTCGTCCAAACACGATCCTATCAACAAAACCTACGGATTCAAGAAGCACATGGATGTCCTGTTCAACAATGTTTGGCGTTGGGTAAGGTTCGACGCTAACCCATGTTCGGCAGTTGTGCTCATGAAGGTAGCGTAATGCATTCAATCTATCCATGAATGGAGCAGAATGCGGTTCATATCTTTGACGAAAGCCATCATCAAGCGATACAAGTGTGATGCCATACTCATTATCCGGAGACAATGTGGCGACTTCTGCAGGTGTTATCCCTTTTGTCAGCGTAATACACTGTATGCCAGCGGCATTGAGTTTTTTGATAGCCGCGAGGCTCATCTGTGCAACCTCGTCATAACCAGTCATGAACGGGTCAGTAGTAAAGCAGAGTTGTACAGACTGTATTCTCTCCCGCAAACGCGGTATTTCCCGATCAAGAATCTCCAGTGTGTTAATTACAAGTCTTGGATGACACCAATCTTCTTGACCGGAAACCTTACCAAATCGTTTTGCCATCATATAAGCATAGCATGGGTATGTACAGCCATGAGAGCATCCAAGAACATGATTCATTGTGTAGTCGCCGTACTCAACTCCAGTTTTATAGAGCATTGTTTTTCGGGTTATCGTGTCCATCATTTTTTCTTCCTTATTAATATTTCACTTCCGCGACCTTCTGTCCAGAACGACGTTGGTTTGCCATTTGCGGTCAAGGCCGGGGTTCGGGCCACTTCTATGAATCCTGATTTTTCCATACGCTTCAAAACAGAACCACCCTTCCCACTGCTTAAACGTGGTGAGCCGCATAATACTCCGTAACGGTTGAAAAATTCAGCAAGCACGACGCTTAAGTGCGATAGTTCGGTGAAATCATCAAGAAGTTCGGCCATATTCATGTTCAGCAATTCGTCTGATACATCCTCGTTCTCTGCTGTTTGGTCGTATAGAGTCATCTGGCCGTGGTTCTGTATCTCGATAACCAGATGATCAGTGCGCTTGGCAATATTATCGGCCATAAGTATACATCCATCAGGGTGATTCGTCGCATGTACCATGCGGTATTTGGGGTGTTGACCTGCCTTCAATCGTATGGGCATATCCAATACGTAAGCATATGATTCTCGCAGGTGAACCTTATATAGTGCAGAGAACCGCTTCTCTGCCTCGTAGCAGTCGAATTTATCAGCCTGATATTCGCGGATTACCTGCTGCCAGTAATCGCCTCCAGCTACGGCGTTTAGCTCTTCTACGGAATCCATGTTGGAATGATCATATTCACAAAGATCGGATAGTACTGCTTCACCTTCACGAAAACTTACTCCCATTACGCGGCAAGCTTCTCTGATGAAGCCAAACGAGTTTAAATTGATGAGTAGTTCGGCTGTATCAAACAGTTCGGGGAGTTTCGCAAAGAGTTCCGCATTTAGCACCTTCACGCCATAAGGATCAACATAAAGAAATACATTACTGGAAGGATATTTCTTATATACGCTCTCAAGCATAGGGATAATATAATCTTCAAATTTTCCGGCAATTACTTTGTAGTGTTGAAACCTCTTCGGATGCTCTTTGACGAGAATTTCCAGCTGTTCCGCATGGTGCAACTCGATGAATCCAGCATATATCGAGGGTAAAGTCCTACCACGGAAAGAATTGACACAAGCGTTCAAGCTATCCATTGCGATTATTGGAGATCCCGGCTTTCCATCTCCAAAACGTCCTTTCCCTGCGAAGCAATCAATATAGAGAAGCGGCCTTTGCATAGTCAGAATCTTGCTAAAGTATGGTACGAGATAGCAACCAAGCAATTCATCCTTTACTTCAGACCACACATATTTCTTGTCAAAAAAATGACTATTGTCTTTCGGCATGGTGACGCTCCCTTCACAGCAACCTCTATGTCGAACTTGCTTGCATCAGTGAATAATCCATCCTTCATCGAGAACATAAAACATAATACTAGTGCCTGGTGTGTATTACATACTCAAGCGGACGCATTATTGACATAACTTGATCCCTCTCAACCTTTGAGAATTTATAGCGATCAAACAGCATTTCATCTGTCCATTCCTGATGGTAATCAAGGAATGGTACAAATCGGAAATTCCCTTTTGTGACGTTGATAGAGGAATATGTCAATCGAAGCAGAA
This sequence comes from Bacillota bacterium, assembly GCA_023444095.1. Taxonomy (GTDB): domain Bacteria; phylum Bacillota; class Clostridia; order Christensenellales; family Aristaeellaceae; genus RUG11247. The sequence goes on from JAEZRP010000042.1 coordinate 9,586, forward strand.
ATCTCGGCAGCTTACATGTCATGTACTTCGCAAAATTAACCGCCTCTTCTTGTGTGTCAAACACTGCTAATAGAAGATATGTGTCAGTAAACACAATATCCGGGCCAAATACATGAACTGTTGTGATCGCACGATAGCCAACACTTGGGTCTACGCCATTTTCGCCATTTCTTGGAACACAACGACCTATCACCACTTTATACTTCGGTATTATGTCTGCGTTTCGCTGAACTGCACTGGGGGCAATATAGGCCGTCGTGAGCTGGTTACTATTTTGACTACACGCAAACATCAGCGTGTGACTTTCGTCACATGTCTTTGCTCCTTTTTCGTCAGTCGAAATACCAAAAGTATTTCTTGCATACACAATATCCTCAAGCATCTTATCTCCGCTTGAAGTGATACGACTGATGATCTGAACGCTCTCATTATCACGAACAAAAATGTCAAATTCATCCAATCTGCGTTCCATAACAACCTTGTTGTCACCATTTATTGAAACAACCGTACACAACCCTGAATATCCATTATCCCAAAGGAAGTAACATATACCGCCGGGAAGTAAAACGTTCTTAAAACATACTGTACTGTCTACATAGTCCACTAACAGTCTCATCCTGTTATCGGATAGCATTGAAGCACGAAAGTCATCAAGCCCTTTCCCGCCTGAAAACCATCTTGATGGAGTAATCATCGAAACATATTGAGGATACAACGATTTCGCCGCATCGATAAAATACTGATAGACCGGAGAGGCGCTTGCCCCATTCCCACCGTCCATCAGTTGATACGGCGGATTTCCGACGATAGCATCAAATCTCATTTCACTCACCCCTGTTACATCCCAGTAGCTGGGTCGCAATACTTTTTTAGCAAATTGCTGGGGTTTCTCCCGCAGCATGTTGAGCAGGTCATCGAAATAGTGTAAGTTTGCGTGACCATCTGTAAAGCCAAGTAATGTACGCCGCGTAATAGACTTTGCCATAGGCGTTTTGCAGATAACGAAAATGTTCTCCGCAACTGTTTCAGCCCAAAGGAGGCGTGTATCCGCTTCTGATAAGCTGTCTACTCCAAAAAAATCGCACTTTGCTCGGTATATGGAGTAGGTCACATAGAGCGGGTACAGGCCGGTCTTGGAGTTTATCTCCAGAATGCGAGCGTTATGCCTCAGTACGGTCTGCGCCGTTACCTGATCATGCTCCACAAGGCGCGGAGAGTCAAGTAATTCTTTGTGTGTTTCATCGTAGAAGTCGTAACCACCCAAACAATCGCTCATGTGCATATTGACCACGCGCCACGGCGTAAGAACGGTTTCCTTGTCCGGGTTTTTGAAGCACAGGAATAGCTGCGCCAGCTTTTTCACACGCTCAGTGGGAGAAAGTGTATCAGCATATTTCACAGTGGCGCGGATTCTACGCGCCGCCGCTACAAAGACCTCTTTGTCATAATAGCGGATAAACTTCTTGAATAACGCCTTCGTCACGCCGTTGGGCATAAACTCTGCCCATGACGTTGCATCCACCTGTTCGACCAGTTTCTCCATCGTTATGTCTTCATCAAAGTCAATATCCAGCCCATACACCATCAGGGGTATGCGGATGGATATGCCGCGCAGAATAGAGATGGCATCCTGCTTCTGCTTGCGTTTTTCTTTCAGTTCCTTCAACCGTGCTTCTTCTTCAGGAGTACGTTGCTGTGGAGGCTTCTTCTCAATACGTCCGATTTCTTCATACTGCTCATCAGTAAAGCCTTGCGCGTTGACATCTATCTCATTGGTTTTCTGCTGCGCCTTAGACGCGCCCACTATGCCCTTAAGCTTCTGGAAGTCCTCCATTGCTAAGCCGTCCAGCATGAGCAGTTCATCGTTATACAGACTTGCGTCGTCAAAGCCGGTTTGGACAGCGCGTTCGGCATATGCGCGTTTCAACTGCTGCAGCAGACGGTTGGTGTCATACTTAAGCATTTGCGTGCCTTCGATAGCAATAACAGGGCAATAATTAAGGAACGCACCCATGATCGTTGCGTCGCTCTGTTTTCCACGTCCAGCGCGAGTGGAGACCGCGACTGCCTCGGCGATCATTTTCAACGTTCTGTCTGGAGCAAAATCGAACACATAACACGCTGTCTTCAATCGACCATATTTATTACATGGAGACTGGACGCGGAAAATGGTTTGAAGATAGTTCGCTGCAGACGTCGAGAACGAGCCCGATAGCATAAACACAGCCGTCCACTCAGGCACAGTCACACCGGTGGTTAGTTTGCCACAGGACAGCGTTATGGTATAGCCGTCTTCACCCGCTTCATCGATAGCTGTACGAACCTTTTCAAGTGCCTCCTCGTACTTCTCTTCCTCATTACCGTCGCCAGCGACGTTCACAATCTCAAACGCGCCACTACCAAAAACGGGATGTTTGTGTAGGAGCTTGACCAGAGCTCTCGCTTCGCGGACACCGGGGATCATCCACAAGGAGTGTTTAAATAGTTGACGATATATTTCGTTGGAATAAGGGTAACAGCTATCTTGGCTATCCAACGTGATAAGGTTCAGAAAAGACAGAATATCTGCCTCATGTACGAAGTCACCCGAATGTGCATCGGCGGGCATATCGGCATGATCTATACTGTAGTCGCCCGTCCAGACCCGAAAGAATTCGCGGAAATTAAACGCGCGATCTTCCAACTCCACATAGGCCGCACTGTTGATGAGTCTTCCTAAATCGTAGGTGAATATACGCATTTCCGGCAACTCCTCATACGGGTTGGAGTCTCCGAAATGTGAAGCATTCCACAAAGCCTTTTGCTCCTGCTCCATCACATAATCCCACGTATAGATTTCTTCTTGTTCGTAGGATCGCAGGATATTGAAAGGCGTTCCAGACAGCGCGAGGAATTTCGATTTCTTCTTAACGATGGCGTTGATCACGGCATCGCCTAATGCGGTTGTGGTACCCTCATGTGCTTCATCAACAATTACGCAATCCCAGTCCGCACTGAAAGCGGCGTCATTTTTATCGAAGTTGCCACCTACAAGGGAGGAGCCGCGCAGATCTTGCATGGACGCAAAATAGACGAACTTGTGCCCGGAAGCAAGCAGATACTCGACACTGATATTACGAGCTTTGGAACCATAGGTATAATCGCTTCGATCATAAAAGATGTTAGCAAAATCACTATACCAGCCATCGTCAACAACCGGGCGATGTGTGATAATGATGGTCTTTCCGAAACCTATACGCTTAATGACCTCGAGAGCTGAAAGCGTCTTGCCAAATCGCATTTTGGCGTTCCACAGCATGCGATTACTTGTTTTGAAAACGCGGAGCGTTCGGCTGATGGCGTCTTCCTGCTCTGGCCGAAAAACGATGGGTGTATGACTAAGGCCCGTTTCCGTCAGGGACAACGACACTTTACACTGCTTGACAGCAGTGATCGCCTTTATTGCTGTGGAAAGATCAACAAAGAACCACTCTTTTCCATGCGCATCATCAAAGACTTTTTTCTTGAAGCCAGAGTTCGTCAGGACATTATGAACCAGTTTATCGCGGAAACTAACCAGTTGCTGTTTCCCATCTTTCACTATCGTGCGGATAGCCAACTCAGTGTGTTCCAGTTTATAGCCAATACCGGCTGTACCTGTGTAGCTGTCGATACGTTGCTTTGCCGCTTGATTAAGCGCACGGCAATTGGGCACAAGAGTATCGACAGAATCATCGGTATGCACAGTAGAATCACCGATTTTCAGAATCCCTTCGTGCTCCCTATCGTTGATGGAGAAAATGTAGATCAGTTTATACTCAAATGTTGCAACAAACTCATTTTCCATTTCCATTTCCTCCTATCAACGATGCATACGTCTTGATCACCTTTGAGCGCCAATCCTTGATACGGCATTTGTGAGATTGAGGGTTTGGATTAAAGAGTGATGGCTCTTCATCCACCTCACTATATGGTGGCATATTGGTGGTTCCATCCATCTGCCAGATGTTCCATGAAAGGATGGTGGCTATTTTCAGTAGCTCTCTTTCGGTCGGATGTCGCTTCCATACATAAAGCATATAGTCGGCAAATGTTGCCAGCAAGTTTTCACGCGCCAGTAGAAGATTATCCCCTTGAAACTCAAAAGCATAAACACTTTGGTATGCCCTGATCGTCCAACGCATCCATTCGCCTTCGTCAGATGTGTTTTCTGTAACAATGCGAAGTTTGCGATCCAACAAACCAATACGATTAGGCACATCGATAGGCTGCCCAGTGACCGTGTCATATCGGCTGACAAGGTATGGAGCTTCTCCACATGTGACTTCCATTCTACGGGCATCAACATAGTGCTTCCAATCTTTGGTAACTTTTCTTGAAGAGAATTCGACCGGGGTGAATATAGTTTCCCACCCGGCATCCGTCTCAACGTTAAACACACGTGTTCGGCCAAACCACGCCTCGTCGATGAGGTTATTCTGAGCATTGCATATCCACGATGGCGTGAAAACCTCTGCTTTGCTTCGAGTTCTCACCTGTTGGCTGTTTTTCGCTTTCATGACACGAGGCATAATCTGGTTACCGTTATCCCCAGTGATGTGAGACGGCAAAATCTGCGCATCGATTGCAAAATAAACACTCTCGGTGGAATAATCATCTGTTGCCCAAACGATATTACGCCCCGTTGTTCTGTCAAGCAGGAGAACGTCGAGAAGGCTGGCGCTCATTTGAGCAATGCGGTTTTCTTGCACATCCTGCTTGACCAGACACTCCATTTACCGCTCCTCCTTCTGAACGCATTTCGATACATTCATAATATCCGACAGTTCGCAATCGAGAGTGGTGCATATCTTGCGTAGCGTCTCTGTACTGACATCTTCGTTTTTACCCAGTTTTGCAAGCTGGCGTGTGCTGATATCAGCCTTAAGGCGCAGCTCTGTTTTACTCATATTTCGATCTAGCAGCAGATGCCAGAGGGGCTTATAATCAATAACCATACGGTTTACCCCCAGCTTTTGGATGTTGTTATTATACCACACAACAGGGACATATCGCAACGTGAAATTTCAAAATGAAACGGTATGTAAATTCTAAAATTGATCGGCGGGTTGCCTTGACAATCATTTGAGGGTGCGATAGAATATGTAAGCGGACGAGCTTACACGCGCACGAAGGAGGTGGCCCCAGATGCAGGCATTGCGCATTGGTCGACGAAGGTTGGTGTTGTTTTTCTGACAGGAGAGAATGACAAAATGAAAGAGGAATGAAAAATGAATGGTAATGGAGTAACATTTGCACAGTACATCACAGAAATAAGGGAGCGTCAAAAGATCACACTGCGCCAGATGGCGGAGCATCTCGGCGTTTCGGCAGCGTACTACAGTGACGTCGAAAAAGGGAGGAGGAACCCTCTCAGCCTGGAGAAGCTCGAGCTCTTTGCTTCGGTCGCCAGCATGACTGAGGACGAGAAAACAATCATGTTCGATTTGGCTGGTAAAGGTCGGAGTGAAGTGCCCCCCGATTTGCCGGACTACATCATGAACCGGGACTACGTGAGCGCCGCACTGCGCACTGCGAGAGATCTCCAGGCAGATCAAAGTGACTGGGAAGAGATGGTCGCTGCGCTGAAAAAACGAAAGGGGTAACAAGACGGATGATAAAACCCAGGTTCCGAATGGACAAAAACCGTGTTCCGATCCTGAAAGGAAGTGAGATCGACGAATGGGGCGAGTCTTTTGTCCGGGACTTCTGTCCAGACGCCCTGTATGAACCGACGCCACTTGACGTCGACCGATTTGTGTGCGAATATCTTGGGCTGACACAGGATTTCGCTTGGTTGTCCAATGATGGAAGGTATCTCGGTATGACCGTGTTCAATGATACCGGGCGCGTCATCGTCTACGACCCTGAGCGCGATGCGGCAGATTATCTCACAGCAAAGGCAGGGACGGTCATCATAGACAACGCCCTACTTGAGAAGAGCAAAGAAAACCGGTACCGCTTTACGATGGGACATGAAGGCGGTCACGCGATATTTCATACTGAGCACTTCGCCTATGACCCGAATCAGCTGTGCATCTTCGATGACCCGCCTGAACCAATGGTTCAATGCAGAGCGGACAGTACATCCACGCTTCGACGAAAAAGCATAAACCATTGGACACCTAAAGATCGTATGGAATGGCAGGCGAACAAAATGGCATCCGCCCTGCTCATGCCGAGGTCTATGGTATACAAGCTGTTTCGAGCTTTACCGTCGACAGAAGATGGACTCGGTTTCACAGCAATGGCGATCCTGTCGGTCGCGGACGCTTTCCAAGTATCAAACGAAGCAGCGCAATACAGGCTGCTAGATTTTGGACTAATTAATAATCGAACCAACGTGCAAGCAATACTAGATTTCGCCGATTGCTGATGCGCGCGAACCTCGTTTTGCGGGGACATTCCCCGCCTTTTATTTCTCCTTAATGTAAGCTATTGAGCTGACACGCGCACGAGACAAGAAAGGAGATGGTTGTCTGATTACACCGCTATGGGAGGTAAGCGATGCTCGAAATCCGAGACTGCATCGGGCGTTTGGCCTGTGTGTTTGATGCAAAAACCGGGTTGCTCGAACAGGCACACAAGGGATGCAAGACTCGAACTATCTTGCATCCCGGCGGTACGTTCACGATCGAACGTGAAGGTATCGTAACCGTAATCATGAGGACTGATGCCTCCGCCGTCAAGGTTACCAGTAAAAGAATGACGGCATAACTCAATACCAGCCAAGATCCGCAGAGCTGCTCGACGGCCAGGATTAGTGCTCTCCTACGGGAGAGGACTATCCCGGCCGTCTTTCTGTCTCTGATGGATTTGATCGGCTCCTGCGGATTCAAGGCACTTGGCCTGAAGACGAAAGGAGCCGACTAATGAAAATCAAAAAGACCCCTCAGAACAAGCGCATTGCTTACTCCTACCCCAGTGTAACCGGCGAAGTCTTTACTGTATATCCCGACAGAGATGGCATTACCGAAGCCTACATTAAGCGTCTCCACGCTATGGACGACGCAGAAGTTTATCAGAACATCAAGCAGGCTCATCGTTACATGAGTCCGGAAGAGAAAGCAGAGATGACCCGCTGGCGCAAGGAACACCCCGGTGAACCGGAGCCTACTTCGTGGCAGCTGTGGAACGCACCACTGGATTCCGTTTGCGGCAGCGAGGACGATGCTCCGGACAAGAACCACCTTGCGCTGCGTGCTTGGGAGCTCGCTCAGAAAGGTGATGTTTCCCCGCGCGCCGAGGGCGTGCGGGATTTCGTCGCCACCCTCTCCGAGTACCAACGGACGCTTTATCGGCTTTATTTCATAGAAGGAAAAAAGCAATCAGAGATTGCGGATGAGCTGCATAAAGGCCGTCCTGCCATCAGCCGGGCATTAGATCGCCTGTGTGAAACCATCAAGAAAAACTGCGCCGGAAAATCTTGAGCGATGTAAATCCCATCCCATAATTCTTTGACTGGGACATGAGAGGGACAAACCCTCCGGAAAGGCAGGTGGTTAATATGACCCTCAAACATCGGGTCTGCATCAACGTGACCGACGCGGACGGCAACCGGGAGCGGGTGCTAAAGGGCGGTTCTTTGTCGCTGCCCAGAAAGCTCCTGCGTTGGCTGTTGGGTGAGCAGATAGAGCTTCTGGTGCTCACGCCCGGCCAGTCGGTGACTTCGGTGGAGATTCGAGAGGTTACGGGAGGAGGTGCGGACACGTGAGCAGGATGAGCGAACTGGACGCCTGCATTGGCGAACTGCGAACGGCGGCGAATTCCCTGTACTCGGTGGCCGATACGCTGGAGCGCCTCTTCTCCAGCCCGGAAGAAATAGAAGCCCTCGCTCCGGTGACCAAGGAGCAAGTGCGCGCCGTTCTCTCCCAGAAGAGCACAGCGGGACACAGCGCGGCGGTCAGAGCGCTGCTGAAGGATTTTGGCGCGACACAGCTGTCCGACGTAGATCCCGGCAGATACGCCGACCTGATTCAGGCGGCGACAGCAATCGGCACGGCGGAGGTGCGGCAGGATGGGTAGTCACGCGCTTCTGTCCGCCTCCTCCAGCAAGCGCTGGATCGAGTGCCCGCCGTCAGCGCGGATGTGCGAACAGTACGAGGATAAGGGCAGTGATTACGCCGCCGAGGGCACCGAAGCGCACGCCCTGTGCGAGTATCTGCTCAAAACCGCGCTGGGCATGCAAGCGAGCGACCCGCGCCCAGCACTCAGCCACTACACCGAGGAAATGCACGAGTGCGCCGAAAGCTATGTGGCTTATGCGCTGGAGATCATCGCCGATATCCGCAAGACCTGTAAAGACCCACAGATACTCATCGAACAGAAACTGGACTTCAACGAATTTGTTCCAGGTGGGTATGGCACGGGCGACCTGATCATCGTGGGCGACGGCACGCTGTATGTGTGTGACTACAAGCATGGCACCGGCGTTCTCGTGGAAGCGGACGGCAACCCCCAGCTTCGGCTCTATGGCCTCGGGTCTTTGCTTCTCTTCGACGGCATCTACGACATCCAGACCGTCAGTATGACAATCTTCCAGCCCCGGCGCGCATACGTCGCCACCGAGGTGCTCTCAAAAGACGATCTGTACCACTGGGCGAACGAAGTCCTTAAACCAGCGGCGGATCGAGCTTTCAAAGGCGAGGGCGAACTGAACTGCGGCGAGTGGTGCCGCTTCTGCAAGGCGAAAGCCGAGTGCCGGAAACGCGCCGAGCACAACATGGAGCTCGCCCGATACGACTTCGTACTCCCTCCATATCTGGAGGATGATGAGATCGCAGCCATTCTTGACAAACTGGACGATCTGCTGGCATGGGCAAGCGACATCAAAGAGTACGCGCTGCAGGCTGCGCTCAGCGGCACGCGCTTCGACGGATGGAAGCTGGTCGAAGGCCGCGCAAACCGCCGCTACACCGATGAACAGGCCATCGCGGATGCCGTGACCGCCGCCGGTCTTGATCCCTTCGAACATAAACTGCTGGGTCTCACGGCAATGGAAAAGCTGCTCGGCAAGAAGCGGTTCGGTGAAATGCTGGGCTCCTACGTGGAGCGCCCGCAGGGTAAGCCGACGCTCGTTCCCGAGTCCGACAACCGTCCGGAAATCAACAACGCGAAGACTGACTTCGCTGACGAATGAAAGTGAGGAACACATCCATGGCAAATACGCAGAAAGCAACCAATCCCATGAAGGTCATCACCGGCAAAGACACCCGCTGGAGCTACGTCAACGCCTGGGAAGCGAAAAGCATCAACGGAGGCACGCCGAAGTACTCCGTTTCCCTGATCATCCCCAAGACCGATACGGTCACCATCAACAAGATTCACGCGGCGATTGAGGCGGCTTACCATGATGGGGAAAGCAAGCTCAAGGGCAACGGCAAGTCTGTACCCCCGATGTCTGCCCTCAAGAATCCGCTGCGCGACGGCGATGTGGAGCGCCCCGACGATCCTGCCTACATGGGCGCTTACTTCATTAATGCCAACTCCGCGACCGCGCCAGGCATCGTGGACGCCGACCGCAACCCCATCCTGTCCCGCTCCGAGGTGTACTCCGGTGTGTATGGCCGCGCCAGTATCACGCTGTACGCATTCAACTCGAACGGCAACAAGGGCATCGCTTGCGGACTCAACAACCTCCAGAAGTTCCGTGACGGTGAGCCCCTCGGCGGTCGCGCCAGCGCTGAGTCCGACTTCGCGGACGAAGGCGACGACGATTTCCTGCGGTAAGACAAAACGGCTGGGGCGGTGGAGCGACTTCACCGCCTCTTGCCTTATGGAGTGAAACGATGAAACGTTTGAGTATTGACGTCGAAACCTTTTCCAGTGCCGATTTAAGTAAGACCGGCGTCTATCGCTACGCGGAAGCATCCGATTTTGCTGTGCTACTCTTCGGCTATGCTGTGGACGACGGCGAGGTACGTGTGATCGATCTCGCTCAGGGAGAACAGATACCTCCGGAGATCATCACCGCTCTGACCGAGGAAAATGTCATAAAATTCGCCTATAATGCAAACTTCGAGCGCGTCACTTTGTCGCGCTATCTTGGCTACCCCGCCGGCGAGTACCTCGACCCGACACAGTGGCGCTGTTCGATGGTCTGGTCGGCGTACTTGGGGCTACCGTTATCCCTCGCGGGTGTTGGCGCGGCGCTCAATCTGGACAAGCAGAAACTGACAGAGGGCAAGGAACTCATCCGATACTTCTGCCAGCCCTGTGCGCCGACCAAGGCAAACGGCGGACGCGAACGGAACCATCCCGCCGACGTACAAGAGAAATGGACGATGTTCAAAGCCTACAACGCGCGGGACGTAGAAACGGAGCGAGCCATTCAGGAGCGCCTCAAGCGCTTTCCCGTACCCCAAGCTGTCTGGGAGGAATACTGGTTGGATCAGGAAATCAACGACCGGGGCATCCGCGTAGACATGACGCTCGTGCAGAACGCAATCCGTATGGACGAGCAGTCCCACAGCGAACTGTCTGAAAAGATGCGCGCGCTGACGGCTCTCCAGAACCCGAACAGCGTAGCACAGATGAAAACTTGGCTTGCGGAGAACGGTCTTGAAACCGACTCGCTCGGCAAGAAGCAGGTGGCCGCGCTTCTTAAAGACGCTCCCGAAGGTCTTGCGGATGTGCTTACGCTCAGACAGCAACTGGCGAAATCCTCGGTGAAAAAGTATCAGGCGATGGCGAACACGGTCTGTGCCGACAATCGGGTGCGCGGATGCTTCCAGTTTTATGGCGCGAATCGCTCCGGTCGATGGGCGGGCAGAAATGTTCAGTTGCAAAACCTGCCCCAGAACCACATGGACGATCTGGAGGATGCGAGGGAACTGGTGCGCGCGGGCGCGTATGAGAATTTGAAAGCGCGATACACGTCCGTCCCCGATGTGCTTTCCGAGCTCATCCGCACGGCGCTCGTACCCTATGAGGGCGGAAAGCTCATCGTCGCCGACTTTTCCGCAATCGAAGCCCGTGTGATCGCGTGGCTGGCTGGAGAGCAATGGCGGCTTGATGTGTTCCAGAACGGCGGCGATATCTACTGCGCCAGCGCCAGCCAGATGTTCCATGTACCCGTTGAAAAGCATGGCGTGAACGGGCATCTGCGGCAAAAAGGCAAAATAGCAGAA
>JAEZRP010000001.1 GCA_023444095.1 Bacillota bacterium
CTCGCCCAGCTGCTTTCGAAATGCCGACTGTTCCGGTGTGATCTTCTGTTTTCCCATGCTTGTTATCCTCCACGCTGTTTTATTCTACCACAGCCTCGAGGTTTACACATAATTCGGGACGGTCTCTCGCATTCCAGCGCCAGCCGGGCGGCGGGCTTCTCCAAGTTCCCTCGCGACTTGAACTCCGGGTCATGCTTGTATGCCGCAGAATCCAAACTCTGCCTTCAAATTCTCATACCTGCCCTTTTCATGCTCGGCGATCTCGAACAGTGGGTTATAGAAGCAATGCTGCAATACATCGGCATCAATCAGAACCTCGTCGAAAGAGGCAAATTGACCGCCCTTGCTGCTGTGATTCCCTATCGCGCGGCAGATCGCATCCATTTCATCATTGGTAAAGCATTGTAGTGAGGCAAGGATCTCCCTTGCCATTGCCGCGCTTTTCTTTGCGTGTTCTTTGGTGTCCATCGTTGAATATGAAGAGATGTCATGAAGCATGCCCGCGATCGTCGACAGCTCGGCATCCTCACCCCTTTTCAGGGCGATGAGCGCACAAGCCTGAGAAACGCCATACAAATGCAGGTACCCGCATCTTCTTTCCTGCGCATCCGTCATATGCAGTAGGATCGAATCAACGTGTTTCCGAACCTTTTCAATTCTGTTCATCCGTCACACCTCCTTCTCTTTGACCGACGACCGCTTCTTGATTCAACAGCTCCGCGAGATTGTTCTGACATCCCAATCGCCGCGATTCGCGGCGCGCTCTATCCAGCCAGGTCCTCTCCGCGCCAAGCCCTGCGAAATAGCTCAACTTGAATTCAGCCAGCGGATATCCCTTTTCAGCCAGCTTCAGATTCCCTTTAAAACACTTATCATACAGTTTTCGCAAGAATACTTCTCAATCAGTTCGTTGCATCGCCGCTGGGCAGGCAAAATCAGCGACAATGCCATGAATTGCTCCGCGGCACTGCCCCTTTCCAATACTCCAATAGTTCCTTGATATATTCCAAGGTGACGCCATTGGGATTCACGAACTGAACCGGAAATTGAAAACATGCGTTTGGGTATTCCTTGCCAAAAACCGTCAACGCTTTTCCCCTTGGGCAATCTTCCACACAGGATATACAGGAGCTCACATGATCCTGAACGGCCTTTTTGAACTCCTCCCCATATTCGCCGCTATAATCGCCTGCAAAGAAAAAGATGCGCCAGCGATCCTTGTTCATGAGTATGCTGCACAAGTAATAATCCTCATCGGGAATTCTCCAATAATTGGGGCCAAACCACTGTCGAGGCGCCATTCGATTTTCTCTTAAATCGGCGACGAAATTCAGAGCCGTCTCCATCAAGTCCCCCGAAAGAAGCTCGCGGATTTCTTCCTCAATTTGTGGACTGATCCCTCGTTCTTGGTCCAAAGAGGCATTGCTTTTCTCGGGCATGCTTTCAACCCCTTCCGCATCTTCAATCATCCGCAGCGCAAAACGGTCGGCTTCATCCTAAGTTGACTCACTCGGAACGGGTAATTGAAAATCCAATCTGCCGAACTTCTCCAAATACTGAATTTCACTGATAAAGTCACTGGATGCCCAGTAATAGTTTCCGATAATCTGCTCCCGGTCTTCCCATTCTGCCGCCTCTTTCAGGTATGCGACCGGGAGTTCATTCGTATGACGCAGTCTTTCAACCATAGCGTCCAACTCGATATCGACGAGCTCTTTATACTCAGGATACCGTTCGCTGTCCGGCGAACGAACGAAGCTCAGCGGCGATTCCTTCCATGGTTCATATTTCGATGGGTCGAAATTACCGAAATCCGGATCGGCATTCCGTCCTTGCGTCTTTCGAATTTCGTCCAGCGCAAGCGCCTTATGATAAAGAGCGCCGCCGCTGTCCGCATATTTGAATATAAAGTCAATCAGATTGCCGAGGATTCGAACGGTTTGATTCTTCGGGTCATGGCCATACCAAGGGGCATGGGAATATTCATTGTTCGAAGGGATTCCGCAAATCCATCCGGTCGGCGTCAAGTATTCGCCGGAAGAAAGGTATTTCAAAATTCCCTTCACAATGGGGTGATTCGGACCCTGGAAGCAGTAGCCTACCCGCTCCAGCTGATCCAGCGCATAGGACGTTATCTCAGGCGAGGAATTCGGATTCCAGATATTTGCTTCCATGTTGTGCCCAAAACCGCCATCCTCATTTTGATATGCGGAAATCACGCTGAGAAAATCCTCCGGGTTCCCGTTCTCAAATGCGGTTTTCCACATTGTAAACTCCAGGGGCCTTGCGCCCCGGAAAACCATCTTTCTTAATTTCATAAAATCGTCCAAAGACAGTCTTTTCAAAATAAATCCCCCCCATGAAATACGGATCGTCCACAGCCATGCGCAATTTCCTTCAAAATAGCGATCACGACGTTCGCCGAGATTTGCGAAGCCCTGTCGCAGTTCTGCTCAAAAGCCTCCACCCCGCCGTGTTCGGCCGTGTCGGTGATCGTGCGGACCGCGATAAACGGGATTTCATTCACGTAACAGGTATGCGCGACGCTGGCGGTCTCCATGTCTACGCAAAGGGCCGGGAGTTTCATGTTAATTTCATTCCGGTGTTCGTCCTCGATAAAGGTTTCGCCCGTGATCATTGTGCCGAAGTAGACGTTGGGCAGACGATTCCTTGATATCGCAACCTTCGCGATGCTGATCAATTCCTGATTCGCGCTGAAAAAGATGGTTTTCATAAAGGGGTGAAATTCTGTCAGTATTCCGGCGGAAACGTCCCAATAGGCGGATTCGTTGGAAACGACGGTGTCGAATAATTGGATCTTTTCGTCCATCCCCCCTGCGGTCCCCGCATTGATGATGGCATTGCATCCATAAGTATCAATCAGGATTTGGGTGGCAATCGCCGCGTTCGTTTTACACACGCCGCAGAAAAGGGTAACAATTTCAACGTCCTCGATCTTGCCATGATAGAACTTCAGCATTGCCTTTTCGGAAACGGAGCATTCGTCAATCAAGCGAAGGAATGGTGCCACTTCCTGGTCTCCCGCACAAACGATGCCGATCTTTGATTTCATGCGTAACCCTCATTCCATCATTCATCCACCCTGCAAAATTCTGCATCGATGCCACAGCATACCACGCCCCAAAGGAATTGTCAATTCTATGAAAAGACCCCCGCCCGTCGGGCGAAGGCCTGATTCGTTTACACTTGCCACTTGCCGAGCCACTCGGAATACCGCCTGTAGATTTCGTCGAACTGCCCGGCCAGGTTCTGCGCGTCGTTGAGCGTGTACTTGTCGGCAAACTCGTCAAAGGTGTAATTGCCCGCCGCGAGCTCGGAGAGCGCGTATTGCTCGAGCGCGTGCGCGTCCTCGATGATCTTGACGAGATCCTGAAGCTCGGTTGGGCTGATCCCGTTTACGCGCGCGGCGAGGTTGTCAAAGTAGTCCTCCGCGCGGTAGGAGGCGAATCCGTACGGTCCGTCGTCCTTCAGGTAATTCTCGGCGTCGCCGGGGTAGAGGTAATATGTGATGGTCGAACCGTCGTCGCCCGTCATGGTGGAGGTGTACTCCGTCCACTGGCAGACGAAGTAGAGGTAGTCGAGCATCTTGGTGAGCTCGCCCACCACGCCGTCGGACGCGATCGACATCCAGAGCGCGTACTGCTCCGACACGGTCGAGAGATCGACGACCCGATAGGACGCGTCGACGATCCGATAGTTGTACTCATATCCGTATTCGTCGGTGTAGTCCTCCACCTTCATCCTGCCCGTGACCTCAATCGCCTGCTCGGTGTAGTCGAAGGTTTTGCCGTCCGGCGCGTACACCGCCATTGTGTTTGAAAGCTGCAGGCTGTTCGGCACGCAGAAGGGACAGCTCTGGTACGGCAGATTCAGAAGGTACATGAACTTGCCGCTGACGGGCGAGACCGTCGCCATGTAGCCCGTGATGGTGACGGGCTTTCCGTCGAGCTTCTCGATGGTCGAAAGATCGACCGCGTCGAGGAAGCTGAGCTTCGCGGGCTCTCCCGATGCCTTTTGATCCGAGCAGCCGCTCGCGACGATAATGAGCGCAAGCGCCAGAAGGATCGCGAAGATCCGATTCAAATTCAATCGATCACCCCGTCCTTTCGCGCCATCCGCGCCGCCAGAAGGACGGTCGGAAGCACGCTGATGAGAAAGACAATTCCAAGGATCGCCCACTGCGCGGCATACACGCGCGACCAGTTGAGGACGATGCCCATCGAGGCCACGAACCCGCCCATGAAGTTCAGCGCCAACATCGACGCCCCGAGCGCGAGAAGCGTCGCGAGAAGCCCGATCAGCGCGTTCTGAATGGTATAAAGAAGCGTGATCTTCCGCATGGAGATGCCGATCAGGCGCATGAGCGCAATTTCGCGCCGCGCGTCGTAGAGGTTGAGAAGCGTAATGACGACGACCACGAATATGTTCATCACGAGGATGATTCCGCACAAGAGATACACGATCTGCGTGCTCAAATCGACGTTTTCAAGAACCTCGCGCAGGACCGTCGAGGGATTGATGACAAGAAGCGACGAGTTCTGGCCGTAGTACTGCGAAATCGTGTAGTAGCTGTTGAAGTCCTTCGTGCGAACGAGGATGGCGCACACGGTGCCCTCGGTCGCGTCCGCGCCCTCCCCGTCCCCTCCTTCCGCCGCTCCGATGCCGTGCACGGCCCAGACGGTTTCGTAGGAAGTGAACACCTGGTTGTCGTAGGCGGTGTGCGTGGTCCTAAGGATGCCGACAACCTTGAGGGGCGAGGCGGCATGCTTCTCCCCGGCGTGGCCCAGGCCGTGGGAGGTGACGATCTCGTCGCCCACATGCACGCCGTACATCCGCGCGACGTCCGCACCGATTACGGCCTCGTAGGCGTCCGCAAACATAACGCCCTCGGAAAGCGGCTTGCCATTCAGAAACGCAGGCGTGGTGCCGACGATCTTCGCGGCGTTGAAGCTGTCGCCCATGGTAAAGGGCACCACGTCGTTTACGTTGGGGTTCTCCTCGAGCTCGGTCACGTAGCTGTACGGGATCGTGCCGAGGGGCTTGTCTGTAAAAAACATGGTATTCATTGCGAGCTGCGTGGCGCTGCCGGATGGGCCGATGATGATGTCGTAGTATGCGGCGGTATTGACGATTCCCTCGCTCACCTGCGAGGAGACGTTGTATGCGAGAAGCGCCACCGTCGCGGAGAGCAGGATCGAAAGCGTGACGAGGACGAGCTTCCCCTTCTTGACTCCCATATTCTTAACCGCGAATTTAAGCACGGAGGTTCGCCTCCTTTGCGGGCACCGAGGCTGCAACCTCGTTCATATCGACCACGCGGTCGAACATGGACGCGAGGCGGTCGTCGTGGGTGACTGCGATGAGCGTCCTGCCCCTCGAAACATCGATGAGCTGAGAAACGACGTCCCTCCCGATCTCGTAGTTGAGGTTGCCCGTCGGCTCGTCCGCAAGGATGATGGAAGGCTTTTTCACCAGCGCGCGCGCGATGGCGACGCGCTGCTTCTCGCCGCCGGAGAGGCGCGCGACCTTGCGCTTTTTGAGCGGAAGGATTTGCAGCCTTTCGAGCAGTTCCTTCGTGGAGGAGGTGTCTACACCCTCCAGCTCGAGCACGCGGATGTTATCTTCAACGGTCATTTCCTCGATGAGCTTGAAGTCCTGAAAGATGTAACCGACGTTTTGGATGCGGAACCGATCGCGCCTTTTCTGGCTGAGCGCGGTCATGTCCGCGCCGTCGATCCTGATTTTCCCTTCCGTGGGCGTCAGAACGCCCGCGATCATGTTGAGAAGCGTGGATTTCCCGCAGCCGGACGCCCCGAGCATGACGTAGGTGAGCCCCGTCTCGAACGAGAGATCGGCGTACTCAATGCGCGTCTCGTCCCGGAATGCGCGGGCGAGGCCAAATGTCTCTATCATATGGATGTACCTCCGTCTGAATGGGGAAAACGAGGACGACCGATCAATCGTTCAGACGGACTTTCAGCGCGACGGGAAGGAGCACGCGGTGACCGGTCGCGGCGCGCGCGGCGAGCCTCCGGACGCGCGCGGCGGGAATGCGGAACGCGATGAGGAAGATGAGTGCCTCGGAAACGGCATGCAGAACCGCGAGGTCGTCACGGATGGCCGTGCAGACGGAGCAGGAGCAGCTCATGTGGAAGTGTCCGCCGTTCGTGGCGAGAAGCGCGAACGGTGCGGCGGACAGGCAGACGAGCGCGAACGCCAACGCGAACAGAAGAAGCCGGCTCGCCTTTTTCCGCATGTCGCTCCCTCCTTCCGCCCTGTACCCTTCATTGTATGGTTTCACAAACGCAGCGTCAAGCCGAATCCCCGCGCGAGGCTGTAAAATAAATATGTCGATTTTTCAGATCCGCTTCGAGAAATGCGCAAACTCCGCCGTCCGGCGTCGGTTTTGATTGACCTCGTTTCATTCAAACTGACGCTTTGCCGCCTCTGCTCCCGTCATGGCGCATGCCAACGCCAGCTCTGCCACAGCGGAACGGAGAAATCGAGTCCGCACGCGCGATCCATGCGCATGATGCCAAAAATGAAAGGAGCATCGCATATGCGATGCTCCTTCTTGCGCGACTATCTCTTCGAGAACTGGGGCGCGCGGCGGGCGGCCTTCAGGCCGTACTTCTTGCGCTCCTTCATGCGCGGATCGCGGGTGAGGTAACCGGCCTTCTTGATGGCGCCCTTCAGCTCCTCGTCGGCCTTCACCAGCGCGCGGGCGATGCCGTGGCGGATCGCGCCGGCCTGGCCCGTGTATCCGCCGCCCTTGACGTTGACGACCACGTCGAAGCGGGCACCGGTGTCGGTCAGGCTGAGCGGCTGGCGCACGAGCATCTTCAGCGTCTCGTAGCCGAAATACTCCTCGATGTTGCGCTTATTGATGGTGATGGAGCCCTCGCCCGGGATCAGACGAACGCGAGCGATCGCCTTTTTTCTTCTGCCTACGGCATGAAAGCAAACCTCAGACATTTTCCGTCCTCCTCCCTTACTTCAGAACCAGCACTTCGGGCTTCTGGGCCTGCTGCTCGTGCTCGGAACCGGCATACACGTGAAGCTTCTTGAGCATCTTGTAGCCGAGCGGTCCCTTGGGCAGCATCCTGCGAACGGCCTCGCGGAACGCGAACTCGCTCTTGTTGGCCATCAGCTTTCTGTAAGTGATTTCCTTGAGTCCGCCCGGATAACCCGTGTGATAGTAATAGATCTTCTGATCGAGCTTCTTGCCCGTCAGGCGGATCTTCTCGGCATTGATCACGACGATATAATCGCCGCAATCGCAATGAGGCGTGAACGTGGGCTTGTTCTTGCCGCGCAGGATCGAGGCGACCTGGGAAGCCAGACGGCCAAGAACCATACCCTCGGCGTCGATCACGTACCACTTACGCTCGACGGTCTGAGGATTCGCCATATAAGTACTCACGAAAAATTCCTCCCAAATTGACGATGGTTGCCGCCCGCGCGTGGTCAGTGCGCCTTTGGCCATCATTCGCGCTCGGGGCTAGTGAGCGGATTGACACAAAATGTATTATAACTCATATTCCGCGTTCGCACAACCGGTTTCGAAAAATTTTACGCGTTTTTTGCCCGGCAGGAGATTTGACCCCATCAAACGTCGTTGCGGACGACGTCCTCGATGGTCTCGCGCCGGACGGCAAGGCGGTCGGCGCCGGCCTTCAGCATGACGATGGGCGGACGCGGGACGCGGTTGTAGTTCATGGCCATGGAGTAGTTGTATGCGCCGGTCACGGCGACCGCGACATAATCGCCGGGGGTGATGGCGGGTATGACCACACCCTGCGACACCATATCGCCGGACTCGCAGCAACGGCCCGTGAGGGTGCAGACGAAATCGGCGGGCGCGTCGGCGTTGCTCGCGTTGTAGACCGTGTAGGCCGCGCCGTAGAGCGCGTGGCGGATGTTGTCGGTCATGCCGCCGTCGACGATGGCATAGGTTCTGTGATCCCGAACCTCCTTCACAGCGCCCGCGCGATAGATTGTCATCCCCGCGTTCGCGACGATGGACCGGCCCGGCTCGAGGATCACTTTCGGCACGGCGATCCCGCGCGCCGCGCAGGCCTTCCCGATGACTTCCCCCAGAAGCGCGATCCGCGCCGGGATATCAATCGCCGGGTCTGATTCCAGATAGCGGACGGGGAAACCGCCGCCGAGGTTCAGGTATTCGAGCGCCGCACCCGTCTCTTCCGCCATGTCCGCGTAGAACGCGACCATCTTCTCCGCAGCCAGCACGTAGGCGCTCTCGTCCCAGATCTGCGAGCCGATGTGGCAGTGGATGCCGTCGAGGTCGATGTTCTTCGCAGCGACCGCCTTCAAAAAGAATTCGCGCGCCTGCCCGGTTCCGATGGGCACGCCGAATTGGCTGTCAATCTTTCCGGTATTCACGGCCTCGAAGGTGTGGGAGTCGATGCCCGGCGCGAGTCGGAGCATGGCCCTGACGCGCGTGGCCCGCGCGCCTGCCATCTCATCAAGCCGCGAAAGCTCGTACTCGTTGTCGATCATGAAGTGCCCGATATGGTTCTCGAGCGCGAGCGCGAGCTCCCAGTCGTTCTTGTGGTTTCCGTGGAGGTAGAGTTTCTCGGGGGGATATCCCGCCTTGAGCGCGGTAAAGAGCTCGCCGCCGCTCACCACGTCCGCGCCCATATTTTCGTCCGCGAGCACGCGGTAGATTTCCGTAAAGCAAAGCGCCTTCCCGGCGTAGGTCGCCGAGGAGCCCGCGCCGAACACGTGCGCCATGGCGTCTTTGTACATTCTGCAATTCATGCGCACCCTGTCCTCGTCGACGAGGTAGAGGGGCGTGCCGTATTTCTCCGCCAGTTTCGTCACGTCCATTCCGGCGAACGTGAGATGGCCGCTTTCGTTTTTCGAGATGTTCTGGTGTAGCATTCGGGAAAGCACTCCTCCACAAAAATACCGGGACCGCATCGCGATCCCAGTATATATTCCGCGCTTTCCATGTGTCAATGCGTTTTGCAGGAAGCGGAGGTTAAACCTTCAAACGATGCTTACCTCTGCGTTCCGATGAAGAAGAGCGCGAGGGTGCCGGGCCCGGAATGCGCGCCGATGACGGGGCCGATGACGTTCACGAGAATATCCTTCGCGCCGGGCTCCTTCTCAAGCTGCTCCTTCAGGCTCTCGGCGTCTTCGAGACAATCGCCGTGGCTGATGAATACGTGCGTGAGCGAGGTGTTCGTCTGCCGGAGCTTGTCCGCCAGTCGCTTGATGGACGCCTTGCGGCCGCGCGCCACGTCGACCTTGATGAGGTGCCCCTCGTTGTCCACGTGCATGACGGGCTTGATGCCAAGGGTGGTCCCGATGATGGCGGTGGTCTTGGAGACGCGCCCGCCCCGGTGCAGATAGAAGAGGTCGTCCACCGTGAACCAGTGGCAGATTTTGAGCTTCGTCTCCTCGCAGTAGGCGGCCGCCTCGTCGATGGTCGCGCCGCTCTTCTTTTTCTCCGCAACGAGCACGACCAGGAGGCCCTGGCCGAGAGAAGCCGCGAGCGAATCGATTGTGACGATCTTCCGGTCGGGATAACTTTGCCTGAGCTGTTCCACCGCGACGAGGCTTGCGTTGTAGGTGCCGCTCAGACCCGTGGAAAAGCCGATGTAGAGAATGTCTCTTCCGGCCTCGAGGTGGGGCGTCATGGCGTCAAGGAACGTCTCGACGTTCGCCGCGGATGTCGTCGCGGGCTTTCCGGCGCGCAGTTCGTCGTAGAACGCGTGCGAAGCGATCTCCCGCCAGTCGGGATAATTGACGTAGATCGTTCCGTCGAGGTCGACTGTGAGGGGAGCAACTTCAATGCCCATCTCGTCGAGCTTCCACTGCGGCAAATCCGCCGAGGAGTCCGTGAGTATGATATATTCGTTCATTGATTTCATCCTCTCAATGATTCTCAAAACCGATTTTACCCATTATACCATGCGGATACCGCCGCAACAATCAACGAGAACAATTTGTTCTAATCCGCTTCCTCATTCTACCATACTTTCGCGCGCCTGTCATCCCGCAAAGCAAATTCGGTCGCGCGGAACTTTGGTCCCGCGCGATCCGACGAAAAAGCATGAATTTTGGACCCGGCTTGAGATTCCAATGGGACGAAGGCCCTTTGGTCGGGATCGCGAAGCCAGCGCCCTTGATCCCCCGTTCGTCTATTCCCCGCTCGCTCCATAGTTGGACAGCACGCGCGCGGACGGATCGTTCACGTCGCAGCCCTCCCATTCGCGGTTCGGCATCCAAAAATCCTTGACCATGGAGGACATGCCGGGATAGTGCTTCTCGAAGATATCGCGGTACATGAGACTCTCCTTGGTGAAAGGCTTCGCATGGACATATTTCTGCGCGCCTGAAATGTCGAGGTACTTCGCCTCGGCGAGCGCCTTGAGATCGTCGACCATCGAATGACCGACGGCGTCCGAGAACGCCGCCTTCTCGCGGAGGAGAATCTGCCGGGGAAGCCAGTTCTCGCCGTCGTCGAAGGCGCGGCGGAGGAGGTACTTACCCATTTTATAGGAATTCATTTTGAGTCTGGGATCAATGTGCATGACATAGCGGACAAAATCGAGATCGCCGAAGGGAACGCGGGCCTCGAGGGAGTTGACTGAAATGCAGCGGTCCGCGCGGAGTACGTCGTACATGTGGAGCTCGCGCACGCGCTTCTGGGCTTCGCAGTTGAAAGCCTCGGGAGAGGGGGCAAAGTCGGTGTACTTATAGCCGAAAAGCTCGTCTGAAACCTCGCCGGTCAGAAGCACGCGCACGTCCGTCTTTTCATGTATATACTTACAGACGAGATACATGCCCATGCTGGCGCGGATGGTTGTGATGTCGTAAGTGCCGAGAAGCTTCACCACATCGTCGAGGGAACTCAACACATCCTCCGCGGTCATGAAGACCTCCGTGTGGTCGGCCCCAATGTGGTCGGCGACCATGCGCGCGTACTTGAGGTCGATGGCGTCCTTGTCCATGCCGATCGCGAAGGTGCGGATGGGCTTGTCGGTCATGCGGGCGGCAATGGCGCACACGAGGGAGGAATCGAGGCCGCCGGAGAGGAGGAAACCCACCTTCGCATCTGCGTCCATGCGCTTTTCGACCGCCTTGATGAGCCGCGACTTGATGCCCGCGCATACGGTGTCGAGATCTGCGGTGAAGGAGGGCTCGGCTTCCACGATATCGGCGAAGCGCGTAAACGCGCCGTCCGCGTAATAATGCCCCGGCGGGAAGGGGGCGATCGAATCCGCGAGCCCGATCAGACACTTGGGTTCGCTCGCGAAGGCGATGGCACCGTCCTCCAGGTAGCCGTAGTAGAGCGGTCGGATGCCGATCGGGTCCCGCGCGGCGACCAGCCTTCCGGTTTTCGAATCGTAGAGGATGACAGCGAACTCGGAATCCAGTTTTTCGAACATCGAGAGCCCGTATTCGCGGTACATCGGGAGCAAAAGCTCGCAGTCGGAGCCGCTCGCGAATGTATATTTATGCAACAATGCCTCTTTGATCGCCCGGAACCCATAGATTTCTCCATTGCAGACGACCATGTCGCCGTCCAGGTGGAAGGGCTGCATGCCGCTCTCATCAAGACCCATGATCGACAGGCGATTGAAGCCCAGATAACCCGCGCCCGCCTCTTCAATTCTGGTCATGTCCGGTCCGCGCGACTTCGAGCGCGCAAAGAAATCAGCGACTTCCGTGCATCTGGATTCCGTACCGATGATCGAACACATGTGAATTCCCTCCTCGTGATAAAAAAGAGCTCGCGGCGTTTTCTGCGCCGCGAGCTGTCCGGGAAGCTCTATCGGAAAAACCGCGCAAGCGAAAACGCTTTGTCGAGACCCTCGATAAAGTTGCAATTATAATTATTGAAATTGTCAACAAAGCTCTTGCGCACGGGTTTTTCCTCCTTCCCTCTCGGTTGAAATGGATTTTATCACCACAAATCCTGCATGTCAACGGTTATTTTTTGTTAAGTCCCACGTGCAAAACGCGCATACTATAGTAGGAATATTTCTTAGCCCACTGTTTACATAAAAATGCATTGACAGCTGCAGGTTCCACGACTATAATCTTGCACATCAAGGGCAAGGGTGTACCTGAGGGTTGCCCTTGCATTTTCATATCGCAGAGCAAATAGGAGGCATAGACATGAGCAAATACACCGGGGAAGACATCATTCGCATGGTAGCTGACCAGGGCGTGGAGTTTATTCGCATGCAGTTTACCGATATCTTCGGCCAGCTGAAGAACGTCGCGATCACAGCGAGCCAGATCAAGAAGGCCGTGTCCAACGAGATCATGATCGACGGAAGCTCCATCGAGGGCTTCGTACGCATCCATGAGTCGGACATGTACCTGTTTCCGGATCTTGATTCCTTCTCAATCCTTCCCTGGCGCCCGCAGCAGGACAAGGTCGCCCGCCTCATCTGCGACGTCTATACGCCCGACGGAAAGCCCTTCGTCGGCGATCCCCGCTACGTGCTTCGGCGCGCGCTCTCGAAGGCGGAGGCCATGGGCTACTCTTTCAACGTCGGTCCCGAACTTGAGTTCTTCCTCTTTCAGACGGACGAAGAAGGCAATCCCACCACCAAGACCGGCGACGAGGCAGGATACTTCGACCTCGGCCCGCTCGATCACGGCGAGGGCACCCGCCGCGAAATCTGCATGATGCTCGAGCAGATGGGCTTTGAAATCGAGGCCTCCCACCACGAGGTCGCGCAGGGCCAGCACGAGATCGACTTCAAGTACGCGGAAGCTCTCAAGACCGCGGACAACATCATGACCTTCAAGCTCGCCGTGAAGACCATCGCGCAGAAAGACGGCCTGCATGCGACCTTCATGCCCAAGCCGGTATTCGGCATCAACGGCAGCGGCATGCACACCAACATGTCCCTTTTCAAGGACGGCAAGAACGTGTTCTTTGATCCGGAAGGACCCAAGAAGCTCTCCAAGGAAGCCTACCACTTCATCGCGGGCCTTCTCGCGCACGTGCGCGGCATGGCGGCGATCACGAACCCGCTCATCAACTCCTATAAGCGCCTGGTGCCCGGATACGAGGCTCCCTGCTACACCGCCTGGTCCGCCTCCAACCGCTCGGCGCTCATCCGCATTCCCGCCGCGCGCGGTGCCGCCACCCGCTGTGAGCTCCGTTGCCCCGACCCGGCCTGCAACCCCTACCTTACGCTCGCGGTCTGCCTCGCGGCCGGCCTGGACGGCATCGAAAAGGAGATGGTCCCGCCCGCCGAGATCACCGAGAACATTTTCGCGATGAGCGAGGAGAGCCGCGCAGAGAAGGGCATCGCCTCCCTGCCGGGAAGCCTCCTCGAGGCCGTCGAGTGCATGAAGGACGACGCGCTCATCTGCGAGACCCTCGGCGAGCACGTCGTCGAGCAGTACTGCAAGGGCAAGATGCGGGAGTGGGATGAGTACCGCACCCACGTCAGCGCCTGGGAAGTCGGCAAGTACATCATTAACTATTAATCGGCGCAGGAAGGGAGGGAGGCGCAGTGAACAGGCTCGTCGTCGCGTTTGACAATGAAGGGACCATCACGCGCGTCAAGGAAATGCTCGCCTCCTCCTCCCTCACGCCGCGCTCGACCCATAAGACGGGCGCGGAAATCGTCCGGGCAGTCCGGTTCATGGGCGGGGGAACCGTCGTTTGCGGCGTAAAGCTCCTCGACATGACCGCCGACCAGCTCTACACGGATCTGGAAGGCATGGCCCACATGCTCGTCATCGGCAAGCCACTGCATCTTGAGATGTATGCGACTTGCGACGTTTTTAAATTGGCGCTGCCGATCAACCGCTTCGATCTCGGCGCGTCCGTCCGGATGCTGTTACAGCTCGAGGAGATGGATCACAAGCGCAAAAACCGCCGTTCGGTGCGCGAGAATCAGATGATCGATCATGCGAAGGAACTTCTCCAGTCGACCTTCGGCATGACGGAAGCGGAGGCGCACAGGTATTTGCAGAAGCGTAGTATGGACGCGGGTGTTCGTATTACGGAGACGGCGGCGATGATAATCGATTCCTATTCGAAAGGCAACTGATAATATGGATTTGTATGACCAGCGATATGAACATGACGCCTGCGGAATCGGCACGGTCGTCTCGATCGACGGTGTCAAGTCAAGAAAGACCGTCGACAATGCGCTGAAGATCGTAGAGAAGTTGGAGCACAGAGCCGGCAAGGACGCCGACGGCTCCACCGGCGACGGCGTGGGCATCCTCCTGCAGATCCCACACCAGTTTTTTTCAAAGCTAGACCTTGGGTTCGACCTCGGCGCGGAGCGCGACTACGGCGTCGGCATGTTCTTTTTGCCGGTCGAACCGCTGGGGCGCGCGCAGGCGAAGAAGATGATGGAAATCATCGCCGAGAAGGAGGGTCTTCCGGTTCTCGGCTGGCGCGCGGTGCCCGTCGAGCCGTCGATCCTTGGCGAAAAGGCGCGCTCCTGCATGCCCGTCATCGAGCAGCTCTTCATCAAGCGCCCGCAGGCCGTTCAAAGAGGCCTCGAATTCGACCGAAAGCTCTTCATCATCCGCCGCACGTTTGAACAGATCACCGACAACACATACGTCTGCTCCTTTTCGAGCCGCACGATCGTCTATAAGGGCATGTTCCTCGTGGGGCAATTGCGCGCATTCTACCTCGACCTTCAGTCCGAGGACTGCGTGTCGGCCATGGCGCTTGTGCACTCCCGCTTTTCCACGAACACGTTCCCGTCCTGGGAACGCGCCCACCCCTATCGGCTGGTTTTGCACAACGGCGAAATCAACACCATCCGCGGCAACATCGACCGCATGATCTCCCGCGAGGAGACTATGTTCTCTTCCGTCATGAAGGACGAGATCGACAAGGTTCTGCCCGTCATCAAGTCCGGCGGCTCCGACAGCGCGATGCTCGACAATACGCTGGAGTTCCTCATGATGAACGAGATGCCGTTGCCGCTCGCCGTCATGATCACCATCCCCGAGCCATGGCAGAACGAGCGCGACATTTCGCGCACGCGCCGCGACCTCTACCGCTACTACGCGACGATGATGGAACCTTGGGACGGCCCCGCGTCGCTCCTCTTCTCAGACGGCGACATCGTGGGCGCGGTGCTTGACAGAAACGGCCTCAGGCCGTCGCGCTACTACATCACCTCGGACAACATGCTGATCCTCTCCTCCGAGGTCGGGGTACTCGACGTGCCGGACGAGATGATCGTGAAAAAGTCCCGCGTGCGCGCGGGCCGGATGCTCCTTGTGGACACCGTGCAAAAGCGCATCATCGAGGACGCGGAACTCAAGGAGAGCTACGCCGCGCGCCGGCCCTACGGCGAATGGCTCGACTGGAACCTGAAGACACTAAAAGACCTGCCCCTGCCCGGTCGGGCCGTCAAGCCCATGAGCCAGGAACAGCGCGACAGGCTTTACAAGGCGTTCGGGTATACATACGAGGAAGTCAAGGATATCATCCTGCCCATGGCGAAGACCGGCTCGGAGCCGACCGCGTCCATGGGAACCGATATCCCCCTCGCCGTACTCTCCGAGAAGCACCAGCCCCTCTTTTCCTATTTCAAGCAACTCTTCGCGCAGGTCACGAACCCGCCGATCGATGCGATCCGCGAAAAGATCGTGACCGACACGACCGTCTACGTCGGCGCGGACGGCAACCTCCTCGAGGACCGCCCGGAGAACTGCAAGGTCCTGAAGCTCGACACCCCGATCCTCTCAAGCACGGACCTCCAGCGGCTCCTCACCATGCCGGGCTGTGCGGTCATCCCGATCCTCACCTACAAGAACACGCCGCTCGAGCGTGCGCTTCAGCGGATGTTCATCGCCTGCGACCGCGCGTACAAGAACGGCGCTTCCATCCTCGTCCTGTCCGACCGCGGCGTGGACGAAAACCACGTCCCGATCCCTTCGCTCCTGGCGGTGTCGGCGCTCGAACAGCACCTCGTGCGGACGCGTAAGAGGACCGCCGTGTCGGTCGTTCTCGAGAGCGCCGAGCCGCGCGACGTCCACCAGTTCGCGCTTCTCCTGGGCTACGGCGCGCGCGCCGTGAACCCCTACCTTGCGCTCGAGTGCGTGGGCGAGCTGATCGAGAAAAACCTGCTCGACAAGGACAGACACGAGGCGGAGGCCGACTACATCAAGGCGGTTGTCGACGGCGTGACGAAGATTGCCTCCAAGATGGGGATTTCGATCCTCCAGTCCTACCAGTCGGCGCAGATCTTCGAAGCAGTCGGCATCGAAACGAAGGTCATCGAGGAGCACTTTACCAACACCACTTCCCGGGTGGGCGGCATCGGCCTCAAGGAGATCGCCGAGGGCGCGGAATACCGCCACAATCTCGCGTTCGACCCGCTGGGCCTCACGATCGACACAACGCTCGATTCCACCGGCATCCACAGGCTCAGAAGCGGCGCCGACAAGGAAGACCACATGTATAACCCGCTCACCGTTACCACGCTCCAGCGCGCCGTGCGCGAGGGAAACTACGAGCGGTTCAAGGAGTACACCGCCCTCGTCGACGACGAAACCATGCCCCACACGCTGCGCGGGGTTCTCGCCTTCGCCTTTGACGAGTGCGCGCCCATCCCGATCGAGGAAGTGGAGCCCGCCGCGGAAATCGTGAGGCGCTTTAAGACGGGCGCCATGTCCTACGGCTCCATCTCCCAGGAGGCGCACGAGTGCCTCGCAGAGGCCATGAACCGGCTGGGCGGCCGCTCCAACTCCGGCGAAGGCGGTGAGCGTCCCGCCCGCCTCAACACGGAACGGGGATCCAAGATCAAGCAGGTCGCGTCCGGGCGATTCGGGGTAACCTCCGAGTACCTCATGAGTGCCGAGGAAATTCAGATCAAGATGGCGCAGGGCGCGAAGCCCGGCGAGGGCGGCCATCTGCCGGGCAGCAAAGTCTATCCGTGGATCGCCGAGACGCGCATGTCCACCCCGGGCGTGTCGCTCATCTCCCCGCCCCCGCACCACGACATCTACTCCATTGAGGACCTGGCCCAGCTCATTTACGACCTGAAAAACGCAAACCGCGCCGCGCGCATCTCGGTCAAATTGGTCTCCGAGGCGGGCGTCGGCACCATCGCGGCGGGCGTCGCGAAGGCGGGCGCGCAGGTGATCCTCATCTCCGGCTACGACGGCGGAACCGGCGCGGCCCCGAGAACCTCCATTCACGACGCGGGACTCCCGTGGGAGCTGGGCGTCTCGGAGGCGCACCAGACGCTCTCGCTCAACGGCCTCAGAACGCGCGTCGCCATCGAGGCGGACGGCAAGCTCATGTCCGGGCGGGATGTCGCCATCGCTTGCATGCTTGGCGCGGAGGAATTTGGCTTCGCGACGGCACCGCTTGTCACAATGGGCTGCGTGATGATGCGCGTTTGCAACCTCGACACCTGCCCCGTGGGCATCGCGACTCAGAACCCGGAACTTCGCAGGCGCTTTCAGGGAAAACCCGAGCATGTGATGAACTTCATGCTCTATATCGCCGAGGAACTCAGGGAGATCATGGCGAAGCTGGGCGTCCGCACGGTGAAGGAGCTCGTCGGCCGCGGCGACCTTCTCAGGGTTCGAAAGAACCTCATCACCGAGCGCGCGCAGTCGATCGACATGTCCGCGATCGTCGGGAAGCGCATCAACGAATCCTTCGATCCCAAGGACGTCTATGACTTCCATACCGAGGACACCATCGACGAGCGCGTACTTCTCCGGCAGATCCGCTTGAACAATACGGCGAAGCAGACCGCGAAAGTGACGGTCTCTTCCACCGACCGCGCGTTTGGCACCATCTTCGGAAGCGAGGTCACGCGGCGATACAGGAACACGCTCCCGGATGACACCTACGTCATAAACGCGAAGGGCGGCGGCGGACAGTCCTTCGGCGCGTGGATTCCAAAAGGCGTGACCATCCACCTGACGGGAGACTCCAACGACTATTTCGGAAAGGGCCTCTCGGGCGGCAAGCTCACCGTTCGCCCGCCGAAGGAGAGTCTCTTCAAGGCGGACGAGAACATCATCATCGGAAACGTGGCGCTCTACGGCGCGACGAGCGGCCAGTGCTACGTGTCAGGCCAGGCAAGCGAGCGCTTCTGCGTCCGGAACTCCGGCGCGACGGCGGTTGTCGAGGGCGTGGGCGACCATGGCTGCGAGTACATGACGGGCGGCCGCGTGGCGGTGCTTGGGCAGACGGGCCGCAACTTCGCGGCGGGCATGTCCGGCGGAATCGCCTATGTGATGGACGAGAAGCACGACCTGTATCTTCGGGTCAACAAGCAGATGGTCGACATCGAGGAAATTACGCTCGAGCACGACGTCGAGGAGCTCAAGGCCATGATCGAGGCGCATGTGAAGGAAACGGGTTCCGCCAAGGGCAAGCTCATCCTCGCGGACTTCGAGGCGTACGTGAAGAAATTTAAGAAAATCATGCCGCGGGACTACAAGCGCATGCTTTCCCTGATCGCGCGGCATGAAGAGCAGGGTCAATCGAAGGCGGAGGCCGAGCTCGAGGCGTTCCGCGAAGTGAAGGGGAGGTGAGCCGGATGGGACAGAAGGACGGATTTTTGACGTACCAGAGAAAGCCAAACGGCTTTATCGACCCGATTGAGCGGATTAAGGACTATGGGGAGTTCCATCCCCCGCTCGACGAAGCCGAGCGCAGACGGCAGGGCGCCAGGTGCATGGACTGCGGCATTCCCTTTTGCCAGTCGGGCGTCATGATGAACGGCATGTACACCGGCTGCCCGGTCCATAACCTGATCCCCGAGTGGAACGACATGCTGTATCTGGGCAATTACGAGCACGCGCTCACACGGCTTTTAAAGGTGGACTGCTTCCCCGAGTTCACGGGGCGCGTGTGTCCGGCCCCCTGCGAGGCCGCCTGCACCTGCGCGCTGAACGGCGACGCGGTCACCATCCGCGACAACGAGCTTTCGATCATTGAGGCGGGCTTCGCCCGGGGCTACGTGAAGCCCGAGCCCCCGAAGGTGCGCACCGGCCGCAAGGTGGCGGTGGTGGGAAGCGGTCCGGCGGGACTCTCGGCGGCGTACTGGATGAATCGGCGCGGCCACAGTGTCACGGTGTACGAGAAGGAAGACGCCGCCGGCGGGCTTCTGATGTACGGCATCCCCAACATGAAGCTCGATAAGTCGATCATCCGGCGGCGCATCGACCTCATGGAAAAAGAGGGCGTGACGTTCCGAACGGGCGTGGACGTGGGCAAGGACGTTCCGGCGGAACAGCTGATGAAGGAGTACGACGCGGTGCTTCTCACCTGCGGCGCAGAAATGCCGAGGGACCTCCATATCCCGGGCCGCGACGCGTCGGGCGTGTATTTCGCGGTGGACTTTCTGAAGGCCGCGACCAAGAGCGTCCTGACCGGCTCCGCGCCCATAACGGCTGAGGGCAGGCACGTCATCATCGTCGGCGGCGGCGACACGGGCAACGACTGCGTGGCAACCTCAATCCGGCAGGGCGCGGCGAGCGTCCGGCAGATCGAGATGCTCAAAAAGCCGCCCGAGGCGCGCGCCGCAAACAATCCATGGCCCGAATGGCCCCGCGTCCTCAAAACCGATTACGGCCAGGAGGAAGCCATCGCGGTGTTCGGCCACGATCCCAGAATCTACGAGACCACCGTCAAAGAGATTCTGAAGGACGATTCGGGCAACATCCGGGCGGTTACGCTCGTTGGCCTGAACGGCTTTGACCAGATTCCGGGCAGCGAGCGAGAGGCAGAGTGCGACCTTCTGCTGCTCGCGGCGGGCTTCGTCGGCTGCCAGAGCTACGTGCCCGAGGCGTTCGGCATTCCGCTTACAAAGAGGGGCACGACGGGCGTCCATGAGGGCCACAAAACGGATGTCCCCGGCGTTTTCACCGCGGGCGACATGCGCAGGGGCCAGTCGCTGGTCGTCTGGGCGATCACCGAAGGCAAGGAAGCCGCCCGCGAGATCGATAAATTCCTGATGGGGTATACCGTCTAGACGACCAACCGAATAGGTTTATCCATGGGACGAGGGTGTCCGGAGATTTCCGGGCGCCTTTTTCTATATTCAAAGGAGGGAACACCATGGCTGAATACACATCCATCGTCGACTTCATGTCATCCGTCAACACGATCTGGGTACTCGTGGCGGCCGCACTCGTCTTCTTCATGCAGGCGGGCTTCGCGATGGTCGAGACCGGGTTCACCCGCGCGAAGAACGCCGGCAACATCATCATGAAGAATCTGATGGACTTCTCGATCGGCGCACCCCTCTACTGGCTTGTGGGTTTTGGGATCATGTTCGGAACGGGAAGCTCGTTCTTCGGCGCGATCGACTTCTTCACGCAGGGGGCCTACGCGCTGCCGACGGGCGTCTCAAAGGGAGCGTTCCTGATTTTTCAGACGGTCTTCTCCGCGACGGCTGCGACCATCGTCTCGGGCGCCATGGCCGAGCGCACGAAGTTCAGCGCCTACTGTATCTACTCGGCGATGATCAGCCTCATCATCTACCCCATCTCCGGTCACTGGATCTGGGGCGGCGGCTGGCTGGCAGGGCTGGGCTTCCACGATTTCGCGGGCTCTACTGCGGTTCACATGGTCGGCGGCGTGGCGGCGCTCGTAGGCGCCATCATGCTTGGGCCCCGGATCGGCAAGTATAACAAGGACGGCTCCCCCAACGCCATCCCAGGCCACAGCCTGACCCTCGGCGCGCTGGGCGTATTCATCCTGTGGTTCTGCTGGTTCGGGTTCAACGGCGGCTCCACTGTTTCCATGGTGAACGGCGCCGAGGTCACGGCGGCCGACATCTTCGTCACCACCAACCTTGCTGCGGCGGTCGCAACTTGCACCGCCATGCTCATTACATGGGTCAAGTACGGAAAGCCCGACGTCTCGATGACGCTCAACGGCTCCCTCGCGGGCCTGGTCGCCATCACCGCGGGCTGCGACACCGTCTCCCCCATCTCCGCAGCCATCATCGGCATCGTCGCCGGCTTCTCGATCGTGTTTGGCATCGAATTCGTAGACAAGAAGCTGAAGGTCGACGACCCGGTCGGCGCGGTGGGCGTGCACGGCATCTGCGGTGCGCTCGGCACTTTGATGGTAGGGCTTCTGTCCAACGGCGTAGGCACCGGCGGCACCAAGGGACTGTTCCTTGGCGGTGGCGTCAGTCTTCTTGGAACACAGGCGCTGGGCGTCGTCGCCGTCATGGCTTGGGTCGCCGTGTCCATCTTCATCGTATTCTTCATCATTAAAAAGACCATCGGCTTGCGCGTCGAGCCCGAAGTCGAGGTTGCCGGACTTGACACGCACGAGCACGGCATCGCCTCCTCCTACGCGGACTTCATGCCCGCGCATCACCTGGCGGCGTCCTCCGCGCCCGACATCTCAGTCGAGCTTCCGAAGGCCAACCCGTCCGGAAAGAGCTCGAAGCTGACGAAGGTCTCCATCGTCATCAACCAGGGCCGCTTCGAAGAACTCAAGAACGCCCTCAATGGCATCGGCGTCACCGGCATCACCGTCACATCCGTCCTCGGCTGCGGCATCCAGAAGGGCGCGCCCGAGTACTACCGCGGCGTTCCGGTCGGCATGACGCTGCTTCCCAAGTACAAGGTGGACGTGGTCGTGAGCAAGGTACCCGTCAAGACGGTCATCGAGACCGCGCGGCGCGTGCTGTACACCGGTCACATTGGCGACGGCAAGATCTTCGTCTCGGACGTCGAGAACGTCGTCAAGGTTCGTACCGGCGAGGAGGGCTACGACGCCCTGCAGGACGAATAATCCGACAAAAAAGGGCTCCGGGATATTCCCGGGGCCCTTTCCCTATGTGTCCAGATACCCGATCTCGTCGAACACGACGATCAGGCAGCCCTCTCGCACGCGCACGCGCGCAGGCATGCCGGTGAATTCGTTGCTCACCCCGATCGGAAAGTCGGGCGTCACGGTGGCGTCGGTCAGAGGATACAAGAGACCCTCGAGGTCGACGCCGCGCGCCGGCTCCCCGAGACAGAAGACCGAGATCACGCCCGCCGCGTCCGCGCGAAACCGGAGCTCCCCATCCTTCACGGCGGCGAGGCAGACATCCCCGACAATCGCCCCGCGCGCGCCGCGCGCCGCGATGTACCGGAGTGTCTGGATGTTGGCGAGCGTGTGATCGAGCCGTCCGCCGAGCGCGCCGTAGAGGCGAAAATCGAGGAAGCCGCGCTCGAGTCCGATCTTCACCGCGAGCAGCGTGTCCGTATCGTCCTTCATGGCTGGATGGAGAACGACATTCTCGCCCGCGGGCGCCTCCCCGAGCGAGTCGAAGTCGCCCACCACGAGGTCGGCCTTGATTCCCTGCCGCGCAAGCTCCGCGTAACCCGCGTCCGCCGCGATGACCCAGTCCCCCTCGCGCGGCTCGATCCGCGCGCCGCCCGACTCACCCGCGCCGACGATGTGACAAATCTTCAAACGAACCGCACCTTTGAAAGTTCATTCAGGAGCATTTCCCGTTCGACATCCACCTTCGCCTCGGACACGCGCGCCGCCATCAGGGCGACCATGATCGGCTCGATCTGCGCGCGGGCGACGCCCATGTGCGCGAGGTACATATCCGAAATCGCGCGGCGCAGCTCCATCGGCGCATCGTCCGAGGGCGTCTTTTCGATGAGGTAAATCGTGCGCGCGACGTCCAAAATCGCGTCGCCGCAGCACACATTCATGAAGTCGATGGCGACCGGTCCGCCGGGCGTCAGGATCACGTTCGCGGGGTGAAAGTCGCCGTGGCAGATCTGGTCGCCGTCCGGCAGCGCGTCGATGAGGGGAATGAACCGCTCCATTCCGCCCCGTGCGGCGCTCTCCCGCCACGACAACTTCAGCGAGCGCAGCTCCGGCGCGCGCGCCGCGTGGAATTTTTTCTGGAGCGCCCCGAAGTCCGCGATCAACTTCGGAATGTCCCCTCCCGAAAGGAGCTCGTCGAGCATGTTCGGGCCTTCGAGCTTCTCATAGACGATCCCCACGCGCCCCTCCGGCTCGACAAACTCATACACCCGCGGCGACGGCAGTCCCTTCTCGCCCACGATCCGCGCGTAATGAAATTCCCGCAGCGCCGCGTCGCGCCAGTAACCCTCGTTGAACAGCTTAAGCGCCTTGCCATCACCCATGTCGTACACCACGGCGGTCGCGCCGCGCGCGATTTTCGGATAATTCATCTCAATCACCTCGTCCCATTTTACCACGCCGTTGCCATTCGAGCCAAGGATGTGCTACAATCTTTCGCAAGGAGGGGATCACATGGAAAAGACATACGAGTTCCTGAAGGAATGCGGCACGTACTTCCTGGCAACGCTGGACGGGGACAGGCCGCGCGTCCGGCCGTTCGGCACCTCGCACATCTTTGAAGGCAAGCTCTACATCCAGACGGGTAAGGTCAAGGACGTGTCGAGGCAGATACACGAGAACCCCCACGTTGAAATTTGCGCCTGCAAGGGCGGCAGGTGGCTCAGGCTCTCGGGCACGGCGGTCCCCGACGGGCGGATCGAGGCGCAGGCGAGCATGCTGGATGCCTATCCCTCGCTCAAAAACCGCTATCAGCCGGGCGACGGGAACACCGAAGTCTGGTACCTGAAGGACACGCGCGCGGTCATTTCTGCCTTCGGCGCGCCCGACATCGTGGAAGAGTTCTAGAGTCCGCACGCCTCGCAGATTCCCCGAACGAACGGGCCCTTGTGCTCGATGTAGGCGTCGATGTCGTGCGGATAGAGCCGCGCACCCTCGCGCTTCACGCGGCTGTATTCGTCCCGGGCATCCGGGTTGGCACGCAGATAATCGCGAAAAGCCAGGTGCCGCCGAAGCTCCGGGGAATCCGCCGGGCAGACGTAAAAGTGCTGCTCCATGAAATCCTCGTTTCCCTCGTAGGCGAACGCCTCGCGCCCCTCGATGCCGAGATTCCCCCTGTGGCGGTAGCCGATCGCTTCGAGCCGCCGGACGGCCTCGGGCAGGTGGGCCATGCTCGGAATCACGGCGTCGATGTCGAGGATGGGCTTCGCCCACAGCCCCGGCACGGACGTGCTCCCAACGTGCTCGACGGAGAGCGCGAGCCCGGAAAGCGCGGGTGCGACGCGGGCGAGAATCCGTTCGAAGTCCGTTGCCCAGCTTGGGTCATAGGGCGCGACGATGATCTCGCGCACGCAGTATTCAAGCCCCTCCGCCGCGTCCAGCGTGGCGCGGCAGCCGATGGGGAAGATCGCATGGTTCCTGCCGTGGCCAAAATCGTCGCAGTGCGCGACGGGAATCTCCCACCTGTCGCCCAGCCGCGCGAGCCGTTCGAAGAGTTCCGGCGGCGTATTTTCCGAATAATGCCCAAACAGAAGCCCCGCGACCCGGTCCATGAAGGGGCTTTGTTCGACGCGCGCGAGGATCGCGCTCAGCCGATCCATGGAGGAGAACATCTCGTGATCCTCCAAGAACAGAACGTACCGCTCGCGCCCGGCCCGCGAAAAGAAGCCCGAGCCGAGAAGATAGGCGAAGTTCCCCAGATATCCCCCGACCAGCGTCCCCTCGGCGCGGCCGGAGCGGATCGCGCGCCACAGACTGTTGCCCCGGTGCTTTGATCCCGCGCCTTCCGCCATGTGAGCACGGAACTGAGAGAGGTCGTAGTCCGAAATGCCCGCGAACAGTCCCGGCGTCTGGCCGTAGTAGGTCTCGAGTCCGGTTTTCGCATAGATCGCCGTCAGTATGTCCGTGCCGTCGCTGTAGCTCAGATAGAGCTTCGGATTTTTCGCGATCGCGCCGTAGTCGATGAGAGGCGCGACCTCGTTCGCGCCCTCGCCGCCCCCGAAGAACACGAGCCGCACGTCCGGGTCCGCCGCCATGTCATTGAAGTCCGCCGCGCGTTCCTCCGGCGTCGCCGCGTAGCCGTGCGTCGCTTTGTAGAGATTCTCGCCCGTTTTCACCCTGTAGCCCGCATCCTCGAGCCCCCGAATAATCGGCGCATAGTGCTCCCGCGTCGCCACGTGGCACGGCGCGATCAGACCAATTGCGTCCCCCTGTTTCAGCCTCTTCGCCAGCATGCTTTCACCTCATATGCGGTCATTATAACATAAAATGGACGTCCCGCGCGGCGGGACGCCCATTTTTTACCGTTATTCCTGAAACATCGGCGTTGAAAGGTACCGGTTGCCGGTATCGGGCAGTATGACGACGATGGTCTTTCCCTTGTTCTCGGGGCGCTTCGCCACCTCGACGGCCGCCCAGACTGCCGCGCCGGAGGAGATGCCCACCAGCACGCCCTCCTTTTTGCCGATGTCCCTGCCGACCGCGAAAGCATCCTCGTCCTTCACGGCGATCACCTCGTCGTAGACGCTCGTATCGAGCACGGCGGGAACGAAGCCCGCGCCGATGCCCTGTATCTTGTGCGGCCCCGGGACGCCCGTCGAGAGCACCGCTGAGGCTGCGGGCTCCACCGCGATCACCTTCACGGAGGGCTTCTTCTCCTTGAGGTAGCCGCCCGCGCCCGTGACGGTTCCGCCCGTCCCGACGCCGGAGACGAGGATGTCGACTTCGCCGTCCGTGTCCTCGAAGATTTCCGGCCCGGTCGTCGCCCTGTGAACGGCGGGGTTCGCCGGATTCGTGAACTGGCCCGGAATGAAGCTGTTCGGAATTTCAGCCGCCAGCTCCTCCGCCCTGGCGATCGCGCCCTTCATGCCCTTCGAACCGTCCGTGAGCACCAGCTCCGCGCCGTACGCCTTCATAATTTGCCTGCGCTCGACCGACATGGTCTCCGGCATCACGATGATGATGCGGTAGCCGCGCGCGGTCGCGACCATCGCAAGGCCGATGCCGGTGTTGCCCGAGGTCGGTTCGATGATGACCGAATCCCGATTGAGAATGCCGCGCTCCTCCGCGTCGTCGAGCATGGACTTCGCGATCCTGTCCTTCACCGATCCCGCGGGGTTGAAATACTCGAGCTTCGCGAGAATGCGCGCCTCGAGCCCCAACTCCTCCTCGATATGCGTGAGCTCCAAAAGAGGCGTCCTTCCGATCAACTCATCCGCCGCCCTGTAAATCCTTGCCATTCCAATTCCTCCCGTCTCCGAATTCCTTTTCCCCACTAAATCCGTATGTTTTGTGTATTATATACCCTGGGGACGCTCCTGTCAACCGCTCCCGCATCAATTTACAATGCGGCCGCCGTTGACAGGATGCCCCAACGACACTATAATATGGATGGGAATCTGCATTGAGCGCGCGAAAGGGGATGTTCGGATATGGCAGACAGGATCGAAGCGGTGGTCTTCCTCTAGCCGAATACGCGGCGTGCGCGCCGCACCCCGAGTAACCTGATTGCACCGTCGCGGAACGCAGGAGGCTGCTTGTTCCGCGACCTTTTTCTGTCCAAATATCGGAGGATATGAATGATCGATTTGAAGGATTACGGATATGACGGATGTATGGACGATGTGCCCGGCGGACTGATCCCCGCGCGAGTCACGGAGGTTCGGCGCGGGCGCTACGGCGTGGTGTGCGAACGCGGCGAGGTGCGGGCGACCCTCAAGGGCTCCTTCGTCCACGCGGCTGCGGAGCGGGCGGACATTCCAGCAGTCGGCGACTTTGTGCTGATTCGATACAACGAACGCGGGGATTCCGCCATCGCGCACCTTCTCCCCCGCCGGACGAAGTTCTCCCGCACGGACTTTTCGGGCCACGCGGCCGGGTATGTCAAGACCGTGCTTGAGCAGGTGGTCGCTGCAAATTTCGACGACGTGTTCATTCTGACGTCTCTCAACGTGGATTTCAACGTGAACCGCGTGCTGCGCTATCTGGTGCAGGCGAGGGAGAGCGGAGCAAGCCCGACGGTTGTTCTCACGAAGGCGGACCTGTGCGCCGACCCGGAGCCCTTCCTCCGCGCGGTGCGCGAGGCGGCGGGGAACGTGCCGATTTGCGCAGTGAGCACCAGGACGGGCGAAGGCCTTGCCGCGCTCAGGCACTGCTTCGCGCCGGGCCGAACGGCGGTGTTTCTCGGCATGTCGGGCGTCGGAAAGTCGTCTCTGCTCAACGCGCTCGCGGGCGAGGCGCTCATGGACGTCAAGGCGATCCGCGAGGACGACGCGCGCGGCAGGCATACCACCACCCACCGCGAGCTCTTCCGACTCCCGTCGGGCGCGCTTGTGATCGACACGCCCGGCATGCGCGAGCTCGGTCTGTGGGACGCGGAAGCAGGCATTGCGAACGCGTATCCGGAGGTGGAAGAACTGACCGCACGCTGCCGCTTCTCCGATTGCCGCCACGGGACGGAGCCGGGCTGCGCGGTGCGCGCGGCGCTCGCGGACGGGACGCTCGATCCCGCCCGCTGGGAGAGCTACCGTGCGCAAAGGCAGGAAGCGGCGTTCGTGCGGCGCAGGTTAAAAAGATGATTCTCGCTCGGCGCCCCACTGGCGCAGAAAGCGCCTGACGAGGTCACCCCCGTCGTAGAGCCGCGTGCTCCCGGGGATGCCGTATCGCCCGGCAAGCGTGCAGATTGGAAGCGTCCGGTTTGCGCGCATGCCGGGCGCTTCCTCGTTTTGGTACGCCCTGAGCACATGCTCCACGCCGTCCGTCCGTAGATTTCCGAGCCGCCACCAAGGCGCGCACTCCGCGATGTTCGGGTAGACGTCCATATCCGCGCCGACGAAGAGGCATTGGAAGGTTGCGTCCTTGTTCGGCGGATCGGCCCGGTCCCGCATCCGCTCGATCCACTTCCTCCGCGCGTAGTTCTCCGCGTCGAGATCCGGAAAAACCGCTCGCAGAATACATAGGCCGCCTCGAGCGCCGCCGGAGTATCGACCGTTCGAATCTCCCAATCCATTTTCCCAACCCCCATTCTCTTTTTGGACACACAAAAACCGCGGGCAAAACGCCCGCGGCATGTATCGCATTTCCGGCGGATGGCGCACTCACAGAAGCGCGATCGTGTTCGCGCCTGTTCCGCTATCGCCGGCGATCCTCGGAGGGGCTGTTGCCCCCCGGATTATGCTCCGCAAAACGTCTCGCCGTTTTCCTCTTTCGCGGAGCGGACCAGTCGGTTGATCCTGAAGATGTGGCCGATGTACATATGCATCACCAGTCGGATTATAACATTGAATCTACGCGCCTGCAAGCCTTCACTCGTCGAAATCGAAGCAGGCGCGATCCCGGAGCACCGCGCCCACATACGCGCCGACGCGCAGGTGCCCGGGATGGACCTGGTACGCGGCGAGTGCTTCCGCGCCTTCGAACAGGCTGTCGAGCATCACATCCCGGTTCCCGGTCGGAAGCGCGTCGATCTCCACCCGGAGGGAAATGATCCCCGGAACGACGGACGCGAGGGCTTCCAGCTCCGCCTTTACCCTCCTGGCGTTTGCGGCGTTCTGCTCCGGGGTGAATCCCTCCCGGAAGCGCCACAGGACGATGTGCCGGATCATTCCCACTCGATTGTCGCGGGCGGCTTTCCCGTGATGTCGTACACCACGCGGTTGACGCCCTTCACCTCGTTTGTGATGCGGCTTGAAATCCTCGAAAGCAGGGTATGCGGCAGGCGCGCATACTCGCAGGTCATAAAGTCGTTCGTCCGCACGGCGCGCACGGCGACGGTGTAATCGTAGGTGCGGAAGTCTCCCATGACGCCCACGCTGCGGTTGGCGGTCAAAACCGCGAAGTACTGGTCGGCCTTGGCGCGGGACTTGCCAATCTCCTCGCGCACGATGAAATCCGCCTCGCGCAGGAGGTCAAGCTTTTCCTCGGTGATCTCGCCGATCACGCGGATCGCGAGGCCAGGGCCGGGGAACGGCTGACGGTAGACGAGCTTTGAGGGCAGCTTCAGCATCAGGCCGAGCCTTCTCACCTCATCCTTGAAAAGCCCGGACAGCGGCTCGACGACGCCCTCGAAACCCAGATCCTTCGGGAGACCGCCCACATTGTGGTGGGACTTGATGACGGCCGACTTGTTCGCGCCGGATTCCACAATGTCGGGATAGATGGTGCCCTGCGCGAGGAAGGCGGGATTCCCCTGCTTCTTCGCCTCGTCCTCAAACGTACGGGCGAACTCCGCGCCGATGAGCTTGCGCTTCTGTTCGGGCTCGGTGACGCCCTCGAGCTTTTTCAGGAACCGCGCGCGCGCGTCGACGTACACGAACTTGATCGGGCGGCGGGCAAAGACCTTTTTGATTTCCTCGGTTTCGTTCTTGCGCATGAAGCCGTGATCGATGTACACGCACACGAGCTGCTCGCCGATGGCCTCCGAGAGAAGCGCCGCGCACACGCTCGAGTCGACGCCGCCGGAGAGTCCGAGAAGCACGCTCTTTTTGCCGACCTTCTCGCGCACGAGCGCGATCTGGCGCTGGAGGTAATCCTCCATGTTGTAATCGCCCGTCGCCTTGCAGATCTCGTAGAGGAAGCGGCGGATGATCTTGAGGCCGTTGACGGTGTTCTCGACCTCGGGATGGAACTGCACGGCGTACACGCCCTTTTCGGCGCTCTCGTATGCCGCGATGGGGCATAGCTCCGTCGCCGCGGTGACACGGAAGCCTTCCGGCAGGCGCTTGACCCTGTCGGTATGGCTCATGAGCACCCTCTGCTCGCCGCCCAGCCCTTCAAATAGCCGGCCCGCACCGTTCAGGGTCGCCGCGAGCGTTCCGTACTCGCTCTTCTCACAGCCGCCGACTTCGCCGCCCAGCAGATGGCAGATGAGCTGCGCGCCGTAGCAAATGCCGAGGATCGGGACGCCCAGCTCGAAAATTTCCTTCGAGTAAGACGGGGCATCGGGCCCATAGGCGCTCATCGGGCCGCCGGTAAAGATGATCCCGATGGGCTGAAGCGCCCGGATCTCGTCGATCGGCGTCATATAGTGCTTGATGACGGAATAGACCGCGCATTCGCGCACCCGCCGCGCGATGAGCTCCTTGTACTGCCCGCCGAAATCGAGGATCACGACCGTCTGGTTCATAACATCGCCCCTTTATACAGGCTATGATAGCGTCCGCGCGCGCGCGTGTCAACGATGGATAAGTTAATCCGGCGTGCGCACCCCCGGCATTGACTTAAGGACCATCCGTGCTATAATAAACTGGAGGTGAGGCGCGTGCGTTTACAGTCGCTGGTGCTCAATCCCCCGCTGGATGGCGCGGAAAAGCTGTGCGCGGGGCGGGAATCGGGCGGAGCGATTTCATACGACGCGTATTTTAACGTCCTTGCGTGTGAAAAATGGATTCGGTACGCGGCGTGCGCGAACTTCCGGCTCCGCGTTCATGTCGCGGGCAGGGGCCGCGCCCGGATCATGGCGCGGGAGGGAGCGCTTTCCGAAAAAGATTTCAACCTGCCGGGCGGCGGCGAGATCGTTTTGTTCTTCGACGCGAGCGCCGCGAAGATCGTCTGGCTCGAGCTGTCCGGCGGTGCGCGGCTCGCTTCCGGCGCATTCGAGGCGGACGCGGACGCGCGGGAGATTTGGATTGCGGTCGACATCTGCACATACCGGCGCGAGGAATGCGTGCGGAAAACCGTCGAGGCGCTGAGAACAGCCGTAATCGAGAACCCGGATTCCCCGCTTGGAGGGAGGCTCTCGATATTTGTTTCGGACAACGCGGGCACATTGGGCGATCTCCCCGGCGCGCGCGTCTTTCAAAACCGCAACGTCGGCGGCGCGGGCGGATTCGCGCGGAGCCTCATCGAGATCGAAAGCGCGGGCGGGTTCACGCACGCCGTCTTCATGGACGACGACGTAACCATCATTCCGGAGGCCTTCGAGCGGCTGTTCGCGCTGCTCTCGGCGCTGAGGCCCGAATACCGCGCCTGTCAGGTGGCGGGCGCGATGCTCCGGCTGGACAAGCCGTGGATGCAGCACGAGTCGGGCGCGCGCTGGCTGGGCCTTCTATCCGAATCGCTCGCGGCGAACCTCGACCTTTCGGATTTTGCGGATGTCGAGGCGGACGCGGCGGAGAGAAGCGCCGACTACGCGGCGTGGTGGTTCGCGTGCGTACCGATGCCGGAAATCCGGCGGGCGGGGCTTCCGCTGCCGCTCTTCGTGCGGATGGACGACATCGAGTACGGGCTGCGGCTTGGAAGGGGCGTCCTGACGCTCCCCGGCATCGCGGTCTGGCACGAGCCGTTCGAGCGCAAGCACTCGTCCCGGACGGAATACTACCACGCGCGCAACGCGCTCATTGTGGACGCGATCAGGACGCCGGAGTGGAACGGCATCCGGCTCGTCCGGCGGCTCTTTTTCTCCACGCTGATGCGCTTTCGTTACGCGCACGCACGGATGCTTTTGCGGGGCGTCGAGGATTTCCTGCGCGGGCCGGACTTTCTCATGAACGCCGATCCGGAGGCGCTGAACGCTTCTCTCGAAGCGGTCCCGCTTTCGCCCGTCTCGCGGGAGGACGCGGAAAGAGCGGAGCGGTCGGCGGGCCTGCGCGACACGCGGCTTTCAAAGTCGCTCGCGCTTCTGACTTTTGGCGGCGCGCTTTTCCCCTCCCGACGACGGGCGTATGTGTACGCGCACCAGAATCCGCTGTGGGCGCACTTCGGCAAAGGGAGCTCGGTAAATGTCGTCGCCGACACGGGGTTGGGCTTTTTTGCGGAGCGCGACAACCGCGCGGCGCTCGAGCTCATGCTCCAATATGCGCGGCTCGAACGCAGGCTCCGGCGCGAGGGCGGCAAGATTCGGGCGCAATGGCGCGCCGCGGAAGGGGCGCTCAAATCGCGCGCGTTCTGGGCGGACTTTCTCAAGCTGTAAGGAGGACGGGATGGCGGCATACGACTATCTGATCGTCGGCGCGGGCCTGTTCGGCGCGGTGTTCGCGCGCGAGGCACTGGCCGCGGGGAGGAAGTGTCTCGCGATCGACAGGCGCTCACATGCGGGCGGGAACATCCGCTGCGAGGCGCGGGAGGGAATCAACATCCACGTCTACGGCGCGCACATCTTCCACACCTCGAGCGAAGAGGCGTGGGCGTACGCGAACCGCTTTGTTCGCTTCAACCATTTCATCAATTCCCCCATCGCGAATTATAAAGGCGAGATCTATAACCTCCCCTTCAACATGAACACCTTCTCCCGGCTCTGGGGCGTACGCACGCCGGACGAGGCGCGGACAATCATCGAGGCGCAGCGCGGCGAGGTGGCGGGAGAGATCCGAAACCTCGAGGAGCAGGCCATCTCGCTCGTCGGGCGGGACGTGTATGAAAAGCTCATCAAGGGCTACACGGAGAAGCAATGGGGCCGCGCCTGCGCGGAGTTGCCCGCCTTCATCATCCGCCGCCTGCCCGTGCGCTTCACCTACGACAACAACTATTTCTCTGACCGCTACCAGGGCGTACCGGAAGGCGGATACAATGCGCTCGTCGACGCGCTTCTCGAGGGCACGGAGGTGGCGTTCGGCGTCGATTTCCTCGAAGATCGGGAGCGGCTTTCCGCGCTGGCGGATCGGATCGTCTTTACCGGTCCCATCGACCGGTTCTACGGCTGCCGGTTCGGGGCGCTCGAATACCGATCTCTGAAATTCCGGACGGAAAGGCTCGAAACCGGAAACTTTCAGGGTGTTGCGGTCGTCAACTACACGGACCGCGAGACGCCCTACACGCGAGTCATCGAGCACAAGCACTTCGAGTTCGGAACGCAGCCGATCACGTACGTGACATACGAGTATCCGCGCGCGTGGCAACCCGGCGACGAGCCATACTATCCCGTCAACGACGAGAAAAACAGCGCGCTTTATCAGAAGTACCGCGGGCTCGCCGCCGTTGAGAAGCGCGTCGTCTTTGGCGGGCGGCTCGGGAGCTACGGCTATTTCGACATGGACAAAACCATCATCCAAGCGCTCGCCCTCGCTAAAAAGGAGTTTTCATGATCAAGGTATCTGTCATCGTTCCGGTCTACAATGTGGCCGCATATCTGCCGGACTGCCTCGAAAGCCTTCTCAAGCAGACGCTGCGGGAGATCGAAATCATCGCGGTCGACGACGGGTCGAACGACGAATCCCCGGACATACTCGCGCGCTATGCCAAAGGGGACGCCCGCGTCCGCGTGGTAACGCAGGAAAACGGCGGCTACGGGCGCGCGATGAACGCGGGGATCGCCGCCGCGACGGGAGACTACGTGGGTATCCTCGAGGCGGACGATGTCGCCGCGCCCGAGATGTACAAGTCGCTCTGGAAGGAGGCGCGGCACTCCGGCGCGCAGATCGTCAAGGCGGACTTCTACCGCTTCGAGACGCGGAACGGAGAAAAGCGCCTGACCCTCGTTCCGCTCACGGCGGACGAAAGCTGGTATGGAAGGCTCGTCGATCCGTCGAGGGAGCCGGACGCCTTAAGGCTCGTCATGAACACGTGGTCTGGCATCTACCTCCGCTCGTTTCTCTTGGAAAACGGCATCCGCCACAACGAGACGCCCGGCGCCTCGTATCAGGACAACGGGTTCTTTTTCCAGACCATGTGCCTCGCCCGGCGCGTGCTGTTCGTCAACGAGGCCTACTACCAGAACCGGCGCGACAACCCCGGCTCCTCGGTATACGACAAGGGCAAGGTGTACGCCATGTGCGGGGAGATGGCCTTCGTGAAGGACTTTCTGACCGCGCGGGGGCTGTGGGAGACGTTCAAGGACATCTACCACTTCAAGCTTTTGAGCAACTACGAGTTCACCTACCGCCGCATCGCCGCCGAGATGCGCGGGGAATTTCTCAGACACATCGCGGAGGAGTTCCGTGCGGCGAAGGCTTCGGGTGAGCTCGACATGGCCAAATCCTACACCGATCTCGAGGCCGAGCGCGTCCGGATTCTGATCGACGCGCCCGAAACCTATCCGCTCTACGGCCGCCAGATTGCGCTGGAGGCGCGCGTGCGCGCGCTCGAGAGCGAACTCT
Source organism: Bacillota bacterium (assembly GCA_023444095.1). Classification (GTDB taxonomy): domain Bacteria; phylum Bacillota; class Clostridia; order Christensenellales; family Aristaeellaceae; genus RUG11247. The sequence continues at coordinate 33,844 of JAEZRP010000001.1, forward strand.
TCGCCATCAGGCGTTCGGCGTCCTTCCGGCTGGGACGGCTCCTCACGTCCGTGCCGCGCAAGCTCCGAAACGCGGTGAAGCGATAGGAGGAAAGCATGGCATCAAAGGTTAGCGTAATCATGGCCGTCTACAACGCGGAGGCGTTTCTCAATGAGACGCTCGACTGCGTTTTGAATCAGACGCTTCGCGAGATCGAGGTGATCTGCGTCGACGACGGCTCGACGGACGCTTCGCTCACCATCCTGAACGCGCGGGCGGAAAGGGATTCTCGCATGACGGTCGTGGCGCAGAAAAACGCCACGGCGGGCGCAGCCCGAAACGAGGGCATGCGGCGCGCGACGGGCAAATATCTCTCGTTTCTGGACGCGGACGACCGGTTCGAAGAGGACATGCTCGAGGTTGCGTTCGAGGCGTGCGAGCGGGAGCGCGCCGAGGTCGGCGTCTTCCGTTGCGACATGTTCGACGACCGGACGGGCAAAACGGCGTCCGGCGCGTGGGCGCTGAGGGACGAGTTCCTGCCGGAAAGGCAACCGTTTTCTTGGCGAGACATGCCCGACCGGCTGTTCTTCGCCTTCGTCGGCTGGGCGTGGGACAAGCTGTTTCTGCGGGATTTCGTCCGGAAAAACGAGTTGCGCTTTCAAGCGCTGCGCACCACGAACGACATGTGTTTCGTGTTCTCCGCGCTCGCGTCCGCGGACCGGATCATCACGATCGACCGCGTGCTCGCGCACCAGAGGCGGCGCGCGGAGGGCTCGCTGTCCGTGACGCGGGAGCATTCCTGGAGCTGCTTTCACGACGCGCTCGACGCGCTCGGGGACTTTCTGAAGGCGCGTGGCGTATATCCGGCGCTCGAGCGGGGCTACCTCAACTACTGCGTTCACTTCAGCCTCTGGAATCTCAACTCGATCTTCGGCGAGGCGTACGCAAGGCTTTACGACGCCATCCGAAACGACTACTTCCCCGCGTGGAGGATTGCCGATTTCCCGGACGTCTTCTTCATGAACAGGGGAGAGATCGCCCAGGCGCGGCGCATCCTCGAGATGCCCTTTTCAAGCTACGCGGCCAGCATGATCAACGGCGCGCGCAGGGAAGCGGCCAGCGCGCGCGGGACCGCGGACTCGGGCGAGGCGCAGTCCCTGCGCGCGGAACTCGACGCGGTCAAAAACTCCGCGTCCTTTCGGATCGGACGCGCGATCACATACCTCCCGCGCCTTTTGAGGAAACGAACATGACAGACATACAGGTATCGGTCATCATTCCCGCTTACAACTGCGAGCGGACGATCAGCGAGTGCGTCGACGCGGCGCTCGGTCAGTCACTGCGCGAGAAGGAAATCATCGTCGTGGACGACGGCTCAAGCGACTTGACGCCGAACATCCTCTCCCTGTACGGCGACAAACTGCGCGTCGAGCGCCAGGAGAACGCCGGGGCGGGTGCGGCGCGGAATCGGGGCATCGTGCTCTCGCGGGGGAAGTACGTCGCGTTCACGGACGCGGACGACAGATACCCCTCCCCCGCCGTGCTCGAATCCCTCGCCTCCGCGGCGAACGAGAGCGGCGCGAGCGTTGCGGGCGGCTCGTTCCTCCTTTGGGAAAAGGGAAAGCTGACCTCGTCGTTCGAGGGGCCGCTTTCGGGCTATTCCTTCCGGGAAGACGGCATGGTCGACTACCGGGACTACCAGTTCGATTACGGCTACCACCGCTTCCTCTACCGGCGCGACCTGCTCGTCGGGCGCGGCATCCGCTTTCCACACTATCCGCGCTACCAGGACCCGCCGTTCATGGCACGAGCACTCTCCGAGGCCGGCTGCTTCTATGCGCTCGCGATGCCCACCTACCTCTACCGTGCGGAGCCGAAGAAGGTGACGTGGACACAGGCGCGCGTATTGGGCCTCATCGCCGGGCTCTCGGACGAGCTGAACTTCTCGCGGGAGAAGGGATACGAGAAGCTTCATCGGCTCGTCGTGGATCGGCTGAACGGCGAATTCGCGCCCATCATCGCGGGCGCGCTCGCGGAGGGCGACCCCGCGCTCCGCCGCCCTGTGGTCAACCTGTGTGCGGCGATCTCAGGCGAACTGATCGGCGAAGGCGCAAACTATCTCCCCCGCTTTGCGTCCGAGATGTTCGCGGGAAACGCGCGCACCGTCGCGGACCTCGTCGCGCGCGAAGAGGAGCTTGCCGCCGTCCGCGCGTCCGTCGATTACAAGCTCGCACGCGCAATCGCAACCCTGCCGCGCGCGGTCAAGCGGGCGCTCAAAATCGGTGCGCGGGACAGAAGCTTCAAGGAGTGAGAAACGCGATATGTCACTTACAGAAGCGTTCGACCAGGCCTATCCGAAGATCACAGGCGAGCTCCGCGAGGTATTCACCCCTTACCGCGTGTGCCCCATCGGCGCGCACGTCGACCACCAGTACGGCCTCATCACGGGCTTCGCGCTCGATCGGGGCGTGACGATGCTCTACCACCCCGAGGATACCGTCGTCGTGCGGCTTCGGAGCATAAACTTTGACGGCGAGGCGGTGTTCGCCGCGGACGGGCGCTCCCGCGCGCATGGAGACTGGGGCGACTACGCGCGCGCGGCTGCGTGGGCGCTGACCAAGGCGGGCCACCAGCTGGAGCGCGGCTTCACGGGCGTCATCGCGGGGACGCTCCCCATCGGCGGGCTCTCGTCCTCCGCCGCCGTCGTCATCACATACATACAGGCGTTCTGCCGGGAGAACGGCATCCGACTGTCGGATCGGGAACTCATCGAAATCGCGCTCTCCGCCGAGAACGGTTTCATCGGCCTCTCGGTCGGAAAGCTCGACCAATCGTGCGAGGTGCTGAGCAGAAAGGACTGCCTGCTCTCTCTCGATACGCTCGACGATTCCTTCGAGCGCATTCCGCGCGCGGCGAACCTGCCGGACTTCGAGATTGCAGTCTTTTTCAGCGGACTCGAAAGAAGCCTCGTGGGATCGAAGTTCAACGCGCGCGTGGACGAATTGAAGGCGGCGGCGTACGCGCTCATGGCAGAGTCCGAAATGGACTACGGGCGCTTCGCCGACGCGCGGTTGAGGCTCGTGCCGCGCGATGTGTTCGAGTGCTATAAGCACAGGCTGCCCGAAAACTGGCGCAGACGCGCCACCCATTTCTACACCGAGTTCGAGCGCGCCTTGCGCGGCGTCGCGGCTTGGAGGAGGGGCGATCTTTTAGATTTCGGCGCGTGCGTGTTCGAGAGCGGGCACTCCTCCATCTACAACTATGAGACGGGCTCACCGGAACTCAAGGCGCTCTACGAGGCGATGCGCGGGACGGATGGCGTCTACGGCGGCCGATTCAGCGGCGCGGGCTTCAAGGGCTGCTGCATGGCGCTGGTCGATCCGAGTTACAAGGAAGAAATTGAGCGGAAGGTGACGGCGGAATACCTCCGTCAGTTCCCGGTGCTCGAAGGAAAGTATTCCGTTCACTTTTGCCGGACAGCGGATGGGTGCGGAGCTTCCGTCGGGGACGCACCTTCCGACGGGGACGGACCTTCCGCCAGGTGCGGAGAGGGGAGAAAGGTATGATTTGCGCGGTGCTGGCGGCGGGGTACGCGACCAGGCTCTACCCGCTGACGGAAAATTTCCCGAAGCCTCTTTTAAAGGTGCGGGAAAAGGCGATCCTCGACAGGCTTTTGGACGACATCGACAAAACATGCGACGTCAGCCGGTACGTCGTCATCTCAAATCACAAGTACGAAGCGCATTTTCGGAACTGGGCGGATCGTTCCCGCCTGCATGTGACGGTGCTCGACGACGGCTCCGTCTCCAACGAAACGCGGCTCGGGGCGGTCCGGGACCTTCAGTTCGGGATCGACGCCGTCGGGGCGGACGAGGACATGCTCGTGATCGTGGGCGACAACGTGCTCGACTTTTCGCTCGGTCTCTTTGTGCGCTACGCGCAAAGCGCGGGTGCGAGCTGCCTCATGCGCTACCGCGAGACGGATGCGAACAGGCTCAGAAAGTGCGGCGTCATGGAGGTGGGCGAACAGGACCGCGTGACGCGCATGGAGGAAAAGCCGGAAAACCCCTTCTCCGAGTGGTGCGCGCCGCCGTTCTATTACTATGTCAGGCGGGATCTTCCGCTCATCCGGACAGCGATCGATTCAGGGATCAGCGTCGACGCGCCGGGAAGCCTTATGGCGTGGATGGCCAGACAGACCGACGTGCGCGCGATGGAGATGCCCGGGAAGCGGTACGACATCGGGAATCTTGAGAGCTACAGGAAGGTCTGCGAGGAATATCGCGGCACCTGGGAGGGGCAAGCATGACATACCTCGTCACCGGCGCAGCCGGGTTCATCGGGTTTCACCTCTCGAAGCTTTTGCTCGCGCGCGGAGAAACGGTCGTGGGCTACGACAATCTCAACGATTACTACGACCCGCGCCTCAAGGACGCGCGCCTCGAAATTCTGCGCGGATATCCGGCATTCGCGTTCGTGAAGGGCGACCTCGCGGATGCGGGCGCGGTCGAGGCGGTGTTTGAGGAACGCGCGCCCGAGATCGTCGTGAACCTCGCGGCGCAGGCGGGCGTCCGCTACTCCATCGACAACCCGCGTGCGTACATCGAATCGAACATCGTCGGATTCTTCAACATCCTTGAGGCGTGCCGGCGGCATCCGGTGAAACACCTTCTCTACGCCTCGTCCTCGTCCGTGTACGGAAATCAGCAAAAGACGCCGTTCTCGGTGTCGGACGACGTGTCAAAGCCCATCAGCCTCTACGCCGCGACAAAGAAATCGAACGAACTGATGGCGTTCACGTACAGCCATCTGTACGAAATCCCCACGACGGGGCTTCGGTTCTTTACCGTCTACGGCCCTTACGGGCGGCCCGACATGGCATATTTCAAGTTCACGGACATGATCATGCGCGGCGAGACCATCAAGATATACAACAACGGCGACATGCTGCGCGACTTTACTTACGTGGACGACATCGTACGCGGGATCGACAGCATGCTCTGCCGCCCGCCAAAGGGTCCCGATCCCGCCAAGGTCTACAACATCGGCAACAACAAGCCCGAGAGCCTCATGCGGTTCATCGGGGTACTGGAAAAAGCCATCGGCCGCACCGCGAAGAAGGAGTACCTCCCCATGCAGCCCGGCGACGTCTACCAGACTTATGCCGACGTTGACGAACTCATCCGAGACTTTGGCTTCAAGCCAGAGACGACCATTGAGGAAGGATTGGGACATTTTGCCAGGTGGTACATGGCATTTTATGAGAATGATTTGCAATAAGGTCAAAAAGGACGGATCGCTCCGTCCTTTTTGATTCGGTTATGTGTCGATCTTTCCGAGCACCCAGCTTGTGACCGCCGCGCATAGCTGATCCCTGTCCATTCCGTCTACGCAAAGCACATCGGGCTTCGTACGGGCCTGCGTGAAAAACCACTCCTTCTTTCGAGGGAGCATCTCCGCAAGGTAATGGTCAAAGGAGCCTCTTTTGCGCGTCGCGTCTCCTTCCTTGTTGCGTCTCAAAACGTCATGCCGCGCGTCGAGAAACAGCACGGCGTCTGACATGCACGCCCGAAGCGCCGCAAGCTCGTCCGCCAGCATTTGCTCAATCGGCCAGTCATAACCCTTGGATCGCGGAAAAAACAACGTAAAAAACTCGATTTCCTCCGGGCCAAGGTCATTGAGCGCGTGTTCGTATCTGCGGTTTTCGTGCCACCGGGCGATCTCCGCGCGAATGAAGATGCGCTGGATTTCTACAAATCCTTCCGGCGTATTCTGATCGAGTCCCCGTTGCCGAATTTCGCCGAGCAACCCGAAGGGCGCCTCGTAGTTCACGTGAACCACGGGAAGCACCCGCTCGATATGACGCGCCACCGTCGTCTTTCCAGCCGCCATGCAACCTTGCAGGGAGAGTATCACACGCGGAACCTCCTTCCTGATGCGATCGGACGGATCTCTATTTGACCCTCTGCGCCCACTCCTTCTCCTGAAAGCCAAAGAGCACGAAATCCGCGCCTACGAGGATCGGGCGCTTGACGAGCATGCCGTCCGTCGCGAGGAGGGAGAGGGCCTCTTCCTCCGACAAGGAATCGATTTTCGCGGACAGGCCCAGTTCGCGGTAGAGCATACCGCTCGCGTTGAAGAGCCGCCGGATCGGGAGACCGGAAAGCCGAAGCCACGCGGCGAGCTCGTCCTTCGTGGGATTTCGGCCCTTGATGTCGCGCGCGGAGAACGGGACGCAGTTCGCCGTCAGGAAGTCCCGCGCCTTTTTGCAGGTGGAGCACTTTTCGTGGCAGACGAACGTCAGCATTTCTTCGCGATCACCTCGATCTCGACGAGCGCGCCCTTGGGAAGCGCGGCCACCTGTACCGCCGAGCGCGCCGGGAACGGCTCGGGCATGCGCCGGGCATAGACCTCGTTCACCTTCGCGAAATCCGCCATGTCCGCGAGAAACACCGTCGCTTTGACGATTTCGGACATCTCAAAGCCCGCCGCTTTCAGAATCGCCTCGACGCCGTCGAACGCCTTCTCTGCCTGCGCCTGCACGTCGCCCGCGTCGGGCGCGATCTGCCCGGAGGCGAAGAGCGTGTCCCCCGCAAGGATCGCCTGGGAATACGGCCCAATCGCGGCGGGCGCGCCGGAGGTCGAAATTACTTTTTTCATGATGAAATTCCACCTTTCCACGTTATCTTTTTCATCATATCACCTTCCTGTTAAAAACAGCGCTTGACACGCCGCGCGCCGCGTTATATACTAATCCAAATAAGCGACGAAGGGATGGCGACCATGAGAAACGTTTCCTCCATGGCGACCCGGAACTTTTATTACTTTTACTTTACCAAGGTGAAGTAAAAGTGATTCGTGTCGCGCAAAATACCTGAAAAGGTACAGATTCAAGCGAGCCGCACAGAGTCACATCTGTGCGGTACTTTTTTAGCCGAAAAGGAGTGAGAGATATGATCGCGGTGCTTCGGCAGGGAACGACCAGAGAGCAACGGGACAGCCTCATCGACTGGTTCCAGAACATGGGACTCAAGGTGCACGTCTCCGAGGGCGAATATCAGTGTATCCTGGGCCTCATCGGCGACACGAGCAAGGTCGACATCAATTTGCTGGAGGGACTTTCGATCATCGAATCCGTGAAGCGCATCACGGAGCCCTTCAAAAACGCGAACCGTAAATTCCACGCAGACGACTCCGTGATCGACATCTCCGGCGACAAGATCGGCGGCGGCCATTTCCAGATTATCGCAGGCCCGTGCTCGGTGGAGTGCGAGGAACAGATCGTGACGGTCGCGCGGCGCGTCAAGGCGGCGGGCGCGAACCTTCTGCGCGGCGGCGCGTTCAAACCGCGCACCTCCCCCTACGACTTTCAGGGCCTCCAGGCCGACGGGCTGAAGCTTTTGTCCCTCGCCAAGCGCGAGACGGGCATGCCCATCGTGTCCGAGGTCATGAACATCAAGGATCTGCCGCTTTTTGAGGACGTGGACGTCATTCAGGTCGGCGCGCGCAATATGCAGAATTTCGACCTCCTAAAGGAGCTCGGCCACACGGACAAGGTAGTTCTCATAAAGCGCGGCCTCGCGAACACGCTGAAGGAGCTCCTCATGTCCGCAGAGTACGTCATGGCGGGCGGGAACGAACGCGTGATCATCTGCGAGCGAGGCATCAGAACCTTTGAAACCTACACCAGAAACACGCTCGATCTTTCCGCGGTTCCAATGCTGCGGGAACTGACGCATTTGCCCATCATCGTCGACCCAAGCCACGCGACCGGAAAATCCCGGCTCGTGGAGCCCATGGCGCTCGCGGCGGCGGCGGCGGGCGCGGACGGACTCATGATCGAGGTGCACAACGACCCCGAGCACGCGCTTTCAGACGGCGCGCAGTCAGTCACTCCCGACCAGTTCGACCGGATCGCCGCGCGCGTCCGGAAGGTGAGGGAGGCGATCGCGGAATGACGGTCGGCATCGCGGGCCTGGGGCTCATCGGCGGCTCCCTGGCCAAGGCATACAAAGGGTCCGGCGAACACAGGGTGCTCGGCTTCGACGCGGACCGCTCCGTCATGGGCATCGCGGTGCTCGCGGGCGCGGTGGACGGGGAACTGACGACCGAAACCGTGAAGGAATGCGACCTCATCCTCGTCGCCATATATCCCGAAGCGGCGATCCGGTACATGGAAGAGATCGCGCCCCATGTGCGCAAAGACGCGCTTATGATCGACTGCTGCGGCACGAAGCGGACCGTCTGCGAGGCGGGATTCCGCCTCGCGCGGGCGTACGGCTTCACCTACGCGGGCGGGCATCCCATGGCGGGCACGCACAACTCCGGCTTCGGCTACAGCCGCGCGGATCTCTTCAAGGGCGCGAGCATGGTGATCGTGCCGCCAGAATTCGATGACATCAACCTCTACGAGCGCATCAAGGAAGCGCTATTGCCCGCGGGCTTCGGCGCGATCTCGGTCACGACCGCCGAAAAGCACGACGAACTCATCGCGTTCACATCCCAGCTCGCCCACGTCGTTTCGAACGCCTATATCAAAAGCCCCACCGCGCGCGCCCACACCGGCTTCTCAGCGGGCAGCTACAAGGACCTGACGCGCGTCGCGTGGCTCAACCCCGACATGTGGACGCCCCTCTTCCTCGAAAACAGAGACAATCTCGTGAAGGAAATCGACATCATCGTCGAATCATTGAAGCGGTACCGCGATGCCATCGAGCGCGGCGACGCGAAAGCGCTGCGTGCGCTCCTCGACGAGGGCAGGCGCATCAAGGCGGAGGTGGACGGGCGATGAGCGAGATTACCATCCGTTCCGGCGCGCTAAGGGCAGTGGGCGAGATCCTTTCAAGGACGCTGAAACCGGGACGCGCGGCGATCCTGTCGGACGACAACGTGATGCCGCTCTACGGGGACGCGGTCGAGGAATCGCTGAGGGCGGCGGGCTGGACGGTCGTCCGGCACGCGTTTTCACACGGCGAGACGAACAAGAACCTCGAAACATATGCCCGGATGCTCGACTTCCTCGCCGAAAACCGGCTCACGCGCACGGACGCGGTGGTGGCGCTCGGCGGCGGCGTGACCGGGGACATGGCTGGCTTCGCGGCGGCGACGTATCTGCGCGGGGTAAAGCTCGTTCAGATTCCCACGACCTTGCTGGCGTGCGTGGATTCGTCCGTGGGCGGAAAGACCGCGGTCGACCTGCCCGCGGGGAAGAACCTCGTCGGCGCGTTCTATCAGCCCCACGTCGTCGTGATCGATCCGGAGACACTTTTGACCCTCCCGGATGAAATCTTCCGAGACGGCATGGCGGAGGTCATCAAGCACGGCGCGATCCGCGACGCGGAGCTGTTCCGACGGCTGCCGGGCGTGCGTGAACACCTCGACGAGATCGTCGCGAAAAACGTCGCGATCAAGCGATCGGTCGTGGAAAAGGATGAGCGCGACACGGGCATCCGGCAGATATTGAACTTCGGGCACACATTCGCGCACGCCGTCGAAAAGCTGAGCGGATATGCGGTTTCGCACGGCTCGGCGGTGGCGATGGGCATGGCGATCATGGCGCGCGCGTGCGCGAAGCGGGGACTGTGCGACGGGGCGACGCGGGACGAGCTCATTTCCATGATCCGCGCGTTTGATCTTCCGACCGAGTGCCCTTACGGCGCGGACGAGATGTTTGGGGTCATGCTCTCCGACAAGAAGCGCGCAGGAGATGGGATCACGCTGGTTGTCCTGCGCGAGATCGGAAACTGCGAACTCTACCCCACGACGCTTTCGGAGGCGCGGGCATTTCTCGAGGAGGGGCTCAAATGATCGCGAAGGTCTTCCCCGGAAAATTGTCCGGCGCGGTCGCGGCGATTCCGTCGAAGTCGCATGCGCACAGGCTTCTCCTCTGCGCGGCGTTCGCGGATGCGCCGACCGAGGTCGCCTGCCCGGCCGTCTCGGAGGACATCCTCGCGACCGCGCGCTGCGCCACGGCGCTCGGGGCGCGCGTCGAGCGGACGGAGGGCGGATTCCGCGTCAAACCCGCGCCTCTCTCCCCCTTCCCCACTCTCGACTGCGGCGAAAGCGGCTCCACTTATCGCTTCGTGCTCCCCGTGGCGTGCGCGCTGGGCGCGCAGGCGCGGTTCCTGCTTGCGGGACGGCTCCCGGAGCGCCCTATGGGCGCGCTGTTTTCGGCGCTTTCCGCGCGCGGGATCGCCGTCTCGGGTGAGGGAACGCCCACCGTCGAAACGAAGGGCAAGCTTGCGGGCGGCGTCTTCGAGCTTCCCGGCGACGTTTCATCTCAGTTCATATCGGGGCTTTTGATGGCCGCGCCCCTCACCGGCACGGATTGCGAGATCCGGCTCACCTCCCCGCTCGCCTCGAAGGGATACGTGGACATCACGCTTTCCGCGCTCCGGATGTTCGGCGTGCGCGCGGACTGGGGGGCCAACGCACTGTTCGTCCCCGGAAATCAGGCGTACCGCTCGCCCGGAACGGCACGCGCGGAAGGCGACTGGTCGAACGCGGCGTTCTTTTTGTGCGCGGGCGCGGCATGCGGGGGGCGCGTGACTGTTGACGGGCTCGACCCAGCGTCCCCGCAGGGCGACCGGGCAGTCGCGGACATGATCGAACGCTTCGGAATCCCCCTTCGCGGCATCGACGTGGACATTTCGGACACGCCCGACCTCGCCCCCGCGCTGGCGCTTCTGGGCGTTGCCGCGGCGGGCACGACACGCCTTCTGAACGCCGGACGGCTCCGGCTCAAGGAATCCGACCGCATCGCGAGCATCGTCCAGACGCTGACGACGCTCGGCGCGGACATCCGCGCGGAGGGCGACGCGATCGTGGTCGAAGGAAAAAGACCTTTGACCGGCGGCACAGTCGATTCGCACAACGATCACAGGATCGCCATGATGGCCGCGTGCGCGGCATGTCTTTCCGTGAATCCGGTCTCGATCTTGCGCGCGGAGACGGTGAACAAGTCCTATCCCGGCTTCTTTGGCGACCTCAAAAAACTCGGCCTCGCGGTCGAAACGGAGGTGTGAAATGAGCTCCATTTATGGAAAGAACGTGCGGGTGTCGATCTTCGGGCAATCGCACTCCGCCGGCATCGGCGTGGTGATCGACGGCCTGCCCGCGGGCTTCGCACCTGATTTTGAGGCGCTTTCGGCGTTCATGCAAAGGCGCACGCCGGGCCAGTCCATCCTCTCGACCGCGCGGCGCGAAGCGGACGAATACGAGATCCTCTCGGGCGTCGTCGACGGAAGGACCTGCGGCGCACCGCTCGCGGCGGTGATCAAAAACACCAACATGCGCCCGGGCGACTACCCCCATTTCCACGTGACGCCCCGCCCGGGCCACGCCGACTACACCGCGCAGGTGAAGTACGAAGGATTTCAGGACAAGACGGGCGGCGGGCACTTTTCGGGGCGGCTCACGGCCCCGCTGTGCTTCGCGGGCGGGATCATGAAACAGATGCTCGAGGCGCAGGGCGTCCGCATCGGGGCGCACATCCGCAGGATCGCGAACGTTGACGACGACGCGTTCAATCCGGTTTCCCCGCAGCTCGATTCCGTGCGGCAGGGCTATCTGACTGTCATCGACGAGGCGGCGGCGCATCGGATGGCGCGGGTGATCGATGACGCGCGGATGGACATGGACTCCGTCGGCGGCGTCATCGAGTGCGCCGCGGTCGGGCTCCCTGCGGGGGTGGGCGACCCCATGTTCGACGGGCTCGAGAACAAAATCGCGCAGGTGGTCTTCGCGATTCCCGCCGTCAAGGGCCTGGAATTCGGTTCGGGCTTTTCCTGCGCGGCCATGCGCGGCTCGAAGCACAACGACGCCTTCGTCATGAAAGACGGAGAGGTCGCGACCGGGACGAACCACCACGGCGGCATCCTCGGGGGCATTTCCTCGGGCATGCCGGTCGTCTTCCGCGTGGCGTTCAAGCCCACGGCGTCGATCTTTAAGCCCCAGAATACCGTGAACCTCGAAACCATGACGGAGGAAACCATTGCCATCAAGGGCCGCCACGATCCGTGCGTGGTGCCGCGCGCCGTGCCCGTGGTGGAGGCGGCATGCGCGATGGCGGTCTACGACGCGCTGCTCGACAGAAAGAAGGAGATGGGAAGATGGATCTGACAGATTATCGAAAGCAAATCGACGGGATCGACGAAAAGCTCGTCAAGCTTTTCGAGGAGCGGCTGGACATCGCGACCGGGGTCGCGGAATACAAGCGCAAAAACCGCATGCCGGTCTTCGACCCCGCGCGCGAGCGCGAAAAGCTGCGCGACATCGGCGCGCGCGTGCGGGAGGACACCAGGCCTTACGCGGAAAAGCTCTATTCCACCATCTTCGAGCTCACGCGCTCGCACGAGCGCAAGCTCCTCTCCGGCGAAAGCGCGTTACAAAAAAAGGTCAAGGAAGCGCTCGCAGGCACCGACCCGCTCTTCCCGGAGCGTCCCTTGGTCGCCTGTCAGGGTGTTGAGGGCGCGTTCTCGCAACAGGCTTGCGAGAAAATCTTCCAGAACCCGGGGATCCTGTACATGTCGACGTTCGAGGGCGTGTTCCGTGCCATTGATCAGGGACTGTGCCGCTACGGCGTTTTGCCGGTTGAGAACAGCACCGCGGGTTCCGTCAACCGCATCTACGACCTCATGATGAAGTACGATTTCAACATTGTGCGTTCCACGCGCGTGAAGGTCGACCACTGTCTGCTCGCGAACCCCGGCGCGAAGATCGAGGACATCAAGGAAATCGTGTCCCACGAGCAGGCGATTGCCCAGTGCGAAGGATTCCTGAAATCGTTAAGCGGTGTCAAGGTCACGCCCGTCGAAAATACCGCGCTCGCGGCCAAGATGATCTACGAATCGGGCCGGACGGACATTGCCGCGCTCTCCTCCCGCAAGTGCGCCGACCTCTATCAGCTTTCCTGCCTCATGTCCTCCGTGCAGGACAGCGCGAGCAACTATACACGCTTTATCTGCATCTCCAAAAAGCTTGAGATCTATCCCGGCGCGGACCGGACGAGCGTCATGCTGGTTCTCGCGCACCGGCCCGGCTCGCTCTATCGCGCGCTCGGCCAGTTCTACGCTCTGGGCATCAACCTCGCGAAGCTCGAATCGCGCCCGCTTCCCAACAGCGACTTCGAGTTCATGTTCTACTTCGACCTCGACACGAGCGTGTATTCCGACGAGTTCATGCAGATGATCGGCGACATCGAGGACATGTGCAGCCAGTTCAAGTATCTCGGAAGCTACTCAGAGGTGATTTGATGGGACGCTACGGACTGATCGGCGAGAAGCTCGGGCACAGCTTCTCGCCCCGCATCCACGCGCTTCTGGGCGATTACGAGTACAGGCTCTACCCCATGCCGCCGGAGGCCGTCGGGCCGTTCATGCGCGAGAACGCACTCGACGCGTTCAACGTCACCGTGCCCTACAAGGAGGCAGTGATGCCCTACCTCGCGGGCGTTTCCGACGAGGTTTCGCGCATCGGGAGCGTCAACACCGTGGTGCGCGGTCCGGACGGACTTTTCTACGGTCATAACACCGACTCCTTCGGATTCTTGCGCATGCTCGGGGATGTCTCCCACCTGCGCGCGAAGAAGGCCGTGATCCTCGGGAGCGGCGGCTCTTCGAAGGCGGTGTTCGCGGCGCTCCAAGACGCGGGGATGTGCCCCATCGTGATCTCGCGCACAGGTGAGGATAATTATCAAAACCTCGACCGGCACAAAGACGCCGTGCTGGTCGTGAACACCACGCCGGTCGGCATGTATCCGAACGTGGACCAGGCGCCCGTCGATCTGACGGCGTTTCCGGCGTGCGTGCGCGCACTCGACCTCATTTATAACCCGCTCAGGACGCGGTTTCTTTTGCAGGCCGAGGCGCTTGGCATCGAGGCGCGAAACGGGCTCACGATGCTCGTCGCGCAGGCGGCACGGGCCTCCGTGCTCTTCGGCGCGCGCGCGCCGGGCGGCGACCCGACCGAGCTTATTGCGAACAGGCTCTCGCGTGAGGCGCGCTCCATCGCACTCATCGGCATGCCGGGCAGCGGGAAATCTTCCGTCGGGCGGGCCGTCGCGCGCCGCATGAACCGCGCGTTCTACGATGTGGACGAGATGATCGCGCAGGAAATTGGCATGCCCATTCCGGAATTTTTTGCGCTGCGCGGCGAGCAGGCATTCCGCGCTGCGGAATCGCGTGCGCTTCAGCAGGCGGCGAGGGAACCGGGCTGCGTGATTGCGACGGGCGGCGGCATCGTCACCGTGCCGGGCAACCGGGCAATTCTCATGCAGAACTGCGCATGCGTGCAAATCGAACGGAGCCTCGCCGACCTTCCCTCGAGCGGGCGACCCGTGACGCAAAAACGGGGCGTCGAGGCGCTCTACCGGGAGCGCAAACCGCTTTATGACATGTGGAGCGAGAAGACCTACGATAACCGCGACATCGAGGACACGGCGCGGCGCATTGCGGAGGACTACGCATGAAACTACTGATTTTGAACGGCCCGAACCTCAACATGCTGGGCGTGCGCGAGCCGGATATCTACGGCCGCGCGACGCTCTCCGATCTCGAGGATTTGATCCGCGCGCACTGCGCGGAAATTGGCGCGGAAGTCCAGTTCTTCCAGTCGAACCACGAGGGCGCGCTCGTGGACGCCATTCAGGCGGCGTACGGAAAACTCGACGGAATCGTCATCAATCCCGCCGCCTACACGCATACTTCTGTCGCCATCCCGGACGCGCTTAAGGCAGTCGGCATCCCCGCGGTCGAGGTCCACCTCTCGGACATCGACAGCCGCGAGGCGTTCCGCAGGCACTCCTACACCTCGGCAGCGTGCGTCGCGACCATCATGGGAAAGCACTTCGCGGGGTACGTGGAGGCGATTGACCTAATCGCAAAAACACACGGAGAAAAATCCTAGATCATGTTATCGCAGCCAAATCGTTATTTCCATGCACTCCATCTTGGAAGAGGCAACTGGAAACAAATACTACAAAGCCGTGTTCGTGTCGGAAGGCGCGAAGGATAAAAAGGCGACAAGGGGGCGACTGCGGCGGACAGCGGGAAATACGCGGTTGTGGCGCTTCCGACTGACGCGCCGTGGATTCTACCTCCCCCGACGGCAATGGGGCCGTCTACGTAAGACGCGTCCATCCCCCTTGCAGGGCGGCCCGGAATCCCACATTAAAGCTCGGCGGCGCCGGGTTTTGACCCTGCGCCGCCGAATGAGAAAGCGTGATTGACTTCCGTCAAGGGATTTCCAAGGAGTTACTCCAGCTCCGTGATAAGGATTTCCCGAACGGGCAGCGCGGGATCATCGGGGATGTAGACGGTCTTCAGCTCCCACGGGGCGAGCGCGAGCGGGAAGGTGCGGCCCGCGAGCTTCAGGTCGATCTCCGTTTCAACGGCTTCCCCCTGCGTCTCGGTGAAGCGCATGACGTCGCCTGCCCCGTCCTCGGCCCGCTTGAGCGCGCCAACGGAGACGTTGCCGGGCAAATCGCCGATCCCTTCGGAGACGGGGCCGAGCGGACCCTCGTGGTACGTCTCGACGATGGAGATGACCGGCATGTTGAACACCTCGCCCCTGCGCGCGAGGTTCTTCTTTTTCCAGCAACCGCCGTGCGGCACGAGCGCGTATCGGAACTCCTGCTCGCCCATGTCCATGTGGCGGCAGTCGGCGTCCCGGGTGTTTTGGCCATAGTGATCGGCGTAGATGGACGTGTTCGCGACCGTCAGGCGCAGTTCCGCGCCGGGCGCGGAAAAGGAGTATTTCGAGTCGTTCAGAACAGCCAGGCCGCCCTGCTCGCCCGCGAGGCCCGTCCAGCGCTGCGCGGTCTCCTCGCAGCCGTCGCACTTGCGCTCGATGACGCCGTAGGCAATCTCCGCGCGCGCGACGGGGTTCTCGGCGTTCACCGGGAAGCAAAGCTTCGCCATGCGGAACTTCTCGCCCATGTCGAGCCGCGCGGAGACCTCAATCTGGTCGTCCTGAGCGCCCAGCATATACTCGGCGATGAACGTGGAATCGTTGTATCGGGTCGTCACGCGCAGCTTGGCGCGTATGGGTCCGCTCTCGAGAAGCTCAAATGTCGGCGCGGCAAAGTCGCCCTTCGGCGCGTCGAAAGTGAACTCCATGTGCGCCCAGGTGTCCGCGAACTCGTTGTCGAACAGGCGCAGCTTCGCGGGCGCGGAGAGGGATTCGTAGCCGGCCGCTTTGTCGAAGAGGCTCACGATCGCGCCGGTCTCTGGGTCAAACTTCATGGAGATCCGATCGTTCTCGAGGGAGTGCTCCGTGGCGGTGAGTCCGGACTTCGCCTCCATGTGCTCCCCCGCGAGGTACACCCAGTAAAGCCTGTGTCCGAAGGCGGGAACATCCGCCTCGATGATGGAATCCCACTTATCGCGACCATTGGTGCGGGATGCGCGCACCGTCTGGATGGGCAGCTCATTTCCCGCCTCGTCGGTCGCGCGCGCGACGGCGCCGTACAGCTGCACGACGCTCTTCACGCGGAAGGCGTGCGGGTTGAACACCACCAGCGGAGTACCCTGTCCGTTCAGCTCCCAGAGTCGGAAGTGCGATTCCTTGCTGCGCACGCGGCCGGGCATGTCCTGGGCGGTGTCCACTTTCCAGGACATGGCCTGAATCGCTGCGTTCTGCTCGCGCTGCGCGATGGAGATGGTTTCGCCCAGCTGACTGCGCGCGTCTTCGTACGCCTCCTGGATGGAGCAGCCGCACATCACATCGTGGAACTGGTTGAACATGAGGTTGCGCCAGCCCTGCGTCATCCTGCCGATTTTATGGCCCGCGCGCACGCTGCCGATCACGCCCATGGTTTCCGCGGACAAAAGCGCGTTCTCCGCCTTGCGGTTGTACCTTTTGATCAGGGAGGTGGCGGAGTAGCAGCCGCTCGCGTGGTGCTGCATCTCGCTCTTCCAGACGGGGACCTTCGCGCCTTTCACGGCGTCGAAGAACTGATCGGGCGAAGAGAACGCGACCCCCGCCTCGGGATGCGCGGCCTGATAGGCGTGGATGGCCTTGATGTTCGATATAGTCGGCCCGCCGCCGTGGTTGCCCACGCCGTAGAAGCACATCATGTCGTGGCCGAGCTCCTGTTCGATCTTGCGCACCAGCTCGATGTCGTCGTCGCAGCTGCCATACCGGGAGCCGTATCCGTCCGGGATGCGGTAGGTGCGCACGGCGGAGCCGTCCGGGGACACCCAGTCGAACAGCCAGCCGGGAATCTCCGGGTTCTCGTGGATGCCGGGGCGCATCATGACGTAGTTCTCGATGCCCGCGCGCTTGAAGATCTGCGGGAACATGCCGTTATGGCCGAAGGAGTCCACGTTGTACGCGGTCTTGGCCACCACGCCGAACTTTTCGTGGAAGTATCTCTGGCTATAGAGGAACTGTCGCGCGAAGGACTCGCCCGAGGGCATGTTGCAGTCGGGTTGAATCCACATGCCGCCGACCACGCGCCAGCGGCCCTCCGCAATACGCTTTCTCATCTCCTCAAACATGGGCGGATCGTTCTCCTCCACCCAGCGGTAGTAGTCCGCGCACGCGCAGGTGAACACGAAATCGTCCGATTCCGCCATCCGGTCGAGTGCCGAGCGGAACGTCGCCTTGACCTCCTGATACCCCTCCTGCCACAGCCACAGCCACACGGGGTCGATGTGGGCGTTGCCGATCATGTGGATCATGCCGCTTCCCTCTTTCCTTTATTCATTGAAAAACGCCGCCTCCACCTCCGCGCAAAGCCGGTGGTAGAGCTTTAAATGTTCCTCCTGCACCTTGTATGTCTCGCGCTCTCGGACGTCCAGAAGCGCGTCACTAAATTGTGCGAGCTGCCCGCCGCCCTCGCCGGTCATGCCGATCACCTTCGCGCCCTTGACGCGCGCGGCCCGCGCGGCGTTCACGACGTTTTTCGCGTTTCCCGAGGTCGTGATGCCGATCAGAACGTCTCCGGGATTCGCGTAGCACAGCGCCTGCTGCGCGTAGACGTACTCCCCGCCGAGGTCGTTTGACACCGCAGAGATGAGCGCCGACTGCGCCGTCAGGTCGATCGCCGGAAGCCCCATCTGGAGGGGCATACCCAAATCCTTCTGCCAGTCGTCCAAAAGCGGGCGCTTCTTCAGAAAGCCCTTCACAAGCTCGCCCACGATGTGCCCGCTGTCGGCGGACGATCCACCGTTGCCGCAGACGAGCACCTTGCCGCCGTTTTTGTAGCACGCGATGATGAGATCGCGCGCCGCCTCGAATGTGTCCCTCATATGCCCTCCGCGGCACGGCCAAACGCGGTCAGGATTTCTGCGCGCGCCGCCGTGCCGGTTTGTCCGATTTTTTGGATGGTGACGGACGAGGCGAGCGTCGCGACCGCGATCGCGGCATCCTTCCCCGCTCCGCCCGCCAGCGCCGAAGCGAACGCGGAAAGGAATGTGTCCCCCGCGCCGCAGATATCGATCTCGCCCTTCACGGGAACCGCGCCGAAGCGCTCGACGCTCGCCCCGGATGCGTACGCGCAGCCGCTCCCGCCGAGCGTCACGAGCACGTCCGCGCCCGTTCTTTGGGAGAGCGCGCGCGCCGCCTCCCCATACCGGTCCGTCGGAATGTCCGTCGCGCGGGAAAGCTCCACCTCGTTGGGCTTTAGAATCGCGTTCCGGTAAAGCCCGATCCGGTCGCGGCTGTCAACGACCACGGTCAGACCCGCCGCGGCGAGCGCGTTGATCTTCGCGCGAACCCGCTCCGTGATGACGCCGACCGCCATCTGATCTGACACGCAGAGGGCGTCCAGTTCCCCCGCCGTTTTTTCGAGCGAGGCGATCAGCGCGTCCTCGCACGCGGTCGTGAGAGGGCGCGGATTGACGAAGTCCAGGCGCGGATCCTCGTACACCACGTCCGAGATGCCCGTTCGCATGGGCTTGATATATGCGTTGGTCGCGATGTCGGGGGAGACGATCACACCGTCCGTGGAAATCCCGCGCGCCTCGAGTTCCCCTTTCAGGAGCGCGCCGCGCCAGTCGTCCCCGAGAACGCCCAGAACGGTCAGCCTCGCGGGCTCGAGCGCGCGGATATTTGCAGCCGCGTTGCCGCCCGCGCCGGGTGCGTATCGTTCCGAAACGATCGGCAGCGGAAAGTGCGGCGTCTCGCGCGAGAGCTCGCTTTTTTTCATGTCAGCCGTCCAGTAGGCGTCGAGGCACATGTCGCCGACAAGCCCCACGCGCGCGCTGGAGATGCCGGAGAGCGCCGATTCGATCTCCTGCCTTTCAAACGAGGCGATCTCACGCATCTTCCTTCATCCTCCGGGCGAGCCTTTCGTACAGGTTTGGTATGGTCGCCTGATGGTCGCCCACGAAGTGCCAGCCCTTGCCGCCCTGGCTCACCGGACGGTTCACGATGTTCTTGCGCGGGCGGTAATAGTAGAGCGGATCGTCGTAGCCGATGCTCTTTCTATAGTCGCCGAGGTCGACGAGGTCGAAGTTCGCGGTGGTGATGTCGAAGGTCGGGTATCCCAGGTTGCGCGCGATGGACAGCGCCTTCAAAAACACCTCCGGCCCGATAACGCCCGAGCCGAAGTTCATGAAAACGCCCTTGTCCATGTGCGCGACCGACCAGCACATCCTGTGAAAGTCGACGCCGCTCGCCCCGCCGATGGCCGCGAAGTCGGCCATTGGGTGCTGATGGATGATGTCTGTCCCGAGCGCGATGTGATAGGTCGCGGGGACGTCCAACTTCCACGCCTGATAGAGAACGCAATCGTCCCTGTACGGGAACCTGTCCTGATTTTCTTCGATGAAGCGCGCGAGCGATTCGCCGTAGCCTCGACCCTGTGCCGCGCCCTTTCGGATCGCTTCGTTCATCCACGCGCCTGTCTCCTCCCACATGCCGAAGGAGCCGTCCTCGATGGCGGTGGGCACGTGCTCGCTGGTGCCGCCGAGGTACGCGAGCTCGAAGTCGTGGATGGAGCACGCGCCGTTTCCCGAGAGGTGGGTGATGAAGCCCAGCCTCATAAGCTCGATGAGGTAGCGCGACAGCCCGTTCTTGATCACGTGCGCACCCATCGAAAAAATAAGCTGCGCGCCGCGCTTCTTTGCCTGGTACGCGCGTTCTGCAAATTCGTCGAAGCCCTCAGGGTTCCATTCCGGCGCGGGGTCGACGCCCGGGGTCCCCAGCGTGTCGATCCGAACCAGGTTGTGCCGCCCAAAGGCGGTATTGGTTTTGATGCCCGAAAAATCAAGCCGCATTTCCCGCCGCATGCTCACGCCTCCAGTCCCAGAAATGCCAGAAGTCCCGGAAGATCGGCAAAGTCGCCCGCGATCGCGTCCGCGCCCGCCTTGATGAGCCGCTCGCGCTTCACGGGATTGACGCCCGAGAGCGCCTCCTCGTCAGTCGCCATGCCGAGCGTGCGCGCCCCCGCGGCGCGGCCGAGCCGGATCTCCACCTTGCCGTCGCCCGCCACGCAGAACTCGTCGCCCGAGAGCCCCTCGTCCGAAATGAGCTTCTCGATGACCGCCTCCTTGGAGCAGTTTTCGCTGCCGACCGGCGCTCCCGCGACGAGGGTGAAAAGGTGCGAAAGGCCCAGCGCCCCCGCCTCGTTCACCACGTCGGGATGATCGGTGCCGCTGGCGACGTAGAGCCTGACATTTCTCTCCCCAAGCGCCTTCAGAAACGGAACGCTCCCCGCGACGAGGAAGCTTTCCCGGCTCTGCGCGCCGGATTTCAGAGCTTCGACTCTTTTGCCGACCTCCCGCATCAGCCGGCGGTTGTACTCCGCCTTGTACCACCAGGGATCGTCCGGCGCGGCGGGGTTTGATCGTGCCGCCCGCTCGGCCAGCCACTTCATCTGGTGAATCGTCTGGATTCCCGTCGATTCGTCGATGTACGCGTCCACCTCGTGCTCGAGCGCCGCGTCCCACGCCCCGCCCGAGATCATCTCGAGCATCAGGGGTCTCATCACGCGCTCCCAGCCGCAGCGGAGCGTCGAGATCGTTCCGTCGAAGTCGAACAGCACCGCGCGCACCGGCGTCCGGGCATGGCGGACGTTCAGAATTTCCATTCGGCATACCTCCGAACAATGATACCAATTAATTCGACGGGTGCGCCTCATATCCTTCGGTCGTCTGAATATTTGGCAAGAACCTTCCATCCCACGGCAAAAAAACGCGGGGGCATGTGCCCCCGGCGTCTTTATGCGATTCTGCCCTTCCGGTAGGCTGCGGGCGTCATGTTCATGGCCTTTTTGAAGATGCGGTTAAAGTACGCCGGATCCGGGTATCCGCAGCGGGCAGCCACGTCCTCGATCGACATGAACGTCGACGAGAGAAGCTCGCAGCCGTGGCGCATCCGAAGGTCGGTTACGTACTGGATAAAGGTCGTGTTGAGCTGCTTTCGGAAGAGGTGGCAGATGTAATTCTTGTTGAAACCCGTGATCTCCGCGAGGTCGTCGAGTCGGAGCTTCTCATAGGCGTGCTGGCGCACATATTCGAGGATGCGTCCGAACTGCGGATCGACATTCTCCGCCACGTCGTCCGGACGGCTCAGCTCACTGCTCAAACGCTTTAAAAACGCCTCCAATTCAAGCTTGTCGAGAGGCTTCAAAAAATAGTCCGCGACGCCGAGTCGCATAGCCCTGCGCGCGCACTCGAAGTCGGGCTGGGAGGAGGCGATGGCAAAGCGGCTGCGCACGCCGGAGACGATGCAGCGCTCGATGAGGTCGAGGCCCGAGAGTCCGGGCATGTTGACGTCGACGAGGGCGAGATCCGGTTGGATCTCCTGAAGTTGCGTGAGCGCCGAAACGGCGGACTGAATGTAAGCCGAGACTTCAAATCCACATTTCGCCCAGTCGACTGAGTGCATCGCGTCGATTGCCGCCCAGGGTTCGTCGTCAATC
Organism: Bacillota bacterium; assembly: GCA_023444095.1. Classification (GTDB taxonomy): domain Bacteria; phylum Bacillota; class Clostridia; order Christensenellales; family Aristaeellaceae; genus RUG11247. Next base: position 55,691 of record JAEZRP010000001.1, read on the forward strand.
AGTACGACGGTATGCATATGTGGCACCCCCTTGCGCTGATTCGGGTTTATCATTTGTTTCACATTCTATCACATCGGCGCGCGCGATCGCAAGGGGAAACCGTCATTCAGCAATAATTTCGACAATAAATACGTAAAAAAACCGCCCGTTTGAGCGGTTTTCACAAATTGTTTTAAAGCGTTTAAGTCTCGAAAAACTCCATCCCCCGGAATTCATCCAACTTCTCCGAAAGGAGCGCACGGTCGGCGTCTGCGAACGGCTGATCGAGACATTCATCGATGTGATCGACCGCGAACCTGAAACTCTCAAAGTTGCCCGGCGGCACTATGGTGTGGACGCCCTTTTCGAGGACGAACTTCATCGCGGAGACGCCGAAGGCGGTGTCTTCCACCTCGATGGGCTTGCACCAGGACTTCGGGAAGCGGGACGATTGACGCTCCTCGTCACTCTTCCATCTTCTTTCGACGAGCGGCTTCAGGCACAGGATGCCCATGTCGCGCTTCTTTGCCACTTCGATCAGCGTCGAACCGAAGCCCTTCTCCATCATCATGAGCCAGTTGAACGGGAAGAGCAGCGTATCGAAATCGTAGAGCTCAAGCGCCTTGAGCGCGTTCTTCTCGCTGTGGGCGGAGAAGCCGACGTTTTTGATGTGGCCCGCCTTCTTCATCTCGAGCACCATCTCCATCGCGCCGCCCGGTCCGAAGGCCAAATCGATATCCTCGTCGGTCGTAAGCGCGTGCAGCTGATAGACGTCAAAGTAATCCGTATGGAGAAGCTTCATGGACTCCTCGAACTCGCGCCGGGCATCCTCGCGCAGGCGCTTCTGCGTCTTGCAGGCGAGGTACATGTCCTTCCGATAGGGTGCGAACGAGTTGCCCATCTTGAGTTGCGCGTCGCCGTAGGACGGTGCCACATCAAAGTAGTTGATGCCATGCTCGACGGCCCACGCGACGTAGCGATCCGAGTCCGCCTGGGTTTCGTCCATGGAAACGATTCCGCCGTAGACGACGGGCGAAATCTCGAGGCCGGTTCTGCCAAGCGTTACCTTTTTCATGCCTCATGCCTCCTTTTCTGGAATCGTATCACACAAATCCCGGGTTGTCAAACTGCTCGTATGATGAAATTTGACCGTACGCGTTTTGGGCCCGACCGTTCCGACGCGCAATCCATCAATGATCCACTCGGGATTCCAAAGGGCAATGCCCTTTGGTGGGAGCGCGCGTGCGGCGCCCTCGCCATCCCCTTAAATAAACAGGTTCACATCCGATTCCTCGGCGTCTCCGAGGTACGCGCCCACGCCGCCAAGCTCGACACCGTCGATTAGTTCCTCCTGCCTGATGCCCATGACGTCCATGCTCATGGTGCAGGCGACCATGCGGACACCCGCCGCGCGCGCCTTTCTGATGAGTTCATCAAGGGAATCGACGTTCTTCTGGCGCATGATGTCCCGCATCATGAAGGAGCCCATGCCGGCCATGTTCATGCGCGAGAGCTTGAGCTTTTTCGTGCCGCGCGGGAGCATGAACCCGAACATCTTCTCGACGAAAGACTTCTCGACGGTTTGCTTCTCAGGCCGCCGGAGGATGGTGAGACCCCAAAAGGTGAAGAACATGGTGACCTTGCGGCCCATGGCCGCCGCGCCGTTTGCGATGATGAAGCTCGCGAGCGCGCGGTCGAGATCGCCCGAGAACACGACGATGGTCTTGCCGTCCATCGCCTGACCCTCCGCCCTTGGCATGCCCTCGCCCTTCATGACGCGCGCGATGTAGTCGCTTCCCTTCTTGCCGGAGGAAACGAGGGTGTTGCCCGTCCTTCTGCACCACGCATTGATGTCGCGCATGAAGCCCGGATCGGAGGCCGCGACCTCGAGCATATCGCCCGCCCGCATGCCGTTGATCGCTTCGAACACCTTGGTAATCGGGCCGGGGCACTGCATGCCCACGCAGTCGAGCCGCACGGTCAAAACACTCGCGGACGGATCGGCCTTCGCAGCCTTCGCGGTCGCCTTTGCAGGAGCCTTCGGCGCGTCGGGCGCGGGATGGGTGAACTGGTAATAGCGCGTGCCGCCGGGATAGATCGACACGTTCTCAAAGCCGTTCAGCTTGAGGACCCGCGCGGAACTGTGCGCGCGCACGCCCATGGCGCAGAAGACGACGATGTGCCTGGATCTGTCGAGCTCATGAAGCCGCTCGCGCAGCTCGCCCTGCCGGATGTGCACCGCGCCCGGCACCTGGAACGCCGCGACCTCCGCGTCTTCGCGCACATCGACCACCTGAACGTTCACGCCGTTTTCGACCACATCCCACGCCGCAAAGTCCGAGAGTCCGCGGATGACGTTTTCCGCCGCAAAACCGAGCATGTTGACCGGATCCTTCGCGGAGGAATACGGCGGCGCGTAGGCGAGCTCGAGCGAAGTGAGCGCCTCGATGCCCCCGCCCAACCGGACAGTGGTCGCGATGGTGTCGATCCGCTTGTCGACGCCGTCACGGCCCACGATCTGCGCGCCGAATATCTTCTTGCCGTCGGGCGAGAAGATGAGCTTGAGCGTCATCTGCTTCGCGCCCGGATAGTAGGTCGCGTGGGAATTCTGCATGATGGTCGCGGTTTTGTAGTCCCTGCCCGGCTCGAGACCGCGCTGTCTTAACTGCTTCTCGTTCGCGCCGGTCGACGCGCAGGTCAGATCGAAGACCTTCGCAACCGCGGTTCCGAGCGAGCCCTCGTACTTCACCTCAAAGCCCGCGATGTTGTCGGCCGCGATTCTGCCCTGCTTGTTCGCCGGGCCCGCGAGCGGGATCATGGCCCTTCCGCCGGAGACGAGGTCCGCAATCTCGACGACGTCGCCGACCGCGTAGATGTCAGGGTCGCTCGTGCGCATGTACTCGTCCACGACGATGCCGCCGCGCTGGTTGACGGCGAGGCCCGCGTCCTTCGCGATCTGCCCGTTCGGGCGAACGCCGATGGCGCACACCGCAAAGTCCGCCTCGATCACGTGCCCGCTGGCGAGCTCCACGTTGACGCCCTTTCCGGTGTCGTGAAACGCCTTCACGCCGTCGCCGAGTCTGAGCTCCACGCCGTTTGCGCGCATCTCGTCCTCGATGAGCATCGCCATGTCCTTGTCAAACGGGGCCATGACCTGATCGACGGCCTCCGCGAGCACCACGTCGAAGCCCGCCTCGCGCAGATTCTCCGCCGTCTCGACACCGATGAAGCCGCCGCCGATGACCGCCGCCGTGCCCCTTCCGGGCTTCACGAGCTTTTTGACCTCGTCCGCGTCGGGCACCGTCCAGAGCGCGCGCACGCGCGGGCCGTCGATGCCAGGGATCGGGGGCTTAAGGGGAGAGGAACCCGTCGCAATGACGAGCACGTCGTACGCCTCCTCGTATTCCCCGCCGGGACCCTTGACGGTGACCGACTTGCTTTCCCGGTCGATCTTGACGACCTCGCTCATGACGCGAACGTCGAGGTTGAACTTCTCCTTCATGCCCTCCGGCGACTGGAGAAGCAGCGCGTCGCGCGACTTGATCGCGCCGCCCGTGTAGTATGGAAGGCCGCAGTTCGCGTACGAGATGTACGGACCGCGCTCGAACATGATGATTTCCGCTTCCTCGTCGAGCCTGCGAAGCCGCGCCGCGCAGCTCGCGCCGCCCGCCACGCCGCCGATGATCAACACGCGTTTGCCCATGATTCCAATCCTCCTTATATGTCGCGCGGCCCATGGGTCGCGGAGCATGCCTATCGTTTAAATGATACCACTTTTCCCGTCGATTCAACGTGACAAAGTCACGCATGAAAGAAAAAGGGGGCGATTCCGCCCCCCATCATCAATACCGATTGTCATATATGCGTGTAGATTTTTTCTCGCTGCGCGGCAGTTCGCCGATGTCAACAGCCTTTGGCTTGATCGTGAGCCCCACCTTCGACTTGAACGCCGCGCCGACCGCCTCCTCGACCGCAGACTTCTCAAACGTCGGCACCGTCTCGAAGAACAGCGTCATCTCGTCCCTGCCCATCAAGTGGTCGATCATCACCTGATACTCGCTCGACACGCCGTCGATCACCCGCAAAACGTCCTCGATCTGGCCGGGGTAGATGTTCACGCCCTTCACCTTCACCATGTCGTCCGAGCGGCCGATGATGCGATCGATGCGCGGGAAACGCGAGCCGCAGGGGCACTCCTCCGGCACGATGCGGGAAAGGTCATGGGTGCGGTAGCGGATAAGTGGCGCGCCTTCCTTCTTGAGGGTGGTGATGACGATCTCACCGATCTCGCCGTCCGGGAGCGTCTTTCCGGTCCTGGGGTCGATGATCTCGAGGTAGATGTAATCGTCCCAGTAGTGCATGGGCGTGTCCGCGCCGCAGGAGATGCCGATGCCCGGGCCGTAGATCTCGGTAAGACCGTAGATGTCGTAGAGCTCCACGCCCAGCTCGCGCGCGATCCGCTCGCGCATCTTGTCGCCCCACCGCTCGGAGCCGATGACGCCCTTCTTGAGCCGGATCTTGTCCCCCACGCCTCGCTTTTCGATCTCCTCGGCGAGCAGGAGGGCGTAAGAGGAGGTGGCGCAGATGACGGTCGAGCCGAGGTCGATCATCATGCGGATCTGCTTGTCGGTGTTACCCGGGCCCATGGGGATGGCCATTGCGCCGAGCCGCTCGCACCCGAGCTGGAAGCCGATGCCCGCCGTCCAAAGGCCGTAGCCGGGCGTGATGTGGATGCGGTCGCGCCTCGTGATACCCGCCATCTCGTAGCAGCGCGCGAACATCTCGGCCCAGTCGTCGACATCCCTTTGGGTATACGGGATGATGATCGGCGCCCCCGTGGTCCCCGAGGAGGAATGGATGCGCACCACATCCTCGTCCGGAACGGCCTGCACGCCCAAGGGGTATACGTCCCTGAGTTCCGCCTTCTCGGTGAACGGAATCTCCTCGAACGCCTCCTTCGTAAGGATGGCTTCCTCGTCGATTTCTTTGAGCTTTCCGGCGTAGAGCGAATTCGGGCGGGACTTCGCGGCGCGGATGCGGTCGCGAACGAGCGAAAGCTGTAGCCTGGTCATCTGCATGTGTCTCTCCCCTTTCATTGTGCACCGGGGAAACGAAAAAAGCCTCGTCCCCCTTGAGGGACAAAGGCTTGTAGCCTCTGCGATACCACCCTTTTTCGGCGCGCCTCGCGGCGCGACGCTCTCACAGGTGCGCGAACACGCACCCGGCGCTCTCACGCGCGCCACGCGTCTCCCCTACTCGTTTTCTTTCGGTTCGCCCTCGCAAGCCCATTCGCCGCGCTTTCCGCCTTCGCGATCCCACCGCCCGCGAATCTCTTTGTGCGCAAATCTGCGGATACTATCCTTGCTCATCGGTTTTGTTGGTTCGTATTATAAGCGGATTTATGGGGTTTGTCAAGCGCTCAGAAGGCCATCCGCATCCAGCCGGGCTCCGGCTTCTCCGGAAGTCCCAGAAGCGCGCGCGCCGCCCTCACATAGTAACGGTAGTTTTCGAGGGGTGTGCCGTTCGGGATGCGGTGATCGAGCGCGAACACCATACCGGATAGCGTCTCCGGACGAATCTTATAAGAAAGCTCGCGGTCGATGTCCGCCTTTGATTTTCGCAGGACATGCTTGTCGATTCCGCCCTTAAACGCGACGGCGCTTCCGTACTTCTCGCGCAGCTTCACCACGTCCATGTCCGCCGCGGGCTCGCAGGGGTAGAACATGTTCACGCCCGCCTCAACAAACGCATCCGTGACCGGGTTCATGTTGCCGTCCGAATCCTGACTGAAAAGCTGCGTACCCCGCGCGCGCAGGTCGTCCCACACGCTCCTGTAGTAGGGCTTCAGAAACGCACGCACCTGATTGGGGCCGATGAGCGGGCCGGACTTGCCCGCCATGTCCTCGTGGACGCAGAGGTTGTCGACACCGACGCGCCTTGCGATCTCGTCGAAGACCCGCCGCGCGGTGCGGGAGAAGGTATCGAGCATGTCCTCGACGAGCGCCGACTGCTCGAGGAAGGCCACGCACGCCTCCTCGTCGCCCATCAGCTCGCGCACCATATCGTAGCCGCCGGGCATCCACGCGATGACCAGTGCGCCCGCCGCGCGGCGGTCGGCGGCTCTCGCAAGCTTTTCCTCGTCGATCCGGCAGGGATCGAATTCGAACATGTGCTTGACGCGACGCCAGCTCTCAAAGTCCCTCACGGGCCAGTCGACGGGCAGCGCGATCGTAGCGTAGCCCTTTGCGAGTCGGCATGTGCGTCCGAGCTCGTCGCGCGTCACGATGTGCGCCGCGGTCTCCGAGAGGACGACCGGCTCCATCCCATGGATCGGGCCCGCGACCGCGCCAAGGTCGACCAGGTCGACGCCGTCAAAACCAAACGCCGTGAGCGCGATTTCTTCTTCCGACGCGCCCTGGGCGCGCCACTCTTCCGGAAGCCCGACCAAAGGCCCAAACAGCTCCGCAAAAAACGGGCGCTTCGACCCCCGGAAGGTCATGAGATTCAGATATTCGTCGCGCGTCCAGAGCATATGCTACCCCTTTTCCTGCGTGCGTGGTATAATCGTGCGGGGGTGAAAAGATGCGGGTCTTGGACATCGATCTCGATTTCTTTCTGACGGGCGTGTGCGAACTGGCGGACTTGGGCGAGCGGCCGACCGGGTGCGCGCCATGGCCCGAGGGCGACGTGCGCGCGTTTCTGGAGGAGCGCTGCGGGCTCTCGCGCCGGAAACCGATTCCCGGCGCGGTGTTCGAGACGCACGACGGGGCGCTTGGCTTCTGGAAGGCGCGCATGGACGCGGGCGATCTGACCCCTCCGTTTCACGTGACCCACGTGGACGCCCACTCCGACCTCGGGATTGGCAGACCCGGCCCCGCATACGTGCTGGAATCGGTGATCACCCGCCCTCCACAGAGGCGCGCAGAGATCGAACGCTATTATGCGGAGCGGAAGCTCGACGAGGCAAACTACCTGCTGTTCGCGCTCGCGTTCCGGTGGATATCGTCGCTCGACAACGTGCGAAACCCCGCTTCACGGGCCGACATGCCCGCGCGATTCTGTTTGGATCGTCATATCAGGTTGCGTTCGTCCGTCGCGGCGCTCGTCCCCGCGCTCGATTACCACGAGCCGGAGGTGCCGTTTCGGGTGTACGGCGAGTGGCGCGATTTCCGCGCGGATTTGCCGTACGATTTTGTGACACTCGCGATCTCGCCCCGCTATGCGCCGAAGGAAGCGGACGCGCTCGTCGGCCCAATCCGCGAGTACATCCGGGAAAGCTAAGGCGATGCTCCACAGTGCGCGCCCGCGCCGAAGAGAAGAAATCGTCAAATTTCGCTTGCAAAATTCTCCGGCGTAGCAGCGTCTACAATTCTGCGGGTGCGAGATTGCGGTAATGCTTCCGCGCGCGCAGGATTTGTGCGGGATAGCGCTAACCCTTCGCCGCCTCCGCGCCGAGCTGGATGGCCTTTCGGTTCGCCTCCCGAAACTTCGGCGCGAGAGACGCCGCCGCCCGTTCGATCTCCTCGCCCGTCGCGCCGATCGCGCCCGTCTCGGCAGCCGCGCCAAGAAGCGCCATGTTGACGACCTTCATCGAGCCGCACGCGCGCGCGATTTTTTCGCCGTCCACGAAAACCACGCGGGCGGGTATCTTTTTGAGGTATTCGATCATCTGATCGGCCGCGTAGCCGCTGGCCGAGAGGGTATCGGTCACGGGCTTGACCGCCGCCGTGTTCACGATCACCGCGCCGCCCTCCTTCAGGTATGAGAGCGCGCGCACGGCCTCGGCGGGTTCAAACGCGATGATCGCGTCCGCGCGGCCCTTTGGAATGAGCGGACTCGACGCTTTCCCCACGCGCACGTGGCTCGTTACGCATCCGCCGCGCTGGGCCATGCCGATGGTCTCGGCGGTGTGCGCCATTTCCCCGCGCGCGATGGCGCAGCGGGCCAAAAGCTTCGAGGCGAGAACCGTGCCCTGTCCGCCTACGCCCGCGAGAAGAACGTTGATTTCGCTCATTTCGTTTCGCCTCCGATCGCGCCTGTCGGGCAGACTTTTTCGCACAGCCCGCAGCCGTAACACAGGGCCGGATCAATCATGACCTGCTTGCCCTCCGCGCTCACGATGGCGGGGCAGCCGATCTCGCGCACGCACTTGCGGCAGCCGACGCACACCTCCGCGTCCACGCGGACCATCGGCCCGGGCTTCGCGACCGCGATGCAGGGCGCGCGGTACACGATGGCGGAGACACCCTCGACGTCCGCCGCGCGCTTCGCCGCCCGGATCGCTCCGTCGAGCTCGAAGGGGTTCACGACTTCGACCGACTTTACGCCCAGCGCCTCGAGCACGCGCTCAATGGAAATCTTCTCCGCGACCTCGCCGTTGGCGGCGAAGCCGGTCGAGGGGTTCGGCTGCTGGCCTGTCATGGCGGTAGTGGAGTTGTCGAGGATCACGGCGACCATCCGCGCCCCGTTGTACACCGCGTTCGCGATGCCGGGAAGGCAGGTATGAAAAAATGTCGAATCGCCCGCGAAGGCGAACGTCGTCACGCCTTCCTCCACGTGACCGATGCCCTGCGCAATGGTGATGCCCGCGCCCATGCACAGGCAGGTGTCGACCATTTCAAGGGGCTTGGCGTTCCCGAGCGTGTAGCAGCCGATGTCCCCCGTGAACACGGCCTTTCGGCCCTTCATCGCGCGCTTCACCGCATAAAAGGACGCCCGGTGTGGGCAGCCCGCGCATAGAACGGGCGGGCGGACGGGCAGCGGAGGTGGCTCCGGCAGGGAAAGGCCGATCACCGGGTTCTCAATGCCGAGATAACCCGCGAGGATGTCCCGCGCCGCCTCGACGCTCAGCTCGCCCGCGCGCGGCGTCGTGCGATCAGCCTTGCCGCGAATCTTCACGTTCAGACGATATTTTCCGCAGACATGCACAAGCGCGCGTTCGATCACCGGGTCGAGCTCCTCGAGCACCAGAACCTCGTCCAGGTCCTTCATGAATGCGAGCGCCAGCTTCTCCGGGAAGGGAAAGGGCGTTGAAATCTTGAGAAGCGAGCAGGAAGAACCGAGAATCTCGAGCGCCTCCTTCGCATACGCATGGCTCACGCCCCCCGTCACAACGCCGAGGCGTCCCGCGCCCCCGTTCTCAATCAAATTGTACCTGTAATCGGAAAGCTCGTCCGCGAGAACCTCCAGCTCGTCCTCGATGCGCTTGTGCGCGAGGAAGGAGGTGCGCGGAAAGATCACGCGCTTTCCGTCGCGCACGAATTCGCCCGTCGTGCGCGGAAGCTGCTCCACTGCGTCCGCGTCGATGGAGGCGTTCGCGTGGCAGATGCGCGTGGTGGGCCGGAAAAGAACCGGCGTCTGGTACCTCTCCGAGAGCGCGTAGGCGTCCGCCATCATGAGAAGCGCCTCCTCAGGCGAGGACGGGTCGAACACCGGAATCTTCGAGAACATGCCGAACGTACGGGTGTCCTGCTCCGTCTGGGAGGAGATCGGGCCGGGATCGTCCGCGACGTAGACCACCATGCCGCCGGTCAGGCCCACGTACCGAAGCGACATGATCGGGTCGGCGGCGACGTTGAGACCCACCTGCTTCATGGTCACCAGCGTGCGCGCGCCCGCGTAGGAAGCGCCCGCGGCCACCTCGAGGGCTGATTTTTCGTTCACCGACCACTCGACGTGAATCTCGCGCCCGAAGTGCTTCGCCACATACTCGAGCGTCTCGGTGGAGGGCGTGCCCGGATATCCGGTCGCGAGTGCAATGCCCGCGCGCACCGCGCCGAGCGCCGCCGCCTCGTTTCCCATCAGGAGTTTGATGTCCATGGAGTCCCCTCTTTCCTGTATTATCCCGATTATACCACACAAAGCCCGCGCTGCCAACCGAGACGGTGTGGTGTTTTCCGCCATGGTCGTTGACCCCATACTCAAAATCGGGTAGAATGGATGCGTCAGGAGCTGATCTTCATGGGCAGGGCGACCGGGTGGAAATGTGGCTGAGGGCTAAACCTCTGCCAGTTTTTGATGCTTGCCGCCGGGTCCGGCTACGGTTCGGCGGGCTTTCCTGGGGAAAACGGAGGGATCGACATGCTTGAGGTCGGAATCAGGGGGATCCAGACGGAAGAGGTCACAAACAAAAACACGGCTGCGGCGTACGGAAGCGGGCTTCTTCCCGTGTACGCGACGCCAGCGCTCGTTGCGCTCATGGAAAAGACCTGCTGGACGAGCGTCGCCTCGACACTGGGCGAGGGACAGGGCACGGTCGGGACGCGGCTGACAATCAGCCACACTGCCCCCACACCCGTCGGCATGGCAGTGACCTGCGAAAGCGAGTTGACGGCGGTCGAGGGCCGCAGGCTCACCTTCGCGGTCCGGGCATACGACGGGAAGGGCGAGGTCGGCGCGGGTACGCACGAGCGGTTCGTGATCGACAACGCGCGCTTCCTGGCGAAGGCAGGCGCAAAGGCAGACGCTTAATCGGGCTAAACGTGCGGACGGCGCGCTCCGGTACCGGCAGGATGGGACGCGGGGCGACTCCGCGATCCGGCACGCCGTTTCGCGTTCCGCGCCGCTTCCCGAATCGACGGAATATTTCCGTTTTTTCATTCCGCCGCGCGAATGAATCCTCTTCGGCGCGGAGGTTCAAATTCGCGCCCCCCTTGTAAACTTTCGCGCCCATTTGTGGTTGTTGCTTGACATATTACTTCACGCGTGTATAATTTTATGCATCAGAAGGCGGGAGGCGAGGGTGCCGTGAAGCGGATGAATCTGCGCGAATCCAGCGCTCGGCGCCAGCACGCTTCTGACGTCTGTCCGTTTATGCGGCAAGGCGCGGATTCTATCATCGTCTACGCAGACGCCGGAATGGCTTCTGCTTTTCTTTTTATCGCGCGCCGCGTGCGGATTCTCGTGAATATGATATTCTTGCTGCGCGGGATTCTTGGATTCGGCATTCGGCCGATGACCCCGCTCGGAGGCGTTCGCCCGTAAATCTCAAACGGATACGGAAAGCGGGCCCGCCTCGGTGCGGTACCCGCCTTTTTGTATAAATACAACCGGGAGGTATTCAATCATGAAGAAAGCCCTGTCAATCGCCCTCGTTCTCGCGATGACCCTGGCGCTGTCCGTGGCCGCCTCGGCCGAGGGAACCCTCGTCATCGGCGGAACCGGCCCCCTGACCGGCGACTATGCCACCTATGGACTCTCCGCGCGCAACGGCGCGCTGATCGCCATGGACGAGATCAACGCCGCGGGCGGCGCGAACGGCATCCTGTTCGACGTGAAGTATGAGGACGACCAGGCCTCCGCCGAGCTCGCGGTCAACGGCTACTCTTCCCTCATCGACGCCGGCATGCAGGTGTCCCTCGGCGCCGTGACCTCCGGCGCGTGCATCGCGCTCGCCGAGGAATCCCAGTACGACGGCATGCTGGTTCTCACCCCCTCCGCGTCCGCGAAGGAGGTCACCAAATACGACAACGTGTTCCGCGTGTGCTTCACCGACCCCGACCAGGGCGTATACGCGGCAGACTTCATCGCCGAGAATGCCATCGCGACCAAGATCGCCGTCATTTATGACAAGTCGAACGATTACTCCGTGGGCATCCATGACAACTTCGTTGCGGAAGCCGCCGCGAAGGGCCTCGAGATCGTGACCGATCAGGCGTTCACCGACCAGTCCAACACCGACTTCTCCGTGCAGCTTCAGGCCGTGGCCGATTCCGGCGCGGAGCTGGTGTTCCTGCCCATCTACGCGCAGGAAGCCGCCTACATCCTCACCCAGGCGAAGTCCGCCGGCCTCTCCGTTGCCTTCTTCGGCTGCGACGGCCTCGACGGCGTTCTCACCAAGATCGGCGCGGAAAACGCGGATGCCTGCGAGGGCGTGATGCTCCTGACTCCCTTCGCGGCCGACGCGCAGGATGAGAAGACCGCGGCATTCGTGGCCAAATATCAGGAACTCTACGGCACGACGCCCGACCAGTTCGCGGCGGACGGTTATGACGCCGTGTACGCCATCAAGGCAGCGCTCGAGCAGGCTGGCATCACCGACCTCTCCGACGCGGACTTCAATTCCAAGATGATCGCCGCCATGACTGCGATCACCGTGGAGGGACTGACCGGCACCATGACCTGGACGGCGGACGGGGAACCGACCAAGACCGCGACCGCGGTCGTCATCCAGGGCGGCGCGTATGTCGCGTACGAAAACGCACAGTAACATGAAACCGTCTCCCCGGGCCGCGCGTCCGGGGAGACGAACCCATCGAAAGGAAGTCTTGCCATGGGTTTTCTCTCCAATCTCATCAGCGGGCTGAGCCTTGGCAGCATCTACGCGCTGATCGCGCTCGGATACACCATGGTGTACGGCATCGCGAAGATGCTGAATTTCGCCCACGGCGACATCATTATGGCGGGCGCGTACTCCATGATCGTGTTCGTCATGACGCTGGGCCTGCCGCCCTTAGTCAGCGTGCTGCTCGGCGTGGTCTTCTGCGTGATTCTGGGCGTGACCATTGAGGTCGTCGCCTATCGGCCGCTCAGGCGCGCCTCGCCCCTCTCGGTGCTCATCACCGCGATCGGCGTATCCTATCTTCTTCAGAACGTTGCGCTTCTGATCTTCGGCTCCGACAAGAAGAGCTTCCCCTCCATCATCGAAATCCCCCCCGTCAAAATCGGCTCTCTCACCATCAAGGGCGAGTCCATCATGACGCTGGTTTTGACCGCCGCGATCATGATCCTTCTGACGGTGTTTATCAATAAGACGAAGATGGGCAAGGCCATGCGCGCGGTCTCTGAGGACAAGGACGCAGCCGCGCTCATGGGCATCTCCGTCAATCGCACCATCTCCACCACCTTCGCCATCGGCTCCGCGCTCGCCGCGGCGGCGGGTCTCTTCTACGGAGCGACATACACATTCGTCGGACCGTACACCGGCTCCATGCCGGGCATCAAGGCGTTCGTCGCAGCGGTATTCGGGGGAATCGGTTCCATCCCGGGTGCGATGCTCGGCGGCGTACTTCTGGGCATCATTGAGAACCTTTCGAAGGCGTATATCTCCACCGAGCTCTCGGACGCCATCGTGTTCGGCGTTTTGATCCTCGTTCTGGTCATCCGGCCCACGGGTCTTCTCGGCAGGAAGATCTCCGAGAAAGTGTAGGCGCGCATGAAAAGATCAAAGACGACAATCAACAACTTTGTCACCTATGCCATGGTGATCCTCGCCTTCGTCATCCTCAATGCGATGGTGGAGACAGGCAACGCTACGCGCCACCTTCAGAAGATGTTGGTGCCGATTTGCGTGTACGTCATCCTCGCCATCTCCCTAAACATCACCGTGGGCTTTTTGGGCGAACTGACGCTCGGCCACGCGGGTTTCATGTCGGTCGGCGCGTACGCGGGTTGCCTTTTCTCTATCGCCACGGAATCGGCGCTTCCGGTGTATGTGCGATTCCCCCTCGCGATGATTCTGGGCGGGCTCATCGCAGCGGTGTTCGGAGTTCTGATCGGCATCCCGGTCCTCAGGCTCCGGGGCGATTACCTCGCCATTGTGACCCTTGCCTTTGGCGAGATCATTCGCTCGATCATCATCAATCTTGGCTTCACAGGCGGGGCCTCCGGCCTCAAGGGCACGCCGCGCGATTCAACTTTCTTGATCGCATTTCTGGTGGTGCTCGTCACCATGTTTATCTCCATGAACCTTATGAACTCCAAGCATGGTCGCGCAATTATGGCGATCCGCGACAACCGCATTGCGGCTGAGGCGACAGGCATCAACCTCACGCGATACAAGCTCATGGCGTTCGTAGTCGCCTCGTTCTTCGCGGGCGTGGCGGGAGTGCTCTACGGCCATAACCTCTCGATTTTAACTGCGTCTACGTTCGGCTACAATAAGTCCATCGAAATCCTCGTGATCGTGGTACTGGGTGGCCTTGGTTCCATCCGGGGCTCGATCATCGCGGCGGTGGTCATCTACGTGCTGCCGGAATCCCTGCGCTTCATGAGCGACTATCGCATGCTCATCTACTCGCTTGTTCTGATCGCGATGATGCTTTTGAACGCCTCGCCTCGCGCGGCGGAGATCAAGGCCCGGCTCAACTGGCGGTCGCTGGTGCGACTCGCAAGGCGAAGGGAGGCTGCGTAAGTGAGCGAAAGGCAGAGAATGGTCGACTACCCCAGCGGCTCTATCATCCCGGAGCGCGACATGGGCTACGTGCCGGTACTCGAGATCCGGCACTTGGGCATCGACTTCGGCGGACTGACGGCGGTGGACGATTTCAACCTCACGGTCGGAAGGACCGAGATCGCCGGACTCATCGGCCCAAACGGCGCGGGAAAGACGACGGTTTTCAACCTCCTGACAAACGTCTACGCCCCGACGCGCGGCAGCATCATGCTCGACGGCGAGGCGACGGTCGGAAAAACCACCGACGCCGTCATCCGCATGGGCATCGCGCGCACGTTCCAGAATATCCGACTGTTTTCCACGATGAGCGTTTTGGACAACGTGAAGGTCGGCATGCACGGCGCGCTCAAATACTCCATGGCGAGCTCGATCCTCCATACGCCCGCATACTGCAGGGCCGAGAAAACCGCGAATCGGGAGGCGCTGGAGCTTCTGGACGTCTTCTCCATGGCCGACCTTGCAAGCAAGGAGGCGGGCAGCCTCCCCTACGGCGCGCAGCGACGGCTTGAAATCGTGCGCGCGCTGGCGACCGCTCCCAAGATCATCCTGCTCGACGAACCAGCTGCGGGCATGAACCCGTCTGAGACGGCGGAGCTTATGGAGAACATCCGCACCATGCGCGATAAATTCCGTATTGCGGTTCTCCTCATCGAGCACGACATGAACCTCGTCATGGGCATTTGCGAGGGCATCTGCGTTTTGAACTACGGGCGCATCATCGCCAAGGGAACGCCGGAGGAAATTCGGGAAAACCCCGAGGTCATCGAGGCGTACCTCGGAAAGAAGGGGGCGTAAGGATGCTCAAGGTATACGACGCGAACGTGTATTACGGAAAGATCCACGCCATCAAGTCCGTCTCCTTCGAGGTCAACGAGGGCGAGATCGTGTCCCTGATCGGCGCGAACGGCGCTGGCAAGTCCACCATCCTCCGCACGGTCTCGGGTCTCCTTCGCTCGAAGACCGGCGTCATCTCCTTCATGGGCAAATCCATCAGCCACATGCCCGCGCACAGAATCGTCGAGATGGGGCTTGCGCAGGTGCCGGAAGGCAGACGGATCTTTCTTCAGATGACGGTCATGGAGAACCTTGAGATGGGCGCGTTCACCCAGGACCGCCCGCGCGAAGAGGACATCGAGCGCATCTTCACCCGTTTTCCGCGCCTCAAGGAGCGCGTGAAGCAGGTCGCGGGCACGCTCTCGGGCGGCGAGCAGCAGATGCTGGCCATGGGCCGCGCGCTCATGAGCAAGCCGAAGCTTTTGATGCTCGACGAGCCGTCCATGGGCCTCGCGCCGATTTTGGTCGAGCAGATCTTCGACATCGTCCGGGAACTCCACGAGGGCGGCGCGACGATCCTCCTGGTCGAACAGAACGCCGACATGGCATTAAAGGTCGCAAGCCGCGCCTATATCCTCGAGACGGGCCGGATCGTTACGACCGGGACCGGCGCGGAGCTCGCCGAGAGCCCCCAGGTCCGCAAAGCGTATCTGGGCGGGTAACTCCAACTCCAGACTATCATCCGTATAAACTGAAGCGGGCGACGCCCAAAGAAAACAATGTACGCGATCGTCGTGTTCCGCGCCCTGCGCGCACCCAAGCCTCCCCCTCAAGATCGGGACAGCCGATCATACGAAGGGGAGGCTTGCCATGTCCATCCGCATCGCGCCCGATTACTATCCGACCTTTCAATGCAAGCGCGGTTCCTGCCGATCGACCTGTTGCAGGGGTTGGGGCATCACGGTTTCCATGTCCGAGTATTTCAGGTTCATAGGACTTCCCTGCGGGAAAAGCCTGCGGGAAAGGCTCGACGGGGCGTTCCACATCGTCGCCCGTCCGACTCCGGAACGCTACGCGATGATCTCGCCAAACTGGAAGGGCGACTGTCCGCTGCGCGCACGGGACGGGCTCTGCACGCTTCACAGGGAGCGTGGCGAAAAATCGCTGCCCGCCATCTGCCGCGTGTACCCGCGCAGAATCATCGGCGGAGCGTGCGCGCTCTCGGGGAGCTGCGAAGCGGTGATCGAGACTCTGCTCGCGCGAGAAGAGCCAATCCGATGGATCGAAGTTGAAGAAACGCGCGCGTCTGAGCCTCCGCACGCGCCACGCAACGAGGGTATGGCGCGCTACGACACGGAGCTGCGCATGCTTTCGATCCGCGTGCTTCAGGACAGACGACTGCACATTTCCGAGCGGATGATGCGCCTCGGGCGGATCCTGGGGGCGCTTTACGAGTGCGTGCGCGCGCGCGACTGGGTGAGAATGGGCGAGATGATCGCCGATTTTGGCGCCCATACCGATCAGTCGCCCGGGCAGGCGAAGTACGGCCCGGACGTGACCGACGCGACGTTCCGGGTGGCCGAGGCATTTTCCAAAAACAGCGAGAGCCTGTCTTCCTACTGGGAGGCGGGCGTCCGGAACCTCGCGCGCGCAGGCTATCCTGAGATACGGCGGGCGTTCGAGCAAAAGTATCCCGAATGGGAGCGGCACTTCGAGCAGATCACGGTCAACCATGCCTTTTTCACCCGGTTCCCGTACACGGACATCCACGACGACCTCTGGGCGGAATACGCGGCGCTCTGCGCCGCGCACTGCGTGGTCATGTACATCTCGACCATCTATACCTACGACAGGGAGGGCCCGGAACCGCTCGCGGACGCGATCGCCGCTGCGTTCCGGATGATCGAGCATTCGGACTTTGAGCGCCGCGCGCACCTCGTGTTCGCGCGCCTTGGCCTCGGGACGCAGGCGAAGCTGAACGAGCTCCTGTGCGCCTTGTGACGCATACATAAACGCAATCAATCGATTGCCCGCCCTCCGTTGACAGGCGCGGAACCGCCGGATATGATGGACCATGGATTCGGGGATTGCCCTTTTCGGAGGATGCCATGTCACGGCGCGCGCTGATCGTCAGGTTTACCTTTCTCGAGATCCTCTACTGGTGCTCCATTGCGGCTTTTTCGGCGTTCGCGGTCGCATATCTGCAAAGTGCGCGCGGCATCACAGACGGTCAGGCGGGGATCATGATCCTGCTCATGACGAGCGCGGCGTTCGCCGGGCAGTTCGTGTGGGGCTCCCTCTGCGACCGGCTGGGGACGCACAAGTGGATGTTCCTCGCGGCCTGCGCGCTGCAGGGGCCGCTTTGCTTTGCGGTGTTTTTCGCCGGGAGCTACCTCCTCCTGTGCGTCTTTTACGCGCTGCTCGGATTCGTGCAGAGCGCCATGCCCGCGAACATCGACACCTGGATACTGAAATCCTTCCCGGATACGCCCGCGATCTTCGGGCCGATCCGCTCGGCGGGCTCCCTCGCTTACGCGCTATTCGCGCTCGGGTTCGGAAGCGTGATCGCGGGCGCAGGCTACGCCGTCATGCTCGTCGCCGTCTCGTTTTTCATCCTCTCCGGCGCGGCGGTCGCGCTTCTCACGCCGGACGTGCGGTCGGGTGCAGGCTGCCAGCTCGACACGCTGAGCGGGGCGCGCGCGCTTTTGCGCGGTCCGTTCCTCGCGCTCCTGCTCGTTCTCCTCATGACGGGCATCTGCGGCTCGACGTACCAGTTTTTCACCATGATGATGAACCGCGCGGGCGGCTCGGTGGCGCTTCTGGGCGCCACCATGTCCGCCTCCGCCATCGCGCAGGTGCCGCTGATGTTCTATGGCCGGTACCTCTCGCGCTTCCCCGTCAAGGCGCGCATGCTCGCCGCCTGCTGCCTGTACCTCGTGATGGGCCTGTTCTTTGCGTTCGCAACGCGGCCCGCGCACGTGGTCCTCGGGGCGCTCGTCTCCGGCGTCGGCTACGGCATCTTCCTGCCCGCGGTGCGCGAGTGGGTGTTCGGGCTCTCGACATCCGAAACGCGCACCACGGCGCAGGGGATGTCGGACGCGGTATACGTGTCGCTCGGCGGCATGATCTCCTCCGGCGCGGTCGGCGCGCTCGCGGACGGCGTCGGGCTCCAGCCCCTCCTGCTCGCCTTCGTCGGCGCGCAGGTCGCGGGCATTCTACTCCTGCTGCTCGGCACGCGCATGCCCCGGCGCGCCCAGTAATTCATACGAATTCATATTCTTCATTTGTATCAAATCCGATCCAAAAATGCAATCGGTCGTCCGGACTGTCTCCCGGTCGACCGATCGTTCTTTTTATCGCTTCCGTCATTCTTAAGGAAGAGTCCCTTGAGCGAGTGGTCCGGAAAGCCGCGCCCTCCGGCGTTCTCCCTTAAAAAAGCCCCGTAATCCGACCGTCCGCGTCAATGTCGATGCCCTGGGCGGCGGGCTCCTTCGGAAGACCGGGCATCGTCATGATATCGCCCGTCAGCGCGACGACGAAGCCCGCGCCAGCAGAAACCCGGAGCGCGCGCACGGTGATCTCGAAGTCCTCCGGCGCGCCGAGCTTTTTCGGATCGTCGGAGAAGCTGTACTGCGTCTTCGCGACGCACACGGGCAATTTTCCGAAGCCAGACTCCGCGAGCTTCTTCTCCATCCTTTTCGCTTCGAGGGTCATCTCCACGCCGCGCGCGCCGTATACGCGTTGCGCGATGGCCTGAAGCTTTTCGGAGATCGACGTGTCGGCATCGTAGCAGAACCTGAATGCCGACGGCTCATCGCAGAGCCTCACGACCTCGCGCGCCAGCGCCTCCGCGCCCTTGCCGCCCTCGGCCCACACGCTCGAGACGATCGCCCTGACGCCCGCCTCGGCGCACGCGGACTCGACGAAGGCGAGCTCCTCCGCCGTGTCGTCCGGGAAGCGGTTGATGGCGACGACGCAGTTGAGGCCAAAGACCTCCCTCATGTTCGAGACGTGCCGCATGAGGTTCGGCATGCCGCGCAAAAGCTGCTCCAGCGGGGAGAGCTTCGAATTCTTCTTCCCCGCCCGGCCGTGGTGCTTTAATGCACGCACGGTTGCAACTACGACCACGGCAGAAGGTGCGATGCCCGCCGCGCGGCACTTGATGTCCAAAAATTTCTCCGCGCCGAGGTCCGCGCCGAAGCCTGCCTCGGTGACCGCGTACTCGCCCAGCTTCAGCGCCATGCGCGTTGCGGTCACGGAATTGCAGCCGTGCGCGATGTTCGCGAACGGGCCGCCGTGCACCAGCGCGGGCGTTCCCTCGAGCGTTTGGACGAGGTTCGGCTGGATGGCGTCGCGCATGAGCGCGCACATCGCGCCGGCGGCGCCGAGGTCGCCCGCCGTGACGGCGCTCCCGTCGTAGGCGTAGCCCACCACGATCCGCGAAAACCGCTCCTTCATGTCGGAGATAGAATCCGAGAGGCAGAGGATCGCCATGACCTCGCTCGCAACGGTGATGTCGAATCCGTCCTCGCGCGGGGTGCCGTTCGCGCGCCCGCCGAGACCCGAAACGATGTAGCGTAGCTGGCGGTCGTTCATGTCGACGCAGCGCCGCCAGGTGATCGAGCGCGGGTCGATTTGGAGCGCGTTGCCCTGATGGATGTGGTTGTCGATGAGCGCTGCGAGCAGATTGTTCGCGGCGCCGACGGCGTGGAAATCCCCGGTAAAGTGGAGATTGATGTCCTCCATGGGCACGACCTGCGCCCAGCCGCCGCCCGCCGCGCCGCCCTTCATGCCGAAGACCGGTCCGAGCGACGGCTCGCGCAGCGCGACGACCGCCCTCTTGCCGATCCCGCGCAGTCCGTCCGCGAGCCCGATGGTCGTGGTGGTCTTCCCCTCGCCCGCGGGCGTGGGATTGATGGCCGTCACGAGCACGAGCTTGCCGTCCGGCGCGTCCGGCTTCAGAAGATCAAGGGGCAATTTCGCCTTGTAGCATCCGTACAGTTCGATCGCGTCGGGATCGACGCCCGCCGCGCGAGCAATCTCCGCGATGGGGCGCATCGCAACCGACTGG
The DNA here is from genome assembly GCA_023444095.1 of Bacillota bacterium. GTDB lineage: Bacteria > Bacillota > Clostridia > Christensenellales > Aristaeellaceae > RUG11247. The sequence goes on from JAEZRP010000001.1 coordinate 75,688, forward strand.
GCGATCTCGATGTCCGTCATTGAATCACACCTTATTGAAGTAATCGACCGCCGAGCGGAAGAGTCCCATTTCATAATCGCCCGGCACGTTCTTGTAGAGCCCCTTCCCGACGCGCTCGGAATGGCCCATCTTGCCAAGCACCCGACCATCGGGCGAGGTGATGCCCTCGATGGCGCAGGCGGAGCCGTTGGGATTGAAGCGCACGTCGTCCGTCGGCGCACCCTCGAGGTCGACGTACTGCGTCGCGATCTGACCGTTCTTCGCAAGCTGCGCGATCTCGGCATCCGAAGCGAGGAAGCGTCCCTCGCCGTGCGAGATCGGCACGGCGTACACGCCACCGAGCGTTGCGTTCCTGAGCCAGGGGGAGAGGTCCGATGCGACGCGCGTCATGACGATCCTCGACTGATGCCGGCCGATGACGTTGTAGGTGAGCGTCGGCGCGCCCGCGTCCGCGTCCACGATCCTTCCGTACGGCACAAGGCCGAGTTTCACAAGCGCCTGAAAGCCATTGCATACGCCGAGCATCAGCCCGCCGCGGGCATCGAGAAGCTCCGTCACCGCCTCCCTGACCGCGTCGTTGCGGAAGAAGGCCGCAATTAGCTTGGCGGAGCCGTCTGGCTCGTCGCCACCGGAGAAGCCGCCGGGGATGAAGATGGCTTGCGAATCCCGGATAGCGGCGGCGAAGCGCTCCACCGAGCGCGCGACATCCTCGCTCGTGCGGTTCAGGATGCCCATGCACGCCGCCTGCGCGCCCGCCGCCTCGACGGCCTTCGCGGAGTCGTACTCGCAGTTCGTGCCTGGGAAGACGGGGATCAGGACGCGCGGCCGCGCAACCCTGACTGCGGGAAGGACGCGGGCACTCGCCTTGAAGGCGAACGGCTCGATCTTCGCGCCCGCGGATGGAATGTTGCACGGGAACACCTGCTCCAATCTATTTTCATATATTTGGAGAAGCTTGTCAAGCGAAATCGTCTCGCCCCCGAAGGTAAATGCGCGTTCTTCCGTCGTATATCCGAGCGCGATGCCTTCCATTCCGTCATCTGTCAGCTCCACGACGAACGCGCCGTAACCGTCATCAAACAGCGTCCCCATATCGCACTCAAACGCAAAGCCGAGCTTGTTGCCGATGGCCATCTTGAAGACCGCCTCGGCGCAGCCGCCTGAGCCGAGCGCGTACGCCGCGGCGATCCTGCCTGCGCGCATGAGGGAGGTCACCTTCGCGAACGTCCTTTTCAGCGATTCCGCGTCCGGAAGCCCGGTGCGCGCTCTTTCGGGTGCGATGAGCGCGACGCGGTGCCCCGCCGCCTTGAACTCGTTTGATACGATGTTCTTGATTCTGTCGGTCGTGACCGCGAAGGACACGAGCGTCGGCGGCACGTCGAGCTTCTCGAACGTCCCGCTCATGGAGTCCTTGCCGCCGATGGCCGCGACGCCCAAATCCATCTGCGCCCGGAACGCGCCCAGAAGCGCCGCAAGCGGCTGACCCCAGCGGCGCGGGTCCCTGCCCGGTTTTGGGAAATACTCCTGAAACGTGAGGTACACGTCCTCGAACGACGCGCCGGAGGCGACGAGCTTCGAGACGGACTCCACCACCGCGAGGTACGCGCCGTGGTACGGGCTCTTCTCCGAGAGAAAGGGATTGAAGCCCCACGCCATGACGGAGCACGCGTCGGTGTCCGCTTTTTCGACGGAGACCTTCTGCGCCATGACCTGCGAAGGCGCGAGCTGGTATTTCCCGCCGAAGGGCATGAGCACCGTGCCCGCGCCGATGGTCGAATCGAACCGCTCGGAGAGGCCGCGCTTCGAGCATACGTTGAGGTCGGAGACGAGCGCCTCCATGCCGCGCCGGAAGTCGGCGGGGCACGTTTTCGTGTATGCTTCGGGCTTTGCCGCCTCGATGGTTATGTGCTTCTCCGCGCCGTTGGAATTCAGGAATGCGCGGGAGACGTCGACGATCACTTTCCCGTGAAAGCGCATCACGAGCCGGGGATTCTCCGTCACGCGCGCGACGAGGGTCGCTTCGAGGTTCTCAGCCGCCGCGCGCGCCAGGAAGGTTTCGGCGTCCTCCGGCGCGACGACGACCGCCATGCGCTCCTGCGATTCGCTGATCGCGAGCTCGGTTCCGGTCAGGCCCTCATACTTCCTGGGTACTTTGTCGAGGTTGATTTCAAGTCCGTCCGCGAGCTCCCCGATGGCGACCGACACGCCGCCGGCCCCAAAATCGTTGCACCTTTTGATGAACCGGGCGGCCTCGGGATCGCGGAACAGCCTTTGAAGCTTTCTCTCCTCGGGCGCGTTGCCCTTCTGCACCTCGGCGCCGCAGCTTTCCAGCGACGCGAGGGTGTGGGACTTCGACGAGCCCGTCGCGCCGCCGCAGCCATCGCGGCCCGTGCGTCCGCCGAGAAGAATCACGGCGTCGCCGGGCGCGGGCGTTTTTCGCACCACGTTCTTCGCCGGAGCAGCCGCGACCACCGCGCCGATCTCGAGCCGTTTCGCCGCGTAGCCGTCGTGATAGATTTCATCCACCTGCCCTGTCGCGAGCCCGATCTGGTTTCCATAGGAGGAATAGCCCGCCGCCGCCGTGGCGGTGAGCTTTCTCTGCGGAAGCTTGCCGGGCATGGTTTCAGACACGGGCGTGAGTGGGTTCGCAGCGCCCGTCACGCGCATCGCGCCGTAGACGTAAGCGCGCCCGGAGAGCGGATCGCGGATCGCGCCGCCGATGCAGGTCGCCGCGCCGCCGAAGGGCTCGATTTCAGTCGGGTGGTTGTGCGTCTCGTTTTTGAAGAGCAGGAGCCAATCCTCCGGCTTTCCGTCCACGTCGATTGTCATCTTTACCGTGCAGGCGTTGATCTCCTCGGACTCGTCGAGCTTTTCAAGCATGCCGCGCTTTTTAAGCACGCGCGCCGCGACGGTCGCGAGGTCCATGAGGTTGACGGGCTTCTCCGCGCGCCCAATTTCCGCGCTCACCCTCCTGTAATCCTCATAGGCGGAGGCGAGCAATGGGTCCTCGAATGTGACGGAATCGATGGTCGTAAGGAATGTCGTGTGGCGGCAGTGATCCGACCAATAGGTATCTAGCATGCGAATCTCGGTCATGGTCGGGTCGCGCCGCTCGGAAGCGAAGTATTCTTGGCAGAATGCGATATCATCCAGATCCATCGCCAGCGCATATTCCCCGATGAACGCCTCGAGTCCCGCGCGGTCGAGCTCCGTAAAGCCCGTCAGCGTTTCGACACCCTCGGGCGCGTCGAAGTCCATATGGAGCGTCGCAACCCGGTCCAGCGTCGCGAGCCGCGCTTCGACGGGGTTCACGACGTACTTTTTGAAGCGATCGATCTCGTCCGCCGAAAGGCCGCCCGCGAGCGCGTATACCCGCGCGGTGCGCACGGCGGGACGCTCGCCCTTCGATAGGATCTGGATGCATTGGGCTGCGGAGTCCGCGCGCTGGTCGAACTGGCCGGGCAGGTATTCGACGGCGAACACCGCCGCGCCGGGCATCTCGGGCAGATGCTCCATGGCGATATCGAGCTGCGGCTCCGAGAACACCGTCTTGACCGCGCGGTCGAACAGATCCTTCTCGATTCCTTCTACGTCGTAGCGGTTGAAGAGCCGCACGCCCACGAGCGCTTCGATCCCCAGAAACTCCCGCGCGTCGTGAAGAAGCGCCGTTGCCTCGTTCGCGAGTCCTGGCTTTTTTTCCACATAAATGCGATAGACCATCAGTGAACCGCCTCCGTCGCACGCGCGCCGATGTCGCGCCTCATGTATCCGTTTTCAAATTCCGCGCGGTCCGCGAGGGCATAGGCCCGGTCGATTGCCTCCCGGAGCGTCCCGCCCGTTGCCGTCAGGCCCACCACGCGCCCGCCCGCGCTCACGAGCGCGCCGTCTAAAAGCCGCGCGCCCGCGACGTAGGCGAACTCTCCCTCCCCTGTCTCGGGCAGCGAGATCGGAAAGCCGCCCTCGTACTTCTCGGGGTAGCCCTTCGAGGCGATCACCACGCAGCAGGAATGCTTGCCGCGCGCGAATTTGACGTCGATTTCCGAAAGCCGCCCCGCCGCGGTCGCGCGCATGACGTCGAACAGGTCCGATTCTATGAGCGGCAAGACCGCCTGTGCCTCGGGGTCACCGAAGCGGCAGTTGTACTCGATGACCCTGGGACCGTCTTTGGTGAGCATCAGCCCGAAGTAGAGGCAGCCGCGGAACTCCCGGCCCTCCGCCTTCATGGCGCGGACGGTCGGAAGGAAGATGCTCTCCATGCACGCCGCCGCGACCCGGTCCGTGTAGTACGGATTCGGGGCGACCGCGCCCATGCCGCCGGTGTTTAGGCCCTTATCGCCGTCCAGCGCGCGCTTGTGGTCCATGGACGAGACCATGGGAACGACGACATTTCCGTCCGTGAACGCGAGCACGGAAACCTCCGGTCCCTCGAGGAATTCCTCGATCACGATCCGGGAACCCGATTTTCCAAACGCGCCGCCCTCGAGCATGTTCGTCGCGGCCGCGACGGCGTCCTCACGCGTTTCGCAGATGATGACGCCCTTCCCGAGCGCGAGCCCGTCCGCCTTGACGACCATGGGCGCGGGCGAATTTTTGATGTACGCGACCGCCGCCTCGCATTCGTCGAAGGCTTCGGATGCGGCGGTCGGGATGCCGTATCTCTTCATGAGGTCCTTCGAAAACGCCTTGCTGCCCTCGATGATCGCCGCGTTTTTACGCGGGCCGAAACACTCGATGCCGATTTCATGGAGGGCGTCCACGCAGCCCAATACGAGCGGGTCGTCCGGCGCGACCACCGCGAAACCGACGGGGTGTGTCTTCGCAAATTCCACGATTCCCGGAATATCCGTCGCCTTCACGTCGACGCACGTGGCGTGCTTAGCGATCCCGCCGTTCCCCGGCAGGGCGTAGATGGTTTCGATTTCCGTGTTTTTCCGCAGCGCTTGAATGATGGCGTGCTCACGCCCGCCGCCCCCTACGACCAGTACGTTCATGTGTGCCTCCTTCGCGTTTCCTCCCCCGCAATCGGCGCTCTCATGCGTCGATTGCCTCAGTGGTGGAACAGGCGCATCCCTGTAAAGGCCATCGCGATGCCAAACCTGTCGCATGCCTCGATCACGTTGTCGTCGCGCACCGATCCGCCCGGCTCCGCAATGTAGCAGACGCCGCTTCTGTGCGCGCGCTCGATGTTGTCGCCGAAGGGGAAGAACGCGTCGCTGCCGAGGGAGACGCCCGTGATCTTCGAAAGAAACGCCTTCTTCTCCTCGCCGGTGAAGGGGGCGGGGCGCTCGGTGAAGAATTCCTGCCAGCGACCGTCGTCCAGCACGTCCTCGGGCGCGTCGCCCAGATACATATCGATGGCGTTGTCGCGCTCGGGACGACCGAGCTTCGGGATAAAAGGCAGATTCAGAACGCGCTCCGACTGGCGGAGGTGCCAGAAGTCCGCCTTGCCGCCCGCGAGCCGCGTGCAGTGAATGCGCGACTGCTGGCCCGCGCCCACGCCGATGGCCTGTCCGTCGACCGCGTAGCACACAGAGTTCGATTGGGTGTATTTGAGCGTGATGAGGGAAATGATGAGGTCGCGCATCGCGAAGTCCGGGATTTCCTTTTCTCGGGTCACGACGTTTTGAAGGAGTGCCGTATCGATCTGAAATTCGTTTCTCCCCTGCTCGAAGGTCACGCCGTAGACCTCCTTGGTCTCGACGGGCGCGGGGGCGTAGTCCGGGTCGATCCTGACGACGTTGTAGCCTCCGCCTTTTTTGCCGGACAGGATTTCGAGCGCCTTTTTCGAGTACGCGGGCGCGATCACGCCGTCCGACACCTCGCGCCTGATGAGCCGGGCCGTCACCTCGTCGCACTCCTCGGAGAGCGCGATCCAGTCGCCGAAGGAGGACATGCGGTCGGTGCCGCGCGCGCGGGCGTAGGCGCAGGCGAGGGGCGAATCATCCAATCCCTTCACGTCGTCCACGAAGCACGCCCTCTTGAGCGCATCCGAAAGCGGAAGGCCCACAGCCGCCGAAGTCGGGCTCACGTGCTTGAAGGAGGTCGCGGCGGGCGTTTTGAGTGCGGCCTTCAATTCCTTCACGAGCTGATAGCTGTTGAACGCGTCGAGAAAGTTGATGTAGCCGGGTCGCCCGGAGAGGATCTCGACCGGAAGGTCGGAGCCGTCCTTCATGAAGATGCGTGCGGGCTTCTGGTTCGGGTTGCAGCCGTACTTGAGCTCGAATTCCTTCATTTTCATCCTCTTTCTCTTCACTTGTTCCGGTTGACGAGGCGCGTCTCGGAGGCGCCAGTCCGAAGATCGACAAAGCGCGCGTAAAGCGACACGCGGTTCTTCTCGTCAAGATTTTCCCAGATGGTGCTCGTAAACTCATCGACGGAGTCAGGAATCGAAATCCGCTCCGGCTCGCCCACGAAGGACGGGATCGGGTCGCCGTCGGTCACATAGGTGTGGAGAAAGTGCCCCACGCCGGGGAGCGCCGGGTAGGCAAAGTTTTGCCGGACACAGGCTGTCCCCAGAGCATCCGCGGATTTCAGGATGTTCATCCGATAGGAAAAATTGCCGTCCGCGAACGTCAGCATGCCGCTCACGCGGGGCGTGAAGTTCGGCTTGTCGGGCTCAAATTCCCTGGTGTCGAGCGCGGCTGCGAACGTGCTCCCGATGTTCAGGAAGTCCCAGATCGTGTCCGTCTGGTCTCCGTTTGTCACAATGAGATTGTTTTCGAATTTGCGGACGGGCGAGTAGATGATGAGAGAAGGGTCCTTTACCTTGGATGGATCGAACGGATGGATGACGATTCCGTCCCCGGTTTCCACGAACACGCGGTTGCGGCTGTTCTCGCTCCTGCCCATGATGAAGTACGCGACCGCCGCCCGCTTCCCGTCCCCCGTCCTGCCAATTATGATGCCGCGCCCGACATAGGGATTGCCCGCGAGCCGCCCGGCGATCAGCTTAAGCTCATACACGTTCATTTCGAATCTCCTTTGCCACCTTCTCGACGGCCGGCGGGAGAATTCTCCACTCCGCCAGCTCCATGACCCTTCGCTGGAGCGTCTCCGGCGTGTCGCCCCTTTTCACGCTGACCGCGCGTTGGGCGATGATCTCGCCGCCGTCGCATATCTCGTTGACATAGTGAACCGTCGCGCCCGTCACCTTCACGCCCCGGGCGAGCGCCGCCTCGTGGACGTGAAGACCGTAGAAGCCTTCGCCGCAGAAGGACGGAATAAGCGCGGGATGGATGTTGATCATCCGGCCCGCGTAGAGCTTCGTAAACGACTCCGGGAGGATGCATAAAAAGCCTGCGAGCACGATCATGTCGATCCCGTGCGCGCGCATGAGCGGCTCGAGCTTTTCGTCGAAGTCCCTGCGCCGCAGATACGCGGCCTCAATGCCGCTCTCCCGCGCGCGGGCGAGCGCGTAGGCGTCTTTTTTGTTAGAGACAACAAGCGCGATCTTCCCGCTCCTGATCCGCCCGGCCTTTTCCGCGTCGATGAGCGCCTTGAGATTCGTCCCGCCGCCGGACACGAACACGGCGATGCGCGTCAAATCACTTCTCATACGAGCTCGAGCTTAACCGCGGATTCCACGATCTCGCCCATGACATACGCCTTCGCGCCCGCCGCGTTCAAGATCGAGACGGCCCTTTCGGCGTCGCCTTTCCCCACAACCACGCTCATGCCTACGCCCATATTGTAGGTGTTGAACATGTCGCGCTCCGGAATCTCGCCCACCGCGGCGATCATGCGGAAGATTGGGGGCGTCCGGAGGACAGATTTCTCGATCCGCGCGCAGAGGCCTTTAGGGATCGAGCGCGGCACGTTCTCGTAGAAGCCGCCGCCGGTGATGTGCGAGATGCCCTTCACCTCGACGGCGTCAAGGAGCGCGAGCACGGGCTTTACGTAGATCGTCGTCGGCACGAGAAGCGCCTCGCCCAGGGACATGCCGCCCAGCTCGTCCTTCGGAACCGTCAGATCCGCACCTTCAAAGATCTTGCGGACCAGCGAGAAGCCGTTCGAATGAACGCCCGACGATCCCAGCGCAATGACCGCGTCGCCCGCGCACATTTTGTTCTTGTCGATGATCCTCTCCCGGTCGACCACGCCCACGCAGAAGCCCGCGAGGTCGTACTCATCCTCGGGATAAAAGCCCGGCATCTCCGCGGTCTCCCCGCCGATGAGCGCGCATCTGGCCTGCACGCAGCCCTCCGCCACGCCCTTCACGATGTCGGCGATCCGCTCCGGGACGTTCTTCCCGCAGGCGATGTAGTCGAGAAAGAAGAGCGGCTTCGCGCCCGTGCAGATCACGTCGTTGACGCTCATCGCCACGCAGTCGATGCCCACGGTATCGTGCCTGTCCATTTGGAACGCAAGCTTGAGCTTCGTGCCCACGCCGTCCGTCCCCGAGACGAGCACCGGGCTCTTCATGCCGCAGATGTCCAGCGGAAAAAGCCCGCCGAAGCCGCCGATGGAGCTCTCCACGTCGCTCGTCGTGCGCGCGATGTGGCTTTTCATCAGCTCCACCGCCCGGTAGCCCGCAGTGATGTCGACGCCCGCCCTCCTGTAGCTCTCGGAACGCGAAAATTCGTCCATGCGCTCAATCCTTTCGTCCGCCGGATGTCATTATCATTCGTTGATCGCGTTGAAGCGATGCGAGAGGAGTCTGTCCTTTTCGACGATCTTCTTCTTCGCCGCCTCGCGCGCGTCGGCGAGCTTTTTTGCAAGCCCCTCGTCCGTCACGCCCAGAATCTGGATCGCGAGAAGCGCCGCGTTCACCGCGCCGTCGATCGCGACCGTCGCGACGGGAATTCCGGAGGGCATCTGAACGGTGGATAAAAGCGCGTCCATGCCGTCCAAGCTCGACTTGACCGGAATTCCGATCACGGGTAGCGTCGTATTCGCCGCGAACGCGCCCGCCAGATGCGCGGCCTTGCCCGCCGCCGCGATGACGATGCCGAAGCCTGCTTCCCGTGCGGAAAGCGCGAACGCGCGCGCCTCCTCCGGCGTCCTGTGCGCGGAAAAGACGTGCACTTCGTATTCGACTCCGTATGACGAAAGCGTGTTGACCGCCTTCTCTACCACGGGAAGGTCGCTGTCAGAACCCATTATGACCGCAACTTTTTTCATGCGGTTCACCTCCATGAACCCCAGATTACCATAATATCCGAATGCAGTCAAGTATACTTGTCGCCTCGTTCGTTATGAATGGCGTAATCATATGTTATTTGACAGATAGAGCGTATAAATGTTCGTGTTTGTGGAGTCAAAAGGAAGCTGTTGCGAAATGAACCGGAAGCGTATATAATGGATGGGACTACGGAAGGGATTAAGATGAAAACAGAATTTTTGGAAGGCGAAAAGCTGATTCGGCTATGGAACAGGCTGAACGCGCTGCAACTGCTCGCGATCGGTTTTGCGGTCATCATTCTGATCGGCGCGGGACTCTTGTCTCTCCCGGTCGCAAACAGGGACGGCGGGTCGATTCCGTTTGTGAACGCCCTGTTCACATCCACCTCGGCCACCTGCGTGACGGGGCTCGTCGTATACGATACGTATACGCAGTTCACGGCGTTCGGGCAGGTGGTCATCCTCATGCTCATCCAGATCGGCGGTCTGGGCTTCATGACGATCGCGGTGCTCGTCTCGATGATCCTCGGAAAGCGCATCGGGCTCAAGGAACGCTCGTACCTGAAGGAAGCCGTGAGCGCGTTCCAGCTCGGCGGCGTCGTTCGCCTTTCGAAGCGCATCCTCATCGTCACGGCCGCGGTGGAGGGGATCGGCGCAATCCTGCTCGCAATCCGCTTTGTTCCGTTGTACGGGTTCGGACAAGGCGTCTGGTTCTCCGTGTTTCACTCGGTGTCCGCGTTCTGCAACGCGGGCTTCGATCTGTTCGGCATCATTGAGCCCTACGCATCCCTCATCCCCTTTGCGGGCGACGGGCTGGTAAACGGCACCATCATGGGGCTCATCGTCGTGGGCGGTTTGGGGTTCATCGTCTGGAACGACATGATCGACAACGGAGTTCGGTTCTCGAAGTACCAGCTGCACACGCGCGTCATCCTCCTGTCCACCGTGGCGCTCGTCGCGCTCTCATCGGTCATCCTCTACGCGGTCGAGAAGGACGCATCCATGGCGGGCATGGACAGGGGCACGCGCGTGCTCGCGTCCATCTTTCAGGCGGTGACGCCGCGCACGGCGGGCTTCAACACGGTCGATATGGCGGCGCTCAGCGAGCCGGGCTCGGCGATCGTGATGCTCAACATGTTCATCGGCGCGGGGCCGGGCTCGACGGCGGGCGGCGTGAAAATTTCAACCGTGGTCGTGGTCGTCCTTTCCCTCATCGCCTACACGCGCGGCATCGACGACGTGAACATCGGTCGCCGCAGGCTGCCCACGGGCATCGAGCGGCGCGCGTACTGCGGCATGATGCTCTATGTGGTCATGGCACTCGCGGGACTCATGGTGCTCATCAGTCTGAAGGACGCGCATCTGCACGACGCGCTGTTCGAGGCGCTCTCGGCAATCGGAACGGTAGGACTCTCAAAGGGCATCACGCGCGCGCTCTCGGACGGCTCGCTGATGATTCTCATCGCGCTCATGTACGCCGGGCGCGTCGGCAGTCTCTCGGTCGCGATGGCGCTGACCGAAAGGCGGCGCGCGGGCGTGCTCAAGTACCCCGTCGGACAAATACTGGTAGGATAGGTGGAAAACATGCGTTCAATGCTTGTCATCGGCCTCGGCCGATTCGGAAGGCACCTTGCGACGAAGCTCGGCGAACTCGGCAACGAAGTCATGGTCGTAGACCGCGACGAAGCGGCGGTTAATCGCGTGATGCCGCACGTCACGGCCGCGCACATCGGAGATTGCATGGACGAGGAGGTCGTGCGCTCGCTGGGCGTCCGGAACTTCGACGTCTGCTTTGTGTGCACCTCGGACAACTTTCAATCTTCGCTCGAGATCACATCGCTCCTGAAGGAGGCGGGCGCGCACATGGTCGTCTCCAAGACCGACCGGGAGATGCACGCCAAGTTCCTCCTGAAAATCGGCGCGGACGCGGTCATCCACCCGGAACGGGACATGGCGTACCGGACGGCCATCAAGTACAGCGCGAAAAATGCCTTCGACTACATCGAACTCACGCCCGAGTACGCCATCTTTGAGACGACGCCGCCCGCGAGTTGGGTCGGGCATTCGGTGAACGACATGAAGGTGCGCTCGCGCTACAACGTCAACATCATCGGCATCAAAAGGGGCGATCACGTCACGCCCCTTGTCGACGCGAGCCACGTCTTTACCGAGAATGAGCACATTCTCGTGGCCGGCGGGCAGAAGGACGTTTTGAAGCTGATGGCGAAGTAAGCCGAAAATCAACAATTTCGCCCCTTTACGGATACAGGCGAAGCTGGTATAATGGAATCAGCATAGAGGTTGCGATGCGTCAGAGTACCGACGGGAGAAGGCATTCCGTGAACGTCGGGAAAGGTAATCATCGCCGAACGTGCGTTCGGGGCACCGGGCGAGCGTGAGATTGCGAGAGAATATCCGCAATATTCCTGCTTTCTAGGAAAGCAGAGGCGCTTGCTTTCATTCCATTTCATGGATCAATGAGCAGACGCCTCGCAACGGGGCGTCTGATTTTTATCATTCGTCCCGCCCCAAGGCGGCACAGCCGCCCGACGACGCGAGGAGGATTTCAAGTGTTTCAAGGAAGCTATGTAGCGATCGTCACCCCATTCCACCCCGACGGCACGGTGAATGTCGAAAAACTGCGCGAGCTGTGCCTCTGGCACCTCGAGAGCCGTACGGACGGCATCGTCGCGCTCGGAACGACCGGCGAATCATCCACCCTCTCCCACGAGGAGGACGACCTCGTCATCCGCACCGTCATGGACGCGGTCGGCGGAAAGATCCCCGTCATCGCGGGCAGCGGTTCCAACTCCACCGAGACCGCGCTCATGAAGAGCCGCACCTACGCGGGTATGGGCGTCGACGGCATCCTCGTCATCACTCCCTACTACAACAAGGCCAACGAAAAGGGCATGTACCGCCACTTCGCGTCCATCGCGGACGAGGTAAACGCGCCGATGATCCTGTACAACGTGCCCGGGCGCACGGGCTGCGCGCTCTCCGTTTCGTGCGTAGAAGCGCTCTCGAAGCACAAAAACATCGTCGGCATCAAGGAAGCGAGCGGAAGCATTTCCTACGCGGCGCGGATCGCCAACCTCGTCACGGACGATTTCTTCATGATGTCCGGAAACGACGACATGATCGTTCCCCTCCTTTCCCTGGGCGCGTCGGGCGTCATCAGCGTGTTTGCGAACATCTGCCCGCGGGAAACCCACGACATCTGCGCGAACTGGTTCTCGGGCGATGTGAAGGCCGCGCGCGATTTGCAGCTCAAGTACCTCGACCTCATCAACGCGCTTTTCATTGAGGTGAACCCCATCCCCGTCAAGGAGGCCATGAACATCATGGGCCTGGGCGTGGGGGGCTATCGGATGCCGCTGTGCGAGATGGACGAGAAGAACCGGGAGGCGCTCGCCCGCGCGATGAAGGTGCTGAACACATGAATGTAATTTTACAGGGCTACGGCCGGATGGGCCGGAACATCGAGCAGGCGATGGCCGAGTTTTCGGACATGAAGATCGCGGGCGCGGTGCATCCGGGGCTGTTCGCACGGCCGCAGGACGTGCCGGGGGACATCGACGTCATCGTCGACTTCTCCTATCCGGGGAACCTTCCGAACATGGTCGATTACGCGAAGGAGACGGGCTGTGCGCTCGTCGTCGGAACGACGGGCTACACGGACGGGCAGGTCGCGCTCCTCAAAACGGCGGCGGAACACGCGCCAGTCATGTATTCGGCGAACTACTCCCTTGGCGTGGCGGTCATGAAGCGCGCGGCCAAGCTGCTCGCCGAGGCGCTCATGCCCTCGGGCTTTGACTGCGAGATCGTTGAAAAACACCACAGTCAGAAGGCCGACGCGCCCAGCGGCACCGCAAAGGCACTCCTTGCCGCCATCGACCCTATGGACAGCTATCGCCACGTGTTCGGGCGGCAGGGCATGACGGGCGCGCGGGGCCGGGAGATCGGCGTGAGCGCCGTGCGAGGGGGGACCGCCGCGGGCGAGCACGCAGTCCTGTTCCTCGGAACGGATGAGGAACTTGAAATCAAGCACACCGCCGTCAGCCGAATGATCTTCGCCCGGGGCGCCGTGCGAGCGGCGCGCGCGATGGCCGTCGCGCCCAAGGGATTCTACACCATGGACGATATCTTCGATCTATAGGGAGGACAGCATGGACGCGTACGAAATCATCAACTTTATCAAAAACGCAAAGAAAAAGACGCCCGTGAAGGCGTATGTGAAGCTTTCGCGCCCGGTTGCGTTCCCGAACTGCAAGGTGTTCGGCGCGCCCGACTGCATCGTGTTCGGCGACTGGGCGGACATCGCTGCGGTCCTCGACACAAACCGCGACGCGGTCCTTGAGCTTGAGGTCGAGTGCGACCGCAGAAACAGCGCGATGCCGCTGCTCGACCTTAGGAGCATCAACGCGCGCATCGAGCCGGGCGCGATCATTCGCGACATGGTGGAGATCGGCGACCGTGCCGTCATCATGATGGGCGCGATCCTGAACATCGGCGCGGTCGTCGGCCACGACACCATGATCGACATGGGCGTGGTACTCGGCGGGCGCGCGACCGTCGGCGCGCATTGCCACATCGGCGCGGGCGCGGTGCTCGCGGGCGTCGTCGAGCCGCCCTCCGCCAAGCCCGTCGTCGTCGAGGATCACGTGCTCATCGGCGCGAACGCCGTCGTCATTGAAGGCGTCCGCATCGGTGAGGGCGCAGTCGTCGCAGCCGGCAGCGTCGTCATCTCGGATGTCGCACCAAACAGCGTCGTCGCGGGCGTTCCCGCGCGCTTTATCAAGATGAAGGACGCCGGAACCGTCGAAAAGACGCTGCTTTTGGACGCGCTCAGGGAGTTGTAAGAGGCGAAGGGAACGCCGGAGAGCTGCCCCGGACCCCGGCGGCGAATTGCTTTTGGTAAGTCGACCTCCAAGGGCCGCTGGCCCTTTGGAATCCCGGACTATGACAAGAATGTCATTGTACGTCGTCGGCGCGGGGTTCAAACCCCGCGCCGACGATTTTCGTTTTTGGGCCCTACGCGAAACCTCTGATCGCGCAGGGACCGACGCTGCACCGGAAACAGCCGTGCCGCCCCGGCAGGCTGTTCTTCTCTTTTAGGTACGCGTCGCAGCGAAAGCGGTCAAAGCCCTCGCGCGTCAGCGCTCCCGACGGGCAGTTCTGGACGCACGCGGCGCACGAGCCGTCCCGATACCACAGGCATAACGCTCCTTCCGGACGCGCGCTCGGCTCGATCCGGCGATCGATGACGACGCTGCCGATCCTGCCCATGGTGCCGAGCCTCGTCACCACAAGCCGGTTCAGACCGAACGTGCCGATGCCTGCGATCACGGCGGCAGACTTGTGCGACCACCGTGCGCGCAGCGAGGCGGGATCGTAATTGCTCGTGGGCGGCTGCGTGGCGACCTCGATTCCATCCTCTGCCAGCTCCGCCCCAAGCCGCGCGGCGATGTGCGCGAGCAGCTCGTTTGTCCCTTCATAATAGTCCGACCAGATGTCCGGCGCGCCGGAATCCTCGCGCGCGAGCCTCGCCATCTCCGAGGAGAACGGAACAAAGTAAGCGACGACCGTCTCGGCGGCGGGCAGGATGTCCGCCGGGAGGGCCTGCTCGCTCCCAATGAGATCGGTCAGTTGCGCAAACAGCGGGTCGTGCGCGTCCGCGTAGCCCACGATGGGCGTCCGGTACGGAAGGGGCGCGCGCCAGGCGGCCGTTTCCGCCGCGACGATCCCCTCGATTTTTTGCCTGATCTCCATGCGTGTCTTCCTCACAGGCAGAAGTAGAAGAAGCGCAGAACCTCTATGTAATCGCCCGACTCGAACCGGACGGTGCGCGCGTCCGTCTGGACGACACCGGGATAGAGGCGCGCGCTGCGCGCGGAGGCGTGCTCCCGGAAGGAGATTTCCGCCACAAAGTGCTCCGGAAGCGGGAACATGCACTGTGCGGGATCGAGGGTCATGGCCTTCTCCGCCGCCGCGCGGATGCGCTCGACCGCCTCATCCGGGTGAATGGATAGGGACGCCCGGCCGATCCCTTCCTTGACCGGTACGGTCAGGATGTTGGGATTGACGGAAGTGATCCAGTCGCATAGCGCCCTGTCACCCGCCACCATAAAAATCGGCACGCCGAGCGTCGCCGCGTAAAGCGCGTTGATATGCAGCTCGCTCGCCAGCTCGCCGTTGATCTTGACGTGGACGTTGCGCGTATTCATGGTGTGAGAAAGCGGATTCCCGTCGATCCCGGCGGCGGAATGATAGCCGGTGAAGATCGCGCCTTCGTGCTCCGCCGTGAGACCCGCCATCATGCTGCACAGCTCCTGCGCCCAGCCGCGCAAAAGGAGCGTTTTTCTGGGCAGCAACTCCGCGTCGATGTTGCGCGCGGAATCGTGCGCGTCCTTGACCAGAACCTCTTCCGCACCGCCCGCGAGCGCGCCTTCGCACGCAGCGGCCACTTCGCGCGTCATCTGCCGGGCGAAGGGCACATAGTCTGGCTTGCTCTTCTCCGTCTCGTCCCAATGAATGATGCCGCAGGTTCCCTCGATGTCAGCCGATAGAAATATCTTTTTCACGCATTTCGCCCCTTCATGCTTTTTCCTGATTATAGCACACGGCGTCCCGGATTGCACGCGCGAGCGCGCGAGCGGCGAGCGTTCCGACGACGTTTACGTCCGCTTCCACATCCCCGCACGCGAGCGCGTAGATGGTATCGCCGTCCGCCATCGTCCCAACCGGAGAGATGCAGCGCGCATACGCCGCCCGCGCCATGGCCGCGACCTTCGAGCAGTCCGCCTTCGAAAGCCGCGCATTCGTAACCACGCAGGAGACGGTCGTATTGCCCGTGAAGAGATCCGTCGGCGCGGCGAGGCGGTAGAGCGCCTCCTCGCACCGCGCGCCCTTCATCCCCGCGAGCTTCTCACCCGTCTCGAAGTCGAACACGTCGCCGAGCGCGTTCACGATAGCAACCGCGCCCACCTCGAGCGCGTCGAGCCGCACGGCGCAAAGCCCGAGCCCGGACCTCTCTGCCGACGCCATGCCGTTGAGCTTCCCCACCGTCGCGCCCGCGCCCGCACCGACCGCGCCGGAATCCTGCGCGCGCCTCTCGGAATCCAGGCACGCGGCGTAGCCCATGGCCGCGTCGGGGCGCGTGGTCGCGGAACCAATCCCGAGGTCATAGATGCACGACTGAACGACGAGCGGCACCTTCGCGTAGCCCGTGTCGTACCCGATCCCGCGCTCCTCAAGGTAGCGCATGACGCCGTCCGCCGCCGCAAGCCCGAACGCCGAGCCGCCCGCGAGCACCACCGCGTCAATCGGATTGTCGGCTGTCAGGGGCATGCACAAGAGCGTCTCGCGCGAGGCTGGGCCGCCCCCGCTGACGTCCACGCCGCCCTTCGCACCGTTTTCGGCGATCACGACGGTCACGCCCGTCATCGCCCCGGGATCCTGCGCGCTCCCGATCCGGAAGCCCTTCATTTCATTGATGTCGAAATACTCCATAAAACCTCCCTCGGAATGGGAAACGCCGGGGATTCTCCCCGGACCCCGCTCAAGGTGAATGCCCTTGAGACTCCCAAACCCAATAAGCATTGGCCCAGCCCCAGCGTGAAATATGCAAACTCGGTCGTTCGGGGCTGGACCCCGGACGACCGATAGACAGCTTGATCTTTTTCTCTCAGCCTGGGATTCTTCAAGGATAATGTCCCTTAAGCGGGGTCCGGAGCGGAGCCCCGGCGTTCCCCTGCTCCCCTCCCCGCTACTGCTTGACCGAGCCGAGGATGCCCTCGACGAAATTCTTCTGGAGGATGAAGAAGATGACAACGGTGGGAATGGTCGTGATGGTGACCGCGAGCATGATCTGGCCGAAGTCGAGCACGTAGCCGCCCATGAGGTTTGAGATGTACATGGGCATGGTATGGTTTTTCGGGTTCGCGGCCAGGATGACCAGCGGCCAGAGGTAGGAGTTCCAGGAGTTCATGAACGTGACGGTCGCGGCTGCCGAGTAGGTCGGTTTCATGACGGGCATGAACACCCGCGTGAAGATGCCGAACTCGCTCAGTCCGTCGATGCGCGAAGCCTCGATCAGCTCGCGCGGGAACGACTGCGCGCCCTGCCGGAACATGAAGATCAGAAACGCGGTGGAGAATGCCGGGATCACGACGCCCCAATAGTTGTTCGTCAGCCCGATCTTCGAGAACATGCGGAAGAGAGGCACGAGCGTCGCGGCTGCCGGGATCATCATGGAGAGCATGATGAGCTTCATGATAAAGTCCTTGCCCTTCGTCCGGTAGACCACGAACGCGTAGCCCGCGGCGGACG
Organism: Bacillota bacterium; assembly: GCA_023444095.1. Taxonomy (GTDB): domain Bacteria; phylum Bacillota; class Clostridia; order Christensenellales; family Aristaeellaceae; genus RUG11247. Next base: position 93,139 of record JAEZRP010000001.1, read on the forward strand.
AGACGAGGAGCGACCCCGCCGTAATGAGGAGCGTGTTCCGGAGAGAATTCCAGAACGCGATCACAATCTTCGAGGAGCCGACGATCCCGAGGAACTGCCACACGGTCTCGACCTGCTTCGCGGCCGGATCGGCGGCGTCGCCTTCGTCGCGCATGAACACAAGGTCGAGGTTCTGATTATCGGTCAGAAGGCCGTAGAGGTTCTTTCCGAAGTTCGCGCCGGGATAGAGTCTGGCCTGCGCCACGTCGTTGGTGTGGTTGGTCGAGGAGACGATGATCCAGTAAAACGGGAACACCGACAAAAGGGAGAAGACAATGAGCACGATGTGCGTCACGACGGTCGCGCCCGAGATGTGCTTCTTGTTGCGCTTAACGTTTTCTGTCATTTGGAATCACCGACCTTCAGCTGGATGAGCGCAAGCACGGCGACCAGAATCAGGATCACGTAGGAGATCGCGGACGCGTAGCCGAAGCGGGGCGTGCCCTCGAACGTGAGCTGGTAGATGTACTTCGAGAGTGTGATCGTCTTGAAGTCGCCGTTTGTCATATTCTGAACCTCGTCGAACAGCTGGAGCGTTCCGTTGGTCGAGAGGATCGTGGTCATGAGGATGATGGGCTTGAGAAGCGGGAGCGTGATGTGCGTAAACCGCTGATACGCGCTCGCGCCGTCGATCTTCGCGGCTTCGTATATGCCGGGATCGATGTTCTGAAGTCCCGCGAGGTAGAAGATCATGTTGTATCCCGTCCAGCGCCAGAGCATCGTGAGGATGATGATGAATTTTGCGGTGGCGTTCTGGGTGAGGAACTTGATCGGCTGATCGATCAGGCTCAGGTTCATCAAAACCGAGTTGACAAAGCCGGAGTTCGAGAACATTTGCTTGAAGATGATCGCGCAGCTGACAAGCGAGGTCGCGCAGGGCAGGAAGATCGCCGTGCGGTAGACGCCCTTCATCGTCAGCTTCTTGTTGTTCAGAAGGCTCGCGAGCACAAGAGCCGTCAGGAGCATGATCGGCACCTGAACGATCAGATAGAAGAAGGTGTTCGACAGGGCCTCTCTGAATTTTGCATCCTTCGTGAAGAGCCTGATATAGTTATAAAACAAATCGTTGACAGCCTGTCCGGTGCTTTCCGAATTTTGGAAGAGCTCCGTCACCGACGAATAGTCGCCGAACGTCAGGGCGTCGCCCTTCCCCTGCTGCAGCGAATAAATAAACGCCTCGATCATGGGATAGAACGCCAGCATGATGATCAGGATCGTCGCCGGCGCGATGAACCACCAGCCGTTGCGCTGCGTGCGCACCTGCAGGCCGGCCTTGTTCGGAGCGATGGTCTTTTGCATTTTGCTCCCCCTCTGTCCTTGAAAAGCGGTCGCACGCGCGGCCGCTCCCATTGTTTGCGCGCCCCTCCGGTATGCCCGACCGGGCGCGCCGTCCGGGACGGGCGGGGGACCGTTCCCCCGCCCTGCCCGGTCGCGGGGGATGTTCGTCCCCCGCGCGTGGCTTGTCTTTGATTACTCCATTTCGAACTCGAGGTTCTCCTGGGCGGTATCGAGCGCGGACTGGGCATCTGCGCCGTTCAGAACTTCCTGCACGGCCTCGTTGATGGCGTCGCGCGCCTCGTAGTTGTATACGCCGTAGTTGACGACCGGGATGTTCGCCGCGTAGTCAAGAAGGTCCTCAAAGATCTTCTGGCCTGCGAAGAACGGATGCTCGATGGTGTAGGCCTCGCCGCCGGCGGCGGGGAGATACGTCGCGATCGCGGAAGAGGTCGGGAGGATGGTCTGGTAGAGCTCGACGGAACCCGCGAAGGTCTTCGCGAGGAAGTCGGCCGCTTCCTTCTCCTCGGGGCCGCGCACGACGAGCCAGGAGGAGCCGCCCTGGTTGGAGTAGTTGACAGAGGTCTCAAGGTTCAGGCGCGGCGTGGTGGTCATGCCCCACAGGCCGGACTGGTCCTCGGCGAGCACGATGGACGCCATGATCCAGCAGCCGTTGACGGTGCCGGCGCAGTTGCCGCTCTGGAAGCCGGAGATGTAGTCGGGCCAATCGACGCCTTCGTACACGATGCCGGACTGCGCGAGGCGGACGACCTGATTGACGACCTCGACGAAGGGCTCGGTGTTGATCTGGGGATCGCCGTTCTCGTCAAAGAACCAAGTGCCCATGGACTGCACCATCATCATGACGAAGTCGGAGTAGCCCGCGGAGGTGGAAAGCAGGTACTTGCCGGTCTTTTCCTTGACGACCTTGCCGATCTCGATCAGCTCGTCCCAAGTGACGTTGGTCACGTCCTCGAGGGTGTAGCCGGCCTCGGCGAGGATGTCGGTGCGCAGGAACATCGCCGATGCGCCATTGTCGAACGGCACGGCATAGCTCTGGCCATCGAAGGTGAAGTTGGCAACCTTGTAAGACGCGAACTGGGTGTAGTCGATGTAATCATCGAGCGGCAGGTAGTACTGGGAGAAGCTCGAGAGGAACTTCTGGCCCGAGTTGTCCTGCATGAGAATGACGTCCGGAAGCGCGCTCACGTCGCCGGACATGAAGGACGTGGTCTGGATGGTCTCGATGTCGCCGGATTCGATGTTGACAACCTCAATATTCACATTGGGGTTGGCGGCCTCGTAAATTTTCGCGGCCTCTTCCATCGCGTAGACGTTGAACGCAGGATCCCAGCACCAGACGGTGACGGTCTTCTGCTCCTCCGCCTGTGCGCCCACCGCGATCGCGGGGATCATCAGGCACACGGCCATGAGAATCGCCAGGAGCTTTTTCATACGGTTTTCCTCCTTATTTTTTGTGAACCGCTTGCGCGTTAACACAATACAAACAAATAATAATCCATCTACTGAGTTTTGTCAACCATTTATGCACAAGGTGGCAATTTTTTATGAGAATCGTCCCATTTGTTGCGTCTACTCTTCCTTGGGCGCGCCGGGGAAGCGAACCTTCGGCCAGGGGTTTTCGACGAACGCCCCGCCGCGGCACCACTTGAGGTAGTTCAGCGCGTGGAGTTGACCCACCATCTCCCAGTCGCGGGAGTACACCGGGTCGTGGTAACCCTCGACGCAGATGTCGCCCTCGTAGCCGCCCATGTGGAGGATAGAGAAGACGTCGCGCCAGTTGGTGTCGCCGAAGCCCACCGTGCGCTCGGGCGCGTAGAGGTCTGAATTCATCATCACGCCGTTCTCGCGCACAAAGGTCCAGTCGACGGAGGCGTCCTTTCCGTGCATGTGGTAGACTTTCCCCACCCATTTTCTAAGCTGCGGGATGGGATCGATGAGCTGGATCATCTGGTGCGCGGGCTCCCACTCGAGTCCGAGCGCCGGAGAATCAACCTCGTTGAACATCATCTCCCACGCGCGAGGATTGAAGCCGAGGTTGCAGGTGAGGCGGTCCCAGGTGCCACCCATGGGGCAGTTCTCGATGGCGATCTTGACGCCCTTGTCCTCCGCCCTCTTCGAGAGCTCGCGGAACACTTCGCCAAATTTCCCAATCGACTCGTCGACGCTCTTCCCCTCGTAGCCGCCCGCGAAGGTCGAGACGACGGTCGCGCCGTAGAGATGCGCGTTGTCGATGGCGTACTCGAGCGTTTTTTTATGGTCCTCGTACTGCACCGCGTTGCAATAGTAGCCAAACGTCGTGATCTCGACGCCCGTTCCCTCGAGAAGCGCCTTGAGCCTCGGGGCATGGTCCTCCATTTTGAGGCCGTGCAGGCTCATGTGGTTGTTGACGGAGACCGTCTCGAAGCCTGCCTTCACGAGATGTGGCATCCACGACTCCGCGAACGGACCGGGAATGCAGGTGCCGATGCGAATCTGCTTCATATTTCTTATCCTCCTTCGTCAGCCGACGATTTGTCGTTTCGGCAAATTCTCCCGGATGAGGGAGAGAAGCTCCTCCCAGGTTCCCTCGACGACGAGCTGCCTGTCCACCGCCGCCCAGTGCCGCCTGCCCATCGCAAGGATGTAGACGACATCCTTCGTCAGATACGCCCGGTCTACGTCGCGCCAGCGCGTCTCGATCATCTTGCCCGCCGCATCGATGGGCCCGAACGAAAAGCCGCGCGCGTCAAAGACGAACGTCCGGTCCTCGCGAGGCCGATCCCCCTCCTTCACGCGCAGGGAGACCATGAGGGCGCGCAACAGCCGGACGAGAAAATAGACCGTCAAAACAGCCGTGAAAAAAAAGACATAGACGAGAAAATGCGCGTCGCTCCTCGAGAGCCAGATGACGAGCGTGGCAAGCGCGGAGACGGCAAGCGCGATCATTTCGAATTTGAATCTTTTCTGAAAATCCTTCGCCCGGTACATGCGGTAAAAGGCGACGCGCCGCCGGAAGGCGAGATTGTGATTGTATCTTATCGCAATAGACATGAAAAACCTCCGCGTTTTTTTACATTATACCTCGCCTCACCGAAATTCGCAAGATTCATATGATGCATTGTGGGTCCGGTCCCACACTTCATTCCGAGGAGGAATATCCATGTCGTTTTTCAGTTACAAAAACGCCAACGCCGACTTGTGCCCGGGAACCGTGGCGGGGAACGTGCTCACGGGCCTGAACAAAAGAGTCTGCATTCAGGTGAAAAATGTCTACGATGCCTGCCTGCAGCAGGAGCAGCTCGACGACGAGGAGGTCACCATCTCCAACATCGTGCCTGTTCTGCCTCCGAACTGCCAGCAGGGAACGAGTCGGCAGTGCAACTGCGCGTGCAACGACAACATCTGCACCTGCACCTGCACCACCTGCGGCGCGGACGGAAGGCCGATCTCCCACGAGGAAGCCGTTGAAAACGCCGAGAACTCGCCCTGCCCCCTGCCCCAGCCGTTCGGCTCCTGGACGTTTGAGAGCTGCCGTTCGTCCACCACGAAGGGCGACATCACAAACCTCACGGTCGAAAGAATGTGCGACAGGCCGCAGTTCGCGCGGGTCAAGGCCGACGTCGCGGTCCCCATCGACATTCTCTTCACCGACCAGAGGTGCCAGGAGTGGATGGGTCAGGCGACGATCATCGTCTCGAAGGATGTACTGCTGTGCATTCCCGACGACTCGATCATCCCGTTCACGCTCGAAAGCCTTGTGAGCGCGATTTGCGTCTCCGGCACTTACATCGGCTCCTGCAGGTTCGAGATCACCGTCTGTGTGACCGTCGCGCTCAAGGTGCTCGCTGAGGTCGACATAATGATCCCCACTTACGGTTTCTGCGAGATCCCGCCCTGCGAAGAATTCGCTGAGACGGTCTGCGACGAGTTCTTCTCGCTGCCTCTCTTCCCGCAGTCCTCCTGCGCGTTCGAGGATGTCGCAGGCGCGACGACGAACGGAACAACCACCACCGCGACGGGCGGCAGGGTGACGTGCCCGCCGAGAACGAACGGCAGAACCTCCCCCTGCAGAACCTGTTCCAACTGCGGCACCACCTGCCAGACGGCGGGCCAAAGCTGCCCCCGCTGCGGCTCCACCATGACGACGCTCAGCTGAGATACCCGGGGAGCCCGTTTCCGCGAGGAAGCGGTTGATATAGGCGCCGGGGACGAAGAAATATGCTCCTACGAAAGCACCCGGCGCCGCGATACATAGGGAAGCCCGGCGCGTCAACGCGCCGGGCGGTTTTTTGATCGCTGGGAAGGAGCGGAATGAGTCGATTGGCTTCTCACGCGATGCCAATGCAACGCGCGGCATCTTCGTAGAATTCTTCGGGGATCACCCCTGTGGCATTCAGTCCGGCTGTATGTGCCATCTCTCGCGCCGTGCGGTTGAGCGCCTCAAATACATTTTTCCCTGTGCGCGCGATAATCTTGACCGCTTGCGCCCACATACCCGCGCGCGCGGTGAGGCCGGATGCGTCCATATCCGCGATGGCGCGTTCGACATCGTACTCCGCCATCATGTGGACAATCTCCCAAGCGCCGGATCGGTCGTCCAGAATCGCAAACTGGGTCATGCCGCCGTAGCCGTCCGGGATTCCGACGCTGCCACAAAAGTTCGCCACCTTGCCACCAGCGCGGAAGGTACGAATGCGATGCGTGTGGCCAAGGAACAGCTTGTCCGTCGAAACAGCTTCGAGACACTCGGAAATCCGCTCGTCGTTGTCGATCATCATCTCGCGCGAGAGAAAAGGAGATGCATGACAGACGGTAAGGGGTTCGTGCCCATCGATGCGAATCTCTAGGCAAGACGAGAGTGATTCAAGGAACGCAAAATCCTTCTCGCGTAGGCTTTCATACGTATAGAGAAGCGACCCGCTTGCGGAGCCGTCCCGCCAGCCGGGAAGCTTACCCGCGCGGTGATCTAACATGTACTCGTCACGGTTTCCCCGAATGCTCCAAGTCGGATGTTTTTCCCGGAGCGCCGCAACCAGATCAAACGTCTTCTGCGGGTTCGCGAAGTCACACGCATAGTCGCCCATGAGTACGAAGCCGTCGACGCCCGCTCGCCCCGAGAGCTCGATGGTGCGCGCGAAGGCGACGTAGTTGGCATGCATGTCCGATAAAAGCGCCAGCCTCAAGCCGTCACATCCTTGCTGCCGACCTCGACCTCCAACGCGTCGCGCGCGTTGGCGAGCATGAGCTTCAATCTGTTCTCCTGATTGACCACCGTCGCGCCCGCGTCGTAGTCGATGGCGACAATGTTCATGCCGGGGTTCTTCTCCTTGAGGGGCTTCATCATACCCTTCCCGACGATGTGGTTGGGAAGGCAGCCAAAGGGCTGCGCGCACACGATGTTTTTGACGCCCGAATCGTAAAGCTCCAGCATCTCGGCGGGCAAAAGCCAACCCTCCCCCATCTCGGCGCCGATATTGATGTAGCCGTCGATAAGAGAGACCGTACGCATGAAATCCGTCGGCGCGCGGAATACGCCGTGCGTTTCAATCATCCGGATCATGTCGCGCTGCTTTCTGAGCATGTAATGAAGCGCCAGCTTCTGGAACGGGTACTCGATCCTGCGCATGCCGTACATCTTGTAGTCCATGATGTGGCAGTAGCTCGAGCTCATCATGAAATCCAGAAGGCCGGGCATCGACACCTCCGCGCCCTCCGAGACGAGAAAGTCGTTCAGGTTGTTGTTCCCGAGAGGCGAGTACTTGACGTAGATCTCCCCCACCACGCCGACCTTCACCTTCGGGACCCGCTCGACCGGGATCGCCGCGAAGTCCTCGAGGATTTTCCGGCAGTTCGCCTTGACCTTTTTGTAGGACACGCCCTCGGTCTGCATGGCGTCGGCAAGCTTTTTGGTGTAGTCATCCGCGAGCCGGACCGCGCGCCCTTTTTCGAGCTCGTAGGGCCGCGTCTGGTTGACGAGGGTCATGAGAAGGTCCCCGTAGACGAGGGAGTAGATCATCCGCCGCAGGATGGGAACGGTGATCTTGAAACCCGCGTGCTTCTCGAGTCCGAGGAGGTTGAGCGAGATGACAGGGACGTGACCGTACCCCGCCTTCTCGAGCGCCTTTCGGATCAGGAAGATGTAGTTGGATGCCCGGCACCCGCCACCCGTCTGGAACATGATGAGCGCGGTCCTGTCCGGGTCGTACCCGCCGCGCTGCAGCGCATCGATGAACTGGCCGATCACCAGGATCGCGGGATAGCAGGTATCGTTGTGGGTATACTTGAGCCCCGTGTCCGCGATCACGTGCCCGCTCGTTTCCAGAAGATCAACCTTGTACCCGAATGTCCGGAGCACCTGCGCGATCAGCTTGAAGTGCATGGGGAGCATGTTGGGAATGAGGATGGTAAAGTCCTCCTTCATGTCCCTGGTAAATTCAACGTACCGCATTTTTCTCCTCCAACGCCCCGATGAGGCTCCTGAGCCTGATCCTGACCGCGCCCAGATTCGAGATCTCGTCGATCTTGAGCTGGGTGTAGTACTTGCCGCCCCCCTCGAGGATAGAGCGCACCTCGTCGGTTGTGATCGCGTCCACGCCGCAGCCGAAGGACACGAGCTGCACAAGCTCTACGTCCTCGTTCTTCGCGGCGAACGCGGCCGCGCGGTAGAGGCGGGCGTGGTACGTCCACTGATTCAGGACCTTCACGCCCCGCGCCTCCGCGAGCTGATAGACGCTGTCCTCGCTCACAACCACAAAGCCCAGACTCGCCGCGAGCTTGTCGATGCCGTGGCAGATCTCGGAATCGATGTGGTAGGGCCTGCCCGCGAGGATCATGATCCGCTTTCCGTTTTCACGGGCGTATTGGAGCGCCCGCTCTCCCTCCGCGCGCACGGCGGCGGCGTATTCGTCCCGCGCCCGGAAGGCCGCGCGCACGGCGGCGCTCACCTCGCGCCGCGCGATGCCGGGGAAGAAGCCGGACAGGTAGGCGTGGAGCGTCCTCGAAAGGTGCGCGCCGTCGTTGATGTTGAGGTAAGGGTAGAGGAACTTCACTTTTGAAAGCTCTTCCATGTTGGCGTTCAGAAGCTCCGCGTAGTAGGCGACCACGGGGCAGTTGTAGTGGTTATCGGACGCCTTCTCGTCGACATTGTACGTGAGGCTGGGGTAGAATATGGCGTCGACGCCCTTCTCGATCAGCTCGTCCATGTGGCCGTGCATGATCTTCGCGGGATAGCAGGCGGTATCGGAAGGGATCGAAAACTGGCCCTTCTCGTAGGTTCTGCGCGTCGACATGCCAGATACCACGACCTCGAAGCCGAGATGCGTAAACAGCGCGTGCCACATGGGCAGAAGCTCGTACATGCCGAGCGCCAGCGGAAGGCCGATCCGCCCGCGCGCGCCCTTTTCGGACTTCAGGCCCGTGAGCCGATCGCGCTTGAACGCGTAGAGATTCGGAACGTCCGCGTCAACCGCCTCGAGCCCCGCGCCGCGCTCGCACTGGTTGCCGGAGATGAACGTCCTACGGCTGAAGCGGTTGACGGTCAGATGGCAGTTGTTGGTACACTTGCGGCACACGGCGGCGGTCGCCGCGTGGTGAAATCCCACGAGCGCGGCGGGCGAAATCAGCGTCGATTCATCGCACTTTTTCGCGTAAAGCGCCGCACCGAACGCCCCCATGAGCCCCGCGATGGCCGGGCGGATCACGTTTTTCCCAAGCTCCCGTTCGAACGCGCGCAGAACCGCGTCGTTCAGAAACGTACCGCCCTGCACGACCACGTGCTCCCCCAGCTCGCTGGCGGAACCGACGCGGATCACCTTGTAGAGCGCATTTTTGACCACGCTGATCGAGAGCCCGGCCGAGATGTCGGAAACCGTCGCGCCGTCCTTCTGCGACTGCTTGACGGAGGAATTCATGAACACCGTGCAGCGGCTCCCGAGATCGGAGGGGTTCGTTCCGTAAAGGCCCTTCCGTGCGAAATCCTCGATGGTCATGCCCATGGCGCGCGCGAACGTTTCAAGGAACGAGCCGCAGCCCGACGAACACGCCTCGTTGAGCATGATTGAGTCGATGGCACCGTTCTTGATGCGAAAGCACTTGATGTCCTGCCCGCCGATGTCCAATATGAAGTCCACGTCGGGCTGGAAGTGACGCGCGGCGGCATAGTGGGCGATGGTTTCGACGATGCCGTAATCCACCGAGAACGCCGCCTTGATGAGCTCCTCGCCGTAACCCGTGACGGCGCTTCCCCGGATTCTGATCCGCTCGCCCGCGAGCGCGTAGATTCTCTCGAGCTGCTCTTTCACGATCTCGACGGGCGCGCCCCGATTCGACGCATAATAGGAATAGAGGATGGCTTCGTCTTCCGCGAGCAGGACGAGCTTGGTCGTGGTGCTGCCGCAGTCGATGCCGAGCCAGGCGCCGCCTTCATAGGAAGCGATATCCCGCTCCGGCACGCCCGCCTCCGCGTGGCGACGCATAAATTCCTCGTAGTCCTCCTCGCTGTCAAATAGCGGCCTCAGCCGCCCGCGCCCCATGTCGTGACAGCGCCTGTTCTCGATCCGCTCCGCGAGTGCCGCCAAAGGCATGCGTTCGCCCGCCTTTTCGGCGTACATCGCCGCGCCGATTCCGACGGCGAAGCGGCCGTACTCCGGAAATACGGCGTTTTCGGGAGAGAGCTTCAATGTCTCCACGAACCGCGCGCGCAGGCCCTTGCAGTAGTAAAGAGGACCGCCGAGGAACAGGACTTTTCCCCGGATCTTCTTGCCCTGCGCGAGCCCGGCGATGGTCTGGTTGACGACCGCCTGATAGATGCTCGCCGCCAGGTCCTCCTTGCGCGCGCCCTGATTGAGGAGGGGTTGGATATCGGTCTTCGCGAACACGCCGCAACGCGATGCGATGGGGTAGACGCGCTCGCAGGCAAGACTCATTTCATCGAGCGTTTCGACCGAAACGTTGAGAAGCGTCGCCATCTGGTCGATGAACGCGCCGGTACCGCCAGCGCAGGAACCGTTCATGCGTTCGTCCACGCCGCCGTCAAAGAAGATGATCTTCGCGTCCTCGCCGCCGAGCTCAATCACGCAGGAGGCGTCGGGCTCGTACTTTTTCACGACCTCGCTCGTCGCGAAGACCTCCTGAACGAACGGGACGGAGATCGCCTCCGCGAGCCCGAGGCCCGCGGAGCCGGAGATGGCGACTGCCACCTCCTCGCCTCCGGCCAGCGCGCGCGCCTCCTCGACGAGGGCCTTCGCCTTTTCGCGTACCTGGGAAAAGTGCCGTTCATATTTTTGAAAGACGACTTCGCCGCCGCGCACAAGCACGGCTTTCGCGGTCGTCGATCCGATATCGAGACCAAGTGAGAACATGCTATCCCTCATCGCGCAGGTTTTTTTTCATGCGCTCGATGTAGTCGTAGAGTTTTTCGATCTCCTCCGGCGCGAAGCCGCGCGTGAGGATCCGGCTCAGGTTTTCAGATTCGCGCCGCATCTGCCGTGCCAATACCTCCGCCGTTTCGGTGAGCGCGAGTCTGCGCATCCGCGCGTCGTGCTCCGCTGTTCGCCTTTCCACGAGGCCCTTTTTTTCCATCAGGTTCACGACCTTCGAGGCGGTCGAGCGCGTGATGGAGAACTCCTCCTCGAGCTCGTGCTGGTACACCTCGCGGTCGGCGTTCTGGAGAAGATAGCCCAGAATCCAGCCGTTCGCGCCGGTCAGAAGGTCGCAGGACCGCGCACGCGCACGCTGCTCGATGAAGCGCATGATCACGTTGCTGAGCGAGCGCAGTTCGATTCCGATATTCTTCATATATACCCCCACAAGCGGCGTTTGTCGCAGAAAGATTGTACGACATTCAACAATATACTGTCAATATAGGTCAGTAAAAGATAACATATGTAAGATTCCGACTGTTCTTGCCCTCGGCTCCGCTTCGCTGCCTCCACAAAAGAACCGCCGCGCCGGGTTTTCCGGAACGGCGGTATTTCATGATATGCGATCACTACAATTTTTCGATCACCGCGTCGGCAAATTCCCGCGTGCCCGCGCTTCCCCCGAGGTCGGAGGTGGCGCTTTTTCCCTCGAAGATGACTTGGACGATAGCGTCCTCAAGCCTTTTGGCGGCGTCCTGCTCAGAGAGGTGACGGAGCATGAGCGCCGCGGAGAGCATGAGCGCCGCGGGATTGGCGATATTCTGCCCCGCAATCTGCGGCGCGGAGCCATGCACGGCCTCGAAGATGGCGAGTCCGTTTCCAATGTTCCCGCTGCACGCGAGCCCCGGCCCGCCGACGAGCCCTGCGCAGAGGTCGGACACGATGTCTCCGTAGAGATTCGGCATGACCATGACATCGAACTTCTCGGGCGTCTGGACGAGGCGCATGCAGGTCGCGTCCACGATCATGTCGTCCGACTCGATGCCGGGATACCCGGCAGAGATCCCTCGGAACACATCGAGGAACAGCCCGTCCGTGCACTTCATGATGTTCGCCTTATGAACGCAGGTGACTTTTTTCCGCCCGTTCCGGACGGCATACTCGAAGGCGAAGCGCACGATGCGCTCGGTCCCCTTGCGGGTGATGATCTTGATGGATTCGGCCGCCATGTCGCCGATCATGTGCTCGACGCCCGCGTACAGGTCCTCAGTGTTCTCGCGCATCACGACGAGATCCACATTCTGAAACGGCGTCTTGACGCCCGGCAGCGTGCGCGCGGGGCGGACGTTCGCGTAGAGGTCGAGGTCCTTTCTCATGATGACGTTGACGCTTCGGAAGCCCTTCCCGATCGGCGTCGTGATCGGCCCCTTAAGCGCTACGCCGCATGTTCGAATGGCGTCGACCGTCTCCGGGGGGAGGGGCGTTCCGTGCTTCTCGATCTGCGCGCCGCCCGCCTCGTGCGTATGCCAGTTGATCCGAACCCCGGTCGCGTCGACCGCGCGCCGGGCCGCCTCCGCGATCTCCGGGCCGATGCCGTCGCCGGGGATGAACACCACGTCATGCGTCATTTCTCGCTCGTTCCCTTCGTGAAGTTGATGAGCCCGCCCGCAAGCAGAAGGTCCTTCTGGCGCGCGGAGATCGCGAGCCCGACCGCGAGGGGCTTTCCGCCGACGAGAATCTCGATTACGCCCGTCTCTACCGCCCTTTCAACCTGCGCGCGGGCGCGTTTGATCTCGATCGTCGCGCCCTCGGAGATGACGGCGCCGCTCGTCATGGGAAGGATTCCGTTGTTGACGAGGTTGTCCGCGTGGATGCGCGCAAAGGATTTGGCAATCACACCCTTGACGCCGAGGTACAGGGGCGCGAGCGCGGCGTGCTCCCGCGAAGAGCCCTGCCCGTAGTTCGTCCCCGCGACGATAAAGCCGCCGCCCGCCGCCTTTGCCTTTTTCGGGAAGTCCGGGTCCGAGGGCGTGAGGCAGTAGTCCGAAAGGTACGGGATGTTCGAACGGAAGGGCAAAAGCTTCGCGTTCGAGGGCATGATGTGATCGGTGGTGATGTTGTCGCCGAGAACCGTCAGAACCTTACCCGAAACCGAATCCCCCATCGCTCCATTCAGTGGGAACGGTTTGATATTGGGGCCACGCACGACGGAGACGTCGGTTCCTTCCGGCGCGGGCGGCAGGATCATGTTGTCGTTCACGAGGAATTTTTCGGGCATCCCGACGGAAACCTCCACACCGGAGGTCATGGGATCGACGAGCGCGCCCGCCAGCGCGGAGAGCGCCGCCGTCTCAGGGCTCACGAGGTAGACGGAAGCGGACTTCGTGCCGCTTCTTCCGTAGAAGTTGCGGTTGAAGGTTCTCAGGGACACCGCATCCGTCGCGGGCGCCTGTCCCATGCCGATGCACGGGCCGCACGCGGACTCCAGAATGCGCGCGCCCGCGGCGATCATCTTCGCCAGCGCGCCGTTCTGGGCAAGCATGGTCAAAACCTGCTTCGAGCCGGGCGCGATGACGAGGCTCACGCCCTGCGGCACGGTCTTTCCATCCAAGATGGCGGCGACCTTCATCATGTCCGCGCAGGAGGAGTTCGTGCAGCTGCCGATGGCGACCTGATCGACCTTCATCCCGGCGATCTTTGAAATCTCGACGACATTGTCCGGGCTGTGCGGCTGCGCGGCAAGCGGGACGAGAGCGGACAAGTCGATCTCGATCTCCTCATCGTACGTCGCGTCCGCGTCAGGGCCGACAAACGAGAAGTCGCCCATCCGGTCCTGCGCGCGGAAGAATGCCTCCGTCACCTCGTCTGAGGGGAATACGGATGTCGTCGCGCCAAGCTCCGCGCCCATGTTGGTGATTGTGGCGCGCTCAGGTACGGAGAGCGTCGCGATCCCCGGACCGGCGTATTCCATGACCTTCCCTACGCCGCCCTTGACGGACAGCCTTCTCAAAACCTCCAGAATGACGTCCTTGGCGGACACCATGGGGCGCAGCTTTCCAATGAGGTTCACTTTGGTGACCATGGGCATGGTGATGTAGTATTCCCCGCCGCCCATGGCGACCGCCACGTCCAGTCCGCCCGCGCCGATCGCGAGCATACCGACGCCGCCCGCCGTAGGGGTGTGACTGTCCGACCCCAGAAGCGTCTCGCCCGGGACGGAGAACCGCTCGAGGTTCACCTGATGGCAGATGCCGTTGCCGGGCCGGGAGACCCACACGCCGTGGGAAGTCGCGACCGTTTCGATGTATTTGTGGTCGTCTGCGTTTTCAAAGCTCTCCTGAAGCATGTTGTGGTCGATGTACGCGACCGACTTTTTCGTCTTGACGCGCGGGATGCCCATCGCCTCGAACTGAAGGTACGCCATCGTACCCGTGGAATCCTGGGTGAGCGTGCGGTCGATCCGGATGCCGACCTGCCCGCCCGGCTTCATCTCGCCCGAAACGAGGTGCGAGGCGATGAGCTTTTCCGTCAGATTCATATGTAAATCCCCCTACAGAATTCCGTATTCGGCCGCGGCGCGCTTGAGCTCGTCATCCGCGATCGAGGTGACGCGCCCCGCCTCGTACTGCCTGTCGACCCACTCCTTGAGCTTCAAAACGCGCTCGTCCTTCTTGTCGACCTTTTCGCCCTTTATTCGCGCGGCGAGCCACACGGCGATGCCGGCCGTTCCGGAGGTGTTGGAGATAGCGACCATGGGCGGGCGGTTGAGAAGCTTCGAGGTGTCAAAAATGTTGTAGATCTCCTCGTCCTTCAAAAGCCCGTCCGCGTGGATGCCCGCTCGGGTGACGTTGAAGTCGCGCCCGACGAAGGGCATCTTGTCCGGGACGCGGTAGCCGAGCTCGCGCTCGAAGTACTCCGCGATCTCCTGGATTGCGGTGGTGTCCATGTCGTCGAGGGTACCCCGCATCTGCGCGTACTCGATGGCCATCGCCTCGAGCGGGGTGTTGCCCGTCCGCTCGCCCACGCCGAGGAGGGAGCAGTTGACGGAGGAAGCGCCGTACAGCCACGCGGTGGTGGAGTTCGCGACCGCCTTGTAGAAATCATTGTGTCCGTGCCACTCGAGAAGCTCCGAGGGGAAGCCCGCGTACACGTTCAGGCCATAGACGATTCCGGGCACGCTGCGCGGGAGAGACGCGCCGGGGAAGGAGATGCCGTAGCCCATGGTGTCGCAGGCGCGCAGTTTGATGGGCATTCCGCTTTCGTGCATGAGAAGCGAAAGCTGATAAGCGAAGGGCACCACAAAGCCATAAAAGTCCGCGCGCGTGATGTCCTCGAGGTGGCAGCGCGGGAAGATGCCCGCGTCGAGCGCGTCCTTTACCACGCCGAGATAGCGGTCCATCGCCTGGCGGCGGGTGAGCTTGAGCTTTTTGAAGATGTGGTAGTCGGAGCAGGAGACGAGAATGCCGCACTCCTTCATCTGCATGTCGCGGGCAAGCTTGAAATCCTCCTTGCTCGCGCGGATCCAGCCCGTGATCTCCGGAAAATCGTAATTCAGCTCGCGGCAAAGCCGGATCGCCTCGCGGTCTGCCTCCGAATAAAGGAAGAACTCCGACTGGCGCACGATGCCCTTCGGACCGGAGAGCCGATGCAGGAGCTTGTAAAGGTCTCGCACCTGCGCCGGTGTATAGGGCGCATAGCCCTGCTGGCCGTCGCGAAAGGTGGTGTCCGTGATCCAGATTTCGTCCGGGGGGTTCATGGGCGTCAGGCGCTGGTTGAATGTGCATTTCGGAATTTCGCCGTAGGGAAAAAGGTCGCGATAGAGAACGGGTTCGGCAACGTCCTGCAGCTCGTACTTGTAATCAAACTCCATGAGCAGGTTGCGCCGCTTGTTGTATTCGATCATTTTTATACACCTCCCCCGTTTGTTTCCCATATCATACCCCCCGCGCGCACGACTGTCAAGCTTTTGGCGTTAAAAATCGCATTTGGAATGGCGCAGATTTGCAAATCTGCGCCTGAACGTTCGATTTTTGATTATTTTTGAATTTTTAGCGTTTCCATGATGCGCCTATAGAATGCATAAATAAACATCCCGGCAGTGCCGGGATGTGGGCGCCGGATTATTCCGTTGGCGATTGGCAATAGACCCACCAGCCGCTTCCGTTCTCGCCGACCCACTCGTAGTCGTCGAGTCCGGGCGGGGGTTCGGGGGTATACCGGGCGGGCAGCGCGTAGCAGATCACCTCGGGCGCGCATTCGCTCCGTACCCCTATGTAAGAACAAGGATAGCCGCAGCCCTTGACGAGCGGCACCTTCGCGAACGACCAGCCCTCGCCTTCCATGGGCGGCACGCTTTCCTCCTCGGGCGCGGCCTCCGGCTCCTGTGCTTCCGGCTCGACGAGCGGCAGTTCTTCGAGCTCTTCTGGCTGCGCCTCTTCCTGAACCCCCGCCTCGGGCGCGGGCGTCAGGTCCCAGATGATGTTCTCCTGCTGTTGCTCGGGCTCCTCCGCCTTTTCCGACAGAAGCTCGCTGACCGGCGCGGCTTCAGCCCGGTAGAGCGCGCACGCAGCGTCCCTCGCCTTGCCCCAGTCGACGTCCACGCTGCCGTTGAGGTTTCCGACCATGGCGATGTCGTGCTTGTCACCCGCCACCTCCACGAGTGTGAGAAGGCTGTACGCCTCGAGCGGCCGCCCGCCGACGTCGCGCGGATCGAATGTAGCGGTCATGACGCCCTGCCCGCGCATGTCGCGCCGGAACGCGCCCAGCGGCGCTGCGTAGTACTTCCCCTTGTGGCTCCCGACGAGCGCGGCGTACACGCTTCTTTCGCCCTGTGGTATGCTCGCGAGCGCCGACAGCGTACCGGCGAGCGTGCGCACCTCGATGCGCGCGTGCCCCGCGTAGCCGCTGAGCAGCGAGCGCAGCATGATGAGCGCGCGTCTGTAATCGTTGCGGATCATATCTTGGCCTCCTTTGCCCGGGTTGCGGCGGTCACGTCAGCCAAGATGCCTGGTGCGCATCCGGTCGTGACTTGCCATGAGCTGGCGATACACGCCGTTCTGCTTGATCGGATTCATCACGAGCTTTCGCTCCGGCGCGAGCCGTTCCGCCTGCCGCGCGGGCTCCGGCGCCTTTCGCGGCTTCGCGGCATACGTACGCTTCAGCATCTCCTCCGGCGTCTGCATCACAAAACCTCCCCCCGGCAGAATCCTACGATTCATCGTATGCCGGAGGGAGGTCGCGAGTTACGGTGGGAACGTTATTCGAAGAGGGAGGCGGCGCGCTTCATTTCTTCGATGATTGCGATGTGCTGCGGGCAGACATCCTCGCACTGGCCGCACTCGACGCAGGTCGACGCCTTGCCGCCGCGCATGGTGGCCCAGCCGTAGCCGCCCTTCGCGCTCGAAATGCTGTTGTACACAAGATACGTGTTGATGTTTCCGAGGATGCCGGGTATGTTGATCTCCTGCGGACAGCCCTTCATGCAGTATTGGCAGTTTGTGCACGGCACGCGCGGCATGGCCGCGAGCGCCTCGTTGGCCTTCTCGATCGCCCCGTACTCCTCGGCCGAAAGGGGCCTGAAGTCCGCCATGGTCTTCAGGTTATCCTCCATCTGCTCGACGTTTGACATGCCGGAAAGAACGGTGATCACGCCCTCCAAAGAGGCCGCGAAGCGCATCGCCCACGAGGAGAGGGAGGTGTTCGGGTCTTGCGCGCGCAGAATGTCCGCGACGGAATCCGGCAGGGTTGCGAGCGAGCCGCCCTTGACGGGCTCCATGATGATGACGGGCTTCCCATGCTTGCGCGCCACCTCGTAGCACTTGCGGGACTCAACGGACGGGCTCTCCCAGTCGTTGTAGTTGATCTGCAGCTGCACGAACTCCGCCTCGGGATGCTTGGTCAGGATCTCGTCCAACGCATCCGCCTTGTCGTGCATGGAAAAGCCGATGTGCTTTAAGACGCCCTTCGCCTTCTGCTCGAGCACATAGTCCCAGATTTTATAGTCGTCAAATACCTTCGTGCGGTTATCGCCGAGGTTATGGAGCAGGTAAAAGTCAAAGTAACCCGCCCCGGTGCGCCGGAGGGAAGTCGTAAGCATTTCCTTCGCCTCGTCGGCGTTCTTCGCGCCCGCCCAGGCCGGGAGCTTGGTCGCGAGGTAGAAGCTCTCTCGCGGATGGCGCTTCACGATCGCCTCCTTGACCGCCTCCTCGCTCTTTCCGCCGATGTAGCCGTAGGCCGTGTCGAAGTACTGGAAGCCCTTTTCGAGGAATTTGTCGACCATGACCTTCGTCTGCTCGATGTCTACGTCCCCGCCGAGCATCGGGAGCCGCATCAGGCCAAAGCCGAGCTTCGGGATATCCTTGCCCAAGTAATCCATAAAAAAACACCTCCGTCCGAGCGTTTACACGCGCGCTCGTTTGTGATAGAATCATTATACAACATTAGAGTTACTCGAATGCAATACCCCGAAAAGGAGTTTTAACATGGCGTTCTATACGGTCAAGCAGGTCGCAGACCTCTACGGCGTCTCGACGCACACCATCCGGTTTTACGACAACGCGGGACTGTTTCCCGACATGGCAAGGGGCGAAAACGGCGAGAGGCTGTTCTCAAAGGAGCAGCTTGACTGGCTGAATATCGTAATGTGCATGCGCAAGACGGGCCTCCCCATCGCGGGCATCCGCCACTATATCGAGCTCTCCGAGCAGGGGGATTCCACGCTCGAGGAAAGGTATCGCATCATCCTGGAGCAGAAAAAGCGCGCGCAGGCAGAGCTCGAGGAATGCAAAAACAAGCTGGGCGTTCTCGAGCGCAAGGAGAAGTGGTACCTCCAAATGCTGGATCAGGCGAAACAACCCATATGAGCCGTTTCGACCGTCCGGGGCTGGGCCCGCGGACGGTTTGCGCGTATATTGATGAAATGACATTCCAGCAAGGGATCCCCAAGGGCACCGGCCTTTGGAGGTTTCTTGCCTGCGTCAAGTCAAGTCGCTTCGCGACCACGCGGATCGAATTGGAATTCGATCCGCGTGTCGGCTGGGAACCCCGAGGGCAGCGCCCTCGGGGTTCCCTGTCACTTCTTCCCCGTCACTCCTCCTCCGGCACCACGCGCGCGAAGGTCATGAACTCCCCGAGCTGGCGGGAATAGGGCTTCATGACGAAGGAGTAGGAAGCCTCCTCGTCCAGGTAGAGCTTGTACTTCTCCTGCGGCTCGGGCCCGCAGATGTTGGAGCCGAGGCCGCACTGGCGGTAGTCGATGGAGAGGGTGATCTCATCGTCCGCTTCGAGCTCGTTGGTGTGCTTGGCCTCGTCGAGGGTTTTGTCGGAATAGTTGTGCGCGGTGAAGCTGAAACCCTCGCCGTACGACTTCTCCGCGATGAACATCAGCCCGTTTCCGAGGATGTCCGTGAGCGCCAGCGCCCGCACGTCCTCGCGCGCACCGTTCTCCTGCGGGCGCACGTATGGCTCGTGCAGGTCCTCGACGAGCGCGGAATAAAGTCCCACGGGCGCGGACCACTTCATGTCCGGATAGTTCTCGTGCGGGCCTCGGCCGTACCAAAGGACGCGGTCGAACCGCTCGGGCAATGTCATCTGAACGCCCAGCTTCGGGAGCCAGGTGAGCTTGCGCAGGGGGACAAACTTCACGTCGAGCCGCACGTCGCCGGAGCCGTAGACCGTGTAAGTGAACACCGTGCGGATCACGGGCGAAACCACGCAGCCTCCGTGCACCCATTGCACGACGACCTTCACGATCGCGCGGTCGATCTGCTCGCAGGAGAACTCCTCCAAGCGCGCCTGCAGCTTTTCGAGGCCGAGCTTCTTCCATGCTTCCTTCTGGTGTACATCGTTGTCGATGGGCGCGCGCCAGCAGTTGAAGCGCGGCGCCGTTTCGATGAGCGAAACGCCCGCCTTCTCCCAGCTGACCAGCTCGCCCGTGACCGGGTCGAATACGATCTCAAAGTCCTCGCCGAAGATCGCCGCCGCATTGTTCTGGGCATCGAGCAGCAGCTCCGGCATGATCTCCGGTGAAATTTCGATGATCTTCGGCTCGACGTCCAGCTTGATCTGCTCCGACGTCACCACATGCCCGCGCTCGGCCCACAGGGTCTCGAACGCCTCGAAGACCGAAAGTTCAAGGAAGCACTCGCCGTCCTCGGGAAGCTCGAAGGGCAGCTCGACTTTCTTCTCGCCATATGGCGCGACGCCCGCGAGGTCGAGCCGTCCGCACGCGAGCTGTTCGCCGTCGCGCTTCAGCGCCCACACGCCGTCGAGGTCGTCCAGCGTCCGGAAGGCAAAGAGGTTTTGGATGGTGAGCGCCTTCCCGGAGAGGGAGAACTTCACGGGCTCGTACGCCTTTTTGAGCTCATATAAGCCCGTGTGCGGCGTGCGGTCGGGATAGTTAAGCGCGTCCACGCAGAAGTTCGAGTCGTTCGGCTCGTCGCCGAAGTCGCCGCCATAGGCGTAATATTCCTGCCCGTCCTCGTCCACGCACAGCATGCCGTGGTCGACCCACTCCCACACGCAGCCACCGATCAGCCGCTTGTGCGCGTAGATGGTGTCCCAGTACTCGCGCAGCGAGCCCGGCCCGAGGCCCATGGCGTGCGCGTACTCGCACATGAAGTAGGGCTTGGGGTTGTCGGACTTGCCTTCCGCCTCGAGCGTCTCCATGGTCGGGTACATGACGGAGGAAATGTCCGTCGTGATGAGTTCCTTGTCGCGCTCGTAGTGGATGGGGCGCGTGTCGTCGAGCTCCAGGATGCGGTCCTTCATCGCCTGATGGTTCTTGCCGTAGCCGGATTCGTTGCCCAGAGACCAGATGATGATCGAGGCGTGATTGAGGTCGCGGCCCACCATGCGCTCCGCGCGGTCGACGTACGCAAGCGTCCAGTCGTCGCTTTCCGAGAGCATGTGCCAGGTGTTCTTCGGGTCGTCGTATGCCTGTCCCGCCAAGACGCCCGGCACCACCATGCCGTGGCACTCGAGGTCGGCCTCGTCGATCACGTACAGTCCATACTCGTCGCACAATTTCAGCCAGCGCGGGTCGTTCGGATAGTGCGAGGTACGCACGGTATTGACATTATACTGCTTCATGAGCTCGACGTCCTTGATGAGCGATTCCATGGGCGTCACGTGGCCGAGCTCGGAGTGGGTGTCGTGGCGGTTCACGCCGCGCAGCTTCACGGACACGCCGTTCACGAAGAGCTGCTGGTCCCGGATTTCGACCTTCTTGAAGCCGACGTCGATCCTCTGGTAGACGTCGCCGTCGTCCGAAGCCAGGGAGATCAGAAGCGTATACAGGTTCGGCGTCTCAGCCGTCCAGCGGTCGCAGTCCGGGGCCTCGAATTTCACCCGCGCCTGCGCCTCGCTGTCCGCGGCGAGCACGGTCTCGATCGTCTTTTCGGCGACGAGCCTGCCCGCGCGCAGAAGCTTCACGGTCAGCTCCGCCGCGCGGTCGTCCTCGCCATAATTGACGAGCTCGATATCCGCTTCGAGGATGCCGTCTTTGTAATCGTTCGCAAGGTCGGCGCGGGTCGAGACGTTGCGGATGGTCGCCTGCGGCACGCCCAGGAGGTACACGTCTCGGAAGATGCCCGAGAGCCGCCAGAAATCCTGATCCTCGAGATAGGTGCCGTCCGACCACTTGTAGACCTCGACCACGATGAGGTTGTCGCCGTCGGTCACGAGCTCCGTGATGTCAAACTCGGCGGGCATGTGCGGCACCTTGGAGAAGCCCGCCATCTCGCCGTTCACGTACACGTAGAAGCAGCTGTTCACGCCGTCGAAGTTGACGAACACGCGGTTGTCGACCCAGTCCTCGGGCAGGGTGAACGAGCGGCGGTATACGCCCACGGGATTCTTGTCCGGAACGTAAGGCGGATCGCAGGGGATGGGATAATTGACGTTCGTGTAGTGCGGGATGTCGTAGCCGTGCATCTGCCAGTTGGAGGGCACGTCCAACTCGTCGAAGTCGCCGTCATACTCGGGCTGCTCGAAGCCCGCGGGCAGAACGCCGTCCTCAAAGTACTTGAACTCCCACGTTCCGTTGAGAAGCCTGTAATAGGGCGAAAGCCCGCGGTCGTCCTTGAGCGCCATGCCCTCGCACTCGTAGGGCACGAGCGTCGCGCGCGGCGCCTCGCGGCCGATCTGCATGACCTGGGGATTCATCCAGTCCGGAAGTTTCATGGTTTAGCCCTCCCTGATGTCCGTCGTTCTGTATTTGTGCGGTCCTTCCGCGTCGATCTTGAGTTTTCCGTCTATGAAATCCGCGCGCACGCTGAGCGCGGGGTTTCCGAATCTGTCTGGGACGACGACGGAGACGGGCCTTGTCACGTTGTACGCCCGGATCTCGACGTTTTCCGCATAGTCGTATTCGGCGCTGTCTTCGACCGCGCCCATCGGGATGAGCGTATTTTCGCGCACCCAAAGGGGCAGCGACAGAAAGTCATACGCCTCGCGCATCCACCTGCCGCCCCTGACCGTCCGTCCGTCGAGAAGGTGCGTCCATGTCCCTTCCGGCAGATAGTAGTCGACCCGTCCGTCTTCGCGGAACACGGGCGCGACGAGGAGCGCGTCGCCCAGCATGTATTGAAGGTCCAGGTGGCCGCACGCCGGGTCGTCCGGGAACTCCATGTACATGGGCCGGAGCATGGGGATGCCCTCTTTGTGCGCCGTCACCGCGAGGCCGTAGAGGTAGGGCATGAGCCGCATCTTGAGCCGCGCGAATTTGCGCAAAACCTCCACCGATTCCTCGCCGAACAGCCACGGCACGCGGTAGCTCTGCGAGCCGTGCAGCCGCGAGTGCGAGGAC
This sequence comes from Bacillota bacterium, assembly GCA_023444095.1. Taxonomy (GTDB): domain Bacteria; phylum Bacillota; class Clostridia; order Christensenellales; family Aristaeellaceae; genus RUG11247. The sequence continues at coordinate 115,621 of JAEZRP010000001.1, forward strand.
AGAAGCCCGAACTGGCACCACCTTTTGTAAACGTCCGCGGGCGCGGTCGACTCAAAGCCAGAGATATCGTGGCTCCAGAAGCCAAATCCGCAGCTCGCCAGCGAGAGCCCCGCGCGCAGCGTCTCCGCCATGGAGACATAGGTCGCGAAGTTGTCCCCGCCCCAGTGCACCGGGAAGGCCTGTCCGCCCGCCGTCGCCGCGCGCGCGAACACGACCGCGTCGCCCGCGCCCCGCTCCTCGACGAGAAGCGAGAACACCGCCTCGTTGTAGATCTGGGCGTAGTAATTGTGCATCCTGACCGGGTCGGAACCGTCGAAATATCTGACATCCTTCACCGGAATGCGCTCGCCAAAATCGGTCTTGAAACAGTCGACGCCCATTTTGAGTAGCTTCCGCAGATATCCGCGGTACCATTCGCGCGCGGCGGGATTGGTGAAATCCACGATTCCCATGCCCGCCTGCCAGAGGTCGGACTGCCAGACGCCGCCGTCCTGCTTCCTGATGAGGTAGCCGTTCTCCATGCCCTCGTCAAAGAGCGGCGACGCCTGCGCAATGTAGGGATTGATCCATACGCAGATCTTGAGGCCCTTTTCGTGGTAGCGCCGGAGCATGCCCTCGGGGTCGGGGAACATCTCCCTGTCCCAGAGAAAGTCGCACCAGTTGAAGCCGCGCATCCAGAAGCAGTCGAAGTGAAAGACACTCATGGGAATGCCCCGCTCGAACATGCCGTCGATGAACGAGGATGCGGTTTTTTCGTCGTAGTTTGTCGTAAACGAGGTCGAGAGCCACAACCCGAACGACCACGCGGGCGGCAGCGCCGGGCGGCCTGTGAGGAGCGTATACCGCCGGAGAACGTCCTTCGGCGTCGGCCCGGCGATCACGTAGTAGGTGAGGAATTCGCCCTCGACGGAGAACCCGACGCGCTCGACCTGTTCGGACGCTACCTCAAACGACACGTCGGACGCGCTGTCCACGAACACGCCGTAGCCCCGATTCGTCATGTAGAAGGGAACGTTTTTATACGCCAGCTCCGAGCAGCTCCCGCCGTCGCCGTTCCACATGTCGACGACCTGTCCGTTTTTCACAAACGCCGTGAACCGCTCGCCCAATCCGTACACGCATTCGCCGACGCCGAGCTCGAGCTGCTCCGCCATGTACCTTTTGCCGGTATCCCCGTCGGTCATGTGACCCGTCGTGCGGAAGCCGTCGCGGGTGAGCATCCCCTGCTCCCCGACAAACGAGATTCCCCAGCCGTTCGCGCCGAGAGAAACCTCCGCCCGGAGCGCGCCCGCATCCACCGTCGCGACCGATTCGCTGATCGCAACCTTTGCCCCGTCGCCCGTGCGGTTGAGCGCGAACGCGGGTTTTTGGTCCGGCGTGCCTCTGTGGTGGGAGAGTTCCACCCCGATCACGCCCTCGGCGGGCGAAAACAGCCGCGCGAACAGAAGCGGCGACTGGGTGTCCCCGCGCCCGGCGATGTGCCGCGAGGCGAGCAGCAATTTCAGCGCCCCGCCCTCCGCCTCCGCGCGGCAGACCTCCACCGCATAGAGCGGCTCGATGTTCGGCTTCACCATCCAGTGCCCGAGTTTGAACTTCATCTCCATGCCCCCCTTGCCCGGATCAGTATACCAAATGGCACCATTTTTGACAAGCCACAGAGCAAAACCCGCCGTGCGGGCGGGTCAAAGCCATTCGTCCATGCTCCTTCAAATGGGCCAAGATTTTTCGGTAGTGGGTCAGGTGCTCCACTTCAACACCCGGTCCATGCTCCCGCCGGACAGGATTCCTTCGTTCGAATCCACATTGACCTCCCTCCCGGGCGGGTGCCGATCAGCAGTAATAGCCTCCGTAGCCGCCCCGGCAGCAGTTGCAAAGAAGGTTGCAGAAGCAGATCCAGACGCAGGGATTGGAGCAATAGTTGAGTGGGATGCCGCCGAAGCCCTGCCCGCGCTGGCGGTAATTGGTCGAGCGCCCGTCCATCCGCGCCACGAGGGATTGATATTCGAAATTGTCCGGCTCCATGGCGGCGGCCTGCTTGGCGTATGTCACGGCGGCGTTGCGGTTTCCGAGCCCGACGTTCGCGCGCGCGTTGAGATAGAACCATTCTGCGCTGCGCTCCGTCATGCGCTCGAGGATGTTCATCGCCTCGCGGTAGTGCCCGGTATTGATGTAGTTGCGCGCCGCGCGCAGTTCGGGCGAGCTTTCCCTGTAGCCCGCGTTCTGGTACCCGCCGAAACCGAAGCCGCCGAACCCGAAGTCCTCGAAGCCGCCGAACCCACCCTCGTAGCCCTGATTCTGGCGCTGGTACCCGCCACTCTGACCGTAGCCCGACTGGGAGGAATCCCGGCCCGTATAGGTTCCGCCGGACCTTTTGATCTTCATCGCCTCGGCGTACGCCTCGTTGATCTCCTTCATCTTGGCTTCGGAGCTCGCCGAGCCCTGGTTCACGTCGGGATGGTACTTCTTGGCGAGCTTCCGGTACGCCGCCTTGATTTCGTCCTCGGACGCCGACTGCGAAACCCCCAATACGCTGAACGGGTCGCTGTTCATTGCTTCTTTTCCTTTTCCTTCCTGTTCTGAAGATACGCGTACTTCGTCCAGACGCCCGAGTACAGAATGTTTCTGATGAGGCTCGCGTCGCGCAGCATGGGCAGCATCTCAAAGACCTCCGTGCACTCCGCGATGTGCATCGTCAGGATATCCTGGCACCTGTCCTCAAAGTCCGGCATGTCCCGGTAAGGCTTGAGCGGGTTGAAGCTGCCCTTTTTAAGATCCTTCCCGATGTCGTCGTAGGCGTCCATGACATAAATGAACCGCCCGAGTGCCGCGCCGAGCGCCGCGAGCGCGTCCGCCCACTCGTCTGCTTTGTACCGGAAGATGTCCCCGATGAGTTCCCCCACAATGTTCGTGGGCGCGTCGAGATTCCCGTCCGGTTCCCGCTTCTCGATCTCGGAAAGCGCCGCGATCTTCTCCCGCATGAAATTGTCCTTCTCGGGATATCGTTTTTTTACGCGCTCGTATCCAAACCGGACGAGCTGCGCCTCGCCCAGGGAAAACACCTTCTTCTCGTCCCGCCAGTCATCCATCAGGAGCTGGTAGGCGAGCATCACGTTCATGTCGGCCGCGTAGTCCGTGGCTTTGGTCAGCACATAGTCGTGTCTGCGAAACGGATGGTTGAGGCAGATTTCGCGGCCAGAGGTCTCCTCATGCTCGTAGAGCGAGTTGAGGATCACCGAGAGAAACGTCATGTCGTTTGAAAGCGTCAGGGCGCCGGTCAGCCCGTGACGCTTCCTCAGCGCCTTACAGAGCCCGCAGTAGTACGCGCGGAAGCGCACCTCGTCCGCGGGCGAGAGCGCGTCCCGGTTCACCGTCACATACCCAAACATGCGCGCCTCCGATTACACCAGAATATCATTTCCATGTTATTTTGTAAAGCTTGCGTCATAGGTTCCGTCGCCCTTGTCCACATAGGAGAGAAGCTCCTCCAGCTTGTCGCACTCGCTCTTGATCCGCGCGGGATCGGTGCCGTCGAGGTGCTTTTTCAAATCCTTGACGGGCTTTTCAAGTTTCGCGGCGTCCGACTTCGAGAGCTTCTTCATGAGGCCTTCCGCGCGGAAGATGAGCTGCTCCGCCCGGTCCCGGAGCGCGGAATCGGCCTTGCGCTTCTTGTCCTCGAGCACGTATGTCTGAGCGTCGCGCTTCGCCTTCTCGATATCCTCCTCCGACATGTTGGAGCTGTTTGTGATGACGATCTGCTGACTCCGGCCCGTGGCGAGATCCTTCGCCGAGACGTTCACAATGCCGTTGGTGTCGATGTTGAACGTCACCTCGATCTGCGGGATGCCGCGCAGCGCACGCTTGATGCCCTCGAGCCGGAATTTACCGAGCGTGCGGTTCTGGCTCGCCATGCCGCTCTCGCCCTGCAGGACGTGGATCTCGACGGACGTCTGGAAGTTCGCGGCGGTGGTAAAGATCTGGCTTTTTTGGACGGGCAAGGTGGTGTTTCGCTCGATGAGCCTCGAGCATACGTTTCCAACCGTCTCGATGCCCAGCGACATGGGCGTCACATCCAGGAGCAGAAGGGACTTCACCTCGCCCACCATGACGCCGCCCTGGATGGCCGCGCCCATGGCGACGCACTCGTCGGGATTTACGCCCTTGTGCGGCTCCTTGCCCGTGAACCTGCGGACGGCTTCCTGCACCGCCGGGATGCGCGACGAGCCGCCCACAAGCAAAACCTTCACAATCTGGCTGGTCTTCAGCCCCGAGTCGTTCAGCGCCTGCTGGGTCGGGCCCATGGTGGCGTCGACCAGGTGCCGCGTGAGCTCGTCGAATTTCGCGCGGGTGAGGGTCGTCTCCATGTGCCTGGGCCCGTCCTTCCCCACCGTGAGGAAGGGCAGGTTGATGGTCGTCTCATAGAGGCTCGAAAGCTCGATCTTGGCCTTCTCGGCTGCCTCGCGCACGCGCTCGAGCGCGATGGGATCGGCAGAAAGGTCGATCTTGTTCGCCTTTATGAATTCGTCCAGCAGGTAGTCCGTGACGCACTTGTCGAAGTCGTCGCCGCCGAGGCGGTTGTTGCCGGCGGTCGCCAGCACCTCAATGACGTCGTGACTGATCTCGAGGATCGAGACATCGAAGGTTCCGCCGCCCAGATCGTAGACCATGATTTTCTGGGCGTCCTCCTTGTCGATGCCGTAGGCGAGCGCCGCCGCCGTGGGCTCGTTGATGATCCTCTTGACGTTCAGCCCCGCGATGGCGCCCGCGTCCTTGGTCGCCTGGCGCTGCGCGTCGGTAAAATACGCGGGCACGGTGATGACCGCGTCCGTGACCGGCTCGCCGAGATACGCCTCCGCGTCTGATTTGAGTTTTTGGAGGATCATCGCGGAGATCTCCTGTGGGGTATAGGTGTTTCCATCGATCCTGACGCGGTAGTCGCTCCCCATCTCCCTTTTAATCGAGGAAACGGTGCGCGCGGAGTTGGTGATCGCCTGCCGTTTCGCCACCTGGCCCACCATGCGCTCCCCGGTTTTCGAGAACGCGACCACCGAGGGCGTCGTCCTTCCCCCGTCGGAGGAGACGATGACCACACTCTCCCCGCCCTCTATATAAGCCACGCACGAATTCGTCGTGCCGAGATCGATACCAATCGTTCTTGCCATTTTGAATCCCTCCCCTTGCATGGTTCCACATTAGCGCATGATTATAAACTGAATATGAAAAATCGGCCGAGTTCACAATTTGTTTACCGCATGTGGTATGATGGGGCAAACAAACGGGGCGTATGCGCGCACTGATAAGGCGGGATGGTGATGACATGGACGACGCGAGGCGCATCTACTCGTTCGCCTATCAGAAGACGGGCGACGCGCGCGAGGCGGAGGATCTTTCGCAGGAAATCCTTCTGGCGCTCCTTTCCTCGAACGCCGACGGCGCTGAGAACCGCACGGCCTACGTGTACGGCGTCTGCCGCCACGTGTGGGCGCGCTACCTTTCGTGCAACAAGCCGCACTGGGAGGCGACGCGCTACGAATCTGCACTCGACTTCCTTTCGGACAGCCGCGACGTCTCGGATGAGATCGAAAGGAGCGCGGAGTATGAGCAGCTCCGGCGCGAGATCGCGCACCTGAGCCGCGCGCGCCGGGAGGCGCTCGTCATGCGCTACTTCGAGGAAAAGAGTGATCAGGAAATCGCCCAGTCGCTCGGCGTCCGTCCCGCCACCGTCCGCTGGCACCTTTCCAAAGCGAGGAAAGAACTGAAAGGGAGGCTTCTGATGGAGATGACGAGAAACGGCATGCGCGCGCCGATCCGAATGCAGGTCGGGCACTCGGGAAACGCGGTCGATCCGACACTGTGCGGACTGAAGGACGACCTACTCAACCAGAATATCGCGTGGGCGCTGTACGGCCCGCCGAAGCGCGCGGAGGAAGTCGCGCGGGAGCTGGACGTGCCGGCGGTCTATATCGAGGACCGGCTGCGCGCGCTCGCGGGCATGGAGTACATGAAGAAAATCGGCGACCGGTATCAGACGAACTTCTTCATCCACACGCCGGAGTACATCCTTGCCCGCGCGCGATTCAATTACGACCATTCGCAGCCGCTCGCGGATACCTTCTTCGACGCCGCGCTCGAACTTCTGCCGGAAGTGCGCACCGTCGGCTTCCTCGGGAGCAATCTGCCGGACGACGAGCTCATTTGGCACCTTCTCCCCGAGCTCATCATGCGCGCGTACCAGAAGATCAATCTGCGGCTGCATGATGATTTAAGCCTGCACCACGGAAAGCCCATGCGCCCCGACGGCACGCGGCACTGGGTCTGGGCGCGGGTCGAGCCCCTGCCGAAAACGGGCGACGCCGAATTCGACGAATACCTTCGAAGCGGCAGCTGCTTCAACATCAACGGCATGCAGTCGGACGGGATGGAGTTCATGCAGTACGACTTTCAGCCGCTCAGGCAGGAACGGACATTCGGCGCGGCGCGGCTGCGCGACGCGCGCATTGCGGCGCGGGGCGATTCGGACGCGGAGCGTGTTCGCGAAGCCCTCGCGGCGCTCGCGCGGGACGGTTATGTCGCGAACGGAAAACTCATGATTCCGTACATGACAAACGCCGAAAGACGAACATACAACGAAACCCTCGACCGCGCGATCTCCCACCTCGACTTGGACGCGCTCATCGTTCCGTTTGCCGGATACGCGCGCGAAATGGACAAACTGATCCCCTCGTTTCTCGATGCAAACGAGCGGGCGCACAGACTTACGAGCTACGACTCCTTCGGAACGCCGATTTACCTGCTCCTGAAGGCAGGAAAGCTTTCCGTTCCAGAGCCGAACATTGCGCGAAGACTGTCAACTGTTGTTTGGGAAAATACTTGGAGAAATTTACAATAAATTTATGTAAATAAACGCTTGACAAACGAGAGGAGGTGTGTTATCCTTGAACCAGACAAAGGAAAGGTCTGAAGGCTGAAACCGGAATAGCGCGGGGAATAAGACGAGGAAAGAGAGCTGAACCAGGGCGGTATCCAAGACGGTCGGCAGACGGCAAGCCGGAAAGGAAGCTGTCGAGGGCGCGTCAAGGAGCGCAGGTTAGGGCATGAACCCAGCGGTTCCGGAGAAAGTAATCCATAGAAAAGGGGGCGATACCATTGGACCAGTCAGTTGCGGAAACCCGATCGGTTTGCTTCGCCCTTCACGATAGATAGGCTTAGCAAAGACGGTTTTAAAAACTGATCGACGCGCCGCGAGTTCCGCTGGTGGGACAGGGGATCAAAGGTGCGGCACGCGGTGCATGTGAAACCGAACCCGACCCAGATTGGAAATTCTTCGCGTCATCCGGGCGGGGCAAACCGGTCACCCCGGAAAACTCAATAGGAATTCAGGCGGTCGTCCGAAAGGGCGACCGCTCTTTTTGTGATCCCTGAATTCCACGCGTGTGGAACTCAGGGAAACGACTTTGCCGAATTCCTCGTCCAGAAAGTGAATGCTTTACAGAGGGTAAACCAGGCCGCAACGCGACCGTGCCGATCGATATGTGCCGCGTGCCGGGGATATGGGGTTTCAACACTCTCCAAGCGTGCGTACGCACGCGCATCAGGTAGAATCCGCGGGGCGTGCAGTCAGCCCGCCCATTTCACTCGCCCGATCCGTCCGAAAAGAGCGCGAGAAGCCGCGCGCAGAGCGCCGCGAGGGCGGGCCTGTCCGCGCAGAGGGTCCGCTCGACGCGCTCCACCGTCCGGCGCGCCAGCGCGCGCTGATCCCGCGTGATTTCCCCCGCCGCCAGCGCCGCGTCGAGCTCGTCCATGTCGTCCAGGCGGACCGGGCCGTCCGGGGCAAAGATCAGGTCCGCGTAGAGATCGTCATACCACGCGACCCCGTCGTCCGCGAACCCCATCCCCGCGACGACATCCACGTACCACGCGCGGATGTTTTCAGTGCCGTCCATCATAGCGGTCACGAGGTAGTCCTCGCCCTCGGGCGCGAACTGGAGCCACAGCATGCCGTCCGCCGCGATGGGCGTAGGAACGCCGTTCAGATTCCACACGCTCGGCTCCGTCACTCTGTCGATATGAAGAAGCGCCGCAACGCCGTTAAAATCCGGCGTGCGGACGATCCTCTGCGCGTACCTCTTCTCGACGATCCTGCGCCAGATATCCCTGTCCAGCCGCTTGCGCTTCAAGGCGCATCCTCCTTCATCATGACAAGAAACGCCGTCCCCGTGCGGCGGTGTGCGATTTCCTCTTGGGCGGCGAACCCCGCCTTCTCATAGGCGCGGATCGCGCGCAGATTGAACGCCGCGACCGTGAGCCGAAAGCGCGTCGCGCCGAATTTTGCGCGCGCGAATTCCAACCCGTCCGTCAGAAACGCCGCGCCGCCACCCCGCCCGCAGAGCGCGGGCCGCATTCCGAGCCCAACGTCGAGCGCGTCCTCGGCGTACACATCCTCATCCGCTGTCGGAATCCGAGCGGACGCGCCGAAGCAGTAGTATCCCGTCAGCTCCCCATCCTCCGAAAGGCATGCGAAGTACGAGCCGTCCAGAAGCTCCCGGATCGTCTCGTCGTCCCGCGTGAAGCTGTAGATTGCGTATTCGCCCGGATACGTCCACCCGGCAATTTCTTCCGCGTGCGCAGCCGTCATTGTGCAAATCATGATGGCAATCCCGAAAATGCTCGAAAGAACCACCGCGATGCCAATGCTCGCGAGCGTCCCGACGATGCAACTCTCGGCGAATCCTTTCCCTCTGATTTTTTGAACCGCGCGGCCGACTTCGCGGCGATCATGAAGCCGATGGCGACGCACTGGCCGGACAGACCGAGCGTGAAGATGATCGCACGCTCGATGGTCCCGATACGCCGTCGACCGGGCAAGAGTCTCTTTCGCAGGATTCGGCTTCCGAATCAACCGATTCGATTGAATTATGTAGGTTCAACCGATCTCGGTTGTTCGACGCGCCTCCTCGACGTCTTGCTGCATCTGGGTGATCAGATCGTCGACGGTTGCGAACTTGAACTCCGGGCGCAAAAAGCGCAGGTATTCCAGTTCGACGGTCTGGCCGTAGATATCGCGGTCGAAGTCGAGAATGTACGCCTCGATGGTGGGCTTGCCCTCGGGGAGCGTCGGATGCACGCCCTGATCGAGCACACACAGGCGCGGCTCTTGTTCTCCCGAGATCGTTACGCGTCCGACATATACCCCGTTTTCGGGCAGTTCGTACGCGCGGTCGGGTTCGATGTTGGCGGTCGGGAAGCCAAGCTTTCGGCCGATGCGTTTTCCGCCCGCCACCTTTCCGGTTAATTTAAAGTTCATTGCGTCAATCAACTCTCCCGGGGCTTTCCCCCTCAAATTAAGCTCATTGTAATCTGAATGGACAGACAAGTCAACGTTGAAACGCTATACTGAACCTATAATCAAATAGAGACAGTTCGCGGCCCTCCTGTCTGACGAAAAACAAAACCAGGTGCGCGTGAAAACGCGCGTGATTCGTTTTTTGGCGTCGCGCTGTCCGAATGGAGGCGCGATATGCATTTCAATGTCAGGTATCTCACCAAAGCGGCGGTCGTCGCGGCGCTGTACGCGGCGCTCACCCTCGCCTTCCAGCCCATCAGCTTCGGCCAAGTCCAGTTCCGGATCGCGGAGGCGCTGACGGCACTGCCCCTTCTCATGCCCGAGGCGATTCCGGGGCTGTTCGTCGGCTGCCTGATTGCGAACCTGTTCGGCGGGGGCGTCCTCATGGACGTGATTCTGGGCTCCCTCGCGACGCTCACAGCGGCGCTCTTCACCCGGAAGCTGCGCGGCAAGCCGCCGGCCGCGCTCGCGATGCCGGTTCTCCTGAACGGCCTCGTCGTTGGCCCCGTGGTGTATTTCTTTTATGTCATGGGCGAGGGCGCGTTCTCGCTCGGCGCGCTTGTGTTCACCTGCTTCACGGTTGCCCTCGGCGAGGCGGTGGTGGTGTACACGCTGGGACTGGGGCTTTTCGGAGCGCTCCAAAAGACCGGGCTTACAAAGAAGCTCTAAAGCCAGATCGGCGAGATCCACGCGCGGCGGCCCGCATCGTCGATCACCTCGCAGCGAACGTACGCTTCCCCGTTTTCGGGCAGGAGCCGATACTCGCCGCCCGTGAGGTTCTCGCCGTTCAGGCAGCGCCCGCGCGACCAGGGCAGGTTCGAATAAAACGCGATGCGGCTGACGGGCGTGCACTCCACGCGGTACACACCCGCGCGCTCGTCGTACTCCGCAAACTTGATTTCCGGACCCTGCGAGGCGTAAAATTCTCCATGCCGCAGCGCGTCGATGATCGCTTCCGACGAGAGTTCCTCCGCGCGCACCATTGTGAAGCCCGAGCCGGGCTCACCTGCGTAGTGGTGCGTATCGTCGCCCGCCACGAAGCCGAACAGTCGGCCATGATTGGCGCAGATGTCGAGCAGCGTGCCCGAGTGCGCCCGATCGTTGCCCCACGGGAAGCCGGACACGGCATTATAGACCTCCGCGCCGCAGACGTCGCCGAGCCTGAGCATGACCTCAAGCGTGTTCATCGACCACGCGGGGTGCGCGAGGATTGCCGCGCCGCCGACGCGATTGATGCGCGCGATTGCCTCGTTCGGGGCGTCCTCGCGAATGACGCGCGGATCGGCCCCGCCGGGGAACACGCCCACGATGTGCAGCGCCTGATTGGGGATGTCGAAGTCGTACTCCGTGCCGCGCATGACGAGCATGTCGTCCTTCCGGGATTCCTCGTTCAGCCGCCAATGATCCGTCACGGCCAGGAAGTCGTAGCCGAGACTTCGATAGATTTCCAGACACTCGTCGTAGCTCTTTTTCCCATCGCTGACGGTGGTGTGCGCGTGCATGTTGCCTTTATAGTATTTCTGCGTCGAATCAATGAGTATCACGTTTTTTTCTCTCCTCCATGCGCCTCAGAATTTCGCGCAGGCGCGGTCTGTTGTAGCGTTGGATGATGACGAAGGAAAGGTTGCCCACGCCGTACGCCGTCCCGAGCACCGCGCCGAGCGTGCCGCCCGAGGCGAGCGCGATCACGGGCGACACGACCGCGATCAGCCCCCAATGCACGACCTCCGCCACGCACGTTTCCCTGATGAGCCGCGCCATGGCCTCCGGCGTCCTCGCGAGCGCCGCCTTTTTTTTGACCATGAAGGGTACGAACCGGCTCATGTCCGGCACCCAGTCCTTCCATTTATGTACGCGCACGCGGTCGTAGATCTTCCCCTTCTTCTCCCACCCGAAATCGCGGTACGGAAACGCGTCGAAGTCGAACCACCTGCGCGGCAGCGACTGGCCGATCGCGAACGAAATGAATCCGCCGACGACCACGATCGCCGCGGCGTCGAGCAGCACGCCGGGAAAGCCATGAATGAGCCGTCTGAACATAAAGGCACCTCCCATTGTGTCCGTAGACTTCATTATAGCACGGATGGGTCGTCCCGCGCATTGCTTTTCGCCCGCAAACGCGTTAAAATATACCCGGATTCACAAAGGAAGGGAAGAGACAAATGAAACTGTGCGTGCAGACCGGGTCGATCCTCGAAACTTTCGGAATCGACGAAGGCTTCAAAATGATCCATGAGGCGGGCTTCGACGGCGTCGACTTTAATATCGACCACACACTTCCGTATGACGTCATCGTCGCGGGTGGCTCGGTACCTCTCTACGACGCGGGGGAGGAAGCGCTCATCGAGGCGATGCGCCCCTACAAGGAGGCCGCCGACCGGCACGGGGTCGAGATCCTCCAGATGCACGCGCCGTTCCCGAGCTACGTCAAAAACGAGGCCGGCAACGCATACGTCATGAAGGCCATTCTGGCCTGCATCCGCGCGGCGGCGTTCTTCTCCTGCAAGCATCTGATCGTCCACCCGTTCTTTTTCGGCTACGACGACAGGCTCTCCCCCGATGCCGAGTGGGAGACAAACATCCGCGGCTACTCGCAGCTCATCCCCGCCGCGAAAAAGTACGGCGTCACCATCTGCCTCGAGAACATGTTCTCCGGCCACATGGGAAAGATCTACGCCGCCTGCTGCGCCGACATGGCCGAGGCGAACCGCTACATCGACCGTCTCAACGAAATCGCGGGCGAAAAGGTCTTCGCCTTCTGCCTCGACACCGGCCACGCCCTGCTCGTCGGGAAGGACGTTTATCAGGCCATCCTCGATCTCGGCCCCCGCCTCGAAACCCTGCACGTCCACGATAACAACGGAATGCAGGATCAGCACCTCTTCCCCTACATGGGCGTGCTCGACTGGAACCGCTTCACAAAAGGACTCCATGACGCGGGCTACCGGGGCGCCATCTCTTTTGAGACCTTCAATGCCATGAACGTCATCGACGACGCCCTCGCCTTCGAAGCGCTCAGCTTCCTCGGGGCGACCGGTCGGCTGTTCGCGAAGAGAATCGAAGGGTAGGAACGAGGGGGGCCATCGAAAGTTGGGAGGAACGGCGAGGACGCTGCCCTCGCGCTCCCAGCGGCGAGCTGATTGAATCGAGATTCAATCAGCTCGGTCGTGAAGCGACTTGGCTTGCCCTTGGCAAGCCAACCTCCAAGGGCCACCGGCCCTTGGAATCCCATGCTGGTTGTGGAAAATGAACGTTTTTGTCCGTCGGATCGCCCGAGAACCCACCTCGGGCGACCGAAACGGCGCCAAGTATTTTAACTTGACGATGGCCGATGACCAGGGTATACTATGTAAAGCTGATTGACTTGACGGAGGGCATGCCATGGACGAGCTTGCGAAAAAAGTCCGGCTCGCCCGGCTGCTCGACTTTTACGGGCCGCTCTTGACGGCGCACAGGCGGGAGTTTCTGCGCATGTATTGCGAGGAGGACCTGTCGCTCGCGGAGATCGCGCAGGCGATGGGCGACATGGGAAAGCCGGTGACGCGCCAGGGCGTGTACGACGCGGTCGCAAAGGCGGAACGGCAGCTCGCCGCATTCGAGGAGCAGCTCGGCCTCATGGAACGTTACGACCGCCTGACGCGCGAGGCGGACATCTGTCTCGCGGCGCTCGACAGGGGCGACTCCGGGGCGGCGAAGGAAGCGCTGAGGCGCATGAAAGAGATCGAGGGGTGACAACATGGCCTTTGAAGGGTTGACCGAAAAGCTTCAAAACGCGTTTAAGAAATTCTCCGGCAAGGGCAAACTCACCGAGGCTGACGTCAAGGAGGCCCTCAAGGAAGTGCGTCTGGCGCTCCTCGAGGCAGACGTCAACTACAAGGTCGTAAAGGACTTTGTCAAGACCGTGACCGAGCGCGCGGTGGGCGGGGATATCCTCACCTCGCTGACGCCCGGCCAGCAGGTCATCAAGATCGTGAACGAGGAGCTCACGAACCTCATGGGCGGCGCGAACGCGCGGCTCACCCACTCCTCGAATCCGCCGACCATCTACATGCTCTGCGGTCTTCAGGGCGCGGGCAAGACGACCATGGCGGCCAAGCTCGGAAGCCTCATCAAGAAGGACAACAAGAAGCCCATGCTCGTGGCGTGCGACGTGTACCGCCCCGCGGCCATCAAGCAGCTGCAGGTCGTGGGCTCCCAGGCGGGCGTCGAGGTGTTCGAGCGCGGACAGGGAAACCCTGTCGAGATCGCGAAGCAGGCCGTACAGCACGCGAAGTACTACGGCTTCGATCCCCTCATCATCGATACTGCCGGCCGCCTGCACATCGACGAGACGCTCATGCAGGAGTTGCGTGACATCAAGTCCGCCGTGAGGCCGCAGGAAATCCTGCTCGTGGTCGACGCCATGACCGGTCAGGATGCCGTGACGGTCGCGGACACGTTCAACAAGGAGTTGGGCGTGGACGGCGTGATCCTCACAAAGCTCGACGGCGACACGCGCGGCGGCGCGGCGATCTCCGTGCGCGCGGTGACGGGCAAGCCCATCAAGTTCTCGGGCATCGGCGAGAAGCTCTCCGGCATCGAGCCCTTCCACCCGGACCGCATGGCTTCGCGCATCCTCGGCATGGGCGACGTGATGAGCCTCATCGAGAAGGCGCAGGAATCCTTCGACGAGGAAGCCGCGCAGGACCTGACACGCAAGATGCGCACGAACTCCTTCACCCTCGAGGACTACCTCGAGCAGATGAAGCAGCTTGGCAAGATGGGCTCCATCCGGGACGTTTTGAAGATGATTCCGGGCGTGTCAGGCAAGATCAAGGACGAGGACATCGACGAGGACAAGATCACCAAGGCCCAGAAAAAGAACGAGGCGATCATCCTCTCCATGACGCGCATGGAGCGACGAAACCCCGACATCCTAAACGCCAGCCGCAAGCGCAGGGTTGCAGCCGGAAGCGGCACCACCGTTCAGGAGATCAACCTGCTCTTAAAGCAGTTCGATCAGGCGCGAGACATGATGAAGCAATTCATGGGCGCGGGCAAGCGCGGCAAGATGCGCATGCCGTTCGGAAACAAGTTCGGTCGATAACCAACAGGAGGTTTGGAGGGTCGAAGGCGCATTATTCAAATACATTTGAACAATGCGGTCGCGAGGCAACTTGGTTTTCCAAAAGAAAACCAATCCTGCCCTTCCTGTTCAATCATTTTACCGGCTTCGCCGGTGAAAATGGATTCGTCTAGGCGCGTTGTTCAAACATATTTAAACAACGCGGTCGCGAAGCGACTTGGTTTGCCTCCGGCAAACCAACCGCAGGGCGAGCATGCCCGCCTAAAGACGAATCATACCTGCCCCGGATTCGTGAGAAATTCAGCAATCCGGAGCCTCTCTCGCAATCGACGACCGCAGTCGACGATTGCCACAGATAATTCCGGGAACACCCCGCAATTATATACACACATTCAGGAGGAATTCCAAATGGTCAAGATTC
>JAEZRP010000019.1 GCA_023444095.1 Bacillota bacterium
GTCGCGTCGCGCATCTGATACAGCAGCATCCCCCAGCTTACAAAGTCAATCGGATCGATGGATGTTTCCAAAAGGGAAGACTTCTCGTCGATCAGACCCAGCAAACCATCCAAGCCAAGCGAGGGAATCTCTGAAAACAGAATCCTAAGGACGTCCCGCTGGCGTCTGGTGCGCTCGAAGTCGTCGCCGCAGCCCTTGCGAATGCGGCAAAAGAGGAGGGTTTGATCAGCATCCAGCTCATTTTGTCCGACTATAAAACCTGCCTGGGGAAAGGCATCATTCATCACTTTCGCCTCGGCAGAGTTCATGGTGACCTTAATTCCACCAAGTGTCTCCACAATCTTGCGCACGGCATCAAAATCCAGCACCGCATATCCATCTACGGATACACCGAAATTGGCCTTGATCGTTTCGATTGCCAGTTCTACCCCGCCATACGCATACGCGGCATTGATGCGCCCAGAACCTTTTCCGGGAATGGATACGTATGTATCACGCATAATTGAGGTGAATTTCAGCTCGTTGTTCTGCTTGTCTATGCTTATGATAATGATTGTGTCCGTCCTGCATCCATCCCAGTTGTCGGGATCCCTGGTATCGATTCCGAGAAGAAGCAGATGATACAGCCCTTCGTCAGTCGGGAGATCTGCTGCGCTTGCATTGCTGTAAAGCGACATCAACAGAGCGATGATCAGTAAGAACAGACCGGTTTTTCTCATACTCCAACCTCCAACCCATAGAATCCGCGCAGGTCCGCGTATATTGCATACTTGCATATATTGCAATGGCATAGATTTGCGTGATACTTACTGGCTTATTGGCAAACCTTGGATTTCACCCCATGATCCTGCCGCCAACACGCCTTGCGCTAGGGACGGGCATAGGCCTCAAAGACATTGTCGTGGATGATGCTCCGAAGCATGCCGTCGTCGACTCCCGCAGCTAGAAGATTTGGAAACAGCTCGTCTATCATTCGCGTATACCCACGAACATCTCCACCATTCTCAAATCGCGGGTTATACCATCCAGAATCCATGCTCAGCAAGATTCTGTGGGAAAAGCCGTCGTCCAACAAGCGCAGAAGCAGCTCCAGCGTCGTGTCCGGATTGTAGTCGATGCCCAGATACGAACCGCGCTCGCCCACACGCCGGAGCGTCTGATAATCCTGTTCCGATGACGCGTGAAACCACGCGAACCGAGAGGGCTCAATGCCCTCTTCATGGAGGATATCCAGTGCCCGATTCGCCACTTGTCCGCTTATCGTATGGCTGCAAATCAAGGCACCTGTTTTTCCGGAGGCTCTGCACGCCGCACGAAGCAACTTCTCCTCGGTCTCCGTCATGCCGTCGTCCGAGGTGCCCAGCTTGATAAACCCGGCACGCACGTCGGTACCCTCGATATGATCGTCCAGTTCGCCGACCAGCTGCGCGGTCAATTCGTCGACTTCGGTGGCGCGCACATCTTCTGTGATCCAAGGCTCCCGATAGAATCCGGTGGCCAACGCGACCGGCATGCCACACTCCCGCGCGACGAGCGAAACGATGTCCGCGCGCCTGCCGATGCCCATCGGCGTCGCCTCGCAGATCAAACCGACGCCCTTTTCCTTCGCGGCAAGCAGATGCGGCTTCATCACGCGCAGCACGTCGCCGATATCCGCATTGCGGTATGCCCACGCCGGCGCATCGCCGGTTTCCGTGAAAATGTGCTCGTGCGGCAGCGCAAGCTCGAAGCCTTCCGCCGCCAGCATACCAGCCGTCGTATAGATGTGTTTCATCGCGTGATCCTCTGTAAGGCGAGCGCCTCGGCCGCCGCCTCGATTGCCTTTAGCTTATATTCCTTATTCCAACGGTTGACGCCAATGTAGTCGAATACATGGCCGCGCATGTGCTGCACTGCCCGCTCCATCTGCTGAAGGCAGGTCAGAAGCCCGTTCCCGGTGCCGCCCGGCGCGGCGATCAGCAGCACCTCTTTGCCTGTCAGCGCAGTCTTCTCCTGCAGCGCCTCGCACCTGCGAAACCGGTCGAGGAACGACTTGAGCGCCTCGCTCGTCTCGCCCCAGTAGACCGGGGTCTGGATGACCAGCGCACCCGCTTCCGCGATCTGTTTGGACACCTCGGTAAATCCGTCCTCGCCATACGCGCAGATATGCTCGTTCCTGCAGATGCCCCACCCGTCTACGCACACCTTGCAACGTCCGATGGCCGTTTTGCACAGGTCAATGACTACGACTGATGCCCCTGCCTTCTCCGCACCCGCGACAGCAGCCGCCACGCAAGAAACCGACAGCCCCTCAGCTTTGGGTGTGCCTGTTAAAACGACGATTTTCATGAAGTGATGCCCCTCCCCTTCGAATCAGTCCTGCGATTCTTCGATCACGCGTACCCGACCGACCTGCCCATCCTCCAGCATGACCTTGATGCCGTGGGGGTGGTGGCTGCTCTTGGTCAAAATCTTCGCGACGACGCCCCCGGTGAGCCTGCCGGTCGGCTGATCGGCTTTCAGCACGATCTTCACCCGCGTGCCAATTCGAATGTCTGCTCTATTCTTTCCGCCCATATTCTTCCCTCATAACGTGGGTCATCGATTTTTTCCACAACAATGCTTGTTCTTCTTCCCGCTCCCGCAGTGCATGGGACATTTCGGCCGACCATCTGACTCGCACGCTACACCTCGGTGTCGACCACCGCAAGCCGCCCACCGAACTCACCGAATTGAATGGCTGAAATTTGAGCGGAAGATCGGTTCCCTGCATGCCCCGATCACGTCCTTTGCGATTTCTTCCGCATGATCTGCTTATTCACAGGGTCAATCCTTGCGCCAGACCATGCGATTCACGATCCCGGTATAGCTTTGAATGATCTTCACGACCTTAACTGACACATTTTCATCCAGGTAATCCCGCACCGGCAGTCCCAGGTCGCCGTTCCGATTCATCTCAACGGCCGTATCGACCGCCTGCAACACCTGCTCTGTGGTAATGCCGGCCAGGATGAAGTTTCCCTTGTCCAAGGCTTCCGGCCGCTCGGTCGAGGTCCGGATGCATACAGCTGGGAAGGGAGATCCGACAGACAAAAAGAAGCTACTCTCCTCCGGCAATGTCCCGCTGTCGGATACAACCGCGAACGCGTTCATCTGCAGATGGTTGTAATCATGAAAGCCCAAAGGCTTGTTCCGGATGACGCGCCTGTCAAACACAAAGCTGCGCTTCTCAATCAATTTCGCGCTTCTGGGATGACAGGAATACAGGATGGGCAGATCGTACTTCTCCGCCATCGCGTTGACCGCGTTCATCAGACTGAAGAAGTTCTTCTCCGTGTCGATGTTCTCCTCCCGGTGCGCGGAGAGCAGAATGTACCCGCCCTTCTTCAGCCCAAGCTTCTCTAAAATGCTGCTGGCCGTTATTTTCTTCAGGTTCGCGTGTAGGACCTCCGCCATCGGTGAGCCGGTGACATAGGTCCGCTCCCGCGCGGTCCCTTCCTGGTTCAGATAGCGGCGCGCGTGTTCGGAATAGCAGAGGTTCACGTCCGCAATATGATCGACGATTCGACGGTTGGTCTCTTCGGGCAGGCACTCGTCAAAGCAGCGGTTCCCCGCCTCCATGTGAAAGATTGGGATGTGCAGCCGTTTCGCCGCAATGGCCGACAGGCAGGAGTTCGTATCCCCGAGGATCAGCAGCGCATCCGGTTGCCGCGCCGCCAGAAGCTGATAGGACTTGGCGATGATGTTGCCTATGGTCTCACCCAAATCCGCTCCCACCGCGTCCAGAAACACATCGGGCGCGCGAAGGTCCAGGTCCTCAAAAAAGACCTGATTGAGTTCATAGTCGTAGTTCTGTCCCGTATGCACCAGGATCTGCTCGAAATAACGGTCACATCTTTGAATCACAGCGGACAGGCGGATGATCTCCGGCCTGGTTCCCACGATGGTCATAAGCTTGAGCTTATTCATCTTTCTCCGAATCCTCTTCGTCAGAATCCCCAGTCCGGGCAGGTGCTTGACGTGTCACACTTCCAGAGCATACGTATCCGGTTTCGTCGGATCGTACGGTTCATTCGCCCACATGAACGTCACCAAATCCGCGTCGCCGAGGTTTTCGATGCTGTGCGCATATCCGGTCGGGATATCCACCACCTCGAGCTTTTCTCCGCTCACATAATACTCGTAGATCTGCGCCTCGTCCACCCTTCGGAAGCGGATCACGCCCCTTCCGCTGACCACGAGAAATTTCTCAGTCTTGGTATGGTGCCAATGATTCCCCTTCGTGATGCCCGGCATTGAAATGTTCACGCTGAACTGGCCGCGGTCCGGCGTGCGGAATATCTCGGAGAAGCTGCCGCGTGCGTCGGCGTTCATTTTCAGCGGATAGCTGAACTGATCCGGCGGAAGGTAGGAGAGATAGGTCGCGTAGAGCTTTTTAGTAAACGGATCGAACATATCAGGCACGCTGCGCTCCGACCGGCTTTTCCTAAAACTTTCGATCAAGTCCACGATCCTTCCCAGCGTGACCCTGTGCTCCACAGGCACCCTGCAGAACGAGCCTTCCCGGTTTTCCCGGCCCTGTAATGCACGGATCATCTCGCCAACCACATCGTCGATGTACATAAGCGTCATGTTAACGCTGCGGTCGTCAACAGTGATGGGCAAGCCATGGGCAATGTTATGGCAGAAGGTAGCTACCGCGCTGTTATAATTCGGGCGACACCACTTACCAAATACGTTCGGGAAGCGATAGACCAGAACCTTGGCCCCGGTTTCCTCGCCATAGGCGAACATCAGATCTTCGCCCGCCCTCTTGGATCGCCCATAAGGATTATCAAGTACGGCCTGTGTAGATGAGCTGACCAAAACCGGGCAGACATTTTCATGTTTTTTCAGCGTATTAAGCAACACGGAGGTAAAGCCGAAATTACCTGCCATGAATTCACTCGGCTCTTTCGGACGGTTGACGCCCGCCAGGTGAAACACAAAATTGGCCTTCGCGCAATAGGAGTCAAGCAGTGCGAGGTTACTATCCAGGTCATACTCCATCAAGTTCAAGCTGTTCGTAAAGTCCGTCGTCTTATCCTTTCCATCGCGGATGCTTTGAAGAGAGGCAACCATGTTTTTCCCAATAAAGCCATGTGCGCCGGTGATCAATACGTTCATCTTGAACCTCCTTCCTAGATCCTCTCCTCCCACGGTCCCGCTTATCGCAGGATTCTTTGAACTACCCATGTTGATTGTTTGGGCGTACGACTCGCTAGTGAACAGTGTCCCATGCCTCTTTTCGCCGCGCCGGATGCTGATGACTTGATCTCATTGCCCGAATGAAAGAGCTCCTTCATCATTTGCTTGATGGAAACGTAAGGTCGCTCTGCGCGTTACAAAACGCTGACAGACGGTTGGTGACAGCATATTTCGCTTATGAGATGGCTCGTGATCAATCAACGAGCTCACCTTCAGCACTGCCTTCTAATCCAATGAGTTAGGTCTCGTGCAACGGTGTGGCGATCCTTGTTTGATCACTCAAGTCGTTCTGATCAATCGCGTACATCTTCTGCCGATTACACATGAAGCATCTGCTCACGTCAAAGTGTCGGATTGTCTCATTAATACTATGCTCAGAGCCGATATTCCATGACCGTCCAGTATAGCGCGCACGTTGGGTTGCGTGCGATCCTTATCAAGTCCAGCGGACATATATATGGACATGGTTCCGGAGGCTTCTGTCAGTCAGGCGTCTCCATATTATAGTGCCCTCTTTGCCATACGGTACCATGGTGCACGCCACCGGTCAAGCGCAGTTGCGCGAGACGCGCAGCACATCATTCTTCAATATTTCTGTTCAACATGTGATCCTGCAATCCCCGGATCGCGTCGTCGAGCTCTCGGAGTGCTCCCTTTTGATATGTGAACCGGATTCCCAACTGCGCACAAAGCTTCTTTAGTAAATGCTCCGTCCGATACTCGTTGGTTACCACGGCACGGGGACGTCCGTATTTTTCGATGTAGGCACAGAACACGCTCATCCACCTCCCAACGCCGCCTTCATAGTCAAGCGCTAGTTCGATTGCGACAGTATCGGCGACATAAGATTTTGGCGTCTCGCGTACGGCGACCATGATCAACGCCAATGGGATATACGGGGCGTCCCCCGCTTCGTGTCGGATGGGCATAGGAGGGCATGTGATCGCACACTGCAATGTCACATCCGTTCTTATGCGCCCGCGTAGTCTGGCAATCTCATGATCGTTCGACAGGATCGGCGCCGTGAAGTGCTCATCAATGTGATCTGGCAGTTTTAGGTAGCTAAGCTCATACTTGCCTTCCCCCGTCTTTACAAACATGGGGATACTTTTATGGATCGACATGCCGCCCGCTATGAAGTCTTCTGCATCCAATGGGCGCCCCAACGCCTCGTGCATGATCTCCCAGTACCCCTTGGTCTCACGCATCTCAGCAAATTCTGTTGCCGCGTCCATTGCTTGGATCAGTGTTTTTTCATCATCTTCGTCGATATACCAAGGATATCGCAACGGCCTGGCACGACGAAAGACGGGCCACGCTTGTTTTCCGCGATACTTTCGCCCTGCGAAAATAATGCTACGATAATCCCAATCGTCCAGTTCCTTGCGATCTACAAACAGGCACTTCACGCAATCCTCTGTAACCTCGGGCTCCACAGTATTTATGCTGCCTTCGTCACTCTCATTTGCCAACTGAACCGCCTTCAAGTACGAAAACAGTCCCAAAAGTCCACAGTATACGACAAGCCCGTTTTTATCTTGCGCGCGGCAGTAAAGGATATCCTCCCCTATACGGACGGCAAATAGTTCACTATCCGCTAGCTTTCCAAAAAATCCCGAGCCCTTCATCCTCTCGGCATACAAAAAAAGCTCCTCTGAAGGGAGCTGTCTGGGCACCGTACTATGATTTTGTGTCATACGATCTCCTCTATCATCCGCATCGGGCTTATCATCCCGAGACAAGGTTTCGGATACAGATTCGAGATGCGCTGGTATTCACTCAATATCAGCGTTGCCTCCTCAAGGCTGCCCACACACATCGTGTCGTACAACCTCTCCTGGTCTATTCGGTGCTGGAATTCTACGTGCGCATTCCCCCACGGCTTTCCTTTCGTGATCCGCTGATGAAAAATGCCGTTGCTCGACAGGAACGCCTGAAAATGCGTGACGTGCGTTTCATGGCCGCACATGTAATCGCTGACAAACTCGCTTCCGTTATCCGATTGAATACATCGAATAGAAAATGGCGCGGAACTCATAAGTTCCATTGCAAAGCGCAATGAAGTAAGCTCACTGTGTTCGGCAAACATCCACCGAAAAGCCCAACGTGACTTTACGTCAACGGCGGTATACTGATATAGCTTCAGCTCTTTCTGGGGATCCAGAGCCGCCCGCCTGATATCCTCCACGTTTTGCCAATATTCACGCTGGCACCCGTCTTTCAGGTAGCGGATCATCGGCAGGTCAGGGAACAGGTGCTCTTGTTCGGCCAGCATATCCATCATATCTTCCATATGCCGCCGCGCAGATAAGACCAACTCCGCTTTGCGGATTTCCTCGCTTTCGGGTATCTGAACAACAGCACCCGTAGGCACACATTTCATGTCGACCTGCACAAGTTCGCCGGGAAAACACGCATTTGGATTGCATTTCCCTGTTCTGATCTTCTTTGTCTTGACATCCTTTGTTCGCCTGCATTTACCAATTAGCTTATTCGCCATCCTCCTGATTGAAGCATAGGATCGGCAAGCCAGCATATCGCCGAGCCGGGAGATCGTTGGTATCAGCTTGTTTCGCTTTCTGTCCGTCTGATTATCGATCAACAGGCTGCTTTTTAACTGGGTTCGTTCTTCCCAGCTATACCTGGTTGACGATTTTTGGGCTCACGGGATCGCTCCGCCAAATCTGCTGGATCTGCTCGATATCTTTTCTGCCATTTGCACAGGAACGTCTTGCTTACACCAAACCGAGCCATGGTTTCGTTCAAGCTGTGCCGTAGGCGAAACGCCATGACATCCCGTCGAAACGTAGCTCGTTCTTCCTGGGTGGTCGTTGATGATAGCAGCGGATTCGGCATATTGGGATTCAGCTCCCATAGTTTTCTATATGCCGAAATTATACGGGTAGCAATCTATACTATCAACAGGCATCGAGATCGTTGGAAGCCCGGGATAGTACCGATGTGGTAAACTTACCAATTTTGTCGCGCCGTGACTACAACAAGTGCACGATTTGATGACTTATCAGCATTATATCAGGCGCATTTTTTTCAGTATCTCCGTGCGCCCATGTTCGATAGCATATGTACGAAAGAGGCCCCTACGCCCCTTGTAATCCCGTATTTTGCGTCGCGTGAACAGTAAGCAAGCTCGCAGATAGCATATCCTATTCTGCTCTAATTCTGGATAAACTTGCAGAAGTTCGTTATGCGAAGGTGCAAAATAACTCTTCGCCTGGATCAGATAGTGCCTCACTTGATATGCGAAGTAGGTAGCGCGTCCCGTCCGTCTCTTAAGCTTTATACGCGCGTTCTGCCTTTTTTCAACTTGGCGCTTTACGATCTCCCTTCCCCCCATGACGCCACCCGTTTGAATATCCTTAAGCAGGAGCTCCGAAAGCGCATCATCCGCCATGGATACATCTTCCTGAGGGTATGAAACTGTACAAAAGTTGCTGCATATGCGTAAAATACTGCCAAAGAGCTTCTCTCCGCGGCATTGCCTCAGGATATCATGCAATCTCCTGCTGTCTATTTCTTGAGAATGCACTGCGTAGAAAACTCCAACATCGAATATCATCTTCAGGCTTGCACCGGTGTTGACAAAATGATTCAAAAAATGCAGAAACAGGAAAATCATATGATTGGTTAGATCAAGAGTGCGAAACGTGCCCATGGGAGATGTGATTTCGGTGCCTGCATCATGTTCCAGGTGTTTTAAGTCCACATTCTGAAGCCAAACAGTCTTATCCTCACGGCTGAACAAGGCAACATGAACCTCCAGCGTTCCGAGGTTCGGATGAACGCAAACAGAATGATGCCTACCTATTTCCCGTTTCATCATGACAAAGCGATGCTCTTCAAGAAAACGGAGCATGGCTGATTCATATTTTTTATCGATCAGAATGTCTATATCACCTGAAATACGCGCTTCCGGCACGGCATAACAGTCGGCGATAGCAAAACCCTTCAGGATTCTGATGTTAGGAATGCCTGCTTGTTCCGCTTCCTGAAGCAGCCGAATCATGCTTTCACTGCGCACATAGTAGGATACGACGGTGGATCGCACCGTTCGTTCCACCGACGCCGCTAACATCGGCGGACACTTACCTGCGTTTTTCACCGCATACCATGCAAGCGGCAGCACTTCCTGTTCTTGAGCCAGGTCAAATATTCGTTCCCAGTCATACTCCTCTGCATAAAACACATGCCCGCCGCCAAAGACACTTTGACCAGCAAGGGCAACCAGAATAGGAAAAGCAGTAGACATGGAAACTCCTTATCGTCATTTTGTCAGGGGATGTGATTGTGACCGTCCGAATAATTCACAAACGTATTTTAGGAAGACGTGAAAATTGTCCCTGAAGAAGAGGGCATACGCAACCAACGTGATACAGGATGCGCAAAGGAATGTAAGCGTTGCCGATACAAGCCACGATGGCAGCGTTCACGCCCCTCCGGTGGATCCGAACAGGCGATGGTAACGATGTGCGCCTCCACTTTGCCATCTATCTTCCGACAGCTGTTTGCCTTTTCTTTTCGTCCCAACGCAGCTTCCAGACCGCCAGTCACAAACCGCTTCGCGATCTGGCAAATCGTATGCGGTGTCCCTCCGTATGCTTCTCGGATCCTCTGATAGGTCCAGCTTTTGTTTTCGGGGGTCTCATCCAGCTTCAGCAGAATTTGCGCGTGCATGATCCGGTACCCTTGCGTTTTCCCCTTGCGGATAAATTCTTTCAGCTCCTGACGTTCTGCTTCCGTCAGTGTTACTATGTACTTATGGTTCATTTTCATCACCCGTTGGTAGTTTACCACATCCGGATGATCTTTTCTACTTCTATTTCCTACGTTTTTAGAATACTAGTTACTTCATCAAATTTTCTTTGATCTCGCTGGAAGAGACACCGGGGGTCCGACCCAACCGGATCACTTGCTTCCCGTTTGATTCACACCATTCCACTGCGCGTATAAATCCGGCATGCTTTTGATCTCCGCCAATCGCAAAAATATCAAAATCTGCTTCTTCCACAATTTGATCCACGTCATAGTATACAATAACCTCATCGACACTCCGCAGTGCGCTTACCAGTTCGGTGCGCTGCTGTGTCGTGTAAAATATCTTCGCTTCCGGTTTATATTTTAAGATGTAGTCTCCATCCTGAATAGCAACAATCAGATAATCCCCAAGTTTCTTTGCGTTCTCGAACAGTTTGTAGTGCCCGTAATGAAAATAGTCAAACACACCTACTGTCAATACCTTTATCATGTTGCGTTTTCCCTCCCGTTCCTTTGATAACTCTTCGAGCAAACGCTACAAAAGCTTTTGCATCATCACGAAACACAAACGTATACAAGGTAATCGTAATGATTGAGACGCATACGAACACCACCGTTGCGTATGCCACCCACTGAATGTATGACTGGATATCCGGCGTGAATACATGCCTGCTAATTATGTTTGATCCAAACAGAACACCAGTGTTGATACCGAGTTTCGCAATAACGTTTTGTATTCTGTATTGAATGATGCTGTCCTTTACATACAGAGCGCTCTTTCCTATGCGGTACAGCATAGCCACAATCGCACCGATGGCAACACCGTTGAGCCCAAACAAGCGCACAAGAATAACAGATAGTAGTATGTTAATGCACATCTCTACATAGGCGTGCTTTTGAGTCTCCTTATAGTGTCCTGCCGCAAAAACAATCATCAGATAGGGGTTCTTCATATTATGAAGCATTGCCGATATAACGATCAAGAGCCCGAACAGAGGTTGCGCATACTGCGCATCTGATATGTTATGCGTATACACCGTCACGAAAGGTACAATCAAGATTGCGGCACAGGTAAAGAGAATGCAAGCACTTACATTCATAACCCATTCAAAAAGCGAAAACCTTTTTCGGACTTTATCGATTGGCTCTGTAACCAGCATGTTCCCGAAACTTGGCCCCATACCACTTCTCAGTGCCTCTAAGAACTTCGTTAGACCATCCGTGATTAGCGCGTATACGGCATAAATTGAAACATTCGAGTATACGGACAACACCGTTAGAATAACAACATCCCCGTTGCTGCGTACCGTTTCTGCAATCTGATGGCCAAAACCTGACCATTTGTTGGGAATTGGATCTTGCTCATAAATCGCTTTTTTATTGATTGAATAGTGTGACTTGCAATAGAAATAGGCAAAAATTGGCCTCACTGCGAAAATGATGCTGGTCGTGAGTTTAACCACCTGAATGCTACAATTCAGGCGAATGAGTACGGCGGTAGCCACAGTGTTAAGGATGATGGTCGCCGTATTGATAAGTGTGATGAGAAAGACCTTTTGATCCGCATAGATAAGAACCGTATTGGTTGCGCCTATGATGAACTGAATAAACGTGCTGAAAGAGGTAGTAAGTGTAAGAAAAAAGATAAACTCAAAGCCAAAACCTTCGTTATTGATGGTGGGCAGGAAACAAGCAACCATCAACGTATAAGCGACAAAAATCAGAGAAACCTTTTTATAGAATTTGTTTGCCGCTACATAGATTTTGCTGATCAAAGAGGTGTCGTTATTGGATAGCGGTTTGTAAAAGGCCGCCCGTGTAACCCCGCCAATGGCTGCATCAATAAAAGTGCTTATGGCGAGTAAGCGCGTAATGGACAGAACAAGTCCATTAACCGCTGAGCCGTAATAGGAGAGAATAAGCCTTGGAAGGATGAAGGAGCATACAATCGCTACAATCTCATATAGGAAACGGGATGAAGAATTAATTAGCGCCTTTTTCCCTCTCGTCATGACATTTTTCCCGCTTCTTACGTTTATTCTAATCATCAGTGCTTTTTAAGCAAAGTAAAAATGCGTCCGTATAACCCAATCGCATTTAGAAACCTGTTCACGCCCGCATGCCTACGCACCGGTGTGTTAACTTTTAGGTTGTCTACAATGTCTTTCTTATCGAGTGCCTTAAAGAATGTCGCTCTGTTTGGGTTGGGCTTTTTGCTTCGATAAAGAACAGGGTGTCCTTTTTTGAATTCATCTCTGGGACAATCTGCGTACTCTGCCCTTTCTTGAATTGATGTCCACATCGCTTCTCCCTTATGAGACAGGCTTAGAAACGCTGACATTCCAAGGTTTTTGCTTTTCTTTACCAGTTCATTTTGCGCTCCCCAAGCATCGGCGATTAGCATGTCGGCGTAGAATTTCCCCCAAGTAAATTTGCAGTCCACACAAGCCGTATTAGTCGTGAGACCCGAGAAGAAGGCATACGCATATGGATTCAACACCATAGGATCGTATACTTTCTTCCCATTTGCAAATTCAGCCTCTATCGTTAGGCACAGCCAACCATTTTTCTTGCTCCGATGATTCACTCGCACCAATCGGCTTTTCTGCCCTTGCTCAAGTGCTTCTGAATATTTCTTCCAAACAAGCGGCGAAGGCGCGCCGCCGCAAACCAACGCGCACAGAAATAAGTTCTTATGATCACCAATCAGCCCATGCAAAGCCGTGGTTTGACATGGCGTACCCGTAAACAGCACAGGCTTTTCCTTGATTAATTCTTTGATCACTTGAAAGCAATCTTGCATATCGCTTTGAACGTATTTGCTGCCGCGCATTCTCTTTACATCATCAATATTATCGGCAACAATATGTCTTGCTACGAAATTCTCATCCCACACGCATCCGCAGACAACACCGCCATTCTGCAGTATATAATCAGCCAGCAGAAAGAATGCTCCGCCTGACGTTGCGCTGAGTTGATCCTCTCTATTCTTCACGTAAACGTACCGATATTTCTCTTGCTCGTACCTATAGGAAGGCTGAAGCATCACAGGGCACTTTTTTTCGCACGCCCCGCATGCGATACATTTTGTTGCATCGATTTCGGCAGTATGGAATCCCTCCTCCGATAAACGGATGGTGATTGCTTTTACAGGGCACGCGGTCGCGCATGCGGAACACCCAACACAATACTTTTTGTCAAAATCCAACACGTTCAAATCTATCCCTTCATCGCGGCGTCAAGCCACATTACTGAATCCTTGCGTAATTCGTCTAGGTTTTTACGGACCTTATCATAATCAATAGATTCCGTCATACCCTGTATCGTGGGTTCAATCCTACTAGCTAAATCCACTTTGGTGAGCAAATTCTCAATGCGTGAGGGATTATTGAGCGGAAGTACGGATACAAATCTCTTGCCAAAGTTAATTGAAAATGCCGTTCCGTGGAACGAATTGGTGATAACCATATCCGCTCCCTGAATCAGCCGCAAGAAGTCCGCGACCGTTGGCGTGCAAAGGACACGGTCAACGTGTAGTGCTCTTTTTTGGTGCGACTGTACGTTCCATACGGGCAATTTTAGTTTATCAACATATTGCGCAATTTGCGGCCAGTTGGCCGAAAAGCCCTGCCCAACAAAAAATGTTAGGATATAATGATCACCGTTATCTTCCCGTTCCTCGATTTGCAACTCATCAAACCATTCTTGCTTGGTAAGCAACAATGTCGGATCAAGCACAACTTTCACTTCTTGCTTGCACAGGGGTTGAAGCTGGTCTTTTGCAAATGTCTCCCTGACGCTAATGGCGTCATAGCGGGCGAGATAGTGGGCAAAACTCTGTTTTTGATCTTCCGGTATCACATAGGTACCCATACTGGGCGCGTAGGAGATTCGTCTGTTTGCTTTTCCAAAGTCAAGGAAGAATGCAGGGTCGATACCTCCGGTGATATTCGGGTTCCATACCTGATCGCTTCCGGTAATCATCACATCATATTCCAGTCCACTCATTTGCTTTACGTCCGTGTAGTGAGCATCGGTCAGGCGATCATATATCCTGTCAATTTTCTTTCCATCTTGATACGGATTTTTATAGCCCCCGTAAATGACCATCCTGGCAATATAGTTCGCTTGTCGCAACAAGCGTTCCTTTAGCGATGTTCCCTTTGTTTTCACCCCTCGTTGCTCGTAAGCGTTTTCGTAATTGATTAGCTCCACCATATCCGCATAGCGTTTGCAAACTGTACAGGTCGCCAACGCTTGAAGCATTGCTCCATAACTAAATTTTGCATGATGAAAGGTAATAACGCCAACTTTCATGCCCTATTCTCCTAATTACAATACTACAAGTATATCATCGTTTTCGCGAGCCTTCTTTGAAAGAATTCGGCAGAGGATCATAGGCATCCAGAACGTCGCGCAAACATATCCGTCAATAAAGGCCAGCGGAATGAAGAATAACATCAGCATGGAGACATTAAACATTTTGTTCTTCTTGTTTACTTTAAACATTTCAGATGTGATTGCAATAATAATCAGCGTGCCGATGATTCCTTGCGATGTAAGCATATCGACATAACAACTATGTGTCACCCATCGCACATGCTGCTGTGCGTAATACGTGCCGCTGGAAATGCCGCTACCTATGAATGGGCTCCGATAAAAGCCTTCCATCGCAAATCCCCAGATTCTTAGCCTCGCATTGTCCGTATAATTTTCAAAATTTATAGTTCGAGAAAATATGCTGCTATTAACCATTACATATGTTATGACCACTGCGGCAACGACGAGGAGTAGAATGATCAACCCTTTGTTCTTCTTATTTCTATCCTTCAGAAACTTCCATACCATCAAGATACATACAAACATCATGGGCAAGAAACACGAACGAGATCCACCAAGAAAGATGGCGACAAAAATAATCCCAGCCGCCACCAATAGCTTGCTTTTCCCGGTAAATAGCCCTTTGTAAAAATAAACCCCGAAGCTCGGAAGAATGAATGAAGATAAGTAATTAATATCCTTGGTGATGCCGAAATATTGAATTGATACCCTTATATTGCTTTCGTTGAATACCCGTATACCAATCCCAAACAGATAGTTAAATATGAGTATACAGCAAATTGCTAATCCAAATCTTGCATAAAACGTTATGACTCTCTTGAAAACATCATTTGAAAATCGCGCATTTGACACAATAACGAATGTGAATCCCGAAACCGCAAGGTTTATGAAGTTATTGAATTTTGAAACCGATAGATTAAGGTTTGTTGAAAGAAAGGCAAACAAAATCAACAATGCCACCAATATACTATTCCACGAAAGCAACTTCTCCTTCTTAACGAAAAGGCTTGCGCCAACCAAGGCGAGTGTCGGCAATCCAACAAATGATAGTCCAGCAACATATTGATTACCATTAATCACTGTCATGACAATCATAACATATAGGCATAGCAAAAAGAGACTCATGTTCAACGAAGTTCGGCTTATCAGTTTTTTTTGCAACTATTTCATCCCTCTAACCTGTATTTACCGATGATGCATCGCTTTCCCATTTTGAACATCATATTGCCTTTTGAGTTCTACCAATAACCCAAACAAGCCAAGACGCATAAGCAGATACTTAATTTTGCTATTCCTGTTCAGATCTGCAAACCTGATATACTGAAAGCAATCGCAATATGGTTGCTTTGAAAAAAAGGTTTTGCATTGTTTCTTTCTAGCCCGTTGATTCAACGAATTCTCGCTATTGTAAAATTTCTGACTAATACACCGCTGCATCGATTGGAATACCCTTATATAGATAAAGGCTACAAATTCTTCACCTTTCGCATATTCATTGACGAAGCCAAAAAGCTCTTGTAGATATATATCCTGTTCCTTATCTGCATTTTCTCGATACTTATTGACCATACTGCCTTCAGTATCTCGATAATGATAATATGCTTCCGCTACATATTCTACACAATTCGCTTTTTCTATACTATACAGGTAGAATAAACTATCTTCACCATAAGGTATCTTTATAAATTCCAAAGATGATTTCTTTAAGAAGTCTACATTGTAGACCTTAGCGCAGGCAGATCCGATGAACAGTCCTTCACCGTTGCTCTGCATAGGTACCCTACAAAAAGCAGTCTGCAAGAATTCGCGTTCAGCGTAGTCCGTAAACCTCCGGCCGTCTTGGAAGTATGCATCCCCAAACACTTGCTTGTTTACATAGTTTCTATAGCCCATATAGATATAAATATCTGCCTGGGTTTCCTGCTTACCGATCCTATCCAAAAAGCTGGAAGTAAAACCCTTATCTACCCAATCGTCAGCATCCACAAACGTAACCCATTGACCTGTGCATACGCTTATTCCGGCGTTTCTTGCATCTGATAGCCCTCCATTGCTTTTGTGCACTACTTGCACCCTGGGATCTTTTCGGGCGTTCAGATCGCATATTTTACCACAATCGTCCGGCGACCCATCATCTACAAGAACCAATTCAATATTTTGATTTTCTTGCTGTAGGATGCTGTCAATGCATTGCTGCAAATATTCATAGGGTATTTTGTAAACAGGTACTACAAAACTAATTACTGCCATTCTTCCTCCGACACACGGTTGCAATGTATATTTTAACAAGTATTCTCTTAACGTATGAAGCCATGTAAATAGGCAACTGCCCTACAATAAACACCCCATCGAATCTCTTTGCAATAATATTAACACTCACACCATCTACCTTGAGTTGCCGATCTTTTGTATTAAACACCGTGCGGGTGAACACCGTTATGTTTGCATTTGCATATTCACGGATCTCGCGTGGGTGTTGCTTGCTATACCGCCAAGGATAAGAGACAAACGAGATTCCCCTACGCAAGAGCTCGTTTGGCGAAATGCTTTCCTGTTTATCGGCATTTCCTTCATACCGCGCACAATAAATGATCTGCGCCAGATCGCCCGCCTGCTGTATTCCCTGTATCATATATAAGTTGTAAGCCTCTAAAAGAAGTCTACTCCAAATAGATGTTGCGGAACCGACAATCTCTTGAAGCGATTCTACGAACAACTTGGTATCCTTACTTCCAAACATACCAAAGAGATCCAACATCACGACCACATCTTCTTTTTCCTTCGTGAAGTCGATGATGCTTTCCAATGACAGTGGCTTAAGTCCATGGGTAGATATTGAAAAGAGCTTCTGTGCCATGAACCAGTCTTGTGTTCGATTCTCGGGTAAACTGAATAGCTCCACACGGCGCAAAGCCTTGTCGCTCAAATCATGCGCGATGGCTACATACTTTCCATCGGTTGTCTTCGCCATATCAATTTCAAATACCCGAATGCCCTTATTATACCAATGGACCATGGCGTCATAGGTATTTGTCTGCCTTAGCCCCCTATAGGCACCAAGCCCGTGCATCGCATATTGGTATGTATTTTTTAGATCGTATACCGTCATTTATTGCGGCCTTTCAGTTATACCGTTTGAGACAGCTTTCCGGCGAATCCAACATATTGACAGGATGCTCCGGCTTTCTTTTTTCTTCCGGCAACAGCTTCATGTAATCTCCATACATTTCCTGAAGGAATATTCCTGCGTTTTTAATTACCATCAGTCTCTGCCCTCGGAAGGCAACATCGACATAGCCTTCATCATAGCTCGCCTTGTTAAAGCGCCTATTGGTCTCATACATCCGCGATGTATACCTTGTGTAGATGCCCAACGGTCTATGCCCTTTGATGGCAACCGTGCGGTCGTTCAGTTCAAATACATCCCTTCCACAGATCACGCACTTGGCTATGCTTCTTAACACCCGAGCGGCCATGCCACGAATGTAGCTATAGGACGCCGCATGTTGATCATGGCGTACATTTCGCACCGAGATATTGTGGAACGCGCAGCGCAAAAACCTGGTCTTGAATTTCTTCCACTCAAAAATCACCTTTGAGGCTGGCATGTCCTCATTAATGAATAAATCAAGGTATACCTTTTTCTTCAATAGTACCGGAGTCGTGACGCGATCCAGGAAATGGGCTTTCAACAGCTTTATACTGCTATCCCCATTGATGGCCTTACGCAATTTCTGATACTCGATCCTCGTCACCATGACATCGGCGTCATCGTCCCACGGAATGAAGTTCCCATGCCTGATTGCGCCAAGCAGGGTTCCGTCTGCTAACGAATAGCTGATTTCATGCGCTCTGCAAAACTGATCAAAGGCGACAAGAAGCACCAGCATGTCGTCATGCAGTTCCTTAAGCGAATACTTCTTTTCATAATCCGCTAATTCACTATATGGATGCGGAACCTTCTTATTGATGACACTATCTATCATGTGTGATCTCTTTATCCTCGCCGGTATTTGGAACGTGTGCCTACTTATGTTTCTCTTCAAACTGCCGCCAATACGCATCCGTAGATTCGCAAGCAACCACGTTTCTTCTCTTTTTCACAACATCCTCAAATTCCCCAATCTTCTTCGCCGGAGAACCTGCGTATACAGAACCGTTGGGTACATCCTTATTCACCAAGCTATTCGCTCCAATGATCACGTCCGATCCGATGCGCACGCCGCCCAACAAGATCGTTCCCGAACCGACAAACACATTGTCCATGATTTCTATACAGTCGATTTGCTCTGGAAATTCCGGATTGTTTTTCTCGCCATTATACTTAAAATTGAGAACTCCGTGTATTGCATCATGCGCGATAAACTTCACCCCGGAAGCTATCTCAACGTTGTCGTGAAACGAGATCAGCTCCGCATGAAGAGGAACCAACATGGCGGGTAACCGCACGTTATTTCCCACATGGTGAAAAATGTGTTTGCGCCTTGCGTAATCCGCCCTTTTCATCTGGTCAAAGAAGAAAAAGAATCGGATCGATTGGATCAACCTGCGTACATCCATCAGATATACTCCCCCGCCGTAATTCTAAACGTACTCCCCGTCATCATCGCGGAAGCATCGCTCATCAAATACACCAGCGCATCCACATAGTCCGTTCTCTCCAACATGCGCCCCATCGGAAGTGCCGCAGCAGCTCTTTTGCGCAGTTCTGCTTCGCTCTCACCCTGCGAGACCCGCAAGCTCACTTCGCCCTCCGTAGGCGTCCAACCCAACGTCAGATAATTGCACCGAATCTGCTCCGTCGCGTAATTGTGCGCGATATGCTCCATCAGCGTGCGAAGCACCCCTTTAGAACAAGCGTAGGCCGCACGATCTTTCTGCCCGCCCCACGCGTGCGCTGAGCCTGTCAGTACAATGGAACCGCCGCCGCCCATCCGCATGTACTTTATGGCTTGCTGGCAGCAGAAGAAACAGGCCTTAAAATTGACGTCCATCACCCAGTCAAACGTCTGCTCATCACAGGTATCCAACGGGCTCACGGGCGTTACGCCGGCGTAATTGAAGAAACCGTCGACTCTACCGTACTGCTCGAAGGCGCGGTCAAACAAATTCTTACAGTCCCGCGTCTTCAGCAGGTCGCAATGCACAAACATGCCATCACTGCCATATGTCTTCATCAGTCGAACGCTCTTCAGCGCCGCTTCCTCGTCCCGTCCGCCAATGACGACCTTCGCACCCGCCCTAGCGAACTCCTCCGAAGCTGTACGCCCGACGCCCTTGGTGCCACCTGAAACAACGATGACTTTATTCTCTAGTTTTTTACTCATGCGTTTATAGCCCCAGCGCTTTCTTCACATCAAAGCCCTTGAGCAACATGCTGTTTCCGACGGCGTCTGTCACCTTCACTTTGGCCTGATACTCCCGCAGCGCCGCCGCAAGCTCCTCTTTCGAGTCGCAAACCAGGTACATTCTTGTCAGCACCTGCTTTTCGTTCCCAATCCACTGAGCGGGAACCTCCATCCCCTCAAAAATTCGCTGGACGTTCTCAATCACTCTGGGATCCTTGTCTAGCTTGTCCAGACCCTCGATTTTCGCCACCATGCCCTGCTTTAGCAAGAACCACAGGGTCGCAGCCCACTTTCCGCGCAGATGGGTATCGTCCGCCGTCTTCAGATCCAGATCTCCCTCCGATCCGGTGAGAGCAAAGCGAATCAGCATTTCTCTTTGATCGAAGCCTTGAATCGCCTTGATGATGAAGTGAGGCGCCTCGCCCTGCAGGCGGAAGCCCGTGTCGTAAACATAGAATTCGCCGTTCTCATAGAAGCCGGAAAGCATCAATACGCCGTTTCGGATGCCAATTTCCTTGAACATCCGAATCGCGTTTTCGTGCATGCGGTCAAAATACTCGTCCAGGTGCTTGGAGGGATAGGTCCCCCCCAGACAAACCCGGGAAAGGCCCGGTTGTTCGTCGGTGGTATAGCGGTCATAGATGCAGGAGGCGCTGCAGACACCGTCCTTGAAGGTATAATACATGCCCATGTCTTCGCACTGCATGTACCGCTCCACGATGAAGCGCTTCTGCATGGAAGCCTCCAGCGCTTTCTCAACGCCGCCCTTCAGCTCGGCCTCGCTGTATACCACCGTCATGCCAACGCCGCCGCCGTTGTCCACGGGCTTAATCATCACATGGTACTTGATCTTTGCCACGTCCTCCGGCTTCATGTCTGCATCCAGATAGAACTCCGGGATGCCGTGGATGCCGTAGCGCTCACAGGTGGCTTTGAACACATCCTTATAGGCGAACACGTCCACGATCTGTTGGGTGGCATAGCAGGGAAAGCCTAGCGCGTCGCAAACCTTGCAATAGGCAGGTACCAAGATATCGGCGACTCCAACCAGCACGCCGTCGACCTTTTCTTCTCTCGCCAATGCCACAAGTCCAGGCACATCCAAGCCGTCAACATCGCAGCTCTTCCATGCAACCCTTTTTGCGACATCCGTATGGCGCGCGCTGGAAACGATCGTCCTGATACCCATGGCATTAGCCGTCTCTACTAACGCCGCGGTTTCAGGGTTGCCGCCTAGGATCAAGAGCTTTTTACCATCGAATTCCATGGTGCTTTCCTCTCTCATACCGTTTTTATTTATAGGTCGATGCGCTCACCGGGGGGCATGAGCACATATCGCTGCCCTGGAAACTGTTCTTGGATGAGTTGCATGAACAGCCCAGGATCGCCGTGGTGCTCGGCAAAATTCCAATAGTGGCAGGGGATCATGAGCCGGGGCTTAATCGTACGGCACAGTGCAACCGCCTCCGCCTCGTTGAGGTTGCCAAACGCACCGTTGATGGGGGCGATCATCACGTCGATCTTCCGCCCCGCTAGGATGCCGTCCACTTTATCTAAGCGGAGACACGTATCACCAGCGATGTAGAGTATTTTACCATCTATCTCAATCATAAGACCTAGCGCGTCGGGGGCAGATTCGCCGTGGTCGCAGAAAATGAATGAGAGCCTTATATCCCCCGCCACGCGCCTGTCACCCACACAGACGTAGTCAAGCTTGCTCGGCTCGAGGTGGAGCCGCTCTGCCTCTTGGGCGCAACGCATGGAAGCAAACATCCTTGTCTTGGGATTGGCCAGCATTAATGGAACCGCATCAACGTCGAAGTGGTCATAGTGCGCATGCGTGGCGACCAAATAGTCAAATTCCACTTCCTGCGGTAACAGCAGATGTGGCATGAGGCGCTTAAAGCCATCGTAGCGCTCCACACAATCCGTCAGGTACAAATCGATACCGAGCGTCGTACCCTTGCTGCTTTTTAGTACAAATCCCGCTTGACCCAAAAAGAATAAATGCGTCCGCCCGATTGGCGCGCTCAGGATCCGAATCGCCACTTCTTTCACTCGATTGTCCCTCCTCTGTCAACGGGTTTCGATCTTTTCCTGCTTCCGGTGAACGCTTGCATTGTATCGCTGACGCCAGCGTTGATCCCCTGCCGCTTCAGCACATTTGCGATAGTCAGCCAGAAAATTTTCAAGTCCAGCGCAAAGCTCAGATGATCCACATACCATACATCCCGCTCAAACTTATGCTCCCAACTAATTTCGTTACGCCCGTTTACCTGTGCCCAGCCGGAGATGCCGGGGCGCACATCGTGGCGGCGCATTTGCTCTTCACTGTATAAAGGTACATACTTCGGAAGCAGGGGGCGCGGGCCGATGAAACTCATTTCGCCCTTGAGGATGTTTAGGATTTGCGGCAGCTCATCAAAGCTTAGGGCACGAACGATTCTGCCTGTCCTTGTCATGCGCTCCATGTCGGACAGCAGACGACCATCGCGCTCCGTCTCAACGATCATCGTACGCAATTTAAAAATACGGAAAATACGTCCCTTGTAACCCGGCCGCTCCTGCACAAAGAATGCCGGACCACGCGTCTCGCCTTTGATAGCGACATAGCACAGTCCGACAAGCAACAACGCCGGTATGGCGAGTACATACGCCAAAAGAAGGTCAAGGGTTCGTTTCACGTAGCGTCGATATACGATATGTTGCGAGTCTTGCTTTTCCAACACCCTGATCGTTCCCATCCTCGCCTCCGTCAAATCGTTTATAACTCTGTAAAACAAGCCTTCAACTCGTCAATGACTTCCCGTTGCTGTTGCATACTCATGCCGTCTCCGCTGGGGAGACAAACCGTGTGTTCAAACACGGTTTCGCCCACACTGGGTTGGCCATCGACGTTATGAGAGAAGAAGATGGCATCCTTGAACAGCGGCTGCATGTGCATGGGCTTCCATGCCGGGCGGGTCTCGATCTCCCCGTTTTGCAGGCGGGTAATGACCTCTGCCGTGGAGATGACGTCCGTATCGATATAAAGCAGGTTGAGCCAATAGTTGGAACAACCCTTCTCCGCCGTTCGCTTAATATGTGCGGGTATATGATCCAGCTCACGTCGGTACGTCATATGTATTTTTTTGCGGATCTCCAGTTTCTCGGGAAGATACTCCAACTGTCCGCGCCCGATGCAAGCGCAGATATTGGACATGCGGTAGTTGTAGCCATAGTCCTTGTGCTCGTACCAGATCACCGGCTCACGAGCCTGGGTAGACCAAAATCGCATCTTCTCAATCGCCATTTTGTTGTTCGAGAGCACCATTCCGCCGCCAGACGTGGTTATGACTTTATTGCCGTTAAACGACAGAACAGACAAGTCACCAAAGGAGCCGCACTTCTTGCCCTTGTACTCGGTTCCAAGCGCCTCCGCCGAATCCTCAATCACCGGCACACCAAACTTGCGGCAGATGGGCAGGAGGGCGTCCCAATCCGCGCTCTCGCCGTAAAGGTCGACGATGATGACAGCCTTGGGCATCTTCCCTTCGCGCTTAGCCCACTGGAATGCCTTTTCAAGCGCTACGGGCGACATGTTCCAACTGTCCGGCTCGCTGTCGACGAATACGGGCTCGCACTTCTCATAGAGAATCGCGTCGCAGCTGCCTATGAAGGTGAAGTCCGAGCAGAACACAGTGTCGCCCTGCTGCACGCCAAGCCAGCGTAGCGCGAGATGGACACCCGCCGTGCCGGATGTCAGCGCCAGCGCCGATTCGACGCCGACGTACTTAGCCATTTCATTTTCAAAGGCGTTGATGGACGGTCCGTAGGGAGCAATCCAGTTGGTATCGAATGCCTCCTTGATGTATTCCATTTCTCGCCCCCCCATGTGCGGTGGGGACAGGTAAATACGAAAGGCCATGGTGATTACATCCTTCCTTTCGAGCTGATCTCTTCCAATAAGTCAAATTTGCCTTTTTAATAGAAAAGCAACTTTCAGACACTACCTGGTCGAAATAAAACTGAGAAATATGGGGTCGGGGGTGCGGACAAAATCTTGGACTAAGCTTCTAGGCCCAGATTTTGTCTGTATTCTAGCGGGCTCATCCCGCCAAGTGAGATTTTGATTCGTCTATCTCGATACCAAACCATATAATCGTCTATGATCTGAATAAATGCCTCTATCGACACGCCCATCCAAGACAAACCGTAAAACATCTCGTTTTTCATTCGGCCAAAGAAGCCCTCACACGCCGAATTATCCGGTGAGCAGCCTTTCTTTGACATAGATCGCTGCAAATATGCCTTTTCCATGCGGCCGATCCAACCTGGCCAGCGGTAATGGCAGCCGCGGTCTGTATGGACGACAGGATGCTCTCCGTCTTTTAAGTGGAAGATTGCATCGTCCAGCATACCGCATGTAAGTTCTGCATTCGGGGATGTTCCAATGCTCCAACAGACCGGCATGCCATCAAAACAGTCGATGATCGGAGAAAGATAAACTTTTCCTGCCGGAATTGCAAATTCCGTTATGTCGGTCAGCCACTTTTGATTTGGCAGATCTGCATGGAAGTTACGCTGCAGGACGTTTGGCACTGCCGGCGTGATTTCCCCTTGATAGGAACTGTAGGCTCTCTTCTTTTTTGCTATGACTTGCAGTTCCGTTTGTTTCATGAGCCGTCGAATCACCTTTTCTGATAGCCGAAAGCCCTCTTTTCTCAGTGCGGCATGAATTCTCCGGTACCCATAGCGCCGATGGTTTTCTTCAAATACAGCCTGTATCTTTTCTTTTACGGAACCGTATTTGTCTTGTTGTTTTGCGGCCTTTTGCTGGTAATAGTAGCTGGCACGGGAGAAATGCAGTGCGGATAGCAGATTCGGCAGTGAAAATTTATCCTTCAAAGCGCCGATGATCACTGCCTTCTCCCGATTCCGGAGAGCTGTCTGATCGACGCCGGGGTCTTTTTTTAGTACGTTGATGGTCTCCTTCAGAATATCTATTTGCATTTGCATATCCTGCACTTGACCCTTCAAATCGTTGATGTCCTCTGAGGAAGATGCCATACCTGGTGCAAGCTTGCCGCGGGGATAGTCCGCCGGATTCATCAGTGCAATCGTCCCTTTCCGGAGATATTTTCGGCGCCATATGTAAATACTGGCCCTGCTGTAGCCAATCTCGTCTGACACTGATTTTACATCTTCTCCGAGTTCAAAGCAACGGTGAAGTACCTCCAACTTTATGCTTACCGGCGGATGCCGCGGATGCGTCGGTGTGTTTACGCCGCGATAGGTCGACTTTACCTTTTGCGGCTGATTCTGTTCACGGATCCATTGGTATAAAGTTTGCCGTCCAGGATAGCCAAGTACACGGATCGTTTCTGTCACAGATCGCGTTTCCTCATACATCTCCAGTGCCCGGACTCGCTTTTCGCATGTGAACAATGTGATTACCCCCCTGTGCTAGAGCCTTCACTTGTCCAGCTTTTTGTCCGCACCCCCGTCTCGAAATATGGTAAAAGCTCGGCGATTCCGAGCTTTAAACATCACATGATTTGAGTGCATTGAATTCTTATTCATGAATCTCGCATTTTTATAACCCATCACTCACTCCCAAGCGGTGAAGTTTCACACTACCCATACCCGCTTCACGCGGCCTAAAAGACCGATCATTTTCATGACCGGATTCGACTGTCTGAAGTGGGTTGGCGAGGTGGCTGGGGGGTAGTTTTGCGCATAATGTACTAAACTATGCGATATTTATGGCGTTATTTAGGGCGTTTTTACCGATAACGGATTTCACTCCAATGAATCGCATTGTTCTCACACCAAACCACTGACTCGCGCTGATTTACCTATCCCTTCTCCATTTCACACATCCACCGGCCCCTGCCCCGACCCGCCGCCACATTTGATCGGCATATCATCCACATACTCGAATGGCAGCCACGCGTAAATGACATTGGAATGAAATGCAAGCGAAAGAAGGCAATTTCGGTTCCGCCTGTCTATTTTGACGATATTTCCCTCCCGGGAACTGAGCGGCCCCTCCACGATGCGTACCGATTGACCCTCCCGATACGCCTTCGACACCTCGAGGAGCCCCTTGAATTCATACACCCACGTGGCGAAACTTCTGTTTTCGTTTCTAAGGTGCCACGCTCTGTCTTCCTCACAAAGAATTTTGATTACACCGGGCGTGCGAATCAGGTTGACCGGCAGGACATTCGCCTCCGTCCGCAGGAAGATGTAACCGGGCAACATGATGCACCGCTCGTGCGTCTTCTTTCCGTTCAAGCTCTTGTGCTTCATCTGTGCAGCCGGAAGCGCCATGATGTGGCCGAACTGCTGCCGGATGTAGCGCGCCACATCGTCTTCCCTGCCCGTCGTGCAAAAGACGCAGCCGTAGTTGTAACGCGCTTCGATTCTGCCTGTCGCATGTGCTTCCATCGTCATTGCTCCCCTCTCGAACCGATCCGGGCAAAGCTTCGCCATCGGCGGCAGATCGATTGATCCACAACCCTTCATATCCGGTCAGACCGCCCGGTCATATGTCGGCGGATTCACCGCGCCTGAAAATCAGCGCGCGGCTGAGGCCGCGTCATGAATATCCATGCTCCCCGCTCTTCGGGTGACCCGTCCGCGAGGGAATCGGATCTGCATCCTGATTCCGTCCAGCGATTCGGTTTGCTGCGCGACGCTCATTCCTCAATGCAGACCTCGCGCCTAATCTTCCATTCGCTCTTCTGTTACGACTTCTATATTATACCATCTGTATCTTTTGAGTTCAATACTTGTGTTCTTTCAAAACGTATTTTTTATGTATCCAAGCGAAATGGTTCGCTTTTGTAATGGGAACAAAACTTCACAAATCTACGCCTCCTTCGAACGAATTTGAAGTCTGGCGACGTTCGAAAATTCCGATTCAAAAGGTGGGGAAGAGGATCTGCATCCGTTCAGGAAAGGTTTTTCGCTCGCAGAAAGCGAAATGCCAAAAAACGCGAACCTTGCCGATCCAATGCTGCGCACGGTCATTTGCACGCCACATGCAAACCATAGCAAACGGGTTCGGCCGGAATCGCCTTGGTAAGGGAATCGCCTATCACTGATTCATAAAAATACAGATGCGCGCAATGAATGGCTCTGCTTCTGGTGCCCGTGCCTATGATTCGATCTGGATCTCCCCGGAATCGACAAGTCTGAGCAGCATCGATGTGACGCGCTCGTCATACTGATCGGGCATGGAAGCGAGCTCCGCGGCCGCCGCGCGGTAATCGCGCACGTTATTGTATCCCCTGTTTGTCGTGATCGCGTCAAACGAATCCGCGACGGCCAAAATCCGTGCACCGAATGAGATCTCGTCTCCCCTGAGTCCCCGGGGATACCCGCTGCCGTCCAGCCGCTCGTGATGATTTCGCACAAGATCGGTGAGGGTCTGGGGATAATGATCGCCCAAGAGATCCGCACCATACGTCGCGTGATTTTTCATGATCTCGTACTCTTCCGGCTCTAGCCTGCCCTTCTTCTTGAGGACTTCGTCGGAGATCCGGCACTTCCCGATGTCGTGAAACAGCGCGGCAACCACGATGTCGTCCATTTTGTCGATCTCGCAGAAATCGCGTAGGTTCGTATAGAGTTTGACCGCATAGGCCATCACGTTGCGGCTGTGGCGGTACGTGTAATCGTCCTTCCTGTTGATCTGGGACACCATGCGCGCGAGTTCCATCTGAAAGACGGCTTCCGCGTCAAAGACAGGCACGGTCGAGATATATAAAAGACTCGTCTCCTCGATCGCGCGGAAAAACAGCTCCTCCTTCACGTCTTGCACGTAGAACGAGTCGCCGGACGAGAAATTATCCTCATATCCTTCGCCGACCAGTTCGATGGAGCCGCTCAACACAAAGAAGAACTCGATGTCATTCTCGTTTCCGCTGGGAACGAGCCATGCCATCGCGCCTTTGACGATGTCCTGCCGCATGATCTCCAGGTTGGTGTGCTTCGCGAGGAGCTTCAGACCGTCGTGGCAAAAGCCTGCCTCGTGGTTGAACATGCCGCCCCTGTTGACGTATAAACCCTGCATTCCTCAAACCCCGCAGTCCAACGATAAACAGAAAAGGGCCAACACAGATGGGCGCGAAGCCCCCCGTATCGGCCCTATTTGGTTAAAGTCACTGGTTTCCGCCCGTTCCGACGTTGACGACGCGCAGGGGATCGATCGCGACCAGGTGCCCGTCAATGATATAGTAGTCGTATTCACATACGACCTCCACGCCGATGGAGTCCGCATACTCCATTACGGAATCCACAATCTGGTCTACCTTCTTGAGTAGTTTCTCGACGTCATCCTTCTCGGTGGCCATCGCCTTCTCCACGGCTTCTGCAATCTTCGCGTTGGCCTTATCTACCTTCTGGTAAAGCTTGTCGAGCTCCTTAGCGGTCGCTGCGAAAGCAGTTGAGAAAGCAAAGCACATCACCAGCATCGCCGCGATGGACGCCAGCAGCATCTTCTTCATCTTCATAGGCCCCTCCAATGAACGTCCTATTTACCTGTCAACACTTCGTATTAGTAATATCACAAATCCCACGATTTGTCAATCCTCTTTACATGATTCCGATACGCGGCCGCAATCCCGCGCGGCGCCTCAGTACGCCTTGCATTTCACAAACAATTTACATTCCTATCTATTGACTTTCTTTGACTATTGACTTACAATACAGATGTCCTCAGATGAGGGGACGCAAAAAGAGAAATCATGAATACGCTGCAAGGAGGCGCATACTATGTTCGGTCTGATCCCTTATACCGCGAAGCTTGCCAATCGCGAGGTACCCAGGAATTT
Organism: Bacillota bacterium; assembly: GCA_023444095.1. Taxonomy (GTDB): domain Bacteria; phylum Bacillota; class Clostridia; order Christensenellales; family Aristaeellaceae; genus RUG11247. The sequence continues at coordinate 28,511 of JAEZRP010000019.1, forward strand.
CCTGAATCCCTTTTCGGACGATTTTTTCCGCGCGTTCTTTGAAGGCGAGCCGGCGACCCGGACGCTGAAGGTGGATGTCGTCGACAGGGGTGACCATTACGAGCTGGACGCTGATCTTCCGGGCGTGAAGAAGGAGGACGTGCGCGTCTCGATCGAGGATGGCGTTCTGACCCTCGCCGCCGAGCTCAACCAGGAGAAGGAAGAGAAGGACAGCAACTACGTCTACCGCGAGCGCCGCTACGGGCGGATGTGCCGCTCCTTCAATCTGGACGGCATCCGGGAGGCCGACATCTCCGCCGAGTATAAGGACGGCGTTCTGAAACTGACCCTTCCTAAGGCCACCGAAGCCGCGCCGAGCGCGCGCGAAATCGCGATCAACTGATGGCACAGACGTTCCCCGCTTCCTCCGAAGCGGGGAATTTTTTGTGCGCCGCCCGCCCAAATTTGTGATATGATGATAGAAAAACGGGAGGGCGCATATGGACGGGAAGCAATGGTTCCGGGAAGCGAAGTTCGGCATGATGATTCACTGGGGACTCTACTGTCTGCCCGCGGGCGAATGGAAGGGGCGGCGCATGGAAGACTGGATCGGGGAATGGATTCAGCAGTACTTCCGCATTCCAAACGCGGAGTACCACGCCCTCGCGCGGGCGTTCAATCCGCTCTTCTTCGACGCAGACCAGTGGGCGCAGCTCGCCGTCGACGCGGGTATGAAGTACATGGTCATCACCTCGAAGCACCACGAGGGCTTCGCCATGTACCACTCCAAGGTCGACAAATTTAACGTGGTGGACGCGACCCCTTTCGGACGCGACGTGCTCTACGAGCTGGCGAACGCGTGCGCGAAGAAGGGCATCCGCTTCGGGCTCTACTACTCACAGGACCTCGACTGGAGCGAGCGAAACGGCGGCGGCTATACCGCGCACAAGCATGGTCCGAACAAGATCCTCGGCTGGACGAACGACTGGGATTTCCCCGACAACGCGCACAAAAACTACACCCAATGCTTTGAGGACAAAATCAAGCCTCAGGTCAAGGAAATCCTGACCGGTTACGGCGATCTCTGCCTCATCTGGTTCGATACGCCCATGACCATCTCGCCCGAACAGAGCCGAATACTCGTCGACATGGTGCACGAGTACCAGCCCAACTGCCTCGTCAACTCCCGCGTCGGAAACGGAATGGGCGACTATACCTCCATGGAGGACAATGAGATCCCCGACGAATACATGAAGGACGGTCTCTTCGAATCCGCCTGTACCCTCAACGACACCTGGGGCTACAAGAGCTACGACGCCAACTGGAAATCCCCCGCCCGCGTCATCGAGCTGCGCGAGCACCTCAACGCGCGCGGACTCAATTACCTCCTGAACGTCGGCCCGGACTACCTCGGCCGCATTCCCGGCCCCTCCGTGGACATCCTGCGCGCCGTGGGAAAGCGAGGATAGCGAGGGGAACCCCGCTCAGGGGACAAGGTTTCATCTGAATCGAAATTGCACTGCTGTCAGTCGGCGGCTCAGGGATTCGAGGCGTGAAGATCGAAATGCATTCGCTCTTCACGGTCGCAAAGCGACTTTGCTTGCCAAGGGCTATACCGTGCAGAGCATGCGCGTGCCGACGAGATGAATTTCCGTCAGATTGCGCTTGCGGAATTCGCCGGCGTAGCAGCGCTGCGTCAAGAATTCTGCGGGGGTGAGATGGCGGAAATGCATCCGTCTGCGCGTGCAGGATTTGTGCGGCCCAAGGCAAGGAACTCTCGCCCCGAGCCGCCCCTTATGATTCCGTAGCTTGGCGGGGCATCCGCGGGCGCACAATATTAACTGCTCCGCCCTTGACGGCCCGCGCGGCGATTCGTATCATATGATAAGGCGACAAACAATTTTGACGAGGTGAATCCTTTGCTTGACATGACACAGGGGAAGCCATGGCGGATTTTAATGAAATTTGCCGCCCCTCTGATTTTGAGCGGCATCATTCAGCAATTCTATAATCTCGCGGATCAGTTGATCGTTGGGAATTTTGCGGCCGCGGGCGGTATGTCCGGGCAGTCCGCCCTGGCGGCGGTCGGCGCGTCGGTGGTCATTACGACGCTGTTCGTCATGCTGGGCGGCGGCGCGTCGATGGGCTGCAACGTCATCATTTCGCAGCTCTTCGGCGCGAAGCGCTTCGGAGACCTGAAAACGACGCTCTTCACGTCTCTTTTGTTCTTCTCCGGGCTCTCGGTTCTGCTCGCGGCGCTGGGCTCCGCGGTCTCCGCGCCGCTTCTGCGCGCGCTCAACACGCCGGACGATATTTTCTCCGCCGCGCGCGACTACCTGTCGATCTACATGTACGGGCTCCCGTTCCTCTTTCTTTATAACGTCTGCAACGCGATCTTCAACGCCCTCGGGGATTCGAAGAAACCGCTGTACTTCCTCATCTTTTCGACGGTCCTGAACGTCCTTCTTGACTACCTATTTGTCGCGCGCTTCGGCTGGGCGGTCAAGGGCGTCGCGTGGGCGACCTTCATCGCGCAGGGCGTGGCCTGCATGATCTCCCTCGCGGTGCTCCTGAGAAAGGCGCGGGCAATCGCTTCCGGCTACGAGCCCGTGCGCGCGTTCGATCGGAAAAGGCTCGCGGCGATGCTCCGCATCAGCGTCCCGAGCATGCTCCAGATGTCCATCGTCTCCATCGGCGCGCTGCTCGTGCAGAAGGTCGCGAACCAGTTCGGCTCGTCCTTCCTCGCGGGCTACTCCCCCGCCGTGCGCATTCAGCAGTTCATGTCGACGGCCATCAATACAATGGGCTCCGCCGTCTCGACCTACGCCGCGCAGAACATCGGCGCGCGCCGACACGACCGCGTGAACGGCGGCATCCATGCGGCCCTGACGTTTATGGTGACCTTCTCCCTTCTCATGATCGCCGTCGTCTACCCCTTCGGGGAAACCATGCTCGGCTGGTTCGGGGATTCCCTCGACGCGGAGGCGCTCGACGCGGGCGTATTCTACCTGCGCGTGGTCGTGCTCGGCATGGCGCCGTTCTGCTTTTTCAACGTCTACAACGCCGTCGCGCGCGGCGCGGGCTACATGCCCGCCTTCACCATCTCCACCCTCGCCGACCTGGGCGTGCGCGTCGCCTTCGCATACTGCTTTGACGACCTCCTCGGCCGCGAAGTCATCGCCGTCTCCGTCGTTATCGGCTGGGCCTTCGGCGTCGCCATCTCGGTTGCCTTTCACTTATCGGGAAGGTGGAAGACGGCGAAGCGGATATGAGTGCGCCGGGGGCTTCTCCCCCGGCGCAAGCCGTGCGTTTCCCGCAAGCGGCTACCCTTCGTAGGCGCGTTCGAGCGCCGCGATGTCGAGTTTTTTCATATCGAGGAGCGCGCGGTTGACGCGCTGCGTGCGTTCCGGGTCATCGGAGCTCATGAGTTCTTCGAGCCGCGTCGGGACGATCTGCCACGAGAAGCCGAACTTGTCCTTCAGCCACCCGCACGCCTCCGACTCGGGCACGGCGGAGAGCTTGTCCCAGAAAAAGTCGACCTCGGACTGATCGTCGCAATAGACGATAAGGGAGAACGCCTCGTTGAACGTGAAGTCTCCGCCGAGCCCGTGATCCATCGCGGAAATATTCTGTCCCCCCAGCCGGAAGCCGACGTAGTTGGCCTTCGCGTCCGGGGACCCGGCCTCGCCCTCCGCGTAACGGCTCACGAGGTCGACCCGGGAGTCCGGGAAGAGCGCGGCATAGAACCGCGCGGCCTCCTCCGCGCGTCCGCACGCGGGCCCGGAGAACAGGAGGCTGGGGGTGATCCGCTGTTCGGTGGCTTCGGTGAGCATGAGCTGCCACGAGAGGCCGAATCGATCCTTCAACCAGCCGTAGCGCGCGCTGAACGGATATGCGCCGAGCTCCATGAGCACCTCGCCGCCCGGCGAGAGCGCCGCCCACAGCCTGTCCACCTCCTCGGCGGACGCGCACGCGACCGACAGCGAAGCGGAAGGGTTGAGCGCAAACTCGTCGCCCGCGCCGAGCGCCTCGAACGGCTGATTCGCAAGCTCGAACCGAATATACTCGACATCTCCGGAGGGCGTGTCCGGGATCACCGTCGCGCCCACAACCCGAGAATTGGAGAACAGAGAAACATAGAACGCGACGGCTTCCTTCGCGATCCGGTCAAACCAAAAATGGGGAACGATTTTCTTCATATAAAACACTCCTGTCCCGTTGACTTAATCTTATATACCCATCTGCGCAAAACAAAAAACCCGGGCAGATCGCTCCGCCCGGGCATTTTTCATCAGACCTTGCTGAGGAATTCCCAGTCCTCCTTGACGCACTGAAAGATGTCGTCCTTGTAGTCCCACTCGCGCTCGACGACGTACGCCTTCGCACCCTGCGCATCCGCGACCTTCTTGACTTCGGACCAGTCGATGAGCCCGGTCCCGGTCGGGACGTTCATGCGCATGCGCTCGGCAAGTTGGGCCTTGATCTCGTCCGTGAAGATCGGCCGCCCGTCGGGCCCGAACTGTATCTTGCTCCAGTCGATGAGGTCCTCGGTGCCGATAACCTTGCCCGCTTCCTTGGCGTGGATCATCTCGAAGCGGCCCGCGTGCTTGTTGATCAACGCGATGGCGTCCGCACCGGCGGTAACGCACCAGCCGACGTCCAGCTGGAACACGACCTCGGAGGGATCGGTGTTCTCGATCATATGCTCGAGGAGGTACTTGCCCTCATAGGTGCGAAACTCCGACGTGTGGTTGTGGTAACCGTACTTGAGTCCGGCCGCTTTGCACGCCTTTCCGAGCCGATTCAGCTCGTCCACAGCCTTCATGGCACTCTCGTAATTCTCCACGCGCGCGGAGGGGCAGATGATGTAGCGTGCGCCAATCCCGCCGATAAAGTCGATCGATTCCTCCGTCTTGTCAAAGCCGATGTGCGCAGAAATGCAGTCGAGGCCGTTGTCCGCGAGCAGCTTCTTCATGCCCGAAACGTCCAGTCCGCCGTAGTTTCCGGCGAACTCAACGCCCGCGTATCCGATCTTCGCGATGGTCTCGATCGCCTTTGTGAAATCCTTGTCCATTTCCTCGCGCACCGAATACGTCTGAATGTAAACTTTATCCAATCAATTCCACCTCCGCATTGTTATGCGTTTATTATAACCCGCATTTTTCCGTTTGTCCATTGTTCGGGTGACGAAATTGTCTTATAATCGTGTGAGAAACGTCAGGAGGTGTTCAAGGTGGCTCATATCCCAACCCCCCACATCGGCGCGAAAAAAGGCGACTTCGCCCGGACGGTGCTCATGCCGGGCGACCCCCTGCGCGCGAAATTCATCGCGGAGACGTTCCTTTCAGACGCGGTTCTCGTCAACAACGTGCGCGGCGTTCAGGGCTACACGGGTTTCTACGAGGGAAAGCGCGTGTCGGTGATGGCATCCGGCATGGGTATGCCCTCCATCGGCATCTATTCCCATGAGCTTTACAACTTCTATGGCGTCGAGAACATCATCCGCGTGGGCTCGGCGGGCGCGATGTCCGAAAAGCTCAAGCTGCGAGACGTCGTTGCCGGGATGAGCGCGTACACGAACTCCGCGTTCGGCGAACAGTACGGCTTCCGGGGCACGCTCGCGCCCTCCTGCTCCTACGAGCTTCTGACCGCGGCGGTCGGCGCCGCGAAGGGCATGGACTTGAGCATCGTACCCGGGCCGATCTTCTCCTCCGACACCTTCTACGACGTGGGCGAACCGGGCGACGCGGGAAAACTCATGAAGCTGGGCGTGCTCGCGGTGGAGATGGAGGCGTACGCGCTCTACCTCACGGCGGCGGCGGTCGGTAAAAACGCGCTCGCGCTCCTCACCATCTCCGATAGCCTCGTGACGGGCGAGTCGCTCCCCGCCGAGGACAGGCAGACGACCTTCACCGACATGATGAAGATCGCCCTCGCAATCGCATGACGGCGAAGTACGCCTCCCTCGAGGCGCGCGTCCTGTCGGCCTATCTCGACTCGATGCCGGATTTCACGCCCGCGAAGGACGCGTCGGTGAGCCGCGACGAACAGGCGCGCTTCTACGCGTTCGCGAAAGGCGTTTATGCGCGCGCAGCGGAAAATCCGGGCATCCTCGGCCTCACGGTCCTCCACCCGGACGACGCGCACCCGAACCGGTTCCATAAATCCGCCTACGGAAAGCCGAAGCTCGCGACCGACATCCGAAAGATCGCTGGCGCGGCCGACGCATTCTTTGGCTTTCTTGCAGAGGCGGGGGAAAGGGGCACGGCGGACGCGGACGGCATGACGCTCCCGGCGGATTTCAGGATCCCCAAAAAGTACGGGCGCGCCATGGAGGCCGTCGGGCTGAAGGTTGCGGAAAATCGGATCACCTCCGACAAGTGGCCGGGCATCTTCCGCGCATGGAAGCTGCTCTCCTATCCCTGCGCGGGCGAGGTCGCGCTCCGCCAGCGTTCGGCACGGATGGAGAAGTGCGCGTTTGTCGAAAATGCGCCGGGTCTCAAGGGTACGTTCGCGCGGCTCATCGGAGAGGAGGCCGCGAGTCTGGCCGCGTGGCTGGAGGCGCACGGCTACGCGCGCGAAACGGCCATCGTCAACAAGGAAATCACCGTCCTCCGCTATACGAAGAACGGCGCCGGGGTGCAATTCCTGCACGACTATCAGGCGGAAACGCCCGCTTACGTGGCGCTTGCCCAGCGCGAATGGCGCATGCTTTTGCCGCAGTTCGGCGAAATGGGGGCGACGCTGAAAGACTTCGTTCTGGAGTACAACAAAAAATGCGACGGCTGCGGCTATTGCACCCAGCGCACGAAGGGCGCGGGCAATCCTTACGCCGTGGCGGTCGAAAAGGACGGGGAGGCGGTTCGGCTCTGTCCCCTCTTCCCCCAGTATTCGTACGTATTTGAAAAGCTCGACGCAAAAAAAGTCGCGGGCGTCATCGAATGTCTGCGGTTTATGGAAAACAACCTGCCGGACAGCACCCCGGAAAAACCGGAGGACAGCCTGCGATTCTTCCATCTTTAGGCGCTGGAGGAACGCCGGGGTTTTGCCCCTGGCGTTCTTCCGCCTCCCCCGCTAGTAGTCCGCGAAGTCTAAGAACCGATGATATGATGCAGGGATTTTTTCGTCCAGCGCGGAGCCGGGGCGCCGACGTAGCGCGCTACGTCAAGCGGAAGGCGACAAAGCTGGGCGGAAAAAGATCCAGCCATATCGCGGGAGTTAGGCTTCGCGGACTATTAGTCCATCATCGCGGCGATCTCCTCGTCGGACATCTCGGGCTGGAGGGCGCGGTTGATGCCCGAAGCGATCATGGAAGCGGCGTCCTTGATCATCTCGTCGATCTCCCGGGGAGTGACGATCATGTCGCCGCCGGGGGTATCCATGAGCTCGCGCTCGAGGCGCTGAAGGCCGTCCTCGCCGACCTCGGAGTTTGCCAGAAGCTCGAAAGCGTCGCGCGCGAGGGTGGCCGCGTAGATGACGGTGGGCATGCCGACGGCGACTACGGGTACGCCGAGCTTCTCGCGGGTGAGCGCGGCGCGGTGGTTGCCCACGCCGGAGCCGGGCTGGATGCCGGTGTCGGCGACCTGAACGGCGGCGCCGATGCGCTCGGCGGAGCGGGCGGCGAGCGCGTCGATGCACACGACGCACGCGGGATCGACGCGAGTGACGACCGACTCGAGCATCTCGGCGGTCTCAATGCCGGTGACGCCCAGAACGCCGGGCGCGATGGCGCAGACCGAGCGCATCCTCTCGTCCGCGTACTGGGGAAGTTCCGAGAAGATGTGGCGCGTGACGAGCGTGCGGTCGACGGTCAACGGTCCGAGCGCGTCCGGGGTGATCATCCGGTTCCCGAGTCCGACGACCATGACGGGCTTGCCGCCCGTGTCCCCGATCATGCGCGCGATCTCCTCGCCGAGCATGGATGCCATGCCGATGCGCGCGTCGAGATCGCGCTTTTTGACCGCCGGCGATTCGAGGGTGATATAGGTACCGATGGGCTTCCCAAGGCGCACGGCGGACTTCTGGTCGGTGATTTTGACCTCGGTGACGTTCACGCCCGCGTTTTCCCAGTGATTGACCTTGACGCCGGGGATCGCGCCCGCGTCGCCGATGGATTCCATGGCGAGGTCCGTGCGAATCTGACGCATAAATACCTCCGGATAAAAAATAGTGGGATCATCCTGTCCCGGGATGTTTGGAGGGCTCGCTTGCAGCCCGACGGGGAATCAGCACATGCCCCCGGATTTCGCCAGGAACTCTCGTGAGAGAATTGAGAAATCCGGTGGCCTGTTCTCAACGCGCTCGATTCCGACGTAATCGGAGGCGAGCGCGTTTTAGTTTACCCAACTTTATCATCAAAATGCGCCCCAAGACTTGCTTTCGGGGACGAGCTGTGATAAAATGATCTATGCTAATTTTGCGTAGGGAGGTGAAAAATTTGCCGAATATCAAGTCCGCCATCAAGCGCGTAAAGGTGACTGAAAAAAAGAACCTGCGCAACCGTATGGTAAAATCTGCGATGAAGACGCAGCTCAAGAAGTTCGATACCGCCGTCTCCGCGAACGGGGCCGATCTGAAGATTCTCAGCGCGACCCAGGGCGCGGTCGACAGGGCCATGGCGAAGGGCGTTATTCATAAGAACGCGGCGAACCGCAAAAAGGCGCGCCTGGCTAAGCGCCTCGCGAAGGCCGCCGCCGCGCAGTAAAGGAAGCTCGCACGCATGGGGGACGCGCTCGCGTTCCCCATTCTTGTCGTACCACCATGCGCAGGGGAGGGCGCGCCGCATGAAGCACAGAATCGCGATGCTCTGGCCGGACGGACTCAAAAAGGCGCTCACGTTTTCCTACGACGACGGGGTGATGCAGGACTTGAAGCTCATCTCCCTCTTCCGGCTTTACGGCCTTCGGGGCACGTTCAACCTGAACAGCGCCTTCTTCGGCCAGATCGACACGATCTCCTTCGAGGGCCGGGAGTACGACCACTCCCACGTGCCGGAGGAGGATGTGCCCACCGTCTACGCGGGCTTCGAGGCAGCCGTGCATACCGCGCGCCACCCCTTCCTCCCCCAGCTTTCGAACGTGAATTGCGTGGAGGAGATCCTCTCGGACCGCGCGGCGATCGAAGCCCTCGTCGGCTACCCCGTGCGCGGCATGGCCTACCCTTTCGGCGCGACCGACGCGCGCGTGGGAGAGCTCGTCAGGGCGTGCGGCATCGCGTACGCGCGCGGCACTGGCACGACGGGCGACTTCTCGCTGCCCAAGGACGCCTACGACTGGTCGACGAGCTGCCACCACACGAACCTCGAGCCCCTCGTCGGGCCGTTTCTGAAGGACGCGAGCCGCATTTCCCTCCTGAGCGTGTGGGGCCACTCCTACGAGTTCGACATGCGCGGCGACTGGGAGAAGTTCGAGGGCATGCTTGAAAGGCTTGGCGGAAACGACGACATCTGGTACGCCTCGAACATCGAGGTGTTCGACTACCTCGCGGCGTATTCCGCGCTGCGCTTCACGGCGGACGGCGCGATCGCCGTGAACCCCTCGGCGCAGGACGTATTTCTCGAGGCCGACGGCGAGACCGTATGCGTGCCCGGCGGCGAAAGGGTGGACCTTTGATGGAAGACCTTTTTTCCTTCTCGCAGAATAAGCCCCTGTCGCCCCTCGCCGACCGCATGCGCCCGCAGACGCTCGACCAGTTCATCGGTCAGGATCACATCGTCGGGCCGGGGAAGCTTCTGCGCCGCGCCATCGAGGCAGACAAGCTCACGAGCTCGATCTTCTGGGGCCCTCCGGGCTGTGGAAAGACGACGCTTGCCGCGATCGTCGCGGAGACGACCAAAGCAAACTTTGAGAAGCTCAACGCCGTTACGAGCGGCGTCGCAGACGTGCGCGAGGTCTTGAAGCGGGCCGAGGACGCGCAGAGAATGTACGGGAAGGCGACCTATCTTCTTCTCGACGAATGCCATCGCTGGTCGAAGGCGCAGTCGGACTCGATTCTGCCCGCCATCGAAAAGGGCACCATCCGCTTCATCGGCTCGACGACCGAGAACCCCATGATCGCCATGACGCCCGCCATCGTCAGCCGCTGCCGCCTCTTCCGATTCGAGCCGCTCTCGCGCGAGGACGTGAAGCGCGCGGTCATGCAGGCAATCCATGACGAGAAGAATGGCTACGGCGCGCAGGACGTCACAATCGACGGGAATGCCCTCGAGCACATCGCGCTGGTGGCAAACGGCGACGCGCGCACCGCGCTCAACGCGCTGGAACTGGCGGTTCTCACCACGCCCATGGACGAAAGCGGCGCTTTGCGCATCACGCGGGAAATTGCCGAGGACTCGATCCAGGAAAAGGCGCTTCCGATGGATGAGTCGACCTATTACGACATGCTCTCCGCGTTCTGTAAGTCCCTGCGCGGCTCGGACAGCGACGCGGCGCTCGCCTGGTTCGCGCGGCTCGCATACGCGGGGGTCGATCCCCGGATCGTCGTCCGGCGGCTCATCGTACATGCGAGCGAGGACGTCGGCATGGCGAACCCGCAGGCCATGCTGCTCGCGGCCGCCGCGTATCAGGCGCTGGAGCACATCGGCATGCCGGAGGCGCGCATCCCCGTCGCGCAGGCGATCATCGCGGTGTGTGAAAGCCCCAAGTCGAACGCCGTCGTCGCCGCCATGGGAAAGGCGTTCGGGGACGCCGAGAAGGGCGGGTACAGGCCCGTGCCCATCCACCTGAGAAACGCGCTCAACGAGCGCGACGCCGCAAGCGGCACAGGAAGCGGCTACAAATACGCGCACGATTTCCCCGGCCATTATGTCGAACAGCAGTACCTCCCCGACGAGGCGCGCGGCACGCCTTACTACGTGCCCTCCGAGCAGGGCTTCGAGAACGAGATCCGAAAAATCCGCAGGGCGCGCGGAAAGCTCGACGCGCCGGACGCTCAAAAATAACGCAACCTTTCGGGACGCAGGGGCGTCAAACAGTCAGCCGCAGGAATTCATTGGCGCTTCCACCCGCCGACCGAAGCCGGCGCGCGGAGGCGTTCTCTGTATAATTAGTAACATTTTCCACTGTTTCGCCGCGTTATCGCAGCGGCGTGCGCGGTATAATAAATATGGAAGATAGAATCGGAGTATGATCGATGGCGAATACGACGATCTCAAAGGGAAAAACCGGAACGGCAAAAGGCAACACGCCGCGCAAGCGCGCGGTCAGAATAGCACCCAATCCGGTGGCCGAGCGGGCCAATCTGGACGCCTACGACGAGCTTCTCGCCGCAAGGCCTATGCGAGTCTCGCGCGCGCAGCAGGCGGCGCCGGGAAAGCCCGCCGCGAAGCGTGCCCCCGCCCGCCGCGCCCCGGCGAAGCGCGACCCCTACGACGAGCTGGTCGACCGGGCCGAGCGCGCCGAGAAGAGGCGCAGGGCGGACGCTTCCATGGACGATTTCGACCGCTACATTGCCCGCGTCGAGGGCGTTTCGCCCAAACAGAAGCCCAGAAAGCGGGCAAAGGGCGAGAACGCGAGGCGCGGCGGCCCTTCCTCGTCCGCGGCGTGGCTGCTGACGGGACTCATTCTGGTCTCGTTTCTGGTCATCGGCGCGCGTCTTTACGGCTACGCGAATTTCATCAAGATGCGCAACGCCGTCGCGCGCGCGACATACTTCGACGGGACGCGCGTCGAGGGCGTCGACATCTCCGCAATGACGCTCGCGGACGCGATTTCCCATTGGGACGCGAATATCGAGCCGAACTATGCCAATCGGACCGCCACCCTCGACGACGGGACGAGCGTCACCGCCGCACAGATGGGCTACCGGAGCGACTACCGCGCCGTGCTGGAATCCGTGTGGAACGCGCAGCGCGCCGGAACGCTCCGGGAGCGGTATCAGAGCCTCAAGGCGCAGGCGGACGCGAGCAGGGATTATCCGGTGACGCGCGCGCTCTACGATGATCAGGTCGTGCGCGAATTCGCCGCCTACGTCGCCTCGGGCGTCGACAAGCAGGGGGCGGAAGCGACCGTCTCGGGCTTCGACCCATCGACGTACGCCTTCACCTTCTCCGAAGGCAGGGCCGGGGCGACGCTCAATCAGGACAAGCTCGTCATAGACATCGGGGCGGCGCTCGCGGCAGGCGGCGGAAGCGTGACGCGCGCGATCTCGACCACTACCCCGACCGTCACTGCGGCCGATCTGGCGGACCAGTACGGCCTCATCGCCTCGGCGGTCACGAACGCGTCCTCGTCCTCGAGCGCGCGGCTGACGAACATCAAGCTTGCCGTTCAAGCCATCAACCGGACGGCGCTCGAGCCGGGCGAGGAATTCTCCTTCAACGGGATCGTGGGCCAGAGAACCGCCGCGCGCGGCTACCAGATGGCCCCGGCGTTCTCGGGCGGTGAGGTGACGGAGGAACTGGGCGGAGGCATCTGCCAGGTATCGACGACGCTTTTCAACGCGGCGGTCAAGTCGAACCTTGAGATTACGGAGCGACACCCGCACTCCATGCCCGTTTCTTACGTCGACAAGGGCAAGGACGCGACCGTCAACTGGGGAAGCCAGGATCTGAAATTCAAGAACAATACGAACGGAACGATATACGTCATGGCCGTCGTCTCGAGCGACAAGCGCGTGAAGATCGGAATCTTCGGAAAGACGATCGAGAACGGCGTCTACATCACCGTCGAGGCCGAAATCACCGATACCTACGAGTTCAAGACGACCTACCAGGTCAACGCCTTTTTGCAGCCGGGCCAGACGAACGTTCTGCAGGCGGGACGCACGGGATACAAGGCCGTCGCATACAAGATGACATGGTCGAAGGACGGGGCGCTTCTGAATCGGGAAGTCCTGTGCACGAGCACCTACTCGAAGCGCGACGCGATCATCGAAGTCCCCCGCTGACCCGCGCGCGTTTTACCCCGGCGCGCCATGGGTATATCATAATGGCATACATTCTTCACGGATTTTACACGCCGTTGTTGCAAAACGAAAAGCCTTGTGCTAAACTGCAATAATGTGACATCGTATGAGAGGCAGGAGGTTTCCCCAAATGGCAACAACGTTTGAAAAGCTTTCTTCCAACAAGGTCAGGCTGGGCTTCGTCGTCGAGCCAGAGAAGTTCGACGAAGGCATCCGCAAGGCCTACAAGAAGAATGTGAATAGGATTTCCATTCCCGGCTTCCGCAAGGGACACGCGCCCATGCAGGTAATCGAAAACTACTACGGCGCGGGCGTGTTCTATGAGGACGCCTTCGAGATCATCTTCCCAGAGCTTTATGAGGCGGCCGTCAAGGAGCACGGCGTGAACCCCGTCGATCGTCCCGAGCTCAACATGGACCAGATTGCAAAGGGCAAGGAACTCAAGTTCTCCGTGGACGTGTTCGTCCGCCCCGACGTGGAGATTGGTCAGTACAAGAATCTCGGCCTTCTGAAGACCCAGGACGAGGTCACGGACGACGACGTCATGGCGGAGATCGAAAGGGCACGCGACCGCGCCTCCCGCTACATCGAGGTGACCGACCGCCCGGCGAAGCTGGACGATCAGGTGAACATCGACTACGCGGGCTTCGTGGGCGAGGAGCAGTTTGAGGGCGGCACCGCGCAGGGCCACGACCTGGTGCTCGGCTCCGGCTCCTTCATCCCCGGCTTCGAGGATCAGCTCGTCGGCGCGACCGTTTCGCAGGAGCTGGATGTGAACGTCACCTTCCCCGAGGAGTACCACGCCGAGAACCTCAAGGGCAAGGCAGCGGTCTTCAAGGTCAAGGTCAACTCCATCCGCGAGAAGGAGACCCCGGCGCTCGACGACGAATTCGTGAAGGAAGCTTCCGAGACCGCGAATACCGTTAACGAGTACAAGGCCGAAATCCGCGAAAAGCTCGAGAAGCAGGCCGCGCAGAAGGCCGACAACGCTTTCGAAAATGAGGTCATCGAAAAGGTCGTCGAAAACGCGACGGTCGATATCCCCCCGGCCATGATCGACGATCAGGTCTCCAGCATGATCCGCGATATGGAGATGCGGCTCATGTACCAGGGCATGAAGCTTGACGACTACCTCAAGTACACCGGTCAGACCCGCGAGATGCTGACCGAGATGTATCGGCCCGAGGCGGAGCGCCGCGTGCGCACGCAGCTGGTGATCGAGGCGGTCCGAAAGGCCGAGGCCGTCGAGGCGGCCGAGGAGGAGATCGACGAAGAAATGAAGAGCTTCGCCGAGAACAGCCGCAAGTCCCTCGAGGATTTTAAGGCCACCCTGACCGACGGGGACAGGGAGTATTTCAAGGAACTCGCGGCCATGACCAAGACCGTCAAATTCCTGAAGGACAATGCGGGGCTGGAATAAAGTCCCATAAAAGTGACATAATCTAACGAAACGGATCACGAAAACAATCGCATTGGAGGTGCGCCCATGAACCTTGTGCCATACGTCATCGAACAGACCAACCGCGGCGAGCGTTCCTATGATATCTACTCCCGCCTTTTGAAGGACCGCATCGTGTTCCTGGGCGGCGAGATCGACGACGACGTCGCCAACAGCGTCGTCGCGCAGATGCTCTTCCTCGAAATGGAAAATCCTGACGCGGATATTCAGCTCTACATCAACAGCCCCGGCGGGGTCATCACCTCGGGCATGGCGATCTACGACACCATGCGGTATCTGAAGTGCGAGGTTTCCACGCTCTGCATCGGCATGGCGGCGTCCATGGGCGCCTTCCTGCTCGCGGCGGGCGCGAAGGGAAAGAGGCGCGCGCTTCCCCACGCCGAGATCATGATCCACCAGCCTTCCGGCGGAGCCCGGGGCCAGGCGACCGACATTGAGATACAGGCCGAGCAGATCCTGCGCGTCAAAAAGACGATGAACAAGCTGCTCGCCGAGCATACGGGACAGCCGCTCAAGGTGATCGAACGCGACGTGGAGCGGGACCACTACATGACAGCCGATCAAGCGCTCAGCTACGGCATCATCGACGAAATATTCGCGCCAAGGAGATAAGAATGCCCAAGGATGATTTCAACAACAACAATAACCGGATCCGCTGCTCCTTCTGCGGAAAGACGCAGGATCAGGTGCGCCGCATCGTCGCGGGGCCCAACGCCTACATCTGCAACGAATGCGTGCTTCTCTGCCAGGAGATCGTCTCGGACGACGTCGATTCCGTCGGACACCGGGGCGAGCTCGAGATCAAGCGTCCGCAGGAGATCAAGGAGATCCTCGATCAGTACGTGATCGGACAGGAGGCCGCGAAGAAGGCGCTGTGCGTGGCGGTGTACAATCACTACAAGCGCATCCAGTACCAATCCGGGCGCAAGGCCGATGTGGAACTTCAGAAGTCGAACATCGTGATGCTCGGCCCGACCGGCTGCGGCAAGACCTATCTTGCCCAGACGCTCGCGAAGATCCTGAACGTGCCCTTTGCGATTGGCGACGCGACGAGCCTGACAGAAGCCGGTTACGTGGGCGAGGACGTGGAGAACATCCTTCTGCGCCTCATCCAGAACGCCGACTACGACATCGAGCTCGCCCAGCGCGGCATCATCTATATCGACGAGATCGACAAGATCGCCCGCAAGAGCGAGAACGTTTCGATTACCCGCGACGTGTCCGGCGAGGGCGTCCAGCAGGCGCTTCTCAAGATGCTCGAGGGAACCGTGGCCTCCGTACCCCCGCAGGGCGGCCGGAAGCACCCGCACCAGGAATTTCTGCAGATCGACACGACGAACATCCTCTTCATCTGCGGCGGCGCATTCGACGGCATCGACAAGATCATCGAGGCGCGCATCGGCAAGAAGGTCATGGGTTTCGGCGCCGACGTGCGCGGCAAGTCCGACCAGCAGAACGAGGAAGTGCTCTCGAAGCTCGAACCTGAGGATCTCCTGAAGTTCGGGCTGATCCCCGAGTTCATCGGGCGTCTGCCCGTGATCGTGACCCTCAACCAGCTCGACGAGGAAGCGCTCATCCGGATCCTCACCGAGCCGAAGAACGCGCTCGTGCGCCAGTACTCGAAGCTCTTGAGCTTTGACAACGTGGACCTTGAGTTCACGGACGACGCGCTCCGCGCCATCGCGCACCTCGCGCTTCAGAGAAAGAGCGGCGCGCGCGGCCTCAGGGCCATCATCGAGGGCGTCATGATGGATACCATGTACGAATTGCCCTCCCTCACCGGCATTACGCGCTGCGTCATCACCGAGGACGCCGTCCTGCGGGGCGCGCTCCCCACGCTGATCAGCGGCCAGCTCGAGGCGCCCAAGTCCATCGAGGACAAAAAGCCTAAGAAGGCCGGGGCATAAAGAGAACGTAAGCACTCGCTGCCCTTTCCGAATCCCGAAACGAGTTGAAATCCTTATTCTCAATCGACGGCTCGTGGGCCCAAGCCCCGAGCCGTTGCGTCAAGGTTTGGGAGGATATGCGTGCTCGATTTCAATGAGATTCGCGCGCTGGTCGCGCCTTACATGGAGGTTTCTGGGATTGTTGGTCTTTGCTTGATGGGTTCCTACGCGGCGGGCGACGCGGACGGGACGAGCGATCTTGACATCGGGGTGTTCTTCGAGGACGGGGCGGTTCCGCTCCCTGCGATCGAGTGGCCCTTTGCGCACGATCTCTGGCTGATAGACCGGAAAAGCCGCGAGGACTGGGGAAAAAGCGGCGGCTGGCGGGCATCGGCGTTCCTCCCGGCGATCATGCTCTACGATCGGGACGGGCGCGCGGAGCGGATGCACGAGGACATTGTCGCGGCAAAGAACTTCTCGGAGGAACTGCGCTTTTTGAAGTGGGACATGTATCTGAACAGTCTGTATCGTTCGCTCAAGTACGAAAGAAAGGGCTGCGACTACGGGTTCCGCGCGTGCGCCGCGGAATCGGCCCTCAAGTACGCGGAGGCGCTCTTTTTCCATAACCGACTGGTGGAACCGCTGCCCGGCCGGGAGCGGGCGTCGCTCAGGCGGCTTTCCGACCGGGTGATCGGAGACGACGAAGAACAGATGACCTTGCTCCTTGAAATACTCAGGACGGGAAGTCCCGCCGCGCAGGTTCGGCTGTTTTCGCAGGTCGAGCCGTTCCTCGGGGCGCGCGGCCTCAGGGGCGTGATCGACGGCTGGGAAGGACTGATCCACCTGGAAATCAAAAGAGCGCAAAAAGCGGGGCGGCTTGTTTTGTAAATTTTCGCCCGAATGGCATATTTCCCTTGCAATATCCAATGATAGAGTATATAATGTTCTAGTCTGCCCCGACCGAGGGGTTTCGTTATTGTGTCGCAATTTGAATACGGGAGGTGTCAGGCGAAATGGCATCGGATAAGCGCGTTAAGGTAACGCTCGCGTGCGCGGAGTGCAAGCAGCGCAATTACAATACCATCAAGA
>JAEZRP010000005.1 GCA_023444095.1 Bacillota bacterium
CCCCACGCTTTCGCGCCTCAGCGTCAGTTACGGCCCAGTAAGTCGCCTTCGCCACTGGTGTTCCTCCCAATCTCTACGCATTTCACCGCTACACTGGGAATTCCACTTACCTCTTCCGCACTCAAGCCAACCAGTCTCCAAAGCAATTCCCACCTTGAAAGCAGGACTTTCACTCCAGACTTAATCGGCCGCCTACACGCCCTTTACGCCCAGTCATTCCGGACAACGCTTGCCCCCTACGTATTACCGCGGCTGCTGGCACGTAGTTAGCCGGGGCTTCCTCCTTGGCTACCGTCATTTTTTTCGTCACCAAGGACAGAGGTTTACAATCCGAGAACCTTCTTCCCTCACGCGGCGTTGCTGGGTCAGGGTTTCCCCCATTGCCCAATATTCCCCACTGCTGCCTCCCGTAGGAGTCTGGACCGTTTCTCAGTTCCAGTGTGGCCGATCACCCTCTCAGGTCGGCTACCGATCGTCGCCTTGGTGGGCCGTTACCCCGCCAACTAGCTAATCGGACGCGAGCTCACCCCAGATCGGATTGCTCCTTTTACCTCAAGATCATGTGACCTCGTGGTCTTATGCGGTATTAGCAGATGTTTCCATCTGTTATCCCCCATTCTGGGACAGATTGCTCACGCGTTACTCACCCGTCCGCCGCTAGAACGAATATTGCTACTCGTCCCCGCTCGACTTGCATGTGTTAGGCACGCCGCCAGCGTTCGTCCTGAGCCAGGATCAAACTCTGATGTTCAATCCTCTTTTCCTCAACCCGCTTCCCTCGGTTCGGACTCGCCAAAGCCCTCCCCCAGTTCCGCTTCGTCGAGGCGTTTACTCTCTCAGAAATCTGACTGTTCTTTCTGTTTCCTTTTTCTCTGTATCGTTTTCAAGGATCGCGCCCCGCGTCTCTCGCGGCGGCAGGTGTTATTATATCAACTCCCGCATCATTTGTCAACACCTTTTTTTGCAGTCCCAAAATCCGTCATATTGTGTCCCATCCGCTCGAATCCCCCAATATATTGAGGAATGCGGACCCAAAAGCTGGAAATTGACAGCGCGCGCGTATGTTAAGAAACACTTCGCTTCCGTCCGAAAATGGCGAACACGAGCGCGATTGCCACGGGAAGCATGAGGGCGAACACGCCCGCCGATGCCGCCTCGAACTCGCCGCCCCTTTGGGCAAACGCAAATGCCGCGCCGGCCGTAAAATGACGCTGCGCAAGATAGAACCCCGCCGTCAAGGTGGCCGCGGTAGCCTTTTGGGCGAGATACATCGGCCACGTCACCCCCACGCCTCGCAGGACGCCCATATTCTGCGCCGCGATGCACAGACCGCCAAATCCGATCGCGGGCGCGAGCCAGTAGAGCGGGAGCCCGACGGAGGCGGCATACGCCGCGCCGGTCGGGAGGTCCAATAATAAGGAAGTATTGTCAAACCACGCGCCGAGGACAGCATCGAGAAGCGCGATGCCAACCGCGAACATCACCATGTAGCCTCCGACCTTCAGAATCGACAGTACGGCCCGCGTAATCGGCCTTTCGTCCCCCTCTCCGTCGTCCGGGACGGTTGCGCGGCGCCCGGAGTTCTTCCATGCGCCCCGAAAAAGGTTCCCTGTCAAAAGGAGTGCCGCGAGTTGGGACGTCGCGAACCGCCAGCCCTCCGCCGCCGAGCCTGCGAGCGCGACTCCGATGCCGGAGATCACATAGATCGGCCCGACCCCGCACGCGATGCCCGCCATGCGGGCCGCTTCCCCGGGCGAAAGGCCCTCCCGCCGCGCGACGCGCGCCACTGCCATGGCCCCGGCGGGCGACCCGGCGCACAACCCCGTCACGATGGCGGACGCCGTCGTTCCCGGAAGCGCGAACGCGAAGCGGGAAAGCCTGCCGAATATCCTGTCGTACACGCGGCACGCCTCGCGGCTCGTGAGAAAGGGAAGAACCACCATGAACGGAAAGAGCGCGGGCGCGACCGTCAGCCCCCAGTTCGCGATCGCCGACTGGGCCGCGAAGAGGGCCTGTGCCGGGAATACCAGAAGCCCCAGCGCGAACAGCGCCGCCGCGACGAAACGACCATATCTGCGCATACAAAAACCCCCCGCGCGATGATATGCGCGGGAGGCGGTAGGGATGTCAATCGAAGGTGATCTGGATGGTGTTGTCGTTCCCCTGCACATTGTCGCTGGTCGAAGTGAGGATCAGCCCGTTTTCCGTCCATTCCTTGCTGAGAAGCGCGTCCTCGTCGTTGAGAAGCATGATGACGTCGAGCGGCCCGCTCGAATCACAGAAGAACTGATTGATGCGCGGATACGCGGCGTAGATCGTATACACCTTCGCCTCCTCCGTCGTGGTCGCGGGGATCTTCGTATCTGCCTTCATGACAATCACGCTATGCTTGCCGTCGGGCGAGTCGAGCGTGGCGTACTTCATGAGGCCGGAATCGATCTGGTTGATGACGGTGATGTACGATACGAACAAAGTCGCCACGGACACAATCCCGACGGAAATCCGCACGCCCCGCCGCGTCGAATCGCTCTTCGGAAGGTTCGCGATGTATTTGCCGAGGAGGAGAATGATGCCGATCACGAGCGCGTACCACAGCCAATACAGGATCGGCGCGTTGATGAGCTGATATCCGCGCGTCCGCGCGTAATAAAGCGCGCCGTAGGCGATCGCCATGATCAGCGTATAGATCGTGACGATTTTATAATACGTCGTCAGCCGAAACGCGCGCTCGCCCGCACTGGCCCGCGCCGTCTCCTTTTTGTTCTTCGCCATCGGAAAATCCTCCGTCGTTTTTCAACGATTATAACATCCCCCGGGCAAAAATGCAAACTTCTTTCGGCATTGCCACGCCTGCTGCGTTGTGATAGAATGATAGACAATACGAAAAAAGGAGCTGTTTCGCCATGCAAAAACTCGCGCTTGGAAACGCGGCGGTCGCGCGCGGCGTCTACGAGGCCGGATGCCGATTCGTGTCCTCCTATCCCGGCACGCCTTCGACCGAAATCACCGAGGAGGTGGCCGAATTTTCCGAGGTATATGCCGAGTGGGCCCCGAACGAAAAGGTAGCCCTGGAGGCGGCGATCGGCGCGTCAGTCGCGGGCGCGCGCGCCTTCTGCGCCATGAAGCACGTGGGGCTGAATGTCGCAGCCGATCCGCTCTTCACGGCGTCCTACACGGGCGTGAACGGCGGCCTCGTCGTCTGCGTCGCGGACGACCCGGGCATGCACTCCTCCCAGAATGAGCAGGACTCCCGCCACTATGCCGAGGCCGCAAAGCTCCCGATGCTCGAGCCCTCCGATTCTACCGAGTGCCTTCAGTTCACCAAGCTCGCGTTCAGGCTCTCCGAGGAATTCGATACCCCCGTCCTCCTGCGCACCTGCACGCGCGTTGCGCATTCGCAGGGGCTCGTCACCCTCTCGGACCGGGAGGATGTCCCGCTCAAGGACTATCAAAAGGATATCCGCAAATACGTCATGAGCCCCGGAAACGCCGTTGGCCGACACGTATTCGTGGAGGAGCGCATGAAAAGGCTCGCCGAATACGCCGAGGCGGCGGAGATCAACCGCATCGAGCGCGGCTCAAACGTCGGCTTCATTTGTGCGGGCACCGTCTACCAGTATATAAAGGAAGTCTTCCCCGAAGCAAGCATTTTGAAGCTCGGCATGGCATGGCCCATGCCCGAAAGGCTCATCCGTGATTTCGCGGAGAGCGTCGACAAGCTCTACATCGTCGAGGAGCTCGATCCGGTCATCGAGACGCATGTGCGAAAGATGGGCATCGTGCCGGACGGGGGCAAGGAGCTCTTCGGGCTCCTGGGTGAGCTCTCGCAGGCGCGGATCGCGAAGGCAATGGGCCTTCCGGCGAAGAAGAGCGAACCCTTCGGCGAGGCGCTTCCGGGGCGTCCGCCCGTCATGTGCGCGGGCTGCCCACATAGAGGACTGTTCGCGATCCTGAAAAAACTCAAACTCACCGTGACCGGCGACATCGGCTGCTACACCCTCGGCTCCATGCCGCCGCTCGACGCCATGGACACCACCGTCTGCATGGGCGCGTCCATCTCCATGGCGCACGGCTTTACCAAGGTGCGGCCCGAGATGGCGAAAAAGACCGTCGCGGTGATCGGCGATTCCACATTCATGCACTCCGGGCTCACGGGCCTCGTGAACGTCTCCTACAATCTCGGGAGCGCGAAGATCATCGTCGTCGACAACTCCATCACCGGCATGACCGGGCACCAGCAGAACCCGACCACGGGCCTCACGCTCAAAAACGAGAAGTCGCCCGTCATCTCCATCGAGGACACCGCCCGCGCCTGCGGCATTCAATCCGGGCGCGTGGTCGATCCCTACGATCTCAGGGCGACGGAGACGGTTCTCCGGGAGGAACTCGAGAAGGACGGCCCATCCGTCATCATCTCGCGCCGCCCATGCGCGCTTCTCAAGTACGTGAAGCACGAACCCGCCTACCGGGTCGATCCGGACGTCTGCCGCGCGTGCAAGGCGTGCATCCGGATCGGGTGTCCGGCGATCTCGTTTGACGGCAAAAAGTCCAGAATCGACGAAAATCAGTGCGTCGGCTGCGGCGTCTGCGCTCAGGTCTGCCCCTTCGGCGCGATCAAGGGAGGCGAAAAGGCATGACGACGTCCATCATGATCGTCGGCGTGGGCGGACAGGGCACGCTCCTCGCCTCGAAAATCCTCGGAAGTCTGCTGCTCGCGCGCGGATATGACGTAAAGCTGTCGGAAGTCCACGGCATGTCCCAGCGCGGCGGCTCGGTGGTTACCTACTGCAAATACGGCGAAAAGGTCTATTCCCCCATCGTCGACGTCGGCGAGGCGGATTACATCCTCTCCTTCGAGGCGCTCGAGGCCGCGCGCTGGCTTTCCTATCTGAAGGACGGCGGCACGCTCGTCACCAACTCCGCCGAGATGTGGCCCATGCCCGTCATCACGGGCGCGGCGGAGTACCCGGAGAACATTGTACCCCGGCTGTCCGGGAAGGCGAACGTCGTCGCGCTCGACGCGCTTTCCCTCGCGCGCGAGGCGGGTAGCGCCAAGGCGGCCAACGTGGTGCTGATGGGCGTCCTTTCAAAGATCATGGACATCCCCGGGGCAGAGTGGATGGCGGCGCTCGAGGAGACCGTGCCGCCGAAGTTCATCGAGATGAACAGGAGGGCGTTCGCGCTCGGGCGGGAGGCGGCAAAATGAACGAACGGTCGCGTTATGAGCGGATCTCGGCGTCCATGACCAAAGAGATTCTCTTCGCGGGAAACGGCTTGGCGCTGCCCTATCGCAAATTCACGCCAACCGTGGAACCGGGTAAAAAATACCCGCTCGTCTTGTTCCTCCATGGCATGGGACAGCGCGGACACGACAACGAGGCGCATCTGCTTGACACCTCCGGTGCGCATCTTTATGCCGAACCGGCACAACAGGCGGAAAATCCGTGCTACATATTCGCGCCGCAATGCCCGTCCGATGTCGCTTGGATGCACCCAGGCATGCCGGAATTGCTCAAGCAACTCCTCGACGAGGCAATTGCATACGATTCCGTCGATCCGATGCGCGTTTATGTCACCGGCCTCTCGATGGGCGCTTATGGCACATGGAACCTGATTGCGCGTTATCCCGACCTATTCGCGGCGGCGATTCCGATCTGCGGCGCGGGCACTCTCGAAGCGGCAAAGAAGGTCGGCCAGCTGCCTGTGTGGGCGTTTCACGCAGCGGACGATGATGTCGTACCCGTTGCAAGCGAGATTCATAGCCGTGTGAGCGCATATCACACGACCGTTTACGGCACGCGCCTCATGGTTCAGGCCTGCCGCGCCGCAGGTTCGATGAACATCAAATACACCGAATATCCGGCGGGCACGGTTGGGGCAAAGTGGTTCGGTCCGCATGCCGCTTGGGAGGAAACCTATCGAAACGGCGACGTGCGCCGCTGGCTGTTTCAGCAGACCAGGGCCGAGCGGTACGCATACACATCCGTCGCGCCCGGCGTATGGGCGGTCGAGGACCATATGGGCGATTCCTTTTACGTCGTGGACGGCAAGGAGCGCGCGCTGGTGATCGACACGGGCATGGCGGCGGGCGACGTTCGCAAAATAATCGAAAAGCTCACGCCCCGTCCCTACGCGCTCGCGCTCACCCACGGCCACGGCGACCACAGTTATCACGCCGCGCGATTTGAAAAAGTCTACCTGTCGATGAAGGACTCGGATATGCTCTTCGCACATCGCTTCCCCGGCCAGCCCGTGCCCGACGAGGCGCGCCTCGCGAACCTTGAGGACGGCGACGAGATCGATCTGGGCGGCACCGTCCTAAAGGTCATCGCGCTCCCCGGCCACACGCCCGGCTCGCTGCTGTTCGTGGACGAAACGCACAGGTGCGTGTTTACCGGCGACGCGGTCGGTTCCGGTTCGGTCGCGTGGCTGCAGGTTCCGGGCGCGTCGAAACTGACGGACTACGCGAGGTCCATCCGCGCCGCGAAAGAAAAGCTCGCGGCGATGGGCGTCGAACCCGCGGGCTGGGCGCTTCTCGGCGGGCACGACGGGCAAAAATACGCGGGCGGCTACAACCCCGTTTCGTTCGCGCTGATGGACGATATGGCGGCGCTTTGCGATAAGCTCGTCTCGGGCGAGATCGCGGGAAGCGAGGACACGGGCCTCTCCCCCGACATGGCGGCCAGGTTCGGCGATTCCCTCAAGGCTTCGCACGCAACGGCGGCGATGATCTACCGACCGGAGCAGTTGCGGTAACCAATCACAGCGAAGGGGTGGAGGACTTGGAGATACTCAAACAAAGGATACGCCGCGACGGCCACGCCCTCTCCGAGAGCGTGCTGCTCGTGGATTCGTTTTTGAACCATCAGGTGGACCCGTTTTTGATGAAGCAGGTCGGCGAGGAGTTCGCGGCACGATTTTTGGACGCGGGCATCGAGAAGATCGCGACGATCGAATCCTCCGGCATCGCGCCCGCCGTCATGACCGCGCTCGAGATGAATCTCCCGATGGTGATCCTGAAAAAGCAGGTTTCGTCGATCATGAAGGAGGGCATTATCCAGACGGAGGTGTTCTCCTTCACCAAAAACGCAACTTATCTTTTGACCCTCAAGGAGCAGTTCATCGAAAAGGGCGAGCGCGTGCTCGTCATCGACGACTTTCTCGCGAACGGGGAGGCCGCCTTCGGCGCGATCCGGCTCATCGAGCAGGCGGGCGGCGTGGTCGCGGGCGTCGGCGCGGTAATCGCGAAGGCGTTTCAGGACGGCCTGACAAAGCTTCGCACGGCGGGCTACCGCGTGGAGGCGCTCGCGCCCGTCAAAGCGATGCGCGAAAATACCATCGAGTTCGGGGAGGACTGACATGACGCTCAAAGACGTAAAGTGCTTCCTTCTGGATATGGACGGCACGTTCTACCTTGGAAACAGGATCATCGAGGGTTCGCTCGACTTCATCAAAAGGGTGCGGGAGACGGGCCGAGATTTCCTGTTCCTCACGAACAATTCCTCCCACAACTCGGCGTTCTACGTTGAAAGGCTGCGCAAAATGGGCCTCGACGTACCGCGCGAGAAGATACTGACCTCCGGCGAAGCGACGGCGTACAAGCTCAACGAGCTCTACCCCGGCAGGCGCTGCTATGTGCTCGGGAACGAGTACCTGGTCGCGGAACTTTCGGAGAACGGCGTCGCCATCGATCAGGAGAACCCCGAGATGGTCGTGATCGGCTACGACACCACCCTCGATTACAAAAAAATGACGCGCGTGTGCGACCTCGTGCGCGCGGGGCTTCCCTATGTCGCCACCCACCCGGACTTCAACTGCCCCACGGAGACGGGTTTCGCGCCGGACATCGGAGCGATCATGGCCTTCATCGAGGCCTCCGCCTTCCGCCGCCCGGAGCTCGTGGTCGGAAAGCCGAACCCCGGCATCGTCGAGGCGGCGCTTCGGCGCACGGGCCTTCGAACGCGCGAACTCGCCATGGTCGGCGACCGGCTCTATACGGACGTCGAGACGGGGCTTCGCTCCGGGATGCTCGCCATTCTCGTCATGAGCGGGGAGACTACCGAGGGAATGCTCGAAACCTCGCCCACGAAGCCCGATCTCAAGTTCAATCGGCTCGCGGACATGATCGACCTTCTGTAAGGAGGATACCGAAATGCACCGGAAAATCATGCTTTGGGACGGAAAAGCGCCGTATTCCGATCAGTCACCCGATCAGGAACAGCCCTCGATTCTGGACTATGCCGTGGCGGGCTCCAGGGGCGCAGTGATCGTCGCGCCCGGCGGCGGGTACCGCATGAAGGCCGCGCACGAGGGCGCGCCCATCGCGGAGATGATCAACGAGGCGGGCGTCTCGGCGTTCGTGCTCGATTACCGCGTCGCGCCCTGCGACATGTGCGCGCCTCTTTCCGACATGAAGCGCGCCGTCCGCGTGGTGCGCGCCATGGGCTACGAAAGGGTCGCGATCCTTGGCTTCTCGGCGGGCGGGCACCTCGTGTGCTCCGCCGCGACGATGTACGACCTCGGCAACCCGGACGCGGCGGATCCCGTCGAGCGGCTCTCGTCCCGCCCGGACGCATTCGTTCCCTGCTACGCGGTCGTGAGCTTCGCGGCGTTCCGGCATCAGGGCTCGCTGATAAACCTGCTGGGCGAAAAGGCCGAGGACTGGAAGACGATCCGCAAATTTTCGGCGGAGCTGCACGTCACGGAGGACACGCCCGAAGCGTTCATCTGGCATACCGCCGCCGATCAGGGGGTGCCCGTGGAAAACAGCCTCGGGCTGGCGTCGGCGCTGGCGATCAACGGCGTACCCTATGAGCTGCACGTCTTCCCGCACGGCCGGCACGGTCTCGGGCTCGCGAAGGAGATGCCCGACGTCGCCCAGTGGGCGGGGCTCTTCCAGAACTGGCTGAAGCTGCGAGATTACGACTGATCCTGCGCGCGCCAGCGGGGTTCTCCGACATCGATGGGACAGCCCATGCGCCTTTTCGCGGCGCGCGCCTGAATGTAGCAGCCGCACACGGCGCACAGAAGCTCGACCCGGCGCGGACAGGACTCACAAAGCGCGATCCTTTTCGCGTAGGTCTCGGCGTCAGTGCGGATTTCGTCCGGCAGGGAGTCCACGTACCGGTCGAGGTGCTCCGCAAGCGCGCGCAGGTCGGCGGATTCTTCGAGGCATTTTCGGCAGGGGATCGGATTCAAATTGAAAACCTCCCGTTTGGGATGGGATAGGAGGGGATGTCCATGCGGTACATCGTGCGCCCGGGGATAAGGGGCGCGCAGATCAACGCGGAAATCTACGGGAACTTCTCGGAGCACCTTGGCAGGTGTATCTACGGAGGCGTGTTTGTCGGGAGGGATTCCGAGATCCCGAACGTAAACGGCATGCGTACGGACGTGGTCGAGGCGCTCAGGAAACTGGCACTGCCCGTCTTGCGCTGGCCGGGCGGCTGCTTCGCCGATGAATACCACTGGATGGACGGCATCGGGCCGCTTGAGACGCGCAAGCGGATGTACAACTCCCACTGGGGCGGCGTGGTGGAGGACAACTCCTTCGGCACGCACGAGTTCTTTGAGCTCTGCCGCCAGATTGGCTGCAAGCCCTACGTCAACGGAAACGTCGGGTCCGGCTCCGTGCGCGAAATGCAGGAGTGGGTCGAGTACATGACAAGCCCCGCCGTCTCGCCCATGGCCGATCTGCGCCGCAGGAACGGCCAGGACGCGCCGTGGACGCTTCCCTACTTCGCCGTCGGCAACGAGAACTGGGGCTGCGGCGGCAACATGACGCCGGAATACTACGCCGACGAATACCGGCGTTACCAGACTTACGTCCGCAGGTACGGCGACGAACGCGTCTACAAGATCGCCTGCGGCCCCGGCTGCTCGAAGGGCGATCCCGGCTACGAATGGACGAAGGTACTCATGGAGAAGGCCGCGCGGCAGATGGACGGGCTGTCGCTTCACTATTACACGGTGCCCGCCGAGTGGAGCAACAAGGGCAGCGCCACCGAGTTCGATCTCCAGACGTACTTAAACACCATCGCGCGCGCGTACTTCATGGAGACGCTCGTCAAAAACCACGGCGCGATCATGGACTTCTACGACCCCGAGAAGCGCGTGGGATTGATCGTCGACGAGTGGGGCACCTGGTTCGACGTCGAACCCGGCACGAACCCTGGCTTCCTCTACCAGCAGAACACCATGCGCGACGCGATGGTCGCGGGGCTCACTCTCAACATCTTCAACCGGCACGCCGACCGCGTCAAGATGGCGAATATCGCGCAGCTCGCGAACGTCCTGCAGGCGGTCGTTCTCACCGAGGGCAAGCGGATGCTCCTCACGCCCACTTACCACGTCTTCGAGATGATGAAGGCCCACCAGAACGCTGTGCTCGTCTCTTCCGCCATCGAGACAAATACCTTCACCGCGAACGACATCGAGACGCCCGTCGTCTCTGAGTCCGCGTCGGTTTCGGGGGACGGATCCCTCAACGTCACGCTCGTCAACACCTCGCCCGACGCGCCTGCGCAGATCGAGATGCGCGTCGACGGCGCGCTCGTCAACGTGGAAAAGGCGCGCGTCCTGACCGGCGACACGCGCGCGCACAACGAGTTCGACGCGCCCGACCGCGTGGCTCCGGAAAGGTTCGAGGCCTTCACATCCGAATTCGACAAGACCGGCACCGAACTCAGGTTTACCCTCCCGCCCTGCACGGTCGCGGCGCTGCGGTTTCGGTGAGTGACGCCGGGGACACTGCCCCGGCACCCCGCACAAGGGCCGCTTGAAATCCCCGACTACGGTGGAATCATGCAATCACGTGCCGACGCCGCGTGGGCCCAGCCCCACGGCGTCGTTTTTTGCTTTTGGAGAGATTTTCAACCATCCAAACGCGGTCGTCCGGGGCTTGGGCCCCGGGCGGTCCGCCGGACAATCGTTCCCCTTCAAATATGGGATTCCAAAGCGCCAACGCCCTTTGGCGGGAGCACGAGGTCGCGCCTTCGGCGTCTCCCCGCCCTACTTGTGATACCTCTCCCCCGCGTTGATGCGCTCGGCGCGGTAGAGCTGCTCGAGGAGGACGACGCGCATGAGTCCGTGGGGAAAAGTCATGTTGGAGAAGGAGAGGCGGAAATCGGCGCGGTCGAGTACATGTTCGGAAAGGCCGAGCGAGCCGCCGATCACGAAGACGATTCGGCGGCCCGTCTGCGCCCAACCGGCGGTGAGCCTGGCAAGCCGCACGGAATCGGGCGCGTCGCCGTCGATCGAAAGGCAGACGACAAAGTCGTCGGGTTTCACGAGCCGCAAAAGCGACGCGCCCTCCCGATCCATGACCTGGCGGTTGAGCGCGTCTGAGGGCCGGTCGGGCTCGCGCACGTCGTCCACCGACGCGAGCTCATATTTCCCGTATCGCGAAAGTCGCTTGAGGTACTCGTCACAGCCGTCCCTCTGCCATTTTTCCCTGAGCTTTCCGACGGCAAGGACGACCGCGTTCACAGGAGGTACTCCAGAATGCCGAAGATATTGTTTGCGTAAAGAAAGAGGGCGGTCACAACGCCTGAGATGAGAACGATCGCCTCGCCCACGCCGGGCTTCAGCGGCGCGGCGGGAAAAAGTGCGATGCCTACGCGCGTCCGGTAGCGCCTGAACGCGCGAACGATCAGGGATACAAGCCCGAGCGCGACGAGCCCCATCAGGGTGGCGGTGATCGCAAGCGCTACGGATTCGACTGTGCCCTCAAGCGCGGGCGCGCCATCCCCCGTCTGAGAAACAGCGTTTCCAGCCGCGTAGCTCAGAAGAATCTGAGAAGCGTTGAACGAGGTGTGGATCATCATGCCCGCGTAGATCGAGCCGGTCGAGACGACCGCGTAGCCAAGCGCCAAGCCCATGATGAACTGAATCGGCAGCCCCTCCACGGAACCGTGCAGCATCGCGAACAGAATGCCGGAAATGAGGATCGCGCGCCGCGCGCCGCCCTTCTCGTATGCGGAAAGGATCGGCCCGCGAAACAGGATCTCCTCGAAGATGCCGGGAATGATCGCGATTGCAACCACGCCGAGGAGCAGCTCTCGCTCGTTTGCAATCGAGATGCGCGCGCCCGCGACCGGCAGGCCCAGCGCGTTCAGGATCACTAGCCAGACGAAGGAAACCGCGCCCGAGAGGAGCACGAACACGGGGCCGGCGAGCAGGCACACGAATGTCATGCCGGGGCTGATCCCAGAAAGCCGCATCGAACCCGCGCCGCGCCGCGCAATGAACGCGGCGACCGGCAAAAGGAAGAACAGCGGATAAAGCAACGCGTCGATCCCGAGGAGCGCCTCGACAACCGTCATCTCGCCAAAGAGCGCGCGCAGGAGCCGGGCGATCTGCGGAAAGAACGCATACTGCAGGAGCACGCCCGCGCCCGCGAGCAGATACATCCCGTTCGCGGCCAAAAGCGTCGGGCGCGCTTTTTCGGGATACGCGGACTCGAGGATGGGAGCGGGCGTCTGGGTCATACGTTGAACCGGAAGAGCGTGACGTCCCCGTCCTTCATGACGTACTCCTTGCCCTCGCTGCGCACGAGACCCTTGTCCTTGCACGCGGCCATGGAGCCTTCGCGCACGAGGTCGTCGTACGCCACGATCTCCGCGCGGATAAACCCGCGTTCAAAGTCCGTGTGGATCTTGCCCGCCGCCTGGGGTGCCTTCATGCCGTCCGTGATCGTCCAGGCACGCACCTCCTTGGGGCCCGCGGTCAGGAAGCTGATGAGTCCGAGGAGCCGATAGCCCACCGTCACCAGCCGGTCAAGGCCGGACTGACCGATCCCCATCTCCTCGAGAAAAATCTTCTTCTCGGCGGGATCGAGCTGGGCGATCTCCTCCTCCACCTTGGCGCAGATGACGAGCACCTCCGCGCCCTCTGCGGAGGCGATTTTCTCGACCTCCCGCACGTAGGTCAGGTCGGAAACCTCCGTCCCGATGTCGTCCTCGCCAATGTTCGCCGCGTAGATGACCTTCTTCATCGTCAAAAGGAACCATTCGCGGGCGACGGCCTTCTGGTCGTCTTTGAGCGGCGCGGTGCGTGCGGGCTTGCCGGAATCGAGCCAGTCGGCGAGGATCTTCCCCGCTTCCGCCTCGTCCTGGTACTTCTTCTCTCCCTTTTTGACCATGGAGAGCGCGCGGTCGAGCCGCTTTCCCACCGTCTCAATGTCTGCCAGGATGAGTTCGGTCTCGATCGTCTCGATATCGCGCTTGGGGGAGACGTTGCCGTCCACATGGATGACGTTCGAATCCTCGAAACAGCGCACGACGTGCACGATCGCGTCCACCTCGCGGATGTGCGAGAGGAACTTGTTGCCGAGACCCTCGCCCCGGCTCGCGCCCTTCACGAGCCCGGCGATGTCCACGAACTCCAGCGTCGCTGGCGTGTACTTCTCGGGGTGGTACATCCCGGAAAGCACGTCGAGGCGCGGGTCAGGCACCGCGACGATGCCGTTGTTCGGTTCGATGGTGCAGAAAGGATAGTTCGCCGCCTGTGCCCCGGCGTTTGTGATCGCATTGAACAGCGTCGATTTCCCGACGTTCGGAAGGCCCACGACGCCTAACTTCATAAAAAACCTCCAGCTATCTCATGTTTGTCGGCATGCCGATCCCGTATGCGACCCGCCGACCCGCAATCCGCGAGCGGATTGCTAAACGGGTTGTATCGCAAGGATTCTGTCCATGTCTCCCGCGTATGCCGCGAGCAGCGCCTCCGTTTTTTCGGGCGCGTCTGATACGGCGTTGATATAGACCTTGATCTTCGGCTCCGTTCCCGACGGCCGCACGCACACCCATGCGCCGCCCTCGAGCTCGTAATACAGAACGTCCGACTCCGGAAGCCCGGCGGGCGCGATTGTCCCGTCCGAAGTCTCGCGCGTGCCTCTGAGGTAGTCGCGCGTGGCGCGTACCTTGCTCCCGCCGATCTCGCCGAGCTTTTCCGTGTGGAGCCTTCCCATGATGGCTTCGATCTTCGCGCGCCCGTCCTTGCCCGCGAGGGTCACGCTCTTGATGTGATCGCCGTAATAGCCGTATTTTTTTCCGAGTTCGTCCGCGGCGTCCGCGAGGGTCATGCCGCGCGCCTTGTAGTATGCCGCGGCCTCCGCAATCAGCATCACCGCGTTCACGCCGTCCTTGTCGCGCACCTCGGTGCCCGAAAGGAAGCCGTAGCTCTCCTCGAAACCGAAGAGGAACGTGTGCTCACCCGTGTCCTCGAAGCGCTGAATCTGCTCGGCGATGAACTTGAAGCCTGTCAGAACCTCGATGTGCGCCATGCCGAAGTCGCGGCAGATGGCCTTCGCCATGTCGGTCGAGACGATGGACGACACCGCAGCGCCGTTTGCGGGGAGTTCGCCGCGCGCCTTCTTCTGGGAACAGATGTAGTCGAGCAGAAGGCAGCCAATCTGGTTTCCGGAGAGCATGCGCACGTCCCCCGATTCCGTAAGGCACGCGACGCCCACGCGGTCGCAGTCGGGATCGGTGCCCACGCAGAGGTCGGCCCCGAGCCGCTTCTGCATTCCGATGGCAAGCCGGAACGCGTCCGGGTCCTCGGGGTTCGGCACCTTCACGCTCGGGAAGTTGCCGTCCGGCAGTTCCTGCTCTGGCACGACGAAGACGTGCCGCATGCCGATCTCGCGCAAAATGCGTCTGACCGGAAGATTGCCCGTGCCGTTGAGGGGCGTATACACGATTTTCAGCTGATCGCCCATTTCGCGCGCGAGCTCAGGGTTCACCTGAAGCTTTTTGACCGACGCGATATACGCGTCGTCGATCTCCGGTCCGGGATAGATGAGAAGCCCAGCCCGGATCGCCGCATCCTCATCCATGGCAACCGATTCCTCGTAGGAGGTCCTCTCGATCTCCGCCGTCACCTCGTCCGCGCGGGCCGGCGGGAGCTGGCCGCCATCCTCCCAGTAGACCTTGTAGCCGTTGTACTTCGATGGATTGTGGCTCGCGGTGATCTCGACGCCCGCGATCGCGCCCAGATGGCGCACGGAGAACGACAGAACCGGCACAGGCCGAAGCGACGAAAACAGCATCGCCCGAACCCCGCACGCGGCGAACGTCAGCGCAGTCTCGCGCGCGAACGCCGGGGACATGTTGCGCGAATCGTAACCGATCACGACGCCGCGCTCCGCGCCGCCGGAATGGTTTTTGATGATCTTCGCAAGCGCGCGGGTGACCCGTCTGACGTTGTGAACGTTCATCCGGTTGAGCCCCATGCCGATCACGCCGCGCATCCCCGCCGTGCCAAACTCGAGCGCGCGATAGAACCTGTCCTCGATCTCGGCGCGGTTGTCCGCGATCGAGTTGAGCTCGGAAACCGTCGCTTCGTCGTCCGCGAACACCTCAAGCCATTTTCGGTACTGATCCATGTAGCCCATGGTCATCCCTCCGCGGTCGTCTCTTCGAGTCGGATCTGCAGAACGTGCAGATGACGCCTCTCCTGCATGATGATTTCCCGGAACATGCGCTTGGATTCGGGATCCATGGCGTGCTCGGCCAATTCCGTATAGAAGAGAATGGAGTCCTTCTCGGACTGGATCGCCTCGAGAAGCGCGCCCTCGGGACTCGAGAAGCCCGCGCGCCGAAGCGCCATCAGTCCTTCTGGGAACACGACGTCCGCCGCGATGGCGGAGAGGTACGCGCTCGTCTCCTCATCGTACATTTCGTCCGAAACGCTGGCGCGCTCGAGCAGCTTTTCAAACTCGCGCTTATGTGCCGCCTCGTCGGAGGCGAGCTGCTCGAGAATGCGCACGGTGTCCGCGTTGTCTGAAAGCTTCGCCGCCTTGCGATAAAAGGCCTCGCCGCGCTTCTCAATCTCGACCGCGATCCTGAGGCCTTCCGCATCATTGAAGGAATGAATCTGCATGATCGTACCCCCTGATTCGTATATATGTTCGGCCGATGCGCATATCAACGCACCGGCCGCCGCGCTTTGTTATTTCTTGCCTTCAAAGTAGGCGTTCAGCTTCTGAACCAGCTCGTCGGCATCCACGCCATGCGCCGCGCATGCCATTTCAAGGCTCTCGGCGGTCGCGTGCGGGCAGCCGAGGCAGTGCATGCCGAACTGCATGAAAATCGGAGCGGTCCCGCGATCCAGCTTCAGGACTTGTCCTATGCTCATCTGCTTGTCAACCACAGTCAGTTCCTCCTTATTCCCAGTCTTATGATATCTTACAACAAAACCCCCGGAAAAGCAAGCGCGGATTGGCGCGCGCCCATCCCACTCATAGATACCCGAAAACGCCGCCTCGCATGCGCCGCCGGGTGGTTGTGAAAAAATATTCGCCTAGATTGCGGCGCTCGTATATCGTTCAGGGGCCGCGCGCATACTCTTAATTAGTATCTATTTGGAGGGAGCAAAATGGAGCAGGCGATCAAACGCATGAGCAGACGATCCGGCTGGAGCGACTACGAGAACAAGCTGTTGTGGGAAACGGCGGACGAGGCACAGCAGCAGGGGCTGCCGCTCAAGGCGGTATTCGAGCGCATTTCGGAGAAAACAGGCCGCCGCCCCAACAGCATACGCAATTATTATTATGCGCAGGTCCGGCAACGAGAAGGCGACACCGCACACGCGGCCCGCTTTGTGCCGTTCACGCAGGACGAGGTCGACGATCTGATGGAGAAGGTCCTGCGCGCGCGCGCGGCGGGACAGTCCGTGCGCTCCTGCCTGCAGGAGATCTCAGACGGCGATCACTCGCTCATGCTGCGCTATCAGAACAAGTACCGTTCCATCATCAAGACGCGGCCCGATTATGTGAAAAAGATCGTGGAGAGCCTCAACGAGCAGGGCGTCGAATGCGCGACGCCGCAGGTCAACCACCGCCCTCGCGCGGACATGAAGGCGGCGTGCGACGGGCTTCAAGAGGAGGCGCGCATGCAGGGCGACGCGGAGCTCGCGCGCTCGATCGAAATCCTGACAAGGCACCTGACGGGCAGGCGCGCGGCAGAGCAGAACGAGAAAATCATACAGTGCGCCGAGGCGGTGATCGATCCCGTCCGCACGTTTGTGACAAAGCCCCTGCGGGAACGCGCGCAGGGTATGGACGAATTCTGTGCGGTACTCGTCACGAGAGTGGGCGAACTCGAGGCCGCGCTCAGCAAGCCGGGAGAATGACGACCGGCTCCCGCGCAATATCCCAAAACGCGACGACGCGCATGGAATCGATTCCTGCCTCTACGGCAGCGGGTTCCCGGCCGCAAGGTAGAGCCTGTACCACTCCTGACGGGTGATGGGCGTTTCGTAGGCCTTGGCGATCTCTACGAGGCGGTCGGGCTTTGTGGTCCCGACGATGGCCTGCATGCGCGCGGGATGCCGGAGAATCCACGCGATGGCGATTGCGGAGGGTGTGACACCCTTCTCCTCGGCAAGCTCGTCCAGCGCCTTGTTGAGCGCGGGGTACTTTTCACTCCCGATGAACACGCCCTCGAACATGCCGTACTGGAAGGGTGACCAGGCCTGAATGGTGATCCCGTACAGCCGACAGAAGTCAAGAACGCCGCCTTCGCGCACGACGGCGTGCGCGGAATGCATATTGACGTTCACGCCCGCGTCGACGATGGGGGTGTGCGCCAGCGAGAATTGAAGCTGGTTAATGGCGACCTCGCCCGGCAGGTAGCGCGAGAGCAGCGCGATCTGCGCGGCGTTCTCGTTGCTGACGCCGAAGACGCGGATCTTTCCGGCGTCCTTGAGCGCGCGCACCGCGCCCGCGACCTCCTCGGGCTCCATGAGCGCGTCCGGTCGGTGCAGAAGCAACGTGTCAAGATACTCGACGCCCAGCCGCCGGAGCGATCCCTCGACGGCCTCGATGATGTGCTCCTTCGAGGCGTCGTAGTAGCCCTTACAGATGCCGACCTTCCCTTGTACCACCATCTTTTCGCGCAAACCCGGATTTTTCGCGAGCACGCGCCCAAACACGGCCTCGGATTCCCCGCCGCCGTAGATGTCCGCGTGGTCGAAAAGGTCGATCCCGTTCTCGAGCGCCGTGTAAATGAGCTTCTCCGCCGCCGCGTCCTCCATGCGCGCGATGCGCATGCAGCCCAGGGCGATGGCGCCCGTCCTGACCGTAATGCCAAGCCGCAGTTTATCCATCCGTATCACTCTCCTTCAGGCTTCGCGCGTAGTCCGAGAGCGCCTCGAGCACCTCGTCCCGCGTTGCGAGCGCATTGATGCGTTCCCGAAACCGCGCCGCGCCGCGCAGCCCGCCCGCATACCAGGCGATATGCTTGCGCATCTCGAGAAGGCCGACCCTCTCGCCGTGCAGCTGGGTTTCCAGTTCAAAGTGCCTCTTCGCCATGCCGATCCGCTCTGCCGCCGCGACGCGCGGGGCCTTCCCGCCCGCGAGAACGGCGGCAATCTCGGCGAAAATCCATGGGTTCCCCTGTGCGGCGCGGCCTACCATCACGCCGTCGCAGCCGGTCTCACAAAGCATCCGGACGGCGTCCTCCCCGCAGCGTATGTCGCCGTTTCCGAACACAGGAACCGACACCGCGCGCTTCACCGCGCGGATGACCGACCAGTCCGCCCGCCCGGCGTACTGCTGCGCGCGCGTCCGCGCGTGAACCGTGATCGCGCGCGCGCCGCTTTGTTCGCAGATTTGCGCGACCTCGACGGCATTGATCGACGCTTCGTCCCAGCCGGAGCGGATCTTCGCCGTGACGGGCAGATCCGTCGCGTCCGCCGCCGCGCGCACGATCCTTCCCAGGAGCGTCGGCTCGCGCATGAGCGCGCTGCCCTCGCCCGCCCCGGCGATCTTGGGCGCGGGGCAACCAAAATTCAGGTCAAAAAACTCGAAGCCGGCGCTTGCGAGCTGCCGCACGGCCTCCGCGACGTAGGAAGGCTCCCGCCCAAAGAGCTGGAGTCCGGCGACGCCTTCGCCCGGCAGGCGCGCGATCAGTTCCTGCGCAGCACGGTTCTTTCCGCCCGCGTACACCCAGCCCTTCGCCGAGAGCATCTCGCTCACCGACCAGCGCGCGCCCTGCTCGCGGCAAAGGAGGCGCATTGCGGCGTCGGTCACGCCCGCCATGGGCGCGAGCCCCGCGCCGCCCTTGAAATCAAATGGAATCATCCTTCGCGATTCTTCGCGATGGGCACGGGCTGCTGGTTGTAGACGATGGTGTTCGGTGCGACGGAGTGGGTGATCCACGCGTTGCCGCCCACGATGGAACCCCTTCCCACGGTCACGTCGCCGCCCAATATGGTCGCCCCGGCGTAGATTACCACGTCGTCCTCGATGTTCGGGTGACGCTTGACGCCCTTGACGGGGTTCCCGTTTTCGTCGAGCTGGAAGCTCTTCGCGCCGAGCGTCACGCCCTGATAGAGCTTCACGTTGTTCCCGATCACGCACGTCTCGCCGATGACGACGCCCGTCCCGTGGTCGATGAAGAAGTGCCTGCCGATCGTGGCGCCCGGGTGGATGTCGATGCCGGTCTTGGCGTGCGCGGACTCGGTCATGACCCGCGCGATCATCGGAAGCCCCAGTAGGTACAACTCGTGCGCGATGCGGTACGTGCTCACCGCCTCGATGGACGGATAACTCAAAAGGATTTCCTCGATGCTGCGCGCGGCGGGATCGCCCAGGTACGCAGCCTCGAGATCGGTCGTCAGCGTCTCGCGAATGCCGACCAGCTTCTGCATGAACTCGAGCGTTACCCGCTCGGCCTCCCACGGGTCGATGAGGTCGAACGCGATCGACAGAAGCTGCTCGCTGGCGGTGTACAGCCGCTCCTCCGCGAGCGCGGTCAGATGAGAACAGGAAACCGCTCCGTGCTCGTACAGGTTCGGAAACAGCGCGGCCTTTAGTGTATCCAAAAGCGCGAGCGAGCGCTTCTGCATGCCGAACCCGCCCGCGGCCTTTTCAAGAACTTCGGTTGAGTTGATCTCCGCGAGTCTTTTCGCGGCAACGCGCGCCTCGGAGCGCATCCAATCATTCAAATCGCCCATAATTATCCTCCCGTTGACAGATCAGTCGGTATACAGTACCCCCGCGCGCGATGAACGCAACATCGCCCGCGCAAACGCGCGATCCGTCCCATGGCGTCACTCCCCCAGGCCGGCGCGTCCCAGCGCCTCCCCTATCGTCCATTCTATCGCTTTTCAGGCGCTTTGGTCCCGAAAGAGGGTCGGAAAACCGCTCCTATTCTATCAAAAAAAGCCGCGGCGATCCATGCCACGGCCAGATCGCGCGCCGGTCTATTTGGCAGGCTGCGCAGAACACACGCCTTCGATCGCCTGATCCACGTTTTCGCGCATGCGCGCGAAATAACCGAGCATCTGCTCGCATTCCTCGTCGGAAAAACCGGACAGCATGTCCATGTCCGTGCGATAGAAAAGCTGCCACGCCTCGTCGACGAGCTTCTTTCCAGCGTCCGTCAGCCGGACGATGGATACCCGGGCGTCGCGCGTGTCGTCCGTGCGATAGACGATGCCCGCACGCTCCATGCGCTTGAGCGTTCCGGAAATCGTCGCCGCCGTCACATGCGTGTGCTCGGCGAGCTCGCGCTGCGTCATCTCGCCGTGATGCTTCAGTTCCGACAGGATCGGTACCTGCCCCGGTCCGACGCCCATCCGCTCAAGCAGCATCTCGCTTAATTGAAACCTGCGCCTCCATACCCGGCCCAGCCAAACGCCGACTTGCTCGCGCGGCGTACGATTGATTTCGTCAGTCATTCAAATCAGCCCCTTGTATCGATTATAATCGTAAGTCGACTATATTTCAAGCAAAAAACGGAAATATCCGTCAAGAATTCAACAGGAATTGCTAAAATTGCGGCAACTTTGCGCCGGGGCCTCCGGAGGCTCTGCCCCCGGACCCCCGCCAAAGGGACTGAGCCCCTTTGGAAACCCATGCTGAAGGGAACTACCATTTATTCCATCGACGGTCCGGTAGCCCAAACCCCGAACCGTCGAGATTGCTTTTGGAAAGCGTAAAATGAACGTTCATCCTCAATTCGGTCACTCCTCGCCGACCTCCCTGAGCCTGCGCTCCACCGCGCGGGCGCGGGTTTCAATGCCGTCGAGGTCGCCTTCGAGCTGACGGGCGCGCTGCTTGGCGCGCTCGACGGCCTCGGCATACTTTGAAAATTCGGCCTCCACCCCCCGGAGAGTGGCCATGACCTCTGCGCCACGCCGCTCGAGGACTGCGCCGCGAAAGCCCATGCGCAGACTCGTGAGGAGTGCCGCGAACGTGTTCGGCCCCGCGACGAGCACGCGCAGCTCGTTCTGCAGCCGCTCGACGAGTCCCCGCCGCCGGGCGACCTCGGCGTAGAGGCTTTCGGCGGGCAGGAACATGACCGCGTAGTCGACGGTGTGCGGGGGGTGGATGTACTTGGAGGAAATGCGTTTTCCCTCGTCGAGCACGGCCTTCTCGAAGGCCGCGGCACCGTCGGGGAGGCGCAGGAACTGCTCCACGGGGAATTTCGAATCGACCGCGATCAGCGTCGTCTCCCCGGCCGCGTCCGGGAGGACGATGGCAAACTCCACGCGCTCCGTCGCGCCGGGCGCGACGGTCGTATTCTCGAGGTACTGGCTCGGCGCGAGCACCTCTTCCATCAG
Source organism: Bacillota bacterium (assembly GCA_023444095.1). Lineage (GTDB taxonomy): Bacteria > Bacillota > Clostridia > Christensenellales > Aristaeellaceae > RUG11247. The sequence goes on from JAEZRP010000005.1 coordinate 21,571, forward strand.
CGCGCGCAGCTGCACCTCGCCCCACGCGCCGCGCGCCCGCGCGTTGGTCATGATCTTTTTGAGGTCGCCCACATCCGCCGCGAGCGAGCGCATCTCGCCCAGTCCCTTGTCCACGCGCGCAAGCTGCTCGTTCACGGTGCGAAACGACTCCCCGAGCCGCGCGTCGAGCTTCCCGGTCACGATCTCGCGGAGCTGGTCGAGCTTTCTGTCGTTGGAATCCCGGAGCGCCTCCATGCGCTCGTCCAGCGAGCCGCGCAGCCTGTCCTGCCGTTTCTCGATGGAGTCCGAAAGCTCCGCGACCCGGCGCGTCGAAATCTCGAGCGCGCGATTCATCTGCGATAGCTGGCGCTCGAGGAAGCGTCTACGCGCCGACGAGGCGATCAGGACCGCCAGCAAAACGAGCAAAAGCGCGCCAATCAGGATGATTTCGTAGTTCTCCGCAATGTAATCAGGCATTTTGATCCTCCGCGAGCGCCTCCGCGCACCGGATCCCGTCGACCGCCGCCGAAAGGATGCCGCCCGCGTAGCCCGCGCCCTCTCCGCAGGGATAGAGTCCCGCGACGGACGAAGCGCAGTTTTCGTCCCGCTCGATGCGAACCGGCGAGGACGAGCGCGTCTCGATTCCGGTGAGAACCGCGCCGGGGGCGTCGTATCCGCGTATTCTGCGTCCGAAGATCGGCAGCGCGCGCCGCATGGCGTCCAGACAGAACGCGGGCAGACAACCGTCGAGCGACGTCCATGTGACGCCCGGCCTGTACGTGGGCGCAACGTTCTCCGCGCCGCGCGAAACCCGTTTTTTGAGAAAATCGCCCACGAGCTGCGCGGGCGCATTGAAATTTTCGCCGCCGAGCCGGAACGCGGCCTCCTCCCATGCCCGCTGAAACCACACCCCGGCGAGCGGATCGTCCGCGCCAAAGTCCTCCGGCCTGACGGACACCAGGAGCGCCGCGTTCGCGTTCTCGCCCGCGCGCGCGTGGTAGCTCATGCCGTTCGTGACGACCCCGCCTTCCTCGGATGCAGCCGCGACCACGTGCCCGCCGGGGCACATGCAGAAGGTGTACACGCCGCGTCCGTCCGGCATCCGCTCTGAGAGCTTGTAATCCGCCGCGCCGAGCGATTTGTGCCCCGCGAACCCCCCGTACTGGGATTCGTCGATCCACTTCTGCCTGTGCTCGATCCGCGCACCGATGGAGAAGGGCTTCGGGGACATCCGGACGCCGAGCGCGTGCAGCATCGAAAACGTGTCCCGCGCGCTGTGTCCCACCGCGAGGATCACGTCGCGGGCGTCGATCTCCCGAACCTCGCCATCCTTTACAAGCCGCGCACCCGTCACGCGCCCGCTTTCGATCTGCAGTTCCTTGAGCGTGCACTCAAAGACCACCTCGCCGCCCAGGGCGATGATCTCTTCGCGCAGATTCCGGACCACGCCGCGCAGTCGGTCGGTGCCAATGTGCGGTTTCGCGGCGTACAGAATCTCCTCCGGCGCGCCCGCCTCATGGAGCGCGCGCAAGACGTCCCGGCAACGCGCGTCCTTGATGCCGGTGGTGAGCTTTCCGTCCGAAAACGCGCCCGCGCCGCCCTCGCCGAACTGAACATTGCTCGCGGGATCGAGTTTCCCCGTCCGCCAGAACACGTCCACATCCAAAGCGCGCGCGTCGACCGGACGTCCGCGCTCGACGACGAGCGGCGACAGGCCCATCCGCGCGAGCGTCAGCGCCGCGAACAGTCCCGCCGGGCCGAGGCCCACCACGAGCGGCCGCTTTTCCAGCGCGCGCGGCGCGGGGCGCGCGCGCTCCGGCTCGGGTTCAACATAGGATGCGTTCTTCGGGAGGACGCGCGGCGGCTTCCCGAGCTCTGCGTCGAGGGTGAACGAAAAATGCACGTCCGCCTTGTCCCGCGCGTCCACCGACTTTTTAACGATCCGGACGCACCAAATCTCCCCCTCGCGCACATCGAGCGCCCGCGCCGCCTGGCGGATCAGGTCGCCCTCGTCATGACCGAGCGGCAGTTTCAGCTGATTGAGCCGTATCGTCAACATTCGCGCCTCCCACGAGCCCAACCGGGATCGAAAATAAGTAGAACCGCGCCGCGTCGCCCGGCGCGAATGTAATCTCCCGGACGCCCTCTTCCCGGTACCCCCGCGCGCGGTAGTAGCCCACGTCGGAGTAGTCGTCGGTAAAGAGGAACATCGTGCGCGCACCCTGCGCTTCCAGGTAGTGCCGGAACATGCGCAGCATCTCGCGCCCCACGCCACGACCGCGCGCAGATCTGTCCACGACGAACAGAACCAGCTCACAGTCAGCCGGCGGCGCGCCGTGTCGCATCGACCGGTCGGCCCTCTCGATGAGCCGACGTCCCCGGAAGTACGCCCGCCCCGCGCGCCGGAAGATCAGAAAAAGCGCGTGGTAAAGCTCCATCAGCCGATAGCCGATTTTTTCGTCGAAGCGCGCCGCGCCCATGAGGAAGCCGAGCATGCGCCTGCCTTCCTCCGCGACGACCGAGTAGGTCGCCCTGCCGAGGTACGCGCACAGATCGTGATCGAGCAGATGCCGCATGACGAAAGGGTCGTCCGAATAGGTGCCGAGCTTGAATGCCTCCGAAAACATCTCCCTGACGCGCGCGATATCGCGCGCCTCGAATCGTCGGAAATGGACGCCGTCCATATGGTCGCCGCCGCCGTTTCTCCGCGCGGACGGCTTCTGCCCCTTTCGACTTTATCAGTCAAGTCCCCCGAGGATCCCGTTTGCCGCCGCAAGCGCGGATGCCCACGCCCACTGAAGATTGTAGCCGCCGCAGTCGCCGTCCACGTCGCACACCTCGCCCGCGACGAACAGCCCCGGAACGAGCCGCGATTCGAGCGTGAGCGAATCAAACTCGCGCATCCGCGCGCCTCCCGCCGTCACCTGCGCGGCGTCGAAGCCCAAGACACCCGTCACCCGGAGAGGGAACGAGCGAAGCGCACGCGCGAGCGCCGCGCACTCGGGCGCGCAGAGCGACCGTGCGGGCCGCGCGGGATCGTCGAGCCCCGCCGCCCGGACGACTGCCCAGCCGATCCGGCGGGGCAAGAGTCCGTTCAAAAAATCCTCGAGCGACCTGTCCGGAAGCGCTTCTGCGCGCCTCGCGATCAGATCGTCCCCCGCGTCCGGCGCGAAGTCGATGGAAAGCCGCGCGTCCGAGAGTCCCTGCGCCGCCCGCGAAAGCTGCATGGCGCAAATGCCCGAGATCCCGGAATCCGTAAACAGGATTTCCCCGGCCTCGGTCCGCACGGGCATTTTCCCGCCCAAAAGCGTCACCTCGCAGCGCGCGCGTTGGCCCTTCAATCCCCTGATGGGCCCCGGCTCCGTTCGAAGCGGCGCGATGGCGGGCAGGAGCTTTGTTACCCCATGCCCGAGCGCCCTCAGTAGCTCGTGCCCGGCATTCGTCCCGCCGAGGCTTGGAGCGGCCGGGCCGCCCGTCGCGACGAGCACCCTGTCGCACGCGAAAGCCGCGCCGTCCCGGGAAACCACGCGGAAACCGCGCTCGATCCGAATGGCGTCGAAGTCCGTTCTCTCGACCCCGCCCGCCTCCGCGAGCGCGAGCCGGAGATTGTCGAGCACCGACGCCGCCATGTTGCTTGCGGGGTAGGCGCGGCCCTCCGCATCGATCCGCGCGGGCACGCCGAGCTTCTCAAACTCCACGATCACCCGCGCGGGCGGGTATGCCGCGAGGATGCCCGCCGCGACGCTTTGCGCGCCGTGGTACTGCTCCCCCGACGCGTTGACGTTCGTGAAGTTGCACCGCCCGTTTCCCGTGGCGAGGAGCTTTTTTCCCACGCGCGGCTGGCGCTCGAGAACAGTCACGTCCGCGCCCGCCCGCGCGAGCGCGCACGCGGCCATGAGCCCGGAGGCTCCGCCCCCGATCACCGCGCAACGCGTCACAAAACGATCCCCAACTCCGCGATCAGCTTGTCGCCGCCCAACAGCGCCGCCGCGTGGAGCGCGCGCGAGCACGCCGCGTACAGCCTCCGCCTCTCCTCGTCGGTCAATTCGCAGTCGGGCCAGCAGGCGATTACCGCGTCAAATTCCATGCCCTTCATCAGATGGTAGCAGCCGACGGCCGTGTCCCCCGGCTCGTAGTTCGCATCCTCGCCGTCGAGCCGGTACACGTTCTCGAGCTTCTCGGCGATCGCATTCGCCTCGCCGGGCGTCCGGGTGATGACCGCGACCGATTTATGCCCCGCCGCGCGGAAGGATGCGAGCGTCTCCCGCAAAAGCGCGTCGGAGTAGGCCGCCACGAGCGGCATCGCACCCTCGCGTCCGAACGGGATCAGCCGCTCGCCGCCGGGAAGGATGGCGTTGCAGAGCCGGGCAATGGGCAATGTCGATCGGTAGCACTTGGTGAGCTCGAACACGTTCGCATCGGGCTCCCCGAAGCACGCACCCCACGTGCCGGGATCGCACTCTTCCATCGCCGGGCACGTCCTCTGCATGGGGTCTCCCAGGAGCGTCACCTTCGCGCGCGGGAAGTGCGCGCCCAAAAGCCCCAACGCCGCGTCCTGATAATCCTGCGCCTCGTCGATGAGCAGGTGGTAGATGGTCTTGTCCGGCTGGCGGAATCCGAGTTTGACGAGCATGTAAGCCTCGGCCACGGCGTCTTCCCACCACACGACGTCCGCCGCCATGTTGTCGACGAGCGCCTCCTTGATCGGCCGGGGCGCGGTGCGCAGCGCGGCCTTCAGGAGGTGGTCGCCCCGTACGTTCAGCATGGACTTCAGTTGGAGCCGCATGGGCTGGAGCCTTTGGGATACCGCCATCCGGCAGACGAGCTGGAGCTCGCGCCCGCGATACTTCCCGGCATACTGCTTCTCGTACTGCTGGTACATCGCCTTTTCCCAGCTCTCGAAGCGCGAGTCGAGCGTCGCGGAGACGCGGATGAGCCGCTGCGCGGGCGTGAGGATTTTGAATTCGTCTTTATACATGCGCCGGAGCTCCTCGCGCCGGATCATGAGTTTTCCCTCGAACCAGACATTCGCAAAGTCCGGCCCGAAGGTGGTGAACGATTCGACGTACTTGTCGAGGTCCTCCATGAACTTTTTCCCGGTCTTGTACGCGACCGACTGGCGGCGGAGCTCCCCACCCTCGTCCAGAAGCCGCGTGAGCTGCTGAAGCGGCGTCTCGCACCTGCGCTCAAGGATCGTCTCCACGATCTCGTGGAGGGTACGCGCCTTGATATTCTCTTCGCCGAGCTCGGGAAGCACGTTTGAAATGTACTCCGAGAACGCGTTCGAGGGTGAGAGGATCTGGATACGGCTCGGCTCCATGATGTCGCGGCGGCGGTACATGATGTAGGCCGCGCGGTGCATGGCGACGGACGTCTTTCCCGAGCCCGCTGCGCCCACGACCGACACGACCTTCGACGCGTCCGCGCGGATGGCGGCGTTCTGCTCGGCCTGAATGGTCGAGACAATCTGCTTCATGTAGCGGCTCGTCGCCCCAGAAAGGAGGTCGAGGAGCAGCTCGTCGTCGATGCTCACCTGCGTGTCGACGTAGAAGGAAAGCTTGCCGTTCTCCATCTTGTACTGGCGCTTGAGCGTCATCTCGCCCCGGATCGTGCCCGAGGGGCTCCGGTATTCGACCTCGCCTGGCATGGCATCATAAAAAAGCCCGCATACGGGCGCGCGCCAGTCGTGCACCATGATTTCGCCCTTTTCGTTCTTGAGGCTGTAAAGGCCGATAACGATCTTTTCGAGCGCACACTCGCCCTGCTCAATAAAGTCGATGCGCGCGAAGAAGGGGTTCCGAAGCATACGGCGATAGCGCTCCGCCTGCGCGTCCGTGAATGTTTTTCGGACGACGAAGCGGTCGATCTCCGCGGAAAGCTGCTCGATGTCGTAGGGGGAAAGCGCCGTCGGACGCATGCGAAGGTCCTCCCACGCGTCTGCGATGATCGCGCGGATCGATTCCGAGTGGCTGCCGGATATGATGTCGGATTGTTCAATCACCGCGAGGAGCAGGGCCTGCACCCGCGCGGTGTATTCCCGTTCCGCCTGTAGATCGGCGAGCTGTTCCATGGAAGACAGATACCTCCGAAAATCAGATATCCCATTATAGCATAGATCGACCGGAAAGAAAAGCGCGCAAAAGGGCTCGCGCACGCGAGCCCTGTCGAATTTCGCCCGGCTTACATCCCTTCGGCCTGCCACTTGACGTACAGTCCCGCGATCACCCGCTCGATGGGGGCACGCAGCATCTCCGCGTCGTCGACGCCCGGCGTCGAGGCGAGGGCGGAAAACAGCTCCCCGGTGGGCGTCCTGAGCGCGTCGTACTCGTACTCGCAGACGCCGTCCTCGCGGGAGACGAATTTGAGGCCCCGAATCTCGGGCGTCGCGCCCGAAACCGTCGCGCGCAGGATCCGCCGGTCGCCCGTCAATCGCATGAGCTTCGCGTAATCCCCGTCGAAGGCGAGCACGCCCTTGCTGATGAGGATGAGCCGCTTGGCCATCTCCGTGAGGTCGTCCATGTCGTGGGAAGTGACGAGGATGGTCACGCCGCGCTCCTGATTGATCCTTTTCAGAAACTCGATCATCTGCCTCTTGGCGAGTACGTCGAGGCCGAGCGTCGGTTCGTCGAGCAGCACCAGCTCCGGCGAGTGAAGGAGCATGAGCGCGAGGTTCGCCTTCATCCGCTGGCCGAGCGAAAGCTCCCGCGCGAAGGAATTCCAGAATTCGGAGAGCCCGAGAAGCTCCTTGAGCATCGCGACATTTTCGTCGTACATGCCGGCAGGGATGTCCCACACGGCCCTTTTCCACTCGAAGGAGGCGCGCACGGGGTGATCCCACCAGAGTTCCGAGCGGTTGCCGAACAAGACGCCCGTTCTTTTCATGAGCGCGATGCGGTTCGCGCCCGGATCCATGCCCAGGGCGGATACCTCGCCGGACTGAGGCCTGAGCATGCCGGAGAGCAGCTTGAACGTCGTGGACTTCCCCGCGCCGTTCGGGCCCGCGTAGGCGCAGAACTCGCCCTTTCGGAGGGAAAAGGACACGTCGTTGAGCGCGTAGATGCGCACGTTTTCGCGCCGGAGAAGCGAAACGGGGCGCTTCTGGTCGAAGTATTTTACAATGTGGGAAAGGCTAATTGCGGTGTCCGACGTCGCGGTAGCGGTTGCAGCTGAATTGCGCATAATGTCTCATTCCTTTTCTGAAAAAGTAGGTTGCGGCCGTAAGAAGCGCCGCGGCCACGGCGAATGGGAGCGCGAGATATGCGCTCTTTCCGAGCTTTCCAAGAAGAATCAGCGCGGGGAGATACGCCATCAGCCCCGCCGGGAATACCGTGAAAAGCGCCGTGAGCGCCCAGCCCGGAAGCCCCGCGAGGGGGTACTTACCGAGGAGACTTGTGAGGTGGATCATCTGCGCGGATATCTCCTCGCATGCGACGGGCTTGTAAAACGCGCTCGCGCCGGTCAAAAAGCCCTCGCCAATCTTGATCGCCGCGTGACAAAGGACGTACAGGACAAACGCCAGAATCCAGAGGGGCGAGAGGGCGAGATTCAGCCGCGCGCACGCGACGATCGTCACGCCAAGCCCCATCCAGAACCCGCTCGAGCCGGAGACGGGCATGAAGCCCTCGCCCAGCATCTGGAGGATCAGGGGGCGCGGCTGGATGAGCATGTGGTCGAGCTGGCCGCGTGCCACGCGTCGACTGATGACAAGGATGTTGAACCCACCGAACATCATGAACGTGAAGCCGTCTGCGAGCTGGAAAAAACCCAGCATGAAGAGCACCTCGTCCGCCGTCAGCCCGCCCACGCCGCCGAACCGCGCCGCCAGCAACAACACGCCCGAAAGCCCCGCGACGTTCGAGACGAGCTCCGAGAGGATGACGATCACGCACACCATGCTGTCCTGCAAGAACCAGTTGAGATCCATCCTCCCATATAGCCTGTAGAGCTTAAAAAGCTCCCTGAGATTACCCGCCATAGGACACCATCCTTTCCCTCGACTTCGAGAACCACCAGATCGCGAGCGGCCAGAGCATGAGCGTCCAGAAGAGCTGGGCGAAAAGGATCGTCTCCGGCCGTTCGAGCCCCGAATAGATCGACAGCGGCGCGCCCGCGAGCATGCCGAAGGGCGTGAGCGCCAGATATTTCCCGATCCCCCACGGGAACGCCGCGAAGGGAATGACGGCGCCAGTAAAGATCGCGTTCAGCGCGTCGCGCAGCCCGACGATGGGCCAGGTGAGGCTCCTGGTACGGATCATCAGGCATGCGAACAGGAAGTCGACCGCGAAGCCCTGCGCCACGGCCAGGAGAAGCGACGGCAGGAACCACGCGCTTTGGGGCGTCAGATCCACGCCCGCGATGAGCGCCACGGCGAACGCGGGCGCGGCGAGCAGAAGAAAATGCGTCGCCCAGCCACCGATCGTGTGCGCGACAAGCTGACCGAGCACCGGCACGGGCCTCTGGTACATGGAAAGCATGGTACCGTCGTGCAGCCAGTCGGAGGCGGGCGTCCTGACGTCGAGCATCGGGGCGAGCACGGTCGAGAGAACCGTATACACATAGAGCTGGTTGAGTGTCATACCCTCCATGTCCGCGCCCTGCAGAAACAGCGAACGCCAGATCATGATGAGCGCGCCCATCACGATCGCGCGCGCAAGGTACTGTCCGAAGAGCTCCGCGAGTCCGAAGTAGCTCTTTTCGATGAGGCACATCTTCGCTGTGGCGAGGTATCGTTTCAAGTCAATCACCTTTTCGTACTAAAATTCCAAAACGCAAAAACGGCGGCCCTTTCGGACCGCCGCAAAATGAGTCTCTATCTAGACTGCGCGCACGGGGCCAAAAAAGGGCATAGCTCTCCCGTCACGCGCGATGAAACCGAACATGCCGCGCACATTGCTGACCAGATGACGCATGATGTCCGTCACGGAGAACCCCCCTTTCCAGCATTTTTTCTGATTATAGCACACGGGCAAATGCCCGTCAATCCTCGGGCCACGTTAAATAAAGCTCCTCAAACCGAATCGGCGCCGCGTCCCCCTCCGTGAGATCGACGATCTCGGCGGCGACCCGTTCCTCGTCCGCGCACTTCGCGACGTACGTGATCGTCACGACATCCGTAAACGCCTTGTCCTCCACGATCACGGGCGCGGCGTCGAGATACCGCTCGAGCCGCCCGAGCATGGGGTACTTGACGTCCAGAAGGTAGCGCGCCGTGGGGTGCATGGTCCCGACCCCGCAGGCGTCCAATGCCAGCCCGGCGGCTTTCGCGTACGCGCGCACGAGCCCGCCCGCGCCCAGGAGAACGCCGCCAAAGTAACGCGTCACCACCACGCACAGATTCGTAACCGTTCGCGCCTTCAGAACCTCGATGATGGGCATGCCCGCCGTTCCGGAGGGCTCGCCATCGTCGGAGTAGCGCATGACGCCCATGTTCTCGCCGACAATGTACGCGTAGCAGTTGTGGCTTGCATCCCGAAATTCGGCGCGCCTCTCCGCGAGGAAGGATAGCGCCTCCTCCTCGGACGCACAGGGGCAGCCGTGACCGATGAAGCGGGACTTATTCACAACAAACTCATCCGACGCGCGCCGGATGAGTGTCTGATAGGGCTTCACAGCTCGATTTCGGGCCTGTCCATCCCGCCGCAATGCGCGATGTCCCAGGTGAGCGTCGTGACGGTGGCGAAGCCTTCCTTGCAGATGATGTGGTCGCTCTCGGGATCGGTGATCGGAACGTTCTCGCCGTCGATCAGCCAGTAATAGTCGAACTCGTAAGGCGCGCGCCGCTTTTCGTACATGGCTTTGCCGAGGAAGACCGGCGCGAGCTTCGCACGGCGGACGCCTTTGATTTCCTCGTATGGGAGCGGCGGCACGTTCAGGTTGTAGATGACGCCCTGCGGAAGCGGGTGCCGGGCGGCCCAATCCATGAAGTTCGCCGTGAGTCGCGCGGCGGGGGCAAAGTCCTTCGTGGTGAAGCTGTCGAGGGACGTCGCGATGGCGGGACAGCCGCACATCGCCGCCTCCATCGCCGCGCCCACCGTTCCCGAGTACACGCACGCGCCGCCCATGTTCGCGCCTCGGTTGATGCCGGAAACCGCCATGTCGACTTCGTAGTTCAGGAGAAAAAGCCCAAGCCGCGCGCAGTCGGCGGGCGTGCCGTCGATGGCGTAGCCCTTTACGCCGTCCTCCTCGAACGCATGGGTCTTTAAGGGACTCGTGATCGTAAACGAATGGCTCGCGGCGCTCCTCTCCCGGTCGGGGGCGCACACGGTGACTTCGTGGCCGCGCGCCTGAAGCTCCTTCGCCATGGCGAAAAGCCCCGGCGCGCGGTATCCGTCGTCGTTGACCAGCATGATTCTCATGTCACACCTTCAAAACGAATCTGTGGTACGTCTTCTTGCCCTTGCGGACGACGATTCCCTCGCCCGCGAGCATCTCCTTGGTGATGCGGAAGTTGGGATCGGAGATTTTTTCCTCTCCGATGGTCACGCCGCCCTGCTCGACGGCCTTTCTCGCCTCGCCGTTCGACTTGCACATGCCGCATTTGGCGATGAGCGCGATGAGCCTCGGCTCCTCCGCGAGCTCCGCCTCCGTGACCTCTGTCGTGGGCACCGATCCGCCCATGCCCGCCGCGCCGAAGAGCGCTTCCGCCGCCGCCTTCGCGGCCTCTGCCTCGGCTTCGCCGTGGATGAGCCTTGTTACCTCGAAGGCCAGAACGCGCTTCGCCTCGTTGATCTCGCTGCCCTCGAGCGCGCCGAGACGCCTCACCTCGTCCATCGGGAGGAAGGTCAAGAGCGCGAGCGTCTTTTCGACGTCCGCGTCGTCGATGTTGCGCCAGTACTGGTAGAACTCGTAGGGGCTCGTCTTTTCGGGGTCCAGCCAAAGCGCGCCCTTCTCGGTCTTGCCCATCTTCCGCCCGTCGGAGGTGAGGAGCAGCTGGTAGGTGAGCGCGAAGGCGTCGCGGCTATCCTTCCGGCGGATGAGGTCCGCGCCCGCGAGCATGTTCGACCACTGGTCGTCGCCGCCCGCCTGGAGCGTGCAGCCGTAGCGGTGGTTGAGCTCAAGGAAGTCGTAGGCCTGCATGATCATGTAGTTAAACTCGAGGAAGGTGAGGCCCTTTTCGAGCCGCTGCTTGTAGCACTCCGCCGTCAGCATGCGGTTGACGGAGAACATCGAGCCGACGTTGCGCAGGAATTCGACGTAATTGAGGTGCCGAAGCCAATCCGCGTTGTTGGCGAGGATCGCGCCGTTGGGCTTTTCCGGATCAAAGTCGAGGAACTTCTCCATCTGCTTTTTGATCTTCGAGGCGTTCTGATCGATCTGCTCGACGGTAAGCATCCTTCGCATGTCGGTCTTTCCGGAAGGATCGCCCACCATGGCCGTGCCCGCGCCCATGAGGGCGATCGGCCTGTGCCCCGCCCGCTGCAGATGCGCCATGGCGATGATCGGGATGTAGTGGCCGATGGTGAGGCTGTCGGCGGTGGGATCAAATCCCGTGTAGAACGTGACCATGCCCTCGTCGAACGCCTTGTAGAGGTCGTCCTCGAAGGTCACCTGCTTGAGAAATCCGCGCTCCTTAAGCGTGTCCAGAATGTGCATATGACTAACCCTCCCTGATGGCATCCGCGAGACATGCCATGCCCTTTTCGATGGCCGGCACCTCCGCGTTCGAGAAATTGAGCCGCATTGTATTTTCGTGGCCGCCCTCCGGATAGAAGAAGGTGCCGGGCACGAACGCCACCGATTTTTCGATGGCCCTTGTGAGGACTTCGCGCGCGTTGATCCCGTCAGGGAGCGCCGCCCAGACGAACAGCCCGCCTTCCGGGGTCGTGTGGGCCGTGCCCGCCGGGAACGCGCTGAAGCCGTCGAGCATGGCGTCAAGCTGCTTTTTGTAGTTGACACAGATACGTGCGATGTGCGGCACCAGGAGTCCGCGCCTGAGATACTCGTCGACGATCGCCTGGTTGAGAAGGGGCGAGTGGACGTCCGAGGACTGCTTTCCGATGATGAGCTTTCGCATCAGCATCTCGTTTGTCACAACCGCCGCGCCCACGCGCATGCCGGGCGAGATGAGCTTCGAATAGCTCGAAAGATAGACGACCCAGTCGTTCTCATCGTACGTCTTAATGGCGGGAAGCGCCTCGCCCGCATAACGGAGGTCTCGGTAGGGATCGTCCTCCGCGAGGATCACGCCGTATTTGTTGGCGAGTTCCGCCAGCTTCGGCCGACGCTCCGCCGAGAGCGTAATGCCCGTCGGGTTCTGGAACGTCGGAATGATATACATGATTTTGGGCCGATGCTTTTGGATGAGTTCCTCCGCCGCCTCGGGAATGACGCCGTTTTCGTCCGTCGGGATCGCCACGATGTTCGCGCCATAGATCTTCATGGCCTGGAGCGCGCCCAAAAACGTCGGGCTCTCGGCGAGAACCACATCGCCCGGCTCGATGACCGCCTTCAAAAGCAGATCGAGCGCCTGCGTCGAGCCCTGCGTGGGAAGAACCTGCTCCGCAGTCGCGCTCACGTCGCAGCTTTTCAGAAATTCGGCCGTCGATTCCCGGAGGGAGGGAAGACCCTCCGTGCCGCCGTACTGAAGAAGCTTCGTGCCGTATTTTTTCAGGACGTCCACGGCGATTTCGCCCACGACGTCCGGCTCAAGCGCCGAGTCGGAGGGGTTGCCGCCCGCGAAGGAGATCATGCCGGGCTTCCCCATGAGCTTGAACACGTCGCGGATCGCCGATCCCGTGATCGGCTTCATGTTCGCGGCGATGATCGCGTCCGTCATCTTCATAACCGTACCCCCATATGAAAAAAATAACGCCCTCCCACCGGGGAAGGCGGCAATGCCCGCTGTACCACTTCCGTTTGCCGCGCGCAACCCGCGGCCTCACACGCGCTGTATCGGGCGCGCCCGGAACGGGCTACTGCTCCTTCGCCCGCTCGGCTCCGGGATGTATTCGCCCGCGCGCTTCGTCCCCCTCGCACCGCCCGGGGGCTCTCTTGACCCGCTCTCGCCCGCTACTTCTTCCCGTCATCGCCATTTTGGTCAATATAACATGAAAAGAAGGCGATGTCAAGCGAAGAATCGGGCAGGACGGGAGGCGTGGGAACGTCAGGATCGCCGCATGTGGCCGCAAGGCACTCGGCGTATTTTTGAAATTTCTCCTCCGACAAAGGCGTTTGGCGCGGAAACGAGCGGCTACAGGGTTCCGTACGCGCTCGCGATCATCTCAAGCCCATTGCGCGCGGTCAGCGCCGCCGTCTCGTCGGCCGTCATTCCACGTGTCGTCTGGCCGGTTCGCTCGATCACGCTGAACGTTTCCACTGTCATGCGCTATTCCGCATCCGGGCGAACGACCGTTGCTTGGCGGAATTTGCCCCATGTCCTTTTGCGCACCAGCTCGTCGAGGGTCCTGCCCTGCTGATCCTTCCATTCGACCCAGCCATTTGTACTTCCGCCCAAAGCAAAGTTGCTGGCTCCGCTCGGTTTGTCAAATGTAACGGGTCTTGCCAGAAAGTATCTGCCATCCTGTCTTGGCAGAATGACTCCGCTTCTCAGAAGCTCCCGTCTTTTTATGTTATAGCTTTCAACATGAGCGGGGTTCGCAAAATCGATCTCGGATTCGGATTGCAACTCAAATGAACTCTCATGAATCAATCCGAAAGCGACCACATTTTTTCTTCTCGCAATCAAAAGCCCGGGGCTGAGAAATGGAACTTGCCTTTGTCCGCTCAGGTTTCCGCAATCAGCGATTTGCAGTGCGTCGCTTCCCGTCCCACGCAGACGAAACCCTAACGCGGACACGATAAATTCGATCTCAAGAAACGCCTCTTCAACAGGTTGACCGCCGTACTCTTTCGCGCCGGATTTTTGCGCCACCCGATTCTCCGTTTCGCTGTTCCTTGCATTTCCCGCGTTGATGCGCACGACATGTTTCACATACTCAACCAAATTATTCAGCATTCCCGGCGAAAAGTATGATCGGTTCGCCGAAAACAATATTGCAAAATTCCAGAAATCCTTTTTTGTATTGTATTCACACAAGCCCGATATGCCGCTGTCGATTTGTCCGATCGACACATTGGTCAGAGCGCCACCCACCTGATTGACAAGAAAATAGACGCCGGGATTGCCCGCGTCCACCAGGCATTCGGCCTCGATCAAATCGGAGCGCGGTATGACAAACGCTTTGATGGGTGACAATGGCGACATGCAGACCCGTATTCCATCCGCCGAACCATCATGAAACACGATCTGAAGGATCTTTTTCTTTATCATCGTTTCTTAACTCCGTTTCAAATCGTCGCCATCGCCTTCCGCGTCAACATGATCCGGCCGTTTCCGAAAGCTGGATGAACGGTCGCCGTCCAGCCACGCACAGATGCGCCGCGCGACCGCCTCGGCGGACTTGCCCGTCTCATGGGTGCCGAAGAAGGCAAGAATTTCGCGCGCGTTCTCCCGCGCGTCGCCCTCGTCCACAAGAAGCTCGTGAAGCTCGGCCTCGCTATGCGCGATCCGGAAGGGAGACGTTTCGATCTCGAAGTACAGTCCGCGCTCGAAATGATCCGTAGGATGATAGAGGATCACCGGTCGCCCAAGCAGCGGAAAATCGCCCGCGCAGGAGGAATAGTCGGTCAACAACATGTCGGAAGCCATCATGAGCTCCGCCATGTCGGGATATGTCGTCATGTCAATATCCGCGCCCAGAATGCCCGCGTTCCTGTCGTGCGCCCGCGCAGCACAGATCCAGTCCTCACCCGTTCCTTCGCACAGCGCCCGGACCGCCGCCGCGAGATCGAAGGGCGGCAGAAACATGCCTTTGCCCGCGGAATCGCGGAACGTCGGCGCGTAGAGAAGGATGCGCTTGTTTTGCGGAAGGCCGGTCAGGCGTCGGGCCTCTTCGACGGACATGGGGAAAACGAGCCTGTCGTTGCGCGGAAGGCCCAGCTTCAGAACCTCGCCCCGGTAGCGAAACGCGGTTCTATACATTTTCTCGCAGAAGTCCGAGCCCGCGACGGCGAGGTCCATATATTGATAGTCGGGGTAACCCTCGTCCGGGTCCATGTCATACAAAACGCGCTTGAAGCCCCGGTCGCCGTGCCAGGTCTGGACGTACTTCTGATCGGAGAATTTGATCTGATAGAACGGGCGGTTGAAGTTGTCGACGTACACGCGCGCGGTGGAAATTTCGCCGATCCACCGGAGCGAATGAGGGGCGGCGCGGCGCACCCAGTCGGGCGCGTCGGCCTTCTCCCCCAGTTGAAACACGATGTCCGCGTCGGGGCGCATCTCGTGCAGCGCCTCGGCGATCGCGCGCGGGCTGTCTGAGAACGACGCGCCCTTGAAGCTTGAAAACGCGACCTTTCCGGGGTTCACGCCGCGCGCGTGCGCCGCGCGCATGTACGGCCCCAGAACGGCGCTCCGAGCGGCGATCAGCGCCCTGCGCGCGGACTTTTTGAGCATCAGTACCCCTGCCTTACCGAGTAATTGGGCGCTTCCTTGGTGATGTTGATGTCATGCGGGTGGCTCTCGACGAGGCCCGCGCCGGTGATGCGAATGAACTCGCCCTCTCTGCGGAGGTTCTCAATGGTGCTCGCGCCGCAATAGCCCATGGAGGAGCGCAACCCGCCCACCAGCTGGAAGATGGTGTCCGACAGCGGCCCTTTGTAGGGCACGCGGCCTTCGACGCCTTCTGGAACGAGCTTTTTCTGGTCTTCCTGGAAATAGCGATCGCGGCTCCCCTCGGCCATGGCGGCCATGGAGCCCATGCCGCGGTACACCTTGAACGATCTGCCCTGGTAGATCTCCATCGCGCCGGGGCTTTCCTCAGTACCCGCGAACAGGCTTCCCAGCATGACCGCGCTCGCGCCTGCCGCGATGGCCTTCGGGATGTCGCCCGAATACTTGATGCCGCCGTCCGCGATGACGGGCTTTCCAAACTTGTCCGCAGCTTCCGCGCAGTCCATGATCGCCGTGATCTGCGGAACGCCCACGCCGGAGACCACGCGCGTGGTGCAGATGGAACCCGGGCCGATGCCCACCTTGACGATGTCCGCGCCTGCGGAGAGAAGGTCGTGCGTCGCGCCGGCGGTGGCCACGTTGCCCGCGATGATCGTGATGTCCGGGTACGCCGCGCGAATCTTTTCCACCATGCCCATGACGCCGGACGAATGGCCGTGCGCGGTGTCGATTCCGATGGCATCCACCTTTGCGCCCACTAGCGCGGCGACGCGCTCCATGGTGTCCTTGGTCA
Organism: Bacillota bacterium; assembly: GCA_023444095.1. Classification (GTDB taxonomy): domain Bacteria; phylum Bacillota; class Clostridia; order Christensenellales; family Aristaeellaceae; genus RUG11247. Next base: position 37,794 of record JAEZRP010000005.1, read on the forward strand.
CGCCCACCGCGCCAGCGCAGAGCAGCCGGCCGTTGGGGTCCTTGGCAGAATAGGGATATTTGGTTGTTTTCTGGATGTCCTTTATCGTAATGAGGCCGCGCAGCATGAAGTTTTCGTCCACAAGCGGAAGTTTTTCGATGCGGTGCTTCGCGAGGATTGCCTTCGCCTCCTCGAGCGTGGTGCCGACGGGCGCGGTGACGAGGTGTTCGCTCGTCATGGCCTCTTTGATTTTCTTGTTGAAGTTGGTTTCAAAGCGGAGATCGCGATTGGTTAAGATGCCCACGAGCTTGCCGTTTTCGGTGATCGGGACGCCCGAGATCCGGTAGCGCTCCATGAGCGCCTGCGCGTCCGAAACGAGATGTTCGGGGGAGAGGAAGAAGGGATCCGTAATGACGCCGTTTTCGGATCTTTTGACCTTGTCGACCTGCGCCGCCTGCTGGTCGATCGACATGTTCTTGTGGATGACGCCCATGCCGCCCTCGCGGGCGATCGCGATCGCGAGCCTCGCGTCCGTCACCGTGTCCATGGCCGCCGAGAGGATCGGAATGTTCAGCGTGATATTCCCGCTGAGCCTGACGGACGTGTCCGCCTCCCGGGGAAGGACGCTGCTCTTCTGAGGAACGAGCAAGACGTCGTCGAACGTGAGGCCTTCGCGTATGACTGCCATAACTGCAACCTCCTTCATGATTCAGCCTTTGGATATTTTTGCGATTATAACAGCATTGGCGCCCGGAATCAAGCGTACGTGAATAATATCCTGCAAAGAATTTGTTACAGCAGCCTCACTGATCGACGAGCGTTTCCGTCCTGAGTCCGTCGTTCTGGAGGACCGTCGGGCGGATCACCGCCGCGATGAGCCAGATGAGAAGCGCGAGTACGAGAAGCGCGGCGACGAACGCGAGCCGAGCGGCGAGCTTCGAGAAGAGGTTCGCGGGCCTGATCGTTCCGGACGCCTCGGCCTCGAAGGTGCGGAATACCGCGCCCGCGTCCGGGGCGGCGCCCGAAAGGAGCTCCTCCCGGCAGATGTCCTGAAGCCGCGACTCGATGTGCGCGCGCTGCACAGAGTCGAGCCTTCGCTTCACGCGCTTTTCAAACCGGGCGACGAACGTATCCGCTTGCTTGACGGGCATGTCGAGCGCGCGCGCGATCTGCCGGGCGCCCAGCCCGCAGCCATAGCGCAGGAGGATGAGCCTGCGCGTGGCGGCGTCCTCCTGCTCGATGAGCCTGCGCATGGGGTCGGCGGCCGGGCCGCCCAGCACGCTCTCGGAAAACACGTCGAATGTGAGCTCCCGCTCCTCCATGTCGCCCGAAAGAGCGATCCTGCGCATGTCGCTTTTCAGGCTCTCGCGGAACCCGCGCGCGCTGCGGAAGCGGCGGCGGCTCATAAAGCCCTGGAGAATCGCGCGCTGCAGGCAATACTCCGCCTTGTCGTAATTCCCGGTGATGGCGTGCGCCATGCCGAAGAGCTCCGCATACACGGGCTTTACCCGCGCGAAGTACAGCCTTAATTCGTCCGTCCGGTCGTTCATCGCGTATCCTTTCCGTGCGGGGGAATGGCGGCAGGGGCAGCGCCCCAGCCCCCCATACCCCCGGCAAAAATACCCCCCCCACCCCCA
>JAEZRP010000036.1 GCA_023444095.1 Bacillota bacterium
CCTTGACAGGCCGCCCGGTTTGCGCTACGATGCAGACAAGGGCGCGCAGGCAGAGCCTGCTGCCGCCCTCTCTCAACTTGGTTCCTATCCGCAGCTTTGGACTTTACACAAAATCTGGGACAGACCCCCTTTCTTAGTGTTTTCGTCCCAGCCAAGTTCATGCTTGGTAAGGATGAGGTCAGAGGATGAACTGATCCCAATCACACCCCTAAAAGAACCCTCCTCTTTCATCCCCCCTCCGGCAGGAATCGCGCGCGCGGTGTCGAAGAATACTGCGTACAAAAAGGCAAAGAGGGATCGAAATGGGAAAAGGCGCGCAGTACAAAAAGCCGAGGAAAAGGAAGCGGGATGCGAAGAAGGACTGGATCATGCTCGGCGCGGTCCTCGGCGTTCTCGCGGTCGCGGTCGCCGCGTTTCTGATCGTCGTCAATCGCGGGTACGTCAAGGTGAAGGACGGCGTCTACCAGATCGCGAAGGACGAAATCGCCGCGAATTATGGCGGCGACGCGGTCGCGCGGTACAGGGTGATCGGAACGGTGGACGAGATCGAGGGCTTCGCGCTCGGCGACGATTCGAGAAACAGCCTCCTGAAATACCTGAAGCCCACGGGCGAATCGAACGTCAAGTCCGTGCAGATCGGCGGCTCGGCGTGGCGGTACGACGCGCTCGCGGAAAAGATGAGCGGGCTCGTCGCGAGCCAGTACGGGATCGAAGCGCCCGCACCCGTTGCGGCGGCGATCGCGGGCAGGGCCGCCTCGTATATCACCTACGTTTCGCCCGGCACGGCGGACACGGACAGGGACAAGGCGGACGATTCCACCCCGGACGAGCCGGTCGCCATGGCGTACCTCGATTACGACGACGGGCATTGCGTTTTTATTCAGGTCATCTATCGGGGAGAGATGCCGGGGGCCGACGAGATCACCGCGCTGCTTGAGAAAATCGCCGGAGGCCTGTCGCTCCGGGAGCCGTAGCCTCTTATAACGATCAAAGGCGAAACGAGCCGATCACGGGACCGCGCCATGCGGGATGATCGGCTCGTTTCCGTTCCTCTGCGCATGTCCGCCGCGGTCTCTCCGGAATATTAAACCAAACGGTTGACAATTCTCGCGGGATCGTGTATCATTTCCCCATGGAAAATCAAACGAGTCAAAAACTGGATCGCATCTTCTACGCGCTCTCGAGCCCCGCGCGGCGCGAGATGGTCCATCTGGTCGCGCGGAGGGCGCAGACGGTTTCGGAACTGGCGGAGCCGTTTTCCATGTCGCTGGCGGCGGTATCCAAGCACGTCAAGGTGCTGGAGGAAGCGGGGATCTTCCGAGGGACCGTGGAGGGCCGGACGCACACGTGCAGCGTCAACTCCGAGGCGCTCTCCCTCGCGACCGGATGGCTGCACTTTTACGAGCGGCTCTGGAGCGACCAGTTCGACGCCCTGGAGCGCGCGCTGGGCGAATGGGGACCCGGCGGGGGGAAGGAGACGTGAGCCGCATGAATCAATCGACCGCAGAGCTTACTATGGTCAGGCTGTTTCGCGCGCCCGCGGAGGCGGTGTTCGACGCGTGGCTGAAGCCCGAGATCATGGTCAGGTGGCTGCTGACGCGCGCCGAAACCAATGTGCTTGTCAGAAACGATCCCCGCGTCGGCGGCGGGTGGGAGATCGTCGATCGCCGCGACGGCATCGAATACCGGGCGGTTGGGACGTACCTCGAGATCGACCGGCCCAGGCGCCTCGCGTTTACGTTTCAAATGCCCCAGTTTAGCGACGCGGTTGACACGGTGACCGTCGATTTGAGGACCGTCGCGGACGGTTGCGAGATGCGGTTTACCCATCAAATGGTCGTTCCCCACGAGGAAGGCTGGACGCCGTCGGATGTCCGGGCCGCCATTTCGGAAAACGAGAACAACATCCAATGCGGCTGGGAGCGCATGTTCGATCTTCTCCGGGAGATCGCAGAGGGCCGCTGATTCAACTTGCAGGACGGGAGTGTATTGATTTTGATGGAGCCGGTCGTCACATTTTCGCAGGTCATCTCATCCCTGACGCCCGAGGATCGATCCGTGGCGCTCGGCCTCCACGAGGCGGCGCTCGCCCTTGGCTACGCGCCGAAAATCGCCGCCGTCGGGAAAAAGCCGGACGACTGGAAGTGCGAGTACGTCGCCGCGAAGCCGAAGCGCACGCTGTGCATCCTGCGCGTATCGGGCCGGAAGTTCTCCCTGCGCGCGAAGCTCGCGCATTTGGCGGACTACCTCGACGTTCTGGAACGCTGCACCGAGCGCTGCCTGTCCTCGATGCTCGCGTCGTCCAAGCGCTGCGGGGGCCACGGCGGATGCGCCGGGCCGGTGGCGTTCCAATTAGGCGGCGTGGAATACTCCATTTGCAGGCACAGCTTTCTGTTTGAGAACATTCTGCCCGGGGACGTCGAGGGCATCCGGCGGCTTTTGACCCGCGAGGCGGAAATCACCGCAAACGCATAGAAGGAGGGATATCACATGGTAGGTGTTGAGATTGATCTGGTCGTCACGGATACGCTGGCGGCGCTGGAACGGTACGAAAAGATATTCGACGTGGAGCGCGTCGAAGTTACCGCACTTCCCAAGGGGCGGAACGAGGCAATCTTCACCATATACGGCACGCGCTTTCACATGCTGGACGAAAACGAGCCGTTCGGGCTCGTCGCGCCGAAGCCGGGTCAGTCCCAATCCATCTGGTTCAACGTCCTCGTTCCCGACATCCGGGCGACGTATGAAAAGGCGATAGGCGCGGGCTGTCTGGAGATCCAGCCGGTGACCGAACTGCCGGACTACGGGGTCTCGAATGCGATCTTCGCGGATCCGTTCGGGCATGTGTGGATGCTTCATCAGATTTACCGGGAAGTAAGCTTCGAGGAGCGCGTGCGGCTCTCGGAGGAAAAGTAGGAAACATAAGAAGCACATGAAAAGGCGCGGCTCCCTGTTGTGGGAGCCGCGCCGATCTTTATGCCCTTCTCGCCTTGTCCAGAACCTCGAACGCCGCCCGGGCGTCCGGCTCGAAGTCGGTGTGGCCCGCCTCGCAGCTCACGCGCGCGTCGTAGCCGCCCGCGCGCAGCGCCTCGAAGAGGCCGACATAGTTCTCGCCGTCGCCCTCCCGCGGCAAAATGCGCCCGAGCGCGTTCGCGGTGTGCACGTGCGCCAGCATGTGCCCGGCCTGGGTGAGCGCGGAAAGCGGCTCGGAGCACAGCGCCATATGGTAGGTGTCCCCGAGCGCGCGCACGTTCTTGAGCTGCATGAGGGAGGCGATCAGAACCGCCTCGCTCACGAGGTTGATGATGTTCGATTCCGCGCGGCGCAAAGGCTCGATGGCGACGGTGATGCCGAAGTCCTGCGCGTGGCCCTGCGCGATGCGCAGAAAGTTTCCGATCTGCCGCCAGGCGACGTCGATCTCGAAGCCCTCGGGCACGTTGCGCGCCCCGGCGGAGCCGAAGACCACGACCTCCACGCCCAGCCTGCGCGCGCGGGCGAACGCGTGATCGAGATACTCGTGAATCTTCTGCGCGCTGACGTCGGGTCCGGTCACGCGCACCTCGGCGGGCAGCATGCCGTTGCAGGCCTCCACGCGGATGCCCGCCGCGTCGACGAGCTTCACGCAGTGGTCGTACTCGGCCTCCGTCATGGCCGCGAGCTTCGCAAGCCCCGTCTCCATGTACTCATAGCCGCACGTTTCGACAATTTTGATGTTTGAAATGTCCGTGCATATCCCGAGTCTGATCATTTTTTCCTCCGTCAGCTGTTGTACGTCCCCGCCGTGTCGAGCGTGACCGACGGCCCGGACTTGATGCGCGAGGTGGCGCGCCGCTTGTCGAGCTCCGCGATGAAGCGCTCCTCGTCGATGGGCAGCTCGACCGTCTCGCCCGTCCAGCTCGAAAGGTGCATGGCGTTCGAGATCATGAGCCCGTTGATGCCCTCCTCGCCGGGCGCGACGAGCGGTTCGCCGCGCAGGATGTGCGCCGCGAACTTCCGAAGGACGCCCGCGTGCTGCGGGTTCTCGCCGTCGGTCTCGACCTCGATCCGCTCGCAGTTCGGGTTTCCGAAGCCGCCCTTGTAGCGCGCGGAGAAATCGTCCACAAACTCATCAAGTTTGTACATCTCGAGTTTCTCGCCGTCGCACACAAGTTTCCCGCCGTCGAGGGTCACCTCGAGCCGGTTGGTGCCGGGCGCGTCGCCGGTGGAGGTGATGAAGACGCCCGTCGCGCCGTTCGGATACTCGACGTAGGCGGTCACGTCGTCCTCGACCTCGATGTTGTGCCACTTGCCGTCGTGCGTGAACGCGCGGACCTTGCTCGGCATGCCGCAGATCCACTGCCACAGATCGAGGTTGTGCGGGCACTGGTTCAGGAGCACGCCGCCGCCCTCGCCACCCCACGTCGCGCGCCACGCGCCCGAGTCGTAGTAGCTTTGCGAGCGGTACCAGTTGGTGATGAGCCAGTTGGTGCGGCGGATCTTGCCCATGGCGCCCGAATCGATGATCTCCTTCATCTTCCGGTAGACGCAGTTGGTGCGCTGGTTGAACATGATGGCGTAGGTCTTGTCCTGGGTCCTGACGTACTCGATCAGCTCGCGCACGGCCTTTGTGTAGACGCCCGCGGGCTTTTCGCTCATGGCATGAAGGCCCTTCGAGAGCGCCTGCTTCACCATTCCGGGGTGGAAGTAGTGCGGGGTTGCGACGATCACCGCGTCGACGAGGCCCGAATCCATGAGAGCCTCCGCCATTTCAAACCGCGCGGCGGCGGGCACGTTCTCCTCCGCCCACTTGAGCCTGTCGGGGCTCATGTCCGCGACGGCGGTCAGGGTCATTCCCTCGATCTCGCCCGCCGCGATCATTTTCGCGTGTCCGGAGCCCATGTTGCCGATGCCGATGATGCCGATTCTTACCGTGTCCATACGCCCGCTCCCTCCGTGTATCCGATTTTTGTGAGCACGTCCTTGATGGCGCCCGCCGCCGCCGCAAACGCGGCGAACGAATCCGGGTACGCAAATTTGTGCTTCAGGCCCTCCGATTGCAGGTTTTCCAGCCCCTTGAATACCGTCAGGTGCGGCTCGACCGAGAGCACGACGTCGCCCTTCTTTTTGGAGATGGCCGTGAGGATGTCCGGGATGCTGCCGTCGCCGTGCCCGCTCGGGACCACGGAGCCGTCCTCGAGAAGCGCGTCCTTGATGTGCATGTAAGTGAGATACCCCTCGAGCTTCGGAAACTCGACGGCGGGGACGCAGCCCACCTGAATAAAGTTCGCGGGGTCGAAGATGAGTCCCAGCCGGTCGCCCAGCTCCTCCATAAGGACGAGGCAGCGGTCGCCCGTGTCGCCGTAGATGCCCTTCTCGTTTTCGTGCGCCAGCTTCACGCCCTCGCGCTCCGCCGCGTCGAGCATCAGGGAGAGCCTGTGGATCACCTCGGGCCTGTCTAATTCCGGATCGCGCCCCTCGGGGATGTAGAAGCTGAACACGCGCATGGTCTCGCACCCGAGGATGTGACAGATGGAGAGCGCGTTCAGAAATTCCTGATAGTGCGGTTCGAAGTCGTCCAGAATGCCGATCTTCCCGAACGGCGAGCCCATCGAGGCGACGCGGATGCCCGCCGCGTCCAGCTTTGCGCGCACGGCGCGCGCTTCGTGGAGCGTCAGATCCTTGACATTTTTTCCGTTTACCCCTCGCATTTCGACGCAGTGGATGTTCGCATCCTTCAGCGCGACGATTTGCTCGTCGAGCGCCGGACTCGCCTCGTCGGCAAATGCCGAGAGGATGAACCGTGCCATTGAAATCCCTCCGTTTCGCAATCTTGCTGGGGCGATTATATCACACATCGCCCCCCGATTCAACGAAGCGCGGCCGATTTATCCGGACCAGAAGCGAGACGCCGAACGAGACGAGCATCAGGCACAGCGGAAAGACCACCATCATGAACCGGGCAGCCGCCGCGGGGTTTGAACCGGGCGCGTCGCCGGACTCGAACCCGAAGAACAGCAGGAGTAGCGCGTATACGCCGCTGCGAATAAGCCCCGAGAGCCGCGTTACGAAGCTGATGGCAGCAAAGTACGTGGCCTCGCGCCGCGCGCCGCTCCTGCGCGCGTCCTCCTCGATGAGCTCCGAATTCACCATGTCGAGGTTCGCGGTTACGCCCGCGATGCCAGCGCCGACGAGCACCCCCGCGACCATCGCGAAGACGAGTTCGCGCGCGAAAAGCATGGCGCCCAGGGAGAGCGCGAGCGTGAGAAGCGCGATGCGCCAGACCTTGAGTGTGCCCAGCTTGTTGATGAGCCGGTACCAGACGTACATCGTGGGAATGGCGGAGACGAACACGGCGGCCGACAGATAGGTCGCCGCCTCGTCCGGCTGTCCAAGCGTGTACTTGATGAAGAACGGAATCCCCGCGAGCAGAAGCCCCGTCGTCGCGCTATAGAAAAAGTGCGAAACGGAGACGAGCCAGAAGTTTCGGTTGAGCGCGACCGATTTGAGCGAGTCGAGGAGCTTCGGCTGCGGAAGTTCCGAGAAGTCCGGCCGTTCCTTGCACCCGAAAAACGAGTAGAGCATCAGGCCGCCGCCGAGCACGCTCAGGGCGATCGCCGTGAGCTGATAGCCCTCCCGGTTGCCGCCCGCCAGATTCCCAAGCGCGTTCACCATCATGGGAACAAGCGATACGCCGATGATCATGCCCACGAGCTGCAGCGCCTGCCGGATGGCGTTCGCGCGGTTTCGCGGCGCGGTTTCGCGGAAGAGCTCGGGGAGGAGGGAGTGGTAGTTGACCGTCGCGATCGTGTTCGCGGTCTCGGTGAGCATCAGAAAGAACGTGAAGTAAACCGCCAGGGAGAGTCCTGTTCCCAGCGCCGCAGGCGGGCTGAAGTAGAAAATCGCCGCCAGCGCGAAGACGGGCGTCGCGGCGATCAGCCACGGCTTGCGCCGCCCGAAGCGCGTGCGCGTGCGGTCGGACAGGTAGCCCGTGATGGGGTCGTTGAACGCGTCCCAGATGGAGAAGAGGATGGTCGCCGCGCTGATCGCGCCCATGGAAAGGCCCATCTTGTCGTTGTAGAAGTAAGTTCCGTAGGAGACGTACATATAACCCGTGATCGACAGCCCGAACATCGCGAGCGCGTAGCGCCACGGCTTGTTGAATCCCGGCTTTCTCATATTCAAATCCTCTCCGCGTCGACGAAGCAGTGCATGTGGAGGGGGGAGAGCACCTTCAGGCCCTCGCCGATCCGGAATCCGCGCCCGGCGGCGAGCTCCGCGCCCTTCATGCCGAAGTAATGGCGGTACAGATCGAGCGTCTCTGGGGTCATCTGGCTGTCGTGCAGCCCGATCGCCTCGAACTTTCTGTCGAAGTGGGGTGTGATGTCGACGACGGTGTTCGGGCGCGACGTGAAGTAGAAGCCGATCGCCGAGGCGGACCACGGGGAGAGACCGTCGGCCTCCGGAAAGTGCGTGAGGCCGCTCAGATGAAATGCGTTCGCCGTCGCGCGTCCGGTGACGACGTGGTCGAGGTGGCCCTCGTAGCTGAGCCAGGGATCGGGGCAGAAGATCGCGTCCGGACGGACCTTGCGGATGACGCCCGCGATTTCGACGGACAGCGAATAGACGTCGCTCAGCGTCGAATCCCCGTGCGGCAGGAAGAAGAACGACGTCGCGCCGAGATGACGGCCCGCCGCCTCCGCCTCCGCGCGCCGCTTCTTCGCCGTCTCCGCCGCGGTCGCGGTCCTGTCCTTGTTTCCGAGATTGCCGTTTGTGACGGTCAGGTAAGTAATTTCGCAGCCCGCCGCCGCGAGCGCCGCGACGATGCCGCCCATGCCGATCTCGTTGTCGTCCGGATGCGGCTGTACGCACAGCGCGCGCCGCGCCTGCATGATGTCCGGCGGCGCGAGCAGCGCGCCGGCGTCGAACGCGTTCCGTTCCATAGAAATTCCCCCTTCTGCGTGTCATTTTTTGCCATCATAGCACCCCGCTCGCGCGAAATCAAGCATTTTGACCGGTTAATGAAATACCACTTGCAGCGTCCTGTAAAATGATGTATATTAATGAAAATTTATTAGGGGGCCAAGTGATGAACGGCTCGATCGTGGTGGCGGGATACGCCGACGTCGATATCATCAAGACAATAGACAGCTTTCCGGACCGGCATGGCCTCGTGAGCGTTCTGGACATCAGGCGCGCCCTCGGCGGCGCGGCGTGCAACTGCACCCTCGATCTCGCGCGGCTCGACCCGGCGCTCACCGTCCGGCCTCTCGCGGTGATTGGCGACGACGAGTACGGCGCATACGTCTTTTCCGAATACCAAAAGTATCAAAACATCGACACGTCCCTCGTGAAGCGCGCCGGGCGCACGGCGTTTACGGACGTGCTCGACGAGCAGTCGACCCGCGTGCGCACGTTTTTGGTGTTCCGGGGCGCGAACGCGACATTCGACGTGGACACGGTGGACGTCGTGGCGCTTCGTGACTGCGCGGTTTTTCACATCGGCTACATCTGCCTGCTCGACGCGCTCGACCGGCCCGATCCGGCGTACGGCACGCGCATGGCGCGGCTCCTCAAAAAGGTGCAGGATGCGGGCATCCTCACCAGCGTCGACGCCATCTTCGATTCGACCGGGCGGCATAAGACGCTCATGCCCGCGGCGATGCGCTACGCGGACATCATGTGCGTCAACGAGCACGAAGCGGGCGCGACCTTCGGCGTCCGGCTGCGCGACGAAGGGGACGCGCTGCGGGAGGACCTGATTCCGGGCGTCCTGCGCGCGTTCCGCGAAAACGGCTGCCGGAAATGGGCGGTCGTCCACGCGCCGGAGAGCGCGTGGGGCATCGACGAAGCAGGCGAGATCGTGCGAGTGCCCGGCGCGATCCTGCCGGAAGGCTTCATCAAGGGCACCGTCGGTTCGGGCGACGCGTTCGTGAGCGGGCTTCTGCTCGGCGCGCGCGGGGGCTTGGAGCTTTCGTCTGCCATGGAGGACGGCATCGCGGCGGCGGTTACGTCGCTTACCGAGCCCGGCGCGTCGGACGGCGTCAGGCCCATTCCCGAGGCGCGGGCCCTTCTCAAAACGCTCGCGCGCAGGAGTTGAGCATGGAGCTTCTGGAGCTTCTGGAGCTGCGCAAGTCCTTCGACGGGACGCGCGTCCTCAACGGCATCTCTCTGTCCGTGCGCGAGGGCGAGTTCGTGACGCTGCTGGGCCCGTCCGGCTGCGGAAAGACGACGACCCTGCGCATCGTGGCGGGGCTCATCGCGCCGGATTCCGGCGAAGTCCGGCTCGAGGGCAGGGACATATCGAACCTTCCGCCCGAGAAGCGCGACGTGAACACCGTTTTTCAGAATTACGCGCTCTTCCCGCACATGAACGTCGAAAAAAACATCGCCTACGGCCTGAGAATCCGCGGCGAGAAATCCGCCGCGCGCGCGGCGCGCGTCTCCGAGATGCTCCGCCTCGTTCGGCTTGAGGGCTATGAAAGGCGCATGCCCTCCCAGCTTTCAGGCGGCCAGCGTCAGCGCGTGGCCATCGCGCGCGCGGTCGTTTTAAACCCCAAATTGCTTCTTTTGGACGAGCCGCTCGGCGCGCTCGATTTGAAGTTGCGCCACGAGATGCAGCTGGAGTTGAAGGCCATCCAGCGCGAGCTGGGCATCGCGTTTATCTACATTACCCACGATCAGGAGGAGGCGCTGAACATGTCGGACCGCATCGCCATCATGAATGGCGGCGCGTTCGAGCAGGTCGGCGCGCCCGAGGACATCTACGAGCGGCCCGCGACGCGCTTTGCGGCGGAGTTCATCGGCCAGACGAACCTCGTCGAGTGCGTCGTCAGGAGCGCCGCGCCCACCGGGCTCGTTCTCGAGTTTGACGGCATGGCCGTGCCCGCGCGGGCGACGGCGGGCGTGAAGCCCGGCGACAGGGTCTCGCTCTGTCTGCGCACGGAGCGGGTCAACTACGCGGCCGCCCCCTCCGGGCCCTGCGGCGTGCCGGGCGTCCTGAAGTCGCGCCACTATGCGGGCGGCTCCATTCGCTGCGTCATTCAGCTTCCCTCCGGGCGCGAGCTTGTGGCGGTGGGCCATTCCGGCGCGACGGAGCGCGTGAACGTGGGGGACGGCGTGTTCGCCACATGGAACCCGGACGAGGCGGCGGTGGTGCGATGAAAAAGAAGCGAGCGTCCCTGGCTCTCACCCTCCCGATGTCCGTATGGACGTTCGTCTTCGTGGGCGTGGTGCTTGTCTACATCCTCGCGCTCAGCTTTCTCACGGCGGATCAGGAGGGCTACGGAGTCAAGTACATATTCACCCTCTCAAACTACGAAAAGCTCTTCTCCGGGGCGTATTTTCAGGTGCTTTTGAAAAGCCTGCTGCTCGCCGCGTACACCACCGCCATCTGCCTGGCGCTCGGCTATCCCTTCGGCTACTTTATGGCGCGCGCGGGCCGGAGGTGGCGGGGGATCCTGATGCTTCTTGTCATCGTGCCCTTCTGGACGAACGCGCTGGTGCGCATCTACGGCTGGAAGATCCTGCTCATGGGCGGCGGACCGGTCAACGAGTTCGCGCAGTGGATCGGGCTTTCCGACCGGCCGCTCAAGCTTCTCAACACCTACGGCGCGGTGCTTTTGGGTATGGTGTACGCGCTCATTCCGTTCATGATTCTGCCGACCTACTCGTCCGTCGAGAAGATGGACTGGTCGTTGGTCGCCGCGAGCCGCGACATGGGAGCCTCGCCCGCCCGCGCGTTTCTCACGGTCACATTGCCGCTCACCGCGCCGGGGATGCTCGCGGGGGTGGTGCTGACGTTCGTTCCGGCGGTGGGGCTCTTCTTCATCAGCGACCTATTGGGCGGCGCGACCGACGTATACGCGGGGAATCTGGTGCGCGACCAGCTTCTGAAGGCGCGGGACTGGCCCTTCGCGGCCGCGATCTCGGTGGTTCTCCTCCTCCTGACGCTCCTCACGCTCTGGATTTACCGGCGCGCGGGCGGAAGGACGAACGACATGAACATTTTCTGAGGAGGTTGGCGCATGGAAAAAAGACGCGTGTTCGCGCCGGTCTACCTCACCCTGATCCTGATCCTTCTCTACCTGCCCATCATCGTCGTCGTGCTTTATTCGTTCAACGCAAACGCGAGCCGGTTCACCTTCAGCTTCACGGGTTTCTCGCTTCAATATTACGAGGGGCTTTTGCGCGACACGAAGGGGCTGGTCGCGGCGCTCCTGACGAGCCTCGAGCTGGCCGTGTACAGCTGCGCCCTCGCGCTCGTCATCGGTACGTTGGGCGCCGTGGGCATGGCGCGGGCGAAGCTGCGCGGGCAGGGAGCGGTCGAGATGGTCTCGATGCTCCCGATCATGATCCCGGAGATCATCCTCGGCATGGCGTTCATGGCGGTGTTCACGTTTCTCAGCGTGAAAAGCGATATGGTGAAGCTCGTAATCGCGCACGTGACGTTCTGCGTGCCGTACATCTACCTCACCGTCAAGGCGCGGCTCTACGGCATGGACCCCTCTCTCGTCGAGGCGGCGCGCGACCTCGGGGCCTCGCCCGCGCGCGCGTTTTTCTCTGTCACGCTGCCGCTCATCCTGCCGGGCGTTTTGTCAGGGACGCTGCTCGCGTTCGCGATGAGCCTCGACGACTTTGTCATCAGCTTCTTTGTCTCTGATACGACGGTGACATTGCCGCTCAAGATCTATTCGTCTGTGAAAACCGGGGTGTCCCTGCAGGTGAACGCGCTCTGCACGGTAATGCTCGCCGTGGTCTTTCTGGCAGTCGCGCTCTCGCGGCTTCTCAAAAGGCGGGAGGAAGTCAAGAATTATGATTACTGACCGCGCGTCAGTTTCATACATCAAACGGAGGGAGATAAAACCATGAGGAAGATCGTCTCACTGGCGCTTGCGCTCGCGCTTGTCCTGACGACCTGCGCGTTTGCGGAGGGAACCGAGGAAAAGCTGTTGCGCGTGTACACCTGGACCGACTACATCGACGCAGACACCATCGCGGGCTTCACCGCCGAGACGGGCATCGAGGTCGAGTATGTCTCATTCGCCTCGAACGAAGAGATGCTCATGAAGCTCGAATCGAACGGCGGCGGCGAGTACGACATCGTGCTCGCGAGCGACTATGTGCTCTCCATGGCGCGCAAGGAGGGTCTGCTCCTTCCGCTCGACAAATCGAAGCTCTCGAATTACGGGAACCTGAACCCCGCGTACCTCGGCCAATACTACGATCCCGGCAGCGAGTACACCATCCCCTACGCCGTGGGCTCGCCCATGATCGTCTACAACCCCGATATGGTCGAGGGCGAGATCACGTCGTTTGACGACCTGTGGGACCCGAAGTTCAAGGACAGCCTCTGCCTTCTGGACGACGCGCGCGTCATGATCGGCGCGGTCCTCAAGACACTCGGCTACTCCTACAACACCACCGACGCGCAGGAGCTTGAACAGGCCAAGGAAAAGCTGCTCGCACTCAAGGAAAACGTGCGCGTACTCGACTACGACACCGCGTATACCTACGTCCTTTCCGGCGAGGTCGCGGCGGCCTACCTGTTTACGCCCTTCGTGATCATCGCGCAGATGGAGAATCCGAACCTCGTCGCCGTCTTCCCCTCCGAGGGCGTCGGCTACGGCATCGATTCGCTCGTTATCCCCGCGGGCGCGCCGCATCCGGACAACGCGCACCTCTTCCTCGACTATCTCATGCGTCCCGAAGTCGCGGCGGGCGTCGCCAACTACCAGCTCTACATTAATCCCAACAAAGCCTCCGAGGAGCTCGTCGACCCGTCCCTTCAGGACTACGTCGCGCTCAATATTCCCGCGGACCTTCTCCAGACCGCCGAGTTCGTCATGGACGTGGGCGAGTATGAGAGCGCCTATCAGGATATCTGGATGGAGTTCAAGCTGAAGTAGGCCAAGGGGAGAACACCGGGGAACGGGAGAAGGCCGGGGCGCTGCCCCGGACCCCGCCCAAGGGCCCTTGAGAATCCCATGCTGGGTGTCAACCTAAATTGATCGGCGGCTCGGGGGTCAAACCCCGAACCGCCGCTTTTTTGTTCAAGTCCTTTGTTGGGTTACCGACGCAGGCAGAGTAGCGCATACGCGCCGTCGCCGCTCCGCCCACCGAAGGGATCAAAGTCGAGGATGCCCCTGACCGCGTCCCGGTCGTCGCAGACGAGGGCCTGGATGCCTCGGCGTGGTGTATCTATGGCCTTCTGCGCCACATCGCGATCTCCTCTTCGTTCATTTTCGGCACGAAGCCGAGGTTTTGATAGAGGTGGACGCCGTTTTTGTTCTCGTCGTCCGCCGCGAGGAACGCGCGCGTCGCGCCGCAGCGCTTCCCGTGCGCGATGGCCGCGCGCACGAGCGCCCGCCCGAGACCGCGGTTCTGGCGGTCGGGCCGGACGGCGACCATGCGCACCCAGGCGACGGGGCCGTTTTCACTCCCGTCGCCGTACACGCCGGTCATGACGACGCCCGAAAGGGTTTTGTCCGCGTCTCGGACGCCGAAAACCGCCGCGTCCCGCACGCCTTCCGGGCTTCCGCCGATCCATTCGCGCATCAGCTCCGGCGGCGTTTTCGTGAAGCCGCGGCTCTGACCCGCGCACAGGAATGCGACGTCCAAAGCTTCCTGCGCGTCCGTCAGTTTTTCGCAGGAGAGGTCGGCTGGCACGTCGGATAGGTCGTTCTTCCAATAGTCGCGAAACACGCTGCGGATCTCGAAGCCCGCCGCCTCAAACGCTGTCACCCACGCGCGCGGCAGGAACGACAGCATGCCGGTTTCGTCCCCGATGGCCTCGAGCACAGGTTCCGGCGCGTCCGCCGCCCAAACGTATTCCGTAATGCCCTCGTCCGGGTACCAGCCTTTGAGGATATAAGCCTCCGCGTCGTCGCGGATCAGAACGGGGTTCTCAATGTCGCCCGCATATGTGAAGGAATTGTACTTGAATCTCTGCCAGTTTTCATTCATGCGTTCACAAGTGGGCCCGCCCGGTTTCCCGGGCGGGCCGGTCTTTCAATATCTTAGTAAACCGTCTTCCAGTCATCGATGTTCTCCGCGGTGAAGTAGAACGGATCGCCGCAGATGGTGTAGGGGTTGCCGTTGCCGTCGTCCATGATGGAGATGGCGCCGAGGCGGCCCGCCTCAAACGTCTCGCCGACCGCGCCGGTGATGGTGCCGCCAATGAGCGCGATGCAGGCGTAGCTCGCGAGGTAGCCGAGGTCGATGGGGTTCCAGAGGTACATGCCCTCGCACACGCCCGCCTTGATGTAATCAGCCATCTCGGAGGGGAGGCCGAGGCCGGTCAGCTTAATCTGCCCGGTGAGGCCGTTGTCCTGGATGCACGCGGCCGCCGCGGCAACGCCGACGGTGGTGGGGGAGATGACGCCCTTAAGGTCGGGATACGTGTCGATGAGGCCCTGCATCTCCTGATAGCTCTTGTCGGTGAGGTCGTCGCCGTACACGATGGTCACGAGCTCGATGTCGGCGTACTGCGGATCCTCGAGCGTCTGCTGCATGAACTTGATCCAGGTGTTCTGGTTGTCCATGGTCGCGCCCGCGGACAGGATGGCGATCTGGCCGGCGCCGCCGATCTGCTTTGCGATCTCCTCGATCTGCACGCGGCCGATGTTCTCGGCGTTCGAGGGATCGATGTTGAGATTGCGGCCCTCGGGCAGCACGGCGGAGTCCCAGGACACCACGTAGATGCCCTGCTCCATGGCGGTCTGAAGGACGGCCACGCAGCCCGCCGCGTCGTTCGCGGAGATGGCGATGGCGTCCACGCCCTGCTGGATGTAGCCTTCGATGATCTGGATCTGGCCCTCGTTCGAGGAGTCGGAGGGGCCGTTGTGGATGAACTGGAAGCCCAGCTCTCCCGAAGCCTCCTCAAAGCCGCGAACCGCCGCGTCGAAGAAGGGGTTGCCCGTCTGCTTGTAGACGACGCCGAGCATCGGCGCGTCGCCTTCCGCGAAGACGGGGGCGAGGCTCATGACGATCATGAGCGTCAGGACAAGTGCCAAAATCTTACGCATGTGTGTTCCTCCTTTATTTCAACGGAGCCTCGGCTCCGCTGGATTTACCGAAAGCCTCGCGCCGCCGCCGGGCGACCTCCGCGCGCTCGCGCAGAAGTCCCATCATGTTCGGAACCAATACCACGCCGATCAGAAGAACGCCGACCGACAGGTTCAATATGAACTGGTCGTTGAAAAGGAGCGTCAGTCCGTTTTTGAGGCAGGTCATGAGAATCAGCGAGAGGAAGATCCCCGGAACGCTGCCCTTGCCGCCCGCCGTGGACGCGCCACCCAGAACTGCGATGGCGATCGCCTGCATCTCAAAGCCCGTGCCGATGGTGTACTTGACGGAGCCCGTGCGCGCCGAGAGGAAGATGCCGCAGATGGCGGCGAGGAGCCCGTTCAGCATGAATGTCACGAGCTTGATCCGGTCCGTGCGTACGCCGGAGTAGCGCGCGGTCGCGATGTTCGCGCCGGTCGCGAACAGCCGCCGACCCGTTGTCGTATGGTGGAGAATCACATGGAAGAGCGGGAACGCCGCGAGGATGAAGATCAGCATGATCGGAACGGGGGTTGTGCCGATCGTCCCGTAGCCCAAGTCCTTCGTGAACCAGGCGGGGAATCCGCCCGAGGACTGATCCTTCAGGATGATGTAGGAGATGCCGCGATACAGGGTCATCGTCGAGAGCGTGATGATCATCGCGAAGAGCTCCTTGAACCGCGTGACCAGAAGCCCGTTGGCGAAGCCGCACGCCGCGCCGACCGCGAGGGCAAGCGCCATTGCGACCGGAAAGTTCAATCCCGCGTTGTAGGAGACCGCCATCGCGGTCACCGCGAGGCCCGCCGTGGAGGCGACCGAAATGTCGATGTCCCCGAGGATCAAGATCAGCATCGCGCCGAGCGCGAGAAAGCCCACGTCCACCATGTACACGCGCGTCTGGCCCAGAAGATTCTTGAGCGTATAGGTGTCCGGCATTTGAAAATGGAAGAAGAGGTACACCGCCACGATCATGAGGGCCAGGAGCCACTCCCAGCGCATCAGGAGCTTCTTCATCAGATGTGCCTCCTTTTGAGGTTCTGGCGGTTCATCGAGCGTTGCATCAGAACGTTTGACACCACGGCGATCAGGATCAGCGTCCCCTGGATCGCCTTTTTCCAGAACTCGGCGTTGCCGATGAGCCTAAGCATCGGAAGCCCGTTGTTGATGATGCCGATGGTCAGGGCGCCCAGAACCACGCCCCAGATGCGCCCCGCGCCGCCCGTAACCGCCACGCCGCCGATGACGCACGCCGCGATGACGAACATTTCGTAGCCCGCCGCCATGTCCTGGGTGATCTTGGTGTCCCGCGAGCCGTTCATGAGGCCCGCGAGCCCGGCGAGTACGCCCATGATGACGTGGGCGAGAAAGATCGTGCGGTTCGCGTTGATGCCGCGCATCTCGGCCGCCTCGCGGTTGGAGCCCACGGCGTAGAGGTGGCGCCCCGCGCGGAAGTAGGTCACGAACAGGAACACGATCAGGACGACCCCAAGCATGATCCAGATCTTGTCATTGATCCCAAGCGGCGACCAGCGCGTGAACTGCACGAAATCCTCGGACATGTCCTTTCTGTAGACCGCGGTGTTGTTTCCGACGATGTGGGAGATTCCGAACAGCACGTACTGCATGCCCAGCGTCGCGACGATGGGCAAAACCCGCCCCCACGAGACGAGAAGCCCGTTCACCGCGCCGCACAGCCCGCCCACGCCCATGCCCACGAGGATCAGGAGCGGCAGCGGTACGCTGCTTCTGTTCGCGAGCGTTACCTCCGCGCCGTTGACGATCTGGGTAACGTCGACTTCGGATATGTATGTTCGCATGATGACGCCCGTGACCATCGCGGAGAGCGCCATGATCGCGGCGATGGAGATGTCGATGGAGCCGACGAGCATCACGCACATCATGCCGACCGCCAAGACGATCATGATCGAGGTGTCCTCGACGATGAAGAGCATCTTCGAGCCCGTGAAAAACGCCGGCGTCCGAAGGCTCACCACGAGTACCAGTGCCGCCATGATGACGACGAGTCCGATCTCCCTGTACTTGAGGAACAGGGCGTAGAGTGGGGTTCTTTCGCTTCTCTTCTCCATATGCACCCCTCCTATGCCCGCTTTTCAAGCGGCATGCCCGCCTGAAGCACATTTTCCTGCGTGGCATCCGTTCGCGCAATGACGGTCGAAACCCGGCCTTCGCGCATCACGACGATGTTGTCCGCCATGTTGATGACCTCGGGAAGTTCCGACGAGATGAGCAGGATCCCGTAGCCCTTGTCTGTGAGATCGCACATGATCTCGTACATCTGGGATTTCGAACCAACGTCGACGCCCTTGGTCGGCTCGTCGAGGATCAGGATGCGGGAATTGCCCGACAGAAGCTTTCCGACGACCACCTTCTGCTGGTTTCCGCCGGAGAGCGCGTCCGCCTCCTCGTCGATGGAAGTCGCGCGGATCTTCAAAAGGTCCCTGTACCTGTCGCCCTCCGCGCGCTCGCGCCTCTGGTCGATGAACCCGCTTTTCGCGAACCGGCCGAGGGAGGGGAGGGTGATGTTCTTCCCGATCGACCACTTGAGGATAAGTCCCTGCTTCTGCCTGTCCTCCGGGAGAAGCCCGATGCCGATTTTGAGAGCGGCGTGGGGGCTTCGGATGTCGGTCCTCGTTCCCTCGACGTATACGGCGCCGGCGCTCGGCTTCGTCACGCCGCAGATCGCCTCCACGACCTCCGTGCGGCCCGCGCCCACAAGGCCCGTGAGGCACAGGATCTCGCCCTCGTGGAGGGTGAAGCTCACATCCGCGAAGGCGCCCGTGCGCGAGAGGTTCTCGACGCGCAGCAGTTCCTTTCCGATGGGGGATGTTTTCTTGGGGAAGAACTGGTCGATGGAGCGGCCCACCATGTGGCGCACGAGGTCGGCAGGAGATACCTCGTTCACGCCCCAGGTGCCGATGTACTGCGCGTCTCGCAGCACCGTCACGCGGTCGGCGAGGCGGTACATGTCCTCGAAGCGGTGGGAGATGAGGATGATGGACACGCCCTGTTCGCGCAGTCGGGAGGCGATCAGGTAGAGCTCCTCGCTCTCGCGTCGGGAGAGCGCGGCCGTGGGCTCGTCCATGATGAGAATCTGCATGTTCTGGGAGAGCGCCTTCGCGATTTCGACGAGCTGCTGCTGCGCCACGGAGAGAACGCCCATGCGGTCGGTGGGGGAGATGGACGAGCCAAGCGACCGGAGAAGCCGCCGCGCCTCCTCGTTCGCCCTTTTCCATTGGATGTTATTGAATTTGCCGAGCTTCTCGTGGCCCATGAATATGTTTTCCGCGACCGTGAGATCCGGATAGGCCGCGAGGTGCTGATAGATGGCGGCGATGCCGTGTTTCTGCGCCACGAGCGGGTCGTGCATGACGATCTCCGTGCCGTTCAGCCGGATCTTCCCGCCGTCCGGCTGGTGGACGCCCGTCAAAACCTTGATAAACGTCGATTTGCCCGCGCCGTTTTCGCCCATGAGCGCGTGGATTTCGCCCTTTTTCAGGTCGAATTTCACGCCGTCGAGTGCCTTGACGCCGGGAAATATCTTTGTGATATTCGACATTTCCAGTATATAGTCCGCCATCCGAACACCTCTTTGTCGCTCATGTGAGAAAATTATAGCATGGTTTTCAAATATTTACAATAGAACAAACGAATGGCTGATTCCGCGACTCCTGTTTGTAAAACGCGTTTCATTGACAGGGCGAATCCTGTGTGGGTATAATGGGAGCGATGGGAGGGATCGGCATGTTTGGCATGATGCGCGCCGTGGTGGCGCACGGACAGGGCGATTACAGGTATGAAAAGGTTTCGATTCCCGAGTTGACGGGCGGGGACATACTTCTCAAGGTCGAGGCGTGCGGCGTGTGCGCGGGCGACATCAAGTGCGCCGAGGGAGGCTTCCGCTTCTGGGGCGGCGCTGGAAACCCTGCCTACGCCGAGCCGCCGTTCATTCCCGGCCATGAGATCATCGGCCGGGTGGCGGAGCTGGGATCGGGCTACGCGGGTGGGTACAAGGTGGGGGACAGGCTCGCCGTCGAGCAGATTGTGCCCTGCGGAAAGTGCCGCTATTGCCGCGAGGGCAAGTACTGGCTGTGCGCGCCGCACGATGTATTCGGGTTCAAGCACTACCTGAACGGCGGTTTCGCGGAGTATGTGCGTCTGCCCGCGAACGCGCGGGCGTATCCGATCCCGGAGGACATGCCCGTCGAGAAGGCGGCGCTCATCGAGCCCTACGCCTGCGGGCTGCACGCCGTCGATCGCGCCAAAATCGAGCCGAACGACGTGGTTGTGATCTCGGGCGCGGGCACGCTCGGACTTTCGATGGTCACCGCCACGCGCGCGCGCAATCCCCGCGCGCTCATCTCCATCGATCCCGTGCCAGAGCGCCGCGCGCTCGCCGTCAACATGGGGGCGGATTTCGCGCTTTCCGCCTGGACGCGGGAGGACTTGCCGCCCGCCATCGCGGAGCTTTCCGACAACACCGGATGCGACGTCTATATTGAGGCGTCCGGCCATCCCTCGTCCATCCAGCAGGGCCTGAACCTCATCAAGAAGGGCGGGCGATTCGTCGAGTTCTCCGTCTTTGCTGGTCCCGCGAGCATCGACTGGTCCATCCTCGGCGACGCGAAGGAGCTCGACCTCTATGGCGTGAGCCTTTCTCCGAACTGCTTCCCCCGCGTCATCGAGGGCATCTGTTCCGGTACCCTCGCCACGAACGGCGTCGTCACCAGGGCCTTGCCCCTGCAGGAGTACGACGTGGCCTTCCGCCTCGGCATGAGCCGAGAGGGTGTCAAGACCATACTGGTACCGTAGGGGGCGCTGCCTTCAGTCTCCCGTTCAAGGGCGTGTGGGTTCCCATCAAATCGACCCATATACGAAAATCGGTCGTCCGGGGTTAAGCCCTGGACGACCGACCGATAAAAGGATCGATTCTCCGATTATGGATTCAAGAGCGCCGGCCCTTGCGTGGAGCCCCGGCGCTATCCCATTCTGGTGAGGATCAGTCCGCAATAGGGCTTCGTGGGCATGGGGACGAGCGCGTGGCCGGAGAACGTGCCCTCGACGGGAGTAACGGTCATGTTCCACGCGTCGAACACCTCGGCGCGGTAGGCCTTGCCCTCCGGGAGATCGAAATCCTTGAGACCGGGCTGTCGGATGCCGTAGTAGTAGAGGAACTTTTCCTCGCCGTAATTCTGGCCGAGCACGCGGGTACGCTCATAGGCGGGGGAGGGATTGTTCGGCATGGACTCGACGATCTTTCGCAAAAACAGAATGCGTTCCGGGCTCTTGCCGTGGAGAACGCCGCCCTTCGCCCACCAGAGAACGTCGTCGGGATCGAGGTAGGTCTCGCCATGACCGACGTACGCGCCGCGCGAGAAGCCTTCCCACATGCGGTTGACCATTTCCTCGGCGGTGATGGAGCCCCAGTGATTCGGGATGTTGCCCTCGTAGCAGCACTCGTCGACGACGACGGGCTTTTGGTAGAGGTTCAGCCACTCCGGGACCTTCTCCATGTCGGAGTGCTGGATGGAGCAGTGGGTGACCCAGGGCTTGTTATGATCGTAGAAGCCCCGGCAGTTGTGGATGGACCTGAGGTGCTGCGCCGGATCCTTTTGCTCGACCAGCCGGAAGAAGTCGTCCCAGTCCTCCATCGTCTTTCCCGGCATGAGGTCGAACTCGTTCGCGAACGACCACCAGACGTTTCGAAACGACGAAAGCCGCGCGACGATGTGGCGCAGGTAGCGCCGATCGGCCTGCGCGGGCATGCTCGAGAAGCCCCAGCGGTCGTAGGGGTGAAACAGGATGAGGTCGGCCTCGATGCCCAGTTCCGCCAGCTGATCGATCCGCCTTTCGAGGTGCGCCCAGTAACGCGGATCGAACGTCTCAAAGTCCCATTCGTACCCGTCCCCGACCTTTTTACCGATGAAGGGGTAGAATTCGGGATCATTCTGGTTATAGACGTAGTGCTTGGGAAACACGCACATGCGAATTTTGCTGAAAGAACCCTTCGCGAGCGTCGCGAGCGTCTTTTCCTCGAGCGCGTCGCCCTGATGCGTCCAGCAGTAGCAGGTGGTGCCGACACAGGAGTAGTCCGTGCCGTCCGCGTAGGCGAGCCGCGTCGAGGGCGCGTAGCGGTGCCAGTCGTCCGATTTGGCGGTCGCGACGCGCACCGGTCCGTGGACGCCCTCGCGCGCGGGGCCGCAGACGAACTTCCCCGTCAGCCCGTCGAGCGCCGGGACGTTGCTCCGCGTCCGGTACGACCATTCGCCCTCATCGTCCGGCATGAAGCGCAGGACGTATTCGCCGTCGCCATCGTAAAAGCCCTCTGCGTAGGCCGTGCGGTTCTCGCGACTGAACTCCGCCGCGAACGCCACCTCCGCGCACGGCTTCCCCGCGCGCGGCCCCGCGAAGCGCGCCTCAAACCTGTCCCACTTTGCGATGTTCATATTCCGCCTCCCATTTCGTGAATCGCCCGGATCGCTTCGGGCGTCACGTCGTATTCCACGCCGTTGTAATAGAGGACATTGCCCGTGACATATACATACATGTGATAGATCGAATACGCGAACGTCTCCGCGTCGTCGATCCCCTCCATCTTGTCCGGCTTCTGATCCGCAACCATCGACCAGTCCGCGCCGTCCAACAGATAGTCGTCCGTCTCCCGGACGAAGCATAATTCCTCCGGCGGAACGGTCAGGTTGAGCCAGTTGACGAACGACTGAACGCCCTCGCGCGTGTCGAGGGTCGCCGTTTGTCCGCCGGCGGATGTGATCGAGACCGACAGGATGTCGTCGGCTGAGGCATAGCGCGCCCCGGTCGGGATGAGGAGCGCGAACAGAACGACCGCGATGAACGCGATCGGCATGAGGATGAGCCGGACGATTTCCTTCTTCTTCACTGGGAGCCCTCCTTGTTTCGATCAGTATACCAAAGGGCGGAAGCGCGGTCAACCATGCGAAGGCAGATATGGAAGTAACCGTATATCCGTTTGACATATTCAAGCGGGGGTGTATAATATGATGTGATTGTACGCGCATTTTACATGCCTCATGAAAGGATTCAGAATGAAGGAAAAGAAGACGTCGATCGGCGGTCAGGCGCTCATCGAGGGCATCATGATGGTCGGCCCAAGGAATTCCGCCATGGCCGTGCGCGCGCCCGGCGGAGAGATCGTGCTCGAGGAGTTCCAAACGAAAAAAAACAGCCGCCCGAAATTCTTCAGAGCGCCCTTGATTCGCGGCGCGTTCAACATGTTCGACTCCCTGCGCGTGGGCTACCGCTGCCTCATGCGCTCCGCCGAGCTCGCCGGGCTCGAGGAGGACGATAAAAAGGAAGGCAAGTCCTTCTGGGACAGACTGTTTTCAGCGGTTCTGATGCCGCTGGCTGTGGTGCTGGCGTTCGCGCTGGGCTTTTTTCTCTTTATGTACATGCCCACCCAGCTTTACCGCTGGCTCCAGATCCCGATGCCGTTCCTCGCGGACCAAAGGTTCATCCAGTCAACCTTCGAGGGCGTCGTGCGCATCGCGATCTTCGTCCTCTACATCTGGGCGATCTCGCGCATGAAGGACATCCACAGGACGTTTCAGTATCACGGCGCGGAGCATAAGACCATATTCTGCTACGAGCAGGGGAAGCCGCTGACCGTCGAGAACATCCGCGCCCAGAGGCGCTTCCATCCCCGCTGCGGCACGTCGTTTCTGATGCTGATGCTGGTCGTCGGCATCGTCGTCGCGATCTTCATACCGACTGACATCCCCACGCTTTTGCGCGTCACGATCAAGGTTCTGTGTCTGCCGATCGTCGTGAGCATCGGCTACGAGCTTCTCAAGCTCGCGGGCCGCGTCGACAACACGTTCACGCGCGTCATTTCCGCGCCGGGCATGTGGCTCCAGCGCATCACGACGCAGGAACCGGACGACGACATGATCGAGTGCGCCATTGCCGCCATGGAGAAGGTCATTCCAGGGGACGGCAGCGACAATTGGTAAGACCGGAGGACGCATGAAACTCATCGACCATATCAAGCGCATGGCGGAAGATCGCCGTTCGCGCGAAAATATACGGCGCGACAACCACAAGCTCAGGTGGCAGCTCGTCACGCTTCTGGGTCTTTCGCTGCTTTTGACGCTCCTCCTGGAGCTTTTTAACCGTCGCTCGGGGATCAAGTTCGCGCAGTTCGTCTTCCAGCATCCCCTGATGTTTTCACTGGACTGGCTGCTGGTCCTAAATACGCTCGCGCTTTCTCAGATCTTCCATCGCCGGATCGCGGCGCTCACGACGATCGCCGTCGCGTGGCTGACGCTGGGGTTCGTCAACTACGTGGTCATCTGTTTCCGCACGCAGCCGTTCACGATCGCGGACGTGATGCTCGTCAAGGACATGTTCTCGCTGATCACGGTGTACTTTACCTGGTACCAGATCGCGCTCATGTTCGGCGGAATCGCGTTTCTCGTGGCGCTCGTCGCGGTGCTGTTCTGGCGCGCGCCCAAGCGCGAGCGCGTGCCGTACATCTTCACCCTCGTTGCGATTACGGTGCTGACCGCGATCACATGGGGCTGCGTGAAGCTGGGCATCGACAGCGGGTACATCGCAGTCAGGTTCCCGACGCTCAAGGACGCTTATCAGGATTATGGCTTCTCCTATACCTTCCTCACCACATTCGCCGATATGGGCATCTCGAAGCCCGAACAATACTCGGCCGATACGGTCGACGACATCATATCTGTGATTGACACGACCACCGAGCCCGTCAAGGCGGAGAACGTGGTGCCGAACATCATCTACATCCAGCTCGAGTCGTTCTTTGACGCAGACACGCTTTCGGGCGACATCGCGCTCTCAGACGATCCGACGCCGTATTTCCACGAGATGCTGGAACAGTGGCCGTCGGGCGCGCTGTACGTGCCCGTGGTGGGCGGCGGCACCGCGAACACCGAGTTTGAAATCCTCACCGGCATGGACCTCGACTTCTTCGGCGCGGGCGAGTATCCCTATTATACGGTCCTGCGCGAGACGCCCTGCGAGACGATCTGCTACGTGCTGAACCGGCTCGGCTATACCTCGACCGCCGTTCACAACTATATGGCGACCTTCTACGGCAGAAACGAAGTCTACTCGCGCCTCGGGTTCAACGTCTTTGAATCCATGGAGTACATGGACGACCTCGACTACGGCGAGATCGGCTGGGCGAAGGACGAGCGGATGATCGATTCCATCGAGGATGCCATGAACGCCACTGCCGGCCGCGATTTCGTGTTCGGCATCACCGTCTCGACCCACGGGAAGTATCCCTCGGATTACCTGCTCCATTGCGCGCAGGACGGGATACAGGTCGAAAGTCCCGGCGCGTACTTCAATCAGATTCAGCTCCAGAATTTTGTGAACCTCCAGAAGGGGATGGACGACTTCCTCCGGGAGTTCGTCGCGGCCATGGATTCGTTCGACGAGCCCGTGATCTGCGTGTTCTACGGCGACCACCTGCCCGCGCTCGACTGGGACGCCGCCTGTGTGGATTCGGGCGACCTGTTCGAGACCCAGTATCTCATCTGGAACAACTATGGCGCGAAGTTCCAAGCGCCCGATCTGCAGGCATATCGGCTGAGCGCGAACCTGCTCATGCAGCTTGGGATTGAGGACGGCATGATCTTCCGCTATCACCAGCAGGCGCCCGACTTCGGCGAGAGCGTGGGCTACCTCACAGAGCTCGAGATCCTCGAGTACGACATGCTCTACGGCGAGCTCGAGGTCTTCAACGGAGAGAATCCTTTCGTGCCGACGGACCTCAAGATGGGCATCGACGATGTCGCCATCGGTTCCGCCGAGTTCAAGTATGGACGATTGCTCATCCGGGGCGACAACTTCAACGAGTTCAGCAGGATCATTCTCGACGGCACGCAGCTCACGACCGCCTATATCGACAAGAACACCCTCGTCGCGTGCGTCGACGGCGTGAGCCCAGACGCGCAGGCGCTCGTGGTCGCGCAGGTCACGCGCGAGGGCGTGGAACTGAGCAGAACGGCGGAATTTCCGGCGAGCGATGTGAAAAGGTAGCGCCACTGGCCCTTTGGAAACCCATGATTGAGCAATCGGATTTGTTTCGCCTGTCGGTCGCGCGTAGGCTCAGCCCCGCGCGACCGAGAGGTATGAGGTGTGTATGAGAGTCATGAAATCCATGTTTAAGCCCTATATCCTCGCCTGACCGCGGACGGCGGCATTCCGGGGTGATTTTTTAACACCTCCGCTTTGCTATACTCTCCGCGGGATTTGATTTCCTCGGAGCGCGGCGGGCGGGGGTTTTCTATGCCTTCTGCCTGTGCGCGCGCACAAAAACAGGCGGAGGGATTTTTCATGTTTCGCGCATTGCGGTTTTTCCTTTCAAACGGCTGGAAGTACGACAGGCTCTATGTCATTGAAAAGATTCTCTATCAGCTCACCAGCTCGCTTTTACCCATCGTTTTGACCGTCATGCCCAAGTTTATCATCGACGAATTGACGGGTGCTGGCCGGGCCGAACTTCTTGTGCTCTACGTCGCGCTCCTCGCGGGATTCGCGCTCTTCTTAAACGCGGCGTCGGCGTTTCTCTATAAAGACGCGTTCACCCACCGGTTGCGCGTCAACGCGGCCTTCGACCTTGACGTCCATAGGATGCTCGCCGACGCCGACTATCAGAACCTCGAGGATCCGGCGTTTCTCGAGCTTCAGAAGCGCGCGGAGAAGTTTCTGTCCTGCGACTGGCACGGCTTTGCGGGCCTCGTGCGCGGAAAGACGGCGGTCTTCATCTCCCATCGGCTCTCCTCCGCGCGCTTCTGCGACCGGATCGCCGTATTTAAGGGCGGAAGGATCGCCGAGCTCGGGCCCCACGCGGCGCTGCATGCGGCGGGTGGGCTGTACCGGACGCTCTACGACATGCAGGCACAATTTTATGCCGAACCCATTGACAGGGAAGCAAACGAATGATAAAATGAACATATGAACGGACGTTCAGATGAAAGGAGGCGGGCGAGATGACGGAGCGGGAGGCGGAGTGCTGCGAGCTACTGCATCTGCACATGGACGTCGTCGACAAGGTGCGCGCGATGATCCCGTCCGAGGATACGCTTTACGATCTGACGGAGCTTTTCCGCATCTTTGGCGATTCGACGCGGGTTCGGATTCTCTATGTGCTCTTCGCGCAGGAGATGTGCGTGTGCGATATTGCGGGGGTCCTCGGCATGACACAGTCGGCGATTTCGCACCAGCTGCGCGCGCTCAAGAACGCGAAGTTGGTGAAGGCGCGGCGCGAGGGCAAGACCGTTTTCTACTCGCTCGCCGACGATCATGTGCGTTCGATCATCGACCAGGGAATCGAGCATGTAACGGAGGACGAATGAAATGAAAAAGAGATTCTCGCTCACGGATCTGGATTGCGCGAACTGCGCCGCGAAGATGGAGGCGGCGATCAAAAAAATCGACGGTGTGAGGGACGCTTCGGTGAGCTTCATGACGCAGAAAATGACGATCGAGGCGGACGACGCGCGCTTCGACGAGATCATGGACCAGGTGGTCGCGGCATGCCGCAAGGTGGAGCCGGACTGCAAAATCAAGAGGTAAGAGGATGAAGCTCTCCAAGAAGGAACGCAGCTGGCTTCTGCGGATTCTGGCCGCGGGCGCGCTTTTGATCGCGGCGAAGCTGGTCCCCGTCTCCGGGCCGCTCGCTGCGCTCGTCTTCCTCGTGCCATATCTTGCCGCGGGCTGGGACGTTCTTTTCCGTGCGGTCAAAAACATACTGCGCGGACAGGTTTTTGATGAAAACTTCCTCATGGCAATCGCCACGGTCGGCGCGTTCGCGATCGGCGAGTATGCGGAGGCTGTGTTCGTCATGCTGTTTTACCAGACGGGCGAACTGTTTCAGGACGTAGCGGTGAACCGTTCCCGCGCCTCCATCACGGCGCTCATGGACATTCGCCCCGACTACGCGAACCTCGAGAGGGACGGCGCGCTCGAACGGGTCGATCCGGAGGATGTGGCGGTTGGGGACGTGATCGTCGTAAAGCCCGGCGAGCGCGTGCCGCTCGACGGCTCCGTGGTCGAGGGAACTTCGACCATCGACACCGCCGCGCTCACGGGGGAATCTGTGCCGCGCGACATCACCGTCGGCGGCGACATCGTCTCGGGCTGCGTGAACGTCACGGGTGTTCTTCGGATCGAGGTCAAAAAGCCCTACGGAGAATCGACCGTCGCGCGCATCCTCGAACTCGTCGAAACCTCGAGCGAGAAAAAGGCGAAGAGCGAGGCGTTCATCACGCGCTTCGCGCGCTACTACACCCCGGGCGTCGTGATCGCTGCTGCGGCTCTGGCGTTTCTTCCGCCGATCTTCTTCGGGAATTTCACGGACTGGTTCCAGCGCGGGCTTCTCTTTCTCGTGATCTCCTGCCCCTGCGCGCTCGTCATTTCGGTTCCGATGAGCTTCTTCGGCGGCATCGGCGGGGCCTCGAAGTGCGGAATCCTCGTCAAGGGCTCCAACTATCTTGAGGCGCTCTCGCGCGTCGATACCATGGTCTTCGACAAGACGGGCACGCTGACAAAGGGCACCTTCTCCGTCACCGCCGTGCATCCCGAGAACGGCTTTCGGCCGGAGGAGCTGGTGGCGTTCGCGGCCCACGCGGAGCTCTACTCCGACCACCCGATCTCGAAGTCCCTGCGCGCGGCGTGCGCGGAGAGGATCGACCCCGCGCGCGTCGCTGACGTGCAGGAAATATCCGGCCACGGCGTGTGCGCGACGGTGGACAATGTGCGCGTATGCGTCGGAAACAGCAAGCTCATGGACCGCGAGTGCGTAGGCTGGCTGCCGTGCGAGCTCGCGGGCACCATCGCGCACGTGACGATCGACGGCTTTTACGCCGGGCACATCGTCATCTCCGACACGCCCAAGGACGGCGTCGCGCAGGCCATCGAGGCGATCAAGGGTCTCGGCGTCCGGCGCACGGTGATGCTCACCGGCGACGCGGAGGCGGTCGCGGCGGACATGGCGCGCGAACTTGAAATCGACGAGTACCACGCGGAACTCCTGCCCGCGGACAAGGTCGAATGGACGGAGAAGCTCATCGCCGAGGCGAATGGCAGGCTAGCGTTCGTGGGCGACGGCATCAACGACGCGCCCGTTCTGACCCGTGCCGACATCGGCATCGCCATGGGCGCGCTCGGTTCCGACGCGGCCATCGAGGCGGCGGACGTGGTGCTCATGGACGACAACCCCCGGAAGATCGCGACCGCGATCGCGATCTCTCGAAAGACGATCGTCATCGTCAAGCAGAACATCGCCTTCGCGCTTGGCGTGAAGTTCCTCGTTCTGGCGCTGGGCGCGTTTGGGTATGCTAACATGTGGGAAGCCGTGTTCGCGGACGTCGGCGTCGCGTTCATCGCCATCCTGAACGCCATGCGCGCGCTCAGGGTCAAAAAATTCGGCTGAATTTCGCATCCCGGAGGGCGCATCCGAAGCGGCGCGCCCTCATTTTTGCGGTTGACTGGCCCGCCCCGCGGCGATATAATGAAAGGACACGTTTCATCCGCGCCCGACCGTCCAATCGAGGATCGATATGATTGAGGTCAAAAATCTGAACAAGACCTACCGCGTCGCCAAGCGGAACGCCGGCTTTGGCAACGCGCTCAGGTCGTTTTTTTCGCGGGATTTTGAGACCGTCCACGCGCTCACCGACGTCGGCTTCGCGATTCAAGACGGCGAGACGGTCGGCTACATCGGGCCGAACGGCGCGGGAAAGAGCACAACGATCAAGATCATGTGCGGCGTCCTCACGCCCGACAGCGGCGAGTGCCTCGTGAACGGCCGCGTCCCATGGAAGGAGCGCGTGTCCCACGCGCGGGAGATCGGCGTCGTGTTCGGCCAGCGCAGCCAGCTCTGGTGGGACGTGCCGGTGATCGACAGCTTCGAGCTGATCCGCGACATCTACAGGATTGGCGACGCCCTTTACGGACGGAATCTCTCGGAGCTCACGGATCTTCTCGATCTCGGCGAGCTTCTGAAGACCCCCGCGCGCAATCTGAGCCTCGGCCAGCGCATGCGCTGTGAGATCGCGGCGTCGCTTCTTCACAGCCCGAAGGTTCTGTTTCTGGACGAGCCGACCATCGGACTCGACGCGGTCTCCAAGATCGCCGTGCGCGCGTTCATCCGAAGGCTCAATGCGGAGCGCGGAACAACGATTATCCTGACCACCCACGACATGCAGGACATCGAGGCGCTGACTGAGCGCATCCTTTTGATCGGCAAGGGCAGGATTTTGCTCGACGGGAGCCTGACGGAGCTCAAGAGGCGCTCGACCGGGCAAAAGACGCTCGCCGTGGAGTACAGGGGAAGCATGCCCCGGATGCGCGCGGGCATGGCGATCATGGAGTCGAGGGAGGGGCGGATGGTCGTTTCGCTCGACCCGTCGGCCTTGTCGGTTTCGGACGCGATCATATACCTCGCGTCGCAGGCGGAGCTCGTGGACGTCTCCGTCTCCGATGTCTCCGCCGAGCAGATGGTAGCCGCGCTCTACCGGGAGTACCGCATATGAAAATGTACCTCTCCATCTTCCGCGTGCGGTTCATCAACAGCCTGCAGTACCGGGCGGTGGTGATCGGCGCGATCATGAAGGGCTTTCTCTACGCGTTCATGGAGATATTGGCGTACGCCGCGCTCTACCGCTCCGGTCAGTTCTCTTTCCCCTTTGCGTTTTCACAGATGGTCTCCTACGTCTGGGTGCAGGAGACGTTCCTGGTTCTGTTCGTCGTCGTCTTTGGAGACGGCGAGATCTACTCCGCCATCGGGGACGGGTCCATC
Organism: Bacillota bacterium; assembly: GCA_023444095.1. GTDB lineage: Bacteria > Bacillota > Clostridia > Christensenellales > Aristaeellaceae > RUG11247. The sequence continues at coordinate 29,855 of JAEZRP010000036.1, forward strand.
GCCTACGACCTCGTGCGCCCGGTGAGCCTCTACGGGCGCTGGTTCTGCCAGTCGGCGGCTAACCGGCTCGCGTTCACGGTCGTGAACTGCCTGCCCGTGCTTCTCCTGGCGTTTTTCATGCCGGAGCCTTTCCGCGCGTCCCTGCCGCCGAGCGTCGGCCAGGCGCTTCTGTTCCTCGTCTCGACCGTGCTCGCGTTTTCGGTCGTCGTTTCGTTCGCGATGCTCATGTACGTCTCGCTCTTTTATACGATCTCGCAGCGCGGCGTGCGGATTATCGTGACCGCGGTCACCTCCTTCCTTTCAGGAGGCATCGTGCCCCTGCCGTTTTTTCCGGCCCCGATTCTCGCGGTCGTGAGATTCCTTCCGTTCGCCGCGATGCAGAACATGCCGCTTCAGATCTACGCGGGCGCCCTCTTGGGCGTGGACGCGCTGCGCGGCATCGCGTTTCAAATTGTTTGGCTCGCCGCGCTGGTTCTGCTCGGCCGGCTCGCCATGCGCCGCGCGCTCCGGAAAGTGATCGTACAGGGGGGATAACATGCGCCTTTTTGTCGGCTATGTCGCGATGCAATTGAAGAGCCAGATGCAGTACAAAATCTCATTTCTCCTCTCGACGTTCGGGCAGTTCCTCACAGCCTTCGCGTCGTTTTTCGGTGTTTCCTTCATCTTCGAGCGGATCGACGCCGTCGACGAGTTTTCCTACGGGCACGTGCTTTTGTGCTTCGCCATCGTCATGATCGCGTTTTCGGTGGGCGAGATGATCGGCGGCGGGTTCGCGGTCTTTCCGCGGCTCCTCGGAAACGGCGGGCTCGACCGGGCGCTGGTCAGGCCGCGGAGCGTCATATTGCAGGTGCTTTTGCCGAACATGGACTTCACGCGGCTCGGCCTTTTCGCGCAGGCGATCGTGGTTCTTCTGATCGCGATTCCCGCGAGCGGGATCGCCTGGAACTGGCAAAAGGCCGCGACGCTCTTTTTGATGATCGTTTGCGGAAGCGCCGTGTTCTACGCGCTGTTTCTCACGACCGCCGCGTTCACATTTTTCACCGTCGAGGCGACGGATTTTCTGAACGTCTTCACCTACGGCGCGCGCCAGTTCGGCAAGTACCCGTTCTCCGTCTACGGAAAGGGGATCCTTAGATTCCTTACGTTCGTGATCCCGCTGGCGCTGTTCCAGTACTATCCGCTTCTCTACCTCATCGACAGAAGGAACGGCGCGCTCTTCATGCTCTCGCCGCTTCTCTCGCTCTTGTTCCTCGTCCCCGTGCACGCGCTTTTCCGGTTCGGGCTCAAAAAATTCAAGTCGACCGGCTCGTGATTCGCGTGACGAAATCACGGACCGCCCGACGCGCGCGTGCTATAATGGCCTCAATCAAACGAGGGAGGACAAAAAAATGTCTGTCGTTACCATCACAAAGGATAATTTCAACAAAGAGGTCATGGAATCCGACAAGCCGGTTCTTTTGGATTTCTGGGCGAGCTGGTGTGGCCCGTGCCGGATGGTATCCCCGGTCGTCGACGAGATCGCGCGCGAGAAGGACGACATCAAGGTGGGCAAGGTGAACGTCGACGAGCAGCGCGAGCTTGCGTCCGCGTTCAATATCATGTCGATTCCGACGCTCGTCGTCATGAAAAACGGCAAGGTAGTCAACTCCGCCATGGGCGCGCGGCCGAAGAAGCAGATTCTCTCGCTGCTCGACTGATCAGCCCGCCAGCGCGCGCAGGCGCTTCTCGTCGAGGAGCAGAATCTCCCCGCGCGATACGCGGACCATCCCCTCGGACTGAAAATAGCGGAGCATGCGCGTGACGACCTCGCGCGCCGTTCCCATGTGGTTCGCGATCCGCTCGTGGGTGATCGTGATCCGGTCGGAGTCCTCGAGCGCCGCCTCCTCGGTCAGAAACTGCGCGAGCCGCCTGTCGAAGCTCTTCCACATGATCTGCTCGACGAGCCACATGACCTCTGTAAACCGCTCGGCCATGATCTGGTTCGTGTAGTTTGCAAGGGCGGCAGATTTTTCCATGAGCGTCTTGTAGGTCGCCGCCGGGACGATGAAGAGCTCGGAATCCTTCTCGGCCTCGATCGTGATGTCGAACTGGAGGGAGGAGACCATGCAAGAGGCTGACAAGAGGCAGATGTCTCGCTCGAACAGCCGGTAGAGGGTGATCTCCTTGCCCTCCTCGGAGTTGATGTAGGCGCGCAACTGGCCGGAGCTCATCAGAAGGAGCCCCACGCAGTCCTCACTGCCGTTATGGATGCGCACGCCCGCGGGGAAGCACTTGGCGACGGCTGATTCCTCGAGCACGGCCTGCTCCTGGGGGGTGAGCCTGTCCCAGACGGGAAAATAATCGGCGATCTTCATCTTTCTCCTCCAAACCGGACCAATCCGCATAACTATATTATAAGCGAATTCTTTTTTCTGTCAAACCTCGCTTTCGGTCAGATCGATGTGTTATAATAGGAGTGGAAAAGCGCGTCGGAGGCAATATGGCCATTCGAAAGATTACGGGAGAGAACATGGCGGAGATCGAGGCGCAGGAAGGCCCGGCGCTTGTGGAGTTCTCGGCAAACTGGTGCGTTTATTGCAGGCGCATCGAACCCGCGCTCAGGCGGCTGTCCGAGAAATACGCGGGCAGAGTGACCTTCGGCTGCGTCAATATTGACGACGACCCCGGTCTCGAGGAGCGGTTCGATGTCGACACGGTACCCTCGCTCTTTGTGTACGGCAACTCAAAATGGTCGGAGGCGCTTGTCGCCCCCGCCTCCGAGGCTGAAATCGACGCCTTCCTGCGCGCGCATCTCGAGGTGAATGTATGAAGATTTACGATGTGATCATCGTCGGGGGCGGCCCCGCCGGCTACTCGGCAGCGCTCTATTGCGCGCGCGCCGGGCTTGAAACCCTCGTCGTCGAGAAGCTCTCCGCCGGCGGGCAGATGGCGACGACTGCGCTTGTCGACAACTACCCCGGTTTCGACGAGGGGATCGACGGATTCGTGCTCGCGGAGAAGATGGCGCGCGGCGCGACGCGGTTCGGCGCGGAAACGCAGTACGCGGAGGTTACGGGCATCGACCTTGCGAGCACGCCCAAACGGATCGAGACGACCGACGGCGTTCTGACCGCGAAGGCGGTCATCCTCGCCATGGGCGCTTCCCCGCGCGAACTGGGACTGCAGGGCGAGCGCGAGATGCGCGGCCGCGGGGTCCACTACTGCGCAACCTGCGACGCCATGTTCTACAAGGGAAGGACCGTCGCGGTGATCGGCGGCGGAAACACAGCCGTTTCGGACGCCCTGACCCTCTCGCGCATGAGCAGAAAGGTGTACATCGTGCATCGGCGGGACCAGCTTCGCGCGACGAAGAACTACCTTGAGCCGCTCCGCAAGGCCGGGAACATCGAGATCGTCTGGAACGCGCTCATCACGGGCTTCGAGCGCGCCGGGGACGGGAAGTTTGCGGGCCTCGAACTCACGGACAAGGTGACGGGGGAACAGACGAAGCTCAGCTGCGACGGCGCGTTCGTGGCCATCGGCCGCTCTCCGGACTCCGCGCTCGTCAAGGGTCAGATCGCGCTCGACGATGGTGGCTACATCGTTGCGGACGAGACGACCAGGACGAGTCTGCCCGGCGTGTTTGCCGTGGGCGACATCCGCACAAAGCACCTCCGGCAGATCGTCACGGCGGCGGCCGACGGCGCTGTTTCGTCCGTCTTCGCGGAGGAATACATTAACGAGCTCAAGGATTAGGCAAACCACAAAATCCTGCGCGGGTTTGGCTATACTTTTCGCCCAAGGCTGTGTCGCTGCCGACTTGACATGCGGCAATTTCACCGAAGCTACATGGTTTTTCGCGGTTCACCGCAAAAAGCCAACCGTGCCTTGGACGAAAAGACGCCGCCGCTCAGTCTTTTTGCGTCTTGCTCTAGAACAGTTTGTTCAAAAGGGGGCGCGCCGCCTTGATCGCGCCTTTTTTTGATGCTATTCTTTTTCTATTCCCTGCGCGGGGCGCGAAAACATGGGAGGGTACACAATGACCGGACGAATCGTCGTCGATAGCTGCTGCGACGTTACAGAGGAACTGAAGGAAAAATACAATATCGTCTCCGTGCCGCTCACGATCACGCTGGGCGACAGGCACATCGCAGACGACGATGCGCTCGACATGGAGACGCTGATCTGCGATATGAAGGCCTGCACGGGAAAGGTCGGCTCCGCCGCGCCCTCGCCCGCGCTCTTTGAGGAGGCCTTTCGGGATGCGGAGGAGTGCTACGCGGTCACGCTGTCCTCGAACCTCTCAGGTTCTCACCAGGCGGCGCTCGTCGGCGCGGAGCTCTCTAAAAACGAGGACGTCCACGTGTTCGATTCGAAGAGCGCGTCCGCGGGCGAGGTGCTCCTTGCCGTGAAGATCGGCGAAATGCTGCGCGCGGGCCTCAGCAAGGCGTCGGTCGTGTCGGCGGTCGAGCGGTTCGTCAAGCAGATGAAGACCTACTTCGTGCTCGAAAGCCTCGACAACCTCGTGAAAAATGGACGTCTTCACAAGATCACGGCGCGGCTCATCTCCGTCATCGGCATTCGGCCCATTATGGGCTCGGACGGCGACGGCAACATCGCCTTCTTTTCCCACGCGCGCGGCGAGAAGCAGATCGTACAAAAGCTGGCGGACACTGTGGAAGAGAGCGGGCGCGAGACCGAGGACGGCTGCATGGTGATCGCCCACTGCAACAATCTGCGCCTCGCGGAGAAGCTTCGGGAAGCGATGAAGAACCGTTACCGCTTCCGCGACATTTTGATCGTCCCCACGCGCGGCATCAGCACGCTCTACGCGAACGATAAGGGGATCATCATCGCGTATTGATAAATTTCGCTTCGTATCAGCCGAAAAGGGATCGGGAGGGCGTCCTCGCCATGCTGGCGGAGGCGCCCTTTTTTCGCGCACAATTTCTCGCGCGCGAGGCGCAGGGTATCGACGAGAGATACGTCGCGCGCGCGGGCGGCGATCTCGCGGGCTTCGTCTCCTTCGCGGGGCGCTTCCTGCGCGCACGCTTCACCGGGTACGTCGGTCCCGGGTACAGGGGGCGTGGCCTCGGCGCGCGGCTTCTGGAGGTCGCGGAAAAAGCAATAAAAACGGGCGGCTCTGCATATGACGAGCCACCCATTTTTTTCATTTTCCGCACGGAACCGAATCCGCCTACGTCCTCGATCTGGTCGAGCGATGATACAGCGCGTGTGCCGCGTCGTCGCCGAACACGTTGCACGCGTCGATCCTCATCGCAGAAACCCTTCGAGGATTCTTTCCTCGGCCTCCTCCTCGGTGAGTCCCAGCGTCATGAGCTTCTGAATCTGCTCGCCCGCGATCTTTCCGATGGCCGCCTCGTGGATGAGCCGCGCGTCGGGCGAATCCGCGATGAGCGCCGGGATGGCCGTGATGCGCGCGTCGTCCATGAGGATGGAATCGCACTGCACGTGGCCGAAGCAAGCGTCCCCGCCCGTGAGGCGCGGGTAGAAGAGCTGCTTTGACGCATCGCGCGCCACCGAGCGCGAGACGATGCGCCCCGTCGCGTCCTTGCCCTTGAGGATCACGTCCATTTCGGATTCGGCGACCTGGTGGCCGTGGGTCATCAGCTTTTCGTTGACGACCGCTTCCGCGCCTGCCTCCGCGACGATCTTGGTGTACCGCTTGGTGGAGTCGACGCCCCGGATCTGGGTCGTGTCCATCTGGATGGACGCGCCTTCCGCGAGGTAGGCCTCCGTTACGGGGTTCATGACGCGCTTGCCGTTCCCGTCGCCTTCGCCGTAGTGCTTCTCGATGTATCGCACTTTGGCGTTTCTCCCCACATGGAACGTGTGCACGCCGTCGTGCTCGGTGTCGCCCTCGCCCGGATTGTGGATGCCGCAGCCCGCGACGATGGTTACGTCGCAGTCTTCGCCGATGAAGAAATCATTATATACGGTTTCCGAATAGCCCGTCTCGGTCAGAAGCACCGGGATGTGCACGGATTCGTTCCTCGTGCCGTCCTTGATATGGATGTCGATGCCGGGCTTGTCGGCCTTGGTTTCGATGACGATGTTGGCGGTGCTGTTCCGCCCGTCGAGCTTCCCGTTTTTCCGGATGTTGTACGCGCCCTGTGGCACGGATTCGATCTCCGCGATTTCGCGCAGCAGCGCCTGATCAATTTCCTTTCTCATGTGCGCGCCTCCCTCGGCTGGAATCTGCACAAAGGCTCCGTGTCCGCGAGGATTGTGGGCAATATCTCGTCCTTCGGGCCCCGCTTGGTCACCGCGCCGCCGGAGAGCACCACGATCTCGTCCGCGAGGTCGATGATCCGCTCCTGATGCGAGATCACGATGATCGTCGATTCCCGCTTTCGGTGAAGGGCCCGGAAGGTTTCCGTCAGCTTCGAAAACGACCACAGGTCGATGCCCGCCTCCGGCTCGTCGAAGATCATGAGCGGGCTTTTGCGCGCGAGGATGGTGGCGATCTCGATGCGCTTGACCTCGCCGCCCGAGAGCGAGGAATCGACCTCGCGGTCGACGTAGTCCGCCGCGCACAGTCCCACCTTATTGAGGTACTGGCAGCATTCGAGATCCGGCATGTGGGGATCGCCCGCCGCGAGGGAGATGAGGTCCTTCACGCGCAACCCCTTGAAGCGCGGGGGCTGCTGGAAGCCGTAGCTCATGCCCAGCCGCGCGCGCTCGGTTACGCGCATGCGCGTGACATCGGTCCCGTGATAAATGATTTGCCCGCTCGTCGGCTCGACGAGTCCCATGATGGCGCGCGCCAGCGTCGTCTTGCCGCCGCCGTTCGGCCCCGTCACGACGAGGAACGTCCCGTCCTCGACCGCAAGGCTCACGTCGTGCAGGATGTCCGTCTGGCCGCCGTCCTTCGCGCGGAATGTCAAATTCCTGATTTCCAGCATATGCTTCGCCCCTCGTCCGGCTGTCGTCGTTTGTACCGCTTGTGCCACTTCCTATTATAAACTGCGGATGTAAATTGCGAAGCAATTCCGAGTCATCTTGTCTGAATTTCCGCGGCTTGACGGCGGAGCTTCGGTCGGGTACACTGAATTGGGAAAGGCGGCGAGGGGGAAGAACATGGAACTGAAGAGGGACAACGCGCTTGAATCCCTGCCTTTGGGAAACTGGAAGTTTACCGGGCGGCTGGGCGCGCGCATCGACACTCTGTCGCGCGCGCGGCTCGCGACAAAGGAGGCCTGGGATGGGCTCTATCCGCAGACCGAGGCAGCCTTTTCACTGCGCGAGGACGACCGGGCAAGGCCCGGTGTGGGCCAATGGCGGGGCGAATTCTGGGGAAAGTACGTTCTGGCCGCGATTCAGGCGTACCGGTATTACGGCGGCGGCGCGCTGAAGGACAGGATTGCGGCAGCCGTGCGGGGCCTTCTCGAAACGCAGGATGAGAATGGCTACATCGGCACCTACGCGGATTCCGGGTTTCTGGTGGGGAACAACTGGAACATCTGGTGCAGAAAGTACACGCTGTGGGCGCTCGTCGAGGCGTGGGAGGTTCTGGGGGGCGATTCGCTTCTCCATTCGATCGAGAGATTTGCGGATCACCTGATTTCGGAAGTCGGACCGGGGGGCGTCGCCATTGCGAAGACAGGCAACTTCCGGGGCATGCCGTCCTCATCCATCCTGTTCCCCGTCGTGAAGCTTTACGAGGCGACGGGGGAGAAGAAATACCTCGAATTTGCCGCGTTCATCGTCGCGAGCTGGGGACCGGAGGGCATTTTGGAAAAGGGCCTCGCGGACGTGCCGGTGCACGAGTGGGCGGAGAGCCCCTTCGAATGGGCAAAGGGCTACGAGCTGATCTCCTGTGTCGAGGGGCTCGTCGAGCTTTACAGGGTCACGGGCAAGGAGGCATACTTGGCGGCGGCAAACAATATTCACGATCATCTTTTAAAGTGCGAGCGGACCGCCGTGGGAAGCGTAAGCTTTGACGACAAGCTGATCGGCTCGAGATACCTCATCAACACGCTGTCCGAACTCTGCGACGCCGTTTACTGGAACAGGCTGTCCCACGCGCTCCTGCTGCTCACAGGCGACGCGAAGTATTTGGATGAGATCGAGCTGACGCTCTACAACAGTCTCCTCTGCGGCTTTTCGCGCGACGGGAAATGGGGGTTGCGCCGTCTGCGCACCTCGCACGAGCACATTCCGGCGCACACGCACTTCCTGCGCGGGCACCAGTGCTGCGTGGACAACCTTCCGCGCGGACTTTTTCAGGCCGCCCAGGCCGCGGCTTTTGTCCGGGGCGACGATGTTTTCATTGGCCTGTACGACGATGCGGACGGAAAAGTTGAAACGCGAAACGGCGCGATTGCGATCCGGGTGCGGGGTGATCTCGTCGAGGATGGACGGATCTCGATCGCGCTCGGCTTGCCCGCGCCCGCGCGCTTTGCGGTGAACCTTCGCATCCCCGCATGGAGCGGAACAAGCGCCGTCCGCGTCAACAGGGAAGCGGCGCAGGAGGCGATGCCCGGCTGGTTTCCTATCAGAAGAGAGTGGAGGGACGGCGACGCGGTCCACCTCGAGCTGAATTCCGACCTGGGCGTTCGGTTTTTCGAAAGCGCGTATTTCGGCCCAGACGACGAGATCGTGCGGTTTCACGCCCAACGCTGGGCGAAGCTGGGCAGGATTTCCGAGGAGGGCACGGCTACGGGCCAGATCGTGCATGTGACGGAGGCAGACGCCCTGCCCCACGAACGGGCAGCGATGTTCTTCAAGGGGCCGATGGCGCTGTCGCGGGACGCGCGGCTCGGGGATGGGGACATCTTTGAGCGGCTGGGAGAATTTGATCTGGAAAACGTCGGAGAGTTGAGGCGGATCAGCGCGCCGGAGGGCATCGGGAGGGCGTACGAGCTGACGCTCAATGGTGGGAAGCGAATCCGGCTGTGCGACTTCGCCTCGGCGGGGAACACGTGGTCGATGGAATCCAAATTCAATACCTGGCAGCTTATATAAAGGAAGGGGGCGCTTTCGCGCCCCTTCGACGGTTTATACCGGCGTGTAGCCCGCCTCGGTCACGGCGTCCCGGAGCGCCTTGTCCGGCACGTCCTTTGCCATCGTGACAGTCGCGTTCTTGTTCTCGAGGCTCACCTCGACGCCCGACACGCCGTCGACCGCCTCCAGCGCCTTTTTGACATGCATCTGACAGTGGGCGCACATCATACCCTCGACTCCGATCACCTTTTTCATGGTTCCATCTTCCTTTCCGATTTTCTCAATCCGTTCACCTTCCGGCGCGTTCCTGGGCCGGAAGAAGCGAAGCCTCAGCGCGTTCAGCACCACGCTCACGGAGCTCAGGCTCATCGCCGCCGATCCGATCATGGGGCTCAGTTGGATGCCGAAGGCGGGGTAGAGCGCGCCCGCGGCCACTGGGATTCCCAGGACGTTGTAGAAAAACGCCCAGAACAGGTTCATGTGGATGTTCCGCACCACCTTGCGGGAGAGTTCCATCGCGGTCGCGACATCCAGGAGCGAATCCTTCATGAGCACCACGTCCGCCGATTCGATGGCGATGTCCGTGCCCGCGCCGATGGCGATGCCGATGTCCGCGCGCGTGAGCGCCGGTGCGTCGTTGATACCGTCTCCCACCATCGCGACCCTGCGGCCCTGCTCCATGAGCGCGCGCACGCGCGCCTCCTTGTCGGTGGGCAATACTTCCGCGATGGCCTCGTCGATGCCGACCGCCGCGCGCACGGCTTCCGCAGTTACCCGGTTGTCGCCCGTGAGCATGACGACCCGCACGCCCGCCGCGCGCAGCAGCCTCACGGCCTCCCGGCTGGTCGCGCGGATGGTGTCAGCCACCGCGACGACGCCCAGAATCGCGCCGTCCGCCGCGAACAGGATGGGCGTTTTGCCCTCCTTTGCAAACCGGTCGCAGGCACGCTGCGTTTCGGCATCCATTCTTGCGCCGCTCTCTGCCATGAAGGAGGCGTTCCCGGCGACGATATTTTTCCCCTCGACCGTCGCGCGCACGCCCAACCCCGCGACCGCCTCGAATGCCTCCGCGCGCGGAACGTCGATTCCGTCCGCCTTCGCCCTTTCGACCACGGCCTCCGCGAGCGGGTGCTCGCTCCCGGCCTCGGCAGCAGCGGCGATTCGGAGAAGTTCTCTTTCATCCTTCGCATAAATCTCCGTAACGGACGGATGACCGGAGGTGATCGTGCCGGTCTTGTCGAGCACCACCGTGTCGACGGAGTGCAGGGTTTCAAGCGCCTCGGCGGACTTGATGAGGATGCCGTGCTCCGCCGCCCTGCCGGTTCCGACCATGATGGCGACCGGCGTCGCGAGTCCGAGCGCGCACGGACAGGAGATGACGAGCACCGCGATGGCCGTTCCCAGCGCGAACTCGAACGACTGCCCCACGATCAGCCAGACGGCCGCGGAGACGAGTGCGACTGCAATCACCACGGGGACGAACACGCCCGACACCCTGTCGGCGAGCCGCGCGATGGGCGCCTTGGAGTTGCCCGCCTCGTCCACGAGCTTTATGATCTGGGCGAGCGTCGTGTCGTCGCCCACGCGCGAAGCGCGCATGCGGAACGAGCCGTTCTTGTTGATGGTCGCGGAAATGACCCCGGTTCCAGGCCGCACCTCGACCGGCACGGATTCGCCCGTGATCGCCGACTGGTCGACGTATCCTGCGCCCTCCGTCACCTCGCCGTCGACGGGAATCGACTCGCCCGGCCGGATGACCAATATGTCGCCCGTTTTGACGTCCTCGGCGGGGATCACAATTTCGGCTCCGCCCCGCACGACGGTCGCCGTCCTGGGCGCGAGGTCGATGAGCTTGCCGAGCGCGTCCGAGGTCTTCGCCTTCGAGCGCGCTTCGAGGTACTTGCCGACCGTGACGAGCGTCAGGATCGTCGCTGCGGACTCAAAGTAGAGCTGGTGGGAAAAGTGCATGACGTGGTCCATGTGGCCGCGGCTCAGGTGGTAGAGCATGGCGTAGATCGCGTACACGCCGTAGACGAGCGCCGCGCCCGCGCCGATGGCGATGAGCGAGTCCATGTTCGGCGCGCGCTTGACGAGCGCCTTGAGGCCCGTCGCAAAGAAGTTGCGGTTGAGGTAGACGATCCCGATCGTCAGAAGAAGCTGTGTGAGCGCAGAAAGCGGCGCGTTTTCCATGCCCGCGAGGATGCCCGGCACAGGCAGCCCCAGCATCGGCCCCATCGCGACGTACATGAGGGGGATCAGCAAAGAAACCGACCACCAGAGCCGCGCCCGCATGGCCTGTCGGTGATCCTCCGCCCCCTTCTTGCGCGCGAGCCACTCCTCGCGGATGCCGCTCTTTTTGCCCGCGGCGGGCCGTTCGAGCGGCGTTGCCCCGTAGCCGATGGACGCGACCGCCGCCGCGATTCCTTCGGCGTCCACGGAACTCTCGTCGTATTCGACGGACATCTGGTTCGCGAGCAGGCTCACGTCCACGCTCGCCACGCCATCCAGCTTTCCGACCTTTTTCGTGATGTTCGCCTGGCACGCCGCGCAGGTCATGCCGGTGACGCTGAATTTTTCTTTTTTCATTTCGCTTTCCTGCCTATTTAAGCTTTTTCATCAGCTCGAACGCCTCGTCGACGACCGCGCCGTTGCCCGCGCGGATCTCCTCGACGACGCAGGTTTCCAGATGTTCCTTCAAAACGATGTATCCGAACGACTCCAGCGCGCGTTCGACCGCCGCCACCTGCGTGAGAATATCCCCGCAGTAGCGGTTGTCGTCCAGCATCTTCGAGATGCCCGAAAGCTGCCCGATCATCCGGTTCAGCCTGTTTTTGAGTTGCCGCACCGTCTGGTCGGCGCGCGGCGTCGCCTTGTGACGGCGCTCGGGTCCAAACCGCTCCATCCGCATCACCCCCGCAACTCCTATTATACCCCAGGGGGGTATTTCTGAAAACCCTTTCTCGGAAAGAGTTTCAGTGGACAGACCGCCCGCGGATGGTGTATAATGGGCTTACATATTTATGCACGGAGGCGGTATGATGGCATCGGCACGCGAGCACAGGATCTGGAATCCGCAGGCGGAGTGTATGAGCCGCGACGAGAGGTACGCGCTTCAGGGCGAGCGTCTCAGCTCGGTGGTGAAGAGGGTCTACGAGAACGTGCCCGTCTATCGCGCGCGCATGGATGCGAAGGGCGTCGCGCCCGGGGACATCAGGACCGCGGGCGACATCGTCAAGCTCCCCTTCACCGAAAAGACGGATTTGCGCGACCATTTCCCCTACGGCCTGTTCGCCGCGCCGCTTTCGGACATCGTGCGGATTCACGGCTCCTCCGGCACGACCGGCAAGCCCATCGTCGCGGGTTACACTGAGAACGACGTCGAGGTGTGGACGGAGATGATGGCGAGAACCCTCGCGGCGGCCGGCACGGGCAGGGACGACATCGTGCAGGTGTGCTACGGCTACGGCCTGTTTACCGGCGGCCTCGGCGCGCATCAGGGCGCGTCCAGGATCGGCGCGATGACCATCCCCATGTCGAGCGGCAACACCCAGCGTCAGATCATGATCATGAAGGAACTGGGCTCGACCATTCTGTGCTGCACGCCCTCCTACGCCACCTACCTCGGCGAGACGATCCGCGAGATGGGCATCGACCCGAAGCGCGACCTGAAGCTCAAGGCAGGCTGTTTCGGCGCGGAGCCCTGGACGGAGGAAATGCGTCAAAGGATCGAGGAGCTCCTCGAGATCGACGCTTGCGACATCTATGGCCTTACCGAGATCTGCGGCCCGGGCGTGTCCTTCGAGTGCCTCGAAAAGCACGGCATGCACGTCAACGAGGATCACGTGATGGTCGAAATCATCAATCCGGAGACGGGCGAGCAGATGCCCGTGGGCATGGCGGGCGAGTTGGTGTTCACGACGATCACCAAGGAGGGCATGCCGATGCTGCGCTACCGTACGCACGACGTTTGCACCCTGAATCCCGACCCCTGCGGCTGCGGCCGGACGACCGTGCGCATGGGCAGGATCACGGGTCGCACAGACGATATGCTCATCATCCGGGGCGTGAACGTGTTCCCGAGCCAGATCGAGTCCGTGCTCGTCGGCATTCAGGGCGTCGCGCCGCACTACATGCTCGTCGTGGACCGCGTGAAGAGCTCGGACATGCTCGAGGTGCAGGTGGAGATGACGGACGCCATGTTCTCGGACACGGTCAGCCGCATCGTGGAGCTCGAGAGGAAGATCAGCGCCGACATCAAGTCCGTCGTCGGCGTCCAGGCGACGATCAAGCTCGTCGCGCCCAAATCCATTCCGCGCTCGGAGGGCAAGGCCAAGCGCGTCATCGACAAGAGAAAGCTGTGAGGGAGGGCTCCTGATGTATACCAAGCAGGTATCGGTCTTTCTGGAGAACACGACGGGCAGCCTCCACGCCATGACGAGGCTGCTGGGCGAGAGCGGCGTGGATCTCATCGCCCTCTCGATCGCTGACAGCGACAGCTTCGGCGTGCTGCGCTGTGTGGTCCACTCGAAGGACATCCCGGCTGCGCTCGGCGCGCTTCGGACCGGCGGTTACACCGCGCGGCTTTCGGACGTCATCTGCGTCTGCGTGCCGGACCGGCCCGCCGGGCTCGCGGATATCCTGGGCATGCTCGACGCGGCGAACATTTCGATCGAGTATCTCTACTCGTTCGTGCGCAATACGGGCGTCGACGCGCTCCTCATCCTCAAGCTCTCGGACCCCGAAAAAGGCATCGAGGTCTTCCGGGAGAACGGAATCAAGCTCCTCGGCCAGGATGCGGTGGATCTTCTGTGAGAGGAACGGAGCTGCGCGTTTCGCGCCGGGTGCTCGCGTCGAATGCGCGTGTGATCCGGCGCGAATTGCCGCCTGAGGTGAAAATCATGGCGGTCGTCAAGGCGGACGCCTACGGGCACGGGCTCGCGGGCGCCGCCGAGGCATTTTTGGAGGGCGGGGCGGACGCGCTTGCCGTGGCGATCGTCGAGGAAGCGGATCAGCTGCGCGAGGCGGGCATCGCTTCTTCCATTCTGATCCTTGGCGGCGCGGGCGAGGATTCCGTCGCGGAGGCCGTGCGGATCGGCGCTTCGCAGGCGGTTTACCGTCCGGACATGCTCGCGGCCCTTCAAAGGGCGGCGGAACATTGCGGCGCGCCCGCGCGGGCGCACCTCAAGATCGACACCGGCATGAGCCGCATCGGCGTGCGCGGACTTAAAGAGCTGGCGGCGATGCTCGACGCATGGCGCGCATGCCCGCTCGTCCGGATGGAGGGCGCGTTCACGCACTTTGCCGCCTCCGACACCGAGCCCGAATTCACCGCGCGTCAGGACGCGCTCTTCCGGGACGCGCTGCGAACGGTTCGCGCAGCCGGGCATCGCCCCGTCGCGCACGCGGCCGCGACGTTTGCGTTCGAGGACGCGCGCTACCGGCACGACATGGTGCGCCCCGGCCTCGCGCTCTACGGCTTCGGCGCGAAAAACCCGGATCTGCGCGGCGCGCAGACGCTCGTCTCCCGGCCCGTTCGAATAGAAAAAATCGGCGCGGGCGAGACTGTAAGTTACGGGCGCACATATACCGCCGCGCGCGAAACGGCGATCATGACGATCCCCATCGGCTACGGCGACGGCTATCCGCGCGCCCTCTCGAACCGCGCGCAGGCGCTCGTCTGCGGGCGGCGCGTGAACCTCGTCGGGCGTGTGTGCATGGACATGGTGATGTTTGACATAACCGACGTCCCGGAGGCGACGCTCGAGAGCGAGGTCGTGCTCATGGGGCGGCAGGGGACAGAGGAGATCACGCCCGCCGAGCTCGCGGATCTGACCGGAACGATTCCGTACGAGATCATGCTGGGATTTTTGCCCCGCGTGCGCAGGGCTTACGAGGATTGACGCGCTCTCACGCTGAAATTCGAAGATATCTTGAAAAAATAGTTTGCAACAATTACCGAATTATGATATAATTACGACAAATACCATGGGTGGGTGCGATGCGGATCATTTCTGGCGCCGCGCGGGGGAGAGGGCTTGTCGCTCCCGCGGGGGAGAGGACCCGGCCGACCTCCGACAGGCTGCGTGGCGCGCTGTTCAATATCCTCGCGTCCCGCGTGGAGGGAGCGCGCGTTCTGGACCTTTTTGCGGGAACGGGCGCGCTCGCGCTCGAGGCGATGAGCAGGGGTGCGGCAAGCGCCGTGCTGGTCGATTCCGACCGACGGGCGATCGAGGCCATCCGCAAAAACGCGTCCGTCGTTTTGGGCGACTCCGCCGCGGGGCGGGTCGAGATCATACAGTCTGACTATCGGAAGGCCGTGGGCGCCCTTTCGGGCGCGCCGTTTGACATCGCGTTTTTCGATCCGCCTTACGCGCTCGTGGGGGCATATGCGGACGCGATCGCGCGGCTTTCCGCGCGCAGCCTCCTCGCGGACGATGTCGTCCTCGTATGCGAGCGCGCGAAGGGCTCGGAACGGATTTCCGCGCCCGGCTTTCTCATTTACGACGCGCGGGTGTACGGCGATACCGCCGTGGATCTCATGCGCAGGGAGATTTTTATTTCATGAAAGCACTGTTCGCGGGCAGCTTTTCGCCGCCCACATGCGGGCATCTGGACATCATAAGGCGGGGGGCCCATCTGTTTGACGAGTTGATCGTCGCGGTGCTCTCCCAATCGGGAAAGGCGTACCACCTTCCGCCCGATCAGCGTGCCAGAATGCTCGAAAAAATCACCAGAGAGATGGAAAACGTGCGCGTCGTCCACTCGACGGGTCTTCTCGTCAATCTGATGCGCGAGGTCGGCGCGGACGTGATCCTGCGCGGCGTGCGCGAGCCGGTCGAGGTGCGCGACGAGCTGCAGGTCGCGGAGGCGCACAGGAAGCTCGGGGGATATGAGACGCTGTTTCTGCCCTCGCTGCCGGAATTTTCGCGGCTCTCGTCCACGATCGTGCGCGAGTGCGCGTACCACAGGGCGCCGCTCGACGGCATGGCCCCATCCGAAATCATCGATGAAATCTACGCTGTATACGCCAAATAGCGTGTATGGAAGGGAGCAAGGATATGGATCGCGATCAGGAGAAATTCTACGAGGGCGAGCATGAAGATCAGGTTCGGGGCGCGTCGGCCACGTCGGCGAACGAAGAGCCTGTCGACGATATGAGATTCTTCATCGAGCTTCTTAAGGCGCTTCGCGATACGATAACCGCGGGCAAGAGCATTCCGCTTACCAAAAGCAAGATGATCGACGCGGAAAAGTGCCTGATGATCCTCGAAGATATGGATAACAACCTGCCGGAAGCGATCCAGTACGGAATCCAGATGTATTCCGAGCGCGAGCGCATCATGGGCAACGCCGAGACGACCGCCATGAACCGCGTTACCTCTGCGGAGATGCGCGCCAACGCCACGCTCGAGAAGGCGCGGGACGAGGCGGACCGGCTGATCGCCGACGCGGAGGACGAGGCGCGCGCCATCGTGCAGGAGGCGCAGGACCGTGCGGAGCGCATGGTGGAGGAATCCGAGATCGTGCGCCAGGCGCGCGAGGAGGCGCGGGGCATCAAGAACGACGCCAAGGTAGAGGTGACCGAATTGAAGCTCAAGGTCACGCACGAGGTGCTTCAGGAACTGACCGCCGTGGAGGACGAAATGTCCGCCGCGCTCAACAGCATTCGGCGCCGCCGCAAGGAACTCGACGAAATGCCGAAATGATGAGTCACCGCTTGCCCTGCGCCTTCGCGCAGGGTTTCTGTGTTTGTCGGCGTGTTCTGTATGCGGCCCGCCGACCCCAATCGATCTTACAAACGCAGTGGGAGTTGACGTATGCCGGTTTCGGTGGAGGGTCATCGCGCGCGGATGCGCGAGCGGGCCGAGCGCATGAACGCCGAGTCGATGCGCCCGCAGGACCTCTTGGAGATGCTTCTCTATTACGCGCTGCCCCGGCGCGACACGAAGCCGCAGGCGGCGGAGCTCATCGGGCGGTTTGGCTCGGTGGAGGCGGTTTTCGGGGCGGAAGAGCGGGAGCTCGTGAAGATCAAGGGGATCGGTCCGCGCGCCGCCCGCTGGCTCAGGAAGATGGGCGAGTTAACCCGGGCGTACGCCGCGCTCGAGCCCACGGACAAGCCCAAGCTCAATAACGTCATGCGCGCGCAGGCGTACTTCCGCTCGTTCTTTGAGGGCGCGGAGTACCCCGAGGTGTGGCAATGCTGTCTCAATGTCGGCGGGCGACTCCTGTCCGGCAACTGGATAGCGGAGAACGGTGCTTGGGGAGAGCCGGAATATTTGCGCGACGCGCTCTCTGCCGCGCTCTCCGCCCGCGCGCACAGCGTGGTGATCGGCCAGTTTTTACCCGGCGCGCGCGGGTCGTTCGAGGCGTATGACGTCAAGGCCACGCTCGACTATGCGGTCACGCTCGCGGCGGCGGGCATTCAGCTTCTGGATCACCTGCTCATCCTGCCGGACGGCGTCGTGAGCATGTTCGCCGAGGGGAGGCTCGCGCAGGCGCACAAGATCACCCTCACAAATGTGTTGCGGGAGGGGTACTTGAGCGCAGACCCGGACGACTACGACATCTACGGGTGAGGGGCGGCATGAAAGGCAGATCGATCCCCGAGCTGATATTCGAAAGGTGCGTTCGCGCAGTCCGAGAGGGCGGTTTTCCCGGCGTATGATCAAATGATTTGCCCGATGGAATGCGGCCTTTGCCAATCCTTTGAAAAGGCGATCATCTTCAGCCATTCGATCCGGGCGCACCTGATCCTCGACTGGATCCAGTATTAAGAGACGCGCGACGACATTGACCGCGCCATTTTGGGGTGAGCGAATGAAGCGAACTCCCGTTTCTTTTCGCAGAATGGGAGGTTTCCATGCACGGCTTGAGTCACATCACGTTCATTGTGCGCGACCTGGAGCGGGCGGCCGCGCTGTTCTCGCATATCTTCGGCGCGCGGGAAGTGTATGCGAGCGGAGACAGGACGTTCTCCCTCTCCCGCGAGCGGTTCTTTCTGATCGGGGATGTCTGGGTCTGCGCGATGGAAGGCGAGCCGCTCCGGGAACGGACGTACAACCACATAGCCTTTTCCGTGTCGGAAGCCGATTTTGAGAAATGCGCGCGGCGCGTCGCCGAGGCGGGCGTCGACGTTATTCCGGACAGGCCGCGCGTGGCGGGCGAAGGGCGCTCGATCTACTTCTACGACTTCGACAATCACCTCTTCGAGATCCACGCGGGATCGCTCGGGGAGCGGCTTCGGGGGTATGCGGAAAACGATCGACCAGGGAACTGAATCGCGGCAATAGCGCCGCGTATCCGATGCGATATCGTAGTCTTCCGCGTCTGTCGGGGTGCGGCGCGTTCCGAAAAGGATGGAGAGTCCTCCCAAGGAATGAGCGGAATGCCGCTCGCCCAGGAGATGCAGCGGATATGCGAAACAACGGGATGGGAAGAAGATACGGGAGGGCATCGTCATGGATCGAATTGCGGTCTTGATTCCATGCTATAATGAGGCGAAGACGGTTGCGAAGGTCGTACTTGATTACCGCAAACAGTTGCCCGATGCGGCCATCTATGTCTATGACAATAACTCCACCGACGGCACCGACCGGATCGCCAGGGAAGCGGGGGCCGTCGTGCGCTATGAGTACCAGCAGGGAAAGGGGAATGTCATTCGCCGCATGTTCCGCGAAATCGACGCGCTATGCTATCTGATGGTGGACGGCGACGATACGTACCCGGCGGACAAGGCGCGCGAAATGGCGAATCTGGTGCTCGAAAAGCAGGCCGACATGGTCGTGGGGGATCGGCTCTCGTCCACCTATTTCAGCGAAAACAAGCGTTTGTTCCACAATTTCGGCAATACGTTCATGCAGAAATCGATCAATTTCCTGTTTCAGAGCGACATTCGGGACATCATGACGGGAAGCAGGGCGTTCAGCTACGAATTTGTCAAATCGTTTCCCGTGCTGTCCTCCGGCTTTGAAATCGAAACCGAGATGAGCATCCATGCCATTGACAAGAATATGCATGTGGAGAACGTCGTGATTGATTACCGCGACCGCGTCGACGGCAGCGTTTCGAAGCTCAACACGGTCTCGGATGGAATCAAGGTGATCCGAACAATGCTGATCCTATTCAAGAATTATCGCCCGTTCGCCTTTTTTGGAAGTCTGGCGCTGTTTCTGATCCTTCTCTCCGTGGCTGTGTTTATTCCCACGGTACTCGTAGAGTATCTCGAGACCGGCCTGGTGCTGAAATTTCCGACGCTGATCGTCTGCTGCTTCATCATGCTGGCGGGATTGCTGAGCCTCTGCAACGGGATGATCCTGGCCACGGTGATCAATGGCGATCGGCGGGACTTTGAGTTTAAGCTGCAAACGGTCGCCATCAACAAAAAGCGGCTCCTGGAAAAGGAATAGGAGGGATCTTAGCCGATGGGATTCGCAAGACTGATCGATTGGCTGTGCGACCGGGGCCGCAAGCTGGCGATTTTTGCAGCAGCCATGCTCTCCACATTCGCGTTTACCACAAGCCTGACCGAAGCGTCGATCAAATTCAGCTTCTCGGGCAGCGAGGTAAAAGGCCTAATCCTCCTGGTTGCGTTCACCTTATTCTATCACCGCATCCTCTTTTTGAAGGGCAAGCGCCGTTCCGAGGGGAACATCCTCTCCCTCCTGTTTTCCTTTTTCATGGTGTTTGGCGCGGCGTTCCGTTCGACCGGCAACTGGTCCTGCGCGATCGGCAACTGGATGCGCGGTCTCACCAGTCTCGTCATGTTTCTGGGATACGCCGTCTTTTTCAAGGCCGCCATCGTATGGCTTTTCGGATTCTGGGAGCGCCTGAGCGAAAAGGAAAGCCGTCCCGCCGCGCGCCACAGACTTCTCGACCTCTTGGAGCGGCACCCCATGAAGACGGCCTTCGTTGTTCTGATGCTCTGTTGGTCTGTATACGTCGTGATCGAATTCCCGGGAGTCCTCACCGCCGACGTTTACGACCAGCTGCGCCAGTACATGGGCCTGCCGTCCTGGAGCGCGAACGCCGCCACGCTGATTCCGGGCGGAAGCGAGCTCAATACCCATCACCCCATCCCGCACACCCTTTTGATCGGCTTCCTCTATACCCTGTTCTGGCGGATCGGTCTGCCGGATCTGGGCATCTTCCTGATGGGTCTTTCAAAGCTGCTGATTCAGGCATGCCTTTTTTCCTATACGATCGGGTACATGAAAAAGCTGGGCGTTTCGCAATGGATTCGGCTCTGCTCCGTCGCCTTCTACGCCTTCATGCCATATTTCCCCATGTTCGGGTTCGCCATCAGCAAGGACGCCGTCTTTTCCATCTTCGGTTTGGCTTTCTTTCTCTTTCTCACGGAGCTCGTGCGCGCGCCAGAATCGGTGCTGAAACAAACGCGCAATCTGCTGCTCGGCGGAGCGATCACCCTCGGGGTTCTGCTTCTGCGGAAAAACGGGATCTTTGTCGTGCTGCCGGTTCTGCCCTTTCTCGCGGTGTTCATTCACCGCAGAAAGCCCTGCGCGCACGCGACCCGGAAGGTTCTTTTGCTCCTCCTCTGCCCGGTTTTGCTGAGCCTCGCGATTGAAAACGTCGTGTATCCTCTGTGCGGGATCGGGAAGGGGAGCCCCCGCGAAATGCTGTCCGTGCCGTTTCAGCAGACCGCCAGATATTTCAAGGAGCACGAAGACGAGGTGACCGAGGAAGAGCGTGCCGCGGTCGACCGCGTTCTGGATGCCGACGCGATCGCGGAACTATACAGGCCGGTCAAGGCGGATCCTGTCAAAAATTCCTATCGCAAGGGAGCGACGGGCGAAGACCTGGCGGCCTATTTCAAGGTCTGGTTCGCCCAGCTTCTGAAGCATCCAGACACCTATGTGCAGGCCACGATGAACAACGCATACGGATATTTCTATCCGGATCACCAGGGCATGTACATGTATATCGGAGACATGAAGATGACGGGTTCCGGAGCCGAGCGCTTCGTCGAAGGCTACGTGGAAGTCAGCGCGCCGGAAATCCTCAAGCCGTTCGTATTTTTATTGAAAGGCGCCATCCTGCTGTACAAAATACTGCCCGTATCCGGCATGACGATGGGCGTCGGCGTGCAGTCTTGGGTCTGGATGCTGTCGCTGGCGTACCTCGCCAAGAAGAAGCAGTTGGGGTATGGCATTCCGATGGTCATTCAGGCGGGCATTTTGCTGACGTGCGTCGCTTCGCCCATCAACGGATCCGCGCGCTACGTATTGCTGATGAATTTCTGCCTGCCGCTCATGCTTGCCATTACGACCATCATTCCAAGGCGCGATGCGGCGCACGGCACCGAGGGAGAGGCCCTTCCGGATTCCGCGCGGATTTCCGCGGGAACAGAAACGGAAGTCACAGACGAAGCTGTTCATGGGATTGATGATCAGTAAGACCGGTACTGCCTCGGCTGGTTCCTCTGCTTTCGCCGAGAGAGGAAGGCGTAAGGGCGGCGATTTTCCGAATCTCCGCCGCATGGAAACTCGTATTTGCCGATCGAAGGCTCGGGTGCAAAACCCGGGCCTTCGCGTTTTTGGGCGGCATGGGAGCTATGACCTTTATTATGAAAATCGAAATGATCGAAATTGATTAACAAACAGGAACGGGGATGTAAAGTATGATATACTTAGGGCATAAAGCGTTTCGAGGGTGATTCAATGTCATCGATCAAGGATGTGGCGCAACTGGCGAACGTGTCCATCTCGACCGTCTCACTTGCCTACAACCAGCCTTCCCGCGTATCGCCGCAGACGCGCGCCGCCATTTTCTCCGCCGCAAAGGAGCTCGGCTTCGTTCCCTCCGGCCATCAGGACGCGCGTCTCAAGGAGAACGCGGTCGTCTTTGTGCTCTCGGGCGTGATGGAGGCACACATCCAGACGATTCAGGGCATGCGGGACACCTGTCAGATCCTGGGTCTGAACCTCATTCCCATGATGTTCCCGCCGGGGCGCGAAGCCGGGCTGTATTCGGCGGTCGAAGCTGCCATCCGCCAGCGGCATGTCGCGGGCATCATCTTCGCGGGCGAAGGCATCCCGACGCTCGTGCGCGCCGCAGAGGAGAGCGGAGTCCCCGTCGTCTTTTTCATGCGCCACTTCACCGACCCGAACGCCGCGGAGATCCAGCTCAACAACAAGAAGATCGGCGCGGACATGGCGGCGCACTTCATCAAAAACGGTTATGCCTTCCCGGCGGTCATCGGCGGTCCGGCGGATCATCCGCGCATCGCGGGGTTCACGGAAGGCCTCGCGCGCGCCGGGCTTTCGATCTACGATGAGAATGGCTGGATGGACGCCGCCGTCCGGGTTGATTCATGCGAGCAGGCCTATGACTTCGTCTCAGGCGTGCTTTTCACCCAGTCAAACCTTCCGGACGCCGTCTTCTGCTTCACCGACATGATCGCCCTCGGCGCACTCAGCGCGCTTCAGGTGTACGGGGTGCGCGTGCCGGAGGACGTCGCGCTCGCGGGCTGCGAGGATATCGACATCTCCGCTTTGACCACCCCCCAGATCACGAGCTTCCGCATGCCGCGCTACGAGCAGGGCGTGCAGGCAACGATGCTTCTGAACAGGATGATCAAGGGGCGGCCGTCCGAGCGAATTTACCTCAACTGCAAGCTCGTGGAGCGCGATTCCACGCGGCGAAAGTGAATCAAATGCGTACGCGCATTAGAAAAGACAGGAGGACCATTACCATGCGGAAACTTGCCCTTGCCCTCGCCCTGTGCATGCTCGCCGGCGCGTGCTCCCTCGGCTCGTTTGCGGAAGGCGTCGCGTATTCGCAGTCGCCCATCCTCGACGAGGCCGTCGCGTCCGGCGCGCTGCCTCCGGTCGCGGAGCGTCTGCCCGAGGAGCCCAAGCTCCTGCACGAGATCCTCGACGAGTACGTCGAGCTTGAGATCGGCAACTACGGCGGCACGCTGCACGGCGTCTCGACCGACCCCAACTACTACGCGAAGTTCTTCACCGGCATGAACGAGGGTCTCTTGTCGATGTCGTCCGCCAACTCGGACGAGATCATCGGAAACGTGCTCGAGAGCTATGAGGTCAACGGCGACTTCACCGAGTTTACGTTCCGTATGCGCAAGGGGCTCAAGTGGTCGGACGGCGAGCCCGTGACGAGCGCGGACTTCGCCTTTACCATCGACGATTTCCTGTTCAATCCCGCGCTCACGCCCGTCGTCCCGAAGAATTTCCGCGCGGGCGGTTCCGCTTCCGGCGAGCCCCTGTCGTTTGAGATTGTGGACGAGTATACGCTCAAGGTCGCCTCCGCCACGCCCTACGGCGGCTTCCTGGTCGTGATCTCCATTGCCGGCTGGGCTGGATACACCGATCTTCTGAAGCCCGCGCACTTCCTGGAACCCTTCCACATCGACTACGCGGAACAGTGCCACGGTTCGCTCGACGCGTACTACGACTTCATCGCGCCCTTCGCGGCGGTGATGGGCTACGACGACCCGCGCGCCGAAGGCGTCTGGACGTACGTATTCAATCAGGTGGACATGACCAACTGGGAGATCACCGATCCCAACGACGCGCTCACCTCCGTGTTCTTCGCGGGGCTCATCGACAAGAACTTTCCCGTGCTCTATGGCTGGTTGATGGAGTCGAACGAGAACAGCCGCACCGTCTGGGTGCGCAATCCCTACTACTTCAAAGTGGACGCGGCGGGACAGCAGCTGCCGTACGTCGACTACCTCGAGCTGGGCTTTGCGGAGAACGACTCGGTCAAGCTTCTGATGCTCCTCACCGGCGCGGAGGACTTCGTGCAGGAGGAGGTCGACAAGTATTCGGTTCTGATCGAAAACGCCGAGACGGGCGGCTACGACGTGCGCGTGGGCAAGCACCACAACATCCCCACCGCCATCATGATGAACCCCACCTACGGCCTGAACGCCGATGGGACCGTCAAGGATGACGCCGATTCGCAGGCTTGGCAGGAAGTCATCGGCGACGAGCGGTTCCGCGAAGCGCTGACCGTCTCCATCGACGTCGACGAGATCATCGAGGTTTATCTGGGCTTTGCCGAGCCGAACTCGCGCTACGCGTGCACCTGGGACGTCGAGGGCGCGAACGCGCTTCTCGATGAGATGGGCATGAGGGACCTGGACGGCGACGGCTTCCGGGAGACGCCCTCGGGCAAAAAGCTCCAATGGCAGATCTGGACGGATACCTCCAACACCGTGACGCTCACGGTTCCGGTGTGCGAGCTGCTGGTCGAGTTCTGGACGGAGATTGGACTCGACGTCGCGGTCTACTCCACGGATTCGACGCTTCTTGCCTCGGCGCTGAGCGCCAACGAGATTCCCGTCCGCGTCTACCTCGCGCACGTCGATCAACTCTGGCACCACCGCGACTGGTCGCTCGCGTCCTGCGGCGTTCTGTGGAACGCGTGGGTGACGGCGGGAGGCATGTCCGGCGAGATCGCCGCAGAGGACGCGGACAAGTACCTCGAGCCGCCGGAGTGGTACAAGGAGCTTGTCGCAAAGATCGACTCGCTCATGACGGTCGACCCCGCCGTCGCGGTGAACGAGGTTTTGCCCGACATCGCCCAGACGGTCGCGGACGAGATGTACCTCATTCTCCCGATCACGAACCCCGGTCGCATCATGATCGTCAACAAGGATCTGGGCAACGTGCCCACGGGCGGACTGGTCTACAGCTGGAACATGAGCTACGAACAGGTGTTCTACCGGAGTTTCACCTACGGGGATTGATTATGCGCCCGGCCGTCGCGCCCTCCGTGGCGGTCGGGCATACCGACGGAGGCCATTCATGAAAAGACCGAACATCCTGTTCATCCTCGCAGACCAGCACCGCTTCTGCGACCTGGGCTGCGCGGGGAACGGCGAGCTTTGCACGCCGAACCTCGACGCGCTCGCCCGCGAAGGCGCGCAGTTTGCGCGCGCGTACTCCAACTGCCCCGTTTGCGTGCCCGCGCGCGGGACGCTGCTCACCGGGCTTCACCCGCTGCGCCACGGCGCGGTCGCCAACGACGTGCCGATCCGGGCGGACACCCCGTCGGTCGCGCAGGCGCTGAAGGGGGCGGGCTACGACACGGCCTATATCGGCAAGTGGCACCTCGCGGGCGTGCCGCGCGACCAGTTCATCGAGAGGGAGCGCAGGCTCGGCTTCGATTTCTGGCGCGTCAACAACTGCAACCACGACTACATGAACTACTATTACGACGACGAGTCCGACGCCCGGCACTACGTCGCAGGCTACGAGCCGGTGGTTCAGACCGAGCTCGCGCTCGAGTATCTGGACGAGCGGGCGCAGGCGGAGCGCCCGTGGGCGCTGTACCTGAGCTACGCGACGCCCCACCCGCCGTATTTGCGCATGCCGCAGGAAATGGCGGAATCGGCCCGGGTGCGCGCGCCGAAACTCGCGCTCCGAGAAAACGTCACCGAATTCACCGATGGCGGCTTCGTCCCCCCGCCGGGCCATCACGCCTATCCCTTCGATCCCGGCAAGCGCCGCTGGCAGCCGCGCTACGACTCGATGGAACAGTTGCGGGAGAACATCGCAGGCGCGTACGGCCACATCGAGGCCCTGGACGAGCAGATCGGGCGCATCCTTTCGCGCCTGCGCGAAACCGGGCGGCTCGACGATACCATCGTCGTCTACACGAGCGATCACGGCGACCTGCTGGGCAGCCACGGCATGTGCGACAAGCAGACCTTTTACGAGGAAAGCGCGCATATCCCCTTCCTCGCGCGCTGGCCGGGCCGCATCCCGGCGGGGACGCGCGACCAGCTCCTTGGCATCGTGGACATGGCGCCGACCATCTTGGGGCTCGTCGGCCTCGCGCTTCCGGGGGAGATCGACGGGCGCGATCTGAGCGCCTGCCTCGAAAACCCCGCCGCGCCCGGCCCCGAAAGCCTGTACTTTTATAACCTCGTGCCCGCGCACAACGCGTGGCTTCGGCGGCACTCGGTGTGGCGCGCCGTGACCGACGGGCGCTACGTCTACGCGGCGGAGGAGGACGGCGCGCCCATCGCGCTTTACGACCTCGCGAACGATCCCCTCCAACAGGTCAATCTCGTCGAGGCTCTGTCGGAAGAGCAAGCGAGGTTCTCCGCCGCGATCGCGCAGGAGGCGGCGAAGCACGACGGCTTGCTGCCCTGGCAGACCCTTCTCTACCGCGCCGGTCTCTCCGACCTCTGGGACGTGAGTCAGATCCACTTCGGCTTCCCGACCGTCGAGGAGCGGTTCAAGGAATAACGATATACGGCTTTCGCCGGGGTTTCCGCGCGGCGCGGGGCTCCGGCGATTTTCTGCCGCTTGACGAACGGCCGGGCCTCCGGTATGATATGTGTACGAGAAACGAGTATTCTAGGTGAGGCGTATGGAGCAATATACGAGGGACGAGCTGCTGGAGGCGCTCCGGGCCGTCGCTTCCGTCATCCATAAATGCGAAAAGGCGCAGGAGAAGTTTCCGGAAGGGAATTCCCACCATACCCTTCTTCGGAACCGGCTCAAGGCGATGTACATCTCAAAGGCGCTGATCGAGGAGGCGCTGGACCGTGGTTGCCTTAGAAGGAAAACGATCAACGACGTAGATCCGCCGCCGGCGGGCGGATTGTGAGGCCGGAAAGGAAGTGAGCGCCATGACGCTTGAAGAGGTCCTGTCCGAGCTGGAAGGTCTCGGAAAAGAGAGGATCAAAAAGCTCTACGTCGGCAGGGGCGCGCGCGAACCCCTCTACGGGGTGGCGACGGGCGCGATGAAGCCGCTCCTTCGGAAAATCAGAAAGGATCAGGCGCTGGCGGAAGAGCTCTATGCCACGGGGAACTACGACGCCATGTATTTCGCCGGAATGATCGCCGACCCGAAGGCGATGACGGAAGCGGACTTCGATCGCTGGATGGAATCGGCCTATTTTCCCATGCTGTCTGATTTTGTCGTCGCGGTCACGCTGGCGGAGGCCGACTGCGCGCAGAAGGTCGCCGACCGCTGGATCGACAGCCGCGAAGAGCTCCGGATGTCGGCGGGCTGGGCGTGCTACGAATGGCTTCTGGGCTGGCGTCCGGATACCGCGTTCGACCGGGAAAAGATCCGTTCCATGCTGAAAAGGGTCGTAGATACGATCCGCGATCAGCCGGACCAAACGCGTTCCGCCATGCGTCATTTCGTGACCGCGGTCGGCGTATCCTACCTGCCCTTGCACGACGAGGCGGTCAAGACCGCCGAAAAAGTGGGTACCGTCGCGGCGCTCGACGCGATTCGTAAGGCGGAGGAGAAGGGGAGCCTCGGCTTCAAGCGGAAGGCCGTTCGCTGCTGAACGAATGAAGGCAGATTGACTGAACCGTGCCCGGCCCTGCCGGGCCCTTTTCATGCCTTCCTTCATTGGATTGATCTCCCAAAACCTGCGCATACTCTTGGTATCTGTTTACCGGGGGTGCGTTATGGCATTTGTGGGCGATTATGACGAGCGGGCGCTGAGGCGGAACATGGGCGCTCTGGCCGCGGAATTGACGACGGACGGCATGAAGGAACTCGTCATCCGGCGAGAAACGCGGGAGTTCATGGGCCGGATTTCCGTCCGGGCTGCCGAGCTCGGCGCGCGCACCGACAGCGAACCCCTGATCCGGCTGTCCGAGTCGGCGCGCGTCATGGAGGCGTGCGCGCGGCAGGCGTATCTCGACGGGGGGATGCGCCTCCCGGCGAGCGGGCCGGACACGCGCGTCTTCCTCATCGCGGACAGGCTGTGCGCGAACGGGGACGTATCCCTCGACGCGAACCGGCTGATGCTCGCGGTCACGGCGTTTGACGACGTGCAGTCGCTCACCATGGCCGAGCTCTGGGCCGTGCCCGAGGCGATGCGCGTCGCGGTATGCAAGGCATACGCCCGCGTGGCGGCGGGCATCATCCGCGCGGCGGAAGCGCGCGCGGCCGCCGAGGACTGGGTGTACGCGGGCGGAAACGACGACGCGCTCTCCAAGCGCGCCCCGGCGTTCTACGAGCGTGCGCTCCAGCTCGCCCTCGAGCTTGAAAAGCCGGAATTGCGCCTTCGGATCGAGAACGCGCTCTCCCGGCAGGATACATCCCCCGAAGCCTGCATCCGCCGCACTCACGAGGCGCAGGCCCTCTCGATGCTCCGGATCGACAACCTGCTTTCCGTCAAGCGCATGCTCGACGCAGCCGACTGGCAGAAGTGCTTCGAGCGAGCCTCGCGCGCGGAGATCGAGCTTCGGTGCGACCCCTCGGGCGTCTATCCGCGCATGGCGCGGGATTCCCGCGCTGCGGTGCGCGAGCAGCTGGAAGTGATTGCCCGGAGGCTGGGTGTGGGCGAATTGACTGTCGCCCGCTACGCCGTGAACGCGGCACGGGACGGTGCGCGGGAGAACGGCCCTGCGGACGCGCGCGGCGGCGTGTGCTGGTGGCTTTATACCGACGAGGGACGCGCGCAGCTTGCGCGCCGGCTCGGCATGCGTCGCCGCCTGCCCCGGATGCGGATTGATCCGACGGGTAGCCTCTACATCTTTTTAACGGCCGCGTTCTCGCTGCTTCTCGCCTTCGCGTTCGCGGGCGCGTGCGGCTCCTACTGGTATGCGGTCCTGACGTTTCCGCCCGCGTGGGGGCTTTCGGGCTTTCTCCTTTCGCAGGTCGTCACCCGTGCGCTCTCGCCCCGGCGGCTTCTGCGCATGGACTACGATCAGCTCCCGCGCGACCGGCGCGCGCTCGTCGTGATCCCTGCGCTCATTCCGACCCTCGAGCGGGCGAAGGAGCTGGTTGCGCAGCTCGAGACGCTCGGATGCCTCGACACGGACGACAACATTGACTACATGCTGCTCGGCGACTTCAAGGACGCTCCCGAGCCCGAGGAGGAGAGCGACGGCGAGATCCTCGCTGCGGCGCGCGATGGCGTCCGGCGTCTAAATTCGAGGGCTGGGCGCGCGAAGTATTACTATCTCCACCGCGCGCGCACGCTTGCCCAGCGGGACGGCATCTATCGCGGGCGAGCCCGCAAGCGCGGCGCGCTCATGGCGCTGTGCCGGGTGATCCAAAATGGCGGGGTGGATGAATTCGCCGCAGAAGGCGACGCGTGCCGGCTGATCGCGGGCCGCTTCCGTTACCTTGTGACGCTCGACGCCGACACGAAGCTCCTTCCCGGCGCGGCGCGGGAGATGGTCGCGACCATCGCCCATCCCCTGAACGCGCGGCACGATGTCGGCCACCGCCGCGCGGGCTACGCCATCCTCCAGCCCATGGTGGAATTGAATCCAGCCGAGAGCCGGAACCTCTTTACGCGGCTGTTCGCGGGCGAGGGCGGCCTCTCGAGCTATTCCGTTATGATCTCGAACCTCTATCAGGACCTTTGCGGCGTGGGCAACTACTGCGGCAAGGGTGTGATCGACATCGAGCCCTTCGCGGCCGCGCTCGAGGGCGCGCTCGACGACGAGCGGATCTTGAGCCACGACCTCATCGAGGGGTTGATTGCGGGCGCGGGGCAGCTCAACGACGTTGCGGTGTTCGACGGCTATCCCGACCGCTATTCGAAATATTTGAAGCGCCTCGCCCGCTGGACGCGCGGCGACTGGCAGCTTTTGCCCGAGTTCTTCCGAAAGGGGCTCTCCGCGCTTGGGCGTTTCCGCATTCTCGACAACCTGATCCAGAGCGTCGAGGCCCCGGCGTTGTTCTTCCTGCTCGTTTTATCATTGTGGTTTCAGGCGCGCGGCGGATTCTCGGTCGGCGTGGTACTCGCGCTCGCGCAGCCCTTCTTGGCGCTCCTGCTCGGCGACCGGGACGCGTTCCGGCGCGGCTGCGTCAAGCTCGCGGCGCTCCCGGCGGAGGCGTACGCGCGGCTCGACGCCATCTTCCGCGCGCTCTACCGCATGTTCTTCTCCCGCAAAAACCTGCTGGACTGGGTGACCTCCGCGGACCAGGCGGCCGACGAGCGCCAGTTGAAGGTGACCTGCCGCGCCGCGGCGATTTTGCTTCTGCCGGGGCTTTTGCTTGGGCACTGGATCGTCCCGACGCTCGCGCTCGGCGCGCTGTTTCTCGTCGCGCCCGGCTGGCTCCGGGAAATGGAGGGGGAGGACGCCGAGCCGCGTCAACCGCTGACGCTCCACCAGGTTTCCGCGCTCACGCAGCTCTCGCGCGATACGTGGAAGTTCTTCACCCGCTACGTCGGCGCGAAGGAGAACTACCTGCCGCCGGACAATGTTCAGATCGATCCCTTCGTCGGTCCCGCGCGGCGCACCTCGCCCACGAACATCGGGCTTTACCTCCTTTCCTGCCTGTCGGCGCGGGAGCTCGGCTTTCTGGGCGACGAGGAGCTGATCGTGCGCCTCGAAAACACGCTTTCGACGCTCGACAAGCTCGAAAGGTGGAACGGGCATTTCTACAACTGGTACGACATCGACTCGCTTCAGCCGCTGAAACCCCGCTATGTCTCGGCGGTCGACAGCGGGAATCTTGCCGCGTCGCTGCTTCTCGCCGCCTCGGCGCTTGCGGGAACGGCGGTCGCCGGGCGGATGCGCGAGATGGCGTACGCCATGGACTTCCGGCGGCTGTTCGATCCCGAGCGCAAGCTGTTTTTCATCGGCGCGGACGTCGAAAACGCGCGCATGTCCGCCTCACACTACGACCTTCTGGCCTCCGAGTCGCGCATCCTGAGTTTCGCCGCGATGATGATGGGGCAGGTGGGCATCGATAACTGGATGAAGCTTTCCCGTCCCGTGGCGGATGGCGCGCTCCTTTCCTGGAGCGGCACCATGTTCGAGTACCTCATGCCTTCGATCTTCATGCGCGCCGCGCCGGGAACTCTGCTTTCGCGCACCGAGCGTCAGACGATCGGGGCGCAGATGAGCTATGCCAAGGCGCGCAACCGACCCTGGGGCGTGTCCGAGTCGGGCTATTACGCCTTCGACATGTACCTGAACTACCAGTACCGCGCCTTCGGCATGCGCGCCATGGCGCTGGGCGGGCCTGTGCCGCAGGAGGTCGTCGCGCCCTATGCGACGATCCTTGCGCTCGCCGCGCGCCCCGCCGATGCCGCGAAGAACATCGAGCGGATGCTGAACCTCGGCTGGGCGGAGGAATGCGGCTTCTACGAGGCGGCGGATTACGCGCGCAAGTCGCCCCGGATCGTGAAAAGCTGGATGGCGCACCATCAGGGCATGGCGCTGTGCGCGCTGTGCAACGCGCTGACGGGCGATTCGCTCGTCAGGCACTTCATGCGCATTCCGGAGGCGCGCGCGCTTTCACTCCTTTTAAACGAGCGCCCGGCGGCCCGCATCCGGCTCGAAAAATCCAAGGACGTGCGGGACATCAGGCACCAGCGGCCCGAACCCCGGCGCGCGCGCATCGGCAAGGCAAAGTCCCGCATCGCGGACACTGCGCTTCTGGGCGGCGCGGGTGCGTGCGCGATCCTTACCGCGCGGGGAGACATCGCCTATTCGCGAAACGGTTTGCTTGCCGCGCGCTTTACGGGCGACCTTCTCAGGCGGCGCGACGGCATCTTCACGGTTCTGCGCGATGCGGAGTCGGGCGAGGAGGTGCTCGTCAATTCTCCCGAATCGCGCTTCGTCTCCGAGGCGGGGCTTGCGACCTACGTCGCGAAGCTCGGCTCGGTGGAGGCGGAGATGCGCGTCACGGTCTCGCCCGAGGACGGCGCGCTCGTTCGGCGGATCAACCTCGCGAACGCGGGCGACATCCCGCGCGAGGTCGAGCTGACGGACTATTTCGAAGCAGCTCTCATGTCGGCGGGGGAGATGAACGCCCATCCCGCGTTCTACCAGCTTTTTTTGACCGCCGATCTTTCGCGCGAAAACGCGGTCGTCTACCGGCGGCGCGCGCGCACACCCGGCGAGGAATTTCCGGCGCTCCTGCACGTCGTTTCCGGCGCGGAGGAGGTTCGGCGCGAGACAGACTGGCTCAGGCTCCGGGGCCGGGCGGGCGAGTTGAGCCGCGCCTTCGCGGGAACGGACGGTTACCCGATCAATCCCGCATCCGCCCTGCGCGCGAAGGTCTCTATCGAGCCCGAAAAGCCGCGCGCGGTGACGTTCGCGATCGGGTTTTGCCCCGATGCGGACGCGGAGACCTTCTTCGAGAAGCACGCCTCGTGGGAGGCGTCCGAGCGCGCGGCGCAGCTTTCCCAGACGCAGGCGCAGGCGCTTCTCTCGTTCACGGGCCTTGACTGTGAGAAGGGGCACATCATCGACCGCGCGGTGGCGCTGCTCGTCGATCCGCGGCTCTCGGCGCGCCCCGGAACGGGCCCCTGCGCGGAGGCTCCCGGCGTGCCGGGCTTCATGCCGCTTATTGTGGTGACGCTCGACAGCGCGGATGCGCTGACGGTGCTGCGCGACGCGGTTCGCATGCATGAATACTGCCGCTCGCTGGGATACCATTTCCACCTCGCTGCCGTCAACGACTACGGAAACGACTACAACCAGCCCGTGCGCGACGGCATCGAAGAGATGATCGGTGCGGGCTACCTGCGCGATTTGCGCTGGGTGCCGGGCGGCGTGAGTGTTTTTGACGCCGAACAGCTTGATCCGGCGGCGCGCGACGCGCTCCTGCGCGCGGCGAACGTCGTGCTGAACGGCCGTTCCACCCTCTGGTCGCAGATGCGGCGGCTGCTCCTGTCCCTCGAGTACGCGGGCCGCGACGGCTATCAGCCCATGCGCGCCGACGCGCCTGCGGGCGCCTTCCAGGGCTACGGGCGCTTCATTGAGGACGGCTTCGAAATCTTTGTCGCGCCCGGCAGACTCCCGCCCGCGCCGTGGTCGAACATCGTCGCCTCCGACCGGATGGGCATGCTCGTCACCGAGCGCGGCGGCGGCTTCGTGTGGCATCTGAACTCCCGGCTGCGTCGCGTGACGCCCTTTGACAACGACCCCGCCGAGGAGGGCTGGGGCCTGATGTTCTACCTCGCGGACGAGAAGCGCGAAACCTTCACGCGCCTCTTCCCGGGCCGCGATCCCCTCATTCCCTACGCGGTGCGCCACATGCTGTGGGAGACGTCGTTCTCCGGCGCGGCGGGCGCGCTCGCGTTCGAGACGGCGGTGTACGCCGACTCCCGTGTGGACGCGCTGCGCGTGATGGTGACGGTCAAAAACGTCGGCGCGCAGCCGCGCGAGATCGCGGTCACGGGCTTTGTGGACTGGCTGATGGGCGCGGATTCGCCGGATGCGGTCAAGACCCGCGCGTGGAACCGCGACGGCGCGCTGTTTGCCGCCGGCGCAATGGATTCGGTGGGCTACTTCGCCTGCGACGGGGAGCTTTGCGAGTGCGGCCCCGCGCGCGCGGCGTTCCTCGGCCACGGCGGCGTCATGCGTCCGGACGCGCTCATGGAGAAGCGCGGTGGGGGCGGCGGGCACGCGCTCAAGGCGCGGCTCAGGCTCATGCCCGGCGAGGAAAACAGCGTGTGCTTCACCCTCGGCTGCGAGCGCGACGTGGACGCGGCGTACGCCGTCGCCCGGCGCGTGGCGCTCGAGAAGAACGGCATGCGCGAGCGTGAGATTGCGAAGGAGGAATGGACGAACCGCCGCAGGACGTTTCATCTCAAGACGAATGACCGCGCGCTCGACGGTCTCGTCAACGGCTTCCTCGTCAAGCAGGTGCTCGACGGGCGCATCCGCGCGCGCGCGGGGCTCTATCAGGCGGGCGGGGCGTTCGGCTTCCGCGACCAGCTGCAGGACATGCTGGCGATTCTGCCCTACGACCCGGAGCGCGTGCGCGCGCACATCCTCGCCTCCGCCGAGAAACAATTCGGCGACGGCGACGTGATGCACTGGTGGCACTCGCCCGCGACGGGCGTGCGCACGCGCATCTCGGACGACCTTCTCTTCCTCCCGTATGTGTGTGCGCGCTACGTCGGAGAGACGGGAGACAGGCGCATCCTCGAGTGCGAGGTGGGTTTTCTCGAGAACGTGGAGATCCCGGACGGCGCGGAGGATTGGTACGGCGCGGCACGCGCGTCCGGCGAGACGGCGACGCTCAACGAGCACTGTTTGCGCGCGTTCCGGCGAGCGCTGAAATTCGGCGAACATGGCCTCCTGCTGATGGGCACGGGCGACTGGAACGACGGCCTGAACCGCGTGGGGCACGAGGGGAAGGGCGAGAGCGTGTGGCTCTCGATGTTCGCCATCGTCTGCGCGCGGATGTACGCGGCGCTTCTGCACGAGTGCGAGGACAGGCGGATGCTTTTGCAGGCGGCGGACGATCTCACAAGAGCCGTCGAAGAAAGCGCGTGGGACGGCAGTTGGTACCTGCGCGCGTTTACGGACTGCGGCGAGGAGATCGGCGGGAAGGCGTGCGGCGAGTGCCGGATCGACCTCATCTCGCAGGCGTGGGCCGCGCTCGCGGAGCTCGACGAGAGGCGCGTGGAGGCCGCGCTGTCTTCCGCGCGCGATGCGCTCTTCGACCGGGAGGCGGGCGTCATCAAGCTCCTTACGCCGCCTTTCACCGGAACGGAGCGCGATCCGGGATATATCGCTTCGTATCCTCCCGGCGTGCGCGAGAACGGAGGGCAATACACCCACGCCGCGTGCTGGTACCTGCTGGCCCTCGCCATGCGCGGGGACGTGGACGAAGCCAGGGAGGCGCTCCGGGCGCTTCTGCCCGCGAGCCGCGCGCGCGACAGGGCGGCGGCGGACGTGTACCGCGTGGAACCGTACGTGCTCGCGGCGGACATCTACGGGGAGCCGCCCTTTCTTGGGCGCGGGGGCTGGACGTGGTACACGGGCTCGGCGAGCTGGCTTCTGTGCGCCGTGCGCGCGCTCGCGGGCTACACGCGGACCGGAAACCGCGTTCGCCTGAACGCGCTCGCGGGCCTTTGGGAAGAGGCCCGCGTCACGCTCACGTTTGGTACTGCGGAATACGTCCTCGTCTCCAGTGGGCGCGCAACGATGGTCATGCTCGACGACGCACCCGTGGAGGGTGACTGGATCGAGATGAAGGACGACGGAGCAAGGCACGTCTGCGTCTTCCCCCAAAGATCCGCGCACGACCGGAGCGAAGGCGGATGGATGGGCGGGACAGGCAGCGCGGCACACGCGGGAGACTTCCCGCTCTGATCGAAAAACCGAAGGAGGGCGCAAAAGGACGCGCCCTCCTTGTTTGCGACAGAGTTGATAAATTCGGTAGACGAATCACGTTCCGGGAAAGGGCAAAGCAATCGAAGTCCTATCTCACCATCTTTGAAAACGCGTTTGCGGATGGGGGCACAAATTCCGATTCGTGACCATACGATCTACGATGACGACCGCTATGTGATCGATGAGCGGAAAGGACACAAGCATTGCAAGTGTTTATTGAAAGCCTGAGCCCGATACGGAGGAGGAACTCGGCGGGATCCTGAAGCCCGCTTCGACGACCATGTAACGATCCGGCAATCCCTCATTCTGTATGGCTTTTCGGATCGTACGGCGGATCCCGAGATTGGATGGTCAAATGAAAGACACCGATGCGCTAGTTTTGCTGCATCGGTGTCTTGATCCGGTTGAATTATATTTCTTTCAAAAGATCGTCGAGCGTCTTTCCCTGCGCCTCAAGCTTCGCCTTCAGTTCGTCGAAAGCGGCCTTCTCAGCGGCCTTCACGGCGCGCGCGGCGGTCGACCGGGCGGGCCGATCCTTCGCGGCGATGAGCCTGTCCCTGAGAGAGATGGCGTTTTCGAGCTCCGACCTGCTCTTTTCAAGCGCGGACCTGCGGTCGGCAAGCTTCTGTTCCGTCTTCTCGAGCAATTCCTCGCGATCCGCATTCAGCTTTTCAAGCCGCGCGATCTTCTGCTCCGCCATGGCGATGCGCTCTTCGCGGTCGGGATAGGCCTTCCTCTTCGCCTTGCCTTCTACCGCCACAACTTTTACCATATCCGTTTGAACGGCCTTCTTCGCCTGTCTCGGCATATTCATTTCCTCACTTCCATACGATCTAGTTACTATTATAACCCATGTTCGCCGTTTATGCAACATGCATATGTTAAAGATAATGGATAATGCGGAAATTTCCATGACGGTTTGTCAATTACCGTTCTTTCGTGCCCGCGCTCCGATCCGTTTCCGGGCGCCGAGAACGGATTCGCATGTTTGCGCGGGGTATCATGTCTTTGGATAATCGTATATTGTGTGCGTCCTAATGATCAAGTTTTGCGCGCGCAAACGCAAGCACGAGAATGAATGGCGGGCATGCCATCGCTTTTTGAAGCTGCGTGATATTACACTTCTCTATATTATCGAAGGATATATAGAATGCGTACAGTCTTTGTGATCGCGCCATAAGAATGAAATTTCCGCACTTCCGCGAACGCAAAAAAGAGCGGACCGCGTGTCCGCTCCCTTGTAGTTGTGTCAGACGCCGCCCCGCAGGGTCAGCCACTGGCCGGTGGCGAAGTAGGTGACGAGCAGGAAGATGAGGAAGCAGCCCGCGGCCGCGCCGATCCAGATGGCGTTGACCTTCACGCGCTTTTTGAGCGTCTCTGCCTTCTCCGTCCTGTTCCACACGATCATGAATGCGGCAAGCCATAATCCGACCATCACCGCGAGACCGACGATCGTCGAAAGGTGCCTGAGCCCCGTCGTCTGGTTGACCTGAAGATCGACGCTTCCGCTAAACAGATATTCGCGCATGAGCCGTTCGACCATCTCGCGTCCCGCCATCGCGGTGACTGCGCTCACGGCGGCGAAGACGAGCGTCATCAGGTATGAAATCACAGTCGTTTTGATGGAGTTTTGGTCCATCAGTTTTTTTAGATCCTGATCCATTGGCTCCGTCATAGGGATCACCTCCGCCCACATGGTAGGTGCAGTCATTATATCAGATCGTTAGCACGCGTACATTAAGAATCTGTGGCATTTCGGACAATTTCGAGAGATCAGCCCATTTCGAATTCGTCAATTCGGTCGGTCAAAACCTTGACCGAGCCGCGCCAGAATTCGACGTCGGTCACGTCGATGCCGACGCTCGCGGCCACGTCGCGCACGTCGCCCGCGCTCGTCGCGGTCAGAAGCTGGTCGTAGTCGGCGAGGAACGCCTCGCCCCTTTCGAGGTAGAGGGCGTACACGCCCAGGCCGAACAGGAGCCCGAACGCGTAGGGGAAATTGTAGAAGTGGAGGTCCGGGCTGTAATAGTGCGGCTTGCACGCCCACATGTAGGGGTGCATGGCGGCTTCGTCCAGCCCGTCGGCGTACGTTTCCTTCTGCGCGCCTGTCATGATCTCGCATAGCTCGCGCGGCGTGAGTATGTGGTCCGCGCGCCGCTTGAACACCTCCGCTTCAAAGAGGAAGCGGCTCAGGATGTCCACGATCACCTGCGCGGCGTCCGTCAGCTGCTGGTCGAGGAGCGTAACGCGCGTGTTCGCATCCGCATTCTCGAGGAGCTTGTTCACGAGCAGCGTCTCGTTGAAGATCGAGGCGGTCTCCGCGAGCGGCATGGGATAGTCGGTCATGAGGATGGGCAGGTGCTTCACGCGGTCGTTGTGGTACGCGTGACCCAGCTCGTGGGCGAGCGTGCTCACGGACGAGAGGCTCCCGTCGAAATTCGCGAGTACGTAGCTCGTCTTCAGCATGTGCGCGCCCGCGCAGAACGCGCCGCCCACCTTGCCCTGCCGGGGGAAGGCGTCGATCCAGCGGTCCTCGAATGCGTTCTCAATGAACGCCGCCATCTTCGGGCTCACGCGGGAGAACACTTCGTTCAAAAGGGCGCGTGCCTCGTCGAGCGTGTATTCCTTCGCGGACGCGCCGACGGGGGCGAACAGGTCGTGGAACTTGAGCCCGCCTTCGTAGCCCAGCTTCTTCGCTTTCGCGCGGAAGAAGCGCCGGAAGGCGGGGAGGGATTCGCGCATGGCGGAAAGGAGCGCGTCGAGCGTCGCCCGGTCGATGCGCGAGAGGTCGAGCGCGGTATCGAGCGCGTCCTGGTAGTGCCGCAGCGGGAGGAGCGTCAGCGCCTCGCCTTTGATGGCGTTGAGGCACGCGGCCATGGGCGTTTCGATGGCGGGATAGGCGGCCATCTCCGCCTCGTAGGCGCGCCTTCTCAAATCCGCGTCTGGCGAGTAGGCCATGCCCCGGATGGCCGAAAGGGGATGTTTTTCGCCGTCCAGATCGATCACGTGGCCCGCGTCAATCTGGTCGCGCAGTTGCGCGAACGCGTTCGCGCCCGTCATCCGCATTTTAAGAACCGTTTCCTCGAGCGCGGGATCGATCACGTGCGCCGCCTCGCGCTTCAGGAGGACGAGCATGTACTTGTGCGCGGAAAGGAACGGATCGCGCGCGGCGTACTCGTCCGCGTCCTTGTCCTTCATGAAGCTGCTCGCCGCGCTCATGACCCTGTGGCGACCGTTGCCGAACACCATGAGCCTCTCGGCGAGCGCGAGCGCCGATTCGTTCGTCGCCTCGGCGGCAAGCGTCAGCTGAACGAAGAGGGACAGCCGAATCTCCGTGGTCACAGCGTCCGCAACCCCTTTCAGAAGCGCCGCGAGGTTTTCCGGGCCGTCCAGCTTTTCCGTTTCCGCCAGAAGTCGCGCGTACGTTCCCTCGAGCGCTCCGATATCCTTTAAGAACGCTTCATCGTCAAAGCCCTTGTAGAGCTTGGATAAATCCCAATTCATTTTCTCTTCCTCCATTTTCCGCATGATCTGAATTATATCATGCGAAAAACACCGTGTAAACAAAATAACGGTTGACATCCGTCGTAAATCTCTCTATAATGATCGGCAAAGCGATGAGGGAGAGAGTAGCGCGCGCGAGACGCCCACAGAGAGCCGGACATGCTGAAAACCGGCGGCGGAAGGCGGCGCGAACATGGCTCCGGAGTTCCGCGCGTGAGCGACGCAAGCGCGCGGCGGACGGCACCGTTACGCGCGCAGCCGATCGACCGGTCGGCCAAAGGCCCGGGAAGCGAAAAGCGCCGGGTGAACAGGGTTGGTATCGCGCCCACAGCGCCCCTCGCATGGCTCGAGGCGCGCTTTTTATTTTAAGGGGGGAGCTCAATGGAGAGCAAAAAGACGTTCTACATCACGACGCCCATCTACTACCCGAGCGGCAACATGACCATCGGCCACACGTACACGACGGTCGCCGCCGACACCATGACCCGCTTTAAGAAGATGACGGGCTACGACACCTATTTCCTCACCGGCACCGATGAGCACGGCCTGAAGATCGAGCGGAAGGCCAGGGAGGCCGGCGTCACCCCGCAGGCGTACGTCGACAAGATCGTCGCGGAGACCAAGGAGCTCTGGGAGCTCATGGACATCGAGTACGACGACTTCATCCGCACAACCGAGGAGCGTCACATCAAGATCGTCCAGAAGATCTTCAAAAAGTTCTATGATCAGGGCGACATCTACAAGAGCGAGTACGAGGGCATGTACTGCGCGCCTTGCGAGTCGTTTTGGACGGAGACGCAGCTGGTCGAAAAGGATGGCCAGAAGGTGTGTCCCGATTGCGGCCGCCCCTGCGAGGTCGCGCATGAGGAAAGCTATTTTTTCCGAATGAGCAAGTACCAGGATTGGCTGATCGACTATATCGAGACGCACCCCGAGTTCATCCAGCCTACGGCGCGCACCAACGAGATGCTGAACAACTTCCTGCGCCCCGGACTTCAGGACCTGTGCGTGTCTCGCACGTCGTTCAAGTGGGGCATCCCGGTCGATTTCGACCCCGGTCACGTGGTTTACGTGTGGATCGACGCGCTTTCCAACTACATCACCGCGCTTGGCTACGGAACAGACGGCGACGAGTTGTTCCGGAAGTACTGGCCCGCCGACATCCACCTCGTGGGCAAGGAGATCGTGCGCTTTCACACCATCTACTGGCCGATCATGCTGAAGGCTTTGGGACTTCCGCTTCCAAAGCAGGTCTTCGGCCACGGCTGGCTGCTGTTCGGCGGAGACCGGATGTCAAAGTCCAAGGGAAACGTCGAATACCCCGCTCCGATTGTGAAAAGGTACGGCGTCGACGCGCTCCGCTACTACCTCATGCGCGAGATGCCCTTCGGCTCGGACGGCAACTACACCAACGAGTCGTTCCTCAATCGCGTCAATTCCGACCTCGCCAACGATCTGGGAAACCTCGTTTCGCGCGTGGTTGCAATGATTGAGAAGTACTTCGGCGGCGAGATTCCCACGCCCGGCGCGCGGGAGGAGGTCGACGAGGCCCTCGTCGCGCGTTTTGAGAATCTTCCCGCCCTGGTCGAGAAGGCCATGGACGAACTCCAGTTCGGACAGGCGCTCACGGAGGTCTGGAAACTCGTCGGCGACGCAAACCGCTATATCGACCAGACCCAGCCCTGGGTGCTCGGAAAGAGCGAGCAGGGGTTGCCGCGCCTCGGGACGGTTCTTTACAACCTTGCGGAGTGCGTGCGCGCGGTCGCGGTGTACATCGCCCCGACCATGCCCGCGACGCCCGGGAAGATCTGCGAGCAGCTCGGCGTGACCGATCCCGCGCTGCGGACGTGGGAAAGCGTCAAATCCTTCGGCCAGCTCGCGCCCGGCACGAAGGTCAAAAAGGGCGAGGCGCTGTTCCCACGGCTCGACGTGAAAAAGGAGCTCGCGGAGATCGCCGCCGAGAAGGAAGCGGCGGCGCAGCCCGCGGCCGCAAAGCCGGAACCCGTACAGGAGGAAGCACCCGCGCCGGAGATCGGCATCGAGGACTTTTTGAAGGTGAAGCTCATCGCCGCGAAGGTCGTCGCGTGCGAGCGGGTCGAAAAATCCGACAAGCTCCTGAAGTCCACCCTCGACGTCGGCGGCGGAAGGACGCGCACGGTTCTCTCCGGCATCGCCAAGTGGTATTCGGCCGAGGAGATGCCCGGAAAGACCGTCGTGCTCGTCGCGAACCTTGCCCCGCGCAAGATGCGCGGCATCCTGTCGGAAGGCATGCTGCTGTGCGCCGAGGACGAGGCGGGGAACCTCAAGCTTCTCACGGTCGAGGACGGGATCGCGCCCGGCTCGGAAATCGGTTAAGGCGATACCGCGCAGAGCATGCGCGTAGCCGACGAGAAGAATTTCCGTCAGATTGCGCGGAAATGCATCCTTCCGCGCGTGCGGGATAGCCTTCAATAAACACGGGGGCCGCGGCGATGAACCCCGGCCCCCTTCGCATGGAGAAAGCGATGAACATATTCGATACGCACACCCATATTTCATTGGAGCAGTTCAAGGAGGATCGGGACGACGTGATCGCGCGCATGCGGGCGGCGGGCGTCGCGCGCGCGCTCGTGGTGGTGGATTCCACCGAGGACGTCCCCTTTGCCATCGCGCTCTGCGAGGCGCACGATTTCCTGTACCTCGCGGCGGGCGTCCATCCGCACAACGCCTCGAAGAATACCCCCGA
Source organism: Bacillota bacterium (assembly GCA_023444095.1). Classification (GTDB taxonomy): domain Bacteria; phylum Bacillota; class Clostridia; order Christensenellales; family Aristaeellaceae; genus RUG11247. Next base: position 71,087 of record JAEZRP010000036.1, read on the forward strand.
GGCGGAGAGAATCACGCGGGAAACCGCGAAGCATCCGAAGTTCGTCTGCCTCGGCGAGATCGGGCTCGATTACCACTACGATTTCTCTCCCCGAGACGTCCAGAAGGACGTGTTCGCGCGCCAGATCGATCTCGCGTACGAACTGAAGAAACCCATGCAGCTTCACATCCGCGAGGCGCACGGGGATCATATCGAGATGCTCCGCGCCGCGAAGGCCGCCGGGCGACTCCCGGAGGGGATCATGCACTGCTATACCGGGAGCTGGGAGAGCGCGAAGATCTACCTCGACCTCGGCATGTATCTTTCGCTCACGGGCGCTGTGACGTTCAAGAACGCGCCGAAGCTTGCCGAGGTGGCGGAAAAGGCGCCCCTCGAGCGGCTCCTCGTCGAGACGGACTGCCCGTACATGGCACCCGTGCCCCTGCGCGGCAGGCGCAACGAGCCCGCGTTCATCGTGCACACGGTCGCAAAAATCGCGGAATTGCGCGGCATGAAGCCAGAGGCGCTCGCACAGGCGACGTATGAAAACGCGAACCGCGCGTTTCGTCTATGACAGCACAAAACATATAACGTCTGTTAACCCAACATCGCAGGAACGGACGTTTCCGACTTAACGGTCGCCGTCTATCCTATTTCTGCACACAATATTGGGGGTATATGATATATGATAACGGCGCCCCTGAAGTCGTTCTCAAAGGCGGGCCCGCTCTTTTATCGCAGGCTCGCCATGTCTTTTTTCGGTGTGGTGACTTGCTCCTTTTCCGTCGGTCTTTTTCAGCTCTCCCGATTCGGGACCGATCCCTATCAGTGCCTGATGACGGGGCTTTCCAACAGGATTCCCATCGGGTACGGGAACGTTCAGGTGCTGATGAACGTGTTGCTTCTCACGGTTGTATTTTTCTTTGGGCGAAAGTACATCGGTTTCGCGACCTTCTTCGCGGTGTTTCTCACGGGTTACGTCGTGGAGTTTTCGGTATGGCTCCTCGGCCTGACTGGCATTCCCATGACCATGCCCGTCCGGATTGCCTGCCTCTTGATCGGCATCGTTCTCATGTGCGTCGCATCCAGCTTTTACATGACCGCCGCTCTCGGCGTCTCCAGCTACGACGCGCAGGCGATGATGCTCGCCGACAAAAAGTTCGGCCCGTTCCGCTTCGTTCGCATCTTCACCGATCTCGTGTGCGTCACCGCCGGCTTCCTCCTGGATGCGACCGTCGGCGTCGGCACTCTCGTTACCGCCCTTTTCATGGGCCCGCTCATCGAGTTTTTTACCCTCCGGCTCGCGCGGCCGTTCCTGCGAAAGGGACGGGACTGACGGCGAGCGCGTTGGCGTCGCGCTTCCGCTAAAACCGCAAAGCCGGTCGTCCGGGGGAACCGGGCGACCGACAAAGGGCGTTCCCTCTCACTTCCGAAGCAGATGCACCGCGAAGCCGGCGATCTCGCGCTTCAGATAAATGGCGGAGATTCTGCCGTTCTTGTAGCCGATGGGCGCGTCCTCGAACTCGAAGCCGCGCAGCCCAAGGTGGAACATGGCGCGCTCGACGCTGTCGGTCGCGATGGCGATGTGCCCGCGCTGACCGCGTCCCGGCGCGTTCATCAGTTCGAACGCGTCGCCGACCATGATGGATTTGGTACCCTCGGAGACGCTCCAGCCGAGCAGACTCGCGAGCAAAAGCGCGTCCGCGCGCGCGGTCTCGGGGTCGCCCGAGTTGATGCCGACATGCCGAAGTTCGAGACCGAGCACCTTCTTGACCGCGCCCGCCGCGAGCGTCGCGATTAGGTCCCAGTCGCGCGCCCGGATGGCGTCTGCGGGCGCCATCCAGCTCCCGCCGATGGCGAGAACCTTGTCGAAGGCGAGGTACTCCCCGACGTTCTTCTCGTCGATTCCGCCGGTCGGGACGAAGGAGACGTTCCCGTACGGCGCGGACATGGCCTTGATGAGCTTGAGGCCCCCGAGCGCCTCGGCGGGGAAGAACTTCACCGTCGCGATCCCGAAGCCCAGCGCCGCCTCGATGTCGGACGGCGTGGCACAGCCGGGCAAAATCGGCACGCCGTTCTCCGCGCACCAGCCCACGACGGCGGGATTGAGTCCGGGGGAGACGATGTAGGTCGCGCCGGCGTCGACGGCGCGCTTGGCCTGATCGATGGTCAGGACCGTGCCCGCGCCCAGTATCACGTCGGGGAGTTCCGCGTTTACCCGGCGGATGGATTCCTCGGCTGCGTCGGTCCGAAACGTGATTTCGGCAACCGGCAGCCCGCCCTGCGCGAGCGCGCGGCAGAGGGGCACTGCGTCCCCGGCGTCCTCGATCTTGATCACGGGCACCAGCCCGACGAGCCCCAGTTTCTCAAGTGCTGTCATGCGCGCCTCCTATCTCTGCACGCGCCCGGAGCCGGAACCGCCCATGAGGGCCAGAACCTCGGCTTCTGAGGCGTGGTTGAAGTCAAACTCGATGGTCTGTTTGAGGCAGCTCGCCGCCACGGCGAACTCAATGGTTTTCTGCGCGTCCCAGCCCGAGAGCATGGCGTGGATCAGTCCGCCGCCGAAGCTGTCTCCGCCGCCTACCCGGTCCACGATGTGGATGAGGTAGTTCTTCGCGAAGAAGGCTTCCGTCCCGTCGTAGAGCATGCCCGACCAGTTGTTGTCACTGGCCGAGAGGGAGCCGCGCAGCGTGATCGCCACGCATTTGAAGCCGAACCGGTCCGTGAGCTGCTTCGCGACGGAGACGTAGCCGTCCCGGTCGATTTTTCCGCCTTCGATATCGGTGTTTTCCGCCTCGATGCCGAATACGTCCTTGGCATCCTCCTCGTTGGCGATGCACACGTCGACGTAGGGCATCAGCTCCGCCATGGTCTTTCCCGCCTGTTCGCGCGTCCAGAGTTTCTTTCGGTAGTTGAGGTCGCAGCTCACCTTCACGCCCGTCTCCCGCGCCGTTCTGACGGCGTCCATGCAGATCGCGGGCAGCTCTCCGCCCAGCGCTGGCGTGATGCCGGTGAAGTGAAAAAAGTCCGCGCCGGAGAGGATCCTTTCCCAGTCGAAGTCTCCGCGCTTCGCCTCCGCGATGGCGGAATGCGCGCGATCGTAGATGACCTTGCTGCCGCGCTGGGACGCGCCCTTTTCGACGAAGTAGATGCCGAGCCGCTCGCCGCCGCGCGCGATCAGGGAGGTGTCTACGCCGAAGCGCCTGAGCTCGTTGACCGCGTTCTGGCCGATCTCGTGCGCGGGCGCCTTCGTGACGTACAGGCTCTCGTGCCCGTAGTTCGCGAGCGATACCGCCGCGTTCGCCTCGCCGCCCGCGTAGCTGGCCTCGAACGAGGTCGCCTGGCAGAATCTCAGGTATCCGGGGGGATTGAGGCGCATCATGATTTCCCCGAACGAAACGATCTTGCCCATTTATGCAACCGCCTTCCTGTATTCGCGCGCGAGCGCCGTGATTTTCTCAAACGCGCCCGCCTCGATCCACTCCTTGTTGACCAGGGACCCACCGACGCCCAATCCGACCGCGCCAGCCCTGATATACTCCGCCGCATTTTTCTCGCTGATGCCGCCGACCGCCAGGAATTCGATGTGCGAAAGCGGCGCGCGGATCGCCTTGAGATAGCCCGGTCCCAGGTCGCCCGCCGGGAAAAGCTTGACCGCGTCCGCGCCCGCCAGATGGGCGAGCTGGCACTCCGTGGGCGTCATCGCGCCCGGGAACGCGCCCATGCCAAGCCGCTTGGCTTCGCGGATCACCGCCTCGTCGACATTCGGCGCCACGACGTACTGGGCGCCCGCGTCCTTCGCCATATTCGCCTGCTCGACCGTCATAACGGTGCCCGCGCCGGGTACGACCGCGCTTCCGAACGCGTCCGAGATGGAGCGGATCGCCTTTTGTGTGTCCGCCCAGGAATCGGGCCGCGCCTGATTGAACGTCACCTCGATCATCGTAATGCCGCCCTCGACGAGCGCGTCCGCGAGCGAGAGCATATGCGCGCGCTCGAGGCCCCGTACGATGGCGATCAGCTTGTCCCGCCGGACCCTTTCCATTAAGTCCATATTCCGCACCTCCATCATGATTCAAAGCGGGTAGTAACTGAACCCCATTATATCATATCGCTTCCACACTTTACATGGGAAATTTCATGTGCTAGAATGGCGAAAAAAGGGGAGGCGCGGCATGAAGGATTGGATGAGGGAAATCGCGCTCGGCCTGGGCGCGGACGCGTGCGGCTTCGCACAGGCGTCCGATTTTGCGGACGCGCCGGAGGGCTTCCGACCCGTGGACGCGTGGAGGGCGTGCCAAAGCGTGATGGTGATCGGCCTCGTGCTCCCGATGGGCGCGATGGTTGCAGACACGCGGCTTTCCTATACGCGCTACAACAGTCTCATGACCCAGCAGGTAGACGCTGTAACGCTCGCGATCGCGCGCCGGCTGGAGCGCGAGACGGGCAGGCCGTGCGTGCCCTTGCCCTCGGACGACCCCTACGACGCGTACGACCCACAGACGCGCACGGGGCGCGGCGTGATCTCCATGAAGCACGCGGCCGTGCGGGCGGGGTTGGGGCGGCTCGGGAAGAGCACGCTTCTTCTGAACCGTAATTTCGGAAACCGGCTCACCATCGGCGCGCTCCTTCTTGATCTCCCGCTGGAGAGCGACCCGCGCGCGCCGGAGATTTGCCTGCCCGGCTGCAACATGTGCGTGGACGCCTGCCCGGCGGGCGCGATCGGGGACGGAACTGTCGTTCAGGCGAAGTGTCGGGAGGTCGCGTATGTGACCAACGCGCGCGGGTTTTCCATCACGAACTGCCGCGCGTGCCGGGACGTGTGCCCCGTGCGCTTCGGGCGGGAGGGTGGCTTCCGATGACGATCCACAAATCGCGCGGCGCGGACGCCGAAATGCGCGCGCTTATGACGGAACTCTGGGGTTCGACCGACATCGCGCTCGATGGGAAAATGTACGACTTGACCGCGTGCGACTGTCTCGTCTGCGAGGACGAAAGGGGGCTTCTCGGCTTTCTTCACTACGACGCGCGCGGGGACGAGTGGGAAATCCTCGCGCTCGACTGTCCCCGACCCGGGAAGGGCGCGGGCACGGTGCTCATCGAGGAATTTGGGAAAATGGCGCGCGGCGCGGGCGCGAAGAAGCTCGTGGTCGTCACGACCAACGACAACACCCATGCGATGCGCTTTTACCAAAAGCGAGGGTTCGCGCTGGCGGACGTGCGCTTCGGCGCGGTCGCGCGCTCGAGGCGGATCAAGCCCGCGATCCCGGAGGCGGGGGAGGACGGAATTCCGATCCTTCACGAAATGGTCTTTGAAATGGAGATTTAGCAGATGTTCCGCATACTCGTCGTCGAGGACAACCCCAACGCGCGCAGACTCATGGCTGCGGTGCTCGAGCAGCACGGCTACGAGCCCGTATGCGCGCAGGACGGCGTGGAGGCGCTCGAGATTCTCGACAAAAAGCACGTGGATCTCATCCTTCTCGACATCATGATGCCGCGCATGGACGGATACGAGTTTACCGAGATCCTGCGCGGGAATCAGGCGCTCGGGGAGATTCCCATCCTCATGGTAACCGCCAAGGAGACGCCCGCCGACCGGCGCAAGGGCTTCATCATCGGAACGGACGACTACATGGTCAAGCCCGTGGACGAGGAGGAAATGATTTTGCGGATCGCGGCGCTCCTGCGGCGCTCGCGGATCGTCAACGAGAGGCGGCTCTTGATCGGCGGGACGCTCCTTGACTACGACTCATTCTCCGTGTCGTCCGAGGGCTACATCTCGGAGCTTCCGAAAAAGGAGTTCCTGCTCCTCTACAAGCTCCTTTCTTACCCCAACAAGATTTTCACTAGGCGGCAGCTGATGGACGAGATCTGGGACATGGACACCGACACCGACGAGCGCACCGTGGACGTCCACGTCAACCGGCTGCGCGAGCGGTTCCGCGACAACCGGGACTTTGAGATCGCTACCGTGCGGGGGCTCGGCTACAAGGCCGTCCGCCAGCAGGATGCGTGACGGGCGGCGATCGATGGCAGGAGCCTCGAAGACATGCTCAGGGGTCGGACCGGACGCGCGCACGAAGGCCGCCATTGTTCAGCTTCCAAAGGGCGCGGGCGGTTCGGCGGCACGCGGAGGCTTGCATTCTCCCTGCGCATTCCGCCATGAAAACGACAAGGCCCCGACGCTTCGGCATCGGGGTCTTTCTGTGTACGGTCCGTTTGGGTTAGCCCTGGGTTGCCGCGGTCGCGGTGGCTTCGGTGGTCGTCTCGGCGGCGGGCGCGGTGGCCTCGGCAGTCGCGACGGGCTCCGTGGTCGCTTCCATGGTGGCCTCGGCGGCGGGGGTCGCGGTCGCGGTCGTCTCCGTTGTCTTATCGGAAGAGCAACCGACGGCGAAGATCGCGATCATCATGAGGGAGAGAACAAATATCAAAGCCTTCTTCATTGTAATATCCTCCTCTGTCTGGGCGCGTGCCCTTAATGACATGACGTAGTATATCTCGAATAGGGGTTCTTTATTACCTCATTTCTGATAAGAATTCGCAAAATATCAAATTATTCCCTTTATGCCTTTGTTATGCCAAAAAATAGCACTTTAAAGCGGCCTCTTTTCGGGTATGCCGGGACGCCGCGGGTACTTTTCCGGTGTCGGCGAGGCTTTTTCGATCCGCAAAAGCACGTGTGCCCAATCGCGCCCGGGGATATCGACGCCGTGCGCCGAGTGGAATCGCCCGCCCAGCAGGGCGAGCGCGCCTGTGGCCTCTCTGAGTTCCGCTTCCCACGCCGGGCCCTTGTAGGCGATCATGAACCCGCTCACCCGGATAAGCGGCAGCGCGAATTCCGCGAGCACGGAGAGCGGCGCGACCGCGCGCGAAACCGCCGCGTCGAAAGCTTCTCGCATGTCAGTGCGGCCCGCATCCTCGGCGCGCAGGTTCACCGCGCGCGCGTTGAGCCCGAGTTCCGCGATGGCGGATTTCAAGAAGTCCACGCGTTTCCCGAGCGCGTCAAGAAGCGTCACCTCGACCTCCGGCAGCATGATCGAAAGCGGAATCCCCGGGAATCCCGCGCCCGCGCCCACGTCGACGAGCGTCCGCAGTCCCGCCGGAATGCCATCCCGGACGGGCGCGATGGAGTCGAGGTAGTTGCGGTCGACCGCCTCGTCCACATCATCTTTCACGCGCGTCAGGTTCGTCTTCGCGTTTGCTCGGGCGAGCATCTCGTGAAACGCGGCGAACTTGTCCGCCTGCGCGTCCGACACGGCGATTCCCATCCGCGCCGCGCGCGCGATCAGCGCTTCACGCATGTTCCCGCCTCCTTTTCTCAAGCCAGATCATGAGGACGCTCACGTCCCCCGGCGAAACTCCGGGAATGCGCGACGCCTGTCCAAGCGACGCGGGCCGCGCCTTCTGGAGCTTCTGCCGGGCCTCGATCCGAAGCCCCGTGAGTGCCGCATAGTCCGCGTCCTCGGGCATCCGCGCGTCCTCCATTTTCCGGAAGCGCCTTTCGTCCGCCGTCTGGCGGCGGATGTAGCCGTCGTATTTGATCTCCGTCTCCACCTGACTGACCGTCTGCGGGTCGAGCGCCGGTAAGTCCGGGCACTGCGCGCGCAGGTCGGCATAGGAGGTTTCAGGCCGTCGAAGCTTTTCCGTCATGCGCCATTTTTCGACGTCCGCGATGGCCGCGTCCGTCTTCTCGCGCCTTTTCTGCATTTTTTCGTAGCGTTCCCGCGTCGCGAGTCCGGCGCGAAAGCCCCGCTCCGTGAGCCGGAAGTCCGCGTTATCCTGCCGGAGAAGCAGCCGGTATTCCGCGCGCGAGGTCATCATGCGGTAGGGCTCGTCCACGCCCTTCGTGACGAGGTCGTCCACGAGAACCCCGATGTAGCCGTCCGCGCGGCCCAGGATCAGCGGCTCCTCGCCGCGCAGATACAGAGACGCGTTGATCCCCGCGTACACGCCCTGCGCGGCGGCCTCCTCGTAGCCCGAGGTTCCGTTTACCTGCCCGGCGAGGTAGAGCCCCGCGATGTTTTTTGCGCCGAGAGAGAGCGTGAGTTCCGTCGGATCGACGCAGTCGTACTCGATGGCGTAGGCGAGGCGCAGAAGTTCCGCGTTCTCGAGTCCCGGCACGGATCGGTAGATCATGCGCTGCACGTCCTCGGGCATCGACGTCGACATGCCCTGCGCGTACCACTCGACGGTGGAGAGGCCCTCCGGCTCCAGGAAGATGGGGTGCCGCTCCTTGTCCGAAAAGCGCACGACCTTGTCCTCGATGGAGGGGCAGTAGCGCGCGCCGGTGCCCCTGATGGCCCCCGAGTACATGGGCGCGCGGGAGAGGTTTTCATGGATGATTCTGTGCGTCTCTTCGGCCGTGTAGGTGAGATAACACACCGCGCGGTTTTTGAGCGGCGCGGGGTCGGTGAGAAACGAGAACGGCGTGATCGGGTCGTCGCCCGGCTGAAGCTCCATTTTGGAAAAGTCGATGGTCCGCCCGTCGAGCCGCGCGGGCGTGCCCGTCTTGAACCGCCGGACGGAGAAGCCGAGGTCCACAAGGTTTTTGGTCAGATGGTTCGCCGCGAGGAGCCCCTGCGGGCCGCCGTTCCATCGGCACTCTCCGATAATGATCCGGCTGTTCAGGTATACCCCGGCGCACACGACCACCGCGCGGCAGGCGATCTCACTCCCTGTCGTGGTCGCGACGCCCGTTACTTTGCCGTTTGTTGTCAGAATCTCGCGCGCCTCGGCCTGCCGGAGATGAAGGTGCTCGCACGCGTCCACGGCTCTGCGCATGCGAAGCTGATAGGCCGTCTTGTCCGCCTGTGCGCGCAGGGAGTGAACCGCCGGACCCTTCGCGGTGTTGAGCATGCGCGACTGGATGAAAACGTCGTCCGTCGCCAATCCCATTTCTCCGCCCAGCGCGTCGAGTTCGCGCACCAAATGCCCCTTTCCCGTCCCGCCGATGGAGGGATTGCAGGGCATCATGGCGAGTGCATCGAGGTTCAACGTCAAAAGAAGCGTCTCATGCCCCATGCGAGCGAGGGCCAGCGCGGCCTCGCAGCCCGCGTGCCCCGCGCCGATTACGATTACATCAAAAAAATCCATTGGTAAGAAGGCATCCTCCCGTTCAGACCAGTTGCCACCCGAGCACATCCTCGACGTCCGATTTCGTCACCCGCGCGGCGGGGAACATCGCGGCGTTCGCGGCTCCGGCGGCGCAGGCAATCATAAGGGACGTTTCGAGGGCATACCCCTTGACGGAGGCGTATAAAAATCCCGCGACGAAGCTGTCGCCCGAACCGACCGCGTTCACCGTTTTGACGCGCGGGGCGGGGCAGTAGATCTCCGAATCCTGCGTCACAAAGCAGCAGCCGTCCGCGCCCATGGACGCGAGCACGGATTTGATTCCGCGATTGACTGCCTCCCGCGCCGCCGCCGCGACGTCCTCAATGCCCGTGAGGGCGAAAAGCTCCGCCTGATTGGGCTTGAGAAGGTCGGGACGCGCCTGCGCGCCATAGAAGAGCGCCGGGCCGTTGGAATCGAGCAGCACCGGGATGCCTTGCGCCTTTGCCCGCGCGAGGATCCCCGGCACGCGCCTCGCCGCCGCCTCGCAGCTCGCCGAGCCGCAGACTGCGACCGCCTGTGCCGACGGGAGCAGTTCGTCAACCGCAGCGTCGATCCCGTCGAGTTCCTCCTCGGAAAGAGGCCCGCCGCGCGCGTAATCGACCCTCTGCTCGCAGTCGTCCGCGCGCACGTATGTGTCGATCACCCGCATGGGGGACTGGACTTTTACGGGGCAAAGGGAAATCCCCTCGTCCTGCGCGAGGCGCTGAAACGCCGCGCCCGTTTCGCCCCCTACGGGGCAGATGGCGACCGCGGAGACGCCGAGGTTTCCAAGAACGCGCGCGACGTTCACGCCCTTGCCGCCCGTCTGCGCCTCGATTTTATGGGGCTTGCCCCCGTGCTCGTTCACCCACAGCGTGCGGTCGAGGCAGGGGTTGAATGTAACGGTCAAAATCTCCATGCCCTCCATTATACCGCACGCCCGGCGCGCCGCCGGATCGGAACGAAAATTTTACGGGGAGGAATCCGCATGGCGGCTGTTCCGCTGACCGCCTCGAGGGGCGGCGTGATCGTCAGGGTATCGCTCGGAACCGCGGCGCGCAGGCGGCTCGTCGAGATGGGTGCGACCCCCGGCGCGTACGTCGAAGTCATTCGGCGCGCGCCGCTCGGCGATCCCATCCAGATCTCTCTGCGGGGTTCCGCCGTCACGCTGCGCCGGGAGGACGCCGCCGAAATCTTCGTGGAGGAACGAAAATGACGTACACCGTCTGCCTTGCGGGCAATCCAAACTGCGGAAAGACGACCCTCTTCAACGCGCTTACGGGCGCGAACCAGTACGTGGGCAACTGGCCGGGCGTGACGGTCGAGCGCAAGGAGGCCAAGCTCAGCCTGAACGGCGACGAGATCCGCGTCGTCGATCTGCCGGGCGTCTACTCGCTCTCGCCCTATTCCATTGAGGAGAAGATCACGCGCGACTACATCGATTCGGGCGCGGCGGATGTGGTGATCGACATCGTGGACGCGACGAACCTCGAGCGCAACCTCTACCTCACGCTCCAGCTTCTCGAGCGCGGGCGGCGCGTGGTGATCGCGCTCAACCTGATGGACGAACTCGAGAAGCGCGGCATCAAACCGGACGCCGGGCGGCTGTCGGATGCGCTCGGCGCGCCCGTCGCGCCCATCTCCGCCAAGAAAAACCGGGGAATCGACGACCTCATGGCGGCGGTCGCGCGCGTCGCGCGCGAAAAAAAAGCGCCCGACGCGCGGCTCGCGTTTGCGCGGTACGACAGGGCGGCCTTCCGTGCGGCGGAGCGCGCGTGCGGCGGGGACTGGGCGCGGGCAGGGGAGATCGACGAGAGCGGCGATGGACTCATCACGTTCGCCAAAGCGCGCTACGACCGGATCGAGGCGGCGCTCGCCGAGGCGGGGTTCCCGCGCGGCGCGTATCAAAGGACCGCCTCCGACGCGGCGGACGGCATCGTCATGAACCGCTACCTCGCGTATCCGCTCTTCTTCGCGTTCATGGCGTTCATGTTTCTGATTACCTTCGGCGCGCCGGGCGAGGGGTTGCGCGCCCTCATGGAACGCGTGATCTCACTCGCGGGCAGGGGCGCGGGATTCCTTCTGGATGCTTCGCATGCGCCCGCATGGGCGCGCTCGCTCGCGGTCGACGGGGTGATCGCGGGCGTGGGCGGCGTGCTGGCGTTCTTGCCGCAGATATTGCTCCTGTTCTTCTGCATGTCGGTGATGGAGGATTCGGGCTACATGGCGCGCGCGGCGTTCATGACGGACCGGCCGCTCCGCAGGCTCGGGCTCTCGGGCCGGTCGTTCATTCCGATGCTGATGGGCTTTGGCTGCACGACGACGGCGGTCATCGCGGCGCGCGGCGTGGAGAACGAGCGCGACCGGCGCATGACCATCATGCTCACGCCCTACATGTCCTGTGGAGCGAAGCTGCCCGTGTACGCGCTGTTTGCGGCGGCGTTCTTCCCGGCCTCACGCGCGGGAGTGGTATTGGGGCTATACGCGCTCGGCGTGCTCGTGATGGCGCTCGCGGGCGCCGCGATGCGCAGGGTCTGGTTTCGAACGGGGGAGACGCCGTTCGTGATGGAGCTGCCGGAGTATCGCATGCCGACGGTGAAGTCGGTCCTCAGAAGGCTCTCCGACCGGGCGCGCGACTTTATGACGCGCGCGGGCACGATCATCTTCGCGATGAGCGTCCTCATCTGGTTTCTGCGCGCGTTCACGCCGAGGCTCGTTCCGACGGGAGAAATCGGAGCGTCCATGCTCGGCGCGCTGGGCGCGCTCGTGAGCCCGGTCTTTGCTCCGCTGGGCTTCGGCGACGCCGCCAAGTGTGTGGCGCTCGTTGCGGGCATGGTGGCCAAGGAAGCCGTCGTCTCGACCATGCGGGTGATCTATGCCGCGGCGGACGCGGGCGCGCTCGTCGCCACGCTCAGCGACCATTTCACGCGCGCGTCGGCGGTTTCGTACCTGGTGTTCATCCTGCTCTACACGCCTTGCGCCTCCGCGCTCGCGGCCATGCGGCGGGAGCTAGGCACGGCGCGCTGGCTCCTGCGCGCGGCGCTCTCGCAGCTCGCCGTAGCCTGGGCGTTCGCCTTCGTCGCCTACCGACTCGCGCTTCTCGTCTTTTGAGGATCAATCGATCTGCAGCCGTCCGTTGCCGTCGTATTTCTTGTCGAGCGCGGCGCGCGTGTCCTGAACGGCCTGAAGCATGAGTTTCGCCGCGTCCTCGGTCGAGCGGCCCGCGCGGAACGCCTCGTCGTATGCGCTGAACGCCTGGTCAAGCTCCGCGACGAGCGCGTCGGACAGGATTTCATACCGCGCGCCATACGCCCCCGCCATGGCCTCGTTGAGCGCGAGCGCCTGCGCGTAGTACGTCTTCATCGCGGGCAGGATCTCGCCTTCCACGTCCGCGCCTGCGAGCGCGGCATCGTCGTATTTGAGCGCCATCATGTATGCCGCGCTGTACAGATTTTCGCCCACGGCCTCCCGCGATTGTGCATATTTTCTTCGCATATTGGATGCATTGGATGTGGATATGCAGCCCCAGACGACGACCGCTACGAGCAGAACAGCCAGGCCGAACCGTGCGATCACCCGCCAGTTCAGCCCTTGTATCAGCGACGCCTTGTCCTTGATGCGATCCATATAAATCCCCCTATCAATCTGTATACCGTTGTATATACGGCGCGTGTGCCGTGTATATTCATTGAATATGCAATATAAATATACGACAATTTCCTTCGTTTTCCTGCGCCCGATTTTGAAGATAATGTATATATGCACGGTATATTCGCTGTATTTATAACATAATTTATGCAACTGGTCATCGTTTGAGAACAGCGCGCGCATGATTTCGTCAAATTTCATCGTTGCGTCAAAAATAAGGCGATGCTATAATAAACGAAAGGGAGATGATCTTGTGCGGTATCGGAATTTTCTGGGACGCAAAACGTCCGTGATCGTGATGGGGTCGACGGGGATCGGATTTGATTTTTCGCAGAAGCAGACGAACGAATTTCTCGACGCGTACGCGGCGCTCGGTGGGAACTTCATCGACACCGCTCGCGTGTACGGCGACTTTTCCGGCGGCGTGTGCGGGATTTCCGAGCGCGCGATCGGCAACTGGATGGCCGCGCGCCACAACCGGGATTCCCTCGTCATCGGCACCAAGGGCGGGCACCCGCTTCTCACCTCCATGAACGTCGGCCGCCTCGACCGGGAGAGCCTGAAAAGCGACATCGCCGAGAGCCTCGCCGACCTCATGACGGACCGCGTGGACATCTACTGGCTCCACCGCGACGACGTCTCGCGCCCCGTGGGAGACATCCTCGAGACGCTCAACGGTTTCATAGAATCGGGCCTCTCGCGCGCCATCGGCGTCTCCAACTGGTCGCCCGCGCGCATCCGGGAGGCGAATGAATACGCGGCCGCGCACAGCCTCGTCGGCTTCGTCGCCAATCAGCCGCAGTTCTCCCTCGCGCGTCAGGCGCTCGTGGAGGACCCGACGCTCTATCAGATGGACGCCGCGATGTACGACTTCCACCTGGAAACCAAGCTTGCCTGCATTCCATTTTCTTCTCAGGCAAAGGGCTTTTTCATCAAGCTCTTCGAGTCTGGCGCGGACGCGCTTCCCGACAAGGCAAAGCGCCGCTTCCTCACGCCCGATAACCTCGCCGTGTACGACCGCCTGCTCGCGCTCTCCCGCGAGACGGGCTACACTGTCGGCGCGCTCTCCCTCGCGTATCTCACCTGCCAGCCCTTCGATGTCTTCCCCATCGTCGGCGTGAGCCGCCTCTCCCAGATCGAGGCCCTCCGCGAAGCAGGGGACGCCGTCATCACCGTGGAGCAGGCGCAGGGGTTACGGAGGCCGTGAGTGACGCCTGGGCGCTGCCCCGAATTCCGCTCAAATGCAGTTGATCCCTGAGAATTCAAACTGGGTGAAAATGAGAGAAATGCATCGTCGCTCCGGGAGGCCCAAGCCCCCGGGGCGACGATTTTGCGACGAATCATATGAAGTTGATATGAGTTTGGGATTCCAAAGGGCGCGAGCCCTTTGGCGGGAGTCCCAGCGCCCTCGGCGTTTCCTTCCTGCCTACTTCCGCGCGACGAGGATCGCCGCTTTTTTGCCGTTGACGAGGATGTCGTATCGCTGCATGAGGTCGAGGGGGGAATCTTTGAGCGCTTTCCCGAATTCATCCTTCATGGCGGTCAGGAGAACCAGCGTCCCATAAGGCGCAAGGATGCGCGCAAGGCTCTCGACGACCTCCCGCGCGAACGACTCCGGGTCGCCCTTCAGCGGCTTGTAGAGGCCCCACGGCGGATCGGTGGCGATTTCGGTGAACTCGCCTTCGGAGAACCGCTCGCCGAGCCGGGTGGCGTCGAGCCGCTCGATCTCCGCGCGCGAGGGAATGCGCGTGCGGAGCTTGCGAACGGCGTTCTCGTCCGCGTCGGAGAGGAACACGCGCTTCGACTTCCCGAGCGCCATGCGCGCCACGCCGATCGCCCCGGAGCCCGCGAACGGATCCAGGAACGATCCGTTCTCCTCTGGCTTCGCGAGGTAAGCCATGCAGCTCGCCACGGCGGGGGAGAGCTCGCCCTTCTTTGTCGGGCGCGGCTTCGTAAGCCGGAGAAGCAGCATCGCGCTCCCCTCGCTTCGCCGCAGGGCGAGCAGCTCCGTCTGGGGATTCAGGCGGTCGTTCTTCACGCGGATCGAGTGCTCGAATGCCTCGCGGTACTCCTTTTCGACGCCCTCGAGTCTGTTCGCATCCGCGAACATCGCCCGGAAGCTCTCGAAGCCATATTCGCGCATGGCGCGCTCCGCGTCCGCGAGCACGCGCCGTTCCGAGAGGAACATCTTTGCCGCGTGCGTGACCGAGCCGCAGCGGTCGACGCGCGCGATCTGCAAATAGGTATTTGTAAATCCCGCGCATTCGGGCCGGTCGGTCTTCGCGGCGTAGAGCACCGCGCCGGGCATCACCGCCTTCGCCGAGAACCCCGGCACGACCCTCTCTGCGAGCCGCTTCGCCGGTTCCTCGAGCCCCGCGGGGCATGTGGAGTAAAATAACCTCATAACGCACCTCTCGTCCAGTCCTCGTTTTTCCCCGTAACCCATCCGAGGTGGGCGGGGAGCGTACTTTCACAGCCCTGTCGGTCTTCCTTAAGCTGAATTCGGCGGCTCAGGGTTGGACCCCGAGCCGTCGACGGACAATCATCCATTATTTCCCATCATGGGATCTTAAGGGCCAGTGGCCCTTGAGCGGGGCGCGAGGGCGACGCCCCCGGCGTTCTCCCGTTCTTTCTCCGTCAGATCTCCGGAATCACGACTTCAACCTCGCGCTTCAGCTCGCTGGAGCGGATGATGCCGTCGATGATGGCCTGGTTGTAGATGATCTCCTGCCACGGGATGGGGGACTCGCCGCCGGTCTTGACGGCGTCGCAGAAGGCGCGGCACTTGAGATAGAAGCGGTTGTTGGCGTTTTGCTTGAGCGGAATCTTGGTTTCGGTCTGATTGCCGCACACATCCTTGTAGAGGTAAACGTCGCCGATGGTGCCGTCCCACGCGCCGCCCCAGTTGAGGTGCGGGTTGGGGGATTTGACCTTGAGTCCGCCCTCGGTGCCGAGGAAGAGCGTGTCGCCCATGGTGTCCATGTGCATCGCCCAGCTCATGCGGAAGTCCATGACGAGCCCGTCCTCAAAGCGGATGAGCGCGCAGGTGAAGTCGTCGACCGAGAACTTGTCGGCGTCCTTGGTGTACTTGGGGTTTTTTCCGAAGTAGTCGGAGGCATAGGCGGAGACGGTGACGGGCTTTCTGTAGCCGACGGAGTTGAGCGCCATGTCGAGGCCGTAGCAGCCGATGTCCGCGAGGCAGCCGACGCCCGCCAGATCCTTCTGGATGAAGGTGCCGCCGGGGATTCCGCGCCTTCTGCCGCCGCCGGTCTGGACATAGTAGATGTGGCCCAGCTCGCCCGAGCGCACGAGTTCCTTGACCATGAGCATGTTCGGGTCGTAGCGCGGCTGGAAGCCGATGGTCAGAATCACGCCCGTCTCCTTCTGTACCTTCGCCATCTCGACGGCGGTCTCGAGGCGCACGGACATGGGCTTCTCGCACAGAACGTGCACGCCCGCCTTCATGGCGGCGATGGCGCAGACGTGGTGCGTGGTGTTGTAGGTGCAGATGCTCACGCCGTCGGGCTTCAGCTTCAGGAGCTCGTCGTTATCGTCGAACGCGGGCACGTCCGTGAGCTTGAACTCGTCCAGGAACGCGCGGGCCTTGCCGGGCACGATGTCGGACGCGCCGACGATCTCCACATCGTCCATCTCGAGGTAGGATTTCATGTGGGAGTGCGCGATGCCGCCGGTTCCGATGATCCCGATCCGAAGTTTATCAGCCATTTGCATTTTCCGCCCTTCGTACTTATAATAGGGATACGTATATTATACTCCGGCGCGCTCAAAATACAACACGGAGGCTTGAATATGTCCGATCCGGATTTCATGCGCGAGGCCATCCGCGAAGCCGGGATCGCGCTTTCCGAAGGGGAGACGCCCGTCGGCTGCGTGATCGTCAGAAATGGCGAAATCGTCGCGCGCGCGCACAACGAGCGGGAAAAGACCCACGATCCTACCGCGCACGCCGAGATTCTTGCCATCCGGCGCGCGGCGCGGGCCGACTGGCGGCTTTCCGGCGCGACGATGTACGTCACCCTCGAGCCCTGCCCCATGTGCGCGGGTGCGATTTCGCAGGCGCGGATTGAGCGGCTCGTGTTCGGCGCGGCGGACCCGGAGGCGGGCTGCGCGGGCAGCGTCTACCGGATTCCGGAGGATCCCGCGTTTTCCCATTTCTGCCGGTGCGAGGGCGGGCTGCTCGCGGAGGACTGCATGCAGCTTTTGCAGTCATTTTTTAAAATAAGGCGCCAAAAATGAAACGTTTCGATTAAACGACTTTCCTTCGGCACCCAAGTGTCGTATAATAGCAGGAGTGTAAATATCACCGATAGCGGAGGGATTCATATGGCGCTCATTGACAGGATCATGGCAAAAGCCATGACGGACGTCAAGCACATCGTTCTGCCCGAGGGCGAGGAGACGCGAAACGTACAGGCGGCTGCGAAGGTCGCGAAGGCGGGACTTGCGAAGATCACCTTGCTCGGCGATCCGGCGAAGGTACGGGCCGTCGCTGCGGAGACGAATACGGACCTTGCAGGCATTGAAATCGTCGATCCCAAATCCTCCCCCAAGGTCGCGGCCTACGCCGCGCAGCTCTATGAAATCAGAAAGGCCAAGGGCATGACCGAGGAAGAGGCCGCGAAGAAGGTGGCCGATCCCATGTATTACGGCGTGATGATGGTAAAGCTGGGCGACGCGGACGGCCTCGTCTCGGGCGCGATCCACTCTACCGGCGACATGCTCCGCCCGGCGCTCCAGATCATCAAATCAAAGCCCGGCATCAAAACCGTGTCCTCCTGCTTCCTGATGGAATGTCCGAACAAGGCGTTCGGCCAGGAGGGCGTTCTCGTGTTTGCGGACTGCGCGGTCAATATTGAGCCCACCTCCGAGGAGCTCGCGAACATCGCGCTCGGCGCGGCGGATTCGGCGCGCGCCCTCGCGGGCATGGAGCCGAAGGTCGCGATGCTCTCCTTCTCCACCAAAGGCTCCGCGAAGCACGACGACGTGACGCTCGTGCAGGAAGCGACCCGGATCGCGAAGGAGATGGCGCCCGAACTCCAGCTCGACGGCGAGCTCCAGCTGGACGCCGCGCTTGTCGGAAGCGTCGGAAAGCTCAAGGCGCCCGGCTCGGCCGTTGCGGGACAGGCGAACACGCTCGTCTTCCCGAACCTGAACGCCGGGAACATCGGCTACAAGCTCGTCGAGCGCCTCGCGGGCGCGAATGCTTACGGCCCCATCCTTCAGGGCATCGCCAAGCCCTGCAACGATCTCTCCCGCGGCTGCTCCGTGGACGACATCGTGGCTACCGTCGCAATCACCGCCGTTCAGGCGCAGGGCTAAGGAGATACAAATGAAGATTCTGATCATCAACGCCGGTTCCTCCTCCCTCAAGTATCAGCTCATCGACATGACGGACGAGTCGGTCGTCTCCAAGGGCCTCGTCGAGCGCATCGGCATCGAGGGCTCGAACCTCGCGCACAAGTTTGGCGCGGACGGCACATTCACGCTCAAGACGCCCATCAAGGACCACACCGCCGCCATGGGCGTGGTGCTCGACGCGCTCGTGGACAAGGAGCACGGCGTCATTTCCTCCATCTCCGAGATCGGCGCGGTGGGTCACCGCGTGCTGCACGGCGGCGACAAGTTCACCGCCTCCTGCGTGATCGACGACGCGGTCATCCAGGCGATCGTCGACTGCATCCCGCTGGGTCCCCTCCACAACCCGGCCAACCTCATGGGCATCAAGGCCTGTCAGGCCGTCATGCCGGAGACCTCCCAGATCGCGGTGTTCGACACGGCCTTTCATCAGACCATGCCCAAGAAGGCATACCTGTACGGCGTTCCGATGGAATACTATAAGAAGTACGCCATCCGCCGTTACGGGTTCCACGGCACCAGCCACCGCTATGTCTCCGCGCGCACACAGAAGAAACTGGGTCTCGGCCCGGACAGCAAGGTGATCGTTTGCCATCTGGGCAACGGTTCCTCCCTCTCCGCGTGCGTGGGCGGCAAGTGCGTCGATACCTCCATGGGCCTTACGCCCCTCGAGGGCGTCCTCATGGGAACGCGCTCGGGAAGCGTCGATCCCGCAGTCGTCGAGGCCATCTGCGACAACGAGAACATCACCGCCAAGGAAGCGGTCTCCATCCTCAACAAAAAGTCGGGCCTTCTGGGCATCTCGGGCGTTTCCTCCGACATGCGCGACGTGAACAAGGCCGCCGACGCGGGCAACGAGGACGCGAAAACCGCCCTTGAGATGTGGGCCTACGGCATCCGCAAATACATCGGCGCCTACACCGCCGCCATGGGCGGCCTCGACGCGCTCGTCTTCACCGCCGGCATCGGCGAGAACGACGCCCGCAGCCGTGGCTGGGTCTGCGAGGGCCTCGAGTGCCTAGGCGTCAAGCTAGACGCCGAGGTCAACCTCTCGACCCGAGGATTCGAGGGCAAGATCTCCGCTCCCGACAGCAAGGTGCAGGTCTGGGTCATCCCCACAAACGAGGAAATTGCCATCGCGCGGGATACGCTGGAGCTGGCCACGGCGCGATAGGAGCGGCGCGTCATCGGGATTTTTACGAATATCATGATTCTCACAGCAAGCAGTATTTCTTTGGAGATACTGTTTGTTGTTTGCCCGCCGCGGAGGTTCCGGGCGGAGAAGGCGGTCTGTTGTAAAACGGATCGTCCCGGGAAACATAAAGGGAGTCTTCATCGGTGCGGCAATGCATCATGCCATCTACAAAGCCGTCGTTTGGGATAGATTTTACTTTACAAAAGAAGGAGACGGGAGTATAATAATTTAGGTTAGGGGGAAATGCTTTGGCGAACTTTGTGGACGTATCGAACGCGCTGAGGGTTCCCGGACAGGAATATCCGCTGAACGAGGATGTGCTTGTCGAGGACATGGAGCTCTCTGGCGATCCCATCGGCTTCACCGACGCAAAGGTGAAAGGCGTGATGGTGGGCGCCGAGGAGCGGGTCAGCGTGCGCGCGGACGTCACCGCGACATTGGTGTCGCGCTGCGTCAGGTGTCTCGGGGCGGTCGCGATGCCGATCCGGGCGAAGATCGACGCGGTGTTTGCGCGGGCACAGGCCCTCGACGATCCGGATCTGTATGTCTTCGAAGCCTCGACCATAGAGCTTACGGATTCGGTGAGGGACGCGTTGCTTCTGGAATTGCCCATTCGCATCCTGTGCAAAGAGGATTGCAAGGGCATCTGTCCGGTGTGCGGCGCAGACCGAAACGCGGTATCCTGCGCATGCCAGGAGGGTGGCGAGGTTGCAAACCCCTTTGCGGCATTGAAAGAAATTTTGCATGACGATGAGGAGGTGTAACGATGGCCACACCAAAGGGAAAAATATCCAAGGCGAGAAAGCATTCGCGCCGTAGCTCTCATTGGAAACTGTCCGTGCCCGGCATTGTGAAGTGCCCGCGCTGCCAGAAGATGAAGCTTTCACACCGCGTGTGCAAGCACTGCGGCTACTACGACGGTCAGAAGATCGTCGAGGTCGACGAAAAGAAGGCCGCGAAGTAATTCGCGCTTCGAGCTAGGTCCCCGACGGATTGACGCGCGAAGCGCGTCGATGCGCCGCGGACGCGAACCTCTCCCGAGTTTTCGGGGAGGTTTTCTTTTTGTCCGGCGCATGGCGCGGTGGACGGGGCGTTTGCGCCTCCTTCGTTTTGGGGTTTACTGGGGCGGACAAATCATGTATAATGGATAGTAGGCTTTTTGAAAGGATGAACGGAATGGCACGTGGATTCCAGGGCATGCCCGGCGGAAATATGCAGGCGATGGCGCGCCAGGCGCAGAAGCTGCAGCAGCAGATGGCGAAAATGCAGGAGGAGCTCGAGGCCAAGGAGTTTGAGGCGTCAGCCGGCGGCGGCGTCGTGACCGCGAAGGTCAACGGCAAGCATGAGCTTCTCGAGATCAAGATAAAGCCCGAGGCGGTCGACCCCGAGGACGTGGAAATGCTCGAGGACATGGTAAAGGCGGCGGTCAACGAGGCCATGCGCATCGCGGGCGAGGCCACCGAGCGCGAAATGAGCAAGCTGACCGGCGGGCTCAATATCCCGGGACTTTTCTAGTATGGCCGAGGTCGAGGCGATCGCGCGGCTGGTCAACCAGCTCTCGAAGCTGCCGGGCGTCGGTCGCAAGACCGCGCAACGGCTTGCCTATCACATCCTCGCCATGCCGGAGGAGCAGGTGCGCGAGCTGGCCGTTTCCATCTTCAACGGCAAAAAGCAGGTGCATCTCTGCCCCGTGTGCGGCGACTATACCGACTCCGATCTCTGCCCCGTCTGCGCGGACCGAAACCGCAGGCGGGACGTGATCTGCGTCGTCAAGGACCCGCGCGACGTGAACGCCATCCAGCGCATGCACGACTACGACGGGCTCTATCACGTGCTCCACGGCGTCATTTCGCCCATGGACGGCGTGGGGCCGGACGACATCCGCATCCGCGAGCTCATGAACCGGCTCGCCGGCGGCGAAGTCAGGGAGGTCGTGATCGCGACGAACCCCGACGTGGAGGGGGAGGCGACCGCGTCGTACATTTCGCGGCTCATCAAACCCATGGGCGTCAAGGTGACCCGCATTGCGCACGGCGTACCGGTGGGCGGGGAGTTGGAGTACACCGACGAGGTCACGCTTTCCCGCGCGTTCGAGGGAAGGCGAGAACTGTGAAAAGATGCCGTGGCGGTTTGCCACGGTTTTTTCTTGCGTGCGGAACCAGATGATCTCCAAAACTGTCTTATATGGGAAAAATTGGAAGGAGTGCTTCTCAATGATCCGACGCGTACTGGCTTTGCTGATTTCCCTTGTTTTCATGATTCCTGCCCTTACCGTTGCGGAGGAAACCTCGACGACCGTCGGGCCTGTGCTCGTTTCCCAGCTCCCCTTGGATGCCACGCTTATTGAAAATTCTGAGACGGAGGACGGTGGCTACACCGAGCGCCTCATGACAGCCGACAGCTTCGCGCAAATCGTTCTTCTGCGCCGGACGGGCGCGGTGGCGGCGGACGCGCTCCTTTCGGAGCTGTATCCCGAGGCGACGGACGTGGCCGAGGCCGAGCAGGCCCCCATCGCCGCATATCCGGCTTTGCGCTATACATTCGCCCTCGGCGCCAACGAGGATGCCCGGTTGGGAACCATCGTCGTCTTTTCGACAGACACGGACACATTTGCTTTTGCGGTGGACGTGTGGGCGGACGCCTCCGAGGGCTACGCAGACCTCATCGAGTGGTGGATCGAGTCCCTGGACGTGTTCGATGATTCCGCGGCTTTCGTTGCGACGGGACTCGTTCTGACCGCCGAGCTTCCCGAGGACATGGAACAGATCGGCCTGGGAGCGACTCAGAACGGCGATTACACCGTGCGCTACCTCGTGTACGGCGCGGCGGAGGTCACCATGCTGCGCCGCGCGGAGGCGGTCAGCGCGCAGGATCTTCTTCTGGAGCTCTACCCCGACGCGCAGGTCGCCTTTGAGGAGGACGCCGCGCCCGTCGCATCCTATCCTGCCACGCGCCTCAACTTCACCGATGGCGAAAATGAGGATGCCTGCTTCGGTTCCCTCGTCCTTATCCCGACCGATGAGGCCACATTCGCCTTTGTCGCCACCGCGCCTTTCGACCAGTGGGACGGCGACTACGGCGAAACCGTCCAGATCTGGATCGATTCCCTCGACATCGTGGAGCAGTGACGCCGGGGGCAGGCTTCTTCATGGACATTGACTCTTGAGAGTTCGCTTTCAGGTCGAAACAGAACCATCAGTCCGTCGGATCGCGGGGATTCATCCGCGCGATCCATTTCTGTTTTGGGATGAATGCGAATCGCAAAAGCCTTGCCGTACTCCGCGCAGCAAAGCGCCGCCACGCCTCAGTTCCTTGCCCTGAATCGAAAATCTCTCTCCGGCGGTGCGTTTCCATCCGCGATTCGTATAAGCAACGGTGATATGAACGGACGGCGGCGAATTTCCCCTTTGCACCCGCCGACCGAAAAATTAAGTTTTTCTGAACGCGCGCCACGGCGTTGACAGAAGAATTAGGATATGCTAATATTTTTTTGAAATTAGGGAATCCTAATTAGCTTTACCGGCGGAGGAGATGTGTGCACATGCCGCTTTCAATGGCAGGAATGGATGAGACGAGGTATGTCAAGAAGATCGGCGGCCTTCCGGAGACAAGGCGGTTCCTCGAGAATCTTGGGTTCACCGAGGGAAGCATGGTCAAGATCATCTCCGCCTCGGGCGGGAACCTGATCGTGCAGATCAGGGAGTCGCGCGTCGCCATCAGCCGAGAAATGGCGCTCAAGATTCAGGTGTAGGGGGCAGGAGGTAGGAGTATGACGCTCAGGGACGCAGGCATTGGCTCGACCGTGAAGGTCAAAAAGCTGAACGGCGAGGGGGCCGTCAAGAGGCGCATCATGGACATGGGGATCACAAAGGGAACCGAGATCTATGTGCGCAAGGTCGCCCCGCTGGGGGACCCGCTGGAACTCACCGTGCGCGGATACGAGCTTTCCGTCCGGAAGGCCGACGCAGCGATGGTCGAGGTCGAGTGACGCGGAGCTTTCGACAGGCTCCGCGAAAAATAAGTCAAAGGATTAGGTGAGACTAATCCAGTTCACGAGGAGGAACAGTCTTATGGCGATTCGCATCGCATTGGCGGGAAACCCGAACAGCGGAAAGACGACCCTGTTCAACGCCCTTACCGGCTCGAACCAGTTCGTCGGCAACTGGCCGGGCGTGACGGTCGAGAAGAAGGAAGGACGCCTGAAGGGGGACAAGGAAGTCACCATCACCGATCTTCCGGGCATCTATTCGCTCTCTCCCTACACCCTTGAGGAGGTCGTGGCGCGCAATTATCTGGTGCGCGAGCGGCCGGATGCCATCCTCAATATCATCGACGGCACCAACCTTGAACGCAACCTTTACTTAACCACGCAGCTCGCAGAGCTCGGCATCCCCATGGTCGTCGCCCTCAACATGATGGACGTGGTGCGCAAAAACGGCGACAAAATCGACACCGAGAAGCTCTCCAAGGAGCTCGGCGCGCAGATCGTCGAGATTTCGGCGCTCAGATCGGAAGGCGTCATGGAAGCGGCGAAGCTGGCGGCCTCCGAGGCGAGAAGCGGCAGGAAGATGATCCCCCGGCACAGGTTCCCGGGGAGCGTCGAGCACGCCGTCGCGCACATCGAGGAGGCGGCGCTTCACCACCTCCCCGAGGAGCGGCAGCGCTGGTTCGCGGTCAAAATCTTCGAGCGCGACGAGAAGGTGCTCCAGGACCTGAAGATTCCCGCCGAGACGCTCGCCCACATCGAGAAGGACATCAAGGCCTGCGAGGAGGAGCTTGACGACGACGCGGAGTCCATCGTTACCGCCGCGCGCTACGACTGGATCTCCTCCATCATCGGCCACTGCTACAAAAAGAAGAACCGCGGCAAGCTTTCCGCTTCCGATCAGATCGATCGCGTAATCACAAACCGCTGGCTCGGCCTCCCGATCTTCGCGGCGATCATGGTGTTCGTCTACTGGATCGCGATTACCACCGTCGGCGATATCGTGACCGGCTGGACGAACGACGTGTTCGTGTCCGAATGGATCGCCGAGCCCCTGCGCGGCTTTCTGGAGGGCGTCGGGACGACAGGCTGGCTGGTCGGGCTGGTGGTGGACGGCATCGTGTACGGCGTAGGCGCGGTCATCGGCTTCGTTCCCCAGATGCTGGTGCTGTTTCTCATGCTCGCCGTGCTCGAGGACGTCGGCTACATGGCGCGCGTCGCGTTCATCATGGACCGCGTCTTCCGCCGCTTCGGCCTCTCCGGAAAGAGCTTCATCCCGATGCTCATCTCCTCCGGCTGCGGCGTGCCCGGCATCATGGCGTCCCGTACCATCGAGCAGGACCGCGACCGCAAGATGACCATCATGACCACGACCTTCGTGCCCTGCGGCGCGAAGATGCCGATCGTCGCGCTCATCGCGGGCGCGCTGTTCGGCGGCGTGTGGTGGGTGGCTCCGTCCGCGTACTTCATCGGCGTGGCGGCCATCGTCATCTCCGGCATCATTCTCAAAAAGACGCGCCCGTTCGCGGGCGAGCCGGCCCCGTTCGTCATGGAGCTTCCGCCCTATCACGTGCCGACCGTCGTCAACGTGCTGCGCGGCATGTGGGAGCGCGGCTGGAGCTTCATCAAGAAGGCCGGAACCGTCATCACCCTCGCGTCGATCTTCGTGTGGTTCACATCCACCTTCGGCTGGGCGGATGGCTCGTTCGGCATGGTGGAGGACATGGATCATTCGGTGCTCGCGCGGATCGGCAGCTTCCTCTCGCCCATCTTCGCGCCCCTCGGCTTTGGCAACTGGCAGGCGTCCGTCGCGACGGTTCTGGGGCTTGTCGCTAAGGAGGAGGTCGTGGGCACATTCGGAACGCTCTACGCGGTCTCGGGCGATGCGCTTGCGATGGTGGAGGAAGGCGCGTTCGGCGGCCTTGCCCCGATTGGCCAGCACTTCACCCAGCTTTCCGCCTACTCGTTCCTTGTCTTCAACCTCCTTTGTGCGCCCTGCTTCGCGGCGATGGGCGCGATCAAGCGGGAGATGAACAATGCAAAGTGGACGTGGGTGGCCATCGGCTGGATGACGGGCTTTGCCTACGCCTCTGCGCTCATGGTCTTCCAGCTCGTTGGGCTTTTGACCGGCGAGACCGCGCTTGGCATCGGCACGCTGGCCGCCGTCGCCGTGCTCGCGGCCATGATCTACCTCGTCTCGCGGCCGTACAAACGATCCGGAATTCTCCGGACAAGGGCGACCGAAGCATAGGAGGGATTTGCCATGCTGGCAAGTGTTCTGGTTGGTATCGTGCTCGTCGGAATCGTCGCGGCGATCATCTACTTCAAGGCGAAGGCGCGCAAACTGGGGAAGTCCTCGTGCGGCTGCGGCTGCGCGGACTGCCCGTCAAACTGCGCGTGCCATCCGAAGGAAACGACGTAATCCGATTCGCGACAAACGCCCGGCCTTGTCCCGCATGGGGATTCGGTCGGGTTCTTTCTTCGGAAAAATTTGGGAAACACATGTTTGACACGCGCCCCTTCGCGCTGTACAATGAACGCGACAATCATTTTTGGGAGGGGACAGCCATGAACATCGGAATCGTCGTTTTCTCGCAAACGGGACATACGCTGTCGGTTGCCGAGCGGCTGGCGAAGGCACTCAAGGCAAAGGGGCACGACGCGACCATCGCGCGGGTCGAGCCTGTCGAGACAAAGCCCAACTCGTCCGCCCCGATCAAGCTCAAGTCCGCTCCGGACGTCGGGGCATTCGACGCGGTGATCTTCGCCTCGCCCGTTCAGGGGTTCACCCTCGCGCGCGCCATGCAGACATACCTGTCGGGCGTCTCGAATCTTGCCGGGAAGAAGGTCTCCTGCTTTGTCACGCAGCACCTGAAAAAGGCATGGATGGGTGGGAACCGTTCCCTGCGCAAGATGCGCGCGGCCTGCCAGGCGAAGAGTGCGAACGTCACGGCGAGCGGAATCGTCCACTGGTCGAGCGACGACCGGGAGAGCCAGATCGAGGAGCTGATCCGCAAGTTGAGCGCGCTTTGACGCTCTGCCTCTTTCGGCGGTGAGCGGTAGGATCGTGCGGCGAAGCTTCGCCCGCGGCCTTCCTGCCGCCTTTCGCTTGACCGTCATGCGGAGAGGCGCGATCCGCGCCGTGACGAAGTCACGCAGAATCTTCCCCGACGCGTGAGATGGTCACGGAGCGCGGGCCGCTTCCGTGGTATCATTTGACCATCAAAGCGAAGGGGGCATTTCAATGAAGGCCATGAATATAACGAGCGATAATTTCCAGAAAGAGGTTATGGAATCCGACAGGACGGTTCTTCTGGACTTCTGGGCGAGCTGGTGCGGCCCTTGCCGCATGGTTTCGCCGATCGTGGATGAGATTGCGGAGGAAACGCCCGGCGTCAAGGTCGGAAAGGTAAACGTCGACGAGCAGGGCGAGCTCGCCAGCGCGTTCGGCGTGATGAGCATTCCGACTCTGCTCGTGATGAAGAACGGCAAGGTCGTGAATCGCGCGACCGGCGCGCGCCCGAAAAAGCAGATCGCCGCGATGCTGGGGTGATCGGAACAGAATGAGGGACCGCCATCGGGCGGTCCCCCTTTTATTCTTCGATCCTCCCGAACGCCTTGAGATAGGCGACGCTGCTTGCCGCCCGGTTCCCCAGCCACCAACGCCGGGCGATGGCGAATTCGGTCGGATAAGCGCCCCACGTCCATGTAATGTCCCACATCCCGTCCGCGCTTTGGGTATCCAGAATATAGTCCAGTTCCCTTTCGACGATTTCCTCGTTGCCCGGGTAGTACGGGCTTTCCGGCCCGGCGATGTACTGGGAGGGGCGCATGGTATAAAATGGCCACTTGGCCGGATCGCGTTCGATGGCTCCGTTTACCATTTCTCGGACGATTTCCGCGATTCCGTCGAGGTCCAAATCGAGCTTCGCCGCACGCGCGCCCGCGAGCCACGCCGCGTACGCGCCGACCTCGTGGATGTCGTCCGTTGTGCGCGAACGAATCTTCTCCGCGATGGCGCGCGAAACCTCGAGCGCCCGTCCGTACGCCGGAGATTCCGCATCCCCGCAGCTGAGAATGTAGCCCGCGAGCGCGCCCGTCGCGTGAAAGCCGTTCGCGCGGTTATTTTCTGTGGAATAGCTCCACCACGGCGCGTGGGGAAATTCGTCGTTCTCGGGCACGGTGAAGTGCCAGCCCACATCCGGCGAGAAGAATTCCGTCGTTCCAAGATAACCGAGCATCCGCGCAACCATCTCGTTCGCAGGGTCGAAAATCCCAAGTTCCCCCATCATTCCGACCGCCACGCACGCATTGAACGGCGCGGAGCTTGGGTTCCAGTTGTCGCAGTCGAGCGCGTGCCCGAACCCGCCGTCCTCGTTCTGATAGGCGCCGAGGGCGGAACATACGTCCGCCGCCGGTCCGTCCTCGAACCGGAACCGCCAGAGCGCCAAATCGATGGGCCGCGCGTTCCTGTACATCCAATCCCGGATCTCCCGATATGCCTTGCGGCTCAGCTTCTTCATCCGAATTCCTCCTGACTGATCTTCCATACATGATAGATCAAAGTTTGTACGCATCATTGTAGAAATCGGACATGTTTCGGGCATACTGGAGCGGGGTCACGCCGCAGATTTCCCGGAAGTCGCGGATCAGGTGCGGCTGGTCGAAGTAGCCCGCCTGCGCCGCGACGTCCGCGTGCGCGAGATCCGTCGTTCGGATGAGCCGCGCGGCGCAGTTGACCCGCGCGATGCGTGCGAACAGCTTCGGTCCGACGCCCACCCGCTCGAGGAACATCCGCCGGAGATGCTTTTCGCCGTAGTGGAACGCGTCGGTCAGCGTGCGCGCGTCCGCGTTTCCCCGCCGCGCGCGGATCAGCCGCACGACGTTCCGCACGAGCGCGTCGCGGGAATCCGCCGCCGCCATCGGGATCAGGAGCGCGTCGAGCGCGGAAAATAGCGCTTCCGCGGACGCGGATTCCTCCGCCACGCGCGCGATCGCGCGGGAGAGGGATGGTTCAAGCGCGCCGAGGGGATGCGAGGCGTCGAGCAATTCCTGCTGGTCGATCCTGAGGAAGGGATGAAGGCAGCCGGGCCGGAACTCGACGAGCACCAGCATCCTCGCCCGGTTCGCGTGCGCGCCGACGTTCGAGGCGGACGCGTTCACGCCGCGCAGGTGCACGGATACGCCCGCGTCAAAGGCGGACGCGACGACGGTGCAGCTCGCGGAGGGCAGAATCGAATATGCGTCGGGCATGGTTGCGGGCGTGGGGAAGGAGAGCGTATAGCAGGAAATGAAGGGCGCGAGGAGGGGATGGGGCGGTGTGTAGAGGAAGCTTTCGCTGCGCGAGAGGTATTTCCCCTGATAATCGCGCAGATCTGTGGCGGAAATCATCGCGGCCTCCAAAAACATCCTTTTCCCCATGATAATCATACCACATTTCGAGATCAACTTCAAGACTGTTCTTTTTCCCCGCGCCGTGGTATTCTATCCCGACGAGAGGGGGGTTTTGATTGAACCATGACGAATTGCGCGCCGAGCGCGCGCACCTCGCGGACACGCTCGAAATCATCCGCGTTCAGCTCGCGGAGACGGAGGGCGAGGCGAACAGGCGCGGCTCGGAGATCGAGGGCGCGGGCCGGGAGATGAGGGACGAGGAGAAGCGCATGCTCGACAGCCTCTGGACGTCCGACGCGTTCGAGGAAATCGTGACCTTCAGCCAGCTCGTCCAGCCGCGCTCCGTCGAGATCGCGACGAAGGGGATGCTCGACGAAAAGGCGCGCGTCCTTCGGCATATGCTGCCCGCGCCCTATTTCGCGCGGGTGGACGTGACATTCGACGACGGCGGCGATTCGGAACAAGTGTACATCGGCCGCGCGACGCTCAAGGACGAGGGATCCCATGAAATCTTCATCCACGACTGGCGCGCGCCCGTCGCGAGCGTGTTCTACCGCTTCGGTGCGGGGCGGGTGTCCTATGCGGCCCCCGGCGGCGAGGTGACGGGGGAGATGACCCTCAAGCGCCAGTACGAGATCAAGGAGGGCATGCTCGAATACTACTTCGACGCGGACGTGCAGGTGCGGGACGAATTTCTGCGCGCGATGCTCGCCCGGAACGCGTCCCCTCGCATGCGCGCCATCGTCGAAACCATCCAGCGCGATCAGGACCTCGCCATTCGCGACACCGCGCACGACCTTCTCATGGTGCAGGGCGCGGCGGGCAGCGGCAAGACGTCCGTGGCGCTTCACCGCGCGGCGTACCTCATGTACGCGGGGCTGACCTCGCCCCTGAAGGCCGGGGACATCCTGATCCTCTCGCCGAACGACCTGTTCGAGCGCTACATCTACGGCGTGCTCCCGGAATTAGGCGAGGCGAGCGCGGAGACCGTGACCTACGAGCGGCTTCTCGAATCCATTCTCGGCGCGCAGGTCGAGCTCCGAAGCGAGCGGTTCGAGCGGACGCGCGGCCAAGGGGAGGATGTTGCCTTCCAGTCCTCGCCCGCCATGCTTGCGCTTCTCGACCGCTTCGTCCGCGAGCTGGTCAGGCGCTGGCTTGGCATCACAGACATCGTCTATGCGGGGCGCACGCTCTTCGCCCGGGAGGAACTGATCGCGTTCGTCGAGCGCGAGGAGGACGCGATTCCACTTGGCGCGCGGCTTTCCCGGCTCGAGCGGGCGATCTGGGATGCGGTCTTCCAAAAGCGCGCGGCGCGCATGGAAAAACTGATCGCCTTCGCGCGCATAAATTCCCGGCACGCGGAGGAACTGGACGCGTGCGCGCGGGCTTATTCCATTCTCGAGTGCGCGGCGCTCGCCCGGCAGATCCACGCCTTCACCCGCCCGGACGCCCGGACACTGTACGCGCGCCTCATGGGCGACGAGCATGCCGTCCGCAGGCTTGGCGCGGGGCTTGGTCTGCCCGGGGATCTGACGGCCCTTCTCGCGCGCACGCGCGCGGCGGTCACGCGCGACCCTCTGCCTCTCGAGGACGCCGCCGCCATCGCGTACCTCTCCCGCACCCTCGGGAGCCCGGAGAAGCCGTCCCCCATCAAGCAGGTGGTCGTGGACGAGGCGCAGGACTACGGCGCGCTCGACTACGCGGTCCTGAACCGCCTGTATCCCCGCGCGCGCTTCACGGTGCTCGGCGACGTCAACCAGGCGCTCGGCTCACGCGTCGACCTGTCCCTCTACGACCGGATCGCGCGCGTTCTGAATCGCAGGACGTCCGCGCTCGTGACCCTGAACAAGAGCTTCCGCTGCACGCGAGAGATCCTGGAATTCAGCCTGCGCTATCTGGACGATCCCGGCGGGATCGAGAGCTTCAGTCGCTCGGACGTGCCGCCGACGGAGCATGTATGCCGCGACATGGAGGACGCGAGGGCGCGGATTGAAATCGAGATCGCATGCCTGCGCGCGGCGGGCATGAACTCTGTCGCGCTCATCGCCGAGACGGCGCGCGAGGCGCGCGCGTGGGCGGAGGCGCTTCACCTGGAGTGCGTCGGCCGGGGCGGGGAGGAGACGGTCGGCACGTTTGCGATCCCGCTCGCGCTCTCGAAGGGCCTCGAATTCGACGCCGTACTCGTTCTGAGCGCCAACCGCTGGACGCAAAGGCGGCATCTCTACGTCGCCTGCACGCGGGCGCTCCACAGGCTGAGCCTGTTCTCCTTTGTGGAGGAAGGAAGGGAGGAAGCATGACATACAGGACGATCCGGGACGCGCTCGCGTCGATTCTTTCCGTCGAGGAGGAAACCATTTTGCCCGAATCGCGCCTCTGGGGTGCGATCGAGGCGGTATCCGTCGCGCGGCTCGTTCTCTTCTGCGAGGAAAGGTTCCGCGTCACCATCCGCGACGAGCGCGTGAGCACGTTTTACCGCCTCATCGACCTCGTGCGCCACGTCGAGGCGCTTGTTGAGGACGGCCGCGATGGCTACCGCCAGCCCACCGAGCGCGGACGGGAGGGGTGGTATTATTCGTGAGGGAACCCCGTCGGTCCCGGAATTTGCTTTTCTGTTGACAGAACCTTCCGTTTCTGTTATCCTGCACGAAACGCGGGCCTTGGCCCGATGAGAAAGGAACGGACATACATGCGGACACAGCAGAACATGGTCGCGGAGATCGCGCTCGGCAAGGCGCGCGCCGACGCGCAGATCGACGTGCGCGTGATGGCCCCGGACGGCGGCGTCTGCCGAATTCCGGCGTTTCGGACGGGCGGCGGATTATGGAAATTTCGCTATTCGTCGCCCCTGATCGGCGCGCATCGCTATGTCGTCGACGCGGACGATTCCGACCTGAGCGGCGAATCTGGCGAGATCGAGATCATCCCCTATGAGGGCGACAATCCCCTCTATCGCCATGGCCCGATCGGGCGACGCGGGGACGACCTCTACCTGACCCACGCGGACGGAACGCCTTTTTTCTGGATGGGCGACACCTGGTGGATGGGCTTCACCACCCGGCTTTCGTGGCCGGAGGGCTTTTACAGGCTCACGCAGGACCGCGTGGAGAAGGGCTTTAACGTCGTGCAGATCATCGCGGGGCTCTACCCGGACATGCTCCCCTTCGACGAGCGCGGCGCGAACGAGGCGGGCTTTCCATGGGACGAGAGCTTTTCGGAGATCAACGCAGCCTACTTCGACGCGGCGGATCTGAAGATCGCGCACCTCGTCGAGAGCGGCGTCACGCCCTGCGTGGTCGGCAGCTGGGGCTTCTTCATGCGCTTCGCGGGCATGGAGGTCCTCAAGCGCCACTGGCGCAACATCATCGCGCGCTGGGCCGCTTACCCGGTATGCTGGTGCGTCGCGGGCGAAGCGAACATGACGTTCTACGGCGATGTCTCGATCCCCCACGAGGAACATCTCAGAATGTCGCGCCGCGACTGGAACGAGATGACCCGCTTTGTGAAGGATCACGACCCCTTCCATCGGCTCGTGACCATCCATCCGACGCAGAACGGCCATGAGCAGATCGAGGACGAAAGTCTTCTCGACCTCGACATGCTCCAGACGGGCCACGGAAGCTTTCACTCCATCGTGCCTACCATGAAGCAGGTGAAATCCGCGCTCGATCGCAAAAAACTCCCCGTCATCGACGCGGAGGTGTGCTATGAGGGCATCTGCAACTCAAGCTACGACGACGTGCAGCGCTACCTGTTCTGGATGAACATCATGCTCGGCGCGTGCGGTCAGACCTACGGCGCGAACGGCATCTGGCAGCTGAACACGGCGGATAGCCCCTACGGCGTCTCTCCCCACGGCGCGCACTGGGGAAACACCCCATGGGAGGTCGCCTATAAGCTGCCGGGCTCGTTCCAGGTCGGCGCGGCGAAGAAGCTCTGGACGCGGTTCGAGTGGTGGAATTTTGAGATGCACCCGGAGTGGATCGACAAGCCCTGCTCTCTTTCGGCCATGGACGGCTCGTTCGCGGCGGGCATTCCGGGCAAGGTGCGCGTGATCTTCCGCCCGTTCTGGGGCGGCTATACGGGCAGACTCGCCGTCAAGGGGCTCGAGCCGGACGTCAGCTACCGCGCGTTCCACTTCAACCCCGTGACGGGCGAGGAAACGGACTGCGGACGCGTCCAGCCGGACGAAAACGGCGCGTGGCTTTCCCCGCAGGTGAACGCGTTTCAGGACTGGGTGACGGTTCTGTACGCCGATTGATCCGCATTTGATCGCGGCGACGAAGCATCATGGGTCGGCGCTGTCCGGCATGGTTTCGGCGGCGCCCGCTCCGCCGCGCGGCAAAAACGGAGCGTCCTCCCGCGCGGTCCCCAGCTCAACAAGCCGCTTTACAACGGACGGCCTTATCAGCAGAAGCGTGTTGTCCAAATCAAAAACGATTGCCCGGAGCATGGAAGTTCCCACCGATCCTCGCCGCCTGTATCCGCTTCATGGAATCTTTCCTTTCCGCATCCGCCGGACCGCGTAGGCAGCAGACGCCGCGATCGAGAGCCCGAGCGCGATTCCGCCCGCCGCGAGGATCGTGCTCGAGCCTGCCGCCGCCGCGTCCGCCGACCGGCCCTGCACCAGCGCGAGCATGGTGTTGTAAAGCCCGGAACCGGGCACCATGGGGATGACCGCAACGGTCAGAAAGATCGTCGCGGGCGCGCGCAGCTTCGTCGCCAGCGTTTCACCGATCAGCGCCGCCACCAGGGAACCCAGAAAGATGCCCGCCCACTCGGCGCTCAGTTCCCTCCCAGCCCACACGCTCAACGCGTAGCCCAGGACTGCCGTGACCGACGCGGGCGCGATCAGCCGCGCGGGCGTTCTGAACAGGAGCGCAAACAGCGCCGACGCGAAAAGGCAGCCGATCGTTTGAATCGCAATCGTCATTTCGCACCGCCTCCCAAAAGCATCCACGCCGAAATGGAGAGGCCGGCGCCCGCGGCGAGCACGACCGCGCGGATGAGCGCCTCGCCCGCGCGCGACACGCCCGATACCAGGTCGCCGCGCATGGCGTCCCGGATGGCGTTCGTCATCGCAAGCCCGGGGAGAAGGGGCATCAGCGCCGAGATGATGATCTTGTCCACATCGCCCATCCCGAAAAATGCGGTCAGAAGGATCGCGCTCATCGCGGTCAGGAACCCGCCCGCGAGGCTCACGAGCGACATGCCCGCCTCCTGGTCGAGCTTCACGACCGCGGCCTGCGCGACGAACGCGCAGATTCCCGCCGCCGCGATGTCGAAGGGCTTTCCCAGAAACATGAGCGCGAACATCGCCGACGAGCCCGCCGCGATGAGGCATTGCGAGAGAAGCCCCCAGCCGCGCCGCGCGGCCACCGCGCAAAGCCGCGCCTCCGCCTCGGAAAGCGTCGTTTGTCCCGCCGCGAGCGCGCGCGAGACCTCGTTCACCCGGTCGATCTTTGAAAAATCCACGTCCCGCTTTGAGACGCGCGCGATCATCGCCTTGTCGGGGCCGATCTGGAACAGAATCCCCGTCGGAAACGCGATCACGTCCGATTCGTAGCCGAACGCCCGGCAGATGTGCCGTGCCGTCTCTTCCGCGCGGTACGTCTCCGCGCCGTTTCGAAGCATCAGCTCGGCCGCAAGCTTCGCGACCCGCGCCACCTGATTGAGTTTTTCAGTCTCCACGTCCACGACATCACCCCAGCATCCATTATCTCCGAACATCGGCCGCATGTCAATTCGATTTGTTTTCGAATGGATTGCTTCCGATGTATTCGCGTGTTAAAATGACGCCGGGAGGGAATAAAGTGGAAAAGATCATTGAAGTTTCTGGTCTCAGGAAGGCCTATGGCGCGGTCGAGGCGGTCAGGGGCATCGACTTTTACGCCGAGCGGGGAAAGCTGTTCGCGTTTCTTGGGCCGAACGGCGCGGGCAAATCTACCACAATTGACATCCTGACGACCATCCTTCGGCCGGACGCGGGCGAGGTCATGATTGACGGCCACATGCTGGGCCAAGGCGACGCGGAGATCCGGCGCACCATCGGCGTCGTGTTTCAGGATCACCTCCTCGATCCGCTTTTGACGGTGGAGGAGAACATGCGCGTGCGCGGCGGCTTCTACCATTCGTCCCGGGCAGAGCTCAATTGGGCGCTCGAGCGGGCGGCGCGCGCAGCCGACGTGACCGACTTTCTGAAAAGGCCCTACGGAAAGCTCTCCGGCGGACAGAAGCGGCGCGCGGACATCGCCCGCGCGCTCACCCACACGCCGAAGATCCTCTTTCTCGACGAGCCGACGACGGGCCTTGACCCGCAGACCAGAAGGAGCGTGTGGGACAGCGTGCGCGCGCTTCAGAAAGAGCAGGGGCTGACCGTCTTTCTCACGACCCACTACATGGAGGAGGCCGCAGAGGCCGACTATGTGGTCGTGATCGACATGGGCGCGATCGCCGCGAAGGGTACGCCCGCGGATCTGCGCGAGACGTACGCGGACGACACGGTGAAGCTCACGCCAACTGACGAAGCCGCGCTTCTCGCGGCGCTCGACGGCCTGAACGTTTCGCGTGAAATCGTCGCGGGGCGCGTGGTCGTGAAGCTCAAAAAGACGATGGACGCGCTCGCCATTCTCGACGCGTGTCGGGCGCACATCTCCGGGTTTGAGGTCGCGTCGGGCACCATGGACGACGCCTTTATCGGCATCACGGGAAAGGAGATGCGCGCATGAGATCGCTCGTTGCGAGAAATCTGAAGGTGTTTTTCCGCGACCGCGCGTCGGTATTCTTCTCGCTGCTCGCGGTGCTCATCATACTGGGGCTGTACGTGCTGTTCCTGGGCGACGTGATGATGCAGGAATTCAGCGGCGTCCCCGGCGCGAAGGCGCTGTCTGACAGCTGGATCATGTCCGGCATCCTCGCGGTCATTTCGGTCACGACCGTCCTGGGCGCGTACGGCACCATGGTCGACGACCGGGTGCACAAGATCATCAAGGACTTTTCAGCATCCCCCCTCGGCCGGGGCAAGCTCGCGGGCAGCTACATCGTCTCGTCGTTCGTCGTGGGCTCCATCATGACGCTGCTGGCGTTCGCGCTTTCGGAGGTGTACATCGTCGCGCGCGGCGGGACGCTCCTCTCGCTTGCGCAGGCTGCGAAAGTGATCGGGATCATCCTGCTCTCCGCGCTCTCAAACACCGCCATGATCTCCTTCCTCGTCTCGTTTCTGAAAAGCCAGAACGCGTTCGGCACGGCGAGCAGCCTGGTGGGAACCCTCATCGGCTTTCTCACGGGCATCTATATGCCGGTCGGCGTGCTTCCGGAGGCGATGCAGGCGGTCGTGAAGGTGTTCCCCGTCTCCCACGCGGCGCTGCTTCTCAGAAGGATCATGATGGAAGCGCCCATGGGAACGGTGTTCGCGGGCGCGCCGGAACAGACGGCTCAGGCCTTCCGGACCGACATGGGTTTGTCGTACTCCCTGGGCGGCGCGCAAATACCCGCGTACGCGAGCGTTGCGATCATCGCGGGCGCGGCGCTCCTCTTCTACGCGCTATCGGTGATCCGGTTCTCCAGGAAAGGCAAGCAATAGGGCCAGAACGCCTCCCCCCAGATCGTCATAGAATGGCATGAAACGATTGAGGGGGAGACTTTTCATGCTCAAGCGGACATGCGACCGGGCGGATTGCCCGATGCCACTGTACCAGTCCCTGCTGGGGCGGTATTTCGTCGGATTGTGCAGGGCGGAGTTTGGCGGGGGGATGTACGCGTGGGCGGGACTGTTCAATCCCCCGCATTCGGGCGTCCTCCTGTTTGCCAACGTCTTTACCGTCGGCGACGTGACGGAGGTTCCTTTTTCCTTTCAAATCTGGCTGAACGCCGTCACATCAGGCGATCCCAAGACCACCGACATGCAGAGCCCGGCCAACACGGCCATCCTCCCGCTCCCGAAGCCGCACGTTCAGTTTCTGTTCGCGGAGAATGTGGAGGGGGAACCGACGGGCGGAACGCTGATCTTCGGACGCCGCTGCCCCGCCGAGACGACGATCGTCTCCGAGGAGGACGGCAAGTTCATTGTCCCGCCGGGCGGAAACTTCCTCGTCAACTGCCTGCCGCCCGAAACGAGCGCCGATAAGTTCCTCGCGCGCGTTGCGTTCGGCTGGTGGGAGGAGCCCTGCAAATAGCGCCAAAAGAATACGCGGCGGCACGGGCGATAGGCCCGGGCCGCCGATATGTTGATTGAATGATCAGTATGGGATTCTGAAGGGCGCCGATCCTTAAGGGAATCTGGTGACGCCTCCGGCTTACTTCTACGTCTCCCCGTTCGCCTCGAGATATTCGAGATACTCGTCATACGTCTCCCGCCGATCGATGAGCCTTCCAGGCAGGATTTCGATCACGCGATTCGCGACGGTCTGCATGACCTCGTGGTCGCGGGAGGCGAAGAGCATGGTGCCCTTGAAGTCGGACATGCCCTCGTTGAGCGCGGTGATCGCCTCGAGGTCGAGGTGGTTGGTCGGTTCGTCCATGATGAGCACGTTCGCGCCGGAGAGCATCATCTTTGCAAGCATGCAGCGCACCTTCTCGCCGCCGGAGAGCACCTTCGCCTCCTTGAGCGCCTCTTCGCCCGAGAACAGCATCCGCCCGAGCCAGCCGCGCATGGTCGATTCGTGCTGGTCCTCGGAATACTGCCTCAGCCAGTCGATGAGCGAGAGCGAGACGCCGCTAAAGAACGCCGTGTTGTCGGCGGGGAAGTAGGCGCGCGAGGTCGTGACGCCCCAGACGTAGTCGCCTTCGTCGGGCTCCAACTCGCCCATGATGATCTGGAAGAGCGTCGTGCGCGCGATCTCATCCTTTCCGGCGAATACGATCTTGTCGCCGGGCCGGACGACGAAGCTCACATTGTCCAGAACTTTTCGCCCGCCGACGGTCTTCGAGATGCCGTTTATGGAGAGCACGTCGTTGCCCACCTGCCGCGCCTGTTCGAAGTGCACGAACGGGTAGCGGCGGGACGACGGCGTGAAGTTCTCCATCTGGAGGTTGTCGAGGAGCTTTTTGCGGCTTGTCGCCTGGCGGGACTTCGAGGCGTTCGCGCTGAAGCGACGGATGAATTCCTCGAGCTCCTTCGCCTTCTCCTCGTTGCGTTTCTTCTGGTCCTTCGCCTGCCGGGTCGCCAATTGCGTGTACTCGTACCAGAAGTCGTAGTTTCCGACGTACATCTGGATTTTTCCGTAGTCGATGTCCACGATGTGGGTGCACACGTGGTTGAGAAAATGCCTGTCGTGCGAGACGACGATCACGGTGTTGGGGAAGTCCATCAGGAAATCCTCCAGCCACTTGATCGCGTGCCGGTCGAGGTTGTTGGTCGGCTCGTCCATGAGCAGGATATCCGGCGTCGCGAACAGCGCCTGCGCGAGCAGGACTTTCACCTTCTTCGGGCCGTCCAGCTCGCGCATCAGCGCGCGATGATCGTCGCCGCGCACGCCCAGGCCGTTTAACAGCGTTTCCGCGTTCGGTTCGGCGTTCCAGCCGTCGAGCTCCGCGAATTCGCCCTCGAGTTCGGCGAGCTTCAGCCCGTCCGAATCGTCCATGTCCGTCTTTTCGTAGAGGCGCTCCTTCTCGACCATGATCTCGTAGAGCCGCTTGTGGCCCATGAGCACGGTCTCGAGCGCGGTGTGTTCGTTGAACGCGTTGTGGTCCTGCCGGAGAACCGCCAGCCGCTCGCCCGCCTTTAGGACGATGTCGCCCTTCGTGGGCTCGAGCTCGCCCGACAGGATCCTTAAAAATGTCGATTTGCCCGTACCGTTCGCGCCGATCAACCCGTAGCAGTTGCCCGGCGTGAACTGCACGTTCACATCCTTGAAAAGTTCCCTCCCCCCGAATTGAAGGGATATTCCCTGTGCCTGCAACATGTCTTCTCCTTTTCCCTCGCTTCGGAAGGTTTTCATAGACTCGTATCGAATTCTATGAGAGAACGCAACATCTGTCAACCATATACAGGCTAAACTTCTGTCAACGAAGGAGCATCCCCATGAAAAGATCGCTTCTGACCGCGCATTCCGGGTGTGACGGGACGCCCGACAACTCCATGGAATTCGTCCGGTACGCGCTGACATTGGGCGTCGACTGCATCGAGGTGGATATCCGGCGCGGGAAAGCGGGCGCGCTCATCCTCGCGCACGACGAGTCCGGCGAGGGAACGCCCCTGCGGGATGCGTTTTTCGCGCTCGCGGCACAAACGGGGGCGAAGATCAACTGCGACCTGAAGGAAGCGGAGCTCGAGGAAGCCGTCTACGCCCTCGCGGCGGAATGCGGCGTATCGGACAGGCTCGCCTATTCCGGCACGGTTGTAAGGTGCGCCGCTACGAAGAGGGTCGACTGGTATTTGAACATCGAGCTGCTGTTTCCCGAATGCCGCTCGTATAAGGATGTCACCCCCGAAGCCGCCCTCGCGCGCATCGAGGCCGGCATGCAGAAATCCGGTGCGCGCTGCCTCAACGCCCACCATTCCATCGCCGACACGCCCCTCTATGCCATGCTCTGGGCGCGCGGCATCCCGCTCTCCCTGTGGACGCCGTCCGAGGGGCCGCTTCTCACCCGCTTCCTCGCGGACGGAGTCTATAACGTCACCACTCGCGCGGCACGGCTCGCCTGCGCGCTCAGGGACGATGCCCGACAAATCGAGCTTGTGAAATTCGCCTCCGAGGACGACTTCCCGCTCTTTGAACGCGTGGTCTATAACGAGCCGGCGATGAAGATGAACATGGGGAGACCGTTTGCGCCGGAGGAGGCGCGCTACCTCTTCGACGCGATCCTCGCGCGCAACGGGGAAGGCCGGTTCGGACAATATCAGGCGTTTCTGCGCGCCACAGGGGAGCACATCGGCATGTGCGCTCTCTGGGTGAATGAGGAAGCGGGGGAGGCCGAAATCGAGTATGTCCTCCTCCCGGAATACTGGGGCGCTGGCTTCGGGACGGCCCTCGCGCGCATGCTCGCGGACATGGCCGCGGCAGTCCCGGCGGTCAAAACGCTCGCCGCCATCACTTCCCCGGACAACGCCGCCTCGCGCCGGATCCTCCGGAAGCTGGGCTTCCGCTCGGCGGGGGTGTACGAAACGGAGGATGGCACGCGCGCGGAGCGTTTCGAGCGCGCGGCGCGCTGACGGGCGACCCAATTCCATGAGAACGGCAGACGCCGTTCTTTTTTGCGCAACCCGGATGGTTTATTTGATCCGTAAGGACAATGTTCCCGTATCATGTTATATGGAGAAAACCGAAGATCGCGGGTGATTGGATGTACAAGACGCAGCAGACCGCGCGCACCGGGTGCGCATACAGCAGTGTCGTAAGCGTTTGCCCGGATCATCAGCTGCCCACGCTTGCCTTTTCCGCCGAACGCTGGTAAAATCGGGGGAGGGGAGGCGCACCATGAAGATTCACGTTCCAAAGTATCAGGAGATCGCAGCCGACATCGCGGGCAAGATTGCCAGCGGCGCGTACAAGGAGGGAGAGCGGATCTACATCCGTTCGTCGCTTGTGAGCCAGTACGGCGTGTCGAGCGAGACCACGCGCCGGGCGGTGAGCGTGCTTTCCGACATGGGGATCGTCGAAGCGACCAAGGGCAGCGGCGTCCGGATCGTTTCCCGCCGCCTCGCGCGCGATTTTGCCGAAAAGTTCGATTCCATCAGCCAGATGAGCGACCTGAAGCGCCGGATTCTCGACGAGGTAGACCGCCAGATATCCGCCTCGCAGGCCGTCAAGGAGTTGGTCTCCGATCTCATGTACCGCACGGAGCGCTTTCGCTCGGTCAATCCCTTCGCCCCGTTCGAGATCGAGGTGGACAATTCGGTCTCCTGCCTCGGGAAGAGCCTTTCCGATCTGAATTTCTGGCACAACACCGCCGCGACCGTCGTCGCCATCCGGCGGGGCGACAAAATCATCATCTCGCCCGGCCCCTACGCCTCGTTCGAGGCGGGGGACGTCGTCTATTATGTGGGCGACG
Organism: Bacillota bacterium; assembly: GCA_023444095.1. Taxonomy (GTDB): domain Bacteria; phylum Bacillota; class Clostridia; order Christensenellales; family Aristaeellaceae; genus RUG11247. The sequence goes on from JAEZRP010000036.1 coordinate 111,748, forward strand.
AGGGGTGCCACGAGCGCGTGCGGCAGTTTCTTTACGGCAGTCAATGACTCGCTGATCTGCGCGACCTCCGTTTGACGGGGGTCGTTTTTTGAGCCGTTTGCCGCGATATGCTGTAAAAATGAAGTCAAAACTTGGCTCATCTGTGCGAAACCGCGCCGATTCGATCCGGATCGACGGTCTTTGCGTTTGACAAACGGCCTGCTCCTGTGTTACCATGTAATAAACAACATAAATGAAAATACATGTTGTAACTTATCGCAGGGAGTGTATGCATGGTCAAACTCGAAGTAAAGGACGTTTACAAGGTCTTCGGGCCGTCGCCGGAAAAGATCGTTCCGCTGCTGCAGGGCGGCGTGGACAAGGGAGCCATCCTGAAAAAACACAAGCACTCGGTCGGTGTGAACCGGGCGAGCTTTTCGGTCTCGGAGAGCGAGATCTTCGTGGTCATGGGGCTTTCGGGCAGCGGCAAATCGACGCTCATCCGCTGCCTCAACCGTCTGATCGATCCGACCGCGGGCGCCATCAAAATTGACGGCGAGGACATCGCGAAGGCGAGTCCGAACGCGCTTCGCCAGATCCGGCGGAAGAAGATCGCGATGGTGTTTCAGAACTTCGCGCTCCTGCCGCACAGGAGCGTCCTCGACAACGTTGCCTTTGGGCTCGAGATTCAGGGCGTGGACGCCGAGACGCGCAGAAAAAAGGCGCGCGATATGTTGGAGCTCGTCGGCCTCAAGGGTTATGCCGATTCGAAGCCCAGCGAGCTTTCCGGCGGCATGCAGCAGCGCGTGGGCCTCGCGCGCGCCTTCGCCACGGAGGCGGACATTCTGCTCATGGACGAGGCGTTCTCCGCGCTCGACCCGCTCATCCGAAAGGATATGCAGAACGAACTTCTCGCGCTTCAGCGCAAAATGAAAAAGACGATCGTGTTCATCACCCACGATCTCGACGAGGCGCTCAAGATCGGCGACCGCATCGCCATCATGAAGGACGGCTTGATCGTGCAGATCGGGACGCCCGAAGAAATTCTGCGGCACCCCGCGGACGACTACGTCACGGAGTTTACCCGCGACGTGAACCGTTCGCGCGTCTTGACTGCATCGGCGGTGATGCGCGAGGCGGAGTCCATCGTGCTCGAGCGCTCGGGCGTTCGGATCGCCATGCGCAGAATGCGCGAATTGAGCATTTCGAGCATATACGTCACCGACCGCGCGGGGAAGCTTCTCGGCATCGCGCGCATCGACGAGGTCTCAAAGCTCGCACGCGAGAACCGGGAGGAGCTCGCGTCCGTGGTGGACCGTGAGGTCGAAACCGTCGGCCCCGACGCGCCCATCGACGAGATTATCCCGCTGTTTTTGAAGTCGGCGTATCCCGTCGCGGTCGTCGACGGCGAGCGCACGCTGAAGGGAATCATCTTCAAGGCGTCCGTGCTCGCGGGCATCGCCGGAGAGGAGGGAGCCTGATGGGAACATTTGACAAGCTGCCCATCGGAAAGGCCATGGAGCGCATCATCGACTGGATGACCACGAACATGGCGGGCTTCTTTTCGGGCATCAAGGAGGGGCTCGGCGGGCTCGTGGACGGGATCGGCTGGCTGTTGACGCTCATTCCCGTATGGCTGTTTATCCTGCTGCTGGTGTTCCTCGCGTGGTGGGTGTCCGGAAAGGGCATCGCCGCCTTCACCGCCGTGGGGCTTCTGCTCATTCATAACCTCGGGCTATGGGACAAGACGATGCTGACGCTCGCCATGGTCGGCGCGTCGACGCTCATCGCGCTCGTCGCGGGCCTTCCGCTCGGCATCCTCATGGCGAAGAGCGACGCCGCCAACCGGGTCGTCCGGCCGATATTGGACTTCATGCAGACCATGCCGGCGTTCGTGTACCTCATTCCTGCGGTCTACTTCTTCGACCTCGGGACGGTGCCCGGCGCGGTGGCGACGGTGATCTTCGCCATGCCGCCCATCGTCCGGCTCACGAGCCTGGGCATTCGGCAGGTGCCCGGCGACGTGGTGGAGGCGGCGCGCTCCTTTGGCGCGACGTCGTCGCAGCTCCTTTTCAAGGTGCAGATTCCGCTGTCGGTTCCGACCATCATGGCGGGCCTCAACCAGACCATCATGCTGGCGCTTTCCATGGTCGTCATCTCGGCCATGATCGGCGCGGACGGACTCGGCCGAACGGTGTACGAGGGCATCACCCAGATGAAGGTCGGCAAGGGCTTTGAGGGCGGCGTGGCGGTCGTCATCATGGCGATGCTGCTCGACCGCATCACACAGTCCATCGGCACGGCCAATGACAAGTCTGGAAGAGCGTTCGTCCGGCGCGGGCTGGACAAGCGCCATTCCATATAATACCAATTTCGAATTTTAGCTTATCATCGCGCCGAATCTTTTTCCGCCCTGCTTTGTCGCCTTCCGCTCAACGTAGCGCTGCTACGCCTCGCTTCGGCTCCGCGCAGGGCATGAAAATCGATCGCCGCTTTGGACAAGTTATCATTCTCCATTGGTAAAAAACACAAGGAGGAGAACAATGACAAGAACGAAGAGAATTTTGGGGATTGCTTTGGCGCTTCTCATGCTGACCGTTTCCGTCTCGATGACCGCCTCTGCGCAGTCCAAGGGGACCGTCAAGCTCGCATACGTCAACTGGTCCGAGGGAATCGCCATGACGAACCTCGCGGCGGTCGTACTCGAGGACAGGCTGGGTTACGACGTGGAGCTCACCATGGCGGACGTCGCGCCGGTTTTCACATCCGTCGCGAGCGGCAACAGCGACGCATTTCTGGAGGCGTGGCTTCCCATTACCCACGCGAGTTACATGGAGGAGTACGGCGAAAATCTCGTCGACCTCGGCGTCGTGTACGAGAACGCCGTGCTCGGCCTCGTGGTGCCCGCCTACGTCGAGGTCAGCAGCATCGCGGAGCTGAACGACTACAAGGATGCGTTCGGCGGCGAGATCGTCGGCATCGACGCGGGAGCGGGAATGATGGCGCAGACGGAGCTCGTCATCGAGGAGTACGGGCTCGACTTCGAGCTTCTGCCCGGCTCCGGCCCCGTCATGACGGCGGCGCTTGGCAAGGCCATCGACGCGGGCAAAGCCATCGTCGTGACCGGTTGGGCACCGCACTGGATGTTCGCGCGCTGGGATTTGAAGGTGCTTGAAGATCCGCTGGGAATCTACGGCCAGGCCGAGAACATCCACAAGCTCGCCCGCGTGGGCCTCGAGGACGATATGCCCAAGGTGGCGGATTTCCTGAAGGCATTCGCGATGACGGACGCAGAGCTTGGCGACCTGATGGGTGTCATTGAGGAGTCCGGGGATCAGGAGGTCATCGACGTGGCCCGCGCGTGGGCGAACGACCACGCCGAACTCATCGACAGCTGGCTCGCACAGGAGTAACCAAATGACAGGTGGCGGCGCATTTGCGCCGCCACCTGTCTGTTCCGCAATTACACGCCCAGCACTTCCCGCGCCGCCCGCGCGTCCGCCGCGCGCACCTCGCCCGTGAAGTACAGCCCGCTTTTGATGATTTTCGATACATAGCCGAAGTCCTCGACGCTCCCGACGATCATCTGCCGCTTGCCCGCCGTCGCGATCCTTTGATAGACGTCGACCCAGTGCCGCGCACCTGGCTTCCCGTCGCCGTACACCCACTGCACCGCGTCCAGCTTTTCGATCTTCAGAATGTCGTCCAGATGGTTGAGCTCCCCGACGCCGTCGAGGTGGTAGATGGTGTGCGGCAGGATTTCGCAGTCCCGTATCAGCGTCGGGAGCACAAATTTCCGGAACATCTCGACGCCGATCATGTAACAGAAGTCGCATTGCAGGATGTAGGATGGGGACTTGCTCAAAAGCCCCGACCAGTCCGTGTGCACCCCCTGCGGCGCGAGGGTTTCCGACATGTCCTCGTAGGCCGCCCGCCACGCGCGCTCCGTTTCGGCGATCACGCGCAGAACCTCGTCGGGTTCGTCATAAAGGTCAACGAGCAGGTTCTGCGTGCCCCGAAACGTCGCGACCACGTCCATGACTCCGCCCAAATCCGGCATGCCCATGACGACCAGACCGCCCCACTTTTGATAGGCCGCGCGGTAGATGTCCTTGATCCGTTGAACCCATATGTTTTCGGGGTCGTATCTGATGTGGATCTCGCCGATCTCCCGCTCCCGGTCCGGGAAGAACCACACCCCGCCGGTCGCGTTGTCGAGCTTCGCGCCGCAGAAGGCCGCGAGCACGCCGGGGCCGAACTTGTCAAAGCTCACCATCGGGAACGCGTCGCCAAGGTACTCGTATCCGCTCAGATGCGCGTCGAGCGCGTCCACGACTTTCTCTGCCGACTGCGAGAAGTCCGCGCAGGTCGCCTGCGAGAGAACCGGTCCCGCCGGCCGCGTGGGGTACCTGTCCCGCACGGAGAGCTTCACGAGCGGCCTGTCAAGCGTCCCGGCCCACCACTTTTCGTGCGCCCCAAGCGCCCGCTCGAGCCGTTCGAAGTCAAAATGAATCGCCATCGGATTCCTCCCCGTTTTCAATCAGATTTTTTCAACGAAGCACGATACCTGGATCTCGCAATAGTCCGCGCCGCACTGATCGAGATCCACCGCCTCGAGGAAGCTTCCGTCCCAATAAAGGCCGCCGTCCGAAAACCAATGGCCGACGACCAGCGCCGCGAGCAAGCGGAAGCGCGTCGCGCCCGTCGCGTCGAGGGCGTGAAGGCCGCTGTACTGAAACACCGCCCACTTTCCCGCCGGGTACGTCCAGACGTCGTCGCCCGGACCTTCGACGAGGTAGTCGTGCGCGAAGTGCGAGGCGGGAGAGGGCCTGCACGCGGCGCGCAGCGCGCGGGAGCGCGCAGCCGCAAGCCCGTCCAGGAGCGGCGTTCCCGAGAGAAGGTTGTCCTGATAGTTGTAGGCGCGCGCGGCGCCCGAAATTCGGAATCCGGGCCGGAGAATCAGCTTCGGCTGGCCGAGCATGCCGCCCGCCGAGACGGTCATGCCCTCGAGGTTCGGGACGTTCACGATCTCCGCGACCTCGCCCCGCCGCCGGAACCGTGCGGGCGTCGCTTTGTATGCCTCGCGGAACGCGCGGATGTAGCTTTGCTCGTATTCGAAGCCCCAGTCGAGCGCGATCGAAAGGATCGGGTCGCCCCGGAAAAGCTGCGGGAGGCTGTTCGCCAGCCGCCGCGCGCGCACATAGGCCATGGGCGTAAGTCCTGTCAGTCGGCTCAAAAGCCGCGTGATCTGGAACACGGAAAGGTCGCTCACCTCGGAGAGCGTGAAGAGGGTGAGCGGCGCGGACAGGTTTTCCTCGATGTATCCCAAAAGGGCCTTGACCTTTTCCCGGATCGTCATGCGCCCTCCGCAATCCGCGTTCATTTTTCCGTCAATTTCCATGGTATGATATTATCACAAAAGAGGGGAGGAGCCAATATGAAATTGCCCGAATCCGCGCACGTTCTGCATGGCGGGGCGGTAGACCGGCAGGGGCCGCCGCTGAATCCGCACTCCGTTGCGTTCTCGGCAGCCATGATGTCCCTGAAGGTGTTCATGCGCCTCGGACACGACACGTACGAGATGTCGGCCCACAACCGCATGTGGCGTGGTGACCGCGACTATCTCCGCTATCTCTTCGTCTCCGGCGAGGGATTCCGCTTCCTGTTTGACGCGGCGGAGTACTTCCGCTTTTCTCTTCCGGAGGGCGACGCGCCGGTCCGGGACTGTTTCGCTCTTACGGGCGTTCCCGTGCAGGTTCTTCCGCGCCCGGACGGGACGCGCGTTCTGGAAAACCTTGCGGAAGGGTATCCTGCTTTGCTCCTCGGGCGCGCGACGGGTGATCGGGTCCTGCTCGCGACGGGATACGAAGGCGGCGGCCAGACGCTCGTCGCCTGGACGTTCATACCCGGCGGCGACATGACGAACAAGAGCTTTTCCCCGGAGGACTGCCAGTTCATTGAAGGCTGGCGGGAAGGCCTCGACGCGGCGCTGCTCGTGCGGGGAAAGCCGGTTTCGCCCACCGATGCGGAGCTTTCCGCCGTCTATCGCCGCGCGCTCGTGCGGGGCGAGGCGGCGCTGCGCGCGGGTCGGAGCGCGCCCTATGGAAAGGCCGTCAATTTTTACGATGACTGGATCGCGCGCGTGCGGGGCGGGGAGCTGTCGAGCCTCTATCCCGCCATTTGGGATCTGGCGGAGCGGCGTTTGTACCTCGCGAACTTTTTCGAGCACTTCCGTCCGGCGTTCGGGGACAAGGCGTTTCAGACGGCGTTCGAGGCGGGCGATCAGATCCATTCACACATGTGGCGCGTCCACGCGCTCGCCGAGGAAAACCGGAAGAGCGGCGCGTCCGTCCACTGGGAGATCGCCGAAATTCTCGAAAAGTGCCGCGCCCTCGACAAGAGCATCGCGGACGACATCGCCGCGTGGCTCGACCAAAATCGGGAAGCATGAAGCATGGGATGAGACCTACTCTCTTCCGTTCGGCGCGAATTCAGGACTTCGCGCCGGGGACGCGGGGGAATTTTGCGAGAATGTTTGCTTGCGCGGCGAGGGCGGCTGACCGGCCGCGATCGCACGAAAACGGGGCCCGGAAAACCGGGCCCCGCGTCGTTTTGAGTCAGCCTCCGCTCTTTTTCACGATGATCTTGCGGAAGAGTTCCACCGTCTCGCTCGTCTCGCGCAGTTCCTGGCGCAGCTTCTCGTTCTCGGATTCGAGCGCCATGACGCGCGCGTCGGTGTCCTCGCTCCGCCCGGCGGTCGGTTGCGGCTTTTCCGCAGGGGAAACCTTGAGCGGCTCGCGCCGCGCGGCCTGCCCCACGACGAACGTCTCGTCGGTGAACTCGTTGTATCGTCCGCGGCGCGTGTACTCGGTGTGCAGAAGTTCGTGCGCCCGGTGGCCGTTGGGCTCGCCGAGGAACACCTGATAGAACTCGACGATCGACGGGTTCTCGTGCGACTTGCGCATCACCTTCGACTCGTCCTCGGTGTAGAGGGCCTGCTGGCGCTTCGCGCGCACGGCGGGGTCGTCGCTCCTGGGCTGGCCGCCGCCGGTGATGCAGCCGCCCGGACAGCCCATGACCTCGATGAAGTGGTAAGGGCTGGTTCCGTTTTCGACCTGCTCCATCAGCTTCTTCGCGCCCGCGAGCCCGCTCGTGACCGCGACCCTGATCATTACGCCGTCGAGGAAGGAATAGGCGGGCAGCGGGTTCTCGATGAGGATCGTGCCCTCCTTTACCTGTTCGAGTCCGACGATGGGGGTGACGTGCAGATTCTCAAACGGCAGCTCGCGGCCTGTGACCAGTTCGTACACGGTGCGAAGCGCCGCCTCCATGACGCCGCCCGTCAGTCCGAAGATATCCGCCGCGCCCGACGAGAGGCCGAGCGGGTGGTGGAAGCTCGATTCCGTGAGCGAGTTGAAGTCGATGCCCGCCGAGAGGATCATCTCGCCCAGCTCGCGCGTGGTGAGTACCTCGTCGACGTTGGGGTATCCGCCGTTCTGCATCTCCGCGCGGCGGATCTCGAACTTTTTGGCGGTGCAGGGCATGACCGACACGACGAACACGTCCTTCGGATCGACGCCGATCTTCTCCGCGTAGTAGGACTTCACCACAGCGCCGAGCATCGTGTGCGGGGACTTGCAGGTGGAGAGGTGGGAAAGCTCCGCGGGGTAGTTGTGCTCGACGTACTTGATCCAGCCCGGCGAGCACGAGGTGATCATCGGGAGAACCGCGTTCCCGCCCGTAAGGGCCGACTTCACGCGGTTCAAGAATTCCGTGCCCTCCTCGATGATGGTCAAATCGGCGGCCCAGTTGGTGTCAAATACGTCGTCGAAACCCAGCTCCTTGAGCGCCGAGGCGAGCTTGCCCGTGGCGCGCGTGCCGACCGGGTTTCCGAACATCTCGGCGATCGCGACGCGCACGGCCGGTGCGACCTGCACCACCACGCGCTTCTTCGCGTCGCCCAGCGCCTCCCACACGCGCTCGGTCGCGTCCGTTTCGCGCAGCGCGCCCACGGGGCAAACGACCGTGCACTGGCCGCAGAACGCGCAGGAGACGGAGCCGAGCGCCAGCTCCATGGCGGGACTCACGACGGACTTGAAGCCGCGGTTCTGGACGTTCAGGATGCCCGTTCCCTGAACCTCGTTGCAGACCTCGACGCAGCGGCGGCAGAGCACGCACTTGCTCAGATCGCGCGTGATGGACACCGAAACGTCGAGCATCCGCGATGAGCGGTCGCCGTCGAAGCGGCTCTCCTCGATGCCCAGCTGCTTCCCGAGCTTCTGAAGCTCGCAGTTCTGGTTGCGCTGGCAGTAGAGGCAGTCCTTGTCGTGATCCGAGAGGATCAGCTCGTAGAGCACCTTGCGCGCGTCGCGCACCCTTTTGGTGTTGGTATGAACGACCATGCCGCTCGTTGCCTTGGTGATACAGGATGCCATGAGCGTTTTCGCACCCTCGACCTCGACCACGCAGATGCGGCAGGAGCCGACCGGGTGGTGGCCCTGCATGTAGCAGAGGCTGGGGATGTGGATGGAGTTCTCTCTGGCGGCTTCCAGGATCGTGCTGCCGTCCGGCGCTGTGATTACCTTTCCGTTGATGGTGAACGTAATCATGCTTTCACCTCTCTCCTGTCGCAGTGCAGGCAGCGCATCGACTCTGCGATGGCGTTGAGCTTGTGATAGCCCAGAACCACCTCGTCGAACGAATCCCTGCGGTCGTCGGTGGGCAGGAACTCCTGCGTGAACCGCTCGTGGATGATGACCTCGTCGTCGTCCGTGACGGAGGGGATTTCGATGGCGCGGCCCTTGTTGAGCCTGCCCTTTCCGCCGAGGTAGCGGTCGATGGATTCCGCCGCGCGCTTTCCGTCGGCGATGGCCCGGATCACCTCGTCCGGCCCTCTGGCCACGTCGCCGCCCGCGAACACGCCCTGCATGGTCGTCATCTGGGTGTCGGGATCGACGATGAAGGTGCCCCAGCGCGTCACGCCGATGTCTGACTTTTTGATGAACGGAAGGTCGGCGTACTGGCTGACTGCCGCGATCACGACGTCTACGTCCATGAAGAAGTTCGAACCCTCGATGTGCCGGGTGCTCCTTCTGCCCTGATGGTCGAAGTCGGAGGTTGTGCGCCACACGAGCTCGATCTTCGAGACGTTACCGCGCTTGTCGGAGATGATGTTGACGGGCGAGACGAGCTCGATGAGCTCCACGCCCTCGTCGAGCGCCTCCTGCACCTCGAGGGCATAGGCGGGCATCGTGTCGCGCTTCCTGCGGTAGAGGATGGTTACCTTTTTGGCGCCCAGCCGAAGCGCCGTGCGCGCGGAGTCGACCGCCGTGTTTCCGCCGCCGATCACGACCACGACCTTACCGGTCAAATCGACCTTGTTGTAGAGCTTCACGTCGCGCAAAAAGTCGATGCCGGGGTACACGCCGTTCAGGGTTTCGCCCGGGATGCCGATCTTCTGCGGGAACTGGGTTCCGGTCGCGACGTAGACGGCGTCCGACTGCCGCCGCAATGTTTCAAACGAGATGTCGCGCCCGACCTCCGTGTTCAGGTGGATCTCGAAGCCCGACCGCTGCATTTCATTGATCTCGCGCTTGAGAACTTCCGTCGGCAGCCTGTATTCGGGGATGCCGAACGCCAAGACGCCGCCCGCCACGGGGGCCGACTCGTACACGTCCACCTCGTAGCCGATGCGCGAGAGGTAGTACGCGCAGGTGAGGCCCGACGCGCCCGCGCCGACGACGGACACGCGCTTCCCGTTTCTCGGGAACACGATGTCCTCCTCGTAGAGCTTTCTGTTCTTGTACGCGTAGTCGGCGACGAACCGCTTGAGGTCGCAGATGGCAACCGCCTCGTCCACGGTCGCGCGCCGGCACTTCGATTCGCAGGGACGCGTGCAGATGCGCCCGCACACCGACGGCATGGGGTTCTCGCGCCTGATCAGGTCGTAGGCGTCCACGAACCGGCCCGCCGCGATGAGCGCAAGGTAGCCCGGTATGTTGACGCTCGCCGGGCACGTGTTCTCGCACGGCGAGATGAAGAGATCCGCGCACACGCCCGCGCGGCAGTAGCCCTTTTTGATGTGCTCCTCGTATTCCTCGCGGAAATATTTGATGGTCGAAAGGACCGGATTCGGCGCGGTCTGACCGAGGCCGCACATCGCGGTATCCTTGATGGTCTTGCCCAGCTCCTCCAGCCGCTCGATGTCGCCCTCCCGGCCTTCGCCCCGCGTGATGCGCTCGAGGATCTCGAGCATGCGCTTGGTGCCGAGGCGGCAGGCGACGCACTTGCCGCACGATTCCTCCTGGATGAAGTCCATGAAGTAGCGCGCGGTGTCGACCATGCAGGTGTCCTCGTTCATGGCGATGAGCCCGCCCGAACCCATGATCGCGCCGAGCATCGAGAGCGACTCGTAGTCGGTGGGGGTGTTGAGGTTCTCCTGCGTGATGCAGCCGCCTGAAGGTCCGCCGATCTGCGCGGCCTTGAAGTGCTTCTTGCCGAGCATGCCGCCGCCGATCTTGAAGATGATTTCGCCCAGCGGAATCCCGATCGGCACCTCGATGATGCCGGTATTCACGATGTCGCCCGCGAGCGCGAAGACCTTGGTGCCCCTCGCGGTGGGCGTTCCGTAGCTCGCGTACCACTCCGCGCCCTTCAGAAGGATGGCGGGGATGCTCGCCAGCGTTTCCACGTTGTTGATGATGGTCGGACTCCTGAAAAGCCCCTCCTGGAACGGGAACGGCGGCTTCTGCCGGGGCTCACCGCGCCGGCCCTCGATGGAGGCCATGAGCGCGGTCTCCTCGCCGCAGACGAACGCGCCAGCGCCGATTCGGATCTCGACGTCGAAGGCAAAGCCGCTTCCGAACAGGTTCTCGCCCAGAAGCCCGCGCTCCTTCGCCTCGTTGATCGCGCGCTGCATGCGCTCGACGGCAATGGGATACTCGGCCCGGATGTAAACAAACCCCTTGTTCGCGCCGATGGCGTATCCGCCGAGCATCATGCCTTCGAGGACCGTGTGCGGGTCGCCCTCGATGACGGAGCGGTCCATGAACGCGCCCGGGTCGCCCTCGTCGGCGTTGCAGACGATGTACTTCTCCGCGCCCTTGGCGCGCAGGCCCGATTCCCATTTGATGCCGGTGGGGAAGCCCGCGCCGCCGCGTCCGCGGATGCCCGAGGCCTTGACCTGGTCGACCACTGCCTGCGGGGAGAGCTCCGTGAGCGCCCTGGCCGCCGCGAAGTAGCCGTCGCGCGCGATGTAGCTTTCGACGTTCCCGTATTCGATCACGCCGCAATTTCGAAGCGCGATCCGAACCTGCTCCTTGAAAAAGTCGATGTCGTCGATCTTCGGCACGTGCTTTCCCAGCGCGTGGTCGTAGAAGGTGTATTTTTCGAGCACATCGCCCTCGACGATGTGGGATTTGATGATCTCAGCCGCGATCGCGGGCGTGAGGTTCACATAGAATATCCGCTCGGGAAGGATCAGTATCACGGGGCCGACCGCGCAGGTGCCCATGCACCCGGTTTCAAACACGCGCGCCTCGCCCTCGAGACCCAATTTTCGGATCGCCTCGATCGCCGCGTCGCGCACGAGGCCGCAGTTCGATGACACGCAGCCTGCACCCGCGCATACGAGCACCTGATGGCGGTATTTTCCTTCCTCGGCGAGTCGCGCCTCCTTGATGGCCTGAAGACCTTCGAGGCTAGTTATTTTCATCGTCATCTTTTCACCCCCTGTCAGTACTTGGACAGAATCGCGTCGACCTTCGTGGGCGACACCTGCTTATACACCTCGTCGTCGATCATCATGGCCGGCGCGAGCCCGCACGAGCCGATGCAGCGGGCGATCTCAAACGTAAATTTGCCGTCCTCGGTGGTTCCGCCGATCTCGACGTTCAGTGTTTTCAGGAGATGGTCCACGATCCGCTTCCCACCGCGCACGTAACAGGCCGTGCCGAGGCATACCCGGATGGTGTGAAGTCCCCGCCTGTTGACGGAGAAGAAGGAATAGAACGACACGACGCCCGATACCTCCGAGACGGGCACTTCCAGCTTGTCCGCGATGACCTCCTGAAGTTCCAGCGGAAGGTATCCGTAGATCTCCTGCGCCGCGTGCAGAACCTGAATCAGACATCCCGGCTTCCCCTTGTAGTACAGGTCGATCAGATCGCGGATTTCCTTGAAGTCCGTCTGACCGCCGCTTGTGATGGTCGTGCTTGGTTTGTTCGCCATACAAGATCTCCTTATCTGTGATGTAGCACAAAATCGAAGCGCGCGGGTCGTCCCGCATTCGCTCCGGCTGACTGGACCCACCCTTGGGCCTTGGACCGCGTTCGAATTCGTCGTCGCAGAATCTTTGTCTTGCCCGGCTTGCGCGGGCGGATCTGTCCGGGGAACGGCGGGCAATGCCCGGTTCCCTCGCGTCGGTCGTTCTGCGTTCTTTCCTGTTGCGGTTTCTGTCGTGCTGTGCGCTTTTGATGCGTCTCGTCAGTAAGGGAAGGAAGAAGGGCTGCGTTCGAGATGTCGGTCGTCGCGGATGCGCGTTCCTGACTTTTTGAGGGTTCTCGCGGGGCCTTCGGGGCCTTAATCATTCGCGCCTCCTTTCGATCCAATTTAGTAACTATAGTATAAATTAATAAATACCGGATGTCAATTCATAATTTACATGGCGACGCGCGGCCCGCCGCGTTTGCGGACGCGCGCAAAGGGTTAAATCATATTCATTTGGGGTGATGTGCATGCGGGATCGGACGGGGCGCGGACTTTATACGCTTGGCGAGGCATATCGGATCGCGGTCAGGGCGGGCATGACGATGCCCTTTCTTTCGCGCGCAAAACGGGCCGACCTGATGACGGAGGCGTTCAAGGAACGGCTCATACTGGCGGTAACGGAGGTCAACGGCTGCCGGATGTGCTCCTTTGTGCACGCGAGGATCGCGCTCGAGTCGGGCCTTTCGGCGGAGGAGATCGAGGGAATGCTCGCGGGGCAGGCGCAGACCGTGCCGGCGGAGGAACTGCCCGCCGTACTATTCGCGCAGCACTACGCGGACGCGCGCGGCAATCCTTCGCGCGCGGCGTGGGAGGGCGCCGTTTCCCGCTACGGACGCGCGCGGGCGATGGCGATCCTCGGCGCGGTGCGCGGCATCATGCTCGGGAACGCCTACGGCATCCCGCTGGGCTCGCTTCTGGCGAGGCTGCGGGGAAAGCGCGCGCACGTCGACGAACGGAGCAGCCTCGGGTATGAACTGTCGATGCTTCTTTCGTCGCCGATCATGATTCCCGCCGCGCTCCTGCACGCGCTTGGCGCGCGCCTTCTGCGCGTCCCCGTGGAGCCGAGGTAGGCGCGAAAAAGCCCCGCCGGGATGGGCGGAGCGTGCCGATGCGTTAGATTTCAATCGTGTCGTAGCGGATGCCGGAAAGATCGTCGAGCACCTTCTTAAACTCGGCCACCTCGCCGTCCACGTCGACCAGTTGCAGGATGATGAGCCCGTCGTCGGAGCAGACGTCGCCCGCCTCGTGAAGGCCCAACCGCATTTTGATGCTGCATCCGTACTGCGTCAGAACCTTTTGAAGCGCCTCAACGTTTTCGCGCCTCTTGCTGGCCCGGATCACCATGATGCTTTCCTTTTTCACAAAAACCCTCCTTTTTCGCCATATTCTCCTGTCAATACTTTATCATCGCGTCCTTTTATTGTCAATCGGGAGTTTTATGGCAATCTTGCTCCGGAAGTCCCGCTTGCGGGGATCACGCCGATAAACAGCATCCCCGTCAAAAGCGAGAAGATCGACGTCCTGCGTCAGCGTCTCTTTCCCCGCGCGAAGAGCGCGATCACGGCGACGAGCGCCGCGGAAAACAGCGCGGCCGAGGGCCACGGGAGCCCGCCCGGCCCCGGCAGACGCGAGAGCGACGACACCGCACCGCCGATGATGAGCGCGGCGGCGACTACCGAAAGCGCCGTGCGGCGGCTGCGCGCGTCGCGCGCCCGGCTCTCCGCGTCCGACCCCGCGACGTTGAGCGTGACCGCCGCGCGCCCCGACACGATCTTCTGAAGCGCGTCCGAAAGCTGGCCCGGAATCGCGCCCAGCCTGTCCGCCGAGCGCGTGAGCTGGAGCGCGTGCTTTTCGAGGAATTCGCGGATGCGCTCCGGACCGAACATCTCCCGCCTCATGTGCGCGGTGATGATCCTGAGAAGGTTCGTCTCCGGGTCGAGCGCCGTCAGCACGCTTTCCAGGATGACCACGCTGCGCGCGAGCATGGTGAGGTTTGCGGGCATGGCGATGCCGTGTCTGCGCGCGAGCGCGAGGAACTCCTGCAAGACGCGCCCCGCGTCAATGGACGAGAGCGACATCTGCCGGTAGCGCGCGAGCAGCGCCTCGATGTCGTTTGACAAGCGCGCCCGGTCGGGCGTCTGTTCGTAGACGCCCATGGCGAGAACGGTGTCGGTCACCTTTTCGGTGTCGTTCACCGCGACCGCCTCTATGTAGCGCGTGAACATCGCCCCGTCGGCGTCCGAGAGCCGCCCCATCATGCCGAGATCGAGCCACACGATCACCCCGTCCCGCACGCGCAGGTTGCCGGGATGCGGGTCCGCGTGGAAGAAGCGGTCGTCGACGATCTGCCGGATGAAGTTTTCCGCGAGCTTCGAGGCGATCTCAGCGGGATCGTACCCCGCTTCCCTGAGCGCTGCAACGTCGTCGATCCGGATGCCGTCCACGTACTCGAGTACGAGGATCTGCTCCGCGACGAGTCCCTCGACGACCGCCGGACAGGAGGCGTAGCGCACCTCCCGCATGTTCGCGGCGAATTCCCGCAGGTTTTTCGCTTCCTCCAGAAAGTTCAGCTCGCGCTCCGCCGCGTTCCACATCTCGTCGAGCACCAGCGCGAGATCGACCGTCTCGCCGATGGGGGTGAGTTTCGCGAGCCCCGCGGCCTTTTTGAGAAGCGCGATGTCCCGGCGCATCGTCTCCCGGATGCCCGGGCGCTGAACCTTGATGACCGCCTCACGCCCGTCGCGAAGCCGCGCCAGATGCGCCTGCGCGATGGAGGCGGAGCCGAGCGGCGTCTCCTCGACGCGCGCAAAAGCCTCGCTCCAGGGCTGCCCGTACGCCGCCTCGATGGCGGAATACACCGTCTCAATGGACATGGGGGCGGCTTCCGAGCGCAGCTTCGCAAGCTCCCGGCAGTACGCCTCCGGAATGAGGTCCGAGCGCGTGGAGACGAGCTGCCCGAGCTTGACGTAGGTGGGGCCCAGATCCTCGAGGATCGCGCGCAGCTTCTCGGGATCGAGGCCCTTCGCGATGTTGTGGCGCGCGAGAATCCTGACGATTTCGCCCAACCTTCCCCGCGCGCCCCGAACTCCGTCGTTCATTCGTTATTCGGCTTCTTCGAGCGCGCGCAGCTTTTTCAAAAGCTCGGCCCGCTCCTCGGGCGACATGGCGTCGACGTCCACGTCGGCCGCCTTCATGGGTTCCTTCTTGAGCCGCCTCTGCAGCTCCTCGTTGAACACTTTGCCCTCTTCGACGGTCATCTCGCCGCGCTTGATCAGCTCCTCGACGATCTTCTGTCCCTTCTCGTAGCCGATCGCGACTGCGCCGATGCCGGCCATCGCCAGGTTCTTGAAAAGCTCTTCAATCTGCGTCATGATTCATTCCTCCTTGTCTGCCTCTATTATACCACAGTTTCCCGCTTCCGACGTCCACCAATGGTTGCGTCCCTTTGCGCCGCGCGATAGGATGGCGAAAACGCGGCGGAATCTCCTGCCAAACCCTTCCCAAAGGAGATATTAGCGTCTCACTCCCGTGGCGTCATCACCCGAATTGGGTATAAATAAGTATGTCTGGAAAACACCCCGTGGCGCCTGTTCGATCTGAACGAGGATCCCTGCGAGCAGGGGGACCTCGCGCACAACGCGGCGCGCCGGAAAAGCTGCGGGAATGAAACGAACCCCTGCGAGACGGGATCGAGCGCATCGGAATACGTTTCCGCTGCCCAAGATCCCCTGACGGGGAAGGAGGTCACATGGAAGGACTCAGCGAATTCATCGATCGGGTTGGCGACCCGGCGCATCGTGCGCGGTTTTCGGAGATCCACGCGTGGACGGCGGCGCGGTTTCCGTCGCTCAGGCTGGAGATCAAATGGAACCAGCCGATGTACACCGACCACGGCACGTTCATCGTCAGCTATTCGGCGGCCAAGCCGCACCTGTCGGTCGCGCCCGAGCGCAAATGCCTCGAAAGGTTCGATGGTGAGATCGCGCGGGCAGGATACGAGCGGACGAAGGAGCTCGTGCGCATTCCGTGGACGAGCCCGGTCGATTATGCGCTCCTCGAGCGGATGATCGGGTTTAACATCGCCGACAAGGCGGAAATAACGACATTCTGGCGGAAATAGGGGGAGCGAGGCAAATGACAAATACGGAGGAAAATCTGTCCGCTTCGGAACTGATCGATCAAAGGATTCGGGCGCTCGGCGATTGGCGCGGCGAGATGCTTGCGCATCTGCGCGCGGTGATCCGCAGAGCGGACCCCGAAATCGTCGAGGAATGGAAGTGGCGGGGAACACCCGTCTGGTCGCGCGGCGGGATCGTTTTGACGGGCGAGACGTACAAAAGCGTTGTCAAGATGACCTTCGCGAAGGGCGCAAGGCTGCCGGATCCGGCGGGGCTTTTCAACGCGAGCCTCGAGGGGAACGCCCGGCGCGCCATCGACATTCGGGAGGGTGAATCGATCGACGAGGCGGCGCTGACGGAACTCGTGCGCGCGGCGGTTGCCCTCAACCTCGCGGACAGGGCGAAGTGACCGGCGCGGCGGACGCGTCAGCGCGGGGGAGGCTCCGCCCCGGTCCACGCCTCCGCCACCTTTAGAAGCCGCCTTCCCCAGCCATCTTGCCCGATTTTCAGGCATAGAAGGCCCGTCGAGACGCATTGCAGGAATCCCCATTCCCAGATCGCGCGCGCATCGACGCCAGTCATCCCGGAAAGACGCGCACACCGCGCGAGACCTGCCCCGACTGGCTCCCGTTCGTATGCCTCGGGCCACTCGCGCATGAGAACGCCGAGATCGTAGGCCCTTTCGTACAGGATTCCGTCCGGGTCGATCAGCTTGAACGCGCCTTCCTCCGCCGGATCGCATAGCACGTTCGTCCCGTGCGCGTCCCCGTGAACGAGCACGCGCTCGCACGTGCCCAAACCGTCTTCCCGGTTGGAGAGAAACGCCCGGGCCTGCGTTATCGTCTCCGCCGGGCACGGTTGCCCGAGCGCCTCCCACGCGTCCGAGAGAAACGTCCGAAACCATCGAACGATGTCTTCCCCGGTTTGCAACCCCCCGCCCGCGACCGGAATCCACGATTTTGTGAGCGCGGCGCAGATCAGTTCGATCTTTCGGTCGACTGCATATCCCATGTCCCCGAGCGGCGTCCCCAGTTCCTCCAGCAGGCACGCCCGTTTCTGCATGTCGCAGGCGTACATCCTGACGTAGCCGCGCCCGGCCGCGACCGCAAGGGCCCTGACCGCATAGGAAAAGCCCGCGTGCCCCGCGCCGTCCGGCATGTCGATCTTGATCACGTACCGCCCGCCGTCCGCGCCGGTCGCCTTCGCGGCGAAGGCGTGCGTTCCGCCCGCCATAGGTGCGCCGACGCGCAGCCGCCATCTTTCCGCGAGGAGCGCGACCGTTTCACCCAGTTCATTTCGCCACTTTTCGCCCGCAGGCCCCATCGCCCGCGCCCTTTGGGCGACCGCCGCCGGGATATCTTCCGCCCGCATTGCGCCGCCTCCCATCTATGCGCGCGCTCTTCATTTCAGCCTCAAAAAAGGAAGGGGCCCGACGAAGCGCGCCGAACCCCGGTTCGTCTATAGGCAAGGGATATGGTAGTCCAAAATCACGTCGCCGTTCTCCTGCGGCGTCGTAAAGCGAGGGCAGTTGTAGACCTCCGCGCACCAGGACGCCGCCTCGTCCGGCCTGCGGCCCGCCTTCTCCATGGCGGCGGCAGTGAGATTGTGCGCCACGGGGTAGTTCTCAAACTCCGGTCCGCGCACCCAGCCGACGGCGACGTCGGATTCCGGAACGTCCCGTCCAACGAAGCCTTCGGGCACCGCGCAGTCCGGCTTCATGAAGATGCCGCAGATATAGGTAAACATCCCTTCGTCCGCCTGGTAGTCGCACATGAACCCGACGTACGAGCCGTCGAGCGCGGGCGCGCCCAGCGCCTCGATCACCTGAAACGTCCCGTCCGCAAAGCACCTCTGCCAGAACGCGGGGATCGGATTCTCATCCGAACCCATCTTCTGGCGGATCTCCCGCCCGACGAGTTTCCTCGCGGGCATCCTCTCGACCTCGAATCTGATCAACTCCGGCAAGCTCTTTCCTCCTTTCAAATGAACCGACGCGAAAAAGCATATGTGTCCCTATGCGGGGTCCGAGCTGGCGTCCCGTCTCCCGTTCTTCAGCTTCCCCCGCCGCATGGCCAGAAGAAGCGTCCCGCCGAACGCCGCCACGAGCGCGGCCATGGCGACATAGCCCGGCGTGTACGAGCCGGTCGCGTCAAAGATGACGCCGCACACGGCGGGTCCGACGGCGGAGCCAAGGCTGTTGAGCGACGAGACGACGCCCGTAATGGAGGCGTAGTCGCGCTCGCCATAGACCTCGCGGGTGATGAGCGGGTAGGCCACGGAGCCGAAGGAGTTGCCGAAACCGGAGCTCAGGATGAGGAGCGGCACGACCGGCGAAAAGCGCGCGAAAATCATCGCGAGGAGCGCGATCAAAAGCGAGCCGAGCGCCAGCGCGCACGCCCTGCGCGTGCCAAGCCTGTCGCTGAGCGCGCCGAGCGAGAACTTTCCGACGGCGAGCGCGGCCATGTATCCGGCTGCGACGTTCGCGGCGAACACGCTCGAGTACTGAAGCGCCTGCATGTGCGGCGCGACGGTCGCGTTCAAAGAGTTCATCGCAAATCCGAGCACCGTCACGCTCGCGGCGATCAGGTAAAAGCGTCCGCCCCGCGCCGCCTCGCGCAGCGTGAGGCCACTCGGCTCCGCCTCCGCGGCGAGCGCCGCGCCCTCCTCGCCGCCGTAGGGCAAAAGGTCCGCGTCCTGGGGCCTTACCTTGACGACGAAGAGAACGACTGGCAGCATGACGAGTGTCAGGAGGAGCGCGTAGATCATGATGGTCGATCGCCAGCCGACGGCCGCGATCAGATACCCGCCGAGCGAGTTATAGATCATGCCGCCGATGCCGCTGCCCATGAAGGTCAGCCCGATGGCGAAGCCGCGCTTTTTGGTGAACCAGTTTCCGATGATGACCGTGAACGGCATCCAGCCGAGAAGCGCCATCGAGATCGACAGGACGGCGCTGATCGCGTAGAACGAAAAGAGCGTGCGCGCCACGGAATAGAGAAAGTAGCCCGCGCACGAGACGGCAGCCGCGACGCCCATCAGCCGCTTGAGCCGGAGTTTTGAAAAGATCGCGCCCCAGAAGAGGGACACGATCATCATGCCGGCGGCGAAGATGGTCTGGTTCGCGCTCATCTGGCCGCGCGTGAACCCCAGCTCCGCCGAAACCGGCACGATGAAGATCGAAAAGCTGTTGGCGATGAGCCCCAGCGCCATCGAGAGGGTGACCATGCCCGCCGCGACGATCACCCAGCCGTAGTATGGTCTGATCCTTCGTATCGAGCGCACGAGCCTATTGGAAGCGTCCGCCCAGGCGGCTCAGATTCTCGTAGCTTCTGCGCATGCAGTCCAAAGGATCGGTATCGACCGCGTTGTCCTGCTCGATGAACGCGAACTTCACATTCGTTTCATCGCAGGCGGCCATGATCTTTTTCCAATCGAGGTTGCCCTCGCCGATCGGCACCATCTCGGTCATCGAGCGGTTCTTCTCGTCCGGGAGCCTGCCCGCCATCTCCTTAAAGTGCACGACGTCCATGCGCCCCGCGACCTTGCGGATCCACTCCACCGGATCCGCGCCGCCCGACTGCACCCAGTAGACGTCGATCTCAAACTGAACGTCCCGAAGCTCGTCAAAAAGGATGTCCATGCCCGTCGTGCCGTCGAACTTTTTGAACTCGAACGCGTGGTTATGATAGATGAACGTGAGTCCCTCGTCCCCGAGCCTTTTTCCGATTTCGTTGGCCTTTTTGGCGAACGCGCGATATCCTTCCGCGCTCGCGGCGTATTCGCGCGGCATGGCGCCGATGCCGGGGTATGCGCAGTTCCAAAGCTTGTGACGCGCGATGACATTGGGAAGCGCTTCCTCCATTTCCTTGAAGGAGATGTGCGTCGCGGGGCAGATCAGCCCGTGCTTTTCGAGGAGCCCCTTCACCGCCGCGGGGTCGAGATCCGGGTTCTGTCCCGAGAGCTGCGCGGATGTGTAGCCCATTTGCGCGAGCGCGCCGAGCGTCCCGTCCAGGTCCTCCAGCGTCTGCGTGAGCGTGCGCACGGAGTACATCTGCGCGCCGGTCAAAACGTTGTACATGGCGATTCCCTCCGGTTTCCATCAATATGGATCAATTATATACTCCCATAATCGCACAGTCAATCGAATACATGCCCTCCCGCGGGCATAAAATGCGCCGGGGGTGTCCGTATGAAGAGGGTATATCTGCCCGTCCTTTGCGCGATCCTCGCGTACATTATCTACGCGGCCACGCTGCCCGTCGCGTCGGTCGAGGATGCGCGCGCGGTTTTGGAAACGTCCGCGCGCGCTACGCTCGTCATCGAGCTGCCCGCCGCGAATATCTACTGCGCCTGCTTCGGCACATACGGGGACGCGGGCACGGCGCGCGTGGAGGCGGCCCGGTATGTCGTGCGCGGCGCGGCGGGCTTCGTGCGCCCGCAGGGCGACACTTATCTCGTGCTCGCCTCCGCGTACGGGACGGAGGGCGACGCGCGCTCCGTTTGCACGCACATCTCGGAGGACGAAGGCATCAGCACCTCCGTGTTCGCGTTTTCGGCGGAGCCCGTGTCCGTGCGGGTCACCGCCACGGAGCGCCAGCTCGCCGCGCTCGCCGCGGCCGTCGACGCCCTCGGGCGGTACCCGGAGGATCTGAACGCGCTGGCGCTGCGGATCGACGGGGGCGAGCTCGATTCCAAGACGGCGCGCGCGCTCACGGAGGTTTCGCTTACCGAGCTTTCCAAGCTCGAGCGAGAACTGCGCATCTCCCTCGCGGACACGGACGATCGGTTCGCGACGGGCGTCTACAAGCTCCTCAATGATTTTACGGCCTCGACGCGCACGGTTTCCGGGGATGAGGCGCTCAAGGGGCTGGCACTTTCCTCCGTATTGAAGTATAATTACATTGCGTCGCGGCTCGGCGTCATCGACTTCATGAATTCGCTGAAGTAGACGCGCGACGACGAGGGGATACGGAGGGATGAGACGATGCTTGAGATACCGGAGGCCGTCACAATCGCAAGGCAGATTGGGGAAAGATTGACTGGCAGACACGTCGCATCGGCGGTCGCGGGCGCGTCTCCGCACGGATTCGCCTGGTACCACGGCGATTCGGCGGGGTACGGGGAGCTTCTCACGGGCCGCGGGGTGGAAGGCGCGCGCGCCGTCGGCGGAATGGTCGAGATGGTTCTGGAGGGCGCGGGGCTGATCTTCTGCGACGGGGCGAGTCCGCGCTACGTTGCGCCGGGCGAGAAACGGCCTAAAAAGCACCAGCTTCTCGTCGAGTTCGATGACGGTTCCGCGCTTTCCTGCGGCGTTCAGATGTACGGCGGCATGTGGGCGTTCCGCGCGGGCGAATTTGAGAACGGCTACTACGAGACGGCGCGGAAAAAGCCCTCGCCGCTCACGGACGAATTTACATATGACTATTTCCGGGAGATCGCCTCGGCGGCGGACGGCAAGCTGTCCGCAAAGGCGCTCCTCGCGACGGAACAGCGCCTTCCCGGCCTCGGAAACGGCGTCCTTCAGGATATCCTGTTCCGCGCGGGCATCCACCCGAAGCGCAAAGTTTCGACGCTGACGGAGGCGGACGTTCAAAAGATCTACGAAAGCGTCGTCCACACCCTGCGCGCGATGACGCAGGCGGGCGGGCGCGACGTGGAGAAGGACTTCTTCGGCAGCCCCGGCGGTTACAAGACCGTGCTTTCCCGGCTGACGGTGGGTCTCCCGTGCCCGGTCTGCGGGGAAACCATCGTCAAGGAGGCGTATCTCGGCGGCGCGGTGTACGACTGTCCCGTCTGCCAACCCCTCGTCACACCGTGAGTGCCGCGCGTCAGGGCCCCACCGCGCGAATGTGGGCCGATGTGTTTCAGCTGCCCAGCGTCCGCGCTCTCAGGGAGACGCGACCGGCCGGGATCGGGCTTTCGCCCCTCACGGAGCATCTCCGCGCGCTTTGCGGGGCGCGGGGCGAGCGTCCCGAGCAGATCATCCGGCGCGCGAACGTCGAAAGGTCCTTCGGTCACCAGGTCTTCAAGGGGACGCGTCGGCCCTCGCGCGATACCGTCATCCGGCTTGCCTTCGGCTTTGCCCTGGACCTCGAGGGCGCGCAGGAGCTCCTGCGGCACGCGGCGTGCGGGCCGCTCTATCCCCGCGTTCTGCGGGATGCGGCGATCGGTTTCTGCCTGGAAAACGGGGAATCCCTCATGGACTGTCAGGAGGCGCTCCTCGAGCTGGGCCTTCCGCTTCTGGGCGAAAAAGAGACATGAGCGGGCGCGAGATCGCGGACCGGGTGCTGGTCAGCTTCGCTACGCCCTTTCCGCCGGGCTTTCTGGAGAAGTACGTCCAGCTTGAGTGCCTTGCGGTCGGGCGCGGCACGGAGACCTTCCTCGTCCGGGAGAGGGCGGGGGAGGGTCTTTTCGTGGCCAAGTGCTACGACAGGGCGACGGCAGGCGGCGCGGCGGAGCTGTCGATCCTGAGGTTGCCGGACGATCCCGATATCCCGCGGTTCGTCGACGCGTTTGAGGATGAAAGCCGCGTCTGCGTGGTGCGCGAATACGTCGAGGGCACGTCCCTCGACCGGCTGTTGGCGAACGGGCCTCTCTGCGAGGCGCGCGCCGTTCAAATCTGCGCCTCCCTCTGCGACGCGCTGATCCGCCTCCACGGGCGAGAACGGCCCGTCATCCACCGGGACATCAAGCCCGGCAACGTCGTCGTTCGCCCGGACGGTTCCGCCCGCCTGATCGATTTCGAGATCTCGCGCGAATACCGGGACGGCGCGGGCGCGGATACGCGGGCGCTCGGCACGCGGGAGTACGCGCCGCCGGAGCAGTACGGCTTCGGCCAGACGGACTGCCGCGCCGACATCTATGCCCTCGGCGTTCTGCTCGTCTGCATGCTGACCGGAACGACGCGCGTGGCGGAAGCGAGGCTCGACAACCCCCGTCTGCGCACCGTCGCGCGCCGCTGCACCGCGTTTTCCCCGGAGGAGCGCTATCCCTCCGCGAAGGCGGTCCGGCGGGCGCTCCTGCGCGCGGAAAGACCCCGGCCGCGCCTCATTCGGCTGGCTGCCGTCGCGCTTTTCGTGACCGCCGCGCTGTGCGGCGGCTTCTATGCGGGGCGGTTCACGGGCATGTTTTCCGGGGCGGGGGGAATCGAGTTCCGGGAGCCGCTCGTCGAAAAGGCCGTCCGCATCCAGCTCGGAAAGGATTCTGGCGATCCGATCACGCGCGCGGAGCTTTGGACCGTCAAGGCGATCTATATTTTCGGAAGCGAGGTCGCGGCGACGGAGGAGCCGTTCCGAGACGGCCTCTCGGGCGCGCGGCGGGACGAGCCGCGCGGAAAGATCGAAACGCTCGCGGATGTTTCGCTCCTGCCAAACCTCGAGACGCTTTACGTGAATTATCAGGCCCTGTCGGATCTTTCACCGCTCGCGCATTGCGAAAATCTGCGCGTCGTCAGCCTCCGGCACACGCGCGTCTCGGACGTTTCGCCGCTTGCGGGTCTCTCGCGTCTCGAGAACGCAAGTCTTTTTGACACCAACGTCTCGGATGCCTCCGCCCTCGATGCCTGTCTGCACCTTCGTTCCCTCGACGTGGGGGGGACGCTTATACAGACCCCTGCCGCGGTTGGCGGCCCGCTCGATAGCCTGTCCCTGAAGCAGGCTTCCCTCGATTCGCTCGACGGCATCGAGATATTCGAGTCGCTCTCCTTCCTCGACCTCTCCGGCACGGAGTTGACCGACCTTTCGCCCCTGCTCGCGCTCCCCGCGCTTCGGACGCTTGCGCTCGACGAGTCGATGCGCGCGGCGGGGGATGCGATCGCGCCGGAAGCGGGGTTCGAGATCACATATCAATGACGATTTCCAAATGATTCCTCAAAGTGGGCCGTTGGCCCACCTTTTTTTTGCGCGCGCGTGCTATGCTCAATCTGTCAATGACGAAATGCCATTGACAGATCCGACCGAGAGGAGTGAATCCATGCCCGCGCCGAACCGTCGTCTCAGGGAGATCGTCGACCGGATGGATCTGACGAACATTGAGCTCGCGAAGACGCTCGACCTTGATCCCTCGCTCGTCAGCCGCTATCTGTCAGGTTCTCGCGCGCTCAAGGCCGCGAGTCCGCAGCTCGACGCGCTAGCGGATTTTGTCCTCGCGCGCATGGAGCGCGGCGCGGACGCTGAGTGGCTCATGCGCCGCTTTTCGGACGCAGGACTTCCCACGGACATCTCGACCGTCTACCGCATGAAGCAAAACCTCGTTCTGTACCTCGCTTCCGACGGCGACAAACTCATCAAAAACCTCGGCGCACCCCTCTCCGTCCCGGGCCTGGCGTGCGAGGAAGGGCGCGGAACGCGCGACGTCGCCCGGGTTCTGGCCGGCGCGCTCGACGCGGCGGGGGACGCCGAGACGATCGACGTCTTCCTCTCGAGCGATCAGGTGCGCGCGGCGGTGGACCGCGCGGTGTCGGACTGCCTGCTCGCCCGCGCCGGACGGCTGCGCATCGTCGTGTGCGTCTCCGGCGATACGCGCGCGATGTCCGCGCTCATCAACACCTACATGACGGCGCTCGTTTCGGGCCGCGCGGAACTGTCGGTCGTGCACGGCATGTCGCAGGCGGTCGCGAATCAGATGTGCGTGATCCTGCCCGGCTCTTTCTGCCTCGTCGTCTCGGAGACGGTTGGGCCCGCTGCTCCCGCCGCCACACTCGTGCGGGACCCGGCCTTCGTGCGCGAGGCGGAACTGGGCTTCGACGCCGCCGCGCGGTTCGCCCGGTCCGTCCTCACCATCTACGACGACAACTATTCCCGCAACATCCTTGAGATTCTGTTTTTGGAGTTTTGCGGTCCCGGCGCGCTCGACCTCGTGAAGGACTCCGTCAACCCCCTCTACATGGACGCCGCCGCCTACGACCGCTTCCTCGGGACGCGCGGTCATGCGCCGGAGGAGTACGCCTGGCGATCGGCGGAGTTCGCGCGCTTCCAAAACGGGATGAACCTCGTGCTCGCGGGCGGGGCGCGGTTCCGCGAGATCCTCTCGCTCGCGCGGCTCAACGACATCGCGGAGCGTGGCACATGCCGCATGTCGGGGCTCTACTTCATGGAGCTCGGCTATGCCGACCTCGACGCCGAGGGCTGCGCGCGCGTGCTCGAGGGCTACATCGCATATCTGAACAAGTATCCTAATTTTTCCGTGCTCATTCTGGACGACTTCGCGCGTCTCCACGAGGGGGCATGCTGGCAGCTCAAGCGCGAGCACCACATCGCGATCAACGACTGGCAGTCGCCGCGTCCCGTGATGGTGTATTCCGACCAGCTCATGCTCCTGCGGGAGTTTCAGGCGCACTTCGACCGATTGTGGGCGCTCGGCGCGGGCGGCGCGGGCGGCCGGGGGAACGCGATTCTGATCCTGAAGGACGTGCTCGCGCGGCTTCGGGCAAGGCATCGATCGACAGAAGGAGGAACAACATGAAAAGACTGGTTCTTTGCGCCATTCTCCTCGCGCTCGTCGCACTTTCGCCCGCCCGGGCGGAGGGGACGATCGACGATATGCGGACGGTCGACGAGCAGCTCCAATTCATCGATGCGCGCGCAACCGCACGCGGTTCCGCGCTCGAGTTCGGCGGCTGGGACGAAGATCTGATCGCGCCCGCCGCGGGCGACGTCTCGTACCTCGTCCCGCCCGACCTTGAGAGCGCCGTCGAAATGGACGCGCTCCCGGAATCCATGAGGGGAAAGAAATATGTCGCGCTCTTCGACGACGGGACGACCCTTTCGCTCTACGGCGACGTGGCCGCGCGCCTCCCGGCCCAGATGCGCGCGACAAGACAGATCGAGGCCGACGCGGTTCTCTACATCCGGATGCACCTTGAAAAATCCGGAAAAAGCTACATCCCTCCGGCGACGAGTTACAACAGGCACTACGACGTCTACGCCTACGACCTCGTGACGGGCGAGACGTACCTCGTCTGGTCGAAGATCAATCATGCGAAGAGTTCGGGCATGATCTCCCAGCTCGACGGCGACCGCATCTACCCGGAGAAGCTGTGGTACTCCCTGCGTCCGGTCGTGCTTCCCCGCGCGGCGGTGGAGGCGGACGGCGCAAACTACACCTTCGCCGTGACAGGTGCCATGTGCTGCCTCGTCGGCGTGGACGGTCCCGACGACCTGGTCGCGCTGGACATCCCTTCAGAGGCGCAGGGAAGACCCGTCGCCATGATCTACGACTGCGGCCTCGCGCGGTTTTTGAATCTCGAGACGGTCACCGTCCCGGACTGCGTGACCATCCTCGCGGATTATGCGTTTTTGAACGTGACGGCGGATACGTTCACGCTTCCGGACGGCCTGAGAGAGATCGGCGCGTTCGCGTTCCAGAACTGCGACCGCCTGACCGCGCTGCGCCTGTCCGAGGGGCTCGAGCGCGTTGGGGAATACGCGTTCGCGGACATGGACTCGCTTTCCGAGGTTGTGCTTCCTTCCACGGTTACCGAGATCGGCGATTTCCTCTGCAACAACGATCATCAGCTCGCGCGCCTCGTTCTGGGGGAGGGCGCCCGGCGCGTTCCGTACGGCATCGGGAATTACTGCGATAACCTGCGCGCGATCTATATCCCGGCTTCCGCGACGGAGGGCCTTGAGAATGCGCGGCTTCCGGCAAACGTGGTCGTTTGCGCGCCGTCCGGGAGCTATGCGCTCTCGTGGGCGGAAGAGAACGGTTATCCCGGCGTCGCGTGCGTGGACGCCGGGGGCATGCCGGAGATCACATACGGCGTTGAGGGTGACTTCGAATACGCGACGTATGGCGGCGAGGCGATCCTCGTCGGATATCTGGGGAGCGGAACGCGCGTCGAACTGCCCGGGGAGCTGGGCGGCTGTCCCCTGACGGCGGTCGGGGCGTACGCGTTCGGCCGGGACAGCGTCGTCACCGAGGCGGTGCTTCCCCAGAGCGTCGGTAGGATCTATGCGAACGCCTTCCGCACGGAGACAAAAATCGACGTCTACATCCCGAACCTCGACGCGGCCCTCCTTCCCGATTCGTTCTACTGCTTCGCCGACGGCGACCGTCAACTGACGCGGATTCACGCGCCGGCGGGCGGCGCGGTCGAACAATTCGTCGCCGAGAATGCCGACGGCTATTCGTTCGTGCCCACGGACGAGGCGGCGTCGGCGAAGTCCGCCGACAAGCTCATGCGAGACGTCCGAACGGCGGCGGTTCGGATGGGGGAGAACGCAGCGGCGTTCTGGAACAAGTTCGACCGCGACGCATACGCGTGGTTCGCGCGCGTCCCCGCATATGACATGACCGCGCCGGAGGCGGTCGCCGTCGTCCGGCTGACGCCCGGGCAGTATGCCCCGTTCGCCGAGGCGTTCGCGGGCGCTAACGGCTTCGCGAAGTTCGTCAACGCCCAGTACGACGCGGATTACGCGCAGGCTTCGCTCATGACGAACGTCGCGTTCACGTGCGATCCCGCGCCGGACGGCATGTGCGCCGTGGTTTTGCTCGTCTACCGCGCCGACATTCTGTTCTTCGCCGAGGACGACGCGGGGAACGCGACAGCCGCGATGGTCGTGAGCGACTCTGAGATCGCGGATACCTTTTCGGCGGAGTACGTCGCGGCCTACGCCGCGCAGCTCGGCCTTGGCGAGGTTAGCGCGGAGATTTACACGGGCGCGGACGCCGCGCATCTGTTTGACGAGGCGGGCGGTGCGACCGGAGTGGAATCGACTCCCCCGGAAGGGGATTGACAGGACGGATGGAAGGAGAATCGACATGAAAAAGATTGCGGCCTGTGTCCTTGCCCTCGCCCTGCTCGTTCCGGCGCTTCCCGCGTGCGCGGAGACGTTTCAGATCGCGTCGGGGGCGACGGTTTATGAAATGACGTTCGATAGCGTCGAGGTGGTCGACGGACAGCTCGTCGCCACGGTCGGCGGCTATGAGGGAGGGCTTCCCATCCGGAACGGGGAGCTTACGATCCCCTTCTGGGCATACGCGATGAAGAACGGAAGCAGGTACGATGCCACGTCCGCGCAGCTCACGACCACAGGGGGAGACGCGATCGACTTTTCATATATGATTGCCTGCGATACCCTGCCGGACGAGATCTACCTCTACGCGGACGGCGCGGAGAGCGACGCGATCCTCATCTGGAGCGCCTCCGACGAGCCTGTAATCGAGCTTGGGAGCCCGGACAATATCTTCTGGACGGAGTACCGGCTGAAGCTGACCGGCTCGACCACGGACACGGGGCTGATGGGCGCGGTCGTTGAACCCGCGCAGGGCTACCTGCTCATGCTCTCCTACGAGGAGGCGAACGCAGAGGCGATTCCGGTCGATATGCTGCGCGATTTCTACGACGACCTGATCCTCGAGTTGGACGGGGATTCGATCTATCCCGATGCGATTCGCCCGGCAATCGAGGAGATGGCCGACGAACCGCAGACCGCCTTCTCGCTCATCTACTACATCCCGGACGGCGCGGTGGCGCTTGGCGACATGATCCTTTTTTGCGAGGGACTGCGCTACGCGCTCGCGAACCCGGAGGAGGTCCCGGAGCCGGAGGCAACCGCGGCCCCCGAGGCCGCCGCGGATCCGGAGGCAGCCTCGGACCCGGAAGATGAGGCGCAATCGCCCTTCGCGGATGAGTTCTTCGAGGAGGCGGTGCGCGCGGCGGCGGGCGTCCCGGAGGGCGCTCTCACGGACGAAATTCTTGCCTCGGTCACGGCGCTGCATGTAGACGCCGACGAGTGCGGGGACCTCCTGGGACTGGCGCTCCTTCCCAACCTCAGGGAGCTGACCGTGTACGGCTATACCATCGAGGACTATTCGCCGCTCGCGGACATCGCGACACTGGAGCGGCTGAGCGCGGACCATACGTCCCTTTCAAACCTCTCCGTTCTGGCCGGGTGCGAAAACCTGAAGGAGCTCACGATCGCCGTCTCCGAAGTAACCGACCTTTCGCCCCTTTCGGCGCACGCAGCCCTCGAAACTCTCGCGGTGACCGGCTGTATGGTCTCGGACATTTCCGCGCTGGCGGGCCATGCGGCCCTCAAATACCTGGACCTCACCGCCTGCGAGGTCTCGGACGTCTCGCCGCTGGCGGGCTGCGCGGGCCTCGAGACGCTCATCCTGACGGAGAACCCCGTCGAGGACATCTCGCCCGTGGCGCAGCTTCCGAACCTTGCGGTCCTCGACCTGACCAACTGCATGGTTTCAGACCTGACGCCCCTTCTGGACGCGGTGGACGCGGGGCTTCTGGTGGAGCTCTCCGGAAACGCGGAATGGGAGATGCCCGAGCGTCCGGCGGATACCATGGCGGGGGTGCTCAGTTATCTCGACGACCCGTTGTACGCGGCGGCGCGGGAATTTCTGAAGACCGGCGAGACCCTGGGAAGCGGCAGCAAGGGAGACCCCGCCAGAGGGCTTCAGACGCTCATTCGCGCGTTCGGGAAGGAGATCGCGGCGGACGGAAACGTCGGCCCCAAGACCATGGCGGCGCTTACTGAAATCGAGGAAATGTTCCGCATGGAGGAGACGGACGCGCTGGATCTCGAGACGTTCGACCGGCTCCTGATGATTCTTCTCATCGCCACCGACGAGGACGCCGCCTGGGAGACGGTGTCGGGCGCGCTGACGGGAGAAGGGCTCATGGAGGACGACGAAATCGCCTATTACGCCGCGTGCGCGCAGGAGACGATGGGGAATTACTACTCCGCCATGCTGCGGTTCGAGGATCTCGACTATCTCGACAGCGCGGAGCGCGCCGCCGCGTGCGTGCGGGCGTGGCCCAAAAACGGCGAGGTCTACCGGAATCCGGCGTACGGCGGCAGGAAGGCGTACCTCAACATCAAGGTGGACGGGGATGCCGACTATGCGACGTTCATCAAGATCTACGCGGAGAACGGCGACTATGTCGCGGGCGCGTTCATCGGCGGCTCCGCGTCGGTGACGGTGAAGCTGCCGAGCGGCAATTATATCATCAACAAGGGAACCGGCTACGACTGGTACGGCGTCAACGAGGCGTTCGGCGACGAGGGAGATTACGCCACGCTCTACTATGAGGACGGATCGAGCGTCACGACGCTGAAATCGGGATACGAGTACACGCTCACCTTCGATACCAGCTACGACGATCCCGAGGCCGACGACGTCGGAACAGAGGACATCGGGCGGGAAGGGTTCTGACGAACGAAAAGCCCGGCCATCCGTTTCGGACGGCCGGGCTTTGCCAGGTGATGTTACAGAACGAGCGACGGCGCGGCGTACACGCGCGCGGCGAACTCGCTGTTGAGCATGTAGAGGCCCTTCGCGTCGGTGCCGAACAGCTCCATCTTGGTGATATTGTCGTTCGCGTTCTTCTCCTCCTCGCCCTGCTCCTTCACGAACCAGTCGAGAAGCTGCATGGTGCGGTAGTCGCGAATCTCCGCCGCGGCGGTGTAGATGTTGTTGATGGAGGCGGTGACGTACTTCTCGTGCTCGAGGGATGCCTTGAGGGGCGCCATGTGGTCGGTGAATTCGCCCGCGGGCTTGGCGATGGCTTCGAGCTCGATCTCCACGTCGTTGTTGAGGAGAT
Organism: Bacillota bacterium; assembly: GCA_023444095.1. GTDB lineage: Bacteria > Bacillota > Clostridia > Christensenellales > Aristaeellaceae > RUG11247. The sequence goes on from JAEZRP010000036.1 coordinate 142,672, forward strand.
ACTGCGTGAAGAGCATCGCGTGGTCGCGCTCCTCCTGTGCCTGCACGCGGAACCAGTTCTCGAATCCGTTCAGGCCGACGTGGGCGTAGTAGTTGGCGAAGTTAAGGTAGAGGTACGCCGAGTAGAATTCCTTGTTGATCTGCTGATTGATGAGGGATGCGACCTTTGCGTCCATGCGTTTCGCTCCTTTCGCAATGCGAAGTTCTATACTGCCTATATACCCGCGCGCAGGGCCGGGTCAAACAGCGCCGAATTTGACCTGATAGCGCGCGCAGTGCCCGGTTTCGCGCATGCCGATGTGACGATAGAAGCCCAGCGCCTCCGCGTTTTGGTCGACCACGTACAGGCGGATATCCCCATCCATGCGACCAAACGCGCCCGCGAGTCCCGCGTGCAGAAGCGCGTAGCCTGCGCCGCGCCGCCGATATGGTTTGTCAAGCGCGATGGTGTCGAGCTCCCGGTCCCGCGAGAAGCAAACGCCCGCGAGAGCGCCCTCCGCCCATAGCGCGTGGAAGCGGTTTCGCGCGGCGATTTCTGGGAACTCGTCGGCAAAAGAATCGCGGCTGTCGAGGTAGGGCGTCGTCCCCGGCGCGATCACATGTGCCATCGCGCGCTCGAGAAGCGCGAGATACTCCTTCAGAAGCGCGGGGTCGTAGCCCGCGATCCGCATGCCTGCCGGGAGGCGCGGATGGCTCCAGTTTGCGAATTCCGCCTTCGAGACGCTCATCTCCCGGGATGCGTAATCGGGTTTCGCATGGAAAGCTGCTTCGACGACGGCGCGCAGATTCGCGTTCTCGTTGCGCAGCCAGAAGACCGCGTTCCGCTTCTCCCGCGCGACGATCGCCTTCAAAAGCGTTCCCGTCTCCTCCGCCGCGCATTCCGGCAGGTCGTTCTCAAACGCGATCGTAAAGCGGAGTCTGCCCGCGTACGCGCACGCGAACAGCGCGCCGTCCTCTGCGCCCATTTGCACGCGCACCGCCCGCTCGAAGTCCGGGCTTTCCGCCGGATGCTCGAACAGCCCGCGCTCGCCCGTATCGACCGTGCCGATGAGCCGCGCCGCCCTCTCCCTGTCGGTCTCCGCCATCTCTCTCCAGTACATGTCTTTCTCCCTATAGCTCGACGATTTTTGTCGCCACATTGTCGCAGAACGCCGCGTCGTGCTCCACGAAGAGCATCGTCGGTTCGTACTGTGCGAGCAGCTCCTCGATCTGCATTCGAGAGAGCACGTCGACGTAGTTGAGCGGCTCGTCCCAGACGTAGAGATGCGCCCGCTCGCACAGGCTGCGCGCGACGAGCACCTTCTTCTTCTGTCCGGCGCTGAGGTCCTTCATGTCCTTTTCAAACTGCACGCGCGCGAAGTCGAGCTTTCGCAGGATTGCGCGCATGAGCGTGCCGTCGACGCCGCGCTCGTCGATATAGTCCTGAAGCGCGCCCGACAAAAACGACGGGTCCTGCGGCACATAGGAGATTTTCAGTCCGGACGCCATGCGCACGACGCCCGCGTGCGAAACGGACTCGCCCAGAATCAGCCGCAGAAGACTCGTCTTGCCGCTGCCGTTCCCGCCCCTCAGCGCCGCGCGGTCGCCCCGCTCCACAAGCAGATTCGCGCCCCGGACGACCTCGCGCGTCCCGTAGGAGATTGACACCTCCCGAAGCTCCACGAGTCGCGCCGCGTGGTGGGAAAGCGGCTGAATCTTCAGGCTGTCCGCGCGCTCGATGTCCTTGAGAAGCTTCTTCTTTTCCTCGATTTCTCGGTTTTTCCGCGTCTCGATGGCCTTGGAGCGCTTCATCATCCGCGCCGCAAGGTGGCCGATGCGCCCCCGATCGCTCGCGTGAGCGCCGATCTTCGTTTTCTCGATGCAATCCGACCAGTCCGCCTTCTCCCGGGCAGTTTCCGTGAGCCGCCGGATGTCCTTCTTGAGCCGTGCGTTTTTCTCCAGCTCGAAGCTGTCGTGCAGTTCCTTGTTGTAGAACCAAGACGAGAAGTTCCCGGCCTGTACCTCGATGGTCGAGCGGTTGATGGAAAGGATGTGGTCCACGCACGCGTCGAGGAACGCCCGGTCGTGCGACACGACGAGAAAGCCGCCCTGCGCGTTCAGGTACTTCGCGACCGCCGCGCGCCCCGCCATGTCGAGGTGGTTCGTCGGTTCGTCGATCAGAAGGAAGCTGTTCTCGCGCAGAAACATCGCCGCGATCAGCGCCTTGGTGCGCTCGCCGTTCGAGAGCGTGGAAAAGGGCCTTTCGAGAACGTCGGGATCGACGCCCAGGAGCGACACCTCGCGCTCCACGCGCCAGTCCTCCGCGCCGGGACACGCGGTTCCGAGTACCGCGCGCGTCGGAGATTCCGCGTCGGGAACGGGATAGGGGAAATACTCGAACGCGACGGACGCCTCGATCCTGCCCTGATACGGGTATTTGCCCGTCAAAAGGTTCAGAAACGTCGTCTTACCGCGCCCGTTTCTGCCGACGAAGCCAAGCTTCCACGCGGTGTCGAACGAAAAGCTCGCGCGCTCGAATATGTTGTCGTAGCTGCCCTCGTAGTGAAAGGTGAGGTCCGTTACCTGAACAAGCGACATGAAAATCACTCCCGGCTGTCAAAATCACTCCGCTTCCGCCGACGGAAGCGAAGCCAGACAGCACGGACGCCGACTCTAAAAAGGAAGGCGCCGCGCGACGGGCAATCGGTTCATCCGACGGCGAAGCGCCCGCCTTGCGCGGGTTCCTCCCGTGGGTTTGCCGATCGCTTACTTCGTCACGCCTGCGCCTTCTTTCCCCTTGATAACGATAGGATAACAGATTTTTTCGGAAAGTGCAAGCCTATTCGTCCGCCTCGGCGGCCTTCAGCATGATCGCGCACTCGATGCGCTTTTGAAAGAGTCTGCAGCCGTACTCGTACACGCCCCGGATATCTCCCGTGGCGTGGTACGCGTTCGCCGCGCAGCCGCCGGAGCAGTAGAGCTTTGCCCAGCAGTTTTCGCACTCGGGCCGGGACTCGACGTTGCAATTCCGGAACTTCTCGCGCAAATCGGCGTTCGTCACGCCTTCCCACACGTTCCCCATACTGTACGCGGGATCGCCCACGAACTGATGGCAGGGAAAGAACTCGCCCCAGGGCGTCACGGCCAGATACTCCGTTCCCGAGCCGCAGCCCGAGAGCCGCTTGTAGACGCAGGGCCCGTGCGCGAGGTCGATGTTGTAATGATAGAAGGAGAAGGGCCGCCCCTCCCTCTGCCGTTTCAGCATCTCGGTCGCGAGCTTTTCGTACTGGTCAAACAGCACCGGCAGATCGGCTTCCGTGAGCGCGGAGGGGTCGCCGGGAGCCGAGACGACGGGCTCCATGGAGAGCTCGGTGAAGCCGAGGTCGGCCATGTGCAGGATATCCTGCAAAAAGTCCGTATTGTGGTGGGTGAAGGTGCCGCGGATGTAATAGTTCCGGCCGTTTCGCGCCCTGGCGAAGGACTGGAACTTCGGAACGATGGTGTCGTAGCTCCCCTTGCCCGCGTAGTTGACGCGGAAGCGGTCGTTGACCTCTTTTCGCCCGTCGAGGCTCATGACCACGTTGTGCATCTCGCGGTTCGCGAAGGCGATGACCTCTTCGTCCACGAGCACGCCGTTCGTGGTGAGCGTGAAGCGGAAGTTCTTGTTCGCCTCCCCCTCGCGGCTGCGCGCGTAGGCGACGAGTTTTTTCACGACGTCCCAGTTCATGAGCGGCTCCCCGCCGAAGAAGTCGACCTCGAGGTTCCGGCGGGAACCGGAATGCGCGATCAGAAAATCGAGCGCCTGCTTCCCGACCTCATATGACATGAGCGCGCGCTCGCCCTGATAGTTGCCCTGGCTCGCGAAGCAGTAGGCGCAGTTCAGGTTGCAGGCGTGCGCCACGTGCAGGCAAAGCGCTTTGACGTCGTCGTTTTTCTTGAGCGTTTGGGCGAGTCCCGCGAATTCGTCCTCGGTGAAGAGCTGCTTCCCGTCCGCGAGCGCCTGAACGTCTGCGATGCATCGGTCGACGTCTGCTTCCGTCACGTCGGGGAATTTCTCCGTAACGAATTTGACGATCTCGTCCCGGGGCGCATTCTCGAACATCGCGATCACGTCGTAGGCCACGTCGTCCACCACGTGCACCGCGCCGGAAAAGGTATCCAGGACGATGTTGTATCCGTTTAACTTATACTGATGTATCATATTTCTCCATAAAAAAGGCGGGGTGTCCCCCCGCCCGACGCGCCCGATCAGAGATTCTCACAGGGCTGGTTCGCCACGCCGCAGGAGGTCTTGCAGGCGGACTGGCAGGAAGTCTGGCATTCGCCGCAGCCGCCCTGTTTGGCGGTCAGATTGCGCGTATTGAGCGTGCGGATGCGCCCCTTCGCCTCGCAGGGCTGGTTTGCCACGCCGCAGGAGGTCTTGCAGGCGGACTGGCAGGAGGTCTGGCATTCGCCGCAGCCGCCCTCGACGGCGGAAAGCTCACGCGTGTTGAGCGTCTTGATACGATCCATATCGATCAGTCTCCCTTTCGCAGATAACTACTATTCTAAACTATCACCGGAAGCCCCTTTTGTCAAGGAAACTTCTGATAAAACGCGAACCTCGCCCTGCCCGCAAATCCTCCGGATCGCCTGCGCAATCTCCGCCGACACGACTTCACCCGGAACGACCAGCGGGATGCCCGGCGGATACGCCCACACCGCTTCCGCGCACACGCGTCCGATGACTTCCTCCGGCTGCCTCGCTTCCGCCGGGCACCCTTCCGCCTCCCAGGGGTGCAGCGCGCGCGCGGGCAGGGCAAGGCGGGGAAGGGGAGTTTCGCGCCCCGGTCCCATTTCCCCGTCTATTTCCATGAGCGCGTCCGCGAGTGCGGCGAGCGTCTCATTCGTGTCGCCCATGCCCGTCATGAGCGTGACGTACCGGGGCGCGGCCATCTCCGGCTCGATCCCACGCGCGCGCAGAAGCGCCGCGAGCCGCGCGCCGTCGAGATTCGATTGGCTCGTTCGCACGACAATTTTCGAGGGATCGCGCGTCCCCCCTCCGTCGAGGGAAAGGCGCCTGAGTCCCGAAAGCCGCGCCCGCAGCGCATTGAGGCCATCCCGCCAAGCGGAAAACAGCGCGTCTCCCCGCTCCCGCAGGAGGTCCACGCAGCCGTCGACGGATGCCATCAGGAGGTAGGAGGGGCTCGACGTCTCGAAGATCGCGAGCGCGCGCCGCACTTCCTCGCCGTCCGCGCGCTCCCCGTTCAGGTGAAGAACCGCCGTCTGCGTGAGGCTCGGAAGCGTCTTGTGGAGACTCTGCACCACCACGTCCGCCCCGGCCTTCACCGCGCCGTCCGGGAACCCGTGCCCGAAGCCGAGGTGCGCGCCGTGCGCCTCGTCCACAAGCACCGGAACGCCGCGCGCGTGGGCGACCCCGCAGATCGCCGGAATGTCGCTCAGTATGCCCTCGTAGGTCGGGCTCGTGACGATCACAAGCTTTGCGTCCGGGTTTTTCTCGAGCGCGTCGGCGACCGACGCGGGGGAGATGGGTCCCGCGATCCCCGCCTCGTCCACTTTGGGCAGTATGTACTCCGCCCGCGCGCGCCTGAGGAGCAGCGCGTTCAGAACCGATCTGTGGCAGTTGCGCGCCGAAATCACCTTTCCCCCATCCGGGACCAGGGCCCAGACGCCCGCGAGAATCCCGCAGCTCGAGCCGTTCACCAGCCAGAACGCCCGCCCGCTTCCCCAGAGCGCGGCGGTCCTTTCCATGCGGGCCTTGAGAATGCCCGTGGCGTCGTGCAAATTGTCAAGCCCCTCCGCCTCCGTAACGTCGAGGTCCGCCCCGAGCCGCGCGAGGTAATCCGCGAGGTTTCTGTTCCGCTTGTGCCCCGGCATGTGCATGGGGACGCGCGTTTTCTGGTATTCCGCCAGGAAATCGATGAGAGCCACAAACGCCTCCTGTTCAAAAAACCCCGCGCGCGGCGGGGCTTTCAATCAAAACATCTTCTTTTTGCCGAAGTAGATCGCCACAGCCACGCTCAGGAGGACTGAAATCGCGATGATGAGCGGGAACGCGAAGGCCGCGTTCGCGAAGGGCATCTGCCCGGTGTTCACGTTCATGCCGTACGCGGAGAAGATCATCGTCGGGATAGAGAGGACGATCGTCACCACAGCGAGGAACTTCATCACGATGTTCAGGTTGTTCGAGATGACGGAGGCGAACGCATCCATCATGCCGGACAGAATGCCCGAGTAGATGTTCGCCATCTCGATGGCCTGCCGGTTTTCGACGATGACGTCCTCGAGAAGGTCGGTGTCCTCGGGGTACTTCTTGATGGATTCCGTCTTGAGCATTTTCTCGAGCACGACCTCGTTCGAGCGCAGGGAAGTGGTGAAGTAGACGAGACTCTTTTCGAGCTCTAATAGCTCAATGAGCTCGCGGTTGCGCGTCGAATCGTGCAGCTGCCTTTCCACCATCTCGCTCTGGCGGTTGATGACGCGCAGGTACTGAAGGTATAAGGACGCGTTGCGGTACAGAATCTGCAGCAGGAAGCGCGTCTTCATGTGCGTGTGAAACTCGCGCGACTTCTTTCCCTCGACGATGCTGAGAACGGGCGTCTCCTCGAGACAGACGGTTATGATCGCGTCCTTCGCGATCAGAATGCCGAGCGGCTGCGTGACGTACCGGTCGCGGTTGTCGCGCTTCTCAATGATCGGGATGTCGACCAGAAGCAGCGTGTAGTTGTCCTCCACCTCGATGCGGGACCTTTCCTCCTCGTCGAGCGCCGCGCGCAGATCGTTGAGGTCGATCTCATAGCGGCGGGCGACGTCCAGAAGCTCCGCCTCGTCCGGCCGGGTCATCATGATCCAGCAGTCCTTTTCGGGGGCGCTCAACACCTTGAGGGAGGAATCAATGGTCTTGTGGATGCGTACCATGCTCTTCTCCTTCCGCGCACGTCAGCACGGCACGGTCGAAGAGCCGGGCCGAGTGCGCTATGTATTTGTCGGGTATCTTCGTTCAGGCACAGGGTCCATCTGGCACACTCCTTGCGTGAGTCGGTCTTACTTGCCCGGTTGGAACGGGTTCATCTTATCATAACGCGCCGCTGTTTACAAGAAACGCGCCCGTTAAAAAAGCGCCCGTATTCTTTTTTCCGTTCACGGAATACTATCGCCGAGGTGATTTTGATGCCGAAGCCCGGCATGCGCAGGCCCGATCCCAGACAGCCCCACGGAACCGAGTCGAACAAGAAGCTGCACATCGAGAAAAACGACGTCGCGCCCGTCCCCGAGATCCAGGGAAAGGCGAAATCCGGAAAGCAGAAGGCGAAACCCATCGAATGAGAGACTTGCCCGCCGGGTGGCGGGCAAGTCTCCTTATGGTCAATTTCGAGTGCCCATCTCTCTCACAAATGACATTCCCCTTCGCGGCGCGCCGATGCCGCGCGCATTTCCTGAAATAAGACAGATATTGCAGGTTGTCCCCACACCGGCTTCCCTTGCGCGCATAATCGGAAATTAACGTCTCATACAATTGGACCGGGAGGCACAATCGCCTGTCCATTCGTGCGGAAAAAGCCTACGGATTCTGATGATTTCTGGACAATCTGTACAAGTTTTCCGGCTTCTCTCATCGGTTGCAGGTTGACGAGCCGTGCGCCGATGCGTTATAATTTGAATGAAAAATCGTTATAGAATGAGAACGAATGCGTTTTAAAATGAGAAAGTGCGCTCGGGAGGCGCGCAGATTTTTGCCAAATATTTAGGGCGCGAAGTGTCGCTTTCGGCCGAATTTACGTCAAAAAACAGCGTCGTTTATGTTAAATTCATTCTGTTATTGATTGATTGTCACTCCAAATTGATCTTTTTCCATGGCTCGCCTTGCCGACCTCGACGCCCCTCCTTACAATTCGATTCAACAGGGCGCCGATTGGAAGCGCCGACGCACGCGACTGCCGACCGTCGCATTCGAGCGGGAAGGAGGGGAGAAAGCCGGCTTTGCGGCGCGGACGGGCGCAATCATCGAAGTGAAACCGGACGATCATATTGGAGGAGGAAGATCACGTGAAGAAGGTCATCGCAATCATCCTGTCCCTGACCATGCTCCTCGCGTCGTCGATGGCGATCGCGGAGACAAGCTACAACATGACCTGGAACTCTACGGTCGACCCGGCGACCTGGAACGGAAATCCCTGGTCTGGCAACGGCGGCGGTTGGTTCGTCTCGCTGGGCTCCGAGGGCATGTTCCAGTTTGCCCGCCTCTCCGACAACATTTATCCCAGACTCGCGACCGGCATTTCCCACGACGGGAACGTGACCACCGTCACCCTCCGTCAGGGCGCGCTGTATTCGGACGGCGTGGAGATCACCTCCAAGGATATTTGGGGATGGTTCCAGCTGCACAAGCAGTCGGTTACCCGCTATCTGACCTCGGTTGACATCGTGGACGACTACACCCTCAACTTCGTGTTCGCCGAACCCGCCCCGTACGAGAGGATGCGCGAGCTGCTCCTCGCAAACTCCGGCCGCAACGCCGGCTGTCCGTACCACATCTATGGCGAGTTCATCGACAAGGCGGCCGAGCTCTGGGCCTCCGCGCCCGCGGCGCCGGAAGGCAAGCTCGACTACTTCGGCAAGGACTCCACGGACGAGACCTTCGCGGCCGCCTGGAGCGAGAACTGGAATGCGCTGGCCGCCTTTGTCCCGCCGGAAGGATACGTCGCCTCCGGTCCCTATGTTCAGGATGGTCCGTTCACCGAGTCCGACGTCCGGCTCAAGAAGAACGACAAGTACTGGGACATCGCGAACGTGAAGTTTGACGTCATCACCAACAAGAACACCACGCCCGAGCAGGGCGTCGCGATGCTGAAGTCCGCCGAGAGCGACTGCTACCCGGGCTCCCTCGCGATTGACGCAGCCGAGGCGGTGCTCGCCGCGAACGACGACATCGTGTTCTATCCGACCGTCGACCCGGCGTGCCACGGCATGTACTTCAACCAGAAGTCCGTCAACTCGCCCATGAGCGACGTGAACTTCAGGAAGGCCATCTGCTACGTCATCGACAAGACCCCCATCCGCGAGATCGGCAACTACTACGGCCAGGAGTTCGATTACTCCAGCACCGGCATGCCGCCGCTCTTCCTTTCGAAGTACATCTCGCAGGAAGTGCTTGACAAGTACACCCTGTACGCGACCGACCACGCCAAGGCGGAGGAGCTTCTGACCGGCGCGGGCTATGTCAAGAAGAACGGCTCCTGGTGCTACCCGGACGGCACCGAGATCAAAGTCGTCATCGGCGTCAACGGCGGCTGGCAGCCCGCGACGGTCGTCGCGAACGTGTGCCAGATGGTGGGCGACCAGCTCAACGCCTTCGGCATCAAGGCAGAGGTGCTCGTGGTCGAAGCCTCCATGTTCACCGAGCGGCGCGACAACAACGAGTTCTGCATGGTCTTCGAGTGGATCGACGTGTCCTGGTCCTTCTCCGACCCGTACTTTACGCTGAAGGACTTCTACTACGGCTCGTACTCCACCCACATGGGCATCGACCTCGACCCGCTGACCGGCAAGGCGATCTACACGGACCTTGTGGACTTTAACGGCGAGCCGACCGATCCGGTCGCCCTCATCGACTCCATGCCCTACCTCACGGAGGAGGCGGACCGCCTCAAAATCGCGGAGCGGCTCAGCTGGATGGCGAACGAGTACTGCTTCGGCATCAACCTCTACCAGAACGTCACCGGCATCTGGGAGAACCGCGCGACCACGGCGGGCCTGCCGCACGCGGATGAGATCGACCAGTACGACGGGTTCATGCCCGTTCCGACGCTGGATGATCCGGAGTTTGCGAACATCGTGAACCTCAACTGGGGCTTCTCCGGGTTCATGAAGCTGTTCTACCTCTATCCCCAGCCGGTCGAGTAAGGAGCAAACGGATTCCCGCGCGACGCGCGGGCGGAGCACGGCGGGGCCGAAAGGCCCCGCCCGAACCGGTCATTTTTGATGAGGGGGCAGTCTACTTGACGATCAAGAACATCCTGAAAAGGACGGGTCTGGCGCTTTTGACCGTCTTGGTCACGTCGCTTCTGACCTTTTGCCTTTTGCGGGCGATGCCCGGCGACATCTTCTATAACATGGCGCGCGACCTCTCGCGGGAACAGTCGATTCCGCTCGAAAACGCGTACGTGCAGGTCATCCAGCGATACAACTACGATCCGGACGAGCCGCTCCTCGACCAGCTTGGGCGGTACTACGGCGCGCTCGCGAAGGGGAACCTCGGCACAAGCATGGTCTTTCAGGCAAAAACCGTCAACGACATCATCGCCTATGCCCTTCCCTGGACGCTTTTCATCACATGCCTCGCGCTGTCGATTACCTTTGTCCTTGGCATCACGATCGGCAGCCTCATGGTGTGGCACCGGAAGGGAGTTCTGAACGCATTTCTCACGACATTTTCCACCGTGACAAGCGCCATTCCCGTATTCGTGTGGGCGTTCTTGCTCATGGTCCTGTTCGTATTTGAGTTGGGGTGGTTCCCCATAAACGGTTCCTATGACATCGCCTATACGCCAGGCTTCAATCTCCCGTTCCTCGGAAGCGTGGCGTTTCACGCGGTTCTGCCGGTCGCGACGTACGTTCTGACCATGATGGGCATGTGGGCGCTCCAAATGAAGTCGAGCGGCATCGCGGTCATGGGCGAGGACTATATCACGGCTGCTTACGCGCGCGGACTTTCCGCGGGCGTCATCCGCAGGCGTTACATGATGAGAAACGCCATGCTCCCGGTCATCACCATGCTCGCGGTTACGTTCGCCATGATGATCTCCACCGGCTCCTTCGTGGAAACCACATACACCTACCCCGGTATGGGTCGCCAGCTGACCACCGCTTCCGGCAACAGGGATTACACGGTGATGCAGGGCCTGCTTCTCGTGATGTCGATGTGCACGATTTTCGCGAATCTGATCACCGACTTTATCTACCTGAAGCTCGACCCCAGAATCAAGACGGGAGGCTGACGGACATGAGAACGCTCGGTTCGCTGTTTCTATCCATCTACCGCAACAGGCGCGCGCTTGCGGGCTTTTTGATCCTTTTGATGTTCGTGTTCTTCGCGACCCTCGGCCCGCGCCTCATTCCGATCAAGGAGTTCGGGTTCGCGGAGCGGTACAAGGGCCCGAGCTGGCAGCACATCATCGGCACCGACTATCAGGGGCGCGACATCTTCGGCCTGCTCGTCCACGGGAGCCGCGACGTTCTCACGCTGGGCGTGACGGCCGCGGCGTTCGCGATCCTCATCGGCTTTGTCATCGGCGCGCTCGCGGGCTTCGTGGGCGGCTGGGTCGACAAGCTGATCGTGTTCGTCGCAAACATCTTTTTGACGCTCCCGCAGATCCCGGTGCTCCTGATCCTGTCGGCGTTTATCACGGTGAGCAACAAGCTCGTGATGTCGCTCGTGATCGCGTTTCTCTCCTGGGCGCAGCTTTCGCGCATGGTGCGTTCGCAGATCATGAGCCTGAAAAACCGGGAGTTCATCTCCGTGTGCCGCGTCATGGGCTTCTCGAGGCTTTACATCATATTCGTGGAGATGCTCCCGAACGTCATCAGCTACCTCCTGATCGCGTTTATCCAGTCCATGCAGTCGGCGATCAACATGTCGACGCTTCTCATCATGATGGGCTTCGCCCCGTTCTCCCCCTCCCATTGGGGCACGCTTCAGGCGACGGCGCAAAACGCCGCCGCGGGCGCCTTCGCGCCGAAGATGCTCCTGTTCCTGTTCTCGCCCATGGCCTGCTTCGCACTCCTTTCCACGGCGTGCGTGCTCTTCGCGAGCGGGCTTGACGAGGCGCTGAATCCCCGCCTGCGCGGGCTTTGAGGAGGGACGGCATGACAGACAATATTTTGGAAATCAGAAACCTGACCGTCAAATTCCCGCTCTATATCGGCACCATCTACGCCGTGAACCACGTGAATCTCGACATTCAGCGCGGTTCGATCATGGCGCTCGTGGGCGAGTCGGGCAGCGGCAAATCGACCATCGCGGCGGCGCTTCTCAAGATGGTCACGAACCCCGGCGTCATCGACCCGGACTCCCAGGTCAACTACGGCGGGCAGAACATCCTGAAATTCGACGACAGGAAGATCCGAAAGTACCGCTGGGCCGAGGTCTCCATGGTGTTCCAGGCGGCGCAGAGCTGCCTGAACCCCGTACACACGGTCGGCGAGCAGATCATCGAAACCTACCGCGAGCACGGAGACACCAGGAGCGAAGCGGCGCTCACCGAGGAGGCGCTCACGTACCTGAGCTACGTCCGCCTCGACGGAAAGCGGGTCCTCAACAGCTATCCGCACGAGCTCTCCGGCGGCATGAAGCAGCGCGTGATGATCGCATTCTCGCTGCTTCTGAAGCCCAAGGTCATCATCCTCGACGAGCCGACGACCGCGCTCGACGTCATCACGCAGGACTACATCTTCGACATCCTCAAGAAGATCCATCAGGACTTCGGCGTGACGCTCATCCTCCTCACGCACGACATCGCGGTGGTCGCGAAGGTCGCGACCCGCATGGCCGTGATGTACGCCGGAACCGTGGTTGAGCAGGGAGACATCTTCGACATCTTCGGTCATCCCGCGCACGAGTACACCCGCCAGCTGATCGCCTCCGCCCCGTCGCTCCTGGACGACGTGAACGACAGGCACTCGATCACCGGCTCGCCGCCGGACCTTCTGAAGCTGCCGGAGGGGTGCTACTTCGCGCCGCGCTGCTCCCTGTGCGAGGGCCGCTGCCTCACGGAGCGCCCGGTGCCGGAGCTTTTCGGCGAGAACCGCTGTGTCTGCTGCTTCCGCTGGCGCGAAGTGGTCGAGAAGGGGGGGCGCGAACATGCAGAATAACGAGGGGATCCGGCCCGTCATCGAGCTTCGGGACATCGACATGACGTTCGCGGGCAGCCGCGGGCTCTTTCGGCCGCATGCGCAGATCCAGGCGCTCACGAAGGTGAGCCTGTCCATTTATCCCGGCGAGGTCGTCGCGCTCGTGGGCGAGTCCGGCGGCGGAAAGACGACCGTCGGAAACATCATCAGCGGAATTTTGAAGCCCACGGGCGGGCAGATGCTCTTTGACGGCGTGGACATCGCCAAGATGAACCAGAAGCAGTTCGCCGAGTACCGGCGGCAGGTGCAGATCGTGCAGCAGGACGCCTATGCGGCGCTCAACCCCGCGCACACGGTGTACCACGCGCTCTCGGCGCCGCTTCTGAGGCGCAAGATCGTTCGGGGACAGAGGGCGGCGCGCGCGATGGTGAAGGAGCTCCTGGAAACCGTCGAGCTTCGGCCCATCGAGCAGTTCATCAACAAGTACCCCCACCAGCTCTCGGGCGGCCAGCGGCAGAGGATTTTGCTCGCGCGCGCGATTTCATTGAAACCCAAACTCATCATCGCGGACGAGCCGGTTTCGATGATCGACGTATCGCTGCGCGTCTCGGCGCTCAATCTGATGAGCAGATTAAACCGCGAGACGGGCATCTCGTTTCTCTACATCACCCACGACCTCGCGACCGCGCGCTACATCGGCAGAACGGGCCGAATCGCCATCATGTACCTCGGGCAGATCATCGAGCAGGGCCCGGCCGTGCGCGTAATCGCGCGGCCCATGCACCCCTACCTCCGGACGCTCATTTCGGTCGTGCCCATCCCCGATCCGTGGATCGCGCGCAACCGGGACAAGATCGTCCTGAAGGACGTGGACGTGCCGACCGCCGCCAATCCGCCCTCGGGCTGCCGGTTCCATACCCGCTGCCCCTACGCGGAGGACCTTTGCGCGATCAGGGAGCCGGAGATGCGCACCTACGAGGGCAGGACGGTGAAGTGCCATATGCTCGAGAAGCTTCCGCCCTGGTCGCTCGAGGGGAAGGACGGCTCGCTCCCGGAGGGGGACGGCTGACATGCGAGAGGAAATTCGGGATTACCAGACGGCGAAGCAGCGCGCGGAAGGCAACCGGCGGCTCCGGGGCACGCTCCGGCTCGCCACGGCGGTCGTGGTTCTCATCTACCTCGGCCTCGCTTTCTCCTTCACGCGCGTCAGGCCCGGCGACGCGGAATACTACGTTTCGATTTTTACCCTCATCCTCAACACCCTCCTCTTCGCGGGCGTTCTCGCGACGTCGGTCGTCCTCAAAAAGCGGTACGACCGGTACGCGCGCCTGATGAAGGAGTTCGAGGTCGCCGACAAGGCGGATCCGTGGCGCGTTCAACCGTAACGGCGGTGATTCCCCGGAAAGGAGAGCCATGTTCGAGACGGACGGATTGTTCGGAAAGGTTCGCTTCGGCTACAAGCCCATCGCGCCCAGACTCAAGGACGTGCTGGACCACGTGACCATCTGCGGATGGCACAGGGTCAACGAGCTTTATATCTTCATGCGCAACGGCGTCCGCACGGACGAGCACCTCATCATGCTCACCGTGGACGGCGTGGGGGAGTACCTGGTGTGCGGCAAGCGGTTCCTCCTGCGCCCGGGTTCCCTCGCCATCGTTCCGCTCGACCACGGCCACAGCTACTACACGCAGCCCGGAAGCGAGTGGGAGTTCTACTGGATGCACGTGCGCGGCCAGAACTGCACGCAGATACTGCGCCACCTCGCCAAGAGCTGCGGCGTGACCTACCAGCTCGGCGACAACAGCGTGCCCCTCGCCTGCATGCGCTCCATCATCGAGGCAGACTGCGTGGGCGTGGAATACGAGATCATGGCGGCCGAGACGATCGCGCGCCTTCTCGCCTCGCTGCTCGCGCAGGCGAACAACTGCGGTTCGGGCGCGAACGGACACAAGTCCTGCTCGGTCAAGGTGATCGAGTACGTGGAGAACAATCTCGAGCGGGCGATCCGCATCGACGACATCGCCAAGACCATGTTTCTCTCGAACGAACACCTCATCCGCACGTTCAAGAGCGAGACGGGTCAGACCCCTTACCAGTATATCAAGGCGCGGCGCATCGCGAAGGCGAAGGAGCTTTTGCGCTACACAAACGTGCCATTAAAGCGCGTGGCGAACGCGGTGGGCTATTCGTCCGTCAACGCCTTCGGGGTGCAGTTTCGCGCCTCGACGGGCATGACGCCCCACGTCTACCGGCTCACGACGCTTCACAAATAGGAAGGAGCAAGCATATGGCAGCTCAGATGACCTCGCGCGAGCGATTCCTCAGGATGTACGCGCACCGCGAGGCGGACCGGATTCCCATTCTGGATAGTCCGTGGAAGGAGACCATCGACCGCTGGGTTCAGGAGGGCATGCCCACCCGGAATTACGTGGACTACTTCGGTCTTGACAAGGTCGCGCACATCTCGGTGGACAACTCGCCGCGCTACGAGCAGAAGATCATCGAGCAGACGGACGATTATGTCATCTATACGACCTCGTGGGGCGCGACGCTCAAGAGCTGGAAAAAGCACGGCTCGACGCCGGAGTTTCTCGATTTCACCATTCAGGACGCCGAGAAGTGGCTGGACGCGAAAAGCCGCATGACCTTCGACGAGGGCCGCATTCCGTGGGAGCACCTCAAACAGAACTACGACCGCTGGGTGGGGGAGGGCTACTGGATCACGGCGAATCTCTGGTTCGGGTTCGACGTGACGCACTCCTGGGCGGTCGGCACGGAGCGGTTTTTGATCGCAATGCTCGAGGAGCCCGAATGGTGCGAGGACATCTACGATACCTACTTAAACCTCGACCTCCAACTCATGGACCGCGTGTGGGACGCGGGTTACCGCTTTGACGAGGTGACCTGGCCCAACGACATGGGGTACAAGCACAACCAGTTCTTTTCCATGCGCACCTACCGGGCGCTCGACAAGCCCCGGCAGGCCAAGGCGGTCGAGTGGGCGCACGAAAAGGGCGCGGTCGCGAGGCTTCACTCCTGCGGCGACGTGAACCCCTTCGTGCCGGAGCTCATCGAGATCGGCATGGACGGCTTAAATCCCCTCGAGGTGAAGGCGGGCATGGACCCGGTGCACCTGAAAAGGACATACGGCGACAAGCTGCTCTTCCACGGCGGCATCAACGCGGTTTTGTGGGACAAGCCCGACAGGATCATCGCGGAGATTGACCGCGTGGTGCCCGTGATGAAGGAAAACGGCGGCTACATATTCGCCTCCGACCACTCCATTCCCGAGAACGTGAGCCTCGAGGACTTCCGGGGCATCATTTCCGAAGTCAAGCGCGTGGGCACCTACGAATAAAAAGCTCCCCCGTGCCGCTATGCGGAACGGGGATTTTTTATGTTCACGGTGCTTCCTCGAATGGTATGACGATAGTCACTTTCGTCTCCCCTGTCTGCGATTCGAGCGTCAGCCCACACTCCTCCCCGAACCGAAGCCGGATGCGCCTCTGAATGTTGTAGAGCCCAAACGAGGTCAGCTTCCTGGCGCTCACCGCGTCGTGGAAGTCCATCTCCAATACCTCGCGCATAGCTTTGAGCCGCTCCGGGGGGATTCCCGGCCCGTCGTCCGTCACGGTAAAGATTACCCGCCCGTCCTCCGTCCGCGCGGCGATGGACACGCGCCCGCCTTCCTCCCGCATGGAGACCCCGTGGCTCACCGCGTTTTCCGCCACGGGCTGGAGGATCATTTTGGGGATCGCGACCTCCATCGCGTCCTCCGGCACATCGAGGTCGAGCCGGAACCTGTGCGCGTACCGGATGTCCACGATGTTCAGGTACTCCCGCACCGCTCCGACTTCCTCCCGCACGCTAACCATGCCTGTTCCTGAGATGGCGTAGCGCATGAGGAAGGAAAGGGAGGAGGTCATGCTCGCGACGCCCTCCGCGTGGGCGATGACCGCCATCGCGCGGATGCACTGGAGCGCGTTGAACAGAAAGTGCGGGTTGATCTGGCTCTGGAGGGCATACAGCTCCGCCTCGTTTTTTCGCAGCCGCGCCTCGATGAGCCCCGTGCGCGCGTCGAGCTCCGCGCGGCTCAACTCCGCCATTCGGTCGAGCATCTCGTTGACGCTCTTCGCGATGAGATCGATCTCGCTCACGCCGCCGTACGCGAGCCGCCCGACGCCGCCGCTTTCGCCGATCTGCGCGATCCGCTCGGACACCGCGTAGACGGGCTTTAGAATGCTTCTTCGAATCACGATTACGGCAAAAAGCGTGACGATTACGACCGCTGCGCACACGCCCGCCATCATTTCGAGCGCCGTTCCGCCCCCGAGCGGCCAGGCGCGCGGTGCGCGGATATCCACGGAACGATAGGGGTACTTGAGACCCAGGCTGTAGGAGGGCGCGCCCTCCGGGAATCCGTCGGGCGCGTGGCTTGCGATCATCCCGCCGTCGGACGCGGTCAGCCGGCACGCGTATTCCGCGTTCAACCCCTGCTCGATGAGGTTCTCAATGCCGCTCGAATAGCACGCGATGAGGATGCTCGCGAGCTTCGTCACCTCGCCGGACGCGGCGTCGACGTCCAGAAGCGGCACCACGTAGGCAAACACCTCGTCGTGTGTAAACGCATGGTTGGGAAAGAAGAAATAGCGCGGCGAGACGAGCGCCGCGTCCGCGTAGTCGTATTGCGCGGAGACCAATTCCACAAGGTACATGCCCTCCCCGTTCGCGTAGCTGCGCGCCTTCCCGTCCGGCGTTACGACGATGACGTCCGAGATCATGGCGTTGTAGCTGGCGGTCGCCATCGTCACGTCGTACACCGTTTCGACCGCTTCGACGTCCTTGTTCGCGCCGGAATAGATGCCTACCAGCGGTACCAGGTGCGAGAAATACGTGCCGACCGTGTAGAGCGTGTCGTCCAGAAGCTCGAGGGAGGTCTCGATGGAGCTTGCCGCCGCTTCGATAAAGCGTTCCCGCTCGCGCTGAAAAATCTGATGGCTGATCAGGACCGCGGACGCCGCGACCAGAAGCGCCAGCGCGAGGGCGGCGAGCATGATCCACGTGACCGGCGTCCGCAGGGACCTTTGCCGGCTACGCATGGCCTTCGCGCTGCCTGTACAAGGCGGGCGTCAGCCCGGTCGATTTTTTGAACAGGCGATAAAAGTACGAGGGCTCGCCGATTCCACACCGCCGGGCGACGTCGTCGAGCTTCATGTCTGTGTTTTTGAGGAGTTCCTTCGCGCATTCGAGCCTCACTGTCGTCAGGTACTGCGTGAAGGTCGTATTCAGATGTTTTTTGAAGAGCGCGCAGAGATAGGTCTTTCCAAAGCCCGCCGCTTCCGCGACGTCCTCGAGCAAAAGCCGCTCGGAGGCGTGGAGGCGGATGTAGGTAAGCGCGTTCTGAAACGCCTTGCTCGTCCCCTCCGGCGCATCTGCCTTCGGCGCGAGCTCCCGCGCGAGCCGCGCGAGGTAGCCATGCATTTCGTCTGGCTGGAGCGCCTTCATGAAGTAGTCGTCCACGTCCGCGCGGATCGCCCGCTGGGCATAGGAGATATCCTCGTGCCCGGTGAGCATGGCAAAGCGGCAGCCCGCGCCCTGCGCGCGGCACTGCCGAATCAGCTCGAAGCCGTCGATCCCCGGCATGCAGATGTCCGTCAGGACCAGAGCGGGGCGCAGCTTGACGATCTCTTCCATCGCGGTTCGCGCGCTGGTGAAGCTTCCGAGGATGGTGAACCCAAACCGTCCCCAGTCGATGGAATGCGCCGCGTCGATGGCCACCCAAGGCTCGTCGTCGACGATGATCACGCCGAACGCCATATCCTCATCCACCCTTTGCATTCGATTTGATAATAATTTCGGAACATTGAACAGAAAGAGTATAACATAATGAATTGATGTCAGTCAAACAGAATGGTAACATGAACGCAACAAGGCCTGAGTGGCCCTAAGAGGAGGATACCATCATGAGGAGATTCATCTGCGTTCTGACGGTTCTGTGCCTCGTGCTGTTCGCGGTGGGCGCGACGGCGGAGGGAGCGGACGTCAAGGAGGGCGGCGCGCTGAACGTGGGCGAGTACATACTCGACACCCAGCTCGCGAACCTCAATCCCTACGTTACGACCGGCACGGCAAACGGAAGCCTGCGCGAGCTTCTCTACGATTCCCTGACCTACTACAACCCCATCGACGGCTCGGCCATTCCGATGATCGCCACCGAGTGGGCGTTCAACGAGGACTGCACCCAGATCGTCATCAAGGTCCGCGAGGGCGTAACCTTCTCGGACGGCGAGGCGCTCGATGCAACCGACGTCGCCTTCTCCCTCGAGATGCTCAGCGGCACGACCCTTGACGTGAACGGGCTGTGGAACAACATCGCCTCCGTCGAGGCGACGGCGGATTACGAGGTGACGATTACCTTTGGCGGGAGCTTCCCGTCGTTCCCCGCCTACATGTCCGAGCTCTACGTCGTTCCCGCGCACATCTGGTCGACGGTGGGCGACGTGGCCGCGTACCAGGCGCTCGAGCCGGTCGGCTCCGGCCCCTTCGTGTGGGAGAGCTACACCACCGGCACCGACATCCAGTTTAGCGCCAACAGGAGCTACTGGGCGGGCGCGCCGAAGGTCGACAAGCTGATCCTCAAGCTTTATAACTCCGCGCAGAACCTGTCGGTCGCGCTCATGGCAGGCGAGGTGGACTGCACCTTCGGCACCATCGCCATGTCGTATGTGACGGAGTTCCTCACCCAGGGAAACGCCAAGATGCAGCTCTACGCGGGCGTCAACAACTATCAGGTCTACATGAACGAGGAATATGGGCTGCTCGCGGATGTGAACGTCCGAAAGGCCATGGCGATGGCCATCGATACGGGCTCCCTCATCACCCGCGGCGAGTATAACTGCGTCTATCCTATGAACATGGCCTGGCTGCCCGCCAGCTACGGCGAGCTCGTCAATCAGGAAGCCAACGCCCTGCGCACCTACGACGCCGCGGGGGCGAAGCAGGTGCTCGAGGACGCGGGCTACGTCATGGGAGACGACGGCGTGTACATGGATCCCGACACGGGCGATCGCCTTTCCTTCACCTACTACAACGCCTCCGGCGCGCCCGCGCAGCAGATGGAGGCCGGCATGATCCAGCAGTGGCTTTTGAACATCGGCGTCGAGATCATCCCGAAGGTCGCCACCTGGGCGGAGCTGTCGTCAAAGCTTCAATCCGGCGACTATCAGCTCCTGCAGAACGGCACCACCACGTCCAACGACGCGTATGCCGCCTTCTATACGAGCTTCCACTCGGCGTCTACCGCGCCCTCGGGCGAGAACTGCACCGGCAAGAACTACGCGCGCTACCGCAATCCGGAGCTTGACCAGCTCATCGACCAGCTTGCGACCACCATCGACCCCGACGCGCGCAAAACCATCATTTATCAGTGCCAGGACATCATCGCGAGCAGCTACGTGTACCTGCCCATGTACAACGTCGGCGGTCATAACCCCTATTATGACGGGAACAACGTCAGCGGCTGGAGCTGCGACATCTATCCCATCCGCTGCCCCCTGCAGCTGATCGGCGTTTACTCCCTCGCCGCGCAGCAGTAAATTCAATCCGGCGAAAGGGTTCGCTTCCGGGCCCTTTCGCCCCTTTTAAGGGGTGTTTCGTATGAAGCATGTCTCGCCGCTGTACGTTCTTCGGCGGCTTTTGAGCGCGGTTCTGACGCTGTGGATCGCCCTCACGGCCATCTTCCTTCTGCCGCGCATGATGGGCGGCGATCCCGCCCAACTCTTCGCCAGCCAGACGGCGCTCGGTTCCGCCGAGTACGCGGAGATGCTGCGCGACCAGTGGGGGCTCAACGACAGCCTGCCCGTCCAGTACGCCCGATTTTTTACCAATCTTCTGAAGGGCGATATGGGGACCAGTTACTCCATCTATCAGGCGTCGGTTGCCAGGATCATTTTCAAGGCGCTCCCGTGGACGCTCCTCATCGTGATCACCGCGACCCTCATCTCGTTTGCGATCGCGTGGTTCTTGGCAACCCTCGCGGCCCTCAAAAAGGGCAGTATCTTCGACCGCGCGGTCGTGGGCGTTGCGTTTTACCTGCAGAGCGTGCCGTATTTCTTCGTGGCGATGCTTCTATTAGTCTGCTTCGCGTTCTACGTCAAGTGGTTCCCGATCAGCCACGCGCGTTCCTCCGGCCTGACAGGGAACGAAAGCGGACTTTTCACCGCGCTCGACGTCGCCTACCACGCGTTCCTCCCATGCCTTTCCCTGATTGTGGTCGGGCTCGCGGGCCGCATCGTCGTCATGCGCTCGAACATCCTCCAGATTTTCTCGGAGGACTACATCACCCTCGCGCAGGCCAAGGGCCTTAGGCGCGGCAAGATTCTATCGAAGTACGCGCTTCGAAACGCGCTGCTTCCCTCGTTTACCGGCCTGATGCTGTCGCTCGGTACGTCGGTCGGGGGCGCGATCACCACGGAGCTCATCTTCTCCTACCCCGGAATCGGGCTCACGATGTACAACGCGATCCTCAACGCGGATTATCCGCTCATTCAGGGCTGCTTTACCGTGCTCGCGATCTCGGTCGTTCTGATGAACTTCCTCGCGGATCTCATCTATCCGATCATCGACCCGCGCGTGTCGCTGAGTTAAGGAGGGCGCATGAAGAAGAAAACAACCGGCCGGTTCGCGGCGCTCAATAAATACCTGTTTCGGAACAGGCGCGCCATGACCGGGCTCGCGATCATCCTGTTTTTCGGCCTGATCGCGCTCTTTGCCCCCCAAATCGCCCCCTGCAACCCCAGAAGCATCGAATTCATGCCCTGGACAAAGCCAAACGCGCAGCACATCCTGGGCGTCGACGCCTACGGGCGCGACATCTTCTCAAATCTCGTATACGGGACGCGCGTGACGATCACGGTCGGCGTTCTCGCGGGCGTCATCACCGCCGCCATCGGGACCATCGTCGGGCTCGTCGCGGGCTATAAGGGCGGAATGGTGGGCGAGGTGCTCATGCGCGTCGTGGACGTGTTTCTCACGATTCCGATGCTCGCGTTCATGATCGTGATCGCGTCTCTTCTCGACAGCATGACGAGCAGGCACACGATCCTTATCATCGGGCTCTTCAGCTGGATGTGGATGGCGCGCTCGGTCAGGTCCCAGACGCTTTCCGAAAAGCGGCGCGACTACATCGACGCGGCGCGCGCGCTCGGCATGGGCAACATGGAGATCATGTTCCGGGAGCTTTTGCCCAACATCGTGCCCGTCATTACCGCCAACGCCGTCATGGTCATCACCGCGGCCATGCTCACCGAGGCGTCGATGAGCTTCCTCGGCATCGGCGACCCGACGTCGACCAGCTGGGGCAAGATGCTATCCATCGCCTACGACAACGCCGCTATCGTCAGGAAGGCCTGGTACTGGATTTTGCCGCCCGGCTTCTGCATCGCGACGCTCGGCTACGCGTTCATGCTGATCGGCAACTCCTTCCTCGACCTGTATGCCAACGACCGCGGCGGTGCGGTGGAACTGTGAGGTGCGCTCGATGAACGAAGTCCTGCTTTCGGTCAGAAATCTTTCGGTCGAGTATAAGGCGGAGCGCGGCCGCGTGCATGCCGTGTCGGGGGTGTCCTTCGACATTCACAGGGGCGAGTTCTTCGGCCTCGCGGGGGAGTCCGGCTGCGGAAAGAGCACAATCGCCTTCGCGCTGATGCGGCTTCTCAAGGGCAACGCGCGGATATCCGGCGGCGAGGTGAATTTCAAGGGAAAGAATGTGCTCCTGTTCGGCAAGGAGGAGCTGCGCCTGTTCCGCTGGGATCGGACGAGCATGGTCCTCCAGAGCGCCATGAACAACCTGAACCCCGTCGTGACCATTGGCTCCCAGCTGGCCGACGCAATCCTCGCGCACCAGAGTATCTCCGCCGAAAAAGCCGTTGAGCGCGCAAAGGAGCTGATGCGGCTGGTGAACATCTCAGAAACCCGCATCAAGAGCTATCCCCACGAGCTTTCGGGCGGCATGCGCCAAAGGGTCGTGATCGCCATGGCACTCGCGCTGAGGCCGGATCTCATCATCTTCGACGAGCCGACGACCGCCCTCGACGTGGTCGTCCAGTATAACATCATCCGCCGGATTACCGACCTCAAGGCGTCCATGGGTTTTTCGATCCTGTTTATCACGCACGATCTGCCCCTGATGCTTGAAATCTGCGACAGAATCGGTATCATGTATGCAGGGCGCATGGCCGAGCTCGCGCCTTGCTCGGTCCTGAAAAAGGGCGGCGCGCACCCCTACGCGGAGGGCCTTTTGCGCGCATTCCCGTCGCTCATCGGCCCGAAGGTGCGCCTGAAGGGCATCCCCGGCTCCGTGCCCGACCTCATCACGCCTCCGCCGGGCTGCCTGTTCTACGACCGGTGCGAGCGGCGCGGGGAGATCTGCAGATCGATCGTGCCGGACTTTGATCCCGTCGGAGAGCTACACTTCTGCGCCTGCCACTATCCGCGAAAGGAGGTCGTCTGAAGATGGCGAAGGTCGAATTTATCGACGTCAAAAAGCACTTCCACCATTCGGGCATCGTCCAAAAGAAGTATCTGCGCGCGGTGAACGGCGTGTCCTTCCGGATCGAGGAGGGAAAGACGCTCGCGGTGGTGGGGGAGTCCGGCTGCGGAAAGACCACGCTCGCGCGCATGCTCATGAAGCTCCACGACCCCACGAGCGGAAAAATTCTGGTTGACGGCCGCGACATCTCCGGCCATTTGGGGCTTCGCGTGGCCAAGAGATTCCGAAGCGGCATCCAGATGATCTTTCAGGACCCGTTCGCGTCCCTCAACCCCTCGCATACAGTCCTCTCCATCGTGGGCCGCGCGATCACGCTCCACAAGGGGCGCGCAAAGCCGGACGAGGTGCGCGGAAGGGTGGCGGAGCTCATGACCCTCGTCGGGCTCACCCCGCCCGAGGACTTCATGAACAAGTACCCCGGCCAGCTCTCGGGCGGCCAGCGCCAGAGGATCGTCATCGCCCGCGCGCTCGCGGTCGACCCGGCGATCCTCGTGGCGGACGAGCCGACCTCCATGCTCGACGTGTCGATTGGCGTCGACATCATGAACCTTCTGATCGACCTGCGGGAAAAAAAGAAGCTCACCATGATGTACATCACCCACAACCTCGCCTCGGCGCGCTACCTCGCGGACGACATGGTCGTCATGTACGCCGGAAACGCCGTGGAGTACGGGGACATCGATGAGATCATCGCGCGGCCCTTCCACCCCTACACGGTGCTGCTTCTCAACAGCACGCCGGAGCCCTTCCGCGAAAAGCGCGCCGAGATCCACGCCGGGGAGGATTTGCCCGACATGCTCGCCGAGCAGCGCGGCTGCCTGTTTCAGAACCGCTGTCCCATGAAGACGGAGCGCTGCGTGCGGGAGATTCCCGGGGACTACATGGTCGAGGGGCGCCGCGTGAAGTGTTTCCTGTACGAAGGCGGCGCAGCGGAGCCGATCGACGCGGGCATCTATGCCTGAGGAGGAACCATGAAAAAACCGAACGTGATCTTTATCATGACGGACGACCAGGGCTACGGCGACCTCTCCTGCATGGGAGCGACGGACTTTGTCACGCCGAACATCGATGCGCTTTCGAAGAGCGGCGCGCGGTTTTCGTCCATGTACGCGAATTCTCCGGTTTGCTCGCCCTCGCGCGCGGCGCTCCTCACGGGCAGGTACCCCGGAAACGCGGGCGTGCGCGCCATTCTAGCGGGCCACAGGCGCGCCAGCGGGCTTACCCCCGCCGTGCCGACCGTCGCTGCGGCGCTCAAGGCCGAGGGCTATCGAACCGCCCTCTCCGGCAAGTGGCACTTGGGCCTCAGATCCGAATGCCGCCCGAACGCCAACGGCTTCGACCGGTTTTCGGGCTTCCTCGCGGGCTGCATCGACTACTATTCCCACATCTTCTACTGGGGCATGGCGGACGGCCGCACCGACCCGACCCACGACCTGTGGGAGAACGAATGCGAGGTCTACGCGAACGGCGAGTATATGACCGAGCGAATCACCCGAAAGGCCGTGGAGTTCATCCGCGAAAGGAAGGACGAGCCCTTCTTCCTCTACGTCGCCTACAACGCCCCGCATTACCCCATGCACGCGCCCGAGAAATACATGGACCGCTTCGCCCACCTCCCGTGGGACAGGCGCGTCATGGCGGCGATGATCTCAGCGGTGGACGACGGCGTGGGCGATATCCGGGATGAGCTGATCCGGCAGGGGATTTTGGAGGACACCATCGTCTATTACCAGTCCGACAACGGCCCTTCGCGCGAGACGCGCAACTGGCTCGATGGGACGGAGGATCCCTACTACGGCGGCACGGCGGGCAAATTCACCGGCCACAAATTCAGCCTGTTCGAGGGCGGCATCCGCGTGCCCGCCATGATCTCCTGGCCGGCGCGCATCCCCGCGAATCAGGTGATCGACGCGCCCTGCGCCGCGATGGACATGCTTCCAACGGTTCTCGAGGCCGTGGGCGGCAAGCTGCCCGGGCTCGACGGCGTGAGTCTCCTGCCCCTCCTGACAGAGGGGACGCCCCTCCCGGCGCGCGACATTTACTGGGAGATGGACGGCCAGACCGCCATCCGGCGCGGGGACATGAAGCTCGTTCTGAACGGGCGGCTGGTGGAGGGAGAAGAGCCACGCGCGGACGTTTTCCTCTCAAACCTGGCGAGTGATCCCGGCGAACGGAACAACCTCGCGGACGAAATGCCGGACCTGACAGCGGATATGAAGAAAGCCGCGCTTTTCTGGCGCGAAGCTCTCGAAAAAAACTGGGACGCGAAGTTCGCCCGCAACGATTCGCTCACATAGTCGTATAAGTGAGGCGAGACGTTGTAATTCCCTTCTCGCCATGGTATCATGAGGCGAAATTTACACGGCGAGGGGTGAGTTGATATGCCTGACATATTGGTGACGTTGGAGCGGGATTTAACGTTACATGTTGCCGAAGCGGTTTTTCCCAAGGAGTACGCCTTGATCCACATCACGGAAAACTGCCGCCATCTGTGGGAAAGGTTCATGGATGAATGTTTCGGCGGCTATCAAGCGGGTTCGTTTCGCTATGTCTACGTGAACAATCATTTTTATGAGGAAAACCGGGTTTTTATCCTGTTGAATGAACGGAACGAGCCGGTCGGCACGGGCAATTCATGGCAGACCCCGGAAAACGATGGATACATCAGCTGGATCGGCGTGGCGCCAGCCTATCGCGGAAGATCCCTCGGTTCCCATCTCACAAACCATTGCCTCCGTGACATGAAAAGGCGCGGACTCACGACCGCCATGATTCACACAGAAAAGGACAATTACCCGGCCTTAAGAACGTACCTGAAATGTGGATTCGTTCCGTTACCGAGATGTGAGGAGGATGTCGCGCACTGGGCAGAGATCAGCGAGCGCCTTCAGATGCCCGCTTTGGCCCGTGCCCGGACGATCCGCCCGGACGGGCACATCCCGCATCCGCCGCGCCCTTGGCCATATCAACTGGCCCGCGAAAAAGAGGCGAGCGGAAACGGCGATTTGTTTGTTCACGGAATATGGAACAGGTTTAATATGTATGAAGTCGATCAGTCGGAATACGTCAAACTTCAAAAACTCATTTCGGGTGATGAAGCTGCGCTCAAGTGGTTGAACGAACGGAAGGAAGACGAAAACGGAAAGGTCTATATTGACTCTGATGTAAATCCGCAGGCGGTTTTATTGACGAATGGAAAAGAAACTTACCGGTTTGGATCAAGCAAGGACGGTTGCTTCGAAGACGGGCTGGTTTTGTTTGAATAGGAGGCAACATATGCGCGCGGTCATGGTGATGTACGATTCCCTGAATGCCCGGATGCTCTCGCCCTACGCGGCGGATGCGGCGCTCACGCCCAACTTCGACCGGCTTGCCGCGCATTCGGCGCGGTTCAATACCTGCTATGCGGGAAGCCTTCCGTGCATGCCCGCGCGGCGGGAACTGCACACGGGCAGGTACAACTTCCTGCACCGCTCGTGGGGGCCCATCGAGCCGTTCGACGACTCCATGCCCGAGATCCTGAAAATGAAAGGCGTCCACTCCCACCTGGTCAGCGACCACACCCACTACTGGGAGGACGGTGGCGCGACCTACCACACCCGCTACTCGACGTGGGAGAACTTCCGCGGCCAGGAGGGCGACCCGTGGAAGGGCGTCGCGGGGAAGGTGGAGGAGCCCGACAACCTCATCCGGTTCGGGGGTTACCGCAAAAAGCTCTACCTTCAGGACATCGTCAACCGCGCGCACATGCCCACCGAAGACAAGCACCCCCAGACGCAGGTGTTCGACGCGGGTCTCGACTTCATGAAGACGAATGCGGCCGAGCAGAACTGGTTTCTCCAGATCGAAACATTCGACCCGCACGAGCCGTTCTTCTCCTATGAGAAGTACAAGGCGCTCTATCCCGACGACTACGACGGCCCACGCTTCGATTGGCCGGACTACGCGCCCGTGACCCAGTCGGAGAAGGAGATCGCCCATGCCCGGCGGGAGTACAAGGCGCTCGTCTCCATGTGCGACCGGAACCTTGGCCGCGTGCTCGACTTCTTCGACCAGAACGATATGTGGAAGGACACCATGCTCGTCGTATGCACCGACCACGGCTACATGCTGGGCGAGCACGGCTTCTGGGCGAAGAACTACATGCCGCCCTATGACGAGGTGGTGAGGACGCCTCTTTTCATTTGGGACCCCCGCTCCGGCGCGGTTGGCACGCGCTCTGCACTCGTCCAGACCATCGACCTGCCCGCGACGATCCTCTCGCTGTTCGGCGTCCCGCTCCCGAAGGACATGCTGGGACAAGACCTTGAACGGACGATCGCGGACGACAGCCCCGTACGCGAGGCGGCGCTCTTCGGCTGGCATTCCCAGCACGTGTGCGTGACGGACGGACGCTACGTCTACATGCGCGCGGGCCGCGCGGATGTGGAGACCTACGAGTACACGCTCATGCCGACGCACATGGCCTGGCGCTTCCGGATCAAGGAGCTGCAAAACGCGTCGCTCGCGGAGCCGTTCCCGTTTACCAAGGGCTGCCCGGTGCTCAAGATCCCCACGCCGGGCGGCGGCACAAACTATCCGAGCATGCTATTTGACACGAAGACCGACCCCGGCGAGCGGAACCCCTTGGATGACCCCGCGCTTGAGGCGCGGATGGCCGGCCTCATGGCCGCCCTCATGCGCGAGAACGACGCGCCAAGGGAGCAGTTCGCGCGGCTCGGCCTCTGAAGCGAGTTCCTTGCGAAACCATGTCTTTCAAACAATCGAACGGAACGTCTCCTGAAGGGCGTGGCGAAGACGGCGCGATTGACAGATCGTCGCACGAAAAGACAGGATTCTTCGTTCCGCGCGCGGTATGCTGGTGATATGTCAGAAGGAGGGATTGGCATGCCTGAGCTTACTTTCATGAGGTGCGTGCAGGAGGGAACGAACCGGGAGATCGGATTCGCGCGCGGCCGCTTTTTGAGGGAGGACAGGGCCTTTCTTGATGGGATTCACAAGTACATAGGGGAAACGCCGCCCATGACGGATGGGGAGATGACCGCGCGCGAGGAGATGCTGGAGGCGTGCCCCGGGCTGTGGGAGGAATATCTCGGGCTGTCGGACGGGCTCGGCATCGCGCCGAACGAGAACCTGTTTTTATGGATGGTGGCCGCGCCGCGCGCGGGCGCGTGCTCGCAGATCGCGGTCATGCCCGAAAAGTCCGCGAACGGGCATCTGCTCGTCGCGCGCAGCTACGAATACAGCCTCGACGATGAGATGATCTACTCCGTCGCGCGCGTACCGGGCGCGTACCGCCACGCCGGGTTCTCCCTGTTCCAGGCGGGCCGCTTCGACGGCCTGAACGAGAAGGGGCTCGCGGTCACGATGTCGAGCTGCGAGGTCGTGAAGTCCTCCGAGGGAGATGCGGGCCTCAATTTTGCGGCGCCCATCCGCACGCTGCTCGACCGCTGCGCGAACGTGGACGAGGCGCTTCGCCGCCTCGCGCCCATGTCCGTGCGCGGGAACTTCCAGATGATGCTCGCCGACGCAGGCGAAGCGGCGGTTGTGGAGTTCGGACCCGGCATCCGCGCCGTTCGGCGTCCCCAAAACGGGTACCTCGCGGCGTTCAACCACTACCAGTCGCGCGAAATATCGGCCCTGCTCCCGGAAAGGCGCTTCTTCTCGTCCGCGCGGCAGGCGGCGGTCGAGGCGTTCATGGCCGCGCGCGAAAGGGTCTCGGCGGACGATCTCAAGTCACTTTTAACCGAGGCGGTGCCGCGCGGACTCTCGTGCGCTGCCTACTCGAACGGTTTTGGCACGCTCCACTCCATGCTGTTCGACTTGACCGAATGCCGGCTCTTCTGCGCGATGGGCGCGCCGCGCGCGGACGCGTGGTTCGAGGCCGATCTGAACGAAGCGCCAAAAATGGAGCGCGTCCCCGTTGCGTACGAGGACGTGCCCGCGCCCGATTCCTTCTGGACAGTCACCTGAAAGCCGGCTGCCGCCGCGCCGTCGCGAAAGCGGCGGTCTTTCTCTTGTTGAGCTGGCGGTTGATCCGCTCGCTCACGCGCCTTCTCTCTTCGTACACCCAGTCCTCGTCGAACGGCAGCCCGAACGCGCGCGAGAACGCGTAGTACAGGCTGATGCCCTGATAGTAGCTTTCGAGGTAGTTGAGTTCCTGACTCTCCATCTCCGGCTTTCGCAGCTCCGCGCGCCTCCTGAGGAACACCGTCTCCACGTACTCGAGGAACTGATCCATCCGCTCCTCGGCGTACACGTCGAAGGGCACCATGATGAGCCGCCACTGGACGGTCTCCTCGAGCCGATAGTGGGCGATCCGGTCGAGCACCAGAAGCTGGGCGCGCACGTCCATCTTGCGGTAGAAAGGCAATGCCTCCTCGCGCGTCGCCCACAGCGCCAGCTTTTCGCGAAGCGGAAGGGTGGTGATGGTCATGATCGCCTCGCTCGGCCCGACGACCGCCTGTTCGATGGGCGCGTCGACGGTCTGGATGCGGTCCTCGAGGAAGAGATGGCCCTCGCCGGTCGTGGCCACATAGCCCACGTCGTAGATGCCGAGCCGCCCCGCGCGGCCCGCGATTTGCTTGACTTCCTGCGAGGTGAGCGGGCGAACCTCCTCGCCGTCGTACTTCGTGAGCTCGGTAAAGATGATCCGCCGGATAGGCAGGTTGACGCCCATGCCGATGGCGTCGGTCGAGACGAGCACGCGGCGCTCGCCCGAAAGGAAGGCGTTGTACTGCATCCTGCGCACCTCGGGCGGGAGATCGCCGTAAATCATCGCCGCCGGGATGCCCCGTTCCTCGAGCAGCGCCGCGAGCGCGGTTACCTTCTTTTTCGAGAACGCGATGAGCGCGTCTCCCTGCCGCACCCGGTCGAGCCGCGCGGGCCGGTACTCGATCTCGAGCGGGACCGCGCGCGTGTAGCCGTGGAACTCCCAGTCGTCGCCGCAGTCCGCGATCATCCGGAGGAGCTGCTCCTTCGCGCTCAGCGCGCCGCAGACGTGGATCTCCGGGCAACGGAGCCCGAGGACCGCGCGCACCCACGCCGCGCCGCGCTGGGCGTCGGCCATGAGCTGTACCTCGTCGATCACCGCCACCTCGTATTCCCGGTCGATGGCGAGCTTTTCGATGGTGCAGGAGACGAGCCGCGCGCCCTCGACGCGGATTTCCTCCTCGCCCGTCAGAAGGTCGCATGGTGCGCCCTCGGCGTTCATCCGCTCGAAGTTCTCCAGCGCCAACACCCTCAGCGGCGCGAGGTACGCCCCGCGTCCGCCCGAAACGAGCCGCCGGATCGCCTGATACGTCTTTCCGGTGTTCGTCTCGCCCAGATGCAGGATGAAGTGCCGCTTCATTTTCCGTGCCTCGGGGTATTCGTCCTTGGGGTTTGCCGGGAGGCAGCGGTTGAACGATTCCGTGAGGAGCTTTGGGATGTGGCTCGCCATGAGGACCGACAAAACGCCCGTTCGCAGGTATGCCTTGAACCGCCCGCGCACCACGTCCTCAAATTGAAAGGATGTGCCGCGCTCGCGGTTGTAGTTTTCGAGGATGCGCTTTGAAAGCGTCTCCAGGAGCGCCACGTAATCCTGAAAGACCTCCGCCCAGCCGTCCGGCGCGTAGCCCTTCAGCTTCTGGAGTGTTTTGATTTTTTCGCGCACGGCGTTCTCCTGCTGCCAGAGGTGCCGCGCCTTCGTCCCCTCCGCGATGGCCCGAATCTTCGGATACTGGCCCCGGATGGCGGAAAACTCAATGTCGATTTTCTTTTGCAGCTTCATTTGACCGATCCTTTCGTCCCGATGGGCGCGGTCTTTCGGCGTTCCGGTCGCGCATACGACCGCCGACCCGCGATCCGCGTGGGGATATCTGAACCATAGTATACCACAAAAGCGCCGCGCTCACAAAGCGGGCGTGAATGGCATTCTTCGCCCCATCGGATCGCCCTTGCGCCCGCGCGCGCGGTTGTGATAAGATGAACGGGCAAGGGGGAATGCGACATGCGCAAAATCGCGATCATCGGCGCGGGCTCGGTGGTCTTCTGCAAGACTTTGGTTCTGGACATCCTGCGGGTGCCCGCGCTGCGGGATTCGGAATTCGTTCTGATGGCCCCGTCGACGCGCAACACGGGTCAGGCGGCGGCGTTTTTTCAGTCGGTCATCGAGGCGGAGCATCTTCCCGCGCGCGTGCGGATCACAACCGACCGGAGGGATGCGCTCGCGGGCGCGGACTACGTGATCCTGACCTTCCAGATCGGCGGGATGGCGGCCTACGAGGCCGACTGTGAGATTCCGCTTCAATATGGTGTCCGGTCCTGCATCGGGGATACGCTCGGGCCGGGAGGCGTGTTCCGCGCGCTGCGCACCATCCCCGTCGTGCGCGATCTCGCGGCCGAGGTGCGCGCGCTCTGCCCGAATGCGCTCGTCCTTAATTATGTGAATCCCATGGCGATGGTCTCGTGGGCGCTCGGAATCGAGGGAGTCAACTTCGTGGGGCTGTGCCACGGCGTCCAGACCACGCTCGATCTCATCGCCGGGTACTGCGGCGTGCGAAAGGAGGAGGTGGACTTCCTCTGCGCGGGCATCAACCACATGGGCTGGTTCCTGCGGGTCGAGAAGGACGGCGAGGACCTCTATCCGCGCTTCCGCGAGGCCATGGAGGACCCCGGCCACTATGTCAACGAGAAGGTGCGCGCGGAGGTGCTCCGCCACTTCGGCTACTTCTGCACCGAGTCCACGGGCCACCTTTCCGAATACCTGCCCTACTTCCGCAAAAATGAAAAGGCGCTTGACCTCTACTGCGACGAGCCGGGCTTTGGCGGCGAGACGAACGCGAACCTCAAATTTACCCGCCACGTGCAGGAGAAGTACGGCGGACGGCTGCTCGAGAACGAACCGGTCGGCCTCCCGCCCCGCTCCGTGGAATACTGTTCCTATATCCTTGAGGCGATGGAGACGGGCGTGCCGTTCCGGTTCAACGGAAACGTCCCAAACGGCGGCATGATCGAAAACCTGCCCGCCGACTGTTGCGCCGAGGGCCCGCTCTACGCGGACCGCATGGGCATCCACAGAACCGTCGTGGGGGAGCTCCCGCCCCAGCTCGCGGCCCTCAACCTCACGAACATCTCCGTGCAGCGCCTCGCCGTGCGCGCGGCATACACGGGCGACCCGGAGCACGTCGTGCACGCGCTTGCGCTCGATCCCTTGACCTCGGCGGTCCTGACGCTCCATGAGATCCGCGAAATGGCGTCCGAGATGCTTGAGGCCCAGCGCGCGTGGCTGCCGCAATTCGCGGGCAGGTCCGTCGCACCCCGTCCGGTGATCTCCATCCCGAAGGACGTCGTTCGCGAGCCCGTGCCCGTCGATCCCGCGCTGGCCATCATGGCGCGATTCGGAGAGCTTTCAAAGTAGCGTCTCATAATGCCGAGGTTCGCGCCGCTCATCCCGCACGCCACAAACGGCTTATTGGCGCCGCGACCGGATGCGGTGGACAGAACAAAGCCTCGGAATGCTTCCGCGCGAGGGCTTTCTCGCGCAAAACGGCGGCTTCATTCCAGAGACGAGAAAGGCCCGCGCGATGCGCGGGCGCTTCCTCCCTGGCTAGACCGACCGAAGGCCGCTTGGCGAGGTTTCTCCTCCCCTTCAATGACCCGGCGCTCCCGTCACGCGGTTCCTTCGCGCGGCATGCGCTTTACGGCAGCGATCTTTTGAAGGTCCGCGAGTTTCTCTCCGCTGTCGACGCGCAGCATCATCCATTTGCCCATCTTCATGTAGTCGCCCGCCTGCCGGTAGAGCGCGGCGGTCTCCGCCGTCAGCGTGGGAAGAATCGCCTCCATGGCGGGATCGAGCCGGTAAGCGATGACGATCATGACGTCGAAGGCGTCCTTCAGGGGGTAGAGCGTGCCGAACGACTGTCCGCACTTTTGATATTTCACGTTCCAGCCCGGCTTCATGCCGCAGCCGCTGTAGGTAAGCTTCGGCTTCACCCCGTACGCCTGATCGAACCATTCGGCGGCGGACGTCCACAGATCGCCCGCGTACGCCGCGATGTCATCCGGTCCGGGCTGGATCTCCTTCGGGAAGAGCTCATTCCAGCTCATCTTTCTTCCTCCTCACGGGCGTGATGATGTCCATCTCCGGCCACGAGGGCACCTCGAACCGCTCGTCCTCGTATACCTCGTATGCTGCGCCCTGGACGGCCGACTCCCACTCGTCCGATGCCATGAGCCAGTCAAACAGCCGCTTGTACCCCTCGCCGAGCAGCGGCCCCGTGACGGAGGGGTTGTCGGGACCCGCGAAGGTGACGCAGGCGTAATCCCCCGCCGCAATCTCGTAGCGCCGCGTCGCCGGGGGAAGCTCCCCGTCGGAGAGACGATCGAGCGTCTGATCGCCCATCATGTACGTAAACTCCCGCGCCGCCTCGTCCCACTCCGCGCAGATGCCGAAGCGCAGGCCGGGCGTCTTCCGGCGCGGGATCGAGGCGGGCACGTCGTCCCCGAAGAAACCGGAGATCAAACTGTCGATCGTCGGCATGTGCTCGGGCGTGCCGGGCTTCACGCGCGCGGCGCGGCCCACCACGTGGATCGGCTCGTCCAGCCGCAGGATCCGGATGGAGAATTCCGTCTTCTTATCCATGTCCTGAAAAATCTCCCTTCCCGTCGTGAGCCGCCGCTCAAGCGCGGCAAGCTCCGCTTCGACGCGCGCAAGGCTTCGCAGCTCCGCGCGCGTTTCGTAGAGATGGGCCCGGATGAGCGCCCGCCAGTCCGAGCACTGCGCGTCGAGCAGTTTCCCGATGTCGGCCAGCGGGACGCGCAGCGCCCGGAGATACAGGATGTGCCGCATCCGCTCGCACGCCCGTTCGTCGTAGGAGCCGTACCCGTTCGAGGAATCGATCTTCGAGGGAACGAGCAGCCCCAGCTCTCCATAATGCCGCAAAAGCTTCTTTGAAACGCGGAACATGCCCGCGAACTGTCCAGTCGTGTACATCCCATCCCTCCGCGACGAGTATAAACCATGCCCCCGGGGCGCGGTCAAGGGCAAATGCGAACGAAATGAAAAAACCCTTGAGATCGCGCGGATCTCAAGGGCCTTCGTCACTCGTTTCCGAGGTCGATGATCGGGTAGGTCGTCTCTCCGGCCTGCACCTGCGGCACGGAGCCGTCCCATTTCTGGATGCGCGCGTACTCGATGAACGAGTCCGTGAGGCTGGCGGCGATCTTGGCGTTTGCCTCCGCCTCGGCCTCCGCCTGCACCTTGACCGCGTAGGCGTCCGCGTCGGCGTTAATCATGGCGACGCTCGCGGCGGCCTCCGCCGTAATCTTGTTGCGCTCGGCCTCGGCCGTGGCGACGCTCGTCTGCTGGGCCTGCTCGGTCTCGACGCGCAGCTTGGTCTGCTCGGCCACCTGCTTGGCCTCGACGGCGTCCGTGAAGGCGTTCGAGAAATCGATGTCCTCGATGGAGATCGCGACGATGTTGATGCCGTAGCGGGACATCTCATTCGCGAGCATTTCCTTGATCTTGACGGACAGATCCGCGCGGCTCTCGACGAGGTCCTCCGCGGAGTACCGGGAGAACACGGACTTCGTGGTCTCGAGAAGGCGTGGCGTGATGAGCGTCGAGGAGTAGCTCGTCCCGACCTCCTTGTAGAGCGT
The DNA here is from genome assembly GCA_023444095.1 of Bacillota bacterium. Classification (GTDB taxonomy): domain Bacteria; phylum Bacillota; class Clostridia; order Christensenellales; family Aristaeellaceae; genus RUG11247. Next base: position 177,689 of record JAEZRP010000036.1, read on the forward strand.
CATGGCGGTCGCTTTGTCGATGTTGTAGTTGACCGAGCCGACGATGGACACCTGCTGGATGTCTGACGAGAACGCGAACGTCTCGAATGAGTTGCGCTGCTCGCGGTTGTCCATCAGAACGACCTTCTGGAACGGCGACTTGAAGTGGAAGCCCGCCTCCAGCGTCGTATTTTCAACCTTTCCGAACGTCGTCAGGATGCCCGTGTACCCGGTCGGAACGCTCGCCGCGCAAAAGCTGGCGAGGATGCCGGCGAGCACGACGATCGCGCCCAGGATGATCATGATCTTTTTCATTTGTACCCCTCCTCTGTGTGGTTGCATTGAGAGGATAACATCGCGGGGCACATGCTGTCAACAGCACCCATCCGCATTCCGCGGCCGCGCGCGCGACTTGTCGGTTTTCGTGCATCAACGCGCGGGTACGGTCGCGCTTTCGATCAGCGTGACCGATTTCTCCGCGCAGTCGATCTCCGCCAGAACGCCCGAGGGAATGATCCCGATGGGCGCGGCGTGGCCGAAGTTCATGTTGTAGAGGATCGGGAGGCGGGTCAGCCCTTCCTCCTGCGCGACCACGCGCAATATCGCCGCCCTGTATTCCTCGTAGAAGGCCTCGTCCTGTGGCTTTCCCACGAGGATGCCGCGCAGCGCGGAGAGGATCCCTTGGGCCGCGAGGTTGCGGAGCGTCCAGGTAAGCCAGTCCGGCGACGGCTTGTCCTCGCTCGTTTCGAGGAAGAGGATCGCGTCCCGCCAGTCGTCCGGACCCGGCCAGATTTCGGTTTCGAGACACATGGGGAAGACGTCGAGACACCCGCCGATCAGTCGCCCGCGCGTTTTGCCTGTCCCCTGCAGAAGCTCGCGCCCGCGCGCCTCGGGCCTGAATTTTCGCGCGGTATTCCTGTTTTCCTCCGCCCACGGCACGCGGTCGTCCGACCAGACGGGGCTCGCGGGGATCTCGTATCCCGCCGTATCCTCGAAAAGCACGCGCCGCACGGCGTCCGCTGTGTACTTTGGCATCCGGACGTATTCGCCGAACTCCGCCATCACTGACGGCCCATAGAACGAGACGAGCCCGGCCCTGCGCATCATGAAGTGGCCGACCGTGGTGTCGGAGTAGCCCATGAAGATCTTCGGGTTTTGGCGAAGGACGCCGAAATCCACGTGGCGGAGCGTGCGGATGGAATCGTCCCCGCCGATCGCGCAGAAAACGGCCGCGAAGGAGTCGTCCCGGAACGCGTCCATGAGGTCGCGCGCGCGCAGCTCGGGGTGCGCGACGACAAACGCCGTTCCCATGAGCGCGTGCGGCATCGGGACGGCCTCGAGCCCGAACTCCCGCGTGAGCCGTTCCCGCGCGATCTCGTATCTGTGGATGTATTTCGTGTCGCCCAGCCCGCCCCAGGAGAGGCTGACCACCGCGACACGATCCCCCGGTTTCAACCGCCGCGGCCGCGTCAACTCCGTCATCACGCTTCCATCCCTTCCATCTGCGCGTGCGAAAGATTCGCCTTCCGCCGCTTTTCGTCGTACATTCTTCGGTCGAGAAGGAGCAAGAACGATTCCGCCGTGTCCCCGGATTGCGGTTCATACGCGGCGTAGCCCATGCTGAAGCTGAGCCGGTACCGCCCGCTCCCCTCCGGCTGGGCCGCAAGCCGTGCCTCGATGGCGCGCATGACGGACTCCGGACTCTCGTCCTCCAGAATCACGAGGAACTCGTCTCCCCCGTAGCGGGCGACGAAGTCGGCGTGCTCCGTCGCGCCGCGCAGGATCCGCACCGCGTTGATGAGCGCAACGTCGCCCTCGAAGTGGCCAAGCCGGTCGTTGATGCACTTGAAGTTGTCGACGTCGAGCAGGATCGCTGAAAAGCACCCCGCGTGCGCGGCCGCGTCGATCCTTCGCCTGAGGTAGCGGTCGAGCGCCTTGCGGTTGAACGCGCCGGTCAGGTAGTCGACGTCGATGTTCCGATTCTGGACGTTCGCAAACACGACGTGCGCGGCGAAGGTGATCCCAAGGAGCGCGAACGGCAGGCCATAGATCATGGACTGGAGCGCCCATCCGGCCAGCGGGGCGAAGATAAAAAAGGTCATCGACCGATAGTAGCCGACCGCGATCTTTCGCCTCTGGCTGATCAGGAAGCCCTCCATGGCCGCCATCATCAGAAGCTGAATCGTCATCGGCAGCATAAAGAGCGGGCCGCGATGGTACCGGTTCGCCTCATCGAAAAAGAAAATCTTACCGGTAAATGCGGTTGAAAGAACGATTCCGGCGCAAATTACCGTTGCCGTCCAAAAAAACAACTTCCATTTATGCGTTTGCGCGGGAGTAAGGCTTCCGATCTGCCCGGAGACAAAGTAGAAGAAGAGCGGCACAAGAAGCGTGTTGAGAATAAATTCAACATAATTGCCAGCCGCCGTCACATAGAATAGAAAGCCTGTCCTCACGTAGATGCTGCTCATTATGTTTGCCGCAAAGGACAGGAGCACGATAATAAGCATCCATAGAAAGCATCTCTGCTCGTCTCGGATGTAGCGGCGCTGCATTTCCATGACGATCATGAAGATTAATTGTAGGATGCAGTATGTGCAGATGGAGATGTATGGAAGCGAGAACATGCGGTTCTGTCCTTTCGGGGAGATGCCAACCCCCAAAGAACATTATATCACGCCCTTTCGCCGTTTTCAACAAACGATGAAAGGACGGCGGGGAAGTTTCCGTTTTTGGGGCACGGCGCGTTATCCACTACGAACCGGATCAGCGCGGCGGCTGAATCGCGCCGAAATGGGAACACGCGGTGAAAGTAGATGTAGTAGGTCAGCATCGACCAGTAGACCTCGTATCCGCCCTTGTCGAACTCCTCCTCCGTGGGGAAGTAGCCCGTGCATCCGTTGGTGTAGCCGCCGAGGTGGAAGAGTCCGTTCCCGAGGAAGTCCGAGGCGCGCAGCGCGAACTCGCACATGATCTCGTTCGGCACGCCGCACAGACAGCCGTCGCCAATGAGAAGATACTGCGCCTCGACCTCCTCCCGCTGTTCCCGGATTCCGGCCCCGTTCAACCGCGCGACCTCGGAAAGCCAGGACGCCCCGTCGATGCCGCACAGCGCGCGCGCCTCCTCCGCGATCTCCGCCGCGCGCGCCGGCGTGGGTACGTCGGCTGCCAGCGCGATCCGGCGGACATACATTTCAAGGCGTTCGCCCGCCTTCGGAACGAGTGCGTCGATCACCGGAGCGGCATCGCGAATCACGGTTTGTGCCATCTCTGAGAGCGCCGTCTCGGAGCGGACGTATCTCTCGTCCGCCGCGTCCGGCGGCGTGAGGCGCGACTGAAAGTACTTTGGCGATACGTTCCCGGACGCGCCCTGCGTCGCCATCACGGGGCAGCCGTACTTCTCATGCAGCGCGAGGCGTACCGCGCCGAAGAAATCGGGGGAGACGAGGTAATTGTCGGCCTTCAGGACGTTCGCGTGCGCGGTGAGCCGCAAAAGCAGCAGAAGCGGCGTACCCGTCTCGGCGTCCTGGAGTTTGAGGATGCCGATTCTCCGGTCGAGCGCCTCATTGCCCGCGCGCCGGTTGACGCCGATGTCCGTCTCCGCGTTTCCCCACGCGGCGCGCACGTGCCTCATGTTCCCGAGCGCCTCCTTCGCGCAACGCACGATCCGCCCGCACGCCATGCGGAACCACTCCGGCTCGGCGCTGTCGTTGGGTCCGGCGTGCGTGTGCGAAAAGCAGAGCATGACCCTCTCGCGCGGTGTCCCGAGCGCAGCGCCGATGAAGTCGCGCAGCTCGTCCGCGTGCGCCCGGGAAAAACCGATGTGGTCGATCGCCGCAAGGCAGCAGGGCCCGTCGTCCTTGCGCCATACGGCGACCTGCGCGCAAAGGCCGCTCATGACCCCGCGCGAAGTCTCGTCCGCACGTCCGAAGCCGATGGTCACGACCGGGCCTTCCGGCGTGATGTCCGCCTCCGCGAACCCAAAGAGCAGATCATTTGTACGGTTCATGGGCATGCCTCCCGCGCGTCTTGCTCATCCTATCATACCGCATCTTTCCCGGACTGCCAAGGAAAATGTTTCGCTTTCCGGGATCGCGGCTTGACGGGCGAACGGCGGCAACGTATCATGGATGCGATAAAAAGCCGATGGGAATGGGGGAGGGGAACATGATCCGGGAGATGACGCGCGGCGACGTCGCCCAATGCGCCAAAATCCTGCGCGCGGTCTACAACAACGAGCTGTGGGGATGCCGCTGGAGCGAAGAAGCGTCCGAGAGGTACCTCGCGCACTTTCTGGAGGACGGGGCGTTCGTCGGACGCGTGTACGCGGAAGGGGACGAGATTCTTGGCGCGGCGTTCGCGCAGCAGAAGATCTGGTGGAACGCGGACGAAATGTATCTGGACGAGCTGTTCGTTTTGCCGCGCGCGCAGGGAAGGGGCATCGGCGGCGCGCTCCTGAAGGAACTCGAGGACGAATGCCGTGCGCGCGGACTCGCCGGAATCACGCTCGCCACCAACACCCATACACCGGCGCCGATGTTCTACGAGGCGCACGGATACGCGGCGGCGGAGCATGTAAAGTATTACTACAAGGTGGTTCAGTCGGACTGAGGGGATGCGTCAGATGGGTTCCCCGCAGGGGAGACGGTCCACGACCGCCGCCCAGCGCAGCACCTCCTCCGCGCGGTAGGGCGGATAACCCGTGATATAGTGGTTGGCGTATGCGCGCCCGTTCAGCCGCCAGCGAATGAGGTACAGTTTTTGCTCGCTGCCGATCACGGTCAGCTGCCCGAGCCGCGCGCTTCCGCCCGCCGGAATCACCGCCTCGCCGCGCAGGACGATTTCCCCGCCATCCGCCTCCTCGACGGCGTAGGAGAAGCGCGCGTCCTCGCGCGTGTCGTTCGTGGCGAGCACGTCGTGGGTCCAGTGGGAAATCTCGCCAAAGAACAGAAGCACCGGAAGCTGGGCGCGCCTGAGATAGTGAAAGGCGCGCTTCTTGACAAAATAATAGTCCACCACGGCGTCCGAAATCTGCGGCCAGCAGTCGATCATGTTCCACCAGATGATCCCGGTGCGCCGCCACTTGAGCGCGCGCGTCCGCTCCACGAAAAACTTCATGGCCTCGGCCTGCGAAATCTGGGAGAGCGCGGAGAATCGCCTGAGATCGTCCGGAATTTCCCCGAACATCAGCTTCACCTGATTGGCCATCAAATGGTTCCGGCCATTCAGCACCGGCTCGATCCGGATGTCCTCGGTGCTGTGCGCCGCCCACACGTCGTTGTCAAACGGCCAGAGCTTGTTGGCCGGGATGAAGCGCGCGAGGCTCTCCGGCGCGGGGCAGCCGTGGTAGCCCGCTTCGCCGATGAAGCGCGCGCTGCTGTGCTTGTAGAAGTCGTCCTTGAACCAGGCGCGCGCGCCCCAGGTGTGCTGCTCGGGCACGTCGTCAGGATTGAAGCCATTGGGGATCTCCGGCGAGGAGCATAGATAGAAGCGGTAGGGGTCGTGCGCCTGAAGGATGCGGCGCAGCGTCTCTTGCGCCACGCGGTTCACGCGGCTGTCGTAGTGGGGATACATGTAGCCCATGTTCTTGAGGTCGACCTCGTTGTCGCTCGACCAGATCGCGAGGCTCGGATGGTTGCGCGCGCGGCGGAGGAACGCGCCCATCTCCTCCTCCAGGGCGGGCACGAATTCGTCCGTCTGGGGGTAGTTGGTGTTGCCCATGGCGAAGTCCTGCCAAACGAGGATGCCGCTTTCGTCGCACAGGTCAAAGAGCGCGTCGTGCTCGTACACGTTCCCGCCCCAGCAGCGGATCATGTTGACGCCCGACTCGGCGCACAGCGCATGCACCCGCTCAAGACGCGCAAGGTCGCGGCTGTGCAGCGCGTCGAGCGGCACCCAGTTGGTGCCCCTTACAAAGATCGGCACGTCGTTGACGGACATCAGAAATTGCTGGTCCCCGCGCTCGAAGCTGCGCTCTAGCCGGAACGTGCGCAGGCCGATCTTCTCCTCGCGCTCGTCCACGACCGCGCCGCGATGGATCAGCTGCATGCGCACGGCGTAAAGCGGCTGTTCGCCGTAGCCGTTCGGCCACCAGAGGCGCGGCGCGGGGATGAACAAGGCGTGGTTCGCGCTCACGAAGTGGGCGGGCAGATCGTGCTCGAAGCGCGAATCCCCGCATTCCGCGGTCACGCGCACGCGGAAACCCTCGAGCTCGTCCGCGTCGGTCTCAAACCGGTAGGCGTACTGGAGCCAGATGCCGCCGTCCTCGAGCTGGGGCGTGGCGTAGTAGGCTTCGAGGATTCTGGTATTGTTTCGCGGCGCGAGCGAAACGTCCCGCCACAGCCCCGCCGACACCAGCCGGGGCGCGATGTCCCAGCCGAACGAGTGCGGCGCCTTCCTGAGCCAGCAGATTTCGTTGCGGTGCCCCGTGCCGCGCATGGCGACGGTGTATCGCTTTCCGCGCGCGAAGTTCATCGCGGAGTGGATATGCACGCACAGCCGCAGGGTCTGCCCGCGCGGGGCGAGGTGCGTCACGTCGAATTCGTGCGCGATCAGCATGTTCTCGGCGCGTCCGACGTGCGCGCCGCCCAGGTACACGTCCGCGATGGTGTCGATCCCCTCGAAGCGCAGAATCACCCGGTCGCCGGGGAAATCCTCCGGCACGCGGACGTCGCGCGCGTACAGCCACTGGTAGGACTCGTACTTCGCGTACGCGTACAGGTTCAGCCCGTAGAACGGGTCGGGCGCGACCCCGGCGCGCATGAGATCCAGTTCCACGTTGCCCGGCACAGCCGCAGGAACGTTCTCCCAGCCGTCTTCCATGCCCGGCGCGTATTCGTCCGGCTTTCCCGCCCTTTCGGGCGCGTAGTACAGCGTCCAATCCCCGTTCAGGTCAAGCCTCATTTCGATCCCCCATCTCAGAACCGCTCAAAATGATTGTAATATATCAATTCGCGCTCCCGGTCCAAAACCCTGTTCCGGCCGGGCGTTTTCAGCGCGGGGGACGTCGTAGTACCGCGCCTGCGCGTTCCACAGCGCGAAGTATCTTCCACCCTCGTCGGAGAGGAGCACTTCGTGGCTGCCCGTCTGAACGAGCGCGCCCTCGTCAAAGACGGCGATCCGATCGCAGAACCGGCAGGAGGAGAGTCGGTGCGAGATGTAGACGGCGGTCCGGTCGCCGACAATCTCGTTGAACTTCGAGTAGACCTCAAACTCGGCGACGGGGTCGAGCGCGGCGGTCGGCTCGTCGAGCACGATGAAGGACGCGTCCTTGTAGAGCGCCCGGGCGAGGGCGATCTTCTGGGCCTCGCCGCCGGAAATTTCCACGCCGTCTTCCTCGAAGTCTTGATAGAGCGGTGTTTCAAGGCCTTTCGGCATGGCAGAGAGGCGGGCGGACATCCCCGCTTGATCGAGGCAGTCAACAACCTTGTTCCCGTCCGGTTCGACGCTTGTCGCAACATTCTGGCCGAGGGGGAAGGAAAACAGCTTGAAGTCCTGAAACACGACCGAAAACAGGGACATGTACTCGTCATAACGGTACTTTTTGATGTCGATGCCGTTCAGCGTGATCTCGCCCTCGGTGGGATCGTAGAGGCGGCACAGCAGCTTGATCATGGTGGTCTTGCCCGAACCGTTCATGCCCACCACCGCCAGCCGCTCCCCGATCCGCAAGCGCAGGTTCAGGTTCCTGAGCGCGCAGGCATCCGAGCCGGGGTATTGGAAGGACACGTTTCGAAACTCGATCTCATACTCGTTGTCCCGCCGCTTTTCGACGGGGAGCGTACCCTTGTACAAAACGTTCGGCACGTTCATGTACTCCATCGTGGATTGCTGACGCGCCGCCGCTACGGAGTATTCCGTGAAGGCGGCGATGGTGTTGTTCAGCTCCGATGAAAAGCGATAGATGGTCGCCGCGTATTTGACCACCGCGCCCGCGCCGAATGCGCCGGAGATCGCCCGCAATGCCACGAACAGGTAGGAGAGGGTCATCAGAAGCCCGGAGGATAGGCCGTTTGCGAAGCCTCCCACGGCGGAGAGGCGCACCAGCGGAAGCATATAGTTCCGGTATGGCGGATCGCGGTCGATATAGCCTTCGATCAGGGGCTTCGCGTCGTAGATGCGGATGTCCTTGCCCGACCGATAATCAATTGAGCCCCACAGAAAGTGACCGAAGAACGATTTTTCGTTGCTGTACTGGTTTAGAAACGCGTAGCTCTTTTTCTTGTTTGCTGAGGTGAACCATCCGTTTGCGGCGACGACCGCGAGAAACAGGCCCAGAAGGGCCAGCGCCAGGGGATCGCCGAACAGGTTCGCGTCGAGGAACAGCGGGATCAGAATGGCGATCGAGGCGAGCAGCCCGATCGCGCTCGAAAGCAGCCACGGCAGCATCCCGATCATGGAATAGAAGCCTGCGCCCCAGCTGTTGTCGTTTCGGATGCGCGCGCGGATGTCGTTGACCTTCGGGCTGTCGAGAAGCTCGTAATCCATCGTTAGGGTGCGCTCGCACAACTTCATGTCGAACCTGCGCACGCAGAGTTCGGTGTGTACCTCCTTGATCTTTTTGAGATATGCACTGGCGCCCGTCAGGAAGAACACGCCACCTACGGCAATGACGGCGGTCAAAATCAGCACCCAAATGTCGCGCGTGCCTGCGGTCAGTTCATCCAGAACGTAGGCGGACAGAAGGATACCGACGAAGGGAATGCATGCGTCGATCATCGAAATAGCGATGCTCGTCAGAAATACCGCCCGGTCGAGGGCCCACATCATCTTAAGCGAGTCGGCAATCTGCTTCAGGCTCCTGCGCATGGGAATCGGCCCCCTTCCTGTAATAGTGGCTCTGCATTTCGTACATCCGGGCGTAAGATCCGCCGAGGCGCAGAAGCTCCTCGTGGCTGCCCGCCTCGGCCGCTCTGCCGCTCTCCAGATAGATCACCCGGTCGCAGAAGCGCGTGCTAGCCAGCCGATGGGAGATATAGATAGACGTCCTGTCCCGGGCCAGCTCGTGGAAGCGCTCGTAAGTTTCGCTCTCGGCGATGGGATCGAGCGCCGCCGTCGGCTCGTCCAGGATAAGGATGGGCGCGTCCTTGTAGAGCGCACGGGCCATCAAGAGCTTCTGCTGCTGTCCGCCCGAGAGAACGATCCCATCGTTTACCGCCTTGAGCATGTACGAGCGCGCGCCGTCGGGGTATTTCGCGATTGCATCCGCGAGGCCCGCCCTTTCGAGGCAGTCCGCCACGCGCGCCGGGTCGGTGTCCTCGTCGAAGCGCAGCGAGATGTTTTCGGAAACCGTGAACGGCGCGAGGAAGATGTCCTGAAACACGGCGGAGAATAGGGAATACAGGTCCTTCTTTCGAAAGCGGTTGATGTCGATGCCGTCGATGAGGATTTCGCCCGCGTCGGGCTGGTAGAACCCGCACAGGAGTTTTACGATGGTGGTCTTTCCCGCGCCGTTGACGCCTACGAGCGCAATCTTCTCGCCCGCGGTGATTTTCAGGTTGAAATGATCAAGCACCGGCGCGCCGTCCTTCTGGTAGGAAAAAGTCACCTCTCTGAACTCGATGGACATGCTTCCCTCGGTCGGGAGCGGCGCGGGGTTTGCGGGGTCGGGCGCGTCGGTGTTGTCGAGGAAGGCACGCAAATCGTTCATCTGGAGGTTCGCGCCGTTTAGTTCGTTGATGTCGTTGATGATGCGCCCCACGAAGCCCGAGAAACCGGTGATCGCGCCGAAGTAGAGCACGAAGTCGCCGACGGAGACCGCGCCGTTCGCGACCGACCAGATGAGGTAGCCGTACGACAGGCCGTCCCGCAAAAACAGGGTCAGCGCGTTGACGAGGCCCGCCGTAAAGTAGCGCTGGCGCACCTTTCGGTTGAGGGCGGTGTGCGCGCTGAGGAGCGCTTCCCGCGTCTCGAGCAGCCAGCCGCTCATGCCGTAGAGCCGGATGTCCTTGCCCCACTTCCAGTCGTTGGCCGTCTGTTCGACGTATCGCATTTTCTTTTCCAGCCGCGCCGTCTCGTCCTTTTTGCCAAGCTCGTACTTCTGCGCATGCCGGACGGTGATAAAGTTGACCGAGGAGAGAACGATCAGCGCTCCCACCACGATGAGGTTCAGCGACGAGATGATGCCCGTATAGATCAGAAAGCTTGCGACCGCGACAGTGATGTCGACCGCCGCGACGGTGAGCTTCGACGTACCCGACCAGTCACCTGCCCGGATCGTTGAGACGGCGCGGGTGTATTTCGTCTGCCCGGCGGCGCTCTCGACGTAGTGATAGTCGCAGTCAAGGGATTTCAGAAAGAGCTTTTGATGATAGAACCGCCGCATGCTGTTGACCAGCATGTACTTGCCGTTTCCCGCCATGCCGAAAAGCGCCATGGAGAAGGCCATGATGAGCCCGAGGCCGCCCAACGTGGAGAGAACCCGCACAGTCGACGCACCTCCGGTCACGAGGTCGAGCGAAATTTTCGGAATATAGATGCTGAGGACGGGCGAAACCACGGACAAGGTGATCTGCAGAACCAGAAACAGGATCATCAGCGGCGCGCATGCCCACATGTCTCGCGCGAGAAAGAAGATGCTGTTCAATACGCCGTACTTCGGCTTAACCCTTTTTTTCAACCGCTTCGCCCCCTTTCCCACATTCTAGCACAACATCCCGCCGCAAAGAAAAACCGCGCGCGAACGGTTGAAAATCGCGCGCGAACGGTTTTTCAGAGCGGCAGCATGACTTCGGTGGCAAAAACGCCCTTTTCATTCTGCCGGTCGACGAAGCCTCCGTACTTCTGGGCGAGCCTGTCGATGCGAATGAGCCCGAAGCCGTGGGTGGGGGAGTCCTTGGTGGAGAGGAAGCGCCCGCCGAACTTGCGCATCTCACCGCCGGCTGCGTTGGAGACGGAGATGTACAGCATCTCCTTGTGCGTTCCGACGTACACGCGGATGAAGCGCGAGGCCTCGTCCAGTTTCTCGCACGCCTCAATGGCGTTGTCGAGGAGATTCCCGAGGATGACGCACAAATCGACCTCCGAGGCGGCGACGTCCTTTGGCATCATCGCCTTCGCGTTGACGGCGATCTTCTTCGACCGCGCAAGGGAGAGCTTGCTGTTGAGGATGGCGTCGATCATGACGTTTCCGGTCTTCAGGATGGTGTCCACGGACTGAAGGTCGTCGTCCAGCGCGCCGAGATAGGTCCGCAGCCGGTCCGTCTGGTTGAGCGCGAGGCAGGCCTTCATCGCCTGGATGTGGTTGTGGTAGTCGTGCCGCCAGCCGCGCATTTACCGGTAGATATTCTCCACCTCGCCGCAGTGGCGCGCGACCAGATCGTTCTGATAGGCCGCGATGCGCCTTTCCACGAGCACGGCCATGTATTTTCGAAGAAGCAGCACGAGGACGGGCACAAACAAGCAGACCCCCGCCCCAACGTACACAGGCGTCATCGATCGCCATCTCCTCTCAGGGATCGGAGCATCGCCCGGTTCACATCCGCGTACAGTCTGCGGGAGAGCGGGACCGTCTCTCCCGAATCGAGCGCGACCTCCGTCCGCGTGATCCGGCGGACGTGCAGAAGGTTTACGATGGCGCAGCGGTGGCATCGGACAAACGCGCCGGACAGCCTGCTCTCGAGCTCGGAAAGCGTCATCCGAACGGAGAAGCGCCCGGACATGGTGCGGATTTCGAGCATGTGATCAAACGCCTCGGCACAGGCGATCTCGTCCATCCGAACGCGCGCAAGCCCGCCGTCCGCGTCGAGGAAGATCGTCTGATCCTGCGAAAGCCGTTTTTTTGCCCTGTCGAGCACATCGAAGAGCTTATCCTCCCGGACCGGCTTCATCAGGTAGTGAAGCGCCCCGACGTCGTAGCCCTCCGCCATGTAGTCCGGGTAGCCGGTGACGAACACGATCTGCGCGCCCTCGTCGTCCCGCCGGATTCGCCGCGCGAGCGCCATGCCGTCCATGCCCTTCATCTGAATGTCGATGAGCAGGATGTCGGCCGGCGCGCCCTCCCCGCAGCCGAAGAGAAGGGCCTCGGCGCTCTCGAACGCCCGAACCCGGACGTCGACGCCCCTCGAGGCCGCCCATTCCTGTGCGAGGGCCGCGAGGTAGTCCGCCTCGACGCGCTCGTCGTCGCAAATCGCAAGCTCGATCACGCGGATTCCTCCGCCCCTCCGGGCTTGGCGGGCGACCGATCCCCTTCGTAGGCCGCCTCCATCTCGCGAATTCTGGCGTAATAGCGCTCGTTGACCGGCACGGGCACCCCGTGCTTCGCGGCGATGCGGATCACCGTGCCCGCGAACAGCTCGACCTCCGATTTGCGCTTCGCGAGCGCGTCCTGGCGCATGGAGGGATAGCTGTCGGGCTTGAGGGTGCGCAGGATCTTTATGTAGTTCCGGTAGTCCTCCTCCGTCAGGCTGACCCCTTCCTTCCGGGCGATGGCGATGACCTCGCGCATGGCGGCAGACATGGTCTCGAAAATTCCCCGCGTCTCGAGCGCGCCCGCGTAGGTCGTCTCGTAGACCATGCAGGTCTGGTTGATCCCCACGTTCAGAAGGAACTTCCCCCATAGGGCGTGCAGGATATCCGGCTCCACCGCGTAGGGCATTCCGATCCGGTCGAAGAACCGCGCAACCGCCTCCAGCGCGGGCCTCTGCTCCTCGCGCAGGATCCCCAGCTGCAATTTCCCCTTCTTCGTATACACAAGGTCCGTGCCTTCCCGCATGGCGTCCATCCCAAGGGCCACGCACGAGAGAAGGTTTTTGTCCCCATACCGCTCCGCGATGATCCCCTCGCTGGTGATTCCATTCATGACCGACAGAACGGCGGTGTTTTCGCCCACCAGGTTTGCCATCACGTCGAGCGCGGATTGAAGGCCGCTGTACTTCGTTGCGACGATGACGAGGTCCGCAGGCGCCGCGTCCGCGCAGTCCGCGAGTATGAAGTCCTGTCGTTTCCCGTTTACGGTATACACGTCGTTTTTGTGCCTTTGATAGCGCTCCGAATCCATCACATATTGAACCGCGGACTTTCCCGCCGCGCTTTGAATGTGTTCCCCGTACAGCATCCCGAGTGCGCCCATGCCGACGATTGCCACCCGACGAATCTCCACGCATCCACTTCCTTCGTGCCTTTTTCAGACAGTATATCAAAGAGGCGCGCGTCTTTCAACCGCGTGATCCGCGCGTGTCGAGGATGAGGAGCGTGCGGCTCAACCGGCCAGAAGATCGCGAGCTCCGAGCGGATCAGGCGATCGGCATCGTCAGGACGAGCGCGGTGCGGGATAGCGGAAACGCCGAGAGCGAGCGCGCAAACGCGGACGGAGCATACAACCGGCGTGCGCCGCTTGACAGCCGCGCGCGCGAATGCTATGCTGATCAAAAAGACGCGTCAGGAGGGATGCGAATGCCGGAGCTTCCGGACCTCACCGTATACGCCATGAACCTTAGAAAAAGGGTGCTGGACAGGCCCATCTCGGACGTGGAGGTGGTACACGGCGGAAGGATCAACCAGACGCCCGCCGCGCTATCCAAGGCGCTTGTCGGCACGTCCATCTCGGACATCGCGCGCGCGGGCAAGGAGCTCGTCTTCCGGCTCTCGAGCGGCAAGGCGTTCGCCGTTCACCTGATGCTCAGCGGAAGGTTCCACACCGGCTCGGAGGCGCAAGGCATCCCCTCGCGCATTCTCACCGTCTCGTTCGGGGACGGGAGCGCGCTCACCATATCGGATCCCGGGAAATTATGCAGGGTGACCTTGAACCCCAAGCCGAGCGCCGTCCCGGACGTTCTCTCGGACGGATTCGATCAGGCGTACTTTCTCGCGAAGGCGCGCGCGCTTTCGTGGCTCAACGTGAAGGCGTTCCTGATTGACCAGAACGTCATGCGGGGAATCGGCAACGCCTACGCGGACGAGATCCTGTACCGGGCGGATATTTCTCCCGAAATGTACGTGGGCCACATTCCGAAGGAGGCACAGCTGGAGCTGTACGCCGCCATCCGCGCCGTGCTCGAGGACGCGATCGAGAAGATCCTCGCCATCGCCCCGGACATCGTCGGCGGGGAGGAGCGGAGCTTTCTCAAGGTGCACAACCCAGGCCTGAAGGTGACGGACGAGGGCGAACCCATCCTCGTCAAGACGATCGCCGACAAAAAGACCTACTACACGGCCAAACAGAGGCGCTTTCGCTGAAGTGTCGGCGGGGACCGACAGATCGGTATTTTTCGGGACAGGATTTTCCGCCCGCGCGGCGGTACAAAATGGAAGATCGGCCCTCCGCGTCGAAAGGAGAGGAAAACGACGCGAAGGGCAGTATTTTTAGAAGAAGCGCGGAACATCGGGATCGAGACGATCACGCGGCGACATGGGCATCAGCGGGAACGGCGAGGATGCCGCCGAAGACTCATCCGCCGGGCCGCGGGAAGTCCAGATCGGCGGCACGGATCAGCGTGTCTGCCGACAGCCCGGACCCGCTCCGGGCTTTTTTTGTTAGGCCCCTTGCTATTTTACATGATGTGTGTATACTGATGATACGCGGGCTAACGGTTTGCCCGGCGAACGAAAAGGGTGTTGGAATGAAATTCATCGCGCATCTCATCAAAAGGCACATTGGCATGTTTCTCGTGGCGACTTTCTTTTTGGCCATCGAGACGATGGCGGACCTCCTCCAGCCGACGTTCATGGCGCGCGTGGTGGATGTCGGCGTAAAGGGAAAGGACATCCGGATCATTCTCGTCTACGGCGCGGTCATGCTCGGGATCGCTGCGGCGGGCGCGGTCGGCGCGGTCTTTCGGAATATCTTCGCGAGCCGCACCTCGCAGCTCATCGGCAAGGAGCTGAGGGGCGACCTCTACAGAAAGGTTCAGACGCTCTCCTTTGAGAACATCGACCGGCTGCGCCCGGCGTCCATTATCACCCGGATCACAAACGATGTGACGCAGGTGCAGAACTTCATCAACGGCTCCATGCGCATCATGCTGAAGGCACCCGTCACCTGTGTTGGCGCGATCATCCTGATCATCACCCAGACGCCGCGCCAGTTTCCCGTCATGATGGGAATCCTTGTGATCGCGGTGGTTCTGATCGCCCTCAACATGAAGCTTGGTTATCCGCGCTTCGGGCGGATGCAGCAAAGGCTCGACAAACTGAACGACGTGAGCCGCGAGTTTCTGACCTCCATCCGCGTGGTGAAGGCGTTCAACGCCGAAGGTCAGGAGGCGGAGAAGTTCGGCGCGGCGGCGGCGGACTTTGCGAAGGCGGGCGTGTCCGCGACGCGGGTTCTCGCGACGTTCGCGCCGCTCATCAACCTGACGGTCAACCTGGGAATCATCCTTCTGCTTTGGCTCTCGCAGGCGCAGAGCGCGGGAAGCTCATGGCGTCTGTCAACTACATGACGCAGGTGGCGTTCGCCCTCGGCATGGTCTCGAACATTCTAAACAGCGCCGTGCGTGCCATGGCCTCCGCTGGGCGCGTGCAGGAGATTTTAAACGAGGCGCCCGCCCAGGAAACGCCCGACGCGCCGCTCGCACCGGAAATCGCGGGCGAGGTCGAATTTGTGAACGTTTCGTTCCGCTACGCCGCGTCCGCGAACCCCGCGCTTTCGGGCATCACCTTCCGCGCGGCGGCGGGGGAGACCGTCGGCATCATCGGGCCGACGGGCTCGGGCAAGTCGACGCTCGTGAACCTCGTGCCGCGCTTCTACGACGCGACGGAGGGGCGCGTGCTCGTCGACGGCGCGGACGTCAACGGGATCGATCCGCATCTTTTGCGCGGCGCGATCGCCGTGGTCCCGCAGAAGGCGCTGCTCTTTTCCGGCAGCATCGCCGAGAACCTCCGGTGGGGAAAGGACGGCGCGACGCATGAAGCCATCGAGCGCGCGGCGAAGCTGGCGTGCGCGGACGAATTCGTGCGCGCCTTCCCGGACGGATACGAGACGACGCTTGGTCAGGGCGGTGTGAACCTCTCGGGGGGCCAGAAACAGCGGCTCTCCATCGCCCGCGCGCTCATCCGGGAGCCGCGGATTTTGATCCTCGACGATTGCACGAGCGCGCTCGACGCGTTTACAGAGGCGGCGGTTCTGAAAGGGCTCCGGTCGGAGGCGGGCAGGATGACGGTCCTCATCATCAGCCAGCGCGTCTCGACCGTCATGCGCGCCGACCGCATCCTCTGCCTCGAGGACGGGCGGCTGCGCGGCTTCGGCACGCACGAGGAGCTCATGGAAGGCTGCGACACCTACCGGGCGATCTACGCCTCCCAGATCGGGGGTGAGCGCGTTGGATAGGAACGTTCCGCCGAGTTCGTTTGGCCGCAGGAATATCGGCGCGCCCCACGCGAAGCCGAAGGATTTGAGAGGCACGCTTTCGAGGCTCTGGAGTCTCACGAAGGGCCACAGGCGCGGGCTTCATTGGATCTGGCTCCTGTCGTTTTTCGCGTCCGCCTCGGCGATCTTCTCCCCGCTCATCATCGGGGACGCGGTCGGGCGGATCGACGAGGGCGACTACGCGGCGTGGATCCTGGCGATCCTTCTCGCCCTGTATGTCGGCGACTGGCTCGTGCGCTTTTTACAGCAGTTCTTCATGGCGTCCATCGGCCAGCGGATCATTTTCCACATCCGCGTCGCGCTCTTTGACGCCATGCAGAAGCTGCCCATCGCCTACTTCGACCGCAGAAACCACGGCGAGCTCATGAGCCGGCTCACGAACGACGTGGACAACATCAGCCAGACGATCTCCGATTCCCTCTCGCAGCTGATGGTCTATGCGTTCACGATCCTGGGCATCCTCGGCTTCATGCTGTCGAAGAGCCTCGTCCTGACGGGCGTGTCGCTCGTCTCCGTGGCCCTGGTATTCCTCCTCACAAGGGCGGTTACGAAGCGCACGCGAAAGCTCTTCGCGCAGCAGCAGGCGACGCTCGGGCGGTTGAACGGACAGGTGGAGGAGAGCATCTCGGGGCTTACCATGGTAAAGGCGTACTGCCGGGAGGAACGGGTGATCGCGGACTTCGAGGAGATCAATGAGAAGTTCCGAGACGTCGCGACGAAGGCGAACATCATCTCGGGGTACCTCATGCCCATCACGGGCGTCATCAACAACCTGAGTTACGTCGCGATCGCCATCGCGGGAGGACTCATGGCTGCAAGCGGAAGGATGATGATCGGGACCATCGCGAGCTTCCTGCTCTATTCGCGCCAGTTCTCCCGGCCGTTTGTCGACATCGCGAACATCTACAACAACTTCCAGACCGCCGTCGCGGGTGCGGAGCGCATCTTCCAAGTGCTGGACGAGCGGCCCGAGCCCGCGGACGCCGAGGACTTTGTGCCCCTCGAAAGGCCGCGTGGGGACATTGAGTTCAGGCACGTCACATTCGGCTACGACCCCGAGGTGGAGATTCTCAAGGACGTGAGCCTCTCGGTCCCCGCGGGCACGCGCGTGGCCATCGTCGGCACGACCGGCGCGGGGAAGACGACCATCATCAACCTTTTGACGCGCTTTTACGACGTGAACGCGGGGCAGATCCTACTCGACGGGCACGACCTGCGCGCGTATCGCATGGCGGATCTGCGCCGCGCGTTCGGCGTGGTCCTGCAGGATACCGCCCTCTTCGGAACGAGCGTCCGGGAAAACATCGCTTACGGCCGGGTGGACGTGCCCATGGAGGACGTCCGGGCAGCGGCGGTCACGGCGGGCGCGGACTCGTTCATCCGGCGCCTTCCGCAGGGGTACGACACGGTCCTCGCGCAGGGCGGACAGGCGCTGAGCCAGGGCGAGCGCCAGCTTCTGACCATCGCGCGCGCGGTGCTGATCGACGCGCCGATTTTGATCCTCGACGAGGCGACGAGCTCGGTCGACACCATGACCGAACAGAAAATCCGGGACGCTATGCTCAAGATCACGCGCGGGCGCACGTCCTTCATCATCGCGCACCGGCTTTCCACCATCCGCGATTCGGATGTGATCGTTCTGATCGAGGACGGGCGGATCTCCGAGATGGGCACGCACGACGCGCTCATGGAAGCGGGCGAACGGTACGCGCGGATGTACCTGACGCAGCTTGGGGAGGAATAGAAAGGGCTGCGCATGCGTAGGATGTATCGGAGAGATCTGACGATCACACGCATTTTTATATGATTTTATATTTACTTAATAATGTGGATATGATAGAATAACTTCAATGAAAGACGCAACCCGACTCGCCTGACTCACCGTCAACCGCTCTGTGTCGAAGCGAGGTGCGATCGATGGAAGATAAGTGGGAGTTTTATCAGGACTTTACCAGCGAATGGCGCTGGCGGCGAATCACGCCAAATGGAAGAATCAGCGGCTATTCGCCCGTGGCGTACGTGACAAAGCAGGACTGTATGGATAACGCGAGGGCGTGCGGGTTCGCGGGATGATCTGATCCTTGCCGGTGCTTGGGCTACCCAAAGAAGGGTTGCCTTGGGTTTGTGTGTCTTGTGGGGAACTGGCTTATGCCGGTTCCTTTCCTTTTCGTTGCCGAAACCGGAAGGTACAAGCAAGCGCCTGTGCTTGCGTGAGCTGACGCGAAAGGAGATAGACACGGCAAGCGGCGAGTGCTCGATGCGCCTTGGGCCAAGGACTTCTCGCGCGGCTAATCCGCGGCGGCCAAGGCATCAACCGCGAGGGTGCAGACGGGGGCCGCGCCGCCGCTCTCGACCTTGAGCGTGCCCGTCACGTCGACGAGCGTGCCGTCCTCCGGGTAATCCGCTTCCCCCGCGAGGTAGACGACTGCCTGACAGCAGCCGCCGACGTCCGAGACGCACACGGAGCGCGTCGGCATGCTTTCCGCGCCGTCGATCGTTTCGTGATAGGTGCCGATCAGCCGGAACGTCTGTCCCTCGAAGTCGTAGGGCGAATCGAGGAGGGCGGTGAGGTACGAATAGAGCATGGCGCCGCCGAGTCCCGAGAGGTCGTTGAGCGCACCGGACGCGGCGGGCGATGATTGCGTGGTCGCCGCGCGATTCGCGCATCCGCAGAGGGACAGCGCGAGAAGCAAGCATAGGATGATAATCTTTTTCATTCCCACGACCTGACGGAATCCGCCTGTATGTAGTAATAGGTCTCCCCCAGTTCCTCGTAGGAGCCGAATGTGCCGGTGATCTCGATCTGGTCGCCCTCGGCGGGGTAGGACAGGCCGTCGTCCAGCACGAATTCGAGGCCCTGCGCGCAGCACGCCGTCGCATCCGCGACCACGATAAAGTTGTAGTTGAGCCCGGTCGCGCTCCAGTAGGTGATGTCGTAAGCGCCCCGGACTCTGAACCGCTGCCCGACGTACTGAGCGGGGTCGCTGACGATGGAGAAGACGTAGGAGTAGACCATCGTCGCGCCCATGCCTGCGAGATCCACGTCGTAGAAGCCCGGATCGGATTCGCTCGCTTCCTCCGAGGACGGAAGGGGCGCGTCGGGGATTGGCTCCGCGGTCGCGACAGGCGTTTCGGTCGGAGCGGGCGTCGATCCCGCCGCGCGGTCGGCGCCGCCGCCGCAGCCGGACAGCAGGGCGATTGCCAGGATCATCAGGATCGCGAGAAGCAGCTTCATGCGTTCACTCCCTTCAGCCGCCCGGCCGCGTAGAACGCGAGGAAGGCGACGAAGTCCGCCGCGACGATGGTCGAGCCGACGGGCGTCGATGCGAGGATGGAGACGAGGATGCCGACGAGCGCGCACGCTACGGACAGGGCCGCGGAACAGAGGACCACGCGCAGAAAACTTTTGAATACGCGCATCGCCGAGAGCGCGGGGAACACGATGAGCGCCGATGTGAGGAGGGAGCCCACCAGGTTCATCGCGAGCACGATGACGGTCGCGGTAACGACCGCGATCAGAAGCTCGTAGGCGCGCGCGTTGACGCCCGTCGCGCGCGTGAACGCCTCGTCGAATGTGACCGCGAATATCTTGTTGTAAAAGACGGCGAACAGCAGCACGACCGTTCCCGAGAGAGCCGCGGTGAGCCAGACCTCGGACGCGCGCAGCGTCAGGATCGACGTCGAGCCGAAGAGCGTCGAGCACACGTCGCCCGAAATGTTCGCGGAATTGGCGAACACGTTGATGACGAGGTATCCAAGCGCGAGCGCCGCCACCGAGAGCATCGCGAGCGCCGCGTCGCCCCGAATGCCGGACTTTCCACCCGAGCGCAGAAGGAAGATCGCGCATAGGATGGTGACCGGCAGGATCACGATCATCCGGTTCGTGAGGCTCATCACCATCGCGACGCCCATCGCGCCGAACGCCACGTGCGACAGGCTGTCCCCGATGAAGGAGAATCGCTTGAGAACCAGCGTCACGCCGAGAAGCGACGAGCACAGCGCGATCAAAACGCCCGCGATGAGCGCGTACTTCACGAACGCGAAGCCCATGTAGAACGACAGCGTTTCAAAAACCCAGCTCATGACGCCTCGCCTCCCCTCGCGCGCAGGAAGTATCGGCCGATGTCGCTTTCCACATAATCGGCCGTCGTGCCGAAGAAGAGCGGCCTTTTGGCGACGTGGAGGATGTGAGAGGCGTATTGGACCGCCGCGTTCACGTCGTGGGAAATCATGAGGATGGTGATGCCCTCCCCGTTCAGCTGCCGGATGAGCGCGTACAGGTCGGCGGTCGCTCTGGGATCTAGGCCGGAGACCGGCTCGTCAAGCAGCAGCAGCTTCCGGGCCGCGCACAGCGCCCGGGCAAGCAGAACCCGCTGCTGCTGCCCGCCGGAGAGCTCCCGGTAGCAGCGCGTCCGCAGGCCCGATATGCCGAGACTTTCCATGTTTGCCCGCGCCGCCGCGCGCTCCGCCCGGTTGTAGAAGGGCCTCAGGCCCGTGCGGTTGAGGTTTCCGGAGCGCACGATCTCCTCCACCGAGGCCGGGAAGTCGCGCTGCACGGCGGTCTGCTGGGGCAGATAGCCGATCTCGCGCCGCCGAAGCCCATCGCCGAATGCGATGACCCCGCCGACTGGCGCGAGGAGCCCCAGGATCGTCTTGACGAGCGTGGACTTACCAGCGCCATTTTCGCCGACGACACAAAGATAGTCGCCCCTTGAGATCGAAAACGTGAGGCCCTCGACGATCGTCATTTCGCCGTAGCCGAGAGATACATCTTTTGCGTCAATTTGCGCCATGTTTCCTCCGATTTGGCGGAGGGCGCGCTTTGGCGCGCCCTCCCGAATCCATTTTAGTTCAGGGCTTGCGTGAGCGTGACGAGGTTATCCTCCATAACGTCCAAGTAGGTTTCGCCGCCTGCGACGTCCTCGCCGGTGACCGACTGGAGGGAGTTCAGGACGAGGATCTGCGCGTGATTCGCCTTCGTCTCCGAGACGACCGTCTCGGCGATCTTGTGGGTCGCGCCCTCGATCACGAGTACCACGGGCAGGGAAAGCTCGTCCACTTTGCCCGCGAGGAACGCGACGGTTTCAAAGCTCGCCTCGGTCTCCGCCGAGCAGCCGACGAACGCGGCGTAGTAGCTGAGGCCGTAGTCGTCCGCCAGATAACGGAACGGGAAGCGGTCCGCAAAGAGCACGGTCTTGCGCGCGGCGGAATCAACCATGGCCTGATACCGGGCGTCGAGGTCCGAAAGCTGCGCGATGTAAGCGGCTGCGTTCGCCTGATAGCGCTCCGCGCCGTCGGGATCGAGCGCCGCGAGTTTGTCCGCGATGGCTTGCGTGATGGTCTGGGCGAAGCGCAGGGAGAGCCACACGTGCTCGTCGTACTCCACCTCTTCCTCGTCGTGGGAGTGGCCGTGCGCCAGCATTTCCTCGGCGATCTCCGCGCCCGTCATGGCGGAGGGGAAGTAGGTGAAGAACTTGTCGGTCGAAAGGAGCGCTTCGAAGCTCTCGTCGCCAAAGTAGATGTGGAAGTGCTCCGCCTTTTTGCTCTCGTGGCCGTGATCGCCAAACTGGACGTACCTGGGCGCGCCGCTCGCGTCACCGGCCGCCTCATACTGGTAGCGCACGCTGAGGCTCCCGTCGTCAGCCGTCAGGATCTGAAAGCCCGCCGCTTCGTACTGCGCGGAAACGGAAGAATCGCCCGAGTAGAAGGTGATGGTGTCGCCGTCGATGGCGATGCGGTCTACGTCGGTCTTGAAGCCGTTCTCGTAGAAGGCGAAGGCCTCTTCCTCGGTCATGCCCTTTTCCTCGGCGTTGTGTTCGATCATCTCCGCCAGGGAACCGTCCGCGAGGAAGGGATAGATGGACTGCCAGTCGCCCGCAAAGTCCGTGAGCGCGCGATCCGTGACGTCCGCCTCGGCAAAGTCCTCGTCGCCGTGGTCGTGGTCGCCGTTCTCCATGCCGTCGACGATTTCCTCCTCCTTGGCCTCGACGCTCGCGAGCATAGAGATGGCGGCGAGGTTCGGGTTCGCGGCGACCGCGAGAACGTCGTCTACCCACGCGTCGGATTCACCGCCGACGTAGATAAACAGGTCGCACGCCGAGATCTTCGCGATGTCGGAGGCCGTAGGCTGATAGCTGTGAAGGTCGACGCCGTTTTGTAGAAGCATCGTGACGTTCGCGTCCGCCGCGCGGTCGCCCAGAACGTTCATGACCCAATCATACTGGGGGAATGTCGTGCATACGATGTCGAGCTTGTCCGCGGTCTGCGCGAAGGATGGGATGGATAGGGAAGCGAGGATCGCGAACGCGATCAAAAAGGATGTGAACTTTTTCATAATACACCTCATGATTGAGATAGGAAACCGAAGATGCGCGCGCATGCGGCATCTCTTTGGATCATGGGTGTATGGCTTAATCCGTCAGCTTTACCTTCATGGAAACGAGGGTTGGATGGGGAAGGGCGACGCAGGCCGCGCGGACGCGCGGGGATGCGACGCGCGCGAACGCCGCCGCGAGGATCGCGGCGAAGCCCGCGATGAGTTGGCGCAGAAGCGATTCCGTGAGATGGATCGTCTGGCAGACCGAACAGGTGTCGTGATAGCAGTGAACGTGAGCGTGGACTGCGGCGAGGGAGAACGCCGACAGGAAAAAGACGACAAACAGCGCGCACAGGGTCAGCGCGGCGACTCTTCTCCTAGTCATTTGCCCCTCCCGTCAGTTCCGGGCGCAGTCCGCGCAGGTGCCCACCAGCACGGTTTCCCGGTTGTCGATTGAGAATTGATCCGAATTCCAGATTTCGGAGCGCACCCGCGAGCTGAGCTCGTCGCTCAGGTGAAAAAGCGTCCCGCAGCGCGCGCAGCGCATGTGCAGATGGGCCTCGCACTCCGAGCCGCCGACGTACTGATACGTCGCCTGCCGGTCGCCCGGCTCGAAAAAGCGCCGCACGACGCCGCCCTCGGTCAGTTCCGACAGCAGACGGTACATGGTGCTCCGGCCCGGCGCTGCGGCAGGACCCTCCTCCCGCATCCTATGCGCCGCCTCATCCACGGAGAACGCCCGGTCCGCGTGCCGGATCAGGAAATCCGTCAGCGCCTTCTTCTGTCGGGTCATGTAGCTGGACACGGGCAGGCCTCCAATTCGGGATTCTGTCCCAAATTACCACGGCGGGCGGAGATTGTCAAGCGTTTTTCGAAAATGCTACGGAATGCCCATCCAATTGTCATAAAAAAGAAGCCCCGATTGGGACTTCGTCGGATGTGCCTACGCGTCGATCCGGGAAAGGAGTGCCGCGCGACATCAAAGGAATTCTGCGAGGCGAGGGCAAGCATCCTTTTCGCTGGGGATCCTCCTGTCCGGCACGGAACGAGCCGCCAAAGGGGGAATCTTGGTCGCACGGCAGACGCGCGCAATGTCGGCCGTCTCCATGTCGATGTTGCCGACCGTTATCGCATTCTCTCTCACGTCGTCCAGCTCAAGAGTTTTTTGAGGAACCTTTGCAGTTCCTCCGACTTGGGGGACGCGAACACCTCGCGGCTCTGACCGGATTCCACGATGCGGCCGTTCGCGAGAAAAGCGACCTTCTCGCACGCCCTTCTCGCAAAGCCCATCTCGTGGGTCACGATGATGAAGTTGAGGCCCTCTTGCCGTAGCTCGTCGACCGCGTCGAGCACCTCGGCGGTGTATTCCGGATCGAGCGCGCTCGTCGGTTCGTCGAGCAAAAGGAGCTTCGGGCGCGGGGCGATGGCACGCGCGATGGCAATGCGCTGCTGCATGCCGCCGGAAAGCTCGCCCGGCCTCTTTTTCGCCGCGTCCGCGAGCCCGAACCGCTTGAGCAGTTCCATCGCTGCTTCCTGCGCGCGCTCCTTTTCGTAGCCGTGCACCTTCTGGAGCGGGAGCGCGATGTTCGTGAGCGCGTCCATATGCCGGAACAGTCCGTTCTGCTGGAACACGTAGCCGAGCTTGCGCCTGTATTTGACGAGCGACGCAGCGTCCTTCGGCATGGGTTCGCCGCCCAGCGCCACTTCGCCCTTCGTGGGCGCGAGAAGTCCCGCGATGATGCGCAAAAGCGTCGACTTTCCGCCGCCGGAGGGGCCGATCAGGGAGAGCGTCGTGACATCGCCCCGGTAGCTGAGGTCGTCGATCACGTCGCCGCCGCCTGGGAAGGTCATCGTGACGCCCCTAAGTTCGATTCTCATATTGGAAATGCCTTTCAATCCGCTTCGTGACCATCGAGAGGGGCAGCGTCAGCGCGAGGTAGAGAAGCCCCAGCACGAAGTAGCACTCGAAGAGCCGGAAGTTGATGGAACTGATCTCGCGCACCGTCTGCGTCAGCTCGATCACCGCGATCATCGAGAGGAGCGAGGAATCCTTGATGATGGACGCGAACTGGCCCGTGAGCGCGGGGATCGTGCGCTGCATGAGCTGCGGCACGATCACATACCTGGCCGTCTGCGCGGAGGTGAAACCCACGGCCTTCGCGGCTTCGAGCTGCGTCGGGTCGAGGGAGAGAAGGCTCCCGCGCACGATTTCCGAAATGTACGCGCCCTCGAAGATCGAGAGGATCATGACGCCCGCCCAGAAGCGGGAAGAGACGCCCCACGCCGTTCCGATGATGTAAAAAAACAGGTAGATCTGCATGATGAGGGGCGTTCCGCGGATGAACTTCACGTAGACGCCGGAGAGGTATCTGACGGGAAGAAGCCGGGACACCTGTCCTAGCGCCGAAACGACGCCGATCAGAAGGCTGATGAAAAGGCTCGCGAGACTCAGCCGGATCGTCATTCCAAAGCCCATCGCCAGCCGCTTCTCGAAGCCTGAAAGCGACCCAAAATCGAGGGTGACGCCGATGGCTGCGAGCGCCGCGGAGAACAGCAGAACGAGCGCCGCGCCGACGAGCGTCGCATTGAAAAGCGCCTTGAAAAGGCCCGGCTTTTCACCGGGCCCGGCGCAGAAGATTCGGAAAAGGCGCATCATTCGGTCGCCAGATCAAAAAACCACATGAAGCCCAACTCGTCAAACGCAGCCTTTTCCGCCGCGAGGTACTTCTCCGTCAAGGCGTCGAAGCCGCCGCTCCCGGCATATTCGGGGATGAAGGCGTTGAGCTGATCAAGGAGTTCCGCGTTGCCCTTCGCGACCGCGACGCCCCAGTTCTCGACGTCCTGGAAGGGGACGAAGATGGCCTTGGTGGTTTCGGGGTTTGCCTGCCAGTTCCTATAGATGGTGAGCTGGTCGTAGAGGAAGGCGTCCGCCTTGCCCTGGGAAACCTCGGTCACGCACGCGCTCTCGTCCGCGAGCCCGATGATTTCGGCGTTCGAAAGGTTCTTCGTGGCAAAGAAGTAGCCGGTGGAGCCGATCTTGACGGCAATCTTCCTGCCCGCCTGATTGAGGTCTTCGATCGTCTCAACGCCGGACTCGGCGTTCACGAGGATCGCGAGGTAGGCGTTCGCGTAGGGAACGGAGAAGTCGACCACCTGGCCGCGCTCCTCGGTGATGGTCATGGAAGAGACCACCATGTCGATCATGCCGGTCTGCAGCGCGGGCAGAAGCCCGTCCCAGGAGATGTTCTGAATTTCGACTTCGCGGCCGATGGATTCGCCGAAGTCCTTGGCGAAGTCGACGCTTACGCCGGTCGGGTCGCCGTTTTCGTCCTTGGTCTCAAACGGGGGATAGGCGAGCTCCATTCCGACGATCAGTTTGTCCGATTCCGCGAAGGCGGGGACGAGGATCGTCAGAAGGACGAGCGTCATGACGGCAAGTGCGATCATTCTTTTCAGCATGGGTTTTCCTCCTTGTCCGGGTCGATATGGATTCTCACATGTTATAAACAGGTCGGTCGGGAAAATCACGGGGAGCTACTTAATTGCTATTATAAACATGGCATTCCCTTTCTGCAACCGAACGCCGGATTGATTTTTCGCAATCATAACGATGGGAAAGACTTGATTTCCGCCGCTTCAAATGGTATAGTGGTTGAAATCATCGCAAAGGAGACGGTACGCGTGCGTATTTTCGTCGAGCTGCATTCCGCCAACTGGTCCGCGTATCCGTTTTGGATGCGGGCCTTGGCCTGATACCCATATAGCGATGATCGCTTGATCGGAATGGGGCGGCTGAAGGCAAACGCTTTCAGCCGCTTTTGTTTATACTGAGGTTGCGGGAGGGAACGGGGATGATCGAGGAGATTCGGGCTTACTACGACCGGTACGACGAGGACGGGCGGCTGCTTCTTCGGCACGGGCAGGTGGAGTATCTGACCACGATGCGCTATGTGGAGAAGCACCTTTTTCCGGGCGCGCGGGTTCTCGAGATCGGCGCGGGCACGGGCCGCTACAGCCACGCCGTGGCGCGCGCGGACTATCGCGTGGACGCGGTGGAGCTCGTGCCGAAAAACATCGACATTTTCCGGGAAAATACGCAGCCCGGCGAGGACGTGTCCATCCGGCAGGGCGACGCGCGGGATCTGTCCTTCCTGCCGGACGGGGCGTACGATCTGACGCTTCTGCTTGGGCCGATGTACCATCTGTTTACGGAGGCGGACAAGCTGCGCGCACTCTCGGAGGCTCTCAGGGTTACGAGGTCCGGCGGCGTCCTCATGGTCGCGTACTGCGCGGCGGACGCGTCTGTTCTCCAGTACGGCTTCATCAAGGGAAACATCCAAAGGCTCATCGAGATCGGACTCGTCGATCCTGAGACCTTCCGGGCATCCTCGCGGCCAGAGGACGTCTTCGAGCTCCACCGGAAGGAGGATATCGACCGGCTGATGGCGGGCTTCCCGACCGAGAGGCTCCACTTCGTCGCGACGGACCTTTACACAAACCACATGCGAGAAGCCGTGGACGCCATGGACGACGAAACGTTCGCGCTGTACCTGAGGTACCATTTATCCGTTTGCGAGCGCGCCGACATGGTCGGGCTCACAAATCACATACTGGACATTCACAGAAAGTGGTGAAGGATATGAACCACATTGGAACGCAAACGATTGAGACAGAGCGACTCACCCTGCGCAGGTTTCGGGAAGACGACGCCGAGGCGCAGTTCAAAAACTGGGCGAGCGACCCGGAGGTGACGCGGTATCTGCGCTGGGAGCCGCACAGGACCGTCGAGGAATCGCGGGAGTCCATCGCCCGGCGGATTCAGCGGTACGAAGAGCCGGATACATACATGTGGGCGATCACGCTTCGGGACGGCGCGCTCATCGGCGCGATTTCCGCGCGCGTTCAGAGCGAGGAGGATTCCATCGCGGATACGGGCTACTGCCTGGGGCGCGCCTTCTGGGGGAAGGGCTACGTGCCGGAGGCTTTGAAGGCCGTCATCGAATACATGTTCCTGCGCGTGGGCGTCAACCGGATGGAAGCGGTCCACGCGGTGGAGAACCCCGCGTCCGGGGCCGTGATGCGCAAGGCGGGGATGCTGCGCGAGGGTCGGCTCCGGCAGGCGTACAGAAACCATGCGGGTTACCACGACGGCGAACTGTACGGCCTCGTGCGCGAGGACTGGGACATCCGGCGGGAGATGGACTTTTACAACGCGCTCCCGGTTTTCTTCGAGGACTTCGTCGAGCCGGGCGAGTTGACGGACGGAGAGATCTCCCTCGTCCTTTCGAGGAAGTCGCCCGCGATCCCGGAGAAGAAGTGGGTGCCGTCCTACGAATTTGACATCGTGAAGGACGGGGCGAAGGTCGGGAACGTGGGGCTTCGGATCGGCTACACCGACGGGCTCTATTACGGCGGGCAGATCGGCTACGGCGTGGACGAGGCGTACCGCGGGCGCGGCTACGCGGGCCGCGCGTGCGCGCTCCTGAGGCCCGTCATGCGCGCGCATGGCATGAGAATCGCGCTCATCACAAACGACGTGAACAACCTCGCCTCGCGCCGGGTGTGCGAGAAGCTGGGCGCGCGGCACGTGCGCGCGGCGGCGCTGCCGGAGTGGCACGACCTTTACGAGGCGGGGCATCGCACCGAGAATGTTTACGAGTGGACGATCGACGAACGGTAGAATAGGACGAAAGATCAATCGTTTCGCCGCGCGCCCGGCGCGCGAATGGGATTTGGGGGGTTAAATTTTCCTTTTCTGTGTTATAATGGGGGCATGCAAAGGAGGATTTGCCCATGAAGACATACGACATCGCGGTCGTTGGCTCGGGCTCCGGGCTGATGGTCATGGAGGCGGCGCTCTCGGCTGGTCTGAGCTGCGCCGTCGTCGAGAATGCGAAGTTTGGCGGGACGTGCCTCACGAAGGGCTGCATCCCCTCGAAGATGCTGGTGTATCCGGCGGATCTCATCCGGGAGGCGGGGGACGCGGCGCGCATTGGGCTCGGATTCGAGCGGCCGGACATCGACTGGGAACGGATTTCGGCGCGCGTCTGGCGGCAGATCGGCCACAACGTGCAGATCGAGGAAAGCCTCGGCGGGGTCGAAAACCTCGACGTGTACAAGGGTACGGCGGAGTTCACCGCGCCCTACGTCATGCGCGTGAAGGGTGCCGACGGGGCGTATTCGGCGGAATTCCGCGCCGAAAAGATCGTGCTCGCGGCGGGCGCGCGCTCGTTCGTGCCGCCCATTGAGGGGCTCGATGCTGCGGGGTACGTAACGAGCGAGCTGTTCTTCGGGGAGAAGTATCCGAAAGCGCCCTGGAAGAGCCTCGTCATCGTGGGCGGCGGCGCCATCGGCGCGGAGTTCGCGCATATCTTCTCTGCGCTCGGAACGCAGGTCACCCTCGTCGAGATGCAGGGGCACATCGTACCCACCGAGGAGGAGGAAGTGAGCGAGTTCGTCGCGCGCAATTTCCGGAAAAACGGAATCGAGGTCGTGACGGGCGCGAAGGTCTTGAAGGCCGCGTCCGGGCCGGCGGGGAAGAGCGTGCTCGTCGAGGACGTCACGACCGGCGCGCGGCGCACCCTCGACTGTGAGGAAATTTTCATCAGCTCCGGCGTGCGCTCGAACGGCGACCTTCTGAACCTTTCGGCGGCGGGGATCGAGGCGGACAGGCGCGGATACATCCCGACCGACGAGTTCCTCGAGACGAACGTCAAAGGAATATACGCCATCGGGGATATCAACGGCAAGTACCAGTTCCGGCACAAGGCGAACTATGAGGCGGCGATCCTCATCGAGAACCTGTTCGGCGGCGCGCGCAAGGCGGCGAAGTACGACGCGGTTCCGTGGGCGATCTTCACCTGGCCGCAGGTGGGCCACGTGGGCATCACCGAGCGCGAGGCGCGCGAGAAGGGCCTGCGCTACGGCGTCGCGCGGAACTATTATTCCTCCATCGCGGGCGGCATCGCCATGGGCATTTCCCAAAGGTCCGAGGACAACGGGTTCGCGAAGATCATTCTCGGAAGGGATATGAAGATATTGGGCGCGCACATCGTGGGGCCTTACGCCTCCATGCTCGTGCAGCCGTTCGTGTACCTCATGAACGCGGGCACGCCCTGCCCCGACGCGCGCGCCTCGGGCGGGTTCCGGCGGGCGGATTGCCCGACGATGGGTACGGTCGATCCGGTGACTGATTCCATGGTGATCCATCCGTCCATGAACGAGCTGGCCGCGTGGGCCATCGAGGACGTCGAGTGGGCAGACTGACCGAATGGATTGCGGGAGACAAATGATGAAGACATTTCAGGAATTGTACGAGCGGGCCGTGGCGCTCGCGCTTGACCCCGAGGCGCTCGAGCGGGCGCGCGCCGAATTCGATCCGCGCCATCTCGATTGCCTTTTGAATCCCCAGAAGTGTCCGGTGGTCGTCCGCGCCGGGGAGTGCGATTGCGATCCGGAGCACCGCGCCCAGTGCGCGGCGCGATGCGCGTTCGACGCCATGACGGTCGGGCCGGACGGGAACATCGAGATCGATTCCGAAAAGTGCGTCGGCTGCGCGGGCTGCGTGGATGCGTGCGAGAAAAAAAACCTCGTTCCGGGCACGGACGTGGTCGCGGCGCTCGGAGCCGTGCGCGCGGCAAAGGGGCTCGCCTACGCGCTCATCGCGCCCGCGTACCTCGGGCAGTTTTCGGAGGCTGTGACGCCCGGGAAGCTGCGCACCGCGTTCAAGGCCGCGGGCTTCGACGGGATGATCGAGGTGGCGCTCTTCGCGGACATCCTTACATTGAAAGAAGCCCTCGAGTTCGACCGGAACATCACCACGGAAGCGGACTTCCAGCTCACCAGCTGCTGCTGCCCCATGTGGATTGCCATGATCCGCAAGGTGTATTCGGAGCTCATGGGCCACGTGCCGGGCTCGGTTTCGCCCATGGTGGCGTGCGCGCGCACGGTGAAGGCGCTCTATCCGGACGCGGTGACGGTCTTTATCGGCCCCTGCCTCGCGAAGAAGGCGGAGGCGCGGGAGAAGGACCTCGCCGGCGCGGTGGACTTCGTGCTGACCTTCGAGGAGACGAAGGCCATCTTCGATCTTCTGGGCATCGACCCCGCGCAAATGGAGGAGAGCGACAAGGACCACTCCTCCCGCGCGGGGCGCGTCTACGCCCGCACGGGCGGGGTCAGCGAGGCGGTTCGGGAGACGGTCGGGCGCATCAGCCCTGGCCGCAGAATCGAGGTCGCGACCCGGCAGGCGGACGGCGTGCCCGCTTGCAGGGCCATGATGAACGACATCCGCGCGGGGAAGGGCGGCGCGAACTTCTTCGAGGGCATGGGTTGCGTGGGCGGTTGCGTAGGCGGACCACGCGCCGTGACCCCCAGGGAGGAGGGGCGGAAGGCCGTGAACGCATACGGAGAAAAGGCGCAGTTCCGAACGCCCGCCGAGAACCCTTACGTGGTGGAGCTTTTGCGCCGGCTGGGCTTTGATACCATCGAGAGCCTTCTCGAGCGGGATGAAATTTTTACCAGGCATTTTGAGTAGACGCTTTCGCGCGCCGCCGCCCTTTCGGGGCGGCGGCTTTTTTGCGCCGCGAATGCAGGAATTGCAATACGGCGTTTCATTTCCGGGCGGGTAATTTGTTAAAAATGCGCGGCGAAAGATGCATAATATACATATCATGTATAAACATCAATAAAAAATAACATAAAGGGGGGATTGACGGGCGAGCTACGGGATGTTAATGTATAAATATGAAAAAGGACACGGGCGTCTCCGTTGTCCTTTTTGCCAAGAAATCTGAGGAGGGGTTCATCCATGAGAAAACTCATCGCGCTTGTTTCGGCATTTTTACTCGTCTTCGCGTTCTCCGGCGCGGCCCTTTCGGAAGGCCTGACGCTCAAGGATGGCGTCCTTCAGGTCGGCATGGAGATCGGTTATCCGCCCATGGAGTACCTCGACGTGGACGGCACCACGCCCATCGGCTTCGACGTCGAGGTGGCGTACGAGCTGAGCGCGCGGCTTGGGCTCGAGGTGGAGCTCGTTGACACCGCCTGGGACGGCATCTTCGCTTCCCTCGACGCGGACCGCTACGACCTGATCATCTCCTCCGTCTCCATCACGCCCGAGCGGCAGGAGGCGTACAACCTGACCAAGCCCTACATCGCCAACAAGCTGGTGCTGGTGGTCTCGAAGGATCTGCCCATCGCCTCCCCGGACGAACTGACCGGCTACTCCGTCGCCGTGCAGACCGAGACGACCGCGGACGACTTCATGAAGGCGAAGATGGAAGCGGGCCTCGAGGTCGGCGACTACTATGTGTACGACAAGATCATCCAGTGCTTCGACGAGCTGAAGCTGGGCCGCGTGGACGCGGTGCTGGTGGACAGCGTGGTCGCGGCGTACTACATCGGCGCGGACGCGGACAAGTTCTCCATCGTGTGGGAGAACGACGAGGCCGAGCCCATGGGCATCTGCCTCAAGAAGGGCAACGACCAGCTCACCCAGGCGGTCGAGGAAGCGATCGATTCCATGTACGCGGACGGCACAATGGCCGCGATCGCGATCAAATTCTTCGGGTACGACACCACGGCGGGCGTCCGCTAAAAAAACGGTGCGCGGCTGGCCTTCTCCCGACGGGGGCCGGGCCGCGCGCGACCATGACCGGAGGCGCACAGAATGAACAAATGGCAGCAGATGATCGGGTGGATGCCCGCGCTTCTCGAGGCGACGAAGGTGACCCTGACGCTCACGGTGCTCGCGGTGAGTTGCGGGCTCGTCCTGAGCGTGTTTCTCGCGCTGGGGAAGATTTCGAAATCGAAGATCCTGAACGCCGTCTGCAACGCGTACATCTTCTTTTTCCGGGGCACGCCGCTTCTGATGCAGATCTTCTTCATCTACTATGCGCTGCCGCTGATCAACCCCGCGCTGACCATCCAGGACAGGTTCGTCGCCGCGTGGATCGCGTATTCGCTCAATTCGGGAGCGTACCTCGCGGAGATCATCCGCGCGGCCATCCAGTCGATCGACAAGGGGCAGTTCGAGGCCGCGCGGGTTCTGGGCATGAGCTATGCAAAGACCATGCGGCTCATCATCATTCCGCAGTCGATCCGGCGGCTCATCCCGCCTGTGGGCAACGAGTTCATCATGGTCATCAAGGATACGTCCCTCGTCTCCTCGATCGCGCTCGTCGACCTCATGAAAAAGACGAGCCAGATCATGTCTTCCAGCGCCAGCCCGCTCGTGTACCTGCCCGCGATGGTCATTTACCTGGTCATCACGGCGGTTTTCACGTGGCTGTTTAACCGGCTGGAGCGGAAATTCAGCGTGTATCAGTAGAGGAGGAAGGGCGATGGAATCCGTTGAAATGATCCGCGCGGAGCACGTCGACAAGCTGTTCGGGAGCTTGCACGTCCTGAAGGACGTGAGCGTATCCGTCAACAAGGGCGACGTGGTGTGCATCATCGGGCCGTCCGGCTCGGGCAAGTCCACGTTTCTGCGCTCGCTCATTCACCTCGAAAAGATCACGTCCGGCAAGATCGTCATCGAGGGACAGATGCTCGACGACCGCAAAAACGGCGTCAATCAGGTGAAGCTCACCTCCCGCGAGAAGAGCCAGATCCTGCTCAAAATGGGGATGGTGTTCCAGTCCTTCAACCTCTTTCCCCACAGGACGGTTCTCCAGAACGTGATGATCGCGCCCGTGAACGTGAAGGGCATGGCCGTGAAGAAGGCGGAGGAGATCGCGCGCGACCTCATCGGCCGCGTGGGGCTTTCCGAGAAGGTGGACGAGTATCCCTCCCGGCTCTCGGGCGGGCAGCAGCAGCGCGTCGCCATCGCGCGGGCGCTCGCTATGCAGCCTGAAATCATGCTCTTTGACGAGCCGACGAGCGCACTGGACCCCGAGCTCGTGGGCGAGGTCCTTTCGGTCATCAAATCTCTCGCGGACGAGGGAATGACCATGATCGTCGTCACCCACGAGATGGGCTTCGCGCGCGAGGTTGCGGACCGGGTGATCTTCATGGATCAGGGCTCGATCGCGCAGGAAGGGCCGCCCCGGGAGATCTTCGGAAACCCGGAAAACGCGCGGCTCAGGCAGTTTCTCCAGAGCGTATTATAGAAACACAAAATGATGGGCGGATCCGAATGGATTCGCCTTTCTGTTTGACATCCATAATTTGGTGTGCTAGCATAACATCAACATCGGTGTCAGGGAGGATTTGCGCGTGAGAGAGATGCTTCGTCGATTGGGGATTGCCTTTGTCTGCCTCGCCGTCTGCCTCGCCGTCTGCCTCTCCGCGCTTCCCGATTGGGCGCGCGCGGAGGAGTTCGGTGCGCCCGACGAGACGCCGCCCGCCGCGGAGGCGAGTGGTTCGCCCGAGGCTCTTTTGACGCCCGATCCAGAGGCGGTCGGTTCACCGGAGGCCCTGCTGACGCCCGATCCGGAGGTGGTCGATACGCCGGAGGGCGGGCCTGCGCCCGACGCTTCCGAGGAATCCGGAGCGGTTCCCCAACCCGATGCCTTAGCGGCGGTCGCCGCGACGGGAGTCGCGCTGGATCATACCGCGCTGACGCTCCTTCCTGGAGAGCAGGCGCTCCTGACGGCGACCGTCGCGCCCGCGGAGGCGGGGAACCGGGAAGTCGTCTGGCGTTCGAGCGACGAGAGCGTCGCGACGGTCGTGGACGGACTGGTCGCGGCGGTGGGCGTCGGCCA
The DNA here is from genome assembly GCA_023444095.1 of Bacillota bacterium. Classification (GTDB taxonomy): domain Bacteria; phylum Bacillota; class Clostridia; order Christensenellales; family Aristaeellaceae; genus RUG11247. The sequence continues at coordinate 211,989 of JAEZRP010000036.1, forward strand.
AGCGGACATCATCGCGCAGACGCGGGACGGCGGCCACGAAGCCGTTTGCCGCGTGGTCGTCTGGCGCGCGGTCGAGTCGATATCGCCCTTGGCCGCGGTGCTCTCGCTCGGTGTGGGGGAAAAGCGCGCCATTTCCTGCGGCTACGCGCCGGAGGATGCGACGGCGGAGTTCAGCTATTCGTCGAGCGACCAGCGCGTCGCGAAGGTGAGCGCGGACGGCGTCGTGACCGCCGCCCGGACCGGGAGCGCGGTCGTCACCATCAAGGATAAAAATGGGGCGACGGCGCGGATCACGGTCAAGGTGTGGAAAGCGCCGAAGGCAGTTTCGCTGCGCGCGGCGCGCAACGTGATCGGCGTGGGGGAGACGCTCGCGCTGGACGTTGGATTCTCGAAGGGGTACGGCGGCGGGTATGCGTTCATTTCGAGCGACGAGGCGGTTGCCGCCATCGACGGAAACAATGTCGTCGCGCTTTCGCCCGGCACGTCAAAGATCACGGTCCGGACATATAACGGCGTGACGAAGGCGGGCAAATTGACGGTCCTGCCCGCACCGCAGAGCGTGGCTCTCGACCGCACGGAGCTTGCGCTCGGCGCGGGCGACGCTATGATTCTGACATGGACATTGAGCGCGGGAAGCGCGGGCGAGGTCGCGTTTTCGACCGGCGACGCGGGCGTCGCGACGGTCGACAGGGCCGGGAAGGTCAGGGCGGTTGGCGCAGGAACGACCGAGGTCAGGATTCGGACGTACAACGGTCACGAGGCGGTGTGCGCCGTGACGGTTCTCCCCGCGCCAAAGTCCGTCTCGCTCACCGCACCCGGGAACCGAAAGGCGATCGGGACGGGCGAGCGCATGATGCTCGCGTGGGCGTTCGACGAGGGGAGCGCTGGCAGCGTCACGTTTTCATCCTCCAACACGCGCTACGTGACCGTCGACGCGCAGGGCGTCGTCACCGGGAAGCGCGCGGGGTCGGCCACCGTGACCGTGCGCACCCACAATGGGCTCACCGCGAAGGTCAAATTTACCGTCCTCAAGACGCCGAAATCCGTTTCGTTGGGCGCGGCGCGCAAGTTGATCGGCGTGGGGGAGACGCTCGCGCTCGACGTCGGATTCTCGAAGGGGTACGGCGGCGGGTATGCGTTCATTTCGAGCGACGAGGCGGTTGCGGCCATCGACGGAGATAATGTCGTCGCGCTTTCGCCCGGCACGTCAAAGATCACGGTCCGGACATACAACGGCGTGACGAAGGCGGGAACGCTGACGGTTCTGCCCGCGCCGCAGAGCGTATCGCTTGACCGGACGGAGCTCGCGCTCGGTACGGGCGACGCTATGATTCTGACATGGACATTGAGCGCGGGGAGCGCGGGCGCGGTCTCGTTTTCGACCGGCGACGCGGGCGTCGCAACGGTCGACAGGGCCGGAAAGGTCAGGGCGGTTGGCGCCGGGACGACGGAGATCTGGGTTCGGACGTACAACGGTCACGAGGCGGCGTGCGCCGTGACGGTTCTCCCCGCGCCGAAGGCGGTCTCTCTTCGTCTGCCGGAGGGAAGCGCGCATATCGGCGTGGGCGAGAAGCTGACGCTTCAGACGATCCTGTCACCGGAGGGAAGCGCGGCGAGCGTTACATATAAATCGAGCAACACGCGCTATGTCACCGTCAACGCGCAGGGCATCGTGACCGGGAAGCGCGCCGGATCCGCCGTCATCTACGCGACGACCCACAACGGCAAGAAGGCGAAGCTGACCGTGACCGTGAAAAAAGCCCCGGACGCCGTGACGGTTTCCCTCGACCGGACGCTTCTCGGCGTCGGCGAGGAGGCGCGGTGCCGGTCAAAGCTTTCGTCCGGGAGCGCGGGGCGGGTGTCCTTCGCGTCGAGCGACGAGAATATCGCGCGCGTCGAGGGCGATCGCGTGATCGCAGTATCCCCCGGCAGCGTCGTCATCACCGCGACGGCGTACAACGGCAAATCGCGCGGCATCGCGCTCCAGGTCGCGGCCGCGCCGGAAAGCATTCAAATCTCGCCCGATCGCGCGGTTGTCGGCGCGGGCGACAGGGTTACGCTGTTTGCCACCCTCCCGGAGAGTTCGGCGGGCGCGTATGCCTTCGCGAGCAGTGACGTTTCCGTCGCGGTCGTCGATGCGGCGACGGGGCTCGTGAGGGCCGTCGCGGTGGGGGAGGTGACGATCACCGTCACCGCATATAGCGGCGCATCCGCCTCGGCGCGGGTGAAGGTCGTCGCCGCGCCGGCCGAGCTGACGTTCGGCTCACCGGCGGCGGACGCGGGCGGCGCGTACAAGATCGAGCTCGACAAGCGCGGCGCGTTCCAGATCGCGCCCGACCTGGGCGAAATGACAAGCTTCGGCCTCACCTTCAAAAGCTCCAATTCGTCGGTCGCCTCCGTGAGCGCGTCCGGCCTCGTGACCGCGCGGGCAACCGGAAGCTGCGCCATCACCGCGACCGCGTACAACGGCGCTTCGGCGCTGATTCGCGTGACCGTCACAAACTGGGTCGATCGACTCGACAGCGATTACGTGGCGCACGCAATGGGTGGGCTGGACGGAAAGGTATACACGAATTCTCTCGAGGCGTTTTTATCCAACTACGCGCTCGGCTGCAGGGTCTTCGAATGCGACTTCTCCTGGACGTCGGACGGGCAGCTCGTTCTCTGGCATAGCTGGGAGAAGAACCGGATCAACGCGGAGACGCCCCTCGGGTTCGTGCCCGCGCTCGCCGAATTTCAGGCGATGAAGATCGACGGCAGGTACACGCCGCTGACGTACCGGGATCTTCTGCGGCTGATGGAGGAGTACCCCGACGCCCACTTCCTCCTGGATACGAAGGTGCGCACGCCCGAGGCGGCGAAGGAGATGTTCGGCTGCATGCGGGAGACCGCTGTTCAGGAGGACAGCCTCGACGCGCTCGACCGCATGATCGCCTACGTCTACAGCGAGGCGATTTACCGCGCGATCGACGAGGTTTATCACTTCAATCGGTACGTCTACGGGCTGTATCTTCTCGAGAAAGCGGTGCCGAGCACGGCGCGGTTCGAGAAGATCGCGCAGTTCTGCGCCAAAAACGGGATCGACATGATTGCCATGGTCGACAGTTGGTGGAACACGAAGTATCTGGCCGCGATGAAAAAGAGCGACGTGGCAGTCGAGGTGCATACCGTCAATTCCGCTTCGCAGGCGAAAAAGCTGCTGGCGGCAGGCGTTTCCTGGATCTGCACGGATTGGCTTTTGCCGAGCGCGAGGTAAATGTGGGACATTCGAGACCTGGCGGCGGGCGCGGGCTCGTCGCGCGGTGCGGGAAGGGGCGCGCGCTTACCGACTGCGCCCGTTCCGATCCCAGTGGCGCGGCCGAAACCGGGTCTTGTCCTTCCCGTTGAGATATTCCGGACGGTATGGATCGGAATCGCTGCGGCTGATGAGCGAGCCGCGGAAATCTCTGCGGCGATACGGCGAAAACGGCGCCATATAGGGGACGCCGAATGTGTTCAGGGAAACCAGGTCCGAGATGATCAGCATGATGGACAGCGTGAACCCGAAAAAGCCCATCGCGCCCGTAAACAGGATGATGCCAAATTTCAGAATGCGGAACGGATTAACCAGCGTGTAGTCGGGAATGGCGAACGACGCAAGCAGCGACACGGCGGCGATCGTCAGAAGCGCCGCGCTGAAAAACCCGGCCGCGATGGCTGCCTGTCCGATGACGATCGCGCCCACGATGCCGATTGCCGGACCGATCTGCTTTGGAACCCTTAAAAGCGCCTCCCGGAGAAGCTCCATGATGAACTCGATGATGAGCGTTCCCACGAGCGCGCTGAAGGGAACCTTCACCCGCATCTGGGCGAGCATGATCGCGTAATCGCTGGGCAGGACTTCGGTGTGAAACGACGTGAGGGCGACATACATGCTCGACGCCGTCAGGCCGATGGCGATGGAAAGATACCGGAGGATTCTCGAAAATGCGCCGAAGAATTTGTTGTCGTACCGGTCGTCGCAGGAATGAAAGAACTCTGCGAATACCTTGGGCGCATAGATGGCAATGCCGCTGCCGTCCACCAGAACGATTACCTTGCCCTCCAGGATCGAATGAAACGCCATGTCGGAGCGTTCGATCAGGCCCATCTGCGGAAAGAGCATCTTCTTGTCATTGAGCAGGAACGACTGCAGCTCTCCGGATTCACCGATTCCGTCCACATCGATGTTTTGAATGCGCTTCTGAATCTCGTTCACGGCGATGTCGTTGGCGACATCCTTGAGATAGATGACCGCGACGCACGTCCTCGTCCGCGCACCCACCACGAGGTGCTTAATGCACAAATTTGGGTCCTTGATCCGATACCGGATCAGGGAGAGGTTGGTTTCCAGACTTTCGGTGAAGCAGTCCTGCGGACCGCGAAGGGTATAGGTGAGCTGAGGCGTGTCGATGGACCGCTTTTCCACCTTCTTCAGATTCACGACGACGTAGTCGTCGTCGGTTGAAAACAGCATGACGGTCATGCCGGAGAGGATGAAATCAAGGATTTGATCCTGATCGGATTCGATCCTGCAGGAATCCGCGTAGATGATCCCGTCGACTGTCTCCCGCGCGGTCAAACGCGAAGTGGCATACGCGCAATGAACGACGAGCGGTTTGATGACCTCGTCGGTCAGCGCGCCCCGATTGGTCAGTTGGCAGATATAGAACAGCTTGACTGTCCCGCCCTTGTAGGGAATCGAACGCTCCGCGATGTCGAGATCGTTGTCCTTGATGGAAGCGACCAGCTCCTCGAACGCCTTCTTCCGCAAAATCAGTTGCCACCTTTCATCTTTCGACGCGATCGCCGTAATCGAGCATGTGCTTGGAAACCAGATCGATGTCGATCTTCGCGGTCAGATTTGCCCCAACAAAGGTATCCGTCCAGTTCAGGGATTCGTACAGGATCGGATTCTTGACGCGAAACGCGTCGTCGCATTGCAGGTAATCCGTCTGAAACTCCTTTTGCGCCTGATCGAAGGCGGTCAGCAGGTCCTGAAGGATCATTTGTTCCAATGCGCCCTTGATCTCCTGCTGCTTCTCTTTTGTCAGATGATAGGGCGTCTTCCGGTCCCCGTACTCGATTGTGGCGTCAAAGTTGAGCGAAAATGTGAAGTTTGCCCGGCCATCCTGATAATCGGACAGGATCTTTCGCTTCGTCAGCGTCACCTCGATCGAAAATCGCTGGTTCTGATACGCCACGATATAGAAGGATTTGGCCTTATCTGCCTTGAGCATGTTGAGTCCGACGCAGTTCTCGATGGGGATGAACCCGATCGCCTTTGTGTCGTTGACGACCGTATATCCGGTGAAGGCGACTTCCCGATCCTGAAGGCCGATGCAGGGGATCAGGATGCCCGTGTAGGAGGAGGAGAGATTCTCCAGCAGGCGCGAGGTGGTCCGGAGGGAGCAGTCGCCCGTATTGTCGAGCGTCTTGATCGTATTCTCCACCGAGTGCCCGACGGAGCGGTTCTGATCGTTCATGGTCTTGAAAAGGACGTCGAGATCATCCCGCGTGGTGATGGTGATGATCTTCTTGCGGTAAGCCTCGTCCGCCCGGAGCCGGTAGAGGTATTCGACCAGATCGCTCTGCGCGAACCGCTGCGTGATGAGAAGCGTGCGGACGCTGCCCATGTAGAGCGGCTTGTCGAGCTGCCGGTTGAGGTTCAGGCGCGCCTCGAGGAATGTCTTTCCGTGGGCCTTGACCAGAAAGAACTCGCTGGCGGCCCCGGACGCGCCGTCGGAGCCGGCGCTTGCCTCGATGTTGGCGAATTCGACGTAGAACCAGACTTCGCCGTCCTTCCTGTCGACGGAGATCGTCGTCGCGATCAGCTTGCCGTTGATATCCATTGAATCCCCGACGAGGGCGGTCATACAGGCGAACGCCATGACGATCGCAAAGAGGAGCAGTTTGTTGAGCCGGCTCACGCGTCGTCCTCCGTTCTGCCCGCGGCGCGCTTTTTGCGGATCACCGCGACCAGCAAAAGGAGCGCGGGAATGACAAAGGAGGACGCGACCACAAGGTAGGGCGCAATCTCGTTTAGCGTGTCGGTGATGTTGGGAATGCCCAGCCCGACCAAGCAGAGGACATAGAGCACGACCGCCACCGCCAGCGTGACGACCGCGCGATTCGCGCGCGCAAAGAGTCGGCAGATGAACTCCAGAATGCTGAGAAATACCATGATCATGCCCGCGAACAGGCCCGAGAGGCCGACCGTGAGATAGAAGATGTCGGTGCGCTCGATGATGGGGATGTAAACGATTTTGATCGCCTCGATCAGGGAATCGTTGTAGAGGATCGTATTGTTGATGCCAAGGATGCAGATCGTTCCCTCGATGATCAGCGCATAGAACAGGCCGATGAAGAGCATCGTCAGGAAGGAGACGAGCGGCGCCTTTCGGTTCCTTTTCGTAAAGGGAACGATCAGAAGCACCTCCACCCCGCCGAATGGAAAGAATAGATAGGGGACCGTACCCGGAAAGAACTTGACCTCATTCGGATTCCAGAATGGACGGATGTTGTATATCATCCCCTGAAACAGCATGATGACGCAGATCGTGATCGTCGTCACGAGGAACACGATGCCGAACAGCTCCAAAACCCGCGCCACGTTCGTGACCCCCTTATAGGACACGTAGGCAAACAGCGCGACGGCGATCAGAAGCATGAGAAACTGCGGCGTTTTCGGCAAAAAGCTCGCAGAGAGGAAATCGACCAGCTTGACCTTGAGATACACGCCCACGGTGAGAAAGTACAGAATATAGTAAATGATGATGACGAGAGAGACGAATCTGCCCGCGATTTCCCGGCTGTAGTCGTATAGCACCATGCCCGGAAAGCGGTTGTTGAGCTTTGTGACCAGGATTGCCGCGACGCCAAAGAGGAAGGCGACGGCAAGCACCAAGAGCCAGCCGCTTCTTCCGGCCTTTTCCGCCACGAGCTTCGGGAGATCGATGCTTGTATAGGTGGTGAGCGTCATGATCAGGACATAGAACATCTGCCGGTTTGTGATGCTGTTCGCCATGCGTGCCACCTTTTATGGGAATTTTGGTTATTGTTTCCGTACGCATTGTTTTTATGCGCCTGGCCGCTCCGCATAGCCGGCGGGGCTTACGCATGAATAAAGAAACGATGAACTCCGGGAGGTTTGGAGGGCCGCAGCCCTTCCTTTCAATCAAAAGTGCCGGCTTTGCCGGTGCTTTTGGATTCGTCTAAAGGGCGCTCTTGCGCGCCCGACGGGATCCGTCCATCGCAAGCGGCGATCGCGAAGCGAGCGTCACTTGCTCTGGGCGGCGAATCCGTTCATGCAGCCGGATTTCGCACGGAATTTTCGTGAGAAAACTCAAAAATCCGGTTCCTCGTTCCTTTGGTTTACGCATGAACTTCGTTCATGCGTAAACCCTGGCGTAGCCGGAACGAACGAAAGCCCCCGCCGGTCCGGCGGGGGGTCGGATTTCCGGGAGGCGCTCAGCTTTTCATCATTGCCCGGCACTCGTTCGCGCAGGTCCTGCACTCGTTCGCGCACTTCGCGCAGTGGTCGTCGCGGAACATCTGGCATTCCTTCGCACACTGATCGCAGGCCGTGGCGCAGAGCCCGCACAGATCCTTCGCGTATTGCCCGTTCATGGCCATGAGCGAGCTGGCATGCATGCACAGGTCCGCGCATTCGACCAGCATGGAGATGCACTTTTTTCGCGCCGCGACATCGGGCTCGTTGAGGCACAGGGTCATGCACTCATGGCATGCCTGCGCGCACCGATTGCAGAGGTCGATGCACTTTTGATACTGCATTGTCGTTTGGACGATTCCCATCAAATCAACTCCTCGCCTTTTGCTTTTCTCAGTATCTCCGGCGTTCGCCCGTTTATGACGGAACAAAGGCCGATGGCATGATGCGCTTCCAGACATTTCCATTGTGCAAATAAAAAGAATATGTTACAATACATATACAATATTGTGACAAGGAGGCGAAAAATGAAGCGATTTACGACCTGTTTTCTCGCGATTACATGCCTGTTCCTGCTCATTCGTCCGTTTGAACCCCGCGCCTATGCGTCGAGCTCTTCCCCGACGGCTGGTACGGTCACGACATCCGCGGCCCAACTGAACGTCCGCGGCGGACCCTCCACGTCCTACGGCGTCGTCGGAACCCTCGCGAGCGGAAGCGTCGTCACCCTCTACGGCCAGAGCGGCGGCTGGTGGCGCGTCGGCCTTCCGGGCGGCGAGCGCGGCTATTGCGCCGGGCCCTACATAAAGGAAATCTCGGGCAGTGCGGCTCGCGAGGTCTCGGTAAGCGCGCTGAACGTGCGGAGCGGACCTTCCGCTTCCTACGCCGTCCGGACGGTTCTGTACCGGGGAACGGTCGTCGTCAGGCTCTCCGCGTTGGGAGACTTCGCGAAGATCGTCTATGACGGAAACAGGATCGGATACGCGAGCGCGTCCTGCCTCGCGTCCCCCGGCGGATCGTCGGCCCCGGCGCAGACATACCCGGCCGTCTCGCTCAGCGTGCCGAGCTACAAGCAGACGGACAGTCGCTGGGCCGCAGCCGAAATCGGCAATTCCGGCAGAACCATCGCAGACATCGGCTGCGCCACGACGGCGCTCGCCATGACGGAATCCTACCGCACAGGTTCCTCCGTCACGCCGGACGTCATGGAAAGCCGCCTCACCTATTCCTCCGGCGGCTCCCTGTACTGGCCCGAGAACTATGCGCTGGTCGACAAACTTACGTTCAGCCAGCTCTACCAGAAGCTGAAAGGTGGCGTCCCGGTGATCATCGGCTGCGTAAATTCCTCCGGCGGCACGCACTTCGTGGTGGTGACGGGATATGCCGGCGGAAGCAAGCTGAGCGCGTCCGGATTCACCATCAACGATCCCGGCTCCAGCTCGCGCACCACGCTGGCGCAGTTCCTTTCCGCCTATCCCACGCTGTTTCGGAGGCTGTATTACAACTGATCAGTACGCCTGTGCGAGAAACGACGCGGCGACCGCGGTCAGGAGCCCGCATACCGTGAGCGCGAGCGAGCTCATCGCGCCCTCCACCTCGCCGATCTCCATTGCCTTTGCCGTCCCGATGGCGTGCGCGGCGGTGCCGAGCGCCAGCCCCTTCGCGATCGGGTGGCGGATGCGCAGAAGCCGGAACAGGGATTCCGCGATCATGTTCCCGAAAGTTCCCGTCACGATGATCGCCGCGACCGTGATTGCGACTGTGCCGCCCAGCGCCTCGCTGACGCCCATGCCGATGGCGGTCGTAATGGACTTTGGCAGAAGCGTCGCGAACTGGGAATCGTTCAGCCCGAACAGTTTCGAGAGGATCAGGACGGAGGCGAAATTCGCGAGCACTCCGGAGACGATCCCGATGAGAAGCGCCCCGGCGTTTTTCCGAAGGAGCGCCAGCTGCTCGTAGAGCGGCACCGCGAGGCAGATGGTCGCGGGCGTGAGGAGGTACGATATGTACTTCGCGCCGTTATAGTAGCTCTCGTATTCCACGCCCAACGCCAACAGCAGCCCGATCAGGAGCACCATGCCGATCATGATGGGGTTGAAGACCGTCAGCCGGAACCGCTTTTGCAGGAACTTGCCGATCTCGAAGGCGACAAGGCTGATGACGACGCCGAAATAGACGGAATCCGTCGCGAAACTCTTCATCGCCCGCTCCTTCTCTCGATCAGCCGCACCGCCGCCTGTGTGGCGTGCCCCGTCGCCGCGAGCACGACGACGGTCGAGACGACCGTGACCACCGCAAACGGCAGGAGAATGGGCTTCAGCATCCCCCACGTGGTCATGAGCCCCACGCCGACCGGGATGAACATCAGGGGCATGATTTCGATCAGAAATTTCGCCGCGTCCCGCACCTGTTGGGGCTTCACCACCCCGAACGACAGCGCCGCGAGCATCATGAAAAGCCCGTACACGCTGGCGGGAATCGAAAAGGGGAGAAGCGCCTTCGCGGCCTCCCCGAAAAAGGAAAAGGCCGCGATGATCAGAAATTGCCGCACAAGTCTCATTGGTTCACGCTCCAACGTCGTCATGCGGCCATTATAGCAAAGCAGTATGAACTTTTCGTGTATCCCTTGAGTTAAGAACAACCCGCAAGAATCCCGCGCGCGGGCTACTGCCCGAGCAATTCGCCGCGAAGTCGGCGTACGTTCTCCTCGATCGCACGGATCACCGCGCGGAACTCGTCGTCGCCCTTCCCACTGGGATCGTCGAGTCCCCAGACCTCCCGGCGCTTGCACGGCAGAAACGGGCATGAGACATTGCAGCCCATCGTGACCACGACGTCGACGGGCGGCAGTTCCTCCAGGAGCTTGGGTCGCTGCGCCTTCTCCATGTCGATCCCCTAGATCTGCTTCATCAGGCGGACGGCGTCGGGATGGATGCGGTCCCTTTGCTCCGTTCCGGCCGAGTAGCTCTCAAACGCGTCTTTGGCCTGATGCTTCCCGAGCGCCTCTCCCGTGCCCAGCTCCGCGAGCGCGGCCTTCACCGAGGCCTCAAGCTGCCTGCACTTCGGGCAGCCTGCGCCCAGCACCAAAATCGCCGCGTCCTCCGCCTTTGCGGCATCCGGGTTGCTTGCGCAGCAGGCTTCTTCGTTGGGTGTCTTTTTTCCAAACAGCGCCATATTATCTCCTCCTGAACTTGATTGATTGTTCTTATAGAATCAATCCCTGAATGAGATTGAAGAAATACCCGATGAGGATGATTCCGACGCCACGGCAGACAAAGCCCCCGATGCGTTCCATCGGGGGCTTTGTCTGCCGTGGGGAAGCGGTTGAGGGATGCGGGTATTTCCCGCGCGCGTGTGGCCGGGAGTCTATTACTCCTCGTCCGCGCAGTGATCGCAGATGCCGTTTCCTCTTTCCGAGCACTCGTCGCACATCGGCGCGCCGCACAACCCGCATATGCGCATCGACCTCGCGTCTCCTCTCCTGCCGCACATGGAACATTCTACCATACACCACACCTCCATTGCTGACAGTATGCCCGGTGACTCAAATCTTATGTAACGGACATGGAACTGCCCATTCTTTTTTTTGGCCGCCAACGTCGAGACGATTGCCGGCAATACGGCAGGCATACGGGCGCAGATTATAAGCCTAAAAGGGCAATTGAACGAGTGACGCCGAACGCGCTTTCATGCGCCGATCGACTACACCTCTTCCTCCATGTCGTCCGGCGCGAGCCCGCCGCGCATGCCGATATCGAGCTGCATTTTTCCGCCCCGCCGATCATAGGCCTCCCTTTTATGGCGCTCGTGGCGCTCGTTGAGCGCGTGGGTAGCGGAAATGCGCGCGAACAGCTCGCGGACGATCTGCTCGAGTTCGCCGCCCATCTCATAATTCGCGTCCACGGCGAAGTCCGCGCGGCTGTGGAGCAGCATGTCGTCGGAGACGCCCGTGTTCCCCGGCGCGCGCACGGCGACCGAGTACCCGCCGCGCTGCTTGGTCATCTTCATGCACGGCACGTCCGTCAATCCGTCGCCGATGTAGATCATGTTTGAGAACGGGATGCGACGTTTGTAGTGCGGGGTGTAGGCGTTCAGGTCGCTGTCGTTGGTCACGTCGAGGATGCCCTTGTTGATCCGGAAGAGGTACTGGGTCTTCGACGTGTAGTTGACGGCCGTCGCGGGCCACATGGGCCTGTTCTCCTCGTCGTAGCAGAAGGAGGCCGCGAAGATCTCCTTGAACTTGTCGCCGATGCGCGAGCCCTTGATGATCTCGTAAAGCCCGGAGGAGATGATGTAGTGCTCGACCGAGACGCCGCAGCACAGCCCGATGGCGTTGATCCGGTCGAACCACGTCTCGACGCCGGGGAAGAACTCGATGTCCTGCCCGAGCGCGGTCAGCTTGTCGCGCGTCAGCTCGAACGTCCCGTGCGCCTTTTTGACCATCATGTACATGTACGAGAGGATGCCGTCGGCGCGCTGCGCGAGCGCGAAATCGCGGCAGAGGCCCCAGAATTCTTCGGGATTTGTGCGGATCTCCGGCATGAAGCCGTATTCCTGCATGTCGCCCGGCGAGAGCGTTTTGTCAAAGTCGTAGATGATGGCGACGATCGGCCCCGTCATATTCCCTCCTGATGGAACGACCCCATTCGCTGCGGAATGGGATCGTCTTTTTTCATGCTTTTTGTCAAATTGCGTCGCTGGGCGCCTCGGTCGTCGGCTCCAAAGTGGGCTCGGGCGTCGGCGTCATTTCCGGGGTGGGCGTGATGCGCGCACTCTCGGTCATCGGCGGATTCTCTGAGAACATGATGGCGAGCGTGGCCGGATCGGCGATGCCCGTGGTCTCGAGCCCCGCGTCCTGCTGGAAGAGCTTCACGGCAGTCTGCGTCTGGGAGCCGAACTTGCCGTCGCGGTCGCCGCTCAGGTAGCCGAGGTCGTAAAGCCGATTTTGCAGCGTGAGCACCTTGGAACCCTCGTCTCCCTTGGAGAGCGTGGGGAAGGCGGGCGTCGGACTGGCCTGCGGCTCGGGCGTCGCGGTGACGAGGTTAATGCGCTCGCCGTTCACGACCGCCGTGAGGCCCACGTCGCTGTTGATGGCCTTGAACTCCGAAAGCGTCTGGGTAATCGACGCCCAGCGCGCCTTGGAATCCTCGCTCGTCGCCGTGCCCTCGGCCGCGATCTCGATGGCGTCGTAGGCGATGGCGGAGCCGATGTCCGATTGAATGGCGGAGACCGCATCAAGGAACAGCTGGTCGTTCACGCTGGGCTCCGCGGGGAGAAGCGCCTGAATGGCCGCCTCGTCCGCGGCGAGCTTCGTGTTGAGGGCGGTATAGCCGCCGGACGCGTAGACGGCGAGGGCGTCCGTGACGTACGCATCCTCGACGTGCGAATCGAGAAGCGCGATGCCCTGATCGTAGACATCCGGCGTCACGCCGGCGATCTTCGCGGACGCGCCCTTCTTGAAGTTATTGATGATCTTGGGCGCGATGTAAATGCCGGCCACAAAGAGCACTGCGACTGCGACGAGCGCCGCGACGATCTTGATGATCTTCGCGGTGTCGAGGCCCTGCGGTTCGTCGGAGACGTACTCTTCTTCTGGCGCTTCACCCTCCGGCGCCTCTTCGGGGGCGACGTAGGGATCGCCAGGCGCGAGGTGGCGGCCGCGGCGCGGGCGCTCTTCTCCCGTTTCGAGCCGCTTCACATACTCCTTGACGTCGCTGGAAAGGCCCTGGGGCTTGCGGGCGACGATGGGGCGGGACTTGATCTGTGAAAGATCGAAGCCCTCGATGTTTTTCTCCAGATCCTCGGGGTCGATGTCGGCGGGTTCGCCGACCGGCGCGTGCACCTCGCGGATGGGTTCCTCCTCGGTGCCGACCGCGGCGCGCACGTCCCGACGGATGTCCTCGGGAACGGACGAACCCTCGTAAACCGGGCGATAAGTCGTGCGCTGGTCGACCGAGCCCTCGGCTTTTCCCTCAAAGTCGCCCGTATAGGTCGTTCGGGTGTACTGGCGGGCCTCAATGACGTCCTTGTACACGCTCTGGCCGGGAACGATGCGCACCTGCGCCGAGGTGTACGGAACGCCGTCGAAGCGGCTGTCGCCCACCGGAGCGCCACAGTGCCTGCACTTCTTCCAATCCGGGCTTATCGTTTTTCCACAGCTGGAACAGAACATGAATGCGATCCTCCCGTCCGAATTTCGGGGCGTATACGGGGATATATATCCACTCTTGATTAATGATAGAACGGATGATGAGTGAAGTCAATGATGTGAATATGAAATTAAAGGGACAAATCACAACGGAAAAGCCATGATTGGCGGAAAAGTCAATCAATTGGCCGCGAGATTTGCCCATTCACGGGCCGCAAAGCGCGCGGCGCCGTCCGCGGCGTCCGTCAGCTGGGACAGGGAAAGGGGGCCGAGCAGGGGCTCGCCTGCAGAGGCGACGCGCTCCCGGTACCACGCGAGCGTCAAGTCGCGCTCCAGCTTTACCTGCTCCGCCGTGACCAGATCGTCGAGTCCGCGCGGTTCGGCGGTGGCGAGAAGCGGGAAAATGGTTTCCTCTGCCCGCGCCTCGAGATAGAGATTCACGTCCAGAACGCGCATGTCGCGCGCGTAGACGGGATAGGAATGAGATTTCAAAAAGGGCCGAAGCACCGCGCCGTCCCAATAAAGGTCGACAAGCAGGTGAAGGGCGTACCCGATCTCAAATTCCGCGCGCGCGCCGCGAAAGCGGCGTCCGATCTCCTCGAGCGGGTCCCCCGCGTCGGACAGGTGTGCCCGCAGGCGGTCCGGGACACTCTTTTCCGGCCTCAGCCATCGGTAGGCATCCGGAGCGACCGAGCCGAGGTAGAGCGCCCCGGGATCATCCTTGCGCAAAGACGAAAGAAGCCCGTGCGCAACCGCGAGGTGTGCCATCGGGTACGGCATGTCAGTCCCCCTCCGGCTCGCCCGTCGCGGCGGGCGTCTCGGTCGAGAGAAGTTCGTCGATGTTCGAAAGCGCGCTCACCGCGTCGCTCGTTGGCGAGGCGGTTACCGCCACGCTCGAGACGGGCTGGGGCTGGACGGTTGCGGGCATGCTCGACCAGGTGATGAGCCCAAAAAAGCCCCAGACGAAGAGAAGCGTCATCTCGGTCAGCGCGACGAGCGTCATGAGGATGCGGCCGCGCAGCGGAAACACGAGCGCGCGCCACATGTAAAGGAGCCCGACGGGGGGGAGAAGGAAACACAAAAGGAGCGCCCGGATCGCGCGCGCCGAGACGTTGCTCTCGCCTGTTCTGTTCGGATTGCGCGAGCCGGTCATCTCACTTCGTTTCCCTTTGCCCTGTGATTTTTTCGAGCGCGAGGGCCAGCTGGTCGGGGCAGGAGGTGCCGCCCCTGCACTGGATTCCCTTCAGGCGTCCGATGACTTCGTCGATCTTCATTCCCCTGGCGAGGGAGGCGACCCCCTGCGCGTTTCCCGTGCAGCCGTTGATGAACCGGACTTTCGTGACGACATCGCCGTCCGTCTCGATTTCGATGGCCGAGGCGCAGGTGCCGTGCGTCTTATACTTGTACATTTTCATTTCCTCCGGTGGATTCTGTGACATTATACATTCCGGGCGATGGACTGTCAAGTTTTACCCCATGCATATTGAAATCGCGCGCGTTTGGTTGTATTATGGAAGCGATCATTCATTTTATGAAAGGCGGTATCCCCATGAGCATCACGAAGACTTCCTTCGGACGCCTTCCCTGCGGCGCGGAGGCCGATCTGTATATACTGAAGAACAAGACCGGCGCGTCGGTCGAGATCACCAACTACGGCGGCATCGTCAAGTCCATTTGCGTTCCCGACAGGGAGGGAAAGTTCGCGGACGTCGTCCTCGGGTACAATGACGTCTCCGGCTACATCCCGTGCGCGGGCTATCTCGGCGCACTCATCGGACGCGTCGGCAACCGCATCCAGGCGGGCAACTTCACGCTGAACGGCAAAAATTACCAGCTTGCGAAGAACGAGGGCGGGAAGAACCACCTCCACGGCGGCGACAAGGGCTTCGACAAAAAGCTCTGGGCGGCGATCCCCCTCGAGGGCATCTGCGAGGACTCGCTGATTCTGAAGCTCGTTTCCGTCGACGGCGACGAGAATTACCCCGGCACGCTCTCCGTCATGGTGACCTACACCTTCACGGACGAAAACGACCTCATCGTCCACTACGAGGCGGTTTCCGACAAGGACACGCTCTGCAATCTCACGAACCATAGCTACTTCAACCTCGCGGGCGAAAAGAGCGGCAAGACCATCCTTGACCACACCATGGAAATCAACGCCGACACCTTCACAGTCGTTGACGACGAGTGCATCCCGACCGGCGAGATGCGCGACGTGGAGAATACGCCCTTTGACCTCAGGTCGGCCAAGAGGATCGGCGACGGGATCGACGCGGAAGACGAGCAGATGCGATTCGGCAAGGGCTACGACCACAACTTCAACCTGAATGAAGAGGGCATGCGCTTCGCGGCGCAGCTGCGCGACCCGGAGAGCGGCCGCACCCTGGACGTCCTCACGGACATGCCCGCCGTTCAGTTCTACGCGGGCAATATGCTCGAAGGTGCGCACCCCGGAAAATCCGGGCGCGTGTACGGGAAGCGCGAGGGCCTCTGCCTCGAGACGCAGTTCGCGCCGGATTCGATCAACCACCCCGAATTCCCGGACAGCGTTCTGTACGCGGGCGAGAAGTACGATTTTACCACGGTCTTCATCTTTGGCGTGGAGGACTGACGACATGCAAGTGAGAACCCGGTTCGCGCCCAGCCCCACGGGATATATGCATCTGGGCGGTCTGCGCACGGCGCTTTACACCTACCTGTTCGCCCGAAAACACGACGGCGTCTTCATGCTGCGCATCGAGGACACGGACCAGGAGCGCGAGGTGCCCGGCGCGGTGGAAAAAATCTACTCCGCCATGCGCGCGGCGGGCCTCGAATACGACGAGGGTCCGGACGTGGGCGGCAACTTTGGCCCCTACATCCAGTCCCAGAGGAAGGACATGTACCTCCCCTACGCGAAGAAGCTCGTCGAGACGGGCCGCGCCTACTACTGCTTCTGCACGAAGGAGCGGCTCGACGAGGCGCGCGCCGAGGCGGAGAAGAATGGCCAGACCTTCAAATACGACAAGCACTGCCTCCACCTTTCCAAGGAGGAAATACAGAGAAAGCTCGACGCGGGCGAGTCCTACGTCATCCGCCAGAACGTCCCGACCGAGGGCAAGGCCGGCTTCGACGACCTGATCTACGGGCGCGTGGAGGTCGACTGCTCGACGCTCGACGACAACGTGCTCATGAAGGCGGACGGGCTTCCCACCTACAACTTCGCGAACGTCATAGACGACCACACCATGGGCATCACTCACGTGCTGCGCGGCACGGAGTACCTATCCTCCTCCCCGAAGTACAACCTCCTCTACGAGTCGTTCGGCTGGGAGCCGCCCAAGTACATCCACCTGCCGCCCGTGATGGCGGATTCGACGCGCAAACTCTCGAAGAGGAAGGGCGATCCGACGTTCGAGGATCTTCTCGACCGGGGATTTCTCAAGGACGCCATCATCAACTTCATCGCGCTTCTGGGCTGGAGCCCGCGCAGCGAGCAGGAGTTTTTTACCCTTTCCGAGCTCGAGGAGAAGTTCGACCTCGAGGGCATCAACAAGGCGCCCGCGATCTTCGACATGGTGAAGCTTCAGTGGTTCAACGCCGAGTACATGAGAAGGCTCCCGTTCGAGGAGTATCTCAAAATCGCGACGCCGTGGTTCGAGAAGGTGCTCGATCCGAAAAAGGTGGACATCCGGCGGCTCGCGGAGCTGATGCAGTCGAGAACCGAGGTTCTGGAGCAGATTCCGGGGATGGTGTCCTTCCTCGCGGAGATGCCGGAATTCGACGAGGCGATCTACACCCACAAGAAGATGAAGACCGACTCCGCCGTCTCGCTTCAGGCGCTCAAGGCGGTCTGCCCCGTGCTTGCGGGCGTGACCGAGTGGACGGAGGAGAAGCTCCACGGCGCGGTGATGGCGTTCATCCCCGAAACGGGCATGAAGAACGGGCAGATCCTCTGGCCGTTGCGCATCGCCATTTCCGGGAAGGAGTCCACGCCCGGCGGCGCGTTTGAGATCGCGTACCTCCTCGGCAAGGACGAGACGATGAAGCGGCTCGCCGCATCGATTGAACGGCTTGAAGCATAGAAAGGCTTAAAAATGAGATTTCCGGATTACGACAGATCGATCCTCTCGACCACGGCGTCGATCTTGAAATACTACGGCGCACAGCCTTCCTACCCCACGCTGCCGGAGCTCGATGCCGCGCTCGCGACAAGGCCCCGGCACGTGGCGCTTATCATCATCGACGGTGCGGGCGTGATCCCGACCGACGGCGCGCTCCCCGCGGACTCCTATCTGCGCGCGCATCGCGCGGCGACGGTCACGAGCATATTCCCGAGCACCACCACGGCCGCGGACACGAGCTATTATAACGGCCAGTCCGCCTACGAGCACGGCTGGCTCGGCTGGCAGCTCTATTTCCGGGAATACGCGTCCGACGTCACGACGTTCATGCGCACATCGTACTACACCAAAAGGCCCGTCGAGGGCCCGCAGCCGGCGGTCGCGCTCATGCCCTACGAGACGGTGTTTGAGAAGATCAGAAGGAGCGATCCGGAAGTCGCGCTTCGCAGCATCATGGGCTTTGACAGCTACTGTGAGCACGGTGCGGACGAAACGCTGCGCATCTCGAACTTTCCCGAGCTCTGCGAGAGGATTGCCGGCATCTCGAAAAAAGACGAGCGCGGCTACACCATCGCTTACTGGGGTGAGCCGGACACGTCCATGCACGAGTTCGGCGTGGGTTCGCCCGAGGCCGTCCAGCAGTTCAGGCACCTCGACGACCAGCTCCGGCGGCTCTCGGAGCGGCTCCAGGATACGCTCCTCATCGTGACTGCGGACCACGGGCTCATCAATTCGACGACCATCGACCTTTCGACCATGCCGGAGATTGCGGGCTGCCTCATTTTGCCCCCGTCCATCGAGGGTCGCGCGGCGGGCTTCCACGTGAAGCCCCAGAAAAGGAACGCCTTCGAGCGGGCCTTCCGGGCGCGGTTCGGGGACGCGTTTTTGCTGCTTTCGCGGGAAGACGTGTACCGCACCGGCATCTTCGGGCGCGGCGCGCGCCACCCCAAGTTTGACGACTTCATCGGCGACTACGTGGCCTGCGCGACGGGCGGAACGAGCGTCACATACAACGTGCCCGCGATCCAGGGGCACAGCCTGATCGGCATGCACGCGGGGCTGACGGAGGATGAAATGCTCGTGCCGGTCGTCATCGACAGGAAAGGCTAGAATGACAAAAGACGGATTCTACGTGCAGATGCACCTGCACACCTCAGAAACAAGCGCCTGCGGGCACGCGAGCGGGCGGGACATGGCCCGGGCGTGCAAAAAGGCGGGATACGACATGCTCGTGGTGACCGACCACTTCATGAACGCCAACATCGGCTGCCCCAAGAAAATGCCGTGGGCGGAGAAGGTCGACTACCTCTTCCGGGGCTACCGCGCGGCGAAGGCCGAGGGCGACAAAATCGGGCTCATCGTTCTCAAGGGCTGGGAGACGTTTACCAGCGGCCCGGAGTACCTGACCTACGGACTCGACGAGGCATTCCTTCTCGAGAACCCCGACATTGCGGACGTGGACAGCTCCGAATACCTGATGCGCGTGCGCGCGGCTGGCGGGTTCGTCTCGCACGCGCACCCCTTCCGCAGGCGACCCTACATCCCGCACTTCATCCCGGAAGTGGAACTGGTCGACGCGTTCGAGGTCTTGAACGGCGCGCACGACGACCCGTCCTTCGACGCGGCCGCGCTGAACGTCGCCAGGGCGCACGACCTCATCCAAATCGCGGGCTCCGACGCCCACGAGGTAGATGAGGTTTCCCGCGGCGCGATGCGCTTTTCGCGCCCGCTGCAGGACATGGACGAGCTCATCACGGCGCTTCGCGCGCGCTGGGGGGGGATCGTGGAGGAGATCGGGTAATCGCGAACCGGAAGAGCCGCGCGGAAGGATGCATTTTCTCCATCTCACACCCGCAGAACGCTTGACGGAGCGCTGCTGTGCCGGCGAAGTCCGCAAGCGCAATCTGACGACTTCATCTCGTCGGCGCGCGCATGCTCTGCGCGGGATCGCCCCGGCGTTTTCGATCCGTCCGACTTCCGCTGCGATCAGCGTCTTTCCGGATCGGCGATAGGAATGGGGGTGGGCAAACTGCCCACCCCCAAATCGGCGTTCGGTTTGGAAACGTGGCTTGCATGGTTCGTCGGTCCATGCGCCGCGGGGACATCAGCGGCCCCCGTAAAGCTCCTTCGCAAGCCGTATGCTTTCGACGGGGTCCAGCAGCGGACGGTACTCCAGACCGCAGCAGCCGGTATACCCGGCCTTGTCGATCGCCGCGAAGATCACCCGATAGTCGTTTTCGCCGTACTGCAACTCGTTTCGGCCGGGATGTCCCGCGCTGTGCAGATGCGCGATGCAGTCAAGGTTGTTGACCACATTCGGAATGATGTTCCCCTCCATGACCTGCTGGTGATAGATGTCATAGATGACCTTGACCAGTGGGTGATTCACCTCGCGGATGATGGCAAAGCCCTCCACCGCCGACCAGAGGTAGTATCCGAGATGGTTCACGAGCGTGTTCAGCGGCTCGATCATGATGGTCACGCCGGTGGCCTCCAGGATCGGCGCCGCGGCCTTCAGGGTTTCAACGATCGCGGCGTGCTGCTGTTCCCTGGGGGCCTTGGTGTCGGGGCCGACCTGGGTGATCAGCCGCTTCGCGCCGACGCGCACAGCCGCCTCGCAGCTCTCCTTGAGGCCCGCGAGCCAGAGCGCGCGGTACGCGGGGTCCGTCATGCGAAACTCGGTGGTGCACATGCTGATCAGCTCGACGCCGGTCTCTTCGCAGGCCGCGCGCACTTTGTTGAGATCGAGATCCTTCCAGCCGTAGGTCTCGATCGCGTCGATTCCGAGTTCGCGCACCCGATAGATGGCGGGAATGAAATCCTCGCTTGGAAAGAAGCAGGGGATCGGCACACATAATCTCATGTCATTATCCTCTCGCCTTAGAAGTAGATCACTTCGCCCGTTTCCATGGACTTGTTGGCGGCAAAGCCCAGCTTCAGGGACTTGAGCGCGTCCTCATACGGGGAGCGGATGCCGCTGGGGTCCCCGGTCTTGACGGCGTCGACATACGCACGGTCGAGAAGGTAGGTCTGGTCGACGGCGCGGTTGATGTCGCGCGTTTCGCCCGCTGTCTTGATGATGAGGTTGTTGCGCAGCCGATAGTCCAGTATCATGTCCGGGAGGGTGATGACCAGGCCGCAGTTGGGGCGCACGTTCTTGACGTAGCAGCCGCTGACGAGCGTCGCGGTAACATGATTGGCAAACCGGATGACGGCGGTGGAGTGGTCGTCGGTATCGTACTCCTCGCTGGCGTCGACGCCGGGGGCGACCATGCCGCGCGAGCAGGTGGCGTATACGGACAGCGGCTCGCCGTACAGATAGCGAAGGCCGTCGACCAGATGGATGTTCTGCTCGACCAGCTGCGCGCCGCAGGTGGACTTTTTCTGCCACCACCAGACGCCGGGAATGCCGCCGATCCACGCGCCGTACACGAGCCCGCCCGCCTTGTGCTTGGGAAGCTCTTCCTTGATCATTTCCATAAGGTCCAGGTAGCGGTCCTGAAAACCGACGGCGGTGATCAGATTGGTTTCCTTGACGCGGCGGGCGATTTCGTCCGCCTGATCGAGATCCAGCGTCATGGGCTTTTCCACCAGGAAGGGGATCCCCATGTCGATCGCGCGGGTCTCGGTGTCGGAGTGCGCGGTGGGCTCGATGGCGATGTAGACGCAGTCGAGCGTTTCCTTGCTTTCGCCGTCATAAAGCGCCGTGTGGTCCGCATAGATCCGGTTGCAGCCGAACTTTTCCGCCGCTGCCAGACGCCTGCTCTCCACGGGATCCGCGACGGCGACGACCGCCACATCCTCCATTTTCAAAAACGCGTCGATGTGTGCCTGCATCCTTCCGCCGCAGCCGATCAGCCCGATTCGCACCTTCTTCATGATCGTTCCTCCATCATTCTGTTTCCGTGTTCGGCGAGAAATCCTCATATCATTACCATTATATTTTATCGGTTCGATTAGTCAATACGATATTTGAACAAAACTACAAGGATATTGCTTCCCGCTTGCCGAAATTGTCCGGCCGCGATGTGGCGCTCCATACCGTTTCCTATCAATACGGGTATTCGTTAAATACGTTCTTGGCGATCCGGATGAAGCTGCGCGCGATGGCGCTGAGTTTATCATAGGACTTGTAGACGGCGGCATATGGCCTGCGCGCATCCTGGTCCAGGATCCGATAAAAGTTGATGTTATGGGTACCGCCGCTTTGATAGACAAGCGCATCCGAAAGCAGTCCCACGCCCAACCCATGCTCGATAAACGCGAGCACCGTCGACCAGCTTCTGGTTTCGAACCGGATGTTTGGGTTAAATCCCGCGTTCCGGCAGATCTGAAGTCCCATTTCCGTAAAGCGCATGTTTTTGAGAAAGATGAACGGCTCCTCCCGCGCGAGCGACAGATTGATGGATGGCAGCTCCGGCGCTTCGGGATAGCTGAAGTTTGGCAAAAACGGAAAGCTCTTCGGCGCGGCAAACAGGATGTGTTCCTGATGCAGCACCTGATACTCAAGCTTTTTGTTATTGAGCGGCAGGGGAACCATCGAAAAATCCACCTCGTCCGAAAACGCCAACTCCTCGAGTTGCGCCGACTGCTCCTCGACCATTTCCACCTTTACGCCCGGATACTGAGAGGTAAAGCGGGGGAGAAAGTTTGGCAGATGATACTGGCCGTAAAAAAGAGAGATGCCGATGCGCAGCTTGGTGTTTTCGAGGTTTGTCAGTGAACCCATGCGGTCCTCAAATTGACGGCTCATATACATCAGGCTCGCGCCTCCGTCAAGAAACGCCTTCCCCGCGGTCGTAGGCGTGACAAAGCCGTTTTCACGGTCAAACAGCTTGAAATCGAGCTTTTTTTCAAGCCGTTTGATTGCCTGGGAAAGCGCCGGTTGGCTGACATACAGCTTCTTCGCGGCCACGGAGAAGCTTTTCTCGTTCGCCACCGCGGCGACGTATTGGATTTCTCTGAGACTGATCATGCGCCCGCTCCTATAACTTCATGTTATATTAATATTATTATTTGATATTCGACAAATGTCAAGCCTTCTGTTAGAATTTCATTATGAAAATAACATGGAATGAAATGGAGGAGGACTCATGAGGAGGATTACCAGGGTTTTTACGGTCGCGCTGGCGCTGTGCATGCTCTTCGGCGTCTCGTCCGTCTCGCTTGCCGAAGGCGCGAGCGAGCTGGATACGCTGAGGGTAGGTGTCGCAGCACTGCCGAGCAGCATGGATCCCACGCTCAACGTCGGAAACACATCGATTCGCATTCACTACAACTGCTTCGAAACCCTGCTCACCGCGGACCCGGGGGACGGCACCCTGTCCGGCATGCTCGCGGAAAGCTGGGAGCGCGTCGACGACTACACAATTGAGTTTCATCTGCGAAAGGGCGTGCTGTTCCATAACGGGACGGAAATGACCGCCAAGGATGTCCAGTTCAGCTTTGATCGGCTCAAGCAGGAGATACAGGGCAACAACCTCGCCAAGTCCCTCATGTCCACCATCGACCACGTAGACATTTTGGACGACTATACCTGCCGCGTGGTGACCGCCGATCCCGACCCGCTTCTCGAGCAGAGGCTCGCTTCCAGTTGGGGCGCGTGGATTCTGCCGAAGGACTACATCGAGGAAGCCGGCGACGCCGAGTTCGCGCTCAACGCCATCGGTACGGGGCCCTTCAAGATCATCTCCTATTCCCCGGAGAAGGTCGTGCTTCAGCGCTTTGACGAGTACTGGGGCGCCGCGCCCAGCATCGCGAATATCGAGTACATTCTCTATACCGAGAACTCTACGCGCATCACGGCGCTTGTGACCGGAGAGGTTGATATCATCACGCAGCTTCCCATGGATCAGATCTCCATCATCGAATCGACACCCGGGCTGCGCGTCGAGAGCACGTCCATCACCAACATGCACCTTGTCCAGTTCTATATCGACGGCGACCCGGCCAATCCCATCAACGATAAAAAGCTCCGGCAGGCGCTGAGCTACGCCATCGACCGGCAGCTTCTGTCGGACGCGTTCTGGGGCGGAAAGGCCATCGTTCCCAACGGGCATCAGTATTTCGAATTTGGCAGCCTCTACTTCGCGGACTATCCGGCCGAGCCCTACGACGTCGAGAAGGCGAAGGAACTGCTCGCGGAATCGGAGTACGACGGCGAGCTCATCACCTACGAGCTCCGGAGCGGCTACTACACCTACGGAAACGAGGCCGCCGAGGCGATCGTGGATATGTGGAAATCCATCGGCGTCAACGCGCAGGTCATCTACAAGGATTCCAACGACGAGGAGACCATTGTGCGCAACTGGTCGAACACCATGCGCTTCCCTGATCCGGCGGGTGGTCTGTGGCTCCTTTGGGGCGGAGCCGAGCCGACCGAGGATTGGCAGAGCATGCCGCAGGCGTTCATCGACGCGGGCAAGGTTCTGACAACTTCCATGGATCCGGAAGAGCGCGCCGCGGCCGCGAGGACGCTTATGGATATCTTCCGCGAGGAAGTGCCCGGAACGCTTCTCTATTACCCGGTCGAGAACTGGGGCGTGCGCGACGATCTCGACTGGCATCCGTATTCCAACCAGACGATGGACTTCCGCGCGGAGAACTTCTCACTCAAATAGCAAACGAACCGGCGCGAGATGGGATCACGCGGGCCAACCGGTGATCCCATCTCTTGCCATATGTGCGGAGGCGGACATGCGAGAGAACATACTGACGGTGACGGACCTCAGGACGTATTATCATTCGCGCACCCGCGTGGTTCCGGCGGTGGACGGCGTGGACCTGACGCTCGCAAGGGGCGAGATGCTCGGCATCGTCGGCGAGTCCGGCTGCGGGAAGAGCACGGTCGCGCGGACGCTCCTGGGGCTCGTCGACCCTGCGTACACGAAAATCGAGGGCGGCACGGCGCTTTTCAAGGGCGTGGACCTGTTAAAGCTCGGCACACGCGCGCTGAACCGGATCCGGGGCAGGGAGATCAGCATGATCTTCCAGAATCCGCTCACTTCCCTGAACCCCGTCTACACCGTCGAAAATCAGATTTCAGAGGTTTTGAAAATTCACGCGCGCATGTCGCGCCGGGAAATGCACGCGCGCTGTCTCGAGCTCATGCGGCTGGTGGGCATCCCTGCGCCGGAGGAGAGGCTGAGGGACTATCCGCACCAGCTCTCGGGCGGCATGCAGCAGCGGGTCCTGATCGCCATCGCGCTGGCGTGCGATCCGGACATCGTGATCGCCGACGAGCCGACGACCGCGCTGGACGTGACGATCCAGGCGCAGATTCTCGACCTGATCCGAGACATCAACCGGCGGATGGGCATGGGCATGATCCTCATCTCCCATAACATGGGCATCATCGCAGAGATGTGCGACCGCATCATGGTGATGTACGGCGGGGTGACCGTGGAGGAGGGCGACGTCGTCTCCGTTTTCCGCAATCCAAAACATCCGTACACCAAGGGGCTGCTCGCCGCCATTCCCTCCATCGAGGAGGACAGGGAAGCGCTTTTTACCATTCAGGGCACCGTGCCGCGCTTCGCGCATCCCGTCCGTTTTTGCCGGTTTGCCGACCGCTGCGAATGGGCGCGGGAGGAATGCCGGAGCGCCGAGCCTCCGCTGATCGCGCTTGCGGACGGACGCCGGATCAGATGCGTCCTGTTCCGGGAAGGGGGTGAGGTTACGTGACACAGGAGACGCTTGTAGAGGTCAAAAATCTGAAGAAATATTTCCCCGTCAACCGCGGCGTGCTCGGCCACCACGTCGAGGGCACGGTGAAGGCTGTCGACGACGTATCCTTTGAAATCTGCAAGGGCGAGACGCTGGGCTTCATCGGGGAATCCGGCTGCGGGAAGAGCACGCTCGCGCGGTTGCTCCTGGGCCTTGCCTGGGCGACGGAGGGCAGCGTGCGCTTTCGCGGGCGGGAGATCGGTCCCGGGAAGATGGGGGAGGACCGAAAGCGCATCCAGATGGTCTTTCAGGACCCGTATTCCTCCATCGATCCGCGCATGAACATCCGCCGCACCATCGAGGAGCCGCTGCGGGTGCATACCCGCATGAGCCGCGCGGAAAAGCGCGCGGCGGTCATGCCGCTCATCGAGTCGATGGGGCTTTCG
The DNA here is from genome assembly GCA_023444095.1 of Bacillota bacterium. Taxonomy (GTDB): domain Bacteria; phylum Bacillota; class Clostridia; order Christensenellales; family Aristaeellaceae; genus RUG11247. The sequence continues at coordinate 237,819 of JAEZRP010000036.1, forward strand.
GAGGAGGATCTGGCAAAATATCCCCATGAATTCTCGGGCGGACAGCGCCAGCGGATTGGCATCGCCCGCGCGTTTGTCCTGAATCCGGACTTCGTGATCTGCGACGAACCGGTTTCCGCGCTGGACGTGTCCATTCAGGCGCAAATCCTGAACCTCTTCAAAAGGCTTCAGCGCGAGCGCGGGGTGACATACCTCTTCATCTCCCACGACATGTCGGTCATCAAGCATGTCTCCGACCGAATCGCCGTCATGTATCTGGGGCAGATCATGGAGCTTGCGGGCAAGGACGAGCTGTTCCGTCGGACGCTCCACCCCTATTCGGTGGCGCTCATGGGCGCAATCCCGGTGCCGAACCCCGAATACAGGCGCGCGCGCGTGCTTCTCAAGGGCGATTTGCCAAGCCCCCTCAACCCGCCGTCCGGCTGCCGGTTCAGCACCCGATGCGAGCATGTGATGGATCTCTGCCGCGCGCGTCCCGCGCCGCTGGCCGAGGTAAGCCCAGGTCACTTCGTCGCTTGCCACCTCTATGGAGGGCAGACCCATGCTTAAATTCATCGCCATGCGCACCTTGAAGGCGCTTTTCACCATCTGGTTCATCCTGACGCTCGTCTTTCTCTTTACCCGCGTTTCGGGGGATCCGACATACTGGCTCCTGCCCGACGACGCGCCCGAGACGCAGCGGGAGGAACTGCGCGAGGATCTGGGCCTGAACAAGCCGCTGTATGCGCAGTATGCGGAGAACATCCTCAGCCTTGGCACGGGCCGGGCCGGAAAGAGCTATAACTACCTGCGCCCGGTGAGCGAGCTGTTCCGCGAACGCGTGGGCTTCACGCTGCGGCTGGGACTGACTTCGTTTGTCATCGCGGTTGCCATCGGCGTGACGATGGGCCTGATCGCCGCCGTCTACCGGAATTCCTTCTTTGACCGGCTGACGATGGGGTTGACGATCACCGGCTCGACGCTGCCGAATTTCGTGCTCAGTATCCTTTTGATCTTTCTGTTTTCGCTGAAACTCCGCGTTCTGCCCAGCGGTGGCACGGGGAGCATCCGAAACTATGTGATGCCTGTGATCGCCATGTGCGTGGGGCCCATGGCCAGCGTGGCCCGCATCACACGCTCCTCGCTCCTGGACGTTTTGCGGCAGGATTACCTCGATCTCGCGCGCTCGAAGGGCGTCCGGACGCCGGTGGTGATGATCAAGCACGCGCTCCGAAACGCCCTCATCCCTGTCGTGACGATCATCGGTCTCCAGCTCGGAACAATCATCAGTGGTTCCGTGGTCGTCGAGACGGTGTTCAGCTGGCCGGGCGTCGGCACCCTCATCATCAACGCCGCCAAGATGCGGGACTACCCGATCATTCTCTATGGCGTGATGTGGATCTCGGTCGCCGTGACGTTCATGAACATGCTGGTGGACATCAGCTATTCCCTGCTTGATCCGCGCATCCGCGACAACGCATAGGAGGAAGACGATGAAACAAAGGACCAAAAGGGGCGTCCCGCCGTTTATCCTTTTTCTGATGGTCACGTTCGCGGCGATCTTCATCTTTGCGATGCTCGCGCAGGCGCTTTTCCCGGTTGATCTCGGCGCGACGAACCCGCTCTACCGTCTGAGGCCGCCCAAATTCGTCGACGCGGACTCGTCCTATCTCCTCGGAACCGACAGCCTCGGCCGCGACTTCTCCATCCGGCTGGTCTATGCGACGCAGAACTCGCTCATCATCAGTCTGTCGGGCATGCTGATCGCCATGGCGCTGGGCGTGGCGCTGGGCGTTCTGAGCGGACTGTACGGAGGCTGGCTTGACTGGGTTATCATGTTTCTGGTCGACGCGCGCCAGTCGATCCCGTTCATTATCATCGCCATCGTCTGCGCCTCCATCTTCGGCTCCGACAAGCTCACGATGATCCTCATCATGGGTTTTACGGGCTGGGCATCGTTTGCGCGCCTCATCCGCGGTCAGATTCTGCAGCTCAAGCAATCCGACTTCATCGAGTGCAGCCGCTCCATCGGCGCCTCCCGCATCCGGATTCTGTTTGAGCACATACTGGTCAATATTTCTTCTCCGCTCATCGTCAACGCCACGATGCGGCTCTCGTCCTTCATTCTGCTCGAGAGTTCGATGAGCTTTCTCGGCCTCGGCATTCAACCGCCGGGCGTCTCGTTGGGCGTGCTCGTCAGCAACGGGCGCGACTTTCTCATCACCAACTGGTGGCTCGCGATCGTACCGAGCGCCGTCATCGTCGTGATCGTCCTTCAGGTTTCCCTGATCGGCGACTGGCTGCGCGACCGGCTCGATCCCAAGCTCCAGAACAATACCTGACAGCAACAGGAGGTACCGATGAAAATCATCGCACACCGCGCCGGAACAGATCGCTTTCCGGAGCAATCGATGGCGTCCATCCGCCACTCGTTCGCCATGGGTGCGGATTATGTAGAAGTGGACGTTCGCTTCACAAAGGACGGCGTCCCCGTCATCTGTCACGACGCGAACGTCGGGCGGGTTTTCGGCCTGGACGCGGAGGTCTCAAGCCTTTCGCTCGCCGCATTTCTCTCGCTCCGGCATCGTGCCGACCAGGCGATGGGAACCTACACGCTGGAGCAGCTTTTTGAGGCGAATCCCGCGCCGCTTCTTCTTCATTACAAGAGCTATGTGAAGGAGCAATTAACACAGGTATTGAAGCTCATTCGGCTCTACGGCATGCGGGAACGCGCGATGCTCGGCGTGGAGGCGATTGCGGCGGTCGAGCAGGTCAAGGCGTTCGATCCTGGCATCCGCGTGCTGGCGTTCATGCCCACGGTCTTCGACCTGGATGCGTTTCTTGGAACGGATGCGGATGTCATCCGGCTGTGGGAAAATTGGGTCAAACAGGAGTATGTCGAGCGAATCCACGGGACGAGAAAAGAGTGCTGGATCATGGCCGGCGCGCATGAGAGCGTAGGCTATACGGATATCAGGAACCTCGAGACGTGGGGGAAGATGGGGATTGACGGGGTGCTCCTGAACGAGATCGAACCCCTGAACATCCGGAAATAAAAGTTCCGGAGGGGGACCGGAAAAAACGGCAGACGACACGAAACCAGGCAGGGACGCTCGCGCGGTACCCGTGGCAGCGGTCTTGGAAACAGATCGGCGGATTCTCCGGGTCACGGCCTGATCTGGGAGGGATTCTGAGAATGCGCCATCGGTACGTGTGGTTCGAACGCTTCTGTGTCACCATTGAAACCGCCTGCCGATATGGCTCGCCATATCGGCAGGCGGTTTCTGTATGCCCGACAACCCAATGAGATCAGACATTTCGAGAAACGAGAGGCTTTCGGGCGCTGGCGTCTCGTGCGCAATTCATAATGACCACGGTCGTCAGGCACAGAATGATTCATGGAGTAATGCATATGCGACATCGAGGGCGAGCGTCTCATTCCACCCGTCCATTCTCACTTTTTCTTCGAGCACGCACGCGAGGACGCGGCGCAGTCCGATCGCCGCCCCATACGGTTCCTCCGGCGAGGTTGCATCTGTCGACAGAAGCATCTTGTTCATCGGAACAAATCCGATCGCTTCTCGCAGCGCCGTCGCCAGAATGGAAGGGGAAAGAAGCTGGAGCCAGGACAAGTCGAAGAAGACGTACTCGTAAAAGCGCGCGAGGTTGATCGCCTCGGACAGATACGGATAGCCGTGCAGCAGAACAAATGGTACCTTTGGATGCCGCTCAATCGCGCTCCTCAGCAAAACGGGAGACGTATTGCCGAGATTCGCCACTCCGGTATGAATCTGATCCTTCATCCTGCGATGCCCCGCGTGGAGTGCGTGCAGATGCGCCGCCCACTGGGCCGCAAAGTTGTCCGCTTCAGCCGGACGATATAATCCGGTTGCCCTGTGATTGCCAAGCATGTAGGGCGCGTCGAGGAGGGTGATCAGAGTCGTCTCCCCGGCGGGACAGCCGGGCGTAAAGTCATCGATGAAATGGCTGGGTCTTTTTTTACATATGATATCTATTTTCTCGAGATGCGATGACGGGTGAATCCCTCAATTTTGAACCTTACTCTCATTCCCTGAATCGATCAATTTTTGATACTGCCGGATGATGAACTCTGCGCGCTGCCTGTACGTGTGGTTCTGAACGCTTTGAACTGCGTTTTTGCGGATATCGATCCATTCGTCGCTGTGTTTCTGATAGTATTGCACCAATTCCATTGTTTGTTCCGGAGAGGAGGAGACAACCAGATCGCGCCCTGGCGTGAACAGCGTTCGGATCTCCGAATTGTCGGAGGAGAGAACAAACCCTCCCGATCCCAGTATTTCAAACGTCCTCTTTGTGATCGTCCGGTTGTGGTTCTGCGTCACCATGTTCATGAAGCTCGTGTTGTAGATCGCGCAGGTATGGGCATAGGGGAGGTAGCCGTGATAGTTTTCTCTGGGGAAATTGACCCCCAGCAGCTCACGGATTAACGGCAAAAATCCACTGTCGCCATAGAGATGCACAGGGTAATGTTGTTCGAGGAGCGGCTTGAGCAGAATCTTCAACGATGTGTAGCGGTAGTGCTCCGGGTAAAACCGATAAACATTTGCGTAAGAGCTGGCAATCAGGCTTATGCGGCTGTCCGGGACGGTTTGAATCGACATCGGGCGATGGTATGCCGGACTGTACGCATAATGCATCATCTCGCATGCAAAGCCTCTTTGGATGATAAAATCGCGCATTTCCGGGCATATCGTCAGCACCAGATCCGGCTTTGCGGCATATATGACGTCCATCTCGATGCCGTCTCCGGAATTTGAGCGGTAGTAGGTGCTGGAGATGCCGTCCGTGTCCCAGTGGATATGCTTTACGCCGGAGGGACGGCGGTTTCCCAAGAACGCCATGATGTCCGGCTTGAGTTCCAAAGGCGCGCCCAGGGTAATGAGAAGATCGGCATCGGCCTTTTCAAGCGCCTGCTCCATTTGCCCCGCATTGGTAGCGATGGAAATCGTGGCTTCACAGCCCGCCTGTACAAAACCCCACAGCATATCGGTTGAAAATAGCTCGTTTCCGTGGACCAATACCTTCATCACGTTCAACCCTCACAGTTTAATGGATACCGCTGCCGACCGGATCGCAAGGCGTCTCACTTGATCTCCTCCTTGTAGCGGTCCGAAAAGAATCCCTTATGCCATGCGCTGTTGTGCAGTTCACTCAACGCCTTAAGGCCCATTGCGCCGTACTGCTTGACGAGGCCGGCATAGTTGAGCGCCGTTCCCCCCCCGGCAGTCAATCTTTGTCCCGCAAGCTCGTGATATACCACGGAGTTGTAATTAACCTTGGGCTGCCAGCGGCGCCTGGTGCCGTAATAGTAGTAATAGCCCAGGAGCATGCTGTCGTCCTCAAAGCACTGAGTGCCCCTTAAGAATTCCGTGTGATAGCCCCCGGTCTCCTGAAGGATTTCCGATTTGTGCACACAGGGGTTTGTAAATCCGTGGACCACGCGGTCGGTCCTGAGGCCCGCAACAAAATCTCCCAATTGCGCCGTAATGCTTGGAAGTGCCACGGTTTGTTCCAGGAAAGGCATGTTTCCACCTTTGTCTACAATGCCGCAGCTAATCATGGGCTCATCGCTATTCTCGAGATAGCGGACCAGCGCATCTTCCCAATGATTCGAGAAGATCATGTCCAGATGCAATTCGCTGATATATTGCGTGCCCGGCATGTTTTGCCAGATATACGCAAAGCACTTTTGCCTGCCGACGGATGTTCCAACGTTGATGCCTTCCCCGATGACATGACAATCAAGCCGAAAGAACTTCAGAAATCCCCTGAGTCTGTCGTTGCTCCAATCGCCCTGATTGTAAATAACTACGGTACGATGCGTGCTGCCCTCCAAGGATTCCAGGCAATTGACCGCAAGCATCAGATCCTGATCATGTCTTAGCAGGAATAGCAGCGTATGCACAAGGTTCGGCTGATTCATCCTTCCGACGATTGATGTTTGCTCCATATCCGGACTCCTTTTCCCATATTTTCTGATTGATGATCCTTGCGCAACTTCGCATGGTCCGGACGACCATGGAAGACGCGCTTGACATCCGCATCATTTTTTCTGAACCGGCCGGCCGGCCCAGACTTGATTTGAATGGCTGCGGAGATATCCGGGTCCCGCAGCAAGCCATCTACCCCGTCCGCAGCGCGCTCATCGCTTTTGCCAGTCCGTCCATTCATTCGACACATACTCGCAGCCAAGCAATGTCTGTTCCAGTTCCTCCGGAGTCAGCCGGTGCGTATTGCTGGAACTGTATTCCTCCATCGCTTCGATTCCCGTGTTGCCGTGATTGAAGTACTTCGTGTAGTTTAAGTCGCTCTTTTCCGAGGGAATGCGGAAATAGTCGCCCATGTCGATGGCTGCCACTTTTTCCTCCCGGGTCAACAGCGTTTCATGGATCTTTTCGCCCATCCGCACGCCGATCACCTGGATTTCATTGTCGCAATGGAACAGTTTTTTGAGCGCCACTGCGAGATCTCCTATGGTTGCCGCCGGCGATTTTTTGACCATCAGATCGCCCGATTGCCCGCATTCAAACGCGAACAGCACCAGATCGATCGCTTCGTCCAGGTTCATCAGAAAGCGCGTCATGTTGGGGTCGGTTATCGTGAGCGCGTCGCCTCTTTTGATCTGTTCGATGAAAAGAGGGATGACGGAGCCCCGGGACGCCATCACATTTCCATAGCGCGTGCCGCAAATCTGCGTGTGATGGGCGGTTCGGGCCTTTGCCATGAAGACTTTTTCCATGATCGCCTTGGACATTCCCATGGCGTTGATCGGATAGACCGCCTTGTCGGTAGACAGGCAGACCACTTTTTTGACGCCTGCGTCGACCGCGGCGTTCAGCACGTTTTCCGTGCCCAGCACATTCGTTTTGATCGCTTCCAGCGGAAAAAACTCACAGCTTGGCACCTGTTTGAGCGCCGCCGCGTGAAAGATATAATCCACACCCTGTACCGCGTTTTTCACACTTGCGGGATCGCGCACGTCGCCGATCAGGAATTTGATCTTTGGATTTCCGTATGTCCGGCGCATGTCGTCCTGCTTTTTTTCATCTCGCGAAAAGACGCGGATTTCCCCGATCTCGGTATTCAGAAGCCGCTTGAGGACGGCGTTGCCAAAGGAACCCGTTCCTCCCGTGATCAGCAGCGTTTTATTTTGAAACATGCGAAAGGACCTCCGACATCGTCAAGGCCGTCGATTCGGCGCAGCCCTGCCCGTTTTGACCCAGAGCAATCCTCAAAAATACTGTGCATGCACGGCTGCGCGTTCGGAGACGTGCCGACCGAATGGATCATTCGTTCGGAGCGGTCGCGCATCGAAATGGGTTACCCTTGCAAACCAACCGCGCCTTGAACGAAAATACCACGCCGCTTGCTCTAAGCGATACATCATATTCGGTTTTGGAATGTTTGAAAGTTGTCCGCGCGGATGAAGACGCTGTACTGTCGACTTAAATTGGACAGAAATATGGGGTGTATTTCTCTGAATGCCGTCGATAATCGAATAAGTGTCGGAGGACGATAGGGTTCTTCGCTATTTTGTGAGTAACCGTCTATGATATACTGAAATAGGGTGTCACAGATGTTCGATCAGACGGGATTATTCGGGGTAGCGCTTGGATCGAGGAGCCAATCTACATCGCTGCTCCGCTCTTGATATTCCTGTCCTTATTATACACACGAAATAGCGAAGAACCTTGCCCATGGGTATTGGCGGAGAAAGAGGGATTTGAACCCTCGCGTAGGTTGCCTCAGCCTACTCCCTTAGCAGGGGTGAAAAATGCCCATATTCATTGACATCACCGTCACCTTGTAGACAAAATGTCAACTACGTGCTCCATAATCGCCTTTGATAAATCGAGGTTCTTCTCAATTCCAACGCACAAATATTAGTTCGTACGGTAACCCATTTTTCATTTTGTAAAGGACATTGTGTTTGTCAACTTTTCCGGCCATCTTTTAACGAAATAATCAATTGATATGTTTAACTGCGCGCATTATATGGTCTTCTGGTCAACTTTGCGCCCTATCGATTTCCATACATTTTATCGTAATAGGTTCGATATTCGCCGCTGATAATGGTCTCCCACCATACGCGGTGATCGAGGTACCATTGGATCGTTTTCTTGATCCCATCGCGAAATGTCGTTTCCGGAAGCCAGCCCAGAGCGACGTGGATCTTGCTCGGGTCAATGGCATAGCGCATGTCGTGTCCCTTGCGGTCTGGTACATAGTGGATGAGTGACTCGGGCTTGCGAAGCTCGGCGAGGATGATCCGAACAATTTCGATGTTGCTCATCTCATTATGGCCGCCAATGTTGTAAATCTCTCCCGCCTTTCCCGCGCGCAGGATCAAGTCGATGGCACGACAATGATCTTCGACATAGAGCCAGTCTCGGATATTTTCGCCCTTCCCGTAGATCGGCAAAGGTTTGTCACACAGGGCGTTAATAATCGTGAGAGGAATCAGCTTTTCCGGAAACTGGCAGGGGCCATAGTTGTTCGAGCAACGGGAAATGGTCGCCGGAAACCCGTATGTTCTGTGGTACGCCTGAACGAGCAAATCCGCACCAGCTTTTGAAGCGGAATACGGGTTGCTTGCACAAAGGGGCATCTTCTCGGTAAACAGAAGATCGGGGCGGCCAAGCGGCAAGTCGCCATATACTTCGTCGGTGGAGACTTGGTGATATCGCTCGACGTTTCCTGCGCGACACGCATCCATTAAGTTTTGAGTGCCCATCACGTTTGTCCGGACAAATACCTGAGGGTCAACGATCGAACGATCAACATGCGTCTCCGCCGCAAAATTAATGACGGCATCCGGATTTACACTTTGAAAGATCTCGAATATTGCGTCGCGGTCGCAAATATCGACGCAGTGAAAGTGAAAACTCGGGCTTGTGAAGGCAGCAGCCAGCGTCGACAGATTTCCAGCATAGGTCAAGCTGTCGATGCAGGTGACGTGATCTTCGGGATGTGCCAAGAGCGTATACATGATATAATTGGCGCCGATGAAGCCAGCGCCACCTGTCACAATGAGATTCATTCACTCTTCTCCGCAACGCTCTTCGAGACAGGAAATCTTCCGATACTGATGGTCTTCCATCGTTCGGATGAGTTGGGGCCTTATCATAGATGGGGGAAGCTGCTTGATGTTTCGGATTATGAGTGGATAAGGCCGCAGATCAAACCGCCTGTCAGAACAATTCAACGCATGTTACCTCTTGATCGTGAAAACGATAGCATAATATGAATCGTTGCGTCGCAACGATCATTTGTATAATATCATTATACAAGAAAATCTACACAAATGCAATACTCCTTTTTTGGCTAATTTGCTTGCAAAAATTTCTGTAAATTCCAGGTCTGTATCGATGAGAGGGCCATATCTTGAGGTGTGCAAAATTCTCGTTCCTTCTACTCATTTACGAACCGATTTATGGAAAGGCTTATCCTCTTGTAAGAACAGGCAGAGAAAGTTACCGATACCCGGTTATTGGATTTGGACCTTTTCGCTTGGAACTACGCCCACAATCCTAAACCTGTTCCGGATGATTGTAGTTGTTGGGGTACATGGTCCGCGCTACGATCGGCAAGCTAAGAGCCGGAATGACGCGCTGACTGTTTGGAAAATATGTTCTGACCTGCATCTTGACTTGCAACTTTATTCGGATTTGCTCGTTTTCGGTCGGTTTGCATAAAGTTCGTTCTGGTACCTAAAAAGCGAAACCCCTTGATTCCGTTGCCAAATCAAGGGGTTTTTGAGTGGCGTGCCCGGCGGGATTCGAACCCACGATCTTTTGAGTCGGAGTCAAACGCGATATCCACTTCGCTACGGGCACACGTCAACCCTGATATTATACCGCCTTTCGCCTTGTTTGGCAAGCCCCCCGCGCGGCGGATGATCCAATATTTACAACGCTCTGTGCGCATGGTACAATGTGCGTGGGAAAGTGCATGAAATACCTCACGAAGCATGGGGGACGACAGATATGAGTCGACTTGGCGAGACGATCCGCGCCGCGCGCCTGAAGGCAAGGATGACCGAAAAGGTGCTGGGCAGGAAGTGTGGCATGGCGGAGAGCGTCATTCGGGACATCGAGATGGGCACGCGGATCGTCTCGGACGATCAGGCCCAGCGGATTCTGAAGATTCTCGGCGCGGAAAACCCGATCTCAAACGAGCTGGAGGTCGCTTCGGAACCGGAAGAGCGGCCTCGCCCGCGCCCGCGCGCGTACGTCATTCCCGCACCGCAGCCGGAGGCAACCTCCGTCGCAAAGACGCAGACCGAGCCCGACCAGGCAACCGACGCGTGGATCGACGCGCTGGGTGGGATCGTCAAGCGCGTACCCGTCATGGACGAGGGCGGCATCGTGATCGACCACGTGCTGGTCCCCATCACGGGGGGAAAGATCGAGGGCGGCGCGCCGGACAAGGTGATCTTCTACCGATGCCCGGACGACATGCTGCGGGGCTTCCGCATTTATGCGGGGGACCTTCTCCTGACGATCCCGGCGGCGAAGCTTGAGGACGACCAGATCATGCTCGTGGTCTACAAGGACGAGCGAATCGCGCGCAAGGTGAAAAAGCTGGACGGAAACCGCGTGCTTTTGCAGGCGTTTGACCGCGAGTTCGGGTCCGTGACCGCGAACGCCTCCGAGGTCGCCGTCATGGGCAAATGCGTGAAGCTCGAAAGGAGGCTCGTATGACGTTTCGGGAGCGGATGGAGAAGGGCCTCGTCGTGTTCGACGGCGCGATGGGTACCATGCTCCAGGAATATCTCGCCCTGGGCGAGCTTCCTGAAAAGCTGAACCTGACGCACCCGGAGGCCGTCCAGGCTGTCCACCGGGCGTATCTGGACGCTGGCGCGGACGTCGTGGAGACCAACACGCTGAACGCCAACCGGCTCAAGGTCGAAAAGGCGGGCCATACGGTGGATGAGGTGATTTTGGCGGCCGTCAAATGCGCGAAGGACGCCGTCGCCGCGTCGGGCAAGGAGGGCTATGTCGCGCTCAGCATGGGCTCCCTCGGCGTCATGATCGAGCCCCTGGGCGATCTCGGCTTTGACGAGGCGTACGACATCTACGCGGAGATGGCGCGGGCGGGAGAGCGCGCGGGCGCCGACCTCGTCCTCATCGAGACCGTTTCCGACCTTCACGAGATGAAGGCGGCAATCATGGCCGCGAAGCGCGAGACGAGCCTGCCGGTCGCCGCGACGCTTACCTTTTTCGCGAACGGGAAGCTCCTGACCGGCGCGGACGTACGGACCTCCGTAGCGGTCGTCGAGGCGCTGGGCGCGGACATCGTGGGGCTCAACTGCGGCCTTGGGCCCAAGCAGATGATCGGCCTCATGGGCGAACTCGCGGCGGCGGCGAGCGTTCCGATCCTCATCAACCCCAACGCCGGCCTTCCGAAGCTCGTCGACGGAAAAAGCGTCTTTTCCGTCGGGCCGGAAGTGTTCCCGGGGGACGATGCGGTGCTCGTCTATCTGGGCGCGCGGCTCATCGGCGGCTGCTGCGGCACGACGCCGGATCACATCCGCGCGCTGTGCGACCGCCTCGCGGGCGTCGAGGTGAGCCCCGTTTCCGCCAAAAACCGCGCGGTCATCGCGAGCGGCTCGAAATCCGTCGAATTTGAGGGAGAGCCCGTCGCGATCGCGGACATTTCGGGGGACGATCCCGACGAGATGGTTGACGCCGCGCTGGAGGCGGAGGCGGACGTCCTCATGGTGGCGTATTCGCCCCTCGCGGAGGCCGTCGCCGCGCTCCAGGAGATGATCCTCAAGCCCATGTACCTCGTGGCGCGGACGCCCGGGGAGGCGGAGGCTGCGCTCAGGATCTACAACGGAAAGCCGCTCGTCGGGATCGCGGGCGAAGGGAATCTCGAAGAATACATCCGCGTCGCGCGGGAAGGCGGCGCGGCGCTCGCGGTTTCGTCGGGCGCGCTTTGTGCGCGCGCGGCGGAGGCGCTGGGCGCGGCAAACGTGTTTGTGGATTGCGGGAAGGACGCGAGGCTGTCCGAAAAGCTTTCGGCGGACGGCGTCCGGACGATCCTGCGGGGAGCGGGCGTGGCCGCCGCGCGCGTGGCGGATGATTAATCAGCCGACGAACGTTTCTTCTTGATTTTGTCACCCCGCGGATGTATAATCATAACAAAAACAGGCGGAGGTATTTACCATGGCAGACAAGGTTCTCAACCAGACCATGCAGTCGGCCCCCGAAGAGAAGGTCGACGCTTCGAAGAAGCTGAAGGTCGGCATCATCGGCACCGGCTGGATCGCGGAAAGCCACATTGAAAGCTACAAAAACATGCCCGATGTCGAAGTCGTCGCGGCCGCCGATCTCATCCCCGGCAAGGCGGAGGCGTTCATGGAGCGCTATGGCGTCAAGGGCGTCCGGTTCTATCCCTCGCACAAGGAGCTGGTCGACGCCGAGAAGGACCTCGACGCCGTCTCCGTCTGCACCTACAACACCGCGCACGCGGTTCCGACCATTTACGCGCTCGAGCACGGCCTGAACGTACTGCTCGAAAAGCCCTTTACCGTGACCCTCGAAGAAGCGGTCGAGGTCATGCGGGCCGAGAAGAAGAGCGGAAAGATCCTCTCCATCGGCTTCCAGCCGCGCGGCGACGTCAACATGCAGATGATCAAGAAGATCGTCGATTCTGGCGCGCTGGGCGAGATCTATTACATCCAGACCGGCGGCGGCAGAAGGCGCGGCATCCCGAACTCCACCTTCATCGAGAAGGAGACCGGCGGCATCGGCGCGCTGGGCGACATCGGCTGCTATTCCCTCGACATGGTCTTAAACGCCATCGGTTATCCGAAGCCCCTCACCGTCACGGGCTACAAGTCCGACTTCTTCGGCACCAACCCCGAGACCCAGCGCCCCGACCGCTTCCACACCGCCGAGGAGAACGCCAAGCGCTTCTCCGTCGACGACTTCGCGGCGGCGTTCATCCGGCTCGAGGGTGGCATCATCCTCGACTTCCGGATCGCGTGGGCCATGCACCTCGACACCCCCGGCGACACCATCATCATGGGCAAGAAGGGCTCCCTGCGCATTCCGTCCACCGAGTGCTGGAACGGCTCCGTCGGCGGCGCGATGACCATCTATCACGACGTCGCGGGCGTCCCGATGGAGACCCAAGTCCCGATTCTCTCGAACGACGGCCCCTTCGGCCGTCCCGGCCCCGGCCTCTTCGACAAGAAGATCCGCTCCTTCCTCGACGCCATCAAGACGGGCGGCGCGGCGCCCGTTCCGACCAGCCAGATCCTCTACAATCAGGCGATCATCGACGGCATCTGCAAGTCCGCCGAGCTCGGGCACGAGATCAAGATCGAGATTCCGGAAATCTAACGACATGCGGAAGGGCCGTTGTGGGATTTTCCTGTGACGGCCCTTTCTGTACCTGAAATCGGGAGGTGACCGTGGAAGCGTACGCGAAGCAGGCCTATGTATGGGACTGGGACGGATACGACAACCGGGAGGAGCACGAATACTGGCGGCAATGCGCGGCGAAGCACGGGAAGAATGTACTCCTGCCGATGTGCGCGCTCGGCGAGGCGGACGCGTACATGGCGCGAAGCGGCCTTCGCGTGGTCGCGTTTGACATCACCGAGGAAATGATTCGCGAGGCCGAAAAGCGCTTCGGATCGGTGGACGGGCTCGAATTCCGGGTTGCCGACATCCGCGCCTTCTCATTCCCGCAGGCCGCGTTCGACTTCTGCTACGTCACCAATCAGGATCTGAACCTCCTGAAGGACGCGAATGAGGTCGAGCGGGCGCTTCATTCGATTCACCGGCACATGCGCGCGGGCGGCTGCCTCGTCCTCGAGTTGCACATCGGCGGCGACGAGTCCGAGGTTTTCCCCCGGCGGACCTTTCATCCGCGCGTGCCGAACCATCCGGGCAAGAGGGTCTGGAAGGAAAACGAGTGCAGGTACGACGGGGGAGAGAAGAGAAACTACATCAGCCAAATCGTCTATGTCGAGGACGAGAACGGCGTGGAGCGCTTCGATTGCTCCGTCAGCTTGCAGTATTTTGAGCGCGAGGACGTGCTGCGCGCGATCGAAGGAAGCGGCTTCCGGGTGGCGGGAGAGTTCCGCGACCGGCAAAGGGAGCCGTGGAGACCCGGGGATCGTGAATGGATCGTCGAGCTCGTGAAATAATCCGCGCGGAGGAATCGATATGACGGGACGGGAACGGGTAAAGGCCGCGATGCGGTTTCATTGGGTGGACAAGGTTCCGCTTCAGTATTACTATACGCCGGTCGGCTTCTACGAGCACGGGGAGAAGCTCAACGAGCTGTTCGCCTCTCTGCCCGGCGACTTCGCGCCCTTCGTCCGCCAGCCCATCCCCGCGCCGCCGCCGGAGGACTTCGACGCGCAGGGGCGTTACCACGCCTTCCGCGAGAGCGAGTGGGGCGCGCTCGTCGAATACCGCATCTACGGCATCGCGGGCATCGTGCGCGAGCATCCGCTGAAGGATTTGTCGAAGCTCGCGGACTTCCGCTTCCCGCCTGGCGCGCCGCTTTGCGGGGAGGCGTTCGAGCGGGAGCGCGCGCGGATCGCCGCGCATCAAAAGGAATATTATGCCTGTGTTGGCGCGGGGTCGCTGTTCGAGCGGCTGAAGGAACTGCGTCCGGACGAGGATGTACTGTGCGACATCGCGCTGGGCGAGCCGGATATCCGCGCGCTCGCGGACCGCATCGTGGAGTATGATTCTTCCTTCGTGGAGATGGCGATCAAGGCGGGCGCGGACGCCATCTCGTTCGGAGACGATTACGGCGCGGAGCGCGCGATGCTCCTGAGTCCCGATCTCTGGCGGCGCTTCTTCAAGCCGCGCCTCCGGGAGCTGTTCAGACCCGCCGTTCAAGCCGGACTCGATGTGATCTTCCACAGCTGCGGCATGATCCTGCCCATCCTCGAGGATCTGCGCGAGGTGGGTGCGACCGCCATCTGGCCGCAGCTTCCGCTGTTTGACATGGAGCCCTTCGCGGCGCGCTGCCGTTCGCTCGGGCTCGCCGTCGCCGTGCACACCGACCGCGCCAACACCATGACGTACGGAACCCCCGCGCAGGTGCGCGCGCTTGTCGAGCGGGAGTACGAGGTCTTCCGGATGCGCGAGGGCGGCGCGTGGTTCTACGTGGAGGCGGACAACGGATTTCCGTTTGAGAATCTTGAGGCGCTGGTCGAAACCATCTCCCGGTGGCGCTGAACGGGCAGGAGCCAATGCGCGACCAAACTTCGAACCGGGGACAAAAGGCCGACCCTTTGCGATGAAGGGTCGGCCTTAGCGCGCGAAACCGCTGCCTTGCGGCGCGTCCGAGCGTGCGGGGATACGGCTACTGCTTCAGCACCCAGGGGGATACGTCCAGTTGGTCGTAGCCGATCGTCAGGCGCGGCGCGCCCAGCGCATGCGGGCCGAGCAATCCTTCCTGAAGCTGTATGATCAGTCCGCCGGGCGACAGCGCGAAGATTTCGTATGTCGTTTCGTCCGACAGGGCCTCGTTGAGTTCGTCGGGATCGAGCTGGTCGTAGACGTCCGCGCCCAATACCTGCCGAAGCTGCGTCCGCACCAGGGGAGCGAGCACCGTCGCAGCGTCGCCCTTCACCACGTCGGTGAGCGCGATTGGCTCGCCCTTGACGAGGTTGAATGTGTCGGCGCGAAAGCTCAGGATGGGGTAGGCCGCTCCCTGCGTATAGGCATTCTGGGTGTACAGAAAGCTGACCACATCCTGATTGAGCCGGAACTCCTCGAATGTGATCTCGATGTTGGTGGGCACGTCCCCATCCGCGTAGAGCTGCTGCGCGTCCCGGATCATCCGGTCGATGTGCGCACGGGTCAGCGCGTCGACCTGCGCGTTTCCGGTCACGGGAAACGTCGCCTTGATGGACAGTTTTGGGGATTCGGCCGTCGTCGTGTCGGTTTGAAATGGCCGCGATTCGCCCGTGCGCGCGAGCGCGGACGCGGGGCCCAGGCACAATAGGAGGGCGACGAGCGCGCCGGTCGCAATTCTGAATAATTTCATTGGAATCAATCCTTTCCTGACGTCGTGTGCCGCCGCGTGCGATCGCGATTCGCCGCGACGGCGTCGTTATTTTGCGCGGCGGACCCGCGAACATCCCGACTGACGGCTGGTATTCATTTGTGCTTTCGGTTTGTTGATCCAATTTTTTTAAGGCGCGCAAAGAGGGTCGCTCTTCAGGGGGGCGATGATTCGCAGGTCATATTTCGCGCGCGCGCCGCACATGCTGAACGGGAGGGGATGTGCGGTGAAGCGCGTACTCATGGTTCTGTTGGTTTTCTGTCTGGTGATGCCCATCGGCGCGCGCGCCGAGCTCTCGGCCCAGCCGATGGTGGACGAAGTGCCCGTGGAGCTGGGCGGCGTGTCCGCGATCCTCGCCGAGGTCTCGAGCGGGCAGATCATTTTTGCCGAGAACGCGGACGAAATGCGCCCCGTTGCGTCGGTGACGAAGGCGATGACGATCCTCCTCGCCATCGAGGCGGTGGAGAACGAGCGCGCCGCGCTCGAGGACGTGGTGACGATCTCGCCCGCCGCGTCCGGCATGGGCGGCTCGCAGATCCTGCTCGACACGGGCGAACAGCAGACGTATTCGCAGCTTCTCAAGAGCATCATCGTCGGAAGCGCGAACGATTCTTCGGTCGCCATCGCGGAATACCTCTACGGCTCGGAGGAGCTGTTCGTCAACTACATGAACGAACGGGCGAAGGAACTGGGGCTCACGAACACGGTGTTTATCAACTGCACGGGCCTGCCCGCCGAGGGCCAGTACACCACCGCGCGGGACATTGCGCGCGTCTCGATGGAACTCTACCGGCAGCCGCTCTACTACGACTACTCGACCGTGTGGCTCGAGGACTTTGACCACAACGACGGCCGCATGACCCAGCTCACCAATACCAACAAGCTCATTCGGCTCTACGACGGCTGCGACGGCGGGAAGACGGGCTCGACCAACGAGGCGGGCTACTGCATGACCGCCACCGCCCAGCGCGGAGGCATGCGGCTCGTCTCGGTGGTGCTCGGCGCGAATACGAGCACTGACCGCTTCGACACGGTCGCGCGGATGTTCGACTACGGCTTCGCGAATTACCGGCTCTATCCCGTGGCTGAGAAGGGCACGCCCATCAAGGGCGAGCTGGTGGTCACGGGCGGCGACAGGAAGGCCGTGCGGCTGGTGCTCGACGGCGATCTGACGCTTCTCATCCTGAAGGGCGGGGAGCAGAACGTGGAGCTCACGCCCAACATCCCGGAGTCGCTCTCCGCGCCGCTCGAGGCGGGGGAGCAGGTGGGTACGGTGGACGTGAATCTCGGCGGGCGGCTCGTCGGAAGCCTCCCGGTCGTGACCGCCGAGGCCGTGACGGCGACGGGACTCAGATACGTGTTCGACCGGATCCTCGACCTCTGGCCGCTTTGACGCGAAGGGGAGGGCGAGGCGCTGCCCCGAATCCCAAGGATCCGGAAGTCTTTGGAATCCCATGACAAGTGGAAATGTTGTCATCCGTCGACCGTCCGGGTTTGCGCCCGGGCGGTCGAGTTCGGCATCTGAAAAGGAAATGTCCTCCAATAGAAATTTCGACGGTTCGGGGTAAAACCTCGAGCCGTCGACGCACAGATCTATCACTTTAGCCCAGTCTGAGAGGCAAAAACTATCCCCGGCGCTCCTCCTCCCGTTACCGCTTCTTCATGTTCTCCACGATCCGGTAGAAGCCGGGAATGAGCGAGACGGCGATGCACGCAGCCATGTCGGGCGCGAGGTAGGCGGCGTTGTAGCCGATGGAATAGATCCACACGTTTCCTTCCGCGTAGGCGGCAAAGAAGATGACGCCCGAAAGGACCGCCATGGCGAACCGGCCAAAGTAACCGAGCAGAATGGCGACGGGGAGCCTCGCGATCTTCGGCATCGGGATGGATTTCACGATTCCGCCCAGCGCCAGCGCGCCGAACGCCATGGGGTAATCGATGAGCATCTGCGCCGGATGGACGACGTACGCGCCCTGGAAGAGCTGCAAAAGGCCGTAGGCAAAGCCGATGACCAGTCCCCGCGCGGGGCCGAAGGCCACCACGTAGAGCATGATGGGCAGAAGCGACGCCGGGGTGATGGAGCCGCCCTGCGGCATCGTGAAGAGACGGATGTAAGAAAGGATGAAGGACATCGCGACGACCATCGCCGCGTACGCGATGTCGCGCGCGGTCCACGTCTCCTTCTTTCCCGAGAAGTAGACGACGAGCAGCATGACGGCGAGAAGCCCGATCACGCACAGCGCGTACACGCCCCAGGAGAGGTCGATGTCCGCAAAGACGGTGCCCGACGTATCCCCAAGGGTCTTGAAGTAGATCAGCACCGCGCCGATCAGAATCGCCTCGATCGCACCCGCGCCGATCAAAATGCGCTTCGCCCTGTCCTTCTTTACGAGCGCGGCGATTCCCGCGACGAGCGCCACCGCGAGCATCGCGACGGTAAACCAGGTCAGTTCCGTGAATTTCCCGAACAGATCCATTCTTCTCTACCTCCGGACATCCAAAATGCGTGCGTCCGGAAGCGGACGCACGCAAACAATGTCGCGGCTTTCCGCTTCCCTACGGTGGGATTACCCACATCAGGTTCGAGGGGACCGGGCTTTCGCCCATCTCAGCTTGCGCGCCCCCAGCGGTTACAGGAATGATTATATAGATCCCTTGTTAAATGTGTTCGGTGTCGACGCTGATTTTCAAAACTTCGAGCTGCTCCGGCTTCACGTCCGCGGGCGTGTCCATCATCAGGCAGTTCGCGCCCTGCGCCTTCGGGAACGCGATCACGTCTCTCAGGCTGTCCGCGTGGGAAAGGATCATGAGGAGCCTGTCCACGCCGAATGCGAACCCGCCGTGCGGCGGCGCGCCGAAGCGGAAGGCGTCCAGGAGGAATCCAAAGCGGTGCTGCGCCTCGTCCTTCGTGATGCCGATCATTTCGAACATCTTCGCCTGCGCGTCGGCGCGGTGGATGCGAATGGAGCCGGAGCCCATCTCGATGCCGTTCATGACGAGGTCGTACGCGCGCGCGCGCACCTTGTCCATCTCGCCGCTCAGGTACTTCTCATCCTCGGGCATCCAGCTCGTGAAGGGATGATGCATCGCGACGTAGCGGTTCTCCTCCTCGCTGTACTCGAAGAGGGGAAACTCGGTGACCCAGAAGAGGTTGTACAGATTTTCATCGATCAGCCCGCGCCGACGCGCGATCTCGCAGCGAAGCGCCCCGAGCGCCTGAAGCGTCACGGCGGTTTTGTCCGCCACGAAGAACAGGATGTCGCCCGGCTGGGCGGAGAACGATTTCACGAGCGCGTCCGAGAACGCGGGCGTCAGGAACTTGTTGAACGAGCTCCTGGTCGTGCCGTCCTCATTCACGCTCAGATGCGCGAGGCCCTTGGCGCGGTAGGTCTTGACGTACTCGACGAGGGAGTCGGTCTGCTTCCTCGTCATGTCCGCGCCGCCCTCGACGCGGATGCCGCGCACGCTGCCGCCCTCGGCCGCCGTCTGCTCGAACACGGGAAAGCCGCAGCCCGCACACAGGCCCGTCACATCCACAAGCTTCATTTCAAAGCGCGTGTCGGGCTTGTCGGAGCCGTAGTTCTCCATGGCGTCCTTCCACGTCATGCGGGGGAGGGGGAGGGGGATTTCGATGTCCATGACTTCCCGAAACACCGCCGCGAACGCGCCCTCGATCACATTCTGGATCATCCCTTCGTCGATGAACGACATCTCGACGTCGAGCTGCGTGAACTCCGGCTGGCGATCGGCGCGGCTGTCCTCGTCGCGGAAGCAGCGCGCGACCTGGAAATACTTGTCGAAGCCCGCGAGCATCAGAAGCTGCTTGTAGATCTGGGGCGACTGGGGGAGGGCGTAGAATTCGCCCGGATGAAGCCGCGAGGGCACGAGGAAGTCGCGCGCGCCCTCGGGGGTGGATTTGGTGAGCATGGGGGTTTCGACCTCGGTGAAGCCCTCGGAATCCATGTAGCTTCGGATGACGTGCAGAACCTTCGAGCGCATGCGCAGCCGCTCCTGCAGGGAGGACTTTCTGAGGTCGAGGTAGCGGTACTTGAGCCGGACGAGCTCGTTCTCCTCCGCCTTGTCGTCGATGTAGATGGGCGGCGTATCGGATTTGTTGAGGAGCGCGGCATCCTTCACGAACACCTCGATCGCGCCCGTCTTCATCTCGCGGTTGATCGCCGATTCTCCGCGCGCGCGCACCTCGCCCGAGACGGTCACGACGTACTCGCTCCTCAGCGACTGGCCGAGCCTGAAGATTTCCTCGCCGCACACGTCCGCGTCGAACACCAGCTGTATGAGGCCCTCTCGGTCGCGCAGCCACGCGAACGCGACGCCACCCAGATCGCGCGTCCTCTGGATCCAGCCAGACAGGTGAACCGTCTTGCCGACATCATGTTCCGTCAGGATTCCGCAGTAATGGTCCCTCTGAAAGTCGAGCATGTCTATTTGCCTCCAATGGCGCGGACGATTTCGCCGCGCGCGATTTCCTCTTCGGTGCTCTTTTCCATGTCCCGGATTTTCACGACGCCCTTTTCGAGCTCGTCCGACGCGATCACGATCACCTTTTTCGCGCCGATCTTGTCGGCATACTTGAACTGGGCCTTCATGCTGCGCGCGGCATGATCCATGTCGGCGCGCACGCCCGCCAGGCGCAGCTCCCGCACCAGCTTCACGCCCTCGAGCCGGGCCGCGTCGCCCAGCGTGACGATGAACGCTTCGCACGCATCTTCCGCCTTCGGCGCGACGCCGCGCATGTCCTGCACCATGATGATGCGCTCGACGCCCATGCCGAAGCCGATGCCCGGGGTCGCGGGGCCGTCGAGGGCTTCGATGAGCCCGTCGTAGCGCCCGCCGCCGCACACGGTCAGCTCGCCCGTCGGCGTTTCGGTGATGATCTCGAACACCGTCTTTGTGTAATAGTCGAGTCCGCGCACGATGCGGGGATCGACGGTATAGGAAAGACCCTCGGCGGTCAGATACGCCTGGAGCTTTTCAAAGTGCGCCTTGCAATCGTCGCACAGCATGTCGAGCATCGTGGGCGCGTTTTTGGTAAGCTCCTTGCAGGACTCGACCTTGCAGTCGAGGATGCGCAGGGGGTTTCGGTCGTAACGACCCCGGCACGTCTCGCACAGATCCGGAAGCATCGGCCTCAAAAAGTCCTTGAGCGCCTCCTGATACCTGGCGCGGCAGGTCGGACAGCCGATGGAGTTGATCGCGAGTTTGAGTCCGTCGATGCCGCAGCCTTCGAGCACGTCCACGGCAAGCCGAATCACCTCCGCATCGCAGCTCGCGTCCTTGGCGCCGAACACCTCGACGCCCAGCTGGTGATGCTCCCGGAACCGACCCGACTGGGGCTTCTCGTAGCGGAAGACGGGGCAGGAGATGTAGCACATCTTGACGGGCAGGGGATCGGCGTACAGGTGCGCCTCGATGAACGCGCGCGCTACGCCCGCCGTGCCCTCGGGCTTGAGGGTGATGGAGCGCTCGCCCTTGTCGAGGAAGGTGTACATTTCCTTCTGCACGACGTCGGTCGTGTCGCCCACTCCGCGCTGGAACAGCTCCGTATGCTCGAACATCGGGGTGCGGATCTCGCGATAGCCCGCCAGATCGCAGGTTTTGCGCATCACGTCCTCGATGGAGTGCCATCTGTGCGCGTCGCGCGGAAGCATGTCCTGTGTGCCCTTGGGCGCCTGTGTGAGCATTTGGTACTCTCCTTTCAGTTGGAACCGATATAAAAACGCCTCCGTCCCCTTGTAGGGGCGAAGGATTCGCGGTGCCACCCTGCTTGCGCCGACGGCGCTTCTCATATGCCTTTATCGCGGGCCGCGCCGCATCGCGGAGGCTCCGGGCCGTCGTTCGCCGTTTCCCCGCGCGGGCGCTTCCAGCACGCGTCACCCTTCTCTCGTGCGCGGGCGATCGCGGGTACTCTGCCCTTCATCACCTTTGACGGATATCAATGCATGGATTATATGCCATGCCGTCCTTTGGTGTCAAGTTAAGCTTTCCCAAATCTCAACTCTTCTTCCCGGTGCGGATGTCCTTGAAGCCCTCGCCGAGCACTTCGCGGGCGTTGATCGCGATCATGAACGCGCGGGGATCGCACATCATGACGATCCTTCGAAGCTGCATGGTCTCGAAGCGGTTGATGACGCACAGGAGCACCTCGCGGCTTTCGCCGCTGTAGAGCCCGCGCCCGGAGAGTCCCGTCACGCCGCGCTCCATTTCCTCCAGAATGCGTTTACCGATGGCCTGCGATTCCTTCGAGACGATGAGAAACGCCGTCGCGCGGTTGAGGCCGTCGAGCACGAAGTCCACGGTGTAGTTCATGATCGACACGGCGATCAGCGCGTACATGGCGAGAACGGGGGAGAACACGAACGCCGACGCGAAGACGACCAGCCCGTCCACCCCGAACATGATGACGCCCACCTTGATCGACGGAACCTTCGAATGGATGAGCGCGGCGAGCATGTCGGAGCCGCCCGTCGTCGCGCTGCCGCGCAGAATGAGCCCGAAGCCCGCGCCGCCCATCACGCCGCCGAAAATCGCGGACAGGAGCGCGTCGTCCGTCAAAGCGCCAACCGGCAGATAGTCGATGAGAAGCGACAGCGCAACAGACGCGATCAGGGATTTTACGCCGAACCGGATGCCCATGTGGCGCATCGAGACGAAAAAGAGGGGGATGTTCAGAATGAGCGCGACCGTGCCGACCTTCACGCCGATGAGCGCGTTGAGAAGCTGGCCGATGCCAGTAAATCCGCCGGGCGCGACCTCGTTGGGAACGAGGAACATCCGGTACGCCAGAGAGCACACCAGAAGTCCCGCCGCGATGTACGCCGCGTTTTTCGCCGACTCGATCCGCTTTGACCGCATTTGACCCTCCCGCGCGCGCGCGCATAGCATGTATTGGCGGCAATCGCCGCTGAAAGGATGATTCAATATGTCAAAAGGCAGTTGGTCCTGCCATCCGGCGCGGCCCTGTCCGCCGGATCCGTGGCCCGCGCCGCCGCGTCCGCCCATGAACCCGTGCATGCCGTCAAATTGCGGCTGCGGGAACGCGGATTCGTCCATGCGCGTCAGGCTCTTCGAGCCGCGGCACTGTGAGCCGAAGTGCGGCTGTCCCATGCCGCCCGCCGCGCCGCCCGTTACGATATGTAACCCCTGGAACCCCAACGAAATCGCCGTCGTCACCCTCAGCCTCGACGAGTGCGGCAACCTCGTCGTGTGCGTCCGCCGAGAGAACCGCTGCCATTGCAGGTAGAGGGGACGCCGGGACGCCGCCCCGGACCCCGCTCAAGGGCCATTGGCCCTTAAGAGATCCATACCAATGTAAATAAAATACATTTTCTCGGTCGTCCGGAGGCCCAGGCGCGCTGACCGAACCTGTTCGATCAGCGCGGTCGCGAAGCGACTTGGTTTGCCAAAGGCAAACCAACCTTGCCCCGGACGACCGAATTCATGTTGCGGGACGCGAAGGTTTCAAAAACCATCGAATGAAGGCTGGGAAAATGCCGTTATTTCCTTCAGCTCCACTGCGATCCGATAACTTATAGATCATATTTCCCCATCCAGTACGGGATTCTCAAGGGACATCGTCCCTTGAGCGGGGTCCGGGGCGGCGCCCCGGCGTTCCCCGTTACTCCTCGGCCCAGCCTCCCGCCCGCGCAACCGCCCGCTTCCAGTCGTGGAGCAGGCGTTCGCGCCGCGCGCCGTCCATTTGGGGGGAGAACGCGCGGCTGACGGTCTGGATCTTGGCCATGTCGGAGTCCGACCAGAGGCCGACGGCGCGGCCTGCGAGCATGGCGGCTCCGAGCGCGGTGGACTCGATGACGGAGGGGCGAATGACCTTCGCGCCGAGGATGTCCGCCTGGAACTGCATGAGGAAGTCGTTCGCGCTCGCGCCGCCGTCCACGCGCAGGAGGGGCATGGAGATGCCGCTGTCGCGCTGCATCGCGCCGATGACATCGGCCGACTGGTAGGCGATGGCCTCGAGCGCCGCGCGGACGACGTGCGCGCGCCCCGCGCCCCGCGTGAGTCCGACGATCAGTCCGCGCGCGTACATGTCCCAGGTGGGCGCGCCGAGGCCGGTGAACGCCGGGACGAAGTAGACGCCCGCGTTGTCGGGCACGGAGGACGCGAGTTCCGCGGTCTCGGCGGCTGTCTTGATGAGCTTCATCTCGTCGCGCAGCCACTTCACGACCGCGCCCGCGACGAACACGCTCCCCTCGAGCGCGTAGGTCACCTTCCCGTCAAGGCACCAGCCGACGGTCGTGAGAAGCCGGCTCGGCGAGCGCACGGGCGTCTTGCCGGTGTTCATCAGAACGAAGCAGCCCGTGCCGTAGGTGTTCTTGCACATGCCGGGCGTGAAGCAGCCCTGCCCGAAGAGCGCCGCGTGCTGATCCCCCGCGAGCGCGGCGACCGGAATCTCCCGGCCGAGGATCGACTTGTCGAGCGTGCCGACGATCGCGGAGGAATCCACGACCTCCGGAAGCAGCTTCGCCGGAATGTCCATCATCCGCAGAAGCTCCGCGTCCCATCCCTTTTCGAAGATGTTGTAGAGCATGGTGCGCGAGGCGTTGGTCACGTCGGTCACATGCCGCTTTTCCTTCGTGAGCATGTAGGTAAGGTAGCTGTCGACGGTGCCGAAGCACAGATCGCCACGCTCGGCCCGCTCGCGCGCGCCCTCGACGTTCTCGAGAAGCCACTCCAGCTTCGTGCCGGAGAAGTACGCGTCTGGAATCAGCCCCGTGCGGTTCGTGATTATGCTGCCCAGCCCGTCGCGCTTCAACCGCTCGACGATGGGCGCGGTGCGCCTGCATTGCCATACGATGGCGTTCGAGACGGTTTCGCCGGTCTTCCGATCCCAGAGAAGCGTCGTCTCGCGCTGGTTCGTGATCCCGACCGCCTCGATGCGCTTCACGTCGATGCCCGAAAGCTCGACCGCGAGCCGCGCGGCCGCGATCTGGCTTTCGAGGATCGCCTTCGGGGCGTGCTCTACCCAGCCGGGCCTCGGGTAAAGCTGTTCAAACTCGATGCCCTGCGCCGCGACCGTATTGCCCACCTCGTCGAAAATCACGGCGCGGGAGCTGGTCGTGCCCTGATCGAGCGCCAACACATACTTCATCGATTTCCCTCCATCTTACTCAAACGAAACCGCAACGATCTTCTTGCCGCGCGTCCCGACGACGAGCGTGTTCCCGAACACCGCGGGCGAGGCCTCGACGTTCGACTTCATGTCGATGTCTGAGACGAGTTCCCCGGTGAGCCCGTCGATGAGCCGCATCTGCCCGGACGAGCTTGCCACCACGACATAGCCCCGCCCGGTGTCCGCGTACACGCACACGGGAGAGGACCAGCCGTAGCTCTTGAGCGAACGCCGCCAGGCGACCGCGCCCGTCTGTTTGTCGATGCACAGGAGCGTCCCGCCGTCCTCCGTGCGCGCCACCTGAATGTATATGTACTTCGCGAGGCTCCCCTTGCCGAGCGCGGGGGTCGCGAACGCGCCGCCATTGGCGTCGTTGCGCCGCTTCACCTTCTCCTCGACCGACCAGACCGGCTCGCCCGTGAGCGCGTTGACCTTGCGGATGTTGCACACGCCCGCGTCGCCCCGCAGATCGAGCTCGTTCGCGGTGTAGAGGGCGACCATGCCGCTCTCCTCCGGCTCGAGGACGATGGTGGAGTCGGTGTCGTCGCCCGCGTCGCCCGCCCACACGAGCCGCATCGAATTGACGTCCACGCACTGGATGAGCCCGGAGTTGTCCGCGAAGTAGGCGTAACGGTTGTAGGCCGCTACGGAGTTCTCGGTTCCAAGCCGCGTCGAGACCTTCGACGTGTAGACGTATTTCACGACCTGGGGGGCGACCGAAATCGTGCCCGCGTCCGGATCGTAGCGCGTGTTCAGCTTGAGCGTGTAGAAGATGCCGTTTTCACCCGGCTGGAGCATGGTGTCGGTCGCGCCGTCGATGAGGGGCGAGGCGTCAAACGCGTACCAGCTGCGCTGGGCGTCCGAATCCCGGCCGTCCAGGAAGTAGAGCACCGAGCCGTCGATCAGGCTGAAGATGCGCGTTCCGATCTTCACGGATTTTCCGTGCACCTCCGGAATACCCTGCCCACAGTAGAGAAGGGGATAGCCGCGCGGGTCGACGGACAAGCTCCCCTTGATCGGCGCGCCGACGTTGATCGCGTCGCGCGTGGCGCTGCCGTCGTCGAGGTCGAGAAAGTAGATGTGCCCGTCGAGCGTCGCGTAGATGACTTCGACGAGGTCCGCCTTCGCCTTCTTGTCCGGGTAGAGGTTCATGACCTTCCGGGTTTCCTCCGGCCAGCGGACGATGGAGCACTGCCCCGTCCAGCCGACGCCCGACCACTCGTCGAGCCCGCCGATGGACGCCGCCCACTTGTACGTCAGTTTCGTGGGCTCCGCGCCGACGGTGCCGAAGGACGCGCTGTCGCGGTAGTTGTTGCCCCGAAACGTCGTGATCCCCTCAAGCCCGGTGAAATCGTCCGAACCCCCGAACGCGATGGGCATTTCGCGCCGGTAATCCGCGATCCTGTCCCCGTCGCCGTCGAGCACGGCGGACTTGATGCCGAGCTTCTTGTCGTCGGGCCGCGCGCCCTCCGGAATCGCGGCCTCGTCGATCAGTCTGGTCGCGGGCCCGCGCGTCGCGTCCGGTTCGACGGTCGGCATAGGCGCTTCGCACAGCGCGGAAAGCGCGAGCGCGAGAAGCATGATGATCAGGAAAAGCGTGCGGCTCCTTGACATGAGCGACCACTCCGTTCGTGTTCTTTTGAATGAAGAAGGGACGACCGAAACGATCGTCCCTTGCGCGGGTCCGTCCGCAGGTATCAGCCCACGGTGCCCGCGTTCGTCGCGTCCGGCGACGCGGATTCGTCGGGCGAGGTAGTCGTGAGGTCGAGCGCGTCCGCCGCGTCGCCCGCGTCCGCCCCGTCGTCCTCGCCGGGCGGCAGGATCTTGTCAATGACCGGCGCCTTCTTCTGCAGCCAGGCATACGCGCCGACGCCGCCGGGAATCGCCTGATCCGCGAAGTACAGCCCGAACAGGGCGACCGCCGCGACCAGCACGACCGCGATTAGCACCTTGAAAAATCCCAGCACGTAGTGGCCGAACGAGGGCGCGTCGTCCTCGTAATCGTCGTCGTCCTCCGCGTAAGTTTCGTAGCGGCGACCGCGGCGAGGCTCCTCGTCGTCCTCGTCGTAGTCGTCGCGCCTTGCGCGCCTGCGGGATTTCGGCTCGTCGTAATCGTCCTCGTCGTCGTCCTCGTCGCGCCGTCCGCGCCTGCGGGACTTGGGCTCGTCGTAATCATCCTCGTCGTCGTCCTCGTCGCGCCTTGCGTGCTTGCGGGACTTGGGTTCGTCGTAATCGTCCTCGTCGTCGTCCTCGTCGCGCCTTGCGTGCTTGCGGGATTTCGGCTCGTCATAATCGTCCTCGTCGTAATCGTCGCGCTTCGCGTTCCTGCGGCGCGGCAAATCATCGTCGCCAAAAAGCGACGCGACCGGTTCGGAGGGGACAGCCGCTTCGGGCTGCGCCTGCGGGCGGGGGACGGGCTTATACTCGCGCGTGGGCTCGTCGATGGATGCGTCCTCCGGCGCTTCGGGTTCCGCCGCCCGCTTCAGCGCCTCCTGGCGCTCCTTGAGAAGTCTGCGCTCGCGGCGGGAAAGGGTGCCGTCTTCCAGGCCGTCGGCCATGAGTGCGGTCATATTGACCTTGTTGTTCTCCTGCTCGCCCATCGGTTTTTGTTCCTCCTCGCTCGCGCCGTGTTCGCGGGGTCTCGTGAACAGGCTGTCGTCAAACTGCTCCTGATCGGATTCTATGGCATCCGGCTCGTTGACCTCGTAGTCGTCCTCGCCGATCGGCTCTCCCTCGTCCCGGTCTTCCCGCACGACGAAGAGGTTCAGAAACCTTTTGAATCCGCCGCCGCGCGGCGCTTCGTCCTCGTCGTCCTCGTCGTACGGCGCGTCGTCCCGCGCGCCGAGGGTATGCGCCGCTTCGCCGTCCGGGAAGTCCTCCGCGATCTCCGGCACGTAGGGCGCGTCCTGCCCGGCGGGAATGTCCTCGGCCTGTCCGGCGGTAATCTCCCGCTCGCCAAACGGTTCTTCCTCCGCCTCGGACGCTTCCCCGGCGAACGCTTCCTCGTCCGCGAAGGGATCCTCGCGCGGCTCGTCCCCGTCCGGCTCGTCCCCGTCCGGCTCGTCCTCGTCCGCCTCGTCTTCGTCCATCTCGTCGGCGTCCGGTTCCTCCTCGTGTCTTTTCAGAAACCGGAACGGACCGCGTCTCTCCTCCCGCGGCTCCTCGTCGTCGTAGCCGTCGTCGGAGTCGTCGAGCACTTCGCGCGCGGCTCCCGCGCGCCGGGTGGCGATCCTGCTCCGAATCGTGTTGAACGCCGAGATGAACGACTGGAAGGGGTTCGCGCCGGAATCCTCCGGCTCGTCGTCTTCCGGTTCGTCGTCCTCGCGGTCGTCATCCGCGCTCCAGGCGCGGACGGGCGGCGCGCTTTGCGCAAAGCGGCTCTCGGGATAGCGATCCTCCTCGCGCACGTCCTCTGCCGGCGGCGCGGGCCGTACATAAGGCGCATCTTCCGCGCGCGCGGGCGGAGGCGCGACCTCCGCGCCGTCCTCGGGCCGGTTCGTCGCGCTCTTTTTATATTCCTGGTGCTTTCGGCGCAGCTCGTAGTAATCGACGCTGCCTCCGCTTCCGTTGTTTGCCATGTGGTGACCGCCTCTCGAAGCTATCGCATGCTGATGCCAAAAAGCCGATTAAGAACACTCAATC
Source organism: Bacillota bacterium (assembly GCA_023444095.1). Taxonomy (GTDB): domain Bacteria; phylum Bacillota; class Clostridia; order Christensenellales; family Aristaeellaceae; genus RUG11247. Next base: position 266,671 of record JAEZRP010000036.1, read on the forward strand.
AGCATTATTATACCGACGCATCCGTGCAAACGCAAGCGAATTCACCCATATGTCCCATTTTTGTCCGTATCTTCAGCATATTTTGAGCAGCATTGTCCGTGCCTCGTCCATTTCGACGACCAGAAGGCCCTCCTTCTCGAGCCGTTTCATCATGTCCGAGAACCGCTTGAAGCCGATGGCACGCTCGTCGAAGTCGGGATAGTCGGACTGGATGGTCGCCTTGAGGATAGAAGGGTTCACGCGGTCGAAGCCGTCGCTCTTGAATCGCTCGAGCGCCGCCTTGAAGGCCGGAATCCAGTTGTTCTTGTCGAGCGCCTGCTGGTCGCTGTCGGGGTTCGTGAGCGCGAGCATGAGCGAGGAGTCCTCCGTCCAGACCTTGAGCCGGTTCGACTTGGCGGCGAGCTGCGCCATCAGCTTTCCGAACGTCGCGCAGCCGTAGGTGCGCTCGTCGAAGTCGGGCTTGAGCCGCGTGAGCGTGTCCTTGAGTTCGCTCGCGTAGATCTTCTCGCCGTCCTGGTCCTGCAGAATCGTCTCGACCGTGCTCGCGAGCTCGGTGATGTCCCCGTCCGCCACGCGCTCGTCCTTGGACCTCGTCTTGGGCGGCTGCTTCGCCGCCATGGACTCAAGGAACACGAACTCGTTGCAGGCGTTGATGAAGATGCCGGACGCAACCTCGGAGCGCGAGATGCCGAGCACAAACTTGCCCATGCTCTTTAGTTTTCCGACCAGGGGCTGATAATCGCTGTCGCCGGAAACGATGCAGAAGCTGTCGATGAGGGGATTGACGTACGCCACCTCGAGGGCGTCGATGACCAGCTGGATGTCGAGGTTGTTTTTCTGGTTCTTGCCGTAGCGCAGGGACGGCACGACGTTAAAGGTGTTCGATAAAAGGACCTGCTTGAGATCCGAGTACCGGTCCTCGTACCCGTACACCTTGCCGATCAGAATATCGCCCCGGATCTTGACCTTCTCTATGATATACCGCAGGATCGACTCCTTCGCGCCCGCGTTTTCCAGATCGACGAACACGGCAAAATTGGATTTTCCCACTCGATTCATTCTCCTTGACCTTCATTTCATAGGAATATTCTACCCGCTTCCGCCCTTTGTGTCAACTGAGATGAAAATACATTGACGATTTGTCCCGGGGGATTGACACTTTTGTTCCGCACATGTAATATGATGTCACAGGTTTCGCAATCTGCTGAGTCATTTTTGGAGGTAGGTACATGTGAAACAGTCGAGTCGCAACCACAGCCGGGGCCCGGCTGTGCTCAGGTTTTTCATCTGCCTTTTGATCGTGATCATCCTCGTGCTGGTCGCCGTGTTCCTGCTCTCGCGGGGCAAGAACGAGGACGGAAGGCCGTACATCGTGACGGGCACCGGGGAGCCGGTGACGCCCCCGCCCGCGACCGCCGAACCGACGGCGGAGCCGACGACGGTCCTTTTTACGGCCGAGCCGACGGCGGAGCCGACGCCGACGCCCAGCCCGACGCCGACGCCCGTTCCAACGCCCACTCCGACGGTGATCCCGGAGTCGATGATCTCCGGCATCCGCAGCGACGCGAAGCTCCCGGCCGTCTCGACCGACGGCGAGATCGGCGTCTCAAGCTGCTATGTCTCCGCGCTCAACGATTACAAGGTCATGGAGCTGACCGGCTGGGGATACGCCAATCTCGACTACTTTGACGGCGAGACCTGCGGAACATACCTCGTCGTCACCCAGATTTCGACGGGCAAGTTCGCCGCCTACTTTGCCACGAACGACGAGGGGATCTCGGGCGTCGACCACGCGGGCGCGATCTGCCAAAATCCATCCGCCTGCGACTGGCGCGCTTATATCGACGTCTCTAAGTACGATCCCGGCACCTACTCGCTCGGCCTCGTGCTCGTCTATAAGAACGGCACGAAGGACGAGTACAGGTACTACCAGTTCGGCGATCTCCAGTCCTTTACCGTCAACGACGGCGAGATCATTACCCCGGTAACGGTCACAACGCGGGACCAGGAGTGAGCTCGTTTCCCGGGGCGAAGGCCCCGGGATTCTGCGTTTCTCCTGATTTCCTCATGTCGGCGGCGTGGCTCATGCCGCCGACTTTCATCGTAGGCAAGAAGCTGTAAGGGGGGATATGGGAATGCTGCGGGTCGAGGGGAACAGGCTCGTCTTTACCATGGGCTGGGAAGAGCTCTGGATCGAGCCGTGGGGGGAGAATGCATTGCGCGTGCGCGCGACGAAGGCGGCAAGGATGCCCCTTCGCGACTGGGCGCTTCTGCCCGCCGGGGGAAGCGGACGGATCGATATCCACGAGGACGGCGCGGTCGTCAAAAACGGCGCGATTGAGGCGCGCGTCACGGCGGCGGGAAAAATTACCCTTTATAATGACCGGGGCGAACGCCTGCTCGAGGAGTACGTGCGCAATAGGAAGAACGTCACGAAGGAATTCGCTTCCGCGCTCTCGATCGACGCGCGGGAGTTCAAGCCCATTCTGGGCGGGGACTACGCGCTCGCCATGCGCTTCGAATCAGACCCCGACGAGCGCGTGTACGGCATGGGCCAGTACCAGCAGCCGTTTTTGAACCTCAAGGGCACCACGCTCGAGCTCGCGCAGAGAAACTCGCAGGCGTCGGTTCCCTTCATGATCTCAGACAAGGGCTACGGGCTTCTCTGGCACAATCCCGCGGTTGGAAGCGTCAGCTTCTCCAGGAACATCACCGTGTGGACGGCAGAGGCGACAGACGTCCTCGATTATTGGATCACATCGGGCGACAATCCCGCGCAGATCGAAAGGCAGTACGCAAAAGTGACCGGAACCGCGCCCATGATGCCGGATTTCGCCATGGGCTTCTGGCAGTGCAAGCTCCGCTATCAGACGCAGGAGGAGCTTCTCGCGGTCGCGCGCGAGTACCACAGGCGCGGGATCCCGGTTTCGGTGATCGTGGTGGACTTTTTCCACTGGACGGATCAGGGCGACTGGAAGTTCGACCCCGAATTCTGGCCGGACCCGGAGGGGATGATCCGCGAGCTCGAGGAGATGGGCATGAAGCTCATGGTGTCCGTATGGCCCACGGTTTCGATGAAAAGTGAGAACTTCAGGGAGATGGAATCGAAGGGCCTTCTCTTCTCCGCCGACCGGGGCGTTCCCGCCGTCATGACGGGAATGGGCAACGTCAACCACTTCGACGCCACCAACCCCGAGGCCCGCGCCTACGTGTGGGAGAAGGTCAAGCGGAACTACTACGACAAGGGCGTGCGCGTGTTCTGGCTGGACGAGGCCGAGCCGGAGTATTCCTACTACGACTTTGACCTCTACCGCTACCAACTCGGCCCGAACCTCAAGATCGGAAACATCTATCCGCAGCTCTTCGCGAAGGGCTTCTACGACGGCATGACCGCGGCGGGACAGAAGAACGTTTTGAACCTTCTGCGCTGCGCGTGGGCGGGCAGCCAACGCTACGGCGCGCTCGTGTGGTCGGGGGACATCCACTCGTCCTTCCAATCGATGAAAAACCAGTTCTGCGCGGGGCTCAATATGGCGCTCGCGGGCATACCGTGGTGGACGACCGACATCGGCGGCTTCCACGGTGGCGATCCTTCCGACCCGGCGTTCCGCGAGGTGTTCATCCGCTGGTTCGAGTGGGGCGCGTACTGCCCGGTGATGCGCCTCCACGGCGACCGGGAACCCCACACGCCGCCGCTCAAGCCCGGCGCGCCCGGCGGCGGCCAGATGGGTTCCGGCGGCCCGAACGAGCTATGGAGTTACGGGGAGGAGAACTATCCCATCCTCAAAAAGTACGTCGAGATCCGCGAGGCCCTGAGGCCCTACATCCGGGAGCAGATGGAGCGGGCGCACGCGGACGGCACGCCCGTCATCCGCCCCCTGTTCTACGATTTTCCATATGACCGCGAGGCGTGGAACATCGAGGACGAGTACATGTTCGGAGACAGATATCTCGTCGCGCCGGTCATGGAGCCGGGCGCCAATTCGCGCCGCGTCTATCTCCCGACCCCCGGCCCCTGGCGCGAGATCGCGACGGGCAGGCTCCACACGGGGGGCGGCCTCGTGAGCGCGCACGCGCCCATCGACGTCATTCCAGTCTTTACAAGGGAATAGGAGGGCTTCCATGGTATTCGCTTCCCCGATCTTCCTTTTCGCGTTCCTGCCCGCCGCGCTCATCGTCTGCTGGCTCGCGGGGCTCGCGAAAAAGCCCGACCTCCGGAACGCGGCGCTGTTCGCGTTCAGCCTCCTCTTCTACGCGTGGGGCGAGCCGACGTACGTTCTTGTGATGCTCGCCTCCATCGTCGTCAACTACCTTCTCGGCCTGCGCGTGCAGAAGAGCGCGGCGCTTTTCGCGCTCGCCGTGGTCTTCAACCTCGGTCTCCTCGGCGCCTTCAAGTACCTTGACATGCTGATCTCGACCGCGAACTGGGCGTTCCAGGCGAACCTCCCGCTCGCGGAAATCGCGCTGCCCATCGGCATTTCGTTTTACACATTCCAGATCATGTCCTATGTGATCGACGTCAGGCGCGGGAACGTCGCGGTCCAGAAAAATCCGCTCCGCTTCGCGACCTACGTTGTGATGTTCCCGCAGCTCATCGCGGGCCCCATCGTGCGCTACATCGACGTCGAGCGCGACCTCGGAAAGGTCGACGTGCGCCTCGACGAGGCCGCGGCGGGCGTGCGCCGCTTCTGCGTCGGACTCGCCAAGAAGGCGCTCGTCGCGAACGCCGCCGCGAAGATCGCCGACGCCGCGTTCTCCGGACCCGTTTCCTTCGACGCGGCCTGGCTCGGGGCCATCGCCTATGCGGTACAGATCTATTTCGATTTCTCGGGCTACTCCGACATGGCCATCGGCATGGGCGGGATGATGGGCTTTCGCTTCCTCGAGAACTTCGACCATCCCTATGTCTCCCGCTCGATCCGCGAGTTCTGGCGCAGATGGCACATCTCGCTCTCCAGCTGGTTTCGCGACTACCTCTACATCCCCATGGGCGGCAGCCGGAAGGGGAGCGCGCGCACGCTTCTCAACCTCGTGGTCGTGTTTGCGCTCTGCGGTCTCTGGCACGGCGCGAAGTGGGGCTTCGTGGTCTGGGGGCTGTGGCACGGGCTGTTTCTGTGCTTCGAGCGCATCCCCTTCGTCAAAAAGGCGCTCGACAAACTTCCGCGCGCGGTCGGAACCATCTATGCGCTGCTCGTGGTGCTCGTCGGCTGGGTGCTGTTCCGCGCGGACAGCCTGACCGCCGCGCTTTCGTATCTCGATTCCATGTTCTCGCTGAATTTCGGCGCGGGCGCGGACGCCATGTCCATCCTGGACGCGCGCACGGGGGTCCTGCTGCTGGCGGGGCTTGTCCTCTTAATCAAGTGGCCGAAAATGCGCGCGAACGCCTTCACGCAGGCGCTCGGGACGGTCGCCGCGCTGGGACTATTGGCGCTGTCGGTCCTCACGCTCGCGGGCGGCACCTACAACCCGTTCATCTACTTCCGGTTTTAGGAGGGCGCGGACATGAAGAAGTTTTTGAATTTCGTCACGGTCGCGCTGTTTCTCCTGATCTGCGCGTTCCCGATCTATGGGCTTTTGCTTCCCGGCGCGTCGGATGACGCGGGGGAGAACCGCGTCCTCGCCGCGTGGCCGGGCTCGTTCGATCCCAAGGGCATCGAGGACTGGTTTGACGACCATTTCGCCTTCCGCGGCGCGATGACGTCCCTCTACAACCGCCTGAGCGCCTCGACCGGCGTTCGGATCATCAATAACGTCGCCATCGGACAGGACGGCTGGCTCTTCTACACCGCAGACGGCTCTCTCGAGGACATGAAGCGCGAGATCCACTATACGGACGAGGAGCTCGCCGCCGTCTGCGAGGCCCAGCAGAAGGCGAAGGACTACCTCGAGGCGCAGGGCATCTCCTACTACCTCATGATCTGCCCGGACAAGCACACGGTCTATCCGGAGCACCTTCCCGAAAGCCTGCAGGGGTACGCGGGTGAATCACGCTTTGACGGGTTGCTCGAGGCGCTCACGGAGCGGACGGACGTACCCGTGATTGACACGCGCCAGAGGGTCATCGACGAAAAGGCGAATCACACGGTATTTTTCAAGACCGATACGCACTGGAACCAGTACGGCGCGTTCGTGGGATACACGCAGCTCATCCATCGGATCGCGGAAGATTACCCGAACGTCAGGATCATCACCCGCGACGACTGCACGGTGACGGAGAACCCTGACTGGCAGGAGGGCGACATGGCGGAGTTCCTCGGCCAGGAAGACATCCTGCGGGACACGGAGGTGATCTTTACCGTCAACGGCTCGAATCTCGTCCGGCTCGAGACGAAGTACCCCGAGACGAGTCCCGATCCGGAGCGGCCGATCATCCAGCTCGTAAATCCCGACCACCCGGAGCTTCCCTCCGCCGTCGTGTTCCGCGATTCCTTCTGCCGGATGCTCTATCCCATGCTCGCGGACAGCTTCTCGAAGGTCACCTTCGTCTGGACGACGAGCGTTCTCGACTACGTGGTGCAGGGCGAGAAGCCCGATCTCGTCATCATGGAGTATGTCGAACGGTACTCGGGACAGGCGGTGAACGGCGTTCTCGGGCGCGAGGACAAGCTTGCCGACTACGAATCGGGCACCCTCGCGCTGCCGGAGCATCTGTCGCTCATCCGCTCCAACATCGACAGCTTCGATTCCTCCCGCCAGTTCGTCACGCTGCAGGGCTGGGCGATCATCCCGACGCGCGACGCGCAGCGCGGCGAGAAGCACATCGCGCTCAAAAACGGCGACGAGATCGTGTACTGCACGACCTCGACCGTCAGTCGGCCCGACGTGACCGCCCACTACGCCTCGTCGCTCGACGGCCTGAACCTCGACGCCTCCGGCTTCAGTGCCTATTTTGACAAGTCGTCCCTGCGCGCGGGCACGTGGGAGCTGATCGTCGTGATCGACGACGGCGCGGGCGGCGCGGGCTGGACGGAGCTGGGGAAGAAGGTCACGATCGAGTGACGGCGGGTGGGGTTCCTGCCGGGGCCGCCCGGGAACCTGTTTCGAGAATGAAATGGAGATGAACGGATGATCTCGTTGACGCGGGCGGATATCGATGAATTGCCCGTCATTTGCGAACTGTCGAAGGTGTGGGCGTCCGAGGAAATCACGCGCGGATACGCGGCGAACGTGCCCGACGATCTGAAGGATTCGCGGTGCTTCCTCGCGCGCGACGGGGATGCTCTGATCGGCTATGCAATCGGGAGTAGCCGGGTCGCGTCCGGCATGGGCGCCGCAATCCCGGACGGCGAAGGGTACTTCGAGATCGACGAACTGTACGTCGCGCCGGAAATGCGCGGCAGGGGCTGCGGCCGGGAGATCTTCCGCAGAATCGAGGAGATGGTTCGGTCAGAAGGCGTCAAGTACCTCTGTCTTTCCACCGCAACGAAGGATTCCCGGCGCATTCTGGACTTTTACATCGACAAACTGGGCATGACATTCTGGAGCGCGCAGCTTTTTAAGGAACTTTGATCGCCCAGTTTCCCTCGAAGCTCGCGGATTCGCACACATAATCGAAGAGCGTCTCCTCCCCGATGGTGCAGCGGTAGCGCACCGGGCAGGAAGCGCTTTCGTGGATCGTGCGCGTCATGCCGCCCATGCGCGGCGCGAGAAGCGCGAGCGGGCGCCTGGGGCCCGCCTCCACCGCGAGCGTCAGTTTCCCTTGCCGGATCAAAACGGAATCGTTGTTCACCTCGACGACCCGCGCGCCCCTGTAGGTCGTGATCCGCGTCTCCCGGCCGTTCCGGTACAGAAAGCCCACGCAGCCCACGAACGAAAGGCCGTGAAACGGAACGTCCGCGACGGAAAGCATGAGGCTGTTGCCGTCCCAGTCCGCGTGCGTCCACACGTATCGCCGGGGGAAGGAGACGCCCCGGTCGCCCTCGACGTACCCCGTGCCCGCCCGAAACGCGTAGCGCTTCCCGTTGATATCGATCTCGCCGTTCACCGCGTGCAGAAGGCTTGCGACGGCATGCCTGCACTCCATGCCCGGCGCGAACCGGAACGGCCCCATAATGTCGCCCCTCGGCGGCGCGACAGGTCCGAACGAAAGCGCGCCCTGCGCAAAAAGCCCGTCCGCCCGCACGTCGAGCGAAAGGCCGCGCTCTGAAAACGCGCTGTTTCCGAGCCGCACGCGCGGCCCGTCCATCTGCATTTCGGAAGCGGAAAACGGGACGCTCCAAGCGCCGTCGTCCGAAATGAGCTGCAAAGAGGCGGAAGCCGCCCCGTCAGGACCCCGGTGGCGCGCGACGATGAGCGCGACCGTGCCGTCCGCGCCGCGCTGCTTGTAGTACCAGCCTTCAAAATATGAACGCTTCATGCGTCAAGGATGCCCTCGTTTTCAGCTTTCAACCACCTGGAGAAGTGCGGCGATTTCCCTTTCGAGCGCCTCGGGCGTGGTGGTCGGCGCGAACCGCCCGGCGACGTTCCCGTTCCGGTCGACCAGAAACTTCGTGAAGTTCCACTTGATCCGCCCGCCGAGCAGACCGCCCTTCTGAGCCTTGAGCCATGCATAGAGCGGCGACTCGTTTTCGCCGTTGACGTCGATCTTCGCGAACTGCTCGAACGTGATCCCGAACCGCCCCGTGCAAAACGTATGAATCTCCTCGTCCGTCCCCGGCGCCTGCCCCGCGAACTGGTTGCAGGGGAAATCCAGAATCTGGAATCCTTGCGCCTTGTACCGGTCGTAAAGCTGCTGAAGCCCGGCGTACTGGGGCGTGAAGCCGCATTCGGTCGCCGTGTTCACAATCAGGAGCACCTGCCCCTGGTACGCGGCGAGGCTCCTTTTGCCGCCTCCGCGCGTTTCGACCTCAAAGTCATAAATGGTCATCGAGATCCCTCCCTTCGCATCATCCAGTCGTACGGAATGGATATAAACGCTTCCGCCCCGGCGCAAACAAAAAGCGGAGCTTTCGCCCCGCCTGCAGAGAGACCTATCCGAGCGCCACGTCCAGGATCATCATGATGAGGAACCCCGCCATCACGCCGAGCGTGCCCGTGTTCGAGTGCTCGCCCAGGTGCGCCTCCGGGATCAGCTCCTCCACGACCACGTACATCATCGCGCCCGCGGCGAACGACAAAAGCCACGGCATGAGCGGCCGGATCGATCCCGCCACCAGCACCACGAGGATGCCGAAGATGGGCTCCACGATGCCGGACATGCTTCCGCTCAGGAACGCCTTCCTGGTCGAAAATCCCTCCTGCCGAAGCGGCAGCGCCACCGCCGCGCCTTCCGGGAAATTCTGGATGCCGATGCCGAGCGCCAGCGCCAGCGCGGTGGAGATGGCCGCGGGATCGCCCCCGCGCTGTGCCGCCAGCGCGAACGAGAGTCCGACCGCCATGCCCTCCGGTATGTTATGTAGCGTCACGGCGAGCACGAGGAGCGTCGTTCGCCGCCAGGACGACGACAGGCCCTCGGCCTTCTCCGCGCCCATGTGGAGGTGGGGGAGGAGCACATCCATCAGCATCAGAAACGCGATGCCCATGACGAACCCGCCCGTCGCCGGGAGCCAGCCCATCTCGCCCGCTTCCTCGATCGCGGGGATCAGAAGGCTCCAGACGGAGGCCGCGATCATCACGCCCGCCGCGAAGCCCAGAAACACGCGCTGCACGCCGTGGTGGATCTCCTTGCGGAAGAAGAACACCATCGCCGCGCCGAGCGTGGTCATGAGAAACGTAAATCCCGTGCCTCCCGCCGCCCAGAGGATCGTCATCTCATTCGCCCCCTACGTACTTCAGGATCTTTTCCCAGGTCTCCTCGTGGATCGGCACGCCCTCGCGCAGATTGCGCGCGCGGATCTCGGCGGTGTTCTGGCCAGGATAGCGAACGGGGCTCTTCGGGTCGACGGGGGCGGAGGAGAGGAGACTGTCCACCGCGGTATCAAGGATTTCGTCCGCGCGCGCCGGGTCGACCGCCGCGCGGAAGTTGATCGCGATGAACATCTGGGAGATGCCGTGCTCGGTCGACGAATCCGCCGCGACCATTGCGGTCGTCCGGCCGAGCGCCGTCGCAGCCGCGATCATGTCGAGCGCGAGCGAAAGCGCCGAGCCCTTCCAGTACCCGATGGGCAGCGGCCTTTTCGACTTCTGGATCGCTTCCGGATCGGTCGTGAGATTGCCGCTCTCGTCGAATCCGCCCGGCATCGGGAGCTGCTCGCCGCTCAGCTTCGCCATTTCGAGCTTCCCGAACGCGAACTGCGTCATCGCGAGGTCGATCACGACGTGTCCCTTTTCGCGCGGGATGGCCATCACGACGGGATTGTTCCCGAGCTTGGGGTCGATCGCGCCCCACGCGGGCATGTTGTTGATGGTGTTCGACCACAGAATCCCGATCACGCCCGCGTTTGCGGCCTGCCAGCCATAGCGGCCGGGGCGCAGCCAGTGGTTGGTGTTCCGGACCGCCACGCAGGCGATGCCGTGGGTCTTCGAGAGCTCCACCGCGCGCGCCATGGCGTCCTCGGCGTTCAGGGGGCCGATGCCGAAGCGGGCGTCGCGCACCTCGATGCCGCCGAAGCTTGATACGACCTCGGTCTTCGCGTCAATGTCGACGATCCCGCTTTCGACCTCCGAAAGGAAGCGCAGGTAACGGTTCACGCCGTGGGAATAGACGCCCTCGAGCGAGTTGCCTGCGAACACCTCCGCGAGCCGGAACCTTCTCCCGTCGCAAATGCCCGCGCGGAAAAGGCCCTTCGCAAGCGTCTCGACGAGCGCATCGTAGTGAATTCTGAGCATGCGTCTATTCCTCCAGCGGATCCGCGACGGGCGTATTCTTGTCGGTGAGCCGCTGGGGCTTCACGACCTTTTTGCAGTGGGGGCAAGTATACTTCGCGCCGTCGATCGTCCCGGAAGCCAAAAACACCTTTCCGCACTGGGGGCACAGCGTGGGCATGCGCACCAGCTTCGGCGCCGCGTCGGAGTTGTTTTTGATCAGGCGCAGAGGTTCCTCGCCGCCGAAGTCGTCGAAGACCTCGTCAAAGTCCGCGCCGTCCTCGTCGTCGTGCATGCCCTCGAGCTCGCTCAGGTCGTCGTCGATGCTTTCGACATAATCGTTCAACTCGCCAAGCATGTCGTCGAGCGCCTCCGTGCGGTCTGAAAGCTCGCTCAGGAGCGAGACGATGCCGCCGAGGAGCTGATCCTTGGGGTCGTTCTCGTCGAGCTTCATCGCTGAAACGAGGCCCTCCAGGTACCCGGCCTTCTTGCGAATCGATTCCATAAAAGCACCTCCCTGATTGTGGTTTCCCGGCGCGCTTCTGCCGCGCCGGTTTCGGGTCGCGGAAACGCGCGCCCTCCATATGCAATAATAAACACAAAAGGGCTATCTCTAGCCCTCTCATGCCCGATTTCGACGCTTACGCGCGGCCGAGATACTCGCCGCCCTCGCGGGTGTCGATCTTCAGCATGTCGCCCTCGTTGATGAAGAGCGGCACCTGGATCGTGAGCCCCGTCTCAAGCGTCGCGGGCTTGGTGGTGTTGGTAGCGGTGTCGCCCCGGAAGCCGGGCTCGGTCGCGGTGACTTTCAGTTCCACGAAGTTCGGCGCCTCGACGGAGAAGGGCGAGCCCTTGAAAAAGCGCACGGTCACGTTCGTGTTCTCCTTGACGAACTGTATGGCGTCCTCGACCTGCTCATGCGTGAGCGCGAGCTGCTCGTAGTTTTCGACGTCCATGAAGTAATACATCTCGTCCGCGGAGTAGAGGTACTGCATCTCCTTGGTCTCGATGTGCGCGCGCGCCATCTTGTCCGTGGGGTTGAAGGTGCGCTCGATGACCGCTCCCGTCACGATGTTCTTGAGCTTTGTGCGCACAAACGCCGCTCCCTTACCGGGCTTGACGTGCAAAAAGGACACGACGGACCAAATGCCGTTGTCCATTTCAATGGTGACGCCGTTTCTGAAGTCGCTCGCGTTGATCATGGGTGAACCCTCCTGTTTCTGACTACGTTTCTCTATAGCTCAATCAACCGCTTCGGCGCGTCGATGGGATCGACATAACCGTCCTGCGTGATCAAAACCATGTCTTCGATGCGGCAGCCGCCCAGTCCCGGTATGTACAGCCCCGGCTCGACCGTGAGCACATGCCCCGGCTCCAGCACCGTCTCCGATCCCCTTGAGAACCGGGGACCCTCGTGGATGAACAGACCCACACCGTGGCCCAGTCCGTGCCCGAACCTGCCGGGATATTTGGCGTCCAGGAAGTCGCGCGCGATTTTGTCGATCTCGCCGCAAACCTTTCCGGGCGCGACGGCATCCAGGCATAGAAGCTGCGCGTCGAGCACCGCCTGATAGATCCTCCGAAGCTCGCCGTCGATCCTTCCGAATCCTATCGTGCGCGTCATGTCCGAAAGATATCCCCTCGTTGTCGCACCGAAGTCGAGCGTGAGAAGCTCGCCGTTTTGAACGCGATGATCGGACGGTACCGCGTGGGGCAAGGAGCCGTTCACGCCCGCGCACGCGATGGTGTCGAATGCGTTCCTTTCGGAGCCGAGTTTCAGCATCTCGTAGTCGAGCCCGATCTGGATTTCCTTTTCGGTCATCCCGACCTTGACCCAGCCGAGCAGATTCTCAAACGCCTTGCACGCGATGCGCGCCGATTCGCGAATGGCGGAAAGCTCCCCCTCGTCCTTGATCTCGCGCAGCTTTTCGACAGTGCCCGTCATGCTCAAGAGCTTTTTTCCAGAAAGCGCCCGCTCGAGCGCCACGAAGGAATCGTGCGTGACATAGTCCGTCTCCGTCGCGGCGGAGGAAAGCGAAAATTCCTCCATCAGTTCCGCGCAGACCGCGGGGCCTGTCCGCTGGGCGGTCGTCATCTCGACGCGAAAGCCCGGCGCCTGCCGCTCGGCCATTTCGGTGTAGCGGAAGTCGGTCACGATCACGCGCGCCTTTTCGCACACGAAAAGACAGCCTTCGCCCGTGTAGCCCGAAAGCCAGCGCATGTTCTCCGGGCGGAGAACGATCGCGGCCTCGGCTTCCTTCCCCGGCAGAAGATCCGTCAGCTTCTCATATCTCTCCAAAGCGGTTGCCTCCAAGCGTACATACCAATTCATTCTAGCACACGGACCATAAAAAAACCAGTCCCCGCGCGCGCAATCCATGCGGAGACTGCGAAATTTTACGACAAAATAATTCAGTTATTGTGCGACGGTTGTCGCGCGAGCGCGTAAACCGCGCGCGCGGTTTCCCGGATCTGCGCCTCGGGACAGGTGATCGAGACGGTTTCCCCCTTTACCGAAACCGTCGAGCCCTCGGGGAGAATCCCCGCGAGGGACGCGGCCAGGTTTCCGTCCGAGCCGACGAGCGTCAGCCGACAGGTGTCCGCGGCGCAGCGCGACATGGCGAGGAACGGACCCTCCCAGCGCGCGTTGCGCGAGACGCGCGTGCCCTGCGCGTCCGGGCGGAATGTATTTTTGACGACGATGGGGACGTTCGCCCGCTCGACGGGCGCGACGCAGTCGTGGTGCAGAACCCCGGCTCCCAGCCGGGAAAACGCGCGCGCCTGCTCGTAGCTTAAAAATGGGATCGCCGCCGCGTCCGGCACGAGCCTGGGGTCCGCGGCGCGAAAGCCGTCGACGTCCGTCCAGTTCTCGTATCTCTCCGCGCTCAGCGCCGCCGCGACGTGCGCGCCCGAGATGTCGGAGCCCCCGCGCGGAAACGTCACCACGCGCCCCGCGGCGTCCGCGCCGTAAAAGCCGGGTACCACAGCGCCTCCGGCCGGCAGCTCTCGAATCCGCGCGTAGCTTTTCGCCACGTCGAGAACGCCCTCGGAAAACAGAAACAGGTCGGCCGCGTCGACAAACGGCAGCCCCAGATAGTCCGCGAGCGCCTTTGCGCACAGCCATTCGCCCCGGCTCGCCGACATGTCGCGGCTCGTCTGCGCGGCCTCGTCGAGCGTGGCGAGCTCGGTTTCGTAGGAGCGAAGTCCGAGGCCGTTCGCGATCGCGCGGAACACGTCCCGCGCGCCCTCGAGCGCGTCGAGCCGTTCCGCGCCTTCCGAGGCGAACGCGGCGATCAAACGGTCGGTTACCTTAACGTCCTCGTCAAACCGCTTTCCCGGCGCGGATACGACGATATACCGTCTGCGCCCGTCCCGGCGGACGATCTCGGCCACGCGCTCGAAGCGGCGCGCGTCCGCGAGGGAGGTACCTCCGAATTTGCACACGATCGGCCTCACGCGCATACGCATCTCCTTTCGGACCATGCTTCATCGTATGCCGCGAGGCCGATTCGGTGCGGAGGCCCCCGCTTCAACAAAAGGTTGCGCATGCTGGCGCTTCAAAGCAGGAAATGCTATAATCTGGTATGGGAAGGGGGAGTTTGATGAAGTCCGAATGCAGGCGCCAGTTCATGAAGGGAAACCACTTCAACTTTGCGATGACGGTTTTCTCCCTTGTGCTCGCGAGCGCGCTCAACATCTCGGTGGCGTTCATCATGAAGACGCTCATCGAGGCCATGGAAGGCCGCGACTGGAGCGGCATGTTCCGGGGTCTCGTCATCACGCTCTCCGCCGTCGCCCTGTTTCTGGCGTTCAGTCTCATCCAGAAAACGTTCAAGAATCGCTTCATGAAAAAGGCGCTCACGCAATACAAGCAGCACGTGTTCGAGCGCGTCCTGTCAAAGTCCATCGGCGATTTCGGCGCGGCGTCGTCGGGAAGGCTCATTTCCGCGTTCTCGAACGATCTTTCCTCCATCGAGTCGAACTATCTGGGCGGCGGGACCGACCTCATCTTCCAGCTCATCCAGTTCGCGGCCGCGGTCGGCGCGATGCTGTTTCTGAATCCCATCATGACGGGTTCGGTCATCGTGGTGACGCTCGTGCCAGCCCTCCTCACCATGCGCTACGGGAGCCGCCTCACCCGTCGCGAGCGCGAAACCTCCGACCGCAACGAGGGCTTCGTCGATCAGGTCAAGGACCTTCTGAACGGCTTCGTGGTCGTCAAGTCCTTCAAGGCCGAACGCGAGGTAATGGACCTTTTCATGAAGAAGAATCTCGAGCTCGAGGACACCAAGCGCCGCCGCCGGGAGACGAACGACACACTGAACGTCGTCTCCACGTTCGCGGCGACCCTCGTTCTCGTCGTGATCTTCACCCTCGGCGCGTTCTTCGTCATGAAGGACGTGATGACCATCGGCGCGGTGCTTGCCTTCGTGCAGCTTTCAAACCACATCCTCTCGCCCATTCAGCGCATCGTGCCGCTCAAGAGCAACTTCACCGCCGCGGGACAGCTCATCGACAAGCTGGAGGACGTGGTCGAGAACAGCGCGAGCCTCGGCCAAAGGACGCTCGTCGGGGGCTTCTCGGACGCCATCCGCTTTCGCGACGTGAGCTTCGGCTACGAACCGGGGCTCAACGCGCTGGGCGGCGTGTCCTTCGACTTTGAGAAGGGGAAGAGCTACGCCATCGTGGGCGCGTCCGGCTCCGGAAAGTCCACCATGCTGAAGCTCCTTCTGGGCTACTACCCAAACTATGCGGGCTCGATCACCATCGACGGCGTGGAGATGCGCGACGCCGACCTCGACAGCCTGTTTGATATTGAGTCGGTCATCCAACAGAACGTGTTCCTCTTTGACGAGAGCATCCTTCACAACATCACGCTTTTCAAGGACTTCCCGGAGGAGAAGGTCGACGCGGCGGCGCGGCGCGCGGGGCTCTCGTCGCTCATCGAGCAGAAGGGCGCGGACTACGCCTGCGGCGAGGGCGGGCAGAACCTCTCCGGCGGCGAGAAGCAGAGGGTGTCGATCGCCCGCTGCCTCGTGCGCGAGACGCCGATCCTCCTGATGGACGAGGCGACGGCCGCGCTTGACAACCAGACCGCGGAGTCCGTTACGAGCGCCATCCTCGCGATCGACGGCCTCACGCGCATCATCGTCACCCACAAGCTCGACGAGCGGCTCATGGCGCGCTACGACGCGATCATCGTCATGCACAACGGTGAAATCGCCGAAACCGGCAGGTTTCATGACTTGATGGAGCGGAAGGGATACTTCTACTCCCTCTACAACGTATCGCAATGAACTATCTCTACGCAAACCGCCCCTCCTACGAGGACTTCGCTCCCGGCCGCGCGCTCTGTCACGCGCCGGGCATGACGAACTTCCCCGCACGGCTCGCCGAGGAGCTCATGGGCCGCTGCCTCCGGTTCCTTGGCCGGAGGGAGAACGTGGTGCTCTACGACCCGCTGTGCGGCGTAGGCTCCCTCCTCGCCGTCGCGGCGCTCACGCACGCGCCCGCGCTCGCGCGCGTCCGGGGAACGGACGCCGACCCTTCCGCTGTTTTGATGGCGCAAAAAAACATGGCCCTGCTTGCGCCGGGCGGCCTCGAGGATCGCGCGCGGGCGCTTTCGGAGATGGGGGAGCGCTTCGGGCGTCCTTCTTACGAGGAGGCGGAACAGGCCGCGCGCCGCCTGAAGGAACTCTTGCCGGGGGCGGGAATCCCTGCCGAGGCTTTCGCGGCGGACGCCTTCCGGCTTCCGGACGACGGCTTCCGCGCGGACGTCATACTGACCGACTTCCCCTACGGCGACATGAAGGCGTGGGCGACGGGCGGCGCGGACGGCTTCCTCGCGGCGATCTTGCCAAGGCTCAATTCCGGCGGCGTGATCTGCGCCATCATGGACAAGAAACAGAAGCTGCCGCCTTCGGCGCTTCAAAGGCTCGAGCGCCAGAGCGTGGGAAAGCGCAGATACGAAATATACCGTCTTCCCCCCGACCCCCACCTTGACGAGGCGCGCGCGGCGGTGGTAGAATCGCAAAAAACGTTGGGAGGCGGCTTATGCGCATCACCGAAGACGGACGCGTCCTCTGGAGCGACCGGGCACCGCAGGCCATGATCCGAAGGCTGTACGAGAGCGACGCGACGGGACTGATCGACGAGGAACTGCTCGAATGCGCGGGTACCGTGCTCTACGCGCGCTGCACGGATATCCTCTACATCCGCGATTTTCTGGACGGCACATACCGCTGCCCGCGCTGCGAGCTTCTCGACGGCAGCGGCCCGGAGATGGAGGATGACGCCTGCCCCGTCTGCGGGTTTGCGCTCCCGAAGGCCGCGCTGCGCGAGAGCTTTCACAAAAGGCAGCTGAACCCCGGCGGCGCGGTGCCCGCGTTTGAAAAGTTTGTCGGGGAATGGAGAATGGCGTCGACCGCGCCGCAGAAAATGCGCGCCATCGACGCCGTGATCCACTCGTTTCATTACTCGCTCAAGGCCATGCCAGACGTGCCTACGCGCGCGGCGGGGGTCAACCTCATCGAGGGAAGGCTCGGCGAGGTGGTGGAATTCCTCGACGCGCTCTCGGAAAACAGGGATTTCCGAAGGGAGATCGCGCGCAACCGCGCGCTCTGGGCGGGCTGGAAGAATCAGCCCTCGTAGATGCGGGACTCCTCGCCCCAGGGGTGATACCCCTGCCCGACGTATGTAAACCCGTACTTTTCGTAGTACCCCACGTGATCCGTGCACAGGTACACGCGCGCAAACCCGGCCCTGCGCGCGTCCGATTTCGCCCGCTCAATGAGAAGGCTCCCCAGCGCGCGCCCGCGCATGTCGGGCTCGACGTACAGCGCGCACAGCCAGGGCCACAGGTCCTGCCGGCTGATGAAGTCGTTCGCGATCAGGCCCGCGCAGCCGACGATCCGCTCGCCGTCCAAAAGCGCGTACCACTCGGGCAGCCTGTCCCCGATGTGCGCGAAGCAGTCGTCGTACACCCGAACGGTGTCGGGGCCCGCCCACTTCGATTTGACGTATTCCAAAATCCTATCGCAGGCTTCCGGGTTTTCCCGGACGGACAATATCCTCATTTCACGTACCCCAGCCGCCGCGCGGCGTACACGTACAGAAGAAGCGCGCTCGAATACCACTCGGAGCTTTTCGACATCTCGCCCGTGAGCGGGTCGAGCTCCTGCGAGAAGTTCATATCGCTTCGCGTCATGGCCTCGAGCCAGCGGGAAAGCAGTTCGTCGTAGTCGGCGGAAAAGCCGTAGAAGTCCATCCACCGCGCGCACCGAAGAGCCGTCAGCGCCTGCGAATAGTAGCCCCAGCTGTTCCCGTCCCGGTCCTTCTTGCTGCCGGGATCGGAGATCGCCATGGAGGGGAAGGGGTAGGGCGTCCAGAACTCGTCTGGGTTTCGCATGTGGCGCGCGTAGATTGCGTTTGCCGTCTCCCTGTCGAGCACATGCTCCTGAAACACGTTTGAAATCGCGATGGACAGGAATTTCCGCTTATTTCCCTGCCTGTCGACGTCATAGAAGAAGAGGTCGTCCGGGTCATAGAGAAGCTCGAACATCCGCTTTTTAACGGCCTCGGCCTTCTCGCGCCACGCGCGCGCCTCGTGAATATGCCCCAGTTCCTCCGCCATCTCGGCGAGCGCCATCCGGTCTCCATAGAAAACCGCGTTCATGTCGGGCGCGAGAAGCGGCACCGCGTCCGCGTCCACGGGCAGCACGCCGTCCACGTCCGGGCATTTGTTGGGAATGTCCGAGAGCCGCGCGGAGTTGTCGTGACCGGTGTCGTACAGGCAGAAGAGCTCAATCAGCCCCTTGTCCAGGGTCATCCGGTTGTTCACAAGCCACGTGTCCCACGCCTTCAGGCCCAGGTACGCCTCCTTCAGATACTCCCTGTCGCTTAAGAGCCTGTACGCCTCGAGGCAGAGCGCCCCGAACGACACGCACTCCTGGATCTGACTGTAGCCGACGGACGCGCCGTACCCCCGCGTCGAAATCGAGCTGTCGAGAACGTTGAAAGGCATCCGCCCGCTCGGCTTCTGGTTGCGCAAAAATAAAAGCGTCTGGTTCCGCGCCACCTCGCGCCCCGCCGGGGTGAGGTTCGCGTACGCGATCGCGTCGTAGACGTGCTCCATCCATACGCCCGGATACGCGGTTGAGATGAGAAAGAGCGGCCCCGCCTGCCCCGGAAAGGACTTCACGTGCACCTTCTCGATCCGTTCGAGCGCCGCCGTGTACTTCGTTTTGATGTCCATCCTCTCGCCTCCCGCGTCAGTATAGACGCAAAGCGCGCTTTCCGCAAGAGACGGCGCGTTTTTTCGGAAATACAGCAAGATGTTCCCTTTTATTCCGTCACATCTTTGCTAAACTGTTTGCGAGGTGATTGGGATGAATCCAAAGGAAGTACTCTTTGCCACTCTCAGGCACGAGGGAACAGACGTTACCCCCTGGGTGCCCTTCGCGGGCGTACACGCCGGCAAGCTCGCCGGATTCGACGCCACGGAGGTACTGACCGACCCCGACAAGCTCTTTGAATCGCTCATGGCGGTCAACCGCCTTTACAAGCCCTTCGGCCAGCCCATCGTGTTCGATCTGCAGATCGAGGCGGAGTGCCTCGGCTGCGAGCTCCGCTGGGCGAAGGACGCGCCGCCCTCCGTTGCCTCGCATCCCCTGGAGGACGAGGCGGTCGTGCCCTGCGAATGCACGATCCCGACGTCGAAGAGCGGGCGCTTTCCGATGATCCTGGACGTCATGCGCCGGATGAAGGAAGCGGTGGGGGAGAAGACGGCCCTCTACGGCCTCATTTGCGGGCCGTTCACGCTCGCGTCCCACCTGCGCGGAAACGACATCTTCATGGACATGTTCGACGACGAGGACTACATCGACGCGCTTCTCGCCTTTACGGCCGAGGTCGGCCGGCGCGTCGCCGCCATGTACATCGCGGCGGGCATGGACGTGATCGCCGTGGTCGATCCGCTCATCAGCCAGATTTCGGCCAAGCACTTCGAGCGTTTCATGTCGGGGCCGTTTGCCTCCATCTTCGATTTTATCCGCGAGAAGAAGGCGTTTTCCTCCTTCTTCGTCTGCGGCGACGCGACGCGCAACATCGAGGTCATGTGCAAAACCGGCCCCGACTCCATCTCCGTCGACGAGAATGTGAACCTCGCCGCCGCGAAGGAGATCTGCGACCGGTACGACATCGCCATCGGCGGCAACATTCCGCTTACGTCCGTCATGCTCCACGGAAGCCAGCAGGACAACATGAAGTGCGTGATCGACCTTTACGACGCCGTCAAGAACCGCAAGAACCTCATCGTCGCCCCCGGCTGCGACATGCCCTATGCCGTGCCGGTCGAGAACGCCATCGCGGTCACGCAGGCGGTTCTGCAGGAGGCGGACGTGCGCAAGATCCTCGAGAACTACGTCGCGGCGGACGATTCCATCGAGGTGGAGCTCCCCGACTACGAGCACCTCGAAAGGCCGCTCATGGAGGTCTTCACGCTCGACTCCCTCACCTGCGCGGCGTGCACGTACATGATGGGCGCCGCCATGGAGGCAAAGCGCGAATTCGGAGACCGGATCGACGTGGTGGAGTACAAGTATACCGAAAGGGAAAACATCGCGCGCTGCAAGAAGATGGGCGTTCCGAACCTGCCTTCGATCTACATCAACGGACAGCTCAAGTTCCGTTCCATCATCCCCAGCCGCGACGAGCTCTTCGCCGCCATCCGCGAGGCGCTGTGAGCCGCGCGTACCTTGTGACGGGCTTCCTCGGTGCGGGCAAGACGACGTTCATCCGGAATTTCGTCCGGCTCTTCCCGCCGGGGAGCGTCGCAATGATCATCAACGAGTTCGGGCGCGAGAACGTCGACATCCAGCTCCTTCGGGACATGCGCGCCGCGCTCTACGGAATCGACGGCGGCTCCATCTTCTGCTCCTGCCGCGCGGCGGAGTTCGAGCAGGCGCTCGCGGACGCCGCGAAAGCCGCGGAAAATATCATCGTTGAAACGACCGGGCTTGCGGACCCCGGCGCGGCGCGCCAGATGATCGGCGCACAGACGCTCCAGAACGTCATCTGCGTCGTCGACGCCGCCCGCCTTCCCAAGGTGTACGAGACGGCGCGGATCGTCAAAAAACAGCTTGCCTGCGCGAGCAGCGTCGTCCTCAACAAGCTCGACCGCGCGACGCCGGACGAGGTTTCCGCCTCCCGCGCCATCATCCGGTCCCAGTGCCCGGACGTGCCCGTCTACGACGCCGTGCGCGGCGAATTTCCCGGCATGGAGCGGCTTCTCGAGCCGTTCACCGTGCCGGAGCGCGACGGCATCCTGTCCGCCGACCTCGCCCTTCGCAAACTGATTTTAACCGTCGTCCCCGGCGTTTCGCGCGCGAAGCTCGAGGCGCTCCTGCACGCCTTCGTCGAGGATACCTACCGCGTCAAGGGCTTCGTTCGCTGCGCGGAGGGCGACGTCCTCGTCGATTGCGTGGGCGGCTTTGTCGATCTTGTTCCCGCGCCCGCGGGCGCGAATGTCACGGGCCACCTCGTCGTGCTCTACGGCTACGGTCTGCGCGCCCGCGCCGCGGTCGTGGAAGCGATGAAGCTCGTGCCGGGGGTGGGCGAGAGCGTGGAGTGACGCCGAAGGGCGCCGCCCTCCAGACCTCCCGCGCAGGGACCCAGGCCCTTGCGAATCCCATACCGGGCGGGAAACTTACACTTTGTCTTCGGATCGCCCGCGGGCCCCAAGCCCCGGGCGATCCGTATTGATGTTTTGGCGTTTTTGAGCACATAACTGGGCGGCGCGGGGTTTGGACCCCGCGCCGCCGTCAGTGCAAAATGGTTCCACGCATTCGCATGGGATTTTCAGGGGCGCCGGCCCTTGAACGAATCCGGGGCGAAGCCCCGGCATTCCCTCCACGGCGGGCAGAGCCCTCCGTCGTCGCGCCCCGTCATTCCTGCCTGCCCAGCGTCTTCGCGCCGCTCTTGGACTTGTCCTGCGCCTCGGGGTCGTTTTGCACGCCGCCGTTCGGCTTCAGGTGCTTCTTGTTGATCTCCGCCTTTTTGCCACCCTTGGCTTTCTTTGCCATGCGATCACCTCGCGGATAGTATGGCGCGCGCAGGCCGGATTATACGCAGTATTTGGCGTAGATATCGTTCATGACGAGGTCGAGGGAGCGAACGTCCGCCTGGAGCGATTCGGTGAACAGGCGCGCGTCCTGCGCGCGGCTGAAGGTGGTCATGGGGAGCTTTTCGATGGCGGAAAGATGGTACTTGGCGTTGACCGGGTACATCTGCCGCTCGATGAGCGAGCCGACGGTGATCGCCGCGCCGACCATGTCCGCGTTCGGGTGGTCGATGTGCGAAGTCAGCCACACGTAGAGCTCCGGGTGGATGTTCGCCATGACGCCGGAGAACCCGCGCGCGCCTGCCCGCAGCGAGTCGAGGAGCGTGGTCGAGTTCGCGTTATAGAGCCCGAGGTTCGAGCCCTTGAGGATGCCGAGGCGTTCGCGGATCGTCGCCGCGTCGCAGCAGGTGTCTTTTAAGAAGTAGAATCTGCCGGACTCCGCCATGAACCTGAGCATCCCCGGCGTCAGAAGCCGCTTATAGGGTGCGGGACATTCGTACGCGCCGAGGTTGATTTTCGGATCGAGCCGCGCCATGAGCGTCTCGAGGTTCCGAAGCCACACGTCCTCGCCCTCGTCTTGCTTCGCGAAGTGGTTCGTGATGGTGATGACGGCCTCGACGCCCGTCTCCGCGATGGCGGTGAGCTCCGAAACCTGCGCGTCCATGTCGTCCGACACGTGTCCGGACGCGATCACGGGCACCCGCCCCTTCGCCGCCGCGAGGGTGGTCCGCGTGATGGCGATCCGCTCCTCGAGGCTCAGCTTGTAGATCTCGCTCGACTGGCACGCCGCGAACAGTCCGGAAACGCCGCTTTCAATGTACCACTGCGTGAGCGCCCAAAGCGCTTCGTGATCGACCTCGCCATTTTCGGTGTAGGGGGTGAGCATCACCGGCCAGACCCCGCCCGGATACTTCATGCCTTTACCTCCTCGCCGATCTCGGCTGATCGGTAGATCATGTCCATCAGCCGCGACGAGAGGATGGCGTGGTCGATGTTCCCCTTGGTCTTGATGCCACGGGGTGCCTTCTCCAGGAAGTCGCGGATCTCGACGTCGTACATGTTCTGGGTGGTGAAGTCGAACTTCGTCTCACAGAGCATGCCGTTCTTCGTGGAATAGAGAACGAAATTTCCGCCGTACTGGAGCTTGATGCCCGCCTTGTCGCCCAGGAACTCGATGTACATCTGGTTTTCGAGGATGTTCTGCGCCCACGCGCCGTTCAGGGTGATGGTCGGCCCCGCGGTGCGCACGAAGCCCGTCACGAATTCCTCGACGTCGTAGGTGCCCTGATAATCCGGCGGTCCCGCCCACATGGATACGTACGTATAATCCTCCATGGGGTTTCCGAGCCTGGAATAGGTCGCCGCCGAAGCGGTCCTGATGGCGGGCTCGCCCACGCAGTAGAAGATGAGGTCGATGAAGTGGACGCCCCAGTCGATGAGCGCGCCGCCGCCCGCGAGCGCCTTGGTGGTGAACGCGCCGCCGAGGCCGGGGATGGAGCGCGGGGAGCGGAAGGAGCAGTAAACGTGGTACACCTCGCCCAGCTCGCCCGTGCGGATGAGCTCCTCGATCTTCGCAACCGCGGTATTGAAGCGGTTGCAGACGCCGATGTTGAGGATCACGCCGTTTTGGTCGGCGGCCTTCTGCATTTGGGCGGCCAGATCCGCGTTCACGGCGGCGGGCTTTTCGCAGAGCACATGCTTTTTCGCGTTCAGAAGGTCGACGGAGATGGGCGCGTGCGTGTAGTTCGGCGTGCAGACGGAGACGCAGCGGATCTCCGGGTCGTTCACGACCACCCGGTAGTCGGTGATGGCCTCGCCCGAGCCGTATTTGTCTCTAAGCGCCTGGGCGCGCTCCGGTATCAGATCCACGAAGTACTTGACCTCGGCGATGTCGCGCGCCTTCTCGTAGGCTGGCTCGTGCGCGCTGTTCGCGATCGTGCCGCAGCCGATGATGGCCGCCTTGATCTTGTCCATTGAAATACCTCCGGCATTTTGATGCCCTTATTATACCGCCGCAGCCGGTTCTTGGCAATGAGTTGTGATGTGTCGATGTTTGTGGTATCATTGGCCCGGAGGTTGAAAAAATGAGAAACGACGCGAAGTATTACGTCCCGGACGAGGAAAAGGGCGGCTACCGGTACATCGGCAAGTATTACCGCTTCGGCTTTACGGGCGACAGGCTGAAAAACAGAAAGCGCGCCTTTTTTCTGTGCGCGGTCCTGTCCCTCCTGGCGTTTCTTCTCGCGGGGTTCGCGGATGCGGGGGAGACGCGCGCCTTCTACGTCGGGCTTCCTTACGTGATCGCCCTCATCCCGGCGGGCTTCAGTCTCCAGGCGGCCTACGATACCCTGCGCGCGGAGGAATCGATGGTGTATCCCCGGTACCGCCGCGGCCCGAAACGGCTCGTCCTCTGTGCCCGCGCGGGGACGCTCCTGTCCCTCGTCTCGCTCGCCGGATGCGCGTATCTCAAATCGCGCGGGGAAACGGTCGGGCTTTTTCCGCTCTATGTCCTTGTCATGCTCGCGGCGTTCGCGGCCTCGTGGGCCATCTACGCAAAGGACCCCGCGCGCCCGGTCGGCTGAGCATACACGCGCCTGCGGAGCGTGAATCACGCGGAGGGGAAAGAGTTAACGAGCGGTGCGTAAAATTCAAAATAGTATTGACATATTATCAGAATGAAAGCTATAATTCAAGAAGTTGTAGAGTCGAAGAATTTTCTTCTCTACCAATTTTTGCAAGGAGGATTCACGCATGAAAAAGTCCCTGGTTGCGCTCGCGCTGGTTTTTGCGATGCTGTCCGGCTTCGCGATCCCGGCCATGGCGGAAGAGGCGACGTCCACGCCCCTGGTCGTGGCCTATAACCCCTTCAGCGAGAAGTTCAGCCCGTTCTTCGCGGATACCGGCTATGACATGGACGTCGTCGCCTTGACGCAGATCGGCCTCATGACGACCGACCGCATGGGCGGCATCATCTACAACGCCATCGAGGGCGAGACCGTTCCCTACAACGGAACCGATTACACATATACGGGCGCTGCCGACCTCTCCGTCAAGTACGACGAGGCGACTGACACCACCACCTATACCGCGAAGATCAGGGACGACCTGACCTTCTCGGACGGCGTTCCGGTGACTGCCGACGACATCATCTTTACCTACTATGTCTATCTCGACGTCGCCTACGCGGGTTCCACTTCCCTGAGCTCCTACGACATCGTGGGCCTGAAGGACTACCGCACGCAGACGACGAGCGACGTGTATGATAAGTACGCCGACCTCGCGACCCAGATCTACGCGGCGGGCGCGGACCACGAGTGGACCGACGCCGACCCGTGGACCAAGGAGATGCAGGACAACTACTGGGAGATCATGAAGTCGACCTGGACGAGCGACGTTCAGGCGATCATCGACTATGTCACGATCAACTATCTGACCGAGGACTACGTCGCCCAGTACTTCCCGGCCTTCACGTACGACGAGGTCTCCACGACCGACGGCCTCAAGGTCGCGTATGGCATGGCCATGTGGAACTTCGGCGCGCTCGATGAGAACGGCGTTCTCACCGGCAACGTCACCGGGACCACCTGGGATCTCAAGGCCGGAACCTATCCGACCGTCGACGACTACTACGCAGAAACCTTCGCAGCCTACGCGGGCGATCCCGACGAGTACTGGTCCGTCGAGGCGGCCGACGACAGCGACGTGCACGGCACGGCAGACAGCGCCTTCATCGCCGTCTGGGGTCCGCAGGACGAGGGCATGGAAGGCGGCGTGAAGTCCATTTCGGGCATCACCAAGATCGACGACTACACCGTTCAGGTCGTGACCAACGGCTACGAGTCGCCCGCCGTGTATTCCATTCTCGGCATCCAGGTCGCGCCGCTTCACTACTACGGCGACACCACCCTTTACGACTACGAGAACGGCATGTACGGCTTCCCGCGCGGCGACCTGTCCGCCATCGAGGCGAAGACCACCATGCCCGTCGGCGCCGGCCCGTACAAGTTCGTGAAGTACGAGAACCGCGTCGTCTACTTCGAGGCGAACGAGAACTACTATAAGGGCGCCCCGAAGATCCAGTACGTCCAGTTCAAGGAAACCGCCTCCGCCGAGGTTCCCGCGGCCGTCTCCACCGGCACCGCAGACGCGGGCGAACTGACCGGCACGCGCACCCGCTTCGAGGAGATCGCGAGCTACAACACCGATACGAACGACGTCTCCGGCGCGATCATCACGACCTCCAAGGTCGATAACCTCGGCTACGGCTACATCGGCATGAACGCCATCACCATGAACGTGGCGGGCGAGCCCGCGAGCGATGCCTCCCTGAACCTCCGCAGGGGCTTCGGCACGCTTCTCGCCGTGTACCGCGACGTATCCATCGACTCCTACTATGGCGAGGCTGCCTCCGTCATCAACTACCCGATCTCCAACACCTCCTGGGCGGCTCCGCAGCCGACCGACGAGGGCTACGAGCTCGCGTTCTCGACGGACGTGGACGGCAACCCCATCTACACCTCCGAAATGACCCAGGAAGACAAGTATGCCGCCGCGCTCCAGGCCGCCATCGGCTTTTTCAAGGCCGCGGGCTACACCTTCGACGAGGCGACCGGCATGTTCACCGCCGCCCCTGAAGGCGCGAAGCTCAGCTACGAGTGCTACATCCCGGGCGACGGCACGGGCGACCACCCCTCCTTCGGCATCCTGACGGACGTGGAGGCCGCGCTGAAGACCATCGGCTTCGAGCTGAAGATCAGCGACCTCGCGCCGTCCGCGACCGACACCATGTGGGACGCGCTCGACGCGGGCACGCAGGAGATGTGGTGCGCGGCGTGGGGCGCCACGATCGACCCTGACATGTACCAGGTCTACTACTCCACGAACGCCTACGGCATGGGCGGCACGGACTCCAACTTCTACCGCATCGCGGACGCGGAGCTGGACGAGCTCATCATGGAGGCCCGTACGAGCGACGACCAGACCTTCCGCAAGGCCGTCTACAAGCAGGCGCTTGACATCATCGTCGACTGGGCAGTCGAGATTCCGATCTATCAGCGCCAGAACTGCGTCATCTTCTCCACCGAGCGCATCAACCTCGCGACCCTGACCCCGGACATCACCACCTACTGGGGCTGGATGAGCGAGATCGAGAAGCTTGAGATGAACTGACGCCGGAACGGAAAAGGGAAGGGCGGCGCAAAGGCGCGCCGTCCTTCCAATTTCTGAACGCACCCGGTAGACGTCCTTTCTATTTTCCTTTGGAAAGAGGGTTCGCATGTCAAAGTTCCTCATCAGAAGGTTCGTGCTCGCGATATTCATCGTGCTTTTCGGCGCGCTGATCGTATACGCGGTCATTCGCGCGCTGCCATCCTCCTACGTCGAGACGATCGCGCGCCAGCGCTCCACGCAGCCGGGCAGCAAGAGCTATACCCAGTGGCTCGCCGAGCTCAACGCCGTCTACGGCCTCGACCTGAACATACTGCCCGGATTCTGGAAGTGGCTCGGGAACGCCGTCCGCGGCGATTTCGGCAACTCCTGGTCCTATTACGTTCCCGTCGTTCAAAAGTTTGCCGACGTGATCTGGTACTCCGTCGCGCTTAACGTCATTACGTTCATCTTTGAGGTCGTCACCTGCATTCCGCTGGGCATCCTGGCGGCCAGGAAGCAGTACAGCAAGACCGACTACGCGGTTACGGTCTTCGCGCTCATGGGGCTTTCTCTGCCCACCTTCTTCCTCGCCACCATTCTGAAATATATATTCTCAATTCACCTCGGCTGGTTCGACCTTTATGGCATCGTCGGCCGCTATTACGAGCAGCTGGACACATTCGGAAAGATCCTCGACATGGGAAGGCATCTGGTGCTCCCAATCCTGACGCTCGCGATGCTGTCAGTCGGCGGCCTCATGCGCTATACGAGAACCAACATGCTCGAGGTGCTCTCGGCGGACTACATCCGAACAGCGCGCGCCAAGGGCCTGCCCGAGCGCGTGGTCATCAACAAGCACGCCTTCCGGAACACGCTCATTCCGCTGGTCACCTACATGAGCTACCTGTTGCCGTCCATGTTCGGGGGCTCGATGATCACGGAGACTCTCTTCCAGATTCCCGGCATCGGCTACATCGCCTACGGCGCGATGACGGTGGGCGACATCCCGTTCACGATGTTCTACTCGGTGTTCCTGATCCTCCTCACGCAGGTGAGCCTCATGGTCGCGGACATCATGTACGCGGCGGTCGACCCGCGCGTGCGCATCAATTAGGGGGGAGGGAAAGCCATGGAAAGCGATCGCAATTTGCAGGCAACGGGAAAAAATTCACTGTCCGACGAGCAGCGCGTCAAGGTGCTCTCGCCCTCGATGCTCGTGCTCAAGCGCTTCGTGCGCAACAAGCTCGCCATCACGGGCCTTGTCATACTGATCGTCATGTTCTCCTTCTCCTTCATCGGCGGCCTCTTGTCCCCGTACGGGGAGTCGCAGGTCTTTAAAAAGTACGAGTACACGCCCAGGGAGTACGCGGGCGCCACGATCAACCGCGAGCTCCGCTTCATCGCCGCGGAGGGCTCGCGCTTTGACGGCGGCGCGTACGCGTCGCTTCTCAAGGCGATCACGAAAGGCGATTTGGCGTTCTCCTCCGGCGGCGTCGACTACACATATGAGGTGCTCGGGGACGGCCTCGCCTATCAGGTGACGGAGCTTCGCGAGATCGCCTCCGTGACCGGCAAGAAGAACCTCTACAAGTTCACCCAGACGGGGGAAATCGAGATCACGGACGCGCTCCAGGCGGCGTTCCAGGGCGCGGTGCAGGCGGGCGATCATTCGTTTGATCTGGACGGCACCCGCTACCGAATCGTCCAGAAGGACAAGCTGACGACCTCGATCGCGGTCGACGCGGAGGCGGCCATCGCCTCGACCCACATCTTCGACGCGTTCAATGCCGCCGACAAGGCGACGATCGACTCGTACGCGTTCCACGCGGCGGTCGAGCGCGCGATTTCCGAGAAGGCTACCTCCTTCGAGGCGGAAGGGATCGGCTATGCCGTCGAAACGGGCGAGAATGCGACCGTCATCTACAAGGGCGGCGCGGAGTTCGCGGGCGTCTCGGATCTCATCGTCAACGCGATTTCTCCGGACGTTTTCGTCACGGTCGATTTCAAGGAGGCCTTCCAGAACGCCATCGACGAGGGCGCACGGGAGTTTACGATGGCCGACGAGGCGGGCAACGAGACGAAATACACGTTCACCCTCGTGGCCTCGCAGTACACGATCTCGACGGAAGCCCTCACCATGCTCAACGACAGCTACGCCGCTCCTTCCCAAGCGCACCTTCTGGGCACGGATCAGAACGGCATGGACGTTCTGACGCGCCTCATGTACGGCGGCCGCGTGTCGCTGCTGGTGGGCTTTGTGGTCGTCTTCATCGAGATGTTCATCGGCATCATCGTCGGCGGCGTCTCCGGCTACTTTGGGCGGTGGATCGACACGCTCCTGATGCGCTTTGTGGACCTGTTCAACTGCATCCCGTTCTGGCCGATCATGATCATCGCGGGCTCCGTCATGGAAACGCTCGAGATCGACAAGTACCCCAGAATCTTCCTCCTCATGTTCATCATGGGCCTTCAGGGCTGGACGGGCATCGCGCGCGTGGTGCGCGGCCAGATCCTGACGCTGCGCGAGCAGGACTTCATGGTCGCCACGGAGGCGACGGGTATCCGCGTCACGCGGCGCATCTTCCGCCACCTCGTTCCGAACGTCATGCCTCTTCTGATCGTGCAGGCCACGATGAGTCTGGGCAGCATCATTATCACCGAGGCGACGCTCTCGTTCCTGGGGCTGGGCATCAAGTATCCGCTCGCGTCCTGGGGCAGCATCATTAACGCCGCGACTGACATCTACGTCATGAAGGCCTACCTGTTCATCTGGATTCCGGCGGGCGTCCTCATCCTTTTGACGGTCCTCGGCTTCAACTTCGTGGGCGACGGCCTGCGCGACGCCTTCGACCCGAAGATGAAAAGGTAGGTGAGATCCATGTTTGGTAAGAAAAGATCACAGGCCAGAAAGGCCAACTATATCTCCGCGAAGGAGTCCCACCGGATCTCCCGCGAAAACAGGCGCGTCACAAACGAGATTGAGAGGCGGCGCAACCGCAAGCACGTGCCCGCGTCCGAATACACGACCCGGATGCGCGATCCCAACAACATCGTCGAGTTCGATAACCTGCACACCTACTTTTTCACCGACATCGGTACCGTGAAGGCGGTCGGCGGCGTCTCTTTCGACGTGCCGCAGGGAAAGACCGTGGGCGTCGTGGGCGAGTCGGGCTGCGGGAAATCCGTCACCAGCCTCTCGCTCATGCAGCTCGTGCAGCGCCCGCAGGGCCAGATCGTGCAGGGCGCGATCCGGCTCAACATGGGCAATTACGCGGTCGACATCGCGAAAATGCCCACGCAGGCCATGGAAAAGGTGCGCGGGAACATCGTCTCCATGATCTTCCAGGAGCCGATGACCAGCCTCAACCCGGTGTTCCGCATCGGCGCGCAGGTGGACGAGGTCATCAAGCTCCACAATTCGCAGATGCCGGACGAGGACGTGAAGGCCAGGACCATCGAGGCGCTCGAGACGGTAGGCATCGCGAACGCTGAGGGCGTCTACCGCATGTACCCGCACGAGCTTTCGGGCGGCATGCGCCAGCGGGTCATGATCGCCATGGCGCTCGCGTGCAATCCCCGGCTCATCATCGCGGACGAGCCGACGACCGCGCTCGACGTGACGATTCAGGCCCAGATCCTCGATCTTCTGAGGAATCTGAAGGACAAGATCCATTCGTCCATCATGCTCATCACGCACGACCTCGGCGTCATCGCGGAGATGGCGGACTACGTGGTCGTCATGTACGCGGGCCGGATCGTCGAAAAGGGTACCGCCGAGGAGGTCTTCCTCCACCCGGCGCATCCCTACACCGTGGGCCTCATGGCCTCGAAGCCCGTCGTCGGGAAGGACGTCGACCGGCTTTACTCGATCCCGGGTTCCGTTCCGAACCCCGTCAACATGCCCGACTACTGCTACTTCAAGGATCGCTGCGAGGTGTGCTGCGAAGAATGCGCGGGCAGCTATCCGTCCGAGGTCTATCTCTCGGACACGCACGTGGTATCGTGCTATCTGTTTGGCGGGGAGGAGAAGAAATGAGCGCGGCCAATATCCTCGAGGTCAAAAACCTCAAAAAGTATTTCCCGATCAAGTCGGGCCTCTTTGGCCAGGTGACGGGCAATGTGAAGGCCGTCGACGGCGTGAGCTTCGAAATCAAGCCCGGCCGGACGATGGGCCTGGTCGGCGAGTCCGGCTGCGGAAAGACCACCGTCGGAAAGACGATCCTTCGGCTCAACGACATCACCTCCGGCGACGTGATCTTCGACGGACAGAAGATCAACCACCTGAACCGGAAACAGATGCGCGCGCTCCGGCCGCAGATGCAGATCATCTTCCAGGACCCCTACTCCAGCCTCTCCCCGCGCCTGCCCGTGGGCGAGATCATTTCGGAGGCGGTGCGGGAGCACCAAATCGTGCCGGACGAGAAGCTCGACGACTATATCTCTGAGACCATGTACGCCTGCGGCCTGCAGGAGTACCACAAGGACCGCTACCCGCACGAGTTTTCGGGCGGCCAGCGCCAGCGCATCTGCATCGCGCGCGCCATCGCGCTCAAACCCCGGTTCATCGTGTGCGACGAGCCGGTGTCAGCGCTCGACGTCTCGATTCAGGCGCAGATCATCAACCTTCTGCGCGATCTGCAGATGCAGTTCGGCATGGCGTACCTGTTCATCTCGCACGATCTCTCGGTCGTGGAGCATATTTCGGACGCCGTGGGCGTGATGTATCTGGGCACCATGGTCGAGTACGCTCAGAAGCGCGAGCTGTTCAAAAATCCGCTTCATCCCTACACGCAGGCGCTGTTCAGCGCGATCCCCATGCCCGACCCGACGGTCAAAATGGAACGGATCATCCTGCAGGGCTCGATCCCCTCGCCGGCCAACCCGCCCAAGGGCTGCAAGTTCCACACGCGCTGTCCGAAGGCGATGGAGGTCTGCAAGTCCGTCGCGCCCAACGAATACGACTTTGGCGGCCACAAGGTGGCCTGTCACCTCTACGACAAATAATGGCCAGGAAGAAATATGCCGACGACGATGGGCGCGTGATCGCGTCCATGAATGTCGAGGGCATGCCCTGGTATCAGGATCACCCGCCGGAGGGCCCCCTGCGCGAGCAGAAGCAGCAGCTCACGCGCGGACAGACGGCGCGCGTCGTCTGGAACGCGACGCTCGCCGGACTTCTCGTGGCGCTCATCTTCTCGGGCGCGCTCGCCGGGCTGGTTCTTTTCCTCCTCTGGATCTGGAAGTGACGACAGGCTCCGTCCGGCTTCGGACGGAGCCTGTGTGATTTGATTACAGTCCGCGCAGCGTTTTTCTGTTATGGTAGACAAACGGAGCCGCTTCGTGTATCATGGAACACCAATTGATGACGAAATGGGGGATCGCATGCGCAGGAAGGTCGGACTCGCGCTCGCGCTCGTTGGCATCGTCTTCCTTGCTACGGGCGTCGCGCTCGCGCAGCAGCAGGGCGTGTTTTTCAAGGCGATCATGATCTGCTTCGAGTGCATCGGCATTGGCTAAGAGGCGGACGCGGAAAATTGTACAGGTGATCACCGCGCTCCTGTACAACGCGAACATCGGCGGATTCGCCTCGGGCACGCTCTACCGGGGCGCGACCAAGAACGTGTGCGTTCCGGGCCTCAACTGCTATTCCTGTCCGGGCGCGGTCGCGGCGTGCCCGCTCGGCTCCCTGCAGGTGGCGCTGGGCTCGCTCCCGCGGGCGATTCCATACTACGTCCTCGGGTTTCTTCTCCTGTTCGGCGCGCTGTTTGGCCGCGTGATCTGCTCCTTTGCCTGTCCGTTCGGGCTCATTCAGGAGCTGCTCTACAAGATCCCGACGAAGAAGCACAAAAAGAGCCAGTTTACCCGCGCGCTTTCCGGGCTCAAGTACGGGATCCTCGCGGGATTCGTGTTCGCGTTGCCGCTCTATTTTCTGGCCGTTAACGGCGTCGCTTCGCCCGCGTTCTGCAAGTACGTCTGCCCCGCCGGCATCCTCGAGGGCGCGTTCCCGCTCATGATCGCCGACGGCTCCTTGTTTGACATGGCGGGCCTGCTGTTTATCTTCAAGGTATTGATCCTCGCCGCGGTCTTCATTTCGGCGGTGTTCGTGTACCGGTCGTTCTGCCGCTTCCTCTGTCCGCTCGGCGCGATCTATTCCTTCTTCAACCGCGTGGCGGTGTTCGGGATTCGCGTCGACGAGAAGAAGTGCATCCACTGCGACCGTTGCGTGCGGGCCTGCAAGATGGACGTTCGGAAGGTCAACGACCGCGAGTGCATCCGCTGCGGCGAATGCCGCGACGTCTGCCCGACCGGCGCGCTCGACAGCCGCATCTCCGCGCCGCGCCTTCCCGACCTGAAAGGAATGAAACAATGAGAAAGAAACTACTCGCCGTCATCTCCGTTCT
Source organism: Bacillota bacterium (assembly GCA_023444095.1). Lineage (GTDB taxonomy): Bacteria > Bacillota > Clostridia > Christensenellales > Aristaeellaceae > RUG11247. The sequence continues at coordinate 300,082 of JAEZRP010000036.1, forward strand.
CGCCGTGGCGCTTGCCGCCGTCCTGATCGCGACATCCGCGCGGCAGAACGCCGATTCTTCGGCGCTTGCCCAGACCGCGCAGCCCACGCAGCAGATCACCCGGGAGCCGACCGCAGAACCGACACAGGCCGCCGTCCAGCCGACGGCTGAGGCGACCCCCGAACTCCAGCCGGTCGACGATTTTACGGTCACGCTCGTGAACGGCGAGACGTTCACCCTCTCCGATTCTCGCGGCAAGATCGTCGTGGTCGATCTGTGGGCGACCTGGTGCCCGCCCTGCGTGGGCAGCATGCCCGACCTCCAGCGGCTCGCCGATGAGTATGCGGACCGGGTCGTGTTCCTCGGCGTCAACTGCGGGGATTCGGCCTCCACCGTTCGGAGCTTCGTCGAGAAGAACGGCTACACCTTCCCGATCGCCATCGACGAGAAGCTCGACATCCTCTACAACCATTTCCCGACCTCCGGCATCCCCTACACGGTCTTCATCGACGCGGAAGGTGATCTGTTCACGACGCACCTGGGCGGCGGCAGCGGGGTGTACGACGATCTGAAGGAGATCATTGAGGCGGCGCTCGAAAAGACGCCGGTTGTCATCGAGTGAAATGAATGGTATAATTAAATAGGCGGCTTAGAAATGGCATCTCCGATTGGCCGGGGATGCCTCTTTCTGAATGAAGGTATGTGGAGGATGAGAATGGGCCGAATCTTTGTCCGGGACAAATCGTTTTATCGCGCGGTCGTGCTGCTCGCGCTGCCGGTCGTTTTACAGAACATGATCAACATCGGCGTCAACATCATGGACACGTGGATGCTCGGCAGCTACGGAGAGATCCAGCTTTCCGGCTCCTCCCTCGCGAACGATTTCATCAACATCTTTCAAATCCTGTGCATGGGCATGGGCGGCGGCGCGGCGGTCCTGACCGCGCAGTACTGGGGCCGCAAGGACATCGATTCGCTGAAGCGCGCGCTCACGATCATGCTCCGGCTCGCGCTCGGCATCGCCTTCCTTTTCACCATCGTCACGGCGGCGTTCCCCGCGTGGATCATGGCGTGCTATTCGCCGGATGCGGAGGTCATTGAAAAGGGCAGGCTCTACTTCCTCGTGAGCCTGCCGACTTACCTTCTCATGGGCGTCTCCCTCACGCTCACGCTGATCCTGCGCTCCGTGCGAAACGTCGTCGTGCCGCTTTTGACCTCCGTCGTCTGCTTTTTCGTGAACATCTTTTTCAACTGGGTGTTCATCTTCGGAAACCTCGGCGCACCGGAAATGCAGATCGCGGGCGCCGCGCTCGGCACGGTGATCGCCCGCGCCGTCGAGGCGGCGGTCATCTCGATTTACGTGTTCCGGCACGAGGATAAGATCGGCTTTCGGCTTCGCGACATCTCCCGGCCCTGCCGCGACCTTCTCAGGCCCTACATGCGCTACTCGATCCCGGTTCTCCTTTCCGATTCGATGCTCGCCTTCGGAAACACCGCCGTCTCCATCATCATCGGCCACATCAGCCCTTCCTTCGTCGCAGCGAACGCCATCATCGCGCCCATCGTCCGGCTTTCGACGGTGTTCACACAGGGGCTTGGCCAGGCGTCGAGCGTCATGACGGGCAACGCGCTCGGGGCGGGCAACCGGGAGAAGGCGTACCGCCAGGGCGTTACGTTCTTTACCCTCAGCATATTGATCGGCCTTCTCGCGGCCGGCGTGATCCTGCTGTTCAGCCCGTTCATGATCCGCCACTACAACATCGAACCGGAGACGGCGGAAATCGCGCGCCATCTCATGTTCGCGGTGTCGATCATGGTACTGTTCCAGTCGACCCAGTCGGTTCTCACGAAGGGCATTCTGCGCGGCGGCGGCGACACGCTCTTTCTCATGATCGCGGACGTGGCCTTCCTCTGGATCGCATCGGTGCCCCTGGGCGCGCTCGCGGGCCTCGTGTGGCACCTGGAGCCATTTTACATCTACTTGCTTCTCAAGATCGACTGGGCGATCAAGACGATCATCTGCGCTTACCGGCTGAAGTCAAAAAAGTGGATCAGGATCGTGTGATCACGATACATACGCGACGTCGATCGTCACCACCGCGAAATAGTTCCCGTCGAGTCCTTCGACGATTTCGGCGATTCTCGCCTTCGCCGCGTCGGCGCTCAGTTCGGCGCCCGGCGGAAGCACCGCGTCGAAGATCACGTTCGTGTGCGTGGGGCCCGTGACCATCCGGAAGTCGTGGATCGTCAGTTCCTTCCCGAGCGCCGCGCGCAGAGCCTCGAGCACCTTCTCCCGCGCGGCGTTGACGAGCTGGTCGTCGGTGGCGATGGGGTCCATGTGGATGACCGCGTGGCAGTTCAGTTCCCGCACCAGCCGCCTTTCGATCAGGTCGATGGCGTCGTGCGTCTGCATGATGTCCCCGTCGACCGGCACCTCCGCGTGCAGCGAGATCATCCGGCGGCCCGCGCCGTAGTCGTGCACCACGAGGTCGTGCATGCCGGTCACGATGTCGCAGGAGCGCACGATGTCCGTGATCTTTTTGACGAGCGCAGGATCGGGCGGATTGCCGAGCAAGGGCGAGATGGTGTCCCGCGCCGCGGAGACGCCCGCCCACAGGATGAGAAGCGCAACCGCCGCGCCCGCCCAGCCGTCGATCGCGAGGCCGGTCAGCCGCGCGACGATGATCGAGACGAGCACCACGGCGGTCGCGCCCGCGTCGGAGAGCGAATCGACGGCGGTCGCGCGCATCGCGACCGACTGGATGGTCCTGGCGATCATCCGGTTATAGGAGGCCATGTAGAGCTTTATCAGGATGGACGCCGCGAGGATCGAGACGGAGAGCCAGCTGAATTCCACCGCGCCGGGATTTCGGATCCGCACAAACGACTCCTTCGCGAGGCTCAGGCCCATCAGGATGATCGCGATCGAGACGATCAGCCCCGTGATGTATTCGAACCGGCCGTGCCCGAACTGGTGATCCATATCCGGCTTTTTCGCCGCGAGCTTGAAGCCGAAGAGCGTGATGAGCGAGCTGCCCGCGTCCGATAGGTTGTTAAACGCGTCCGCGGTGATGGCGATCGATCCCGAAAAAAGCCCCGCCGCGTACTTCGCGGCGAACAGCAGAACGTTGAGCGAGATCCCGACGACGCCCGCGAGCATGCCGTATTTTTCGCGCACCGCAGGGTCGTCCGCGTTCCCATTTTGGATAAAGAGTCTGACGAGCAGCCTGAACAATCGATCACCCCCTTCTATCATTTTATCACGTCCCGCAATGAAAAACGCTTGCGAATATTGGGTGTATATTGTAAAATAATAAGAGACCCGGTCACCGGGGCGACAGGAGGTAATTTGAATGGAAAAGGTACGCATCGGCATCATCGGCTGCGGCGGAATCGCGAACGGCAAGCATATGCCGGCCCTTCACAAGCTCAAGGACGTCGAAATGGTCGCGTTCTGCGACATCATCGAGGAGAAGGCAGTCAAGGCCGCCAAGGAGTTCGGCACCGAAGGCGCGAAGGTCTTTACGGATTACAAGGAGCTTTTGAAGCTCGATCTGGACGTCGTGCATGTTCTGACGCCCAACAAGCAGCACTCCTTCATCACGGTGGACGCGCTCGAGGCGGGCAAGCACGTCATGTGCGAGAAGCCCATGGCCATCAACACCAAGGAAGCCCAGAAGATGCTCGACGCCGCGAAGAAGACCGGCAAAAAGCTCACCATCGGCTACCAGAACCGCTTCCGGCCCGAGTGCCTGTACCTCAAAAAGTGCGTCGAGGCGGGCGATCTGGGCGAGGTCTACTACGCGCGCGCGCAGGCCATCCGCCGCCGCGCCGTGCCCACCTGGGGCGTGTTCCTCGATGAGGAGAACCAGGGCGGCGGACCGCTCATCGACATCGGCACCCACGCGCTCGATCTCACCCTGTGGGAGATGGACAACTACGAGCCCCAGATGGTCGTCGGCTCCGTGTTCCGCAAGCTCGCGGACACCGAGAACGCCGCCAACGCGTGGGGATCGTGGGATCCCAAGAAGTTCACCGTCGAGGATTCCGCCTTCGGCTTTATCAAGATGAAGAACGGCGCGACCATCGTCCTCGAGAGCTCCTGGGCGCTCAATACCCTCCTCGTCGACGAAGCAAAGACCATCCTCTGCGGCGACAAGGCCGGCGCCGACATGCTCGGTACCGAGGATTGCCCGCTCAGGATCAACGGCGAGCGCTTCTCCAAGCTCTACACCACCGAGCCCACCCTCAAGGCGGGCAGCGCGGCCTTCTTCGAGGGACTCTCTGGCGGCAGCCCCGCCGATCTCGAGGCCCGCGCCTGGATCGATCACGTGAAGGACGATAAAAAGCCCCTCACCACCAAGCCCGAGCAGGCCATCGTCGTCACCAAGATCCTCGAGGCCATCTACGAGTCCAACAAGACGGGCAAGCCCGTGTTCTTCGACTAAGCGGTAGGAGAGGGATGCCGAGGCCCCGCCCCGGACCCCGTTCAAGGGCTGGCGCCTTGAGAATCCCATGCCTGGAGAAAAAAGAATCATTCATCCGCCGGCGGCTCGGGGGCAAAACCCCGAGTCGCCAATTTTGTATTTGGGAAACGCAAATTCGGATCGACCGGGGCTTGGGCCCCCGGTCGATCCGACAGGTAAAGATAAACGGATGACTCGGTATGGGTTTCCGAAGGGGCTTAGTCCCTTTGGCGGGGGTCCGGGGGCAGCGCCCCCGGCTTACTTGATCTTCTTCTGGAACTCGTCGCAGTAATACTGCACAAGCTCGAACTTGGCGTCGGGCGAGATGCGGTGATCGGGGCAGGGGATATAGCCGCCGAGGTCGACCAGCTTCTTGAGGCGCTCGATTTCGGCGTCCACGGCGGCCCTGTCGTGGGCGAACACGCGCTTATCCATGCCGCCGACGCCGAAGAGGGTCTTTCCGTACTGCTCGCGCCAGGGCGCGATATTGGCGTGCCAGGTTCCGACCTCGATGGGGAACATGGTGTTGACGCCGTTCTCAAGCCAGACGGGGACGAGCTTGTCGATCTTGCCGTCGCAGTCGACGGAGACCCGGTCGATGCCGTGCTTTTTCAGCATGTCGGTGATCTTTATGTAGTGCGGACCGACGTATTCGCGGAACACGTCCGGATGGACCAGCGGCCCGGAGTTGAAGCAGATGTCCTCCCAGAAGTGCGCGTACTCGAACTGGATGCCCGAGGACGCGATCTTCTCCGCCACCTTGTAGACCAGGTTGCCCACCGCGTCGATGATCTCGGCGTAGAGGTCCTCGTCGTCGGCGTAGAGATAGGAGAGGCCCTCGACGCCCATCATGTTGCGGATGTTCCCGTAGAGGCTTCCGCAGTGAAGCGCCAGCGGCAGTTCCCTCGCGTCGTCCTCCGCGAGCGCCCGCTCGATGCTCTCAGGGTTGACGCGGTCGTCCGAATAGACGAAGCGGTGCTTGTAGAGTTCCTCCCACGCCTCGCGGCCCGTCATGGAGGTGCCGATCTCCGCCGGGATGGACACGATGCCCGGCTTCACCATGACCAGAAGGCCTTCGTGGTCGCGCTTGACGATCGATCCGTCCGGCTTTTTCTCGATGATTTTTTCCTCAAAATGAGGGTACATGAAGTTCCGGCCGCCGAAGCAGGCGTTCCAGTTGAAGTCGAAGCCGAGCTTTTTCATGATGGAGAAGTCGGCCTCCGAATTGTCGCCGTACCGCTTGTATCCTTCGCATTCCTCGGGCGTGATGTAGCCCTCGGCCAGCCACTTGTCCAGCGTTTCCACCCAGTAGCCGAACGCGACAACCGGCATGGCGTCGTATTTTTCATAATGAAGAATCGCGCGTACTCGTTCCCTGTGGGTCATCATTTCCACTCCCCGCAATTTGGTACTACATATTGTAGCATGCCTGCGCCATTATATCAACATATAGTATCAGGAAAATGGACGGTTGTTACAAAGATATTTCAGTCATATTTCAGCCCTATATATTTAACATTGCAATTTGAAGGGAATATGCCATAAGTGTCGTATTTTAACAATTATACGCGATCGAAACGTCGATCCCGATGACGCTATATAGCGAAGGAGATACGTGCATGATGCGATCGAAGCGATACGGAAAGCTCTTTTCGGCCCTCGTTGCCGCCGTTTTGTTCCTGGGGGTCTTCCCGGCCGTCTCATTTGCGGAGGATTTTTCCGCGGTGGTCACGGCAAAGGGCATGAACGTGTACGCGGACGCCTCCCTGCAGGGGAAGACGGTCACGCTCCCCAAGGGCACGGTCGTGGTGGTCAACGAGGTGTCGGGCGGCGTCGCTCAGATCACCATAAAAAACAAAACCGTCTATTGCGATTATGACAGCCTCACCGCCGTCGAGGACATCGCCTACAAGGCCTACGTCAACGCCTCCGGCGTGCGCGTCTACGAGAAGCCCGACACCTCGTCAAAGTCGGTTTCCGTGGACAAGAATACGGTCGTGAACCTGCTCGCGGTGTCCGGCAGCTGGGCGCTGATTGAGAAAAACGGCTACGGCGCGTTTATGTACAAGGGCTATCTCACATTGGTCGCGGACGAGGCGACGCCCACGCCCGAGCCGACCGGCACGCCGGAAGCCACCGAGGCGCCGCAAGCGACCCCTACCACCGCCTTTAAGGAAGTCCCGGCCGTCGTGACGAGCGACACGCTCACCGTCTATAAGTCCGCGAGCACATCCTCGACCGTCCTGGGTACCCTCAAATCCGGCGCGGAGGTCACGGCGCTCGTCTGGAACGACACCTGGGCCTACATCGTGAAGGACGGCTATTACGGCTACTGCAAGAGGGCGGGCCTCGCGCCCGCGGACTCGGTCGCGACTGCCGATCCAACCGTTTCCCCGACGCCCGCGCCGACCGCGACGGTCGACCCGGCCAACTACATACCCGCCGTCGTGACCGCCGATTCCGTCCCGGTCTACGCATCCGCGAGCACTTCGTCCGCCAAGCTCGGCACGCTCAAAAAGGGCGCCGACGTCAACGTGGTCGACTTCAACAGCACATGGGCCTACATCGAGAAGGGCGGCTATTTCGGCTATTGCGCCACGTCCGCGCTCCAAAAGGCGACCGTGGAGCCCACGCCGACGCCAGCGCCGTCGAACGTCGACAAGTACCGCGCGAAGTACCCGGACATTCAGTTCGGCGCGACCGTCGTCAAGGACGGCACGATCGCGTACACGGATCCGGACGACCTGAGCGTCTTCAATACGCTCCCGATCGCCACGCAGGTCGACGTCTACGCCTATAATTCCAACTGGGCCTACATCGGAATCGGTGACGCGCGCGGCTTTGTCGAGGTCAAGTACCTGAACGCCGCGAAGTATACGGAGATTTCCTCCGGCTCGAGCGGCTCGGACGTTGGGAAGCTTCAGGCGGCGCTCGAGAAGCTGGGCTATTTTGACGGCACCCCCGGCGGCAATTACTCGACGCTCACCGCGGCTGCGGTGAAAAGGTTCCAGGCCGCCCTCGGCTTCAGCCAGACGGGCACGGCGGACGTGACGATGCTGCGCATCCTCTACGGCGGCTACGCGCCCGAGTCCCCGATGATCGCCGCGGGCCTTGCCACCGGCAATACGGGTGCGAACGTCGAGCGCCTCCAGACGCGCCTTTACTACCTCGGATACCTCTCCAAGACATCGAGCATCGACGGCGATTACGGCTCGACGACCGCAGCGGCGGTGAAGCTCTTCCAGGCGCAGGCGGACCTCACCGCCGACGGCATCGCGAGCGCGTCCACGCTGCGCGCGATGTACAAAAACGGCGCGGCGACGCTGCCCTCGGGAAAGAACCCCGCCGACTATTCGAGCCCCAGCAGTCCTTCCTCCCCGAACGGCGTGACCACCATGCCCAAGGCGCTCGCGTCCACCACGTCCAGCCTCGGGAGCAACGCCTCGAACGCGGAGAAGATCGAATACGTGATCTACATCGCGCAGAATCAGCTCGGCAAGCCCTACATCTACGGCACCGCCGGCCCCAATTCCTTCGATTGCTCCGGACTGACGACCTACGCGTTCAAGAAGGTCAATGTCACGCTCGGGCGCTCGGCCTACGCGCATGGCTACCAGGCCTCCTCCGGCACGAAGATCGAGTCGATCTCAAGCCTCAAGCGCGGCGACATCGTGTGCTTTGATACCATCGCCGACTCCGATCTCGTTGATCACGTCGGCATCTACCTCGGCGACGGGTACTTTATCCACGCCTCGTCCGGTACCAGCAACGGAAAGCAGGTCTGCATCTCGAGCCTTTCCTCCGGCTACTACAACCGCGTGTTCTCCTGGGCCCGCAGGCCGCTGGAGTAGGCGGGGAGGAGGCCGAGGGCGCTGCCCCCGGCCTCCCGCTTAAGGGCTGACGCCCGAAAGGATCCGATACGAATGTGAGAGAAGATTGCTTGTGCGCGTCGCCGTCTCGGGACTCAAATCCCGAGACGGCGAGTTTTATTTGAAATCAATCTGACAGGATTACGGGACATCATCTCGTGATAGTGTCCACAGCGCAAACTCGGATCGCCCGGGGACAGGCCCACGGGCGATCCGACGGAAAGTATCACTACATGATTTCCTATGGGTTTCCAAAGAGACGGTATCCCTTTGGCGGGTCCGGGACAGCGCCCCGGCGGCACCTCACGTTACACTTCGTACACCCTCTCGTCCCACACGGACACGCGGGTTCCGGTGCGCGCGGAGACGTAGCAGGCGAGGACGAGGCGCAGCGAATTGCGGCCATCCTCGGCGGTGCAGACGGGCGCGCCGCCGCGCAGGAACGCCGCGAGCTGGACGCCCTGGTTGTAGATGCGCTCGCCGTGGGATTTCGGGCTCGGGATGTCGGAGAGCGTCCAATCGGCGTCGGGCTTCACGTACCACTTGAGGCCGGGCACGCCCTCGTGCGGGAGCCTGGTGCTCGGGCCGTCGTCGAAATACTGCTGAATGGAGCCCTTGTCGCCGTAGACCTCGGTGCCGATCTCCGCCGCGACGGTGGTGAACTGGCAGGAGATGTCCGCAATCATGCCGTCCTTGTACTTGAAAAGCGCGATGCCGGTGTCGTTGGGCACCTTGGGGTTGATCATGCTGCTCATCTCGCAGCTCACGGTCTCGGGCATGCCGAAGACCCAGTTCATCATGTCGATGGGGTGGGAGGAGTCGTCCGCGAAGATGTCGCGGTTCAGCTCCGGATCGGCGTGCCAGAGGGACTCGAAGTTGCCCATGTCCTGCGTCGCGAGCGCGTGCCTTCTGCGGTACATGGTGAGCTTGCCGAGCGCGCCTGACTCGATTAGCTCCTTCATCTTGATGTTCTGCGGGTCGCAGCGCATCTGCCAGCCCATGGTGAAGCGCACGCCGTGCTTCTTGACCGCGTCGACGATCCGGTCGGCGTCCTTCATGGTGAGCGCCATGGGCTTGTAGAGGATGATGTCCTTGCCAGCCGCCGCCGCGATCTCGACCATGTCCGGGTGGAACTTCGTCTCGCAGGAGACGACGACCGCCTGGATGTCAGACGCGAGCAGTTCCCCGTATGTATCGTAGGGCTGCGCGGAGAGCTTTTCGCACGCGTCCTTGCAGCGCGACGGATCGCGATCCCAGCCGCCGACGATCATCACTCCGAGTTCCGGGTGCTCCAGCCAATTCTTACCGTACGCCATCACGTGTCCGTGGGCGAACCCGAGTACGCCAACCTTGACCATATCCATTTCCTCCACGTTTCTTTGTTGTTAGAATTATACCTCATAAAACGTTTCATGACAAGCGGATCACGACTTTCACAACGGACAGGCGCAAATCCGTTCCGATTTGGCATGGGCGGAAATGGGAATGTCAAACGATTCCCCGAAACGCGAACCCGGCACCGCGGGGCTGGGCCCACGCGGTGCCGGCACGCATCATCGATTGCTCGCTTCAGCAAGGGGATTCCAAAGGGCAGTCTGTCCTATCGCGGGATTACGGCGCGGAGCCCTTTGGGTTTTCTCCCGCCTCCTCGATCGCCTTCTTGAGCGTCGTTTCGAAGAAGTCGCACAGTTCCGTCGCGAACTCGGCGTTCATCGCCTCTGTGACGATGTGGCACTCGGGGCGCGTCTCGTCGGGCGCGATCCACGCCCAGCCGTTCTCGCGCTTCACCCACAGCCCGCCCTCGCTCTCGATGTCCTTCTCCTTCTCGGCGAGCGTGCGGAGCACCTTCCCGCGCACGCCGTCGTCCAGATGCACCGAGCGCGTCATGCGGTGAACGTGCGGCATCATCGACGCCCAGTTTTCGAGCGTCGTCTCCCGCATGGCGAGCGCCGAGAGCGCCGCGAGCGCGAAGTAGATGCCGTCGGTCGCGATCCGGAACTGGGAGGGATATCCGTTTGCCAGCGCCCGCTCCCATGCGGGCCGCGCCGCGCCCGCGTAGCGCACCTTCGCGCCGTACTTTTCCGCCAGTTCCTCGACGGCGCGCGTGGTCTGCATGCCGGCGACCAGCTCCGCCTCCTCGCGCTCGAGGTTCACCCACGCGGCCATGAGCTGCGCCTCCGCCTCGGAGAGCCTGTTTGCGCCCCACGAGAACGTCGCGCGCGCGCCGTCGTCGGAGAGCCACACGCCGATCTCGCCGTCCTCCAGCTCCATCAGTTCCTCCTCCCACTCCGCGCGCACGCGGAGCCCCGCGCGCTGGAACGCCCGCTCCGCGAGGGAGAGAAGGTACGGGTCCGAGGCGTAGACCGCGGCGGCGGGCGCCTGCGCGGGGTCCGCCAGAAACGCGGTCGCGAGCATGGCGACGTAGGCGTGCTCGCTGCGGCCCGACTGCGCGACCGGGTGCGTGATCCCGGAAAACGGCTGCGGGTAGTCCTGCCGGGAGAGAAGCGCGCACACCGCGCGCTGATCGGAAAGCGACAGTGCGCATCCGTCCGCCGCGAAGGGCGTCACGCACGTCGACCCGGCCATGAGCGCGCCGTCGACCCGCATCAGCCCCAGCGCGTAGCGCAGCTGCGGCTCGGTGCAGACCCCCGCGTCGAGCACGCGCGCCCCCTGTGCCATGAGCCCGGACGCGCAGCCGTGCCAGAGGGCGGAGGCCACCGCGGACGGCGCGCGCGCCAGGAGCACCTCTCGCGGCTTTTTGAGCGCCGCGTACGCCTGCGCGGCCCGCAGCGCCTCCACGGGCCCCTTCGCGCGCATCGCGCCCATCTGAAAGCACCCGGTCTGGTTCGCCCAGCCCCAGATGACGTTCGCGTCGGGGATCGTCGCGTCCGGCACCACCTTTGCCGGCCAGACGGAGATGCCGGGGAGAAGCTCCGCGTCGGTCCCCACCGTCGCGCCCGCGCCGATCACGCAGTTCTCAAACGCCCGCGCGCACACGCCCAGAACCGCGCCGCGCGCCAGCACGCAGCCGCGCGCCTCCGCGCCCTCGAGAAGCTGCGCCTCGCGCCACAGGACGCCCCGCTTGATGGACGCGTACTCGTCCACGCGCGCGCCCGCGCCGATCACCGAGTGCGCGCCGACCTTCGCGCCCTTCCCGATCACCGCGCCGGGGCCGATGAAGCAGGGCTTTTCGATCTCCGCGTCCTCGTGGATCGCGGCGTCCGGGTGGATATTCGCCTCCAGCCCCGGCAGCTCGATTTTGCCGTCCAGCGCGTCGCGGCACACCGTCAGGTACGCCTCCACGTCGCCGATGTCGCACCAGTAGCCCTCGGTCACGAACCCGAAGAGCCCGCCCTCCTTCGCCATGCGCGGAAAGAGCTCCCGCCCGAAGTCGTAAGGCCCCTCCGGCACCAGGTCCAGAACTTCCGGCTCGAGGATGTAGATGCCCGTGTTCACCGCGTCGGAAACCACCTCGCCCCAGCCGGGCTTCTCGTAAAACCGCACGATCCGCCCGTCCGCGTCCGTCATCACGAGCCCGTAGGCCACGGGGTTCGGCACGCGCTTTAAGACCATGGTTGCCTTTGCGCCGCGCGCGCGGTGGAAGGAGAGCGCCTCCGCGAGATCCGCGTCCGTCACCCCGTCGCCGGAGAGCACGCAAAACGTCTCGTCCAGAAAGTCGCGCGCCTTCTTGACCCCGCCCGCGGTGCCCAGCGGGATACGTTCGGTATAGTAGCGAAGGGACACGCCGAAGCGCGCCCCGTCGCCAAAGTAATCCGATATCCGCTCCGGCAGGTACCCCAGCGTCGCGGCGGCCTCCGCGACCCCGTGCCGGCTGAGGAGCGCCAGCGCGTATTCCATCACGGGCCTGTCCATCAGCCGCATCATGGGCTTCGGGCAGTCGCAGGTGAGCGGTCTCAGCCGCGTGCCCTCGCCGCCCGCCATGATGATTGCCTTCATAGAAACCCTCCAAAAAAGAAAAATACCGCAGTATTCATGCGGTATTCCACGGAGGGAAGAGGCGGGTTTTTCCCGCCTTTTCATGACACCGCATCAATATCTATGCGGTAGTTTGTCCCCGTTTGTCTGGAATCATTCCGTCTTATAGGATGTATTTTTTCACATCCTTGGCGCGGATTTCATCCGCGAGCTGGCGTCTGACGTACTCGTCGTCCACGTCCACCACGACCTGGGGCGCGTCGCCCCCGCCGGCGTTGAAGGCGATGTCGGAGAGGATCGCCTCCATGATGGTGTGAAGCCGCCGCGCGCCGATGTTCTCGCTCGTTTCGTTCGCCTGCCACGCGAAGCGCGCGATCTCGCCGATCGCGGACTCCTTGAAGTGGATGGTCACGTTGTCGACGCTCAGGAGCAGCTGGTACTGCCGCACGAGCGCGTTCTCGGGCTGCGTGAGGATGCGCGCGTAGTCCTCGGTCGAGAGGGGCTTGAGGTCGACCCGAACCGGGAAGCGGCCCTGAAGCTCCGGAATGAGGTCGGTGACCTTCGACACGTGGAATGCGCCCGCCGCGATGAAGAGCATATGGTCGGTCTTGACGGGGCCGTACTTGGTGTTGACGGTCGAGCCCTCGACGATGGGGAGGATGTCCCGCTGCACGCCCTCGCGGGACACGTCCGGCCCGCTGGTCATGGAGCCCCGGCCCGCGACCTTGTCGATCTCGTCGATGAACACGATGCCGTCCTGCTCCGCGCGCATGATCGCCTCGGAGTACACCGCGTCCATGTCGATCATGTTCTGCTCCTCCTCCGCGAGGAGGATGCGGCGCGCCTCGCGCACCTCGACCCGGCGCATCTTGGTCTTCTTGGGCATGATGGAGCCGAGCATGTCGCCCATGTTGAGATCCGTTCCCGGGATCTCGCCCTTGGGTGCCGTCTCTTCGACCTCGATCTCGACCATCTCGTGCTCGAGGTCCCCGCGTCGCAGCTGCTCGCGCACGCTTCCGACGCGCACGGCCAGCTTGTCGCGCTCCTCGGGCGGAAGCTCCGGCTCCTTGGGCCGGTTGCCGAGCAGAATGTCGATGGGGTTGGTCTTCTTCTGCTTCTGCGGCCGCGCGATGAGGTCCGCGAGCTTTTCTTCGACGCTCGCCTCCGCGCTCGCGCGGATGCGCTCGATGTGCTCCTCCTTCACGAGCCGGATCGACGCTTCGACCAGGTCGCGCACGATGGACTCGACGTCGCGGCCCACATAGCCGACCTCGGTAAACTTGGTCGCCTCGACCTTCACGAACGGCGCTTCCACGAGCTTCGCGAGCCTGCGCGCGATCTCGGTCTTTCCGACGCCCGTAGGGCCCACCATGAGGATGTTCTTGGGCGTCACCTCGTCGCGGATGTCGTCCGGCAGCATCGCCCGCCGGTACCTGTTTCGAAGGGCCACGGCCACGGCCCTCTTGGCCGAATCCTGCCCGATGATATATCTGTCAAGCTCCCGCACGATTTCGCGGGGGGTCAGAGTCAGCATGCCGCGCCTCCTCACACCGTCTCGACGGTAATGTTGTCGTTTGTGAACACGCAGATGTCGGCCGCGATCTTCAGGGCCTTGTAGGCGATGTCCTTCGCGGACAGATCCGTGTTCTCCATGAGCGCGCGCGCCGCAGAGAGCGCGTAGTTCCCGCCCGAGCCGATGGCGAGCACGCCGCCGTCCGGCTCGATGACCTCGCCCGTTCCCGAGACGAGCATCAGGTTCTCCTGATCCGCGCACAGAAGCATGGCCTCGAGCTTTCGCATGGCGCGGTCCGTGCGCCAGTCCTGCGCGAGCTCCACCGCCGCGCGCGGGAGGTTGCCCGAGTACTGCGTCAGCTTATCCTCGAATTTTTCGCACAGCGCGAACGCGTCCGCGACGGAACCCGCAAAGCCCACCACGACCTTCCCGCCGTAGATGCGCCGTACCTTTTTCGCGGTGCCCTTCATGATGACCGATTCGCCCATCGTGACCTGTCCGTCCCCGGCGATGGCCGTCACCCCGTCGCGCCGCACGGCGCAGATTGTCGTTCCCTTGAACATTTGATTGATCTCCTTGTCGCGGGCGTCATTTGCCCGCCCCCTTCATTATAAACGAAAAACGGCGCGGCGTACGCGTTTTTTGGATCGAAAATCAGTTGAGCGCCGCGAAAACGCCGTCGAGCCGCGCGAGGGACCGCGCGCTCATGGCCTCGTAGCGGAGCTTCTTCGTGCGTATCTTCTTGTCCATGGGGTCGAGGATGCCGAAATTCGCGTTCATGGGCTGGAAATCGGAAGAGGGCGTGCGCACGTAGCGCTCCAGCGCGCCCAGAAGCGTCTCGCCCGTGAAGTCCGGCTCCGGCCGCCCGCTCAGGTGGCAGGCAAGGCCGATCGCGGCGACGAGCCCGGACGCCGCCGATTCCACGTATCCCTCGACGCCCGAGAACTGGCCTGCGAAGCGGACGGCCGGATCTTCCTTCCACGCGTAGTTGCGGGAGAGCGCTGTGGGACCGTTGATGTATGTATTTTTATGCATCACGCCGTAGCGCGCGAAGACGGCGTTCTCGAGTCCCGGGATCATGGAAAACACGCGCTTCTGCTCGCCCCACTTGAGCCGCGTCTGAAAGCCCACCATGTTGTAGAGCGTGCCCGCCTCGTTCTCCTGCCGGAGCTGCACGACGGCATGCGGCTCCCGGCCCGTGCGCGGATCGACGAGGCCCACAGGCTTGAGCGGCCCGAACGCGAGCGTCTGTTTTCCGCGCGACGCCAGTATTTCGACGGCCAGGCAGCCCTCGAAGACCAGCTTTTTTTCAAAGTCATGCACCTCGGCGAGCTCCGCCGACAGAAGCGCCTCATAGAACGCGTCGTACTCTTCGCGCGACATGGGGCAGTTGAGGTAGTCGGAGCCCTTCTCGTAGCGCGAGGCGCGGAACACCTTCGACAGGTCGATCGACTCCGCCTCGATGATCGGCGCGGCGGCGTCGAAGAAATTGAGCGCGCGGATGCCGGGAAGCCCCGCGAGCGCGTCCGTGAGCGCCGGGTCCGTAAGCGGCCCCGTCGCGAGGATGGCGGGCGCTTCCGGCATCTTTTGAACGAGCGCCGTCTCGCGCGCGATCAGGGGATGGCCGTCGAGCGCGCGCGTGACCTCCGCCGCGAACCGTTCGCGGTCGACGGCGAGCGCGGCCCCGGCGGGCACGCGGCATTGTTCCGCCGCGCGCACGATCAGCGAATCGAAAGTTTTCATTTCGGCCTTTAAAAGCCCCGACGCGTTCGCGAGGTGCTCGGCCTTGAGGGAGTTCGAGCATACGAGCTCCGCGCATTCCGGCATGTGGTGGGCGGGGGAGTACTTTTCGGGCTTCATGTCGAGAAGCAGCACAGGGATGCCGCGCGTCGCCAGCTGCCACGCGGCCTCGCTGCCCGCGAGTCCCGCGCCGACGACCGTGACCCTATTCGTCGTCCGCATCCGCATCCGGTCCCCCCGCCTCCACCTTCACGCGATGGCGGCAGGTCTCGTTCACGCACACATGGTACGTCGCGTCCTTCGCGCCGCGCTTCAAAACCATCCGCGAGCCGCACACCGGGCACTTTTCCGCCACGGGCCTGTCCCAAGACACGAAGTCGCACTCCGGATAGCGCGCGCAGCCGTAGAACTTGCGCCCCTTCTTGCTCACCCGCTCGAGAAGCTCCGCGCCGCACTTGGGGCAGGGGACGCCGATGTTGTTTGGGAGAGCCATGGTGTTCCGGCAGGCGGGGAAGTTGGGGCAGGCGAGGAATTTGCCGAATCGGCTCATTTTATAGACCATGAGGGCCCCGCACTTGTCGCACACGACGTCCGAGACCTGATCCTCGATGGCGATCTTCTCGATGCTCGCCTCGGCCTTCTCAAGCGTCTTGGCGAACGGGCCGTAGAACTCCGAGATGACTTCGTGCCACTCGGTCGATCCGTCCTCCACGCTGTCGAGCTGCTCCTCCATCCCGGCGGTGAAGGCGATGTCCACGATGTTCGGGAAGTTCTTGCACATCATGTCGTTGACGATCTTGCCAAGCTCGGTGGGGATGAGCCGCTTCTGCTCGCGCGCCACGTAGCCGCGGTTGATGATGGTGGAGATCGTCGGGGCGTAGGTCGAGGGACGACCGATCCCCTTTTCCTCGAGCGCGCGCACGAGCGACGCCTCGGTGTATCTGGGCGGCGGCTGGGTGAAGTGCTGATCTCCCGAGATGTCCTGAAGCGCCGCCTGGTCCCCGGTCTGGAAATCGGGGAGCTTGTTGAGGCTCGCCTCGGCCTCCTGATCGTCGATGCCCTCCTCATAGACCGCCGTGAAGCCCGGGAATTTGAGCTTCTGGCCGCTGAAGCGGAATTTATGCTGCCCGGACGCGATGTCCACCGAGATGGTGTCGTACACGGCGGGCGTCATCTGGCTCGAGACGAAGCGGTTGTAGATGAGCTTGTAGAGCTTATACTGATCGCGGGTGAGCGACGATTTGATGTCGTCGGGCCTGCGCGAGATCGACGTCGGGCGGATCGCCTCGTGCGCGTCCTGCGCGGTCTTGCGGCTCTTGTAGACGTTCGGCGTCTCGGGTAGGTACTCCGCGCCGTAGCTTTCGAGGATCATGTTCCGAACGCCCTCTACCGCCTCGTCCGAGATGCGGGTGGAATCGGTGCGGATGTAGGTCACGAGGCCCTGCGAGCCCTCGCCCGCGATGTCCACGCCCTCGTAGAGCTGCTGGGCGATCTGCATGGTCTTCTGGGTCGTGAAGCTGAGCTTCCGCGAGGCCTCCTGCTGGAGGTTCGAAGTGGTAAACGGCGCGGCGGGCATCTTCCTGCGTTCGGACTTTTTGATGTCCCCGACCTGAAACGCTGCCGCGCGGCATTCGCCGATGATCCTGTCGCACTCGTCCTTGGAGCGCAGCTTCGCGTTTTCTTCGCCGCCCTGATAGCGGGTGTTGATCTTCGCGCCGTTGACCGTGAACTGCGCGGTGAGCGTCCAATACTCCTCGGGAACGAAGATTTCGATCTCGTTCTCCCGGTCGCAGATCATTTTCGTCGCCACCGACTGCACGCGCCCGGCGGAGAGGCCCTTTTTCACCTTCGCCCACAAAAGCGGGCTGATCTTGTAGCCCACGAGCCGGTCGAGCACCCGGCGCGCCTGCTGCGCGTTGACGAGGCTCATGTCGATGGCGCGTGGGTTCTTGACGGCGTTCTTGACCGCCTTGGCCGTCACCTCGTTGAATTCGATGCGGCAGGCGCTCTCGACATCGACGCCCAGCACGTTCGCCAGGTGCCAGGAGATGGCCTCGCCCTCGCGGTCCGGGTCAGTCGCGAGGTAGATCTTCGAGGCGTTCTTGGCCTCCTTGCGGATGCGCGTCAGGATGTCGCCGCGCCCGCGGATGGTGATATATTTCGGCTCGAATCCATGGTCGACGTCCACGCCGATCTGCGACTTGGGCAGGTCGCGGACGTGGCCCTGGGAGGCTTCGACCTTATAGTTTCGGCCCAGGAATTTTCCAATCGTCTTGGCCTTGGCGGGCGATTCGACGATGACGAGCTTGGTCTGCTGCATTCGATTCCTCCGGAAGTATCCTACTTGCATGCCCGGTATTCTCCGCCGGGTTGCTTACTTATTATTCCTCGAAGCTCCAAAGTTGTCAAGAGTGAAAGTAATTTTGCAGAAGTAAAACCTGTGGTTTCGGAAAGCTCCGTGAGCGTCATTTTTTCGCGCGCGAGGGGCTCGTAGACGGTTTTCTCTTCCCCGTCGAGCGCCGGGACGGGCCTCTCCGCCGCCTGTGCGGGCGGTTCCGCCCACCGGTAGTAGCAGAGGATGTCCCAGGGCGACGCGGCGGCCAGCCCGCCCTCGACGATGATCCGGTTCGGCGCCGCGCAGAGGGGGGAGTAGATCGAGCCCGGCACCGCGAAGACGTCCCGCCCCTGCTCGAGCGCAAAGTCCACCGTGATCATCGCGCCGGACTTCTTCGCGCCCTCGACGAGCAGTACGCCCGCGCTCATCCCGCTGATGATGCGGTTTCGGGCCGGGAAGTTGGTCGCAAGCGGCGGCATGCCCGGCGGATACTCCGAGACGATCGCGCCGCCCTTTTCGAGAATCTCCCCGGCGAGCCGCTCGTTCTCCATTGGGTAGATGACGTCCGCGCCCGAGCCGAGCACGGCGATGGTGACGCCGTCCGCCCGGACCGCGCCCTCGTGCGCCGCGGCGTCGATCCCGAAGGCGAGGCCGCTCACGACCGTCACGCCCTCGCGCGCGAGCTTCTCCGAAAACTCCCGCGCCGCGCGCGCGCCGTCCCGGCTGCACCTGCGCGAGCCGACCACGGCGAACATCCTCTCGGCGGAAAGGTCCGCGTCCCCGCGCACGTACAGGGTCGGCGGCGGATCGACGGTCTCGAGGAGCCTGTTCGGATAATCGTCCGAGAGCCGCGTGCGCGCGCGGATTCCCTTTGATTCAAGCTTTGCGAACAGCTCGTAGAAGTATTTTTCGCTCCGCGCGGCCCGGAGCGCGGCCTGCACGTTCTGCGGCAGAAACCGCATGCGGGAATCTCCCATGTTCTCCCAAACGTCGCGCGCATCGCCGAACAGCGACAGAAGCTGATAGAAGCGCCGGGGCCCGATGCCGTCCACCGACGAGAGCCAGATCCAGTATTGCTCCATGACGCCGTATTCCATGTGATTTATCCCTCGCGGCGGCGCGCCACGTAGCGCATGAGCGGCTTTTCGATCGGCGGGGACAGGTTCTCGGGCAGCTGGTCGATGGGGAAAAACGCCACCGCGTCCACTTCCTCCGGCTGGACCTTCGGCGTGCCGTGATACTTTTTGCATAAAAAGACAACGTCGACAAAGAAGACTTCGTCTCCGTTCGGGTAAGTAAAGCGCGTCTCCGGTCCCGAAAATGCGTCGATCAGCGTAAGCTCGTCCGCGATCAGCCCCGTCTCCTCCAAGAGCTCGCGCCTGGCCGCGTCCTCGACCCTTTCGCCCATCTCGACCGCGCCGCCCGCATAGCCCCAGCAGCCGTTGTCGCTTCGCTTCTGGAGCAGGATTCGGCCCTTTTCGTCCTCGACGATGACGCTTCCCCCGCACAGCATCACGGGCGCGTGCCCGACGAGCCTGCGAATCTCGGTGATGTATCCCATCGTTACCTCCAGTATTTCCGGTTCGCGGCCCTGTACTGAACCGCCTCCGCGACGTGCTCCGCTCCGATGACCTCGTTCCCCGCGAGATCGGCGATGGTGCGCGCGACCTTCATGATGCGCGTGTACGCGCGGTTTGAAAGCTCGAGCCGCTCGCTCGAAAGCGCCAGAAGCTCCTTCGCCGCCTTCTCCATGGGGCACGCCTTTAAAAGCGTCCCGGCGTCGAGCTGCGCGTTGCAGCCCACGCGCCCGCCGAAGCTTTCGTATCGTTCCCTTTGAACGTCCCGCGCCGCCTGCACCCGCGCGCGGATGTCCGACGAGCGCTCCTCTTCCGCGCCGCCGCTCAGCTCGCCCGGCGGGATCGACTCGACCTCCACGTGCATGTCGATCCGGTCGATGAGGGGACCCGAGATCTTGTTCGTGTACCTTCTGATGTCGGAGGCCGTGCACCGGCAGTCGCGCTGGCGGCTGCCGTAGTAGCCGCAGGGGCAGGGGTTCATGGAACAGACCAGCATGAACCGCGCGGGGTAGGTGGTCTGCGCGCTCACGCGCGTCACGGTCACCACGCCGTCCTCGAGCGGCTGGCGCAGCGCCTCCAAAACGTCCCGCCCGTACTCGGGCAGTTCGTCCAAAAACAGCACACCGTTGTGCGCCTTCGAGACCTCGCCGGGCATGGCGTTCTGGCCGCCGCCAACCAGCGCCGCATGCGAGGCGGTGTGGTGGGGCGAGCGGAACGGCCGCTCGGCCAATAGTCCCGACTCGGTCAACAGCCCCGCGACCGAATGAATGCGCGTGACCTCGAGCGCCTCCTGAAACGTCATGTCCGGGAGGATCGAGGGGACGCACTTCGCCATGAGCGTCTTACCCGAGCCCGGAGGCCCGATCATGAGAATGTTGTGCCCGCCCGCGGCCGCGATCTCGAGCGCGCGCTTCGCGCCCTTCTGGCCCCGGACATATTTGAAGTCAAACGCGCTCGCCCGCTCGGTCAGAACGTCCTCGTAGCGCAGGGGCGCGAAAGGTTCGATGGGGACTTCTCCTTTGAAGTAGGCGATGGCCTCCGCGAGCGACGAGACGGGCAGGATCGTGAGCCCGTCCACGCAGCGCACCTCGTTCAGGTTCTCGCGCGGGAGAAGGACCGTCTTCACGCCGTCCTCGAGCGCGGAGATCACCATCGGGAGCGCGCCGCGCACCGCGCGCACGTTCCCGTCGAGAGACAGTTCGCCCATCACGGCGATTCCCGCGAGCGCGTCGGGGGGCAGCGCATCCATGCACGCGAGCACGCCGAGGGCGACCGGCAAATCGAACGCCGGGCCTTCCTTCTTCTGATCGGCGGGGGCGAGGTTCACGGTGATCTTCCGGTCGGGGAATCCCATGCCCCCGTTCTTGAGCGCCGCGCGCACGCGCTCCCGCGATTCCTTGACCGCGGCGTCCGGAAGGCCCACGATGTCGAAGGAGGGCAGGCCGAAGGCGAGGTTCACCTCGACCGTGACCTGAAATCCCCGGATTCCGACGAGGCCGTAGCTCAGAACCTTCGAGAGCAATGCGCGCACCACCCATATATCTTTAGTAATTGTACCAGTCAAACCACCTGAGATGCTTTGCGTAGGAGATCGCGACCGGCATCCCGCTCTCGAGCGGGTAGAACAGGATAAACAGGGCCGCCGCCGCCGCGACCAGAAGAAGCGCCGACCAGAGGAACGCCTTTGGCCGCTTCTCCTCGAGCCTGCCGAGCAGGAACGCCGTCGCGATGATGATGAACGGCACGCTCGCGAAGTAGTGATAGATGAACATGGAGCGCGGCACGAGCGTCCACGGCAGGTACTGCGAGAGGAAGCCGATCGTGAGAATGACGCCCACGACGGACGCGCGCCTCTTCCACGCCGTCTCGACGATCGTCCACACCATGGCCACGAAGCCCGTCCACCACACGGCGGGGTTGCCCATGCAGGAGATGGAGGAGATCATCCCGCTCGGGAGGTAGCTCTTTCCGTCGTAGAACCACATCGGCCACGCGATCACGGGCCATTGATACCAGGGCGAGCGGAAGTAGTGATCGTCGTTTTTGAGTCCCTTGTGGTAGTTGTACATCTGCTTCTGGAGCTCGATCACGCGCTTGACGGTGAAATCGCCGTCCGGCGTTAACTGCCAGTAGTAGGAGAGATAGTAGATGAGGGCCGGGATCGCGAGGAAGAACGCGCAGCAGACGAGAAGCGTGATGGCCGCGTTTCGGAAGAAGTGGTCGCGCGCCTCGAGGGCCGCGCGCCGCTCGTCGTCCGATTCAAACTGGTCGTCCTCGCGCTTCACGGCCTCCAGGTGCTCCCGATACCGGGAGAGGAGCGACCAGAAGAACAGGATCGCGAGCCCCGCGGAGGCGTAGATGCCGATCCACTTGGTCGCCCACGCGACGCCCATCGTCACCCCGCACAGCATGAGCGGAATCAGCGTCTTCCAGAGCGGCTGGCGGTGAAAGCTCATCCTGACGTACCGGAACATGAAAAGGTACATGAGCATGATGAAGAAGACCGCGTAGGAGTCGATGGTCGCGATCCGCGTCTGCGTAAAGTGCATGGAATCGAGCGCGAAGAGGAGCATCGCGAGCGCCGCGATCTTGCGCGAGCCGCCGAGCTGCTTGACCATGAGGTAGAGGACGGGCAGCATCAGAACGCCCATCAGCGCGCCCATGAACCGCCAGCCGAACGGCGTCATGCCGAAGAGATCGACGCCCACCATCATGAGCACTTTCCCAAGCGGCGGGTGCGTCCATTCGTAGGTGTGCAGCCCGTGGAGGTGTTCGTAGGCCGTGCGCGCGTGGTAGATTTCGTCGAAGTAGGTGGAGTTGTAATAGCTCGGATGCGCAGGCACGGTTTTTCGCTCGTCGAGGAGCGCCGCGCCGTCGCCCGAGGCGACCGTGGCGGGGAGCGTCTTCCCGTCCGCGTTCAGGAAGCCGATTTCGGAGAGGATCAGCCCCTCGTACCGGGCGGTGACGCGCACGTAGCGCGCCGTCTGGTAGGGATACTTGTCGGATGCAGTCGCGAACACCGTGTACGCGCTCCCGTCCGTCGTCGGAACGGTCTCGCCGTAGAGGGTGGTCTGCTTCGCGTCGTCGTTCACGGGAGAATAGAAGAGCCAGCGGAAGATCTGCCCCTGATTGTACGCGGCGAACTGGGGCTCCGTCCACGCGGCGCCGTCGTTTGAAAGCTCGACGGTGAAGTTGGTGTTGCAGATGCCGCCGTAGTATTCCATCCGGAAGGTTTCCGGCGCGCCGAGGTCGAAGACGATCTGTTCGCCGTCCTGCGAGGAGATCCAGCTCGACTCGGGCGCGCTCGTCGCCCCGAGGTTCACAAATGTCATGACCGAGTAGGCGACGGTCACACCCGCCAGGACGAGATAGTCCCACCTTTTGAGGTTGAGCCGGTAATCGCGCCTTCCGAACAGGCCCTCCCATGCGGGCGAGGGTCCGTCAAGCGGCCTCTGGTCGAGCTCCACGCGCTTTTCCATGAAGTACATCGAAAACGCGACGTATGCCGCATAGGCTGCGTTCCCCACCGCCAAAAGGGAGAGGGGCGCGTTGAGCCAGTCCTCGGAGGACTGCAGATGCCCGAAGTTCGCCTCCGTCATCCCGCCCTGCAGCACCAGTATCTGATTCAAAAACAGCGTGATCGTGAGCGCCGCGAGGGAATAGAGGATGCGCCTGTCCCGCTCCACCGCATAGGCGAGGACGAGAAGCACCAGCGCAGGATAGGCGTAGCGCTCATGGATCATCGGCCCGAACGCGCAGATCAGCATGATGAGAACCGCGCCCGCCATGAAGATGGCGGAACGCTTGTTCGCGCGGATGTAGAGCGCGAAAGCGTAGAGGTACGAAAGCCCGAACAGCACGTACGCGAACACCGCGAGCGCCAGATTGTCCGAGAGCGCCACCCAGTTGAGGCCGAGGAGTTCGTAGAGGTTGAGCGCGTTGATGGTGAAGTATTCGTAGCTGCCCATCGTGCCGCCGTAGAGGGTAAAAAGCCACTTGACCGGCCCGACCCCGTCCTCGTGGAAGATGAACCCCGCGAGGAGGAGAAGCACGAGCGACGCCGCCAGCCCGTATGCCGCGCCGAGAATCTTCTTTTTCTCGGGCTTGCGCGCGAGGCTCACGACGACCGCGACCAGTCCGAGCGGCGCGAAGAGCAGCGCCTGCGGCTTCAAGAGCATCGAGAACGTGAACATGGGTAGCGCCCATCCGTAGGCGCCCTCGCACAGCAGCGCCGCGCACAGCGCCAGGAAGATGGTGAACACCGAGTCGATCTGGCCCCAGGCGGCGGAATCGACGATCGCGGCGGGGTTGAGCGCGCACACCGCGCCCAGGAGCATCGCCGCGCGCGGGTTCACGCGCTTTTTCGCGAAGAAGTAGACGAGATACGCCATCACCGCGTCCGCGAACACGGGGATCAGCTTGATGAGAAGCACGTGCGCGTCCGAGCCGTACGCGATGCCCAGGAGGTTGCGCACCCCGGCGACGAACCAGAGCATCGCCATGTAGAGCGGGGGATAATCGCAGAAGTAATCCGCCCGATAGAAGTTTGTGTAGCCGACCGAATAGATGCGCTCCGACCACGCCGTGAAGCAGTTGATGTCCGTGTGGTAGCCGTAGACGCGCGCGCCGATATACAGCCGCGCGGCGACCGAAGCGAGGAGAATGAGCGCGAACCAGAGCTCGTAGCGCTTCGCGTTCTGAAGCGGCGCGCGCCCGGACTTTCGCATCAGCGCGACCGCCACGAGCGCGATGCCGAACGCCGCCAGGAGCCACGCCTCGGTGTTGCGCGAAGGCGCGCCGTCGTCCTCGTCGGCTTTGGGGGAGGCGGAGATGGCCGCGAAATCCTTCGTCGCGACGCCCGCCGGAACCGCGTCGATCTTCGTCATGGTGAACGAATCGAACCACGCCGTGCCGGTGTTCAGGGAGCTGTAGCCGCCCACGCGCGCGAGGAGCGTCAGCTCCGTCTGATCCGCGCCCGTTTTGCCGTAGAGGGTAAGCTTCACCCATTCGCCGTTCGTGTCATAGACGGAATCGGAGTACGAGAACGTGTCCCGGACGGAGATGTTCGCGCCGATCTTCCCGTCGGCCTCCCCGGCCACGCCTTCCGCCCGCACCATGGCGGTGATCTCGTAGAGGCTGTCCGGCTCGACCGCGACGTCCTGCGCGAAGCGCGCGTCGTTCTCGGTCATGTTGCGCACCTGTGCGCATGCGCCCTCGTAGCCGTCCTGACCGGTCGTCAGCCGGGAGACCCCGTCCTCTGTGTACCACATGTCCGGATACCAGTTCTCCGGAAGGTTTGACGAGCCGATCTCGTCGAAGCCCGGGTTCCGGACGAGGTTCTCCGCCTGCGCGGACGCGGAAAGAGGGATGAGCAGAAAAATGAGAGCGGCGCACAGCGCGGCCATTGACCTTCGCATATCGTTATCTCCTCGTTGGATTGCCAAAGATATCATTTCCATATCAGGCGGATGAATTCCTTCGCGTTCTGTGACGAAGGGGAGGCCCGATTGGTTCAGAACGGAAAACAATCATTCGTTCGCGTCGAACGCGCCGGGGATGTGGTTGATCTCGCCCGGCAGAATTTCGATCACGTCAAAGCGCATGGGGGAATCGGAAAGTCCGTTCTGCGCCGCGTACGCGCGCGCCGCGCGCACGATCCTCCGGCGCTTTGCGGAGGTCACGGCCTCCGCGGGCCGCCCGAAGCGCGCGTTTCTGCGCGCCTTGACCTCGACAAAGGCGGTGAGGTCGCCCAGGCGCGCCACGATGTCGATCTCTGCGTTCGCGATCCTGACGTTCGAAGCCACGATCCACGCGCCGATCCCGACGAGGTAGTCCCGCGCCGCCGCCTCGCCCGCGGCCCCGACGCGCGATTTGTTCACAGCTCGACGAGCGCCCGCTCGAGCTCGTTCAGTGTCTCGCAGCCGTCTTCGGTCACGCACACGAGGTCCTCGATCCGAACGCCGAATTTCCCGGGCAGGTAGATGCCCGGCTCCACGGAGAACGTCATGCCCGGCTGGGCCGGCCGCGCGTTGACCGCGCTCGCGTCCATGGGTTCATGCACCTCGAGCCCGATGCCGTGCCCGAGGCGGTGGATGAAGTACTTGCCGTAGCCCGCGTCCTCGATGACCTTGCGCGCGGCAAAGTCGATTTCGCGCATCGGAACGCCCGGGCGCGCGGCGCGCCGCCCCGCCTCGTTGGCGCGCAGGACGAGATCATACACGCGCTTCATCTCGTCCGTGGCCCGCCCGAGGACCACCGTCCGCGTCATGTCGCTCGCCATGCGCCTGTAGAACAGCCCGACGTCGAGGATCGCCGTCTGGCCGGACTCGAGCCGCGTCTCGTCGGACGCGTGGTGCGGCTCGGCGCAGTTTTTCCCGAAGCACACGAGCGGGGAAAAGCTCATGCCCTCGCCGCCCGCCTCCTTGGCGAACTTCGCGTACCGTTCGCACACCTCGATTTCCGTCTCGCCCGCCCGGATCGTAGGAATGAGCCGCCGCACAGCCTCGTCGTTTCTGTGCGAGCTCTCGCGCATGCACGCGATTTCGTCCGCGTCCTTGATCATCCGCGCGTCGTCCACCGGGGCGGAGCCCAGCACAGGGACGATATCGCCCCGCGCCTGCATGAGCCGGATGGTGAACTCGCTGGGCCACAGCTTGTCGACGCCGACCTTCCCGGCGGGCAGGAAGGAGGCGAGCACGCCCACGGAATCCTCCGTGTCGTCAAATTCGGTGAGGGGCAGATTCGGCTGCGCGCAGAGCGCGAACAGCCGGTTCGCAAACAGCCGTGCCGTTCCGTCCGCCTTCACCATGAGCGCGAGCATGCGCTCGCCGGGGTGGACGAAAAGCCCGGTGAGATAGGAAACCGAATGCGGCGCGGACACGAGGATGCAGGAAAGCCCCGCCCTCTCCATGTTTTCAATCACGCGCGCAAGCCTTTTTTCGTTCATGCGGACATCTCCTTTTTTGCCATTATAATTGGTACGCGGCCATTTTGCAATGTATTTATGGACACCCGGCCGGACGTTTGCTATAATTACGGGGGAGGGATGTCCATGAAGATTCTCGTCTGCAACGCAGGAAGCACTTCCTTAAAATTCAAGCTCTATGAGTTCCCCGAAAGGCGCGCGCTGGCCACCGGCAAGGTCGAGCGCGTCGGCTCCCAAACGGACGCCATCTACGCGTTTCAAGCGGGCGATCGGGAGATCGCCTCGACCGGCCAGTCCGTGCCCGACTATATGGCGGGCGTGAAGCGGTTCCTCTATGACCTCGGCGCAGTCAAAATCGACGCCGTGGGCTTCAAGACGGTGCTCGCGAAGGGATTTCCCGGCGTTCACATACTGAGCGACGCGGTCTTGAAGGGCATGGAGGAATACCTGTCCGTCGCGCCCGCGCACAACCGCGCCTATCTCGACGCCATCTCCGTGTTTCGAACCCTGATGCCCGAAACCCCGCTCGTGGGCTCGTTCGAGACGGCGTTTCATCGGACCATCCCGGCGGAGCGCCGCGTGTACGGCATTCCCTACGAGCTTACCGAGAAATACGGCATCTACAAGATGGGCTATCACGGCGCGTCGCACGCCTACGTGGCCTCGCGCCTTCCGGACAAAAAGCGCGTGATCTCCTGCCATCTGGGCGGCAGCGGCTCCATCTGCGCGATCCTCGACGGGAAATCCGTCGACAACAGCTTCGGGCTGTCCCTGCAGGCGGGCATCCTGAACGCCAACCGCGCGGGCGACATCGACCCGTACATCATCCCCTTCCTCGTCTCCGAGGGGATGCGTCTCGGGGACGTGATCGCGGCGCTCGAGAAAAAGGGCGGACTTCTGGGCATCTCGGGCGTTTCCGGCGACATGCGCCACCTGCGGGAGGCGGCAGACGGCGGGAACGCGCGCGCGAAGCTTGCGATCGAGGTTTACATCAACGGGATTGTCCGCTACATCGGCGCGTACTATGCCGAGCTTGGCGGGCTCGACGCCGTGGCGTTCACGGGCGGCGTGGGCGAGCACGATTCCCGGCTGCGCGCGGAGGTCGTCCGGCAGATCGCCCATTTCGGCCTCGCGCTCGACGACGCGAAGAACGCACGCGACGAATTCACCATCACGACCGACGATTCGCGCGTCTCGGCGCACGTGATCCCCGCGGACGAGGAGCTCGGCGTCGCGACGAACACATTCAAAACGCTTACGGGAGGTGCCCTATGAACTTCAAGGATCTCGTTTCCCAAAACCGCAGCCAGAGGACCTTCGACGAGAGCCGCAAGATCGCGCGCGAGGAGCTCGTTTCCCTCGTCTCCCTCGCCCGGATCTCGCCCTCCGCCGCCAACCGTCAGCCGCTCAAGTACTTCCTCTCCGCGGACGAAAACACCAACGCGATCATCCAGCCCATGACCGGCTGGGGCGGCTCGCTCCCGCAGCTGAAGCTCCCGCCCGAGGGCCACCGCCCCACTGCCTTCATCGTGATCCTGGTCGACAAAACGATCACCCCCGACCCGCGCCACGCCGAGAAGGACGTGGGCATCGCGGCGCAGACCATGCTTCTGGGCGCTGCCGAGATGGGCCTCTCCGGCTGCATGATCGGCTCGTTCAAGCCCGGCCTCAGGGACGCGCTGCTCCTGCCTGAAACCCTCGAAATCGCGCTCGTCGTCGCGCTCGGCAAGGGCGAGGAGGACATCGAGATCGTCGACGCGGGCGATTCCGTCAAGTATTACCGCGACGAGGCGGGGAGACACTACGTGCCGAAGCGCACGCTCGAGGAGATCATCGTGGGGTAGAACGGGGGGAACGCCGCGCGCCGCCCCGGACCCCGCTCATGGGCCATTGGCCCTTGAGAATCCCATGCTGAGGTGAAATAGATCTTTGCCCGCCGGATCGCCCGGTGCAAGTCGGCCTTGCCCGGGCGGGCGCGGGTTAACCTTTCGGCGCTTGACCATATCCCCGCAGGGGTATAAGATGGCTGGAGATACCAAACCGGATGGGAGAGATTGGAAAATGGCAGAGAACGAATGCACCCACAACTGTGAAACCTGCGGCGTCGATTGCGAGAGCCGCCAGGAAAGCCTTCTCGCGGAGGCGAATCCGAACAGCAACGTGAAAAAGGTGATCGGCATCGTGAGCGGCAAGGGCGGCGTGGGCAAGTCCCTCGTAACCTCCCTCATGGCCGTGACCATGCGCCGCCGCCTCCATGATACCGCCATCCTCGACGCGGACGTGACCGGCCCCTCGATCCCCAAGGCCTTCGGCCTCAAGGGCACGCTCCTCGGAAGCGAGGAAGGCATATATCCCGCCGAGACCAAGAGCGGCGTGAAGGTAGTCTCGATCAACCTGCTTCTCGAAAACGACACCGACCCCGTGGTCTGGCGCGGACCCATCATCGCGGGCACCGTCAAGCAGTTCTGGACGGACGTCATGTGGGGCGACGTGGACTTCATGTTCGTCGACATGCCTCCGGGAACGGGCGACGTGCCGCTGACGGTGTTCCAGTCGCTTCCGGTGGACGGCATCATCATCGTGACCTCCCCGCAGGAGCTTGTGGGCATGATCGTCTCGAAGGCCGTCAAGATGGCCGGGATGATGGACATTCCGGTTCTCGGCATCGTCGAGAACATGGCCTACTACGAATGCCCCGACTGCGGTGGCCGCCACAAAATCTTCGGCGAGAGCCATGTCGAGGAGATCGCGAAGGAATTCAACATCCCCGTGACCGCGTCCCTGCCCATCCATCCGAAGCTCGCCGCAGCCTCCGACAAGGGCACCATCGAGCTCTTCGAGGGCGACTGGCTCGAGAAGCTCGCCGACGCGGTCGAACATGTCTGACGTTCGCCGGGCCTCCCTTTCGGATGCCCGGGCGATCTGGGAGATCAACTGCCGTTCGCTGGGATACGATTATCCGGAGGACAGGACCCGCGCGCGGCTGGAGATCGCGCTCGGAAAGCCCGATCACGCGATCTTCGTCTTCGGAGATCCCGCGATCGGCTACGTACACGTCGAGGCCTACGACTGCACCTACGCGGACGCGCTCGCGAACATCCTCGCGCTGGCGGTGCTCCCGGAGGCGCAGGGGCGGGGCGCGGGCCGCGCGCTCATGGACGCGGCGGAAGGCTGGGCGAAATCGCGCGACATCGCGGGCGTCCGGCTCGATTCCGGCATGGACCGCACGGGCGCGCACGCGTTTTATCAGGCCATCGGTTACCGGCTCCGGAAGGATCACCGGAATTTTGTTAAATCATTCCCGGACGGTTGATTGCATACCTGAAATATGGTATACTGTTCGGCGTGACATCGGACGGTCCTCTGGCGACATGCGCATGAACGTCCTTGAGAGGAAGGAGGCCCATATCATGAATGAGATCATCCGTTCCATCGAGAGCGCCCAGCTCCGCTCGGACATTCCCGCGTTTCACGTCGGCGACACCGTCCGCGTTTTCGTGAAGGTCGTGGAAGGCACCCGCGAACGTCTGCAGGCGTTCGAAGGCGTCGTCATGGCCCGCCGCAACGGCTCCGTTCGCGAGACGTTCACCGTCCGCCGCACGTCCTATGGCGTCGGCGTCGAGCGCACGTTCCCGCTGCATTCCCCGCGCCTGGACCACATCGAAGTGGTTCGTCGGGGCAAGGTTCGCCGCGCGAAGCTTTACTACCTCAGAAACCTCAGCGGCAAGGCCGCGAAGGTCAAGGACAAGACCTGATCCATTCGGCGGAGGATGCGTCCTTCGCCTTTTCTTTTTATTGGAGGAATCATGCCGGACATCAACTGGTACCCGGGCCACATGGCGCGCTCGCGCAGGCTCCTTTCAGACCAGCTCCGCGCGGTGGACGCCGTGATCGAGCTGGCGGACGCCCGCGCGCCGCTCGCCACGCGCAATCCCGACCTCGAGCGGCTCACGCGCGGCAAGGCGCGGCTTCTGGTCCTCAACAAGGCGGACCTCGCGGACGACGCGGCCACGTCGAAGTGGCTCGCGCACTTCCGCGCGCGGGAGCTGGAGACTGCGCGGTTCAACGCCAACGGCGCGCGCGCGAACCAGATCCTCTCGCGCCTTGACGAGCTGACGCGCCCCGCCGTGGAGCGCGCCGCGAAGCGCGGCATCAAAAAGACGGCCCGCATCATGGTGATCGGCATCCCGAACGTGGGAAAGTCCACATTCATCAACCGCATCAACGGTTCGCCCGTGGCCAAGACCGCCGACCGTCCGGGCGTCACGCGCGCGAACCAGTGGATCAAAATCACGCCCTATCTGGAGCTTCTCGATACCCCCGGCATGCTGCCCCCCAAGCTCGACGATCAGGCGCGCGCGAAGCTCCTCGCGTTTCTGGGTTCCGTGCGCGACCAGATTCTCGACACCGAGCAGCTCGCCGCCGACCTTCTTTTTCACCTCATGGGCATTTCGCCCGCGGAGACGAAGGCGCGGTTCCGGATCGCGGACGGGGAATACGAAACCGCCGACGCGCTCCTCGAGGCCGCGTGCCGGGGCCGGGGCTGGCTCCTTTCGGGCGGGCGGATCGACACCGACCGCGCCGCAGCGCTGGTTCTCGACGAGTTCCGCGCGGGCAAGGTGGGGAAGATCACCCTCGAACTCCCGGAGGCGTAAGATGCGCGAGACCCCATTCCAGAAGCTCGAACGGCTCACCAGGATCGAGAAGGAACTATGGGCACAGGGCCGCGCGGTCGCCGGGATGGACGAGGTCGGGCGGGGCCCGCTCGCGGGTCCCGTCGTGACCGCGTGCGTGTCGATCCCGGAGGGCAGGCTCGTTCCCGGCGTGGATGATTCCAAAAAGCTCTCCGAAAAAAAGCGCGAGTCGCTCTACGATCTCCTGATCGCCGCCGCGGACTACTGCGAGATTACATACATCCCACGCGAGATCATCGACGAAATCAATATCCTGAACGCCACGCGCCGCGCCATGGAGGCGTGCGCCGCGGGGTTTCGCGAAGAAAACGGTATCATCCTGATCGACGCGCTCGAGGGTCTTCTCCTCCCGTGCGAGGGCCGCGCCATCGTCCACGGCGACGCCGAAAGCTACATGATCGGCGCGGCGTCCGTGATCGCGAAGGTCGCGCGCGACCGGCACATGATGGAGCTCGACGAAATCTACCCCCAGTACGGCTTCGCGCGCAACAAGGGCTACGGCACGGCGGAGCATATCGCCGCGCTCAAGGAATACGGTCCCTGCCCGGAGCACAGGCGGACGTTCATCGGACACTTCGTACGGGAGGAATGAAATGGCGATCAGGCTGAGCGCAAGGGGCATCATCATCCACGACTCAAAAATCCTTCTGAACAAGTATGGCGACGGCGTCTATTACGATTTCCCCGGCGGACGGATCGAGGAAGACGAGACCGCGCCCGAGGCCGTCGCGCGCGAGGTGCGCGAGGAGACGGGCTATTCCGTCGAGGTGGGGGAGTATGTCTGTACGTTTGAATACGAGGCGAACCGCTGCGGTCATTACGAAGGCGGCGGACATCGCGTGCAAGTGTTTTTCCGGTGCGGATTGAAGGATGGCGCGCAACTCGCCTCGCCCTTTCATACTGACCACGCCTTCAACGATCCGTCCGTGGCGTCGCGGCCGGCATGGATTCCCCTGTCGGATCTCGGGTCGATTCCCTTCGTCCCCGCGGCGATCCGGGAATCGCTGCTCGAATACCTTGAAACGGGAATCTTTCGGCCCGCGTACATGGAGTGCATGAAGCCGGTATAATCTTTTTCGACCGAAGGGGAGAACGCGATGCGGAACAGGCGACCTAATTTCTCAGTATGGCCGGGCCTTCGCAAGCCATGCTGAGTCACGCGTCACGAAGCGAGGACCCGACCGTACTTTTGAGATTCCAATAAAAAAGGAGTACGGTCATGAAGCATTTGAAGAAGATCGCGATCCGGTACAGGACCCTCATCGCGGTTTATTTCCTTTTGGGCGTTTCGGGCGCCTTTCTCTCGTCGTTTTCCGCGCGCGCCTTTCAGGCGGTCGTCGACCGTTTCGCGGGCGGCACGCTCACCCTTTCGTCCATCGCCGTCTACGGGACGGCGCTGATCCTTCTCTACCTCGTCAGCTACCTCGACGAATACCCGACCCGCAGGCTCGAGCACGGCATCGCGCTGGCGCTCAAGACGGATGCGCTCAAAAAGGTGTCGGTCATCGACTACCTCGCCTACGTGAAGCTCGGCACGGGCACCCTCATCCAGCGCATCGAGAACGGCGCGGCGGCGGGCGCGAACATGCTCTTCGGCTTCTGGCTCCGGCTCGCGAGCGAGCTCGTCCCCTCGATGCTCTTCTCCATCCTCTTCATCTATTCGATCAACCGGACGATCATGGCCGCGATCGGCGCGGGCTATGTCCTGGTGTTCCTCGTGACGAACCTTCTTCTCCGGGCGCTTTACCGGATCAAGGAGAAAATCCTCGTGGGCGAGGAGGCGTTCAACCACACCCTCGTGCGCGGGTTCATGGAGATGGTGGTGTTCCGCGTGAACCGCCGCTTTCGGGCCGAGATCGAGAAGGCCGAGCGCGCGGCGGGGGAGATCGCCTTTGGAAAGGCGAAGATGAAGATGATCCACGAGGCGTTTTTCACCATCTTCGCGGTGCTCGTCGGCCTTTTCAAGATCGGCATCATTTTCTACGGCTGGCGCGCGGGCGCGCTCACCGTCGGCGAGATCGTCGCGCTCATCGCGCTCCTCGACAACGCCTATACGCCGGTCGCCATCTTTAACGTCCTCTACATCGACTACAAGCTCGACCGCGTCGCCTTCCGGCGATACGCGGCGTTTCTCGACGCCCCGGAGGACGCGCACCTTCTGACGGGCCGCGCGCTCGGGGAGCTTGCGGGCGGGATCGCGCTGCGGGACGTCTCCTTCTCCTATGAGAACCGGACGATCCTCGAGGGCTTCTCCCTCGAGATCCAAAGGGGCCGCTCCCTCGCGCTGGTCGGGGAAAGCGGCTCCGGAAAGTCCACGATCGTAAAGCTCCTCGCGGGGCTCGTCCATCCCGCGTCCGGCGCGGTGGAGATTGGCGGGCAAAGCCTCGACGAAGTCAATCTGAATGCCTGGTACGGCCAGATCGCCTACCTCCCGCAGGAGTCGTCGGTGTTTGACGGAACCCTGCGCGAGAATCTCGCCTTCGACGAGACGATTTCAGACGCCGCGCTTCTCTCTGCGCTCGAGCGCGCGGGCCTCATGCCCCTCTACGAAAAGCTTCCGCAGGGCCTCGACACGCCCCTCGGCGAGCGCGGCGTGATCCTCTCGGGCGGCGAACGCCAGCAGCTCGCCCTCGCGCGGCTCGCCTTCTCGCGCGCGCAGCTCGTGCTGTTCGACGAGGCGACCTCGGCCATCGACAACCTGACGGAAGAGGCCGTCATGAGACAGACCATGGCCGCTCTTTCTGGCCGCACGGTCGTCGCCGTGGCGCACCGGCTGGATTCCGTGAAGGATTTTGACGAGATCGCCGTCATGCGGGAGGGAAAAATCGCCGAGCGCGGCAGTTTCGATTCCCTGATGCAAAGAAACGGCCCCTTCCGCGCGCTCTATGAGCGCGCGCCGGGGAGCCGCGACTGCCGCAAATAGTACGCGATCACCAGTATCACCGTCGCTCCCGCCCAGGCCATGGGCTCCGCGTAGAAGATGCCCCGCGCGCCGACGCTGCGCGTGAGGATCCACGCAGCGCCCACGCGCATCGCGCATTCGGCGAACCCGGAAACCATGGGCATCACCGTGTCGCCCATGCCCTGGAGCGCGGAGCGGTAGACGTGCAGATAATAGAGGATGGAGAGCGTCGCAGCCATCGTGAACAGGTATCTTGTCGCGATCTCCATGATCTTGGGATCGGCGGATTGCTCGATGAACAGCGAGAGGATGCTTTCCCCGAACAGGTACATGGCGCCCGACATTGCGACGGAGGTGACGGTCGCGATGGCGAGTGCACGGTTCACGCCGCGCCGGATGCGCGCGTAATTCCGCGCGCCCAGGTTCTGCCCCGCGTAGGTCGTGACCGCGTAGCCGTAGGACACCGCCGCCATCTCGAACGCGCCGTAGAGCTTGTTGGTGGCGGTGAATCCCGCCACATAGTGAAAGCCCAGCTGGTTGACGACGCGCTGCACCGCCATGCCGCCCAGCGCAATGAGTCCGTTCTGAAACGCCATGGGGAGGGCGAGGTGAAACAGCATCCCCACGTCCCCCCAATGAATGCGAAAGTCCGCGCGCGCGGGGCGGAGCGCCTCGAGTTTCCGCACAGAAAAAAGGCAGAAGATGGAAGCCGCGCCCTGCGCGATGACGGTCGCGCCCGCCGCGCCCTTCACGCCCCAGCGAAAGCATACGACGAACAGAAGGTCGAGCCCGATGTTGATGAGGGCCGCCGCGACCATGGCGAAAAGCGGCGCGCGGCTGTTCCCCACGGCGCGCAGGAGCGCGGTCAGGAGGTTGAAAAGCGCCGTCACGCCGATCCCGCCGAAGAGGATGAAGAGGTAATCGGCGGCCATCTCGAACACCAGCTGGTCCGTGTGAAGGAGCCTGAGGAGCGGCCTGACCGCGGCGATGCCCGCAACCGAAAAAAAGAGTGCGATCCCGGCGCCCAGCAGGATCGTCATCGCCGTCGCGCGGCGAAGCCCCGCCGCGTTCCCCGCGCCGAAGCGCTGCGCGATGAGGATCGAGAACCCCTGCATGAATCCGACGATCATTGAGAACCAGAGCCACAGCGGCCAGTCCGCCGAGCCCACCGCGCCCAGCGAGGTGACGCCCGCGAACTGGCCCACGATCGCCGCGTCGGTCGCGGTATAGAGCTGCTGGAACACGTTTCCCAGCATCAGGGGCAGCGCGAAGAACACGATGTGTCCCGACGGGCTGCCCCTGGTCATGTCCCTCGTATGCGCCATTTCATTCCTCCGGCGGGTATTCCTTCGTGACCGCGCGCAGCGCGCGCGCTTTTTCATGCCCCGAGAAGTGCAGGTCCCGCGCGCGCTTCAGCATCTCGCCCATGCGCTTTCCGGGCTTGTACCCCGCGGCCACGAGATCCGCGCCCGTGACCATGGGCCTTGCGACGCAGTTCTCATAATCGGCCAGCCGTTCCCGCAGAAAATTCCAGTGCTCCATCCGGTACGGCCCGTCCAGCTTTCCGCTCGCGTCCGCGCGCGACAGGAGGATGAGGTCCTCCGGGCACACGCTCTCGTCGAACATCCGCCGCGTCTTGAGCCTTTTCGAGCGCGCCTGCGCCATCATGTTCGGCCGCATGTGAAGAAGCGTCATGTTCTTGACGTACGCGATGGTCCGGGCGTTTGTCGTAAGCCTTTGAAGCTGACTTTCCGCGAGCAGGACCCCCGTCTCCGGGTGGCGGTAGGATGTGATCCGCCCCTGCGTCACCTCGCTCGCGTTCTGCTTGCCCAGATCGTGCATCAGCGCCGCGAGCATGAAGTTCGCGGGCTCCTTCGCCATCGGACGCAGCGCCGCAGCCGCGTCGAGGGTGAGCATGGTGTGTTCGAAGACGTCGCCCTCCGGGTGGAATTTCGGATTCTGCTCGACCCCGATCAGCCCCGCGATCTCCGGAAAAAACGCGTTCAGCCTGTCCATCTCGCGAAGCACCCGGAAAAAGACGCTCGGCTTGTCCGCCTTCAGAAGCGCCTTCAATAATTCCTCGTAGATCCGCTCGCGCGAGAGGTGCGTGACGTCGATCCCCCGGCACAGGGAAACCGTCTCTTCTGCTACCGTCGCGCCGAGCCGCGCCGCGAACTGCGCCGCGCGGAACACCCGAAGCGCGTCGTCCGCGAACGTCGCGTCGGACACGTGCCGGATGATCCTCCTTTCGAGGTCGGCCTTCCCGCCCCAGAAGTCCAGTATCTCCTCCGTCAGCGGGTCGAGCATCATGGCGTTCACCGTGAAATCCCGCCGCGCGCTCGCCTCCCTCGGCGTCATGAACGGATCGACCCGCACGTCGAAGTCCGTGTGCCTGACCCCCGCGCGGGATTCCCTGCGCGGCATCGCCACGTCGATGTCCGTGTGGCGCATCCCGATTACGCCGAACGACGCGCCCTTTTCATAGGGCTCGCCGATCTCCGAAAGAAGCGCGCGCAGCCGGTCGGGCGTCACGCCGAAGACCTCGATATCGATGTCCTTTCCGGCAGCCCCCGTCAGCCTGTCGCGCACGTATCCGCCCACAAAATAAGCGCGCCCGCCGGCTTTCTCCACCGCGCGCGCAATCTCGAGCGATCTTTTTTCGTCGTTCACTCGCATCACCCATTCGATTATATCACGATCCGGGCGCGAAAAGCAAGATTGTCACCTCGCTCCATTGGTTCCGGCGAAACGGGTTGACAGAAATTGCCGACTGTGCTACACTCCTGTTAATTCTATAATGAAAGGGGCACTCCGATGATTCTGTAACCTTTTGACGAGCCGCTTTCTGTCTCACATTTCCGTGAGGCTTGGTTGCGTTGTCAAAGGGCTGTCATCAGTGTGCCTGTCAGCAATGTGCGGATTGCCGCATGTTGTTGTGCCTTGATGCACCTCCCGGCAACGCGGCCCGGAGGTTTTTTTATATGCGCCGCCTGACCACGGCATCATCCCCGACAATGGAAAAAAGATGGAGGAACTTAGAATGACGAGCGATATTGGCAATTACGCAAAACATGCCCGGTATTGGGACTGGGGTGGAAATGACCGCACGGCGGAACACGAGTATTGGCTGGAATATGCCACGAAGTACGGCAAGAACGTGCTGATCCCCATGTGCGCGTGGGGCGAGACAGGCGCGTACATGGCCGAACGCGGCTTCAGCGTCACCGCGTTTGACATCACGCCGGAGATGATTGCCGAAGGGAAGAGGCGCTTCGGCAATGTGCCGGGGCTGCGATTGCGCGAGGGAGACGTGAGGGATTTCCGCTTTGACATGGTTCCCGCCGACTTTTGCTTCAGCATGGACTTCGGACATATCCTGACAATCGATGACGTGAAAAGAGCGCTCGCGTGCATCCATGCCCACCTTCGCGACGGAGGATGTCTGGTCATTGAAACGGAATTGCGGCTCCCGGACGCAAAATCAGGTTCTAGCGAGGCGGATGCCATCTATCCGATGAAGCAGGTCTATCCGGGAATCAAGGTATGGAAAACCGGTAAATACCGCACCGATGCCGAAACCGGCCGTTTTTACATCGCGCAAACCTTCTACGCCGAGGACGAGAGCGGCAATGTGAACAGCTTTGATCATGCGTTTTACCTGCAGAATTATGCGCGTGAAGCTTGGCTCGAAGCGTTCGCGGCGTGCGGTTATGCGGTCGTCGGCGAGTATCGAGACCGGGCGGTGGAATCGTGGCAGAGCGGCGGCGGCGGATTCCGCATCTTTGAGGCGGTGAAACTCCCGGCTCCAAGGTGAGCGCGGCGAACCGAACGGCATAAAAGCAAACGCGGATCGTCCGAGGCCACCCCCGGACGATCCGACAGACAACACATCCCCAGCAAGGTATTCCAAAGGGCGTCAGCCCTTCGGTGGGAGGTCTGGGAGGGCAAGGCCCTCCAGCGTTCCCCTACGCCTTTACCTTCTTCAGACGCACAAACCTCGGCAGGCCGTTGATCTTTTCGAGCTGGGTTTCGCCCTGGATGAGCGGCAGGCAGTAATCGACGAATTTCTGCTTGATGCCATCGCCCGTTTCGGTGATCCACTCGAGGGGCACCTTCTTTTCGGTGTTGGCGACGATGGTCAGGTCGAAGAGCTTGATCTTGCAGACGTACTTGCCGTCCTCATAGGCGCGCTCGAAGCCGACCATCTTGTCGGTGATGCCCGCGACCGCGTTTTCAACGGCGGCCTGTCCGGCGGAGAAGGACTCGTCGATGTCCGTCTGGGACGCGCAGTGCGCGGCGCAGCGCTGGAGAAGGGAAAGCTCGATGCCGCGCACCTTCGCGCCGGTGGCAGTTTTGACGTGATTGGCAAGGAACGCCGCGAGTCCGCCCAGCTGCGCGTGGCCGAAGCTGTCCTTGACCATGTTCTTGTTGGCGTACTCGGCGATGAAGGTGCCCTCCGCGTCGTGGATGCCCTCGGAGACGACGACGAGGCACTTCTTCTTCGCGGCGTAGATTTCCTTCACCCGCGCGGTGAACTTGTCGAGATCGAAGGCGACCTCGGGGAGGTAGATGAGGTCGGCGCCTTCGCCCTGGGGCGCGAGCGCGGCCGCCGCGGTGAGCCAGCCCGCGTGGCGGCCCATGCACTCGACGATCGTGACCATGCCGGTGTCGTAGACGGTCGAATCGCGGTAGACCTCCATGACGGAAGTCGCGATGTACTTCGCGGCGGAGGAGAAGCCCGGGCAATGGTCGGTGCCCGCGAGGTCGTTGTCGATGGTCTTGGGAATGCCCATGCAGCGGCACTCGTAGCCGTTTTTCAGCATGAACTTCGAGATTTTGTTGCAGGTGTCCATGGAGTCGTTTCCGCCGTTATAGAAGAAATAGCGGATGTCGTACTTCTTGAAGATTTCGAGGATCTTCTTGTAGTCCGTATCGTCCTGATCGGGGTCCTTCAGCTTGTAGCGGCAGGAGCCGAGCGCGGAGGAGGGCGTGTACTTCATGTACTTGAGCTCCTCCGGGTCCTCCTTGGACATGTCCATGAGGTCGTCGTTCAGGATGCCGAGGATGCCGTTTGACATGCCGTAGACGTTCGTAATGACGTCGGAGTCGAGCGCGGCCTTGATCGCGCCGTACGCGGATGCGTTGATGACAGAGGACGGGCCGCCGGACTGGCCGATGACCGCGGCGCCTTTCAAAATAGACATATCGGGTCATTCCTTTCGATGATTTTCCTCCGTAAATTCTATCCCAAAGCGCATATAATGTCAATTTTCGCCGGGTTAATTTCCAAAAACGCGCGCCGCTGGCCCCGAATTGTGGTACAATAATCGGGAATTCAAAAGGGGGCGGGCAAATGGCATCGTATCGGCCGCTTGTCGTGGAATACAGGGGAGAGCTCATCGACCTTACCCACAACGGGTACGCCGTGATCGTCGATGAAAACTCGAACGTCGTTTTTTCGGTCGGCGATCCGGACGAGATGGTCTTCTACCGCTCGGCGTCCAAGCCCATTCAGGCGCTTCCGGTGATCGCGCGCGATCTCGACGGGAAGTATGACCTCACGGACGAGGAATCGGTCATCTTCGCGGGCTCCCACATGGCGGAAAAGCGCCACGTCGAAATTCTCGAGTCCATCCACCGGAAGGCGGGCCTCGAGGAGAGCTGCCTCGTCATGAAGCCGACTGTTCCCCAGGCGAAGCACGAGCCGGACACCGCGCCCCGCAAGCTCTACCACAACTGCTCCGGAAAGCATACCGGCGCGATGCTCCTTCAAAGGGAGCTGGGCGGCGACGTGTGCGACTATTGGAAGCCGGATAGCCCCGCGCAGAACGAGATCCGAAGGACCGTCGCGCTTCTCTCGGAGTTCCCGCTCGAGAAGGTGATCGACGGAATCGACGGCTGCGGCGTGCCGGTTTTCGCCGTCGGCATGAAAAACATCGCCATCGCCTTTAAAAACATCGCCTGCCCGGACCGGATCGGGGAGCCCGCGCTCGCCGCCGCCGCGAAGCGGTTCGTGCCGCGCATCCACCGCTATCCGGTCATGATGCGCGGGACCGGGATGCTCTGCTCGCGCTTCAACGAGGATCCGCAGATCGTCGCCAAGGGCGGCGCGAACGCGGTGTACGGCTTCGCGCTCAAGGACAAACGGCTCGGTTTCGCGCTCAAGCTCGCGGACGGCGTGGAGACGGTCTGGCCGATGGTGATCGCGCGGCTCCTTCGGGAGGCCGGTCACGAAAACGCCGAGACCTACAAGATGCTCGCAGAGCTCTGTTCGGAAGAGATCGTCAACGACAACCAGACCCCATGCGGCCGCCGCGTGACGGTGTTTTAGCCGCTCGAACGTTAAGAATGGCATAATTCGGCCCATGTCCATGCCCGATGGGCGTAAAATTCAGCCAAACCCGGTTGTAATGGGCCGCGGTTCGTGGTATAATTACTTATGTATTCACGCGGATAGGCGTATCACCCGCCGAGACAAGATCGGCGGTGTGTTTTTGCAGGGGCGGCAGGGGCCGCCGGAAATGGAGGGTTGCCTTTGCCTAAGCAGTCTATGTCGGTTTCCGAAGCGCAAAAGGTCGCGCAGAAGCTCGCGGACGAGATGGGATACGAACTGGTCGACGTCGAGCTGGTCAAGGAGCCGGCGGGGCGCTTCCTCCGCTTCTACGTGGAGAAGGGCGAAGGGGTTTCCCTGGATGAGCTTGAGGTCTTTCACAAGAGGATCCAGCCCCTGGTCGACGGGGTGGATTTCGACTACATGGAAGTATCGTCGCCCGGCGCGGACCGAAAGCTTACGACCGAGCGCGATTTTGCGCGCGCACAAGGCATGCCGGTCGAGCTTCGCACCTACCGCCCGGTGAACGGCTCGAAGGCGTTCAAGGGCGAACTGAAGGGCATCGTGGGCGATGCGATAGCGATTGTCTCTGGCGGCGAGGAGCTCTCCTTTCCCCGCAAAGAGGTCGCGATCGTGCGCCTTCTCGTCGAGTTCGACGAGGACGACCTGACGGACGACGCCCCCGAAGCCGAATGACAGGAGGAGAGGAACATGGCCAACCAGACGATCGATTCCGGCGAATTCATCAGCGCGCTCGACGCGCTCGCGAAGGAACGCCGGATCAATAAGGAAGTGCTGTTCTCGGCCATCGAGGCGGCGCTCATATCCGCATATAAAAAGAACTACGGCAAGACCGCGAACGTGCGCGCGTCCATCGACCGCGTGAACGGGCAGGTCGAGGTGCTCTCGAGAAAGACCGTCGTCGAGGAGATCGCGGATCCGCTCTGCGAGCTGACGCTCGAGGAGGCCCGCAAGATCAACGACAAGTACGAGCTGGGCGACCTCGTGGAGGTGCCCGTCACGCCCCGCAACTTCGGCCGCATCGCCGCGCAGACCGCCAAGCAGGTGGTCGTGCAGCACATCCGCGAGGCCGAGCGCGGCGTCATCTACGACGAGTACTCCCAGAAGGAGAACGAGATCCTCACGGCCATCGTCCAGCGCGTGGAGAACAAGAACGTCTACGTGGAACTGGGCCGCACCGAGGGCGTCATCGAGCCCAAGGAGCAGATGCCCGGCGAGGAGCTGAAATTAAACGACCGCATCAAGGTTTACGTTCTCGAGGTCTCGCGCCTCGGACGCGGGCCGCAGGTCTTCGTCTCGCGCACGAATCCGGGGCTTGTGAAAAGGCTTTTCGAGCTCGAGGTTCCCGAGATCGTGACGGGCGTCGTTCAGATCAAGTCCATCGCCCGTGAGGCGGGCTTCCGCACCAAGATGGCGGTTTTCTCGACCGATCCCATGATCGACGCGGTCGGCTCCTGCGTGGGCCCGCGCGGCATGCGCGTGGAGAACGTGGTGGACGAACTCAAGACCGAGAAGATCGACATCGTCAAGTGGTCCTCGAACCCCGCCGAGTACATCGCGAACGCGCTCAATCCCGCGCGCGTCATCTCGGTCTACGTTTCGGACACCGAGAAGGCCGCAAAGGTCGTGGTGCCGGATAACCAGCTCTCCCTCGCCATCGGCAAGGAGGGGCAGAACGCCCGGCTCGCGGCGAAGCTCACGGGCTGGAAGATCGACATCAAGTCCCAGTCGGAGGTCGAGAGGACCATCGCCGAGGCGCAGGCCGCCTTCGACGCGGGCCAGCCCTTCGACGAGGGGGCGGAACCCTACGACGAGGAGTCGCTACCCTTCGACGGGGAGGACATCGAAAACTGATGCCAAAGACGCGCAAGGTGCCCATGCGCATGTGCGTGGGCTGCCGCGAGATGAAGCCCAAGCGCGAGCTCGTCCGCGTGGTGAAGCCCCAGGAGGGCGAAGCGCACATGGACCTCACGGGGAAAAACCCCGGCCGGGGCGCGTACGTGTGCGCGAAGCTCGAGTGCTTCAAGAAGGCGCGCAAGACAAAGGGTCTGGAGCGCGCGCTCGAGTGCAAGATTCCGGACGAGGTGTTCGACGCGCTCGAAAAACAGATTCCGGAGGTACTGCCGGAATGAACGGGCTCTACGGCATGCTCGGGCTGTGCGCCCGGGCCGGGCGGCTCGCGTCCGGCGAGGGCGCGGCTGAAAGGCTGATCCGCTCGGGGACGTGCAAGCTCGCATTCATCGACGAGGGCGCGTCGAAAAACGCCAAAAAGGCGATCGGGAACGCCGCGCGCACATATGATGTGCCGCTTATCGCCCTTCCCGAAGGAGAATTGGGGCGCGCAATCGGAAAGCCCGGCCGGATGGCCGCCGCGATCGCGGACGAATCGTTCGCGAAGAGCATATTAAAGATACAGACTACTTTCGGGGGTGTATTCACTTAATGGCAAAAGTCAGGGTGCAGGACGCAACCAAGGAACTCAGCACGAACGCGGCAAAGCTCATGGAGTCGGTCTCCCGCATGCGCAAGCAATCGCAGGAAGTGCTTGGTTCGCTGCGCAAGGTACAGGACGGATTCGTCCGCGAGGAGCGCGAACGCCACGATCAGGCGGTGAAGGAAGAGCTGCGCAAGCAGTATGAGGCCGCCGCCCAGTTCATGTCGGCGTATTCGAGCGAACCTTCCGAGGCGACGCCCCCTGCGGCCGAGGCGCCGGTCGTCGCTCCCGCGGAAAAGGCCCCCGTGCCCGAAGCGGCGAAGACGCCCGAACCCGCCCCCGCGCCCGCCGCGAAGGCGGAACCGGCTCCTGTCGAGCCGGAGGCGAAGAGCGAACCTCCGCGCGCGGAAGCGCAGAGGCCCGCCGCGCAGGGACCGCAGAGAAGGCCCGCGCCGCCCGCACCCGCACAGCCGGGCATGCAGGGCCAGCCGCGCTATGGCCGCCCCGTGAACCC
>JAEZRP010000007.1 GCA_023444095.1 Bacillota bacterium
AGTTCCGCTTCGTCGAGGCGTTTACTCTCTCAGAAATCTGACTGTTCTTTCTGTTTCCTTTTTCTCTGTATCGTTTTCAAGGATCGCGCCCCGCTCTCTCGCGGCGACAGGTGTTAGTATATCACGCGGTTCCGCCCGTGTCAACCCCAAAAATCAAATAATATGTGGTTTCATAATTGAGTCACAATTTAAATCCCCGCGCGCATGGCGTGGGGAAAACCTTCCTATTAATGCGATTCCCGGATCAGCGGCTGGAGCTGCGCGCGCGCGAGCGCTTTCTCCGCAGCTTCGGGGATGAGCGGCATGTGCGCGACGACTGAGGTGGGCTTTCCGTCCGGCGCGTCCTGCGAATAGGGTACGAAGTAAAAGTGGCGCATGGACATGATCGCGCCGATGTTCTTCGCGTTGCGCGCGAGCCCGTCGTTGGTGGAAACGGCGAGGAGCGCGGGATTTCCGTTTCTGAGGTGGCTCTTGACCGCGAGCGTAACCGATGTATCCGCGATGCCGTTCGCGAGCTTGGCGAGCGTGTTGCCGGTCGCCGGCGCGACGATCAAAAGGTCGAACAGATGCTTGGGACCGATGGGCTCCACGTCTGGGATCGTGTGCATGATCTCCCTCCCGCACAGCTCCGCGAAGATCCGCCGCGCCTCCTTCGCTTCGAAAAACCGGGTATCGAGGCTGTAGGCATTCTCGGACATGATGGGGAAAAGCTCCGCGCCCGCATCGCGCAGTGCGCGAAACGCATTGAACGTTTCCGAGAACATGCAGAACGAGCCCGTCATTGCGCAGCCGATGCGCGCGCCTTTCAACAAATCAGCCATCGAACACACCCCCTCGCCGGAGCGCGGAGAAGATCGCACGCGCGGCGTTTTCGGGGCAGTACCGACCCGGGAGACCCGGCTCGCGCCACGCCTTGAGGCCCAGCGCGCGCGCGGCGTCGAGATCCACGCCGTAGGGAGGGC
This sequence comes from Bacillota bacterium, assembly GCA_023444095.1. Taxonomy (GTDB): domain Bacteria; phylum Bacillota; class Clostridia; order Christensenellales; family Aristaeellaceae; genus RUG11247. Next base: position 963 of record JAEZRP010000007.1, read on the forward strand.
TCGCAAGGTCGATGATGAGCGCGTTTTGGGCGGCGCATCCGAGCACATCCGCGTCCAGAACCATCGCGGGCGGCGTTGAGAACACGAGCCTCTTTCCTTTGATCGCCTCAGCCGCGTCGTCCGTGGAAACGGCGTGCGCGCCGATCACCTCGATCTCTCCCCACGCGGAGAGGCGGCGGGTCAGAACCGTGACGTGCGCGCCCAACGAGAGCAGAAGCTCCGTCAGCGCCTTTCCGATCCGGCCCCAACCGACGATGAGCGCGGTCGAACCGCAGATCATGGCCTCGGATGCGGCCATCGCTGCGGAAATCGCGCCCTCGGCCGTCATGTAAGCGACGTCGACGAGGTATTCCTCGTCCTTCAATAAGTCGAAATGCCCCTCCGGCGCGGAGCGCGGGCCGCAGGTCGCCATCCTCTTTCCGGCCGGCGCCCCCTCGGGGGGCGGAGAACTTGTCACGATCAGATCCGCATCCGCGGCGTCGGCGAGCACGTGCCCCTCGGCGCGCAGGAGCTCCGCCAAAAACGCATAGCGGCGGTCCGATCCCATGACCGCAATCAACACGGCCATCACTCCCTTCACGCGGCATCCTATGCCGGGGGGGAGGACGGCGTCACTGGCTTCGGATGTCGAAGGCCTCATTCCCACGATCGTGATTCGAGGGATGGTCCTTCGGCTCACTGTCTTCGCGACTCGATCAACGAAAGGATGTGACGCGCGCAATCGACCGCCGCGTCCATGCGGCCCCCGAGAGCGCACGCGACGAGGAGCCTCAGCGGCGTCATGAGCGCGGCCATGAATTCCCGGTCGTCGAGCATGAAAATCACCCGGGAGTATATACGCCACTTACAAATGAGATATGTCCGTCCGCTTAACCGCCCATGCCCTTGAGCGCGAGGAAGATGAGTTCGTCCGCCTTGTCCGTCTGGCCCGCGACCCGGGACACCGCGCGCGCGGCCTCCGACGACTGGTAGCCCAGCGAGATGAGCGCGGCGATGGCCTCCGCCTCCGGGCCGTTCCGGACAACGGCGGGCGAAACGTCCCCCCCGGTGAGCTCGGAATCCTCGACCTTATCCTTGAGCTCCAGGACGAGCCGTTGGGCGGTCTTTTTGCCGATGCCCGGCACGCGGGTCAGCGCGTTCGCGTCGCCGGTCACGAGCGCGATGGAAATTTCGCGCACCGAGAGCGCGGACAGAATTTGAAGCGCGGTGCGCGGGCCGATGCCGCTCACACCGCGCAGCCGCTCGTACATAGCCTTTTCCTCGCGACTGTAGAAGCCGAAGAGCTCGAGTGCGTCCTCGCGGACATTCAAAATGGTGTAAAGCTTCATCTTCTCGCCGACGGCGGGGGCCATGGCGAGCGTGGCGTTCGAGACCATGAGGAGATAACCGACGCCGCGCGCGTCCAGTACGATCGCGTCGCGCGCTTTTTCCGAGACGATGCCCTCGATGTGTGCGTACATATGCTTCCCCCGCTACTTGATCTTGAAAAGCCGCTTCATATTCATGCTGTTGGCGTGCGTGAGCGCCACGGCGAGCGCGTCGGCGGCATCGTCCGGGCGGGCGATCTCCTCCATATTGAGAAGGAGCCGCACCATCTGCTGCACCTGATGCTTGTCCGCGCCGCCATAGCCCGTGACTGCCTGCTTGATCTGCATGGGCGTATATTCGTAGAGGTTTTCGGTCTTTTCCGCCGCCGCGACGATGGCCGCGCCGCGCGCCGCGCTCACGGACATTCCGGTCGTGACGTTCTTCGAAAAGAACAGCTCCTCAAAGGCGACGTCCTCGGGACGGTACATCTCGATCAGTTCCGTCACGCCCTTGAAGATGGAGCGCAGCCGCTGGGGCGTGGGCGACTTGGCCTTGGTGTTAAGCGTTCCGAACTGGAGAACCCTTCTCCTGTCGCCGCTTACCTCGATGACGCCGTAACCCATTGTCGCGAGGCCCGGATCGATGCCGAGGATGATCATTCGTTCACCCCCAGCACGCGCGCGATCAGCACCTTCTGGTCGTTCCGCATGCCCGCCGGCCACTTGCCGACCGGGAAAAAGCCACAGTCCGAGACCTCGGCGCTCGGACGGAATGCGCCGCCGACGACGTGACCCACGAGCAGTATGCCGACGCAATGAACGCCGTAGACGTTCTTCTCGTGCCAGACGTTGGCGAGCTGGTCAACCTCGATCTCAAGCCCGGATTCCTCGCGCGCCTCGCGGATGAGTCCCTCGGCGGGATCCTCGCGCTTGAGCCAGCCGCTCGGCATTCCCCACGGCACCCGGCGGTAGGTGTGCTTGAACAAGAGCACTTCGCCCGCGGCGTTCGTGATGACACCGACCACCGCGACGAGCTGCCGGGGATTTGAGAGATATGTAAACCAGCGGCGCGCGAAGAAGGGAATCGGGAACCTCTTCCACGCCTTCATCAATATCTTCTTCATAAAATCGATGATAGCCGAGCAAATCGGATTTGTCAAGCGCGGCGCGTCAATGCTATAATGGAGCGGGGGATGATTCGCTATGAAGGACAGGCTTTCCGCGCCGGACGGGGTACGCGTTCTGGCCATCGGGCTGGTCATGTGGTTTCACATCTGGCAGCAGAGCTGGCTTGCACCGGTTCTGAACGTCGGCGGCGTCTCCGCCGATTTTGGCGCGATCGCGCGCACGGGCTACATCTGGGTGGACATCATGCTCATGCTGAGCGGGTACTTGCTGTTTCTTCCCCTCGCGCGCGGAAAGGAGCTGCGCGCGAAGGAGTACTATGTGCGGCGGCTGATCCGGATCGTGCCCTGCTACTACCTGAGCGTGTTCGTGATGCTGTTCGCCTTCGCGCTCCCAAACGGCGAGTACGCCACGCGCGCGGCGATGTGGAAAGATCTTCTCACCCACCTGACTTTTACTCATACCTTCTTCATGGATACCTACGTCTCGACGAGGCTGAACGTGGTCCTCTGGACGCTCGCCATCGAGGTGCAGTTTTATCTGATCTTTCCGCTCGTCGCGCGGGCATTCCGGGAAAGGCCGCTTCTGACCTACGCGGGCATGGCGCTCTTCTCCGTTCTGTTCCGGGCGCTGTTCATTGAAAAACAGTCGAACCTCGACATCTGGATCAACCAGCTCCCGGCGATGCTGGACGTGTACGCGAACGGAATGCTTGCCGCGCACATCACATCCGAGCTCGAGAAGCGAGAGGATACGAAGCTCACCATGGCGTTCTTCTCCGCGCTGACCGCGCTCGCGCTCGTCGGACTGTGGCGCGTGGCGCAAGGCCAGGCCTTGGATTCGTTTCCCTACGACGTTCGCAAGCTCGGGCAGCTCGGCAGGCGTTTTGAACTCTCTTTCCTGGGCGCGCTCCTGCTCGTTTCCTGCGAACGTTCCTTCCTATATATAAGGAAACTGTTCGGAAATCCCGTCACGCGGTTCCTGTCGTTCCTCTCCTACAACGTCTATATATGGCATCAGGTGCTCTCCGTGAAGCTGAAAGAGTGGAAAATTCCGAACTATATTTCCCAAAGTCCGAGTGAGGAGAGCGAGATGCCCTGGCAGCTTCATTACACGATCCTTTGCTTTCTTTTGTCCATTCTTCTTGCGATCTTCATCACTTACTTATTTGAGCGGCCGATTACCGAAAAGCTAACAAAGAAGTACGTGCGGCGGGCTTGAAGCGCACCGACGGTTGACATATAATGAAGAAACATTCCAGAAGGGGGACGACGGATATGGAGTATATGGAGATCATACGGAAGGCGGACCCGGCGGTCTTCTCCGCTATGGCGGACGAGTTGAAGCGGCAGCGCGAGCACATTGAGCTGATCGCCTCCGAGAACTTCGTCAGCCCGGCGGTGATGGCCGCGATGGGTTCGCACCTGACGAATAAATATGCGGAGGGTTATCCGGCGCACCGTTACTACGGCGGCTGCGAATTTGTCGACGTAGTGGAAGACATCGCCCGCGATCGCGCGAAGGAGCTTTTCGGCTGCGAATACGTCAACGTCCAGCCCCATTCCGGCGCGCAGGCAAACACCGCTGTCTATTACGCGCTCCTGACCCCCGGCGACACCGTCATGGGCATGAGCCTTTCGCACGGCGGTCACCTCACCCACGGAAGCCCCGCGAACATGTCCGGCAAATACTTCAACTTCGTTCCCTACGGCGTGTGCAAGGAGACCGAACAGGTCGATTACGACGAGGTGCGGAAAATTGCCCTCGAATGCAGGCCCAAGATGATCGTCGCAGGCGCGAGCGCGTACCCCCGCAAGCTCGACTTCAAAAAATTCCGCGCAATTTGCGACGAGGTCGGCGCGTATCTGATGGTCGACATGGCGCACATTGCGGGCCTCGTGGCCGCGGGCGAGCACGAATCCCCCGTTCCCTACGCAGACGTCGTTACAACCACCACCCACAAGACGCTTCGCGGCCCGCGCGGCGGCATGATCCTCTGCCGCGCCGAACACGGCAAGGCCATCGACAAGGCCATCTTCCCCGGCACGCAGGGTGGTCCGCTCATGCACGTCATTGCCGCCAAGGCCGTCTGCTTCGGCGAGGCGCTCACCGATTCCTTCAAGGCCTACCAGCACCAGATCATCCTGAACGCGCAGGCGCTCGCCTCCGGGCTCGTAGCGCGGGGCGTGAAGCTCGTCTCCGGCGGCACCGACAACCACCTCATGCTCGTCGACCTCTCGGCCCTGCCCATCTCCGGCAAGAAGCTCGAGACCCTGCTCGGCGAGGCGAATATCACCCTCAACAAAAACACCGTGCCCAACGAGACCCGCAAGCCCACCGTCACCTCCGGCGTGCGCATCGGCACTCCCGCCGTCACCTCGCGCGGCATGGTTGAAACGGACATGGCACAGATCGCCGACATGATCGCCGACGTCATCTTCCAGGGCGCGGAGGCAGTACCTGCGGTGAAGGAACGCGCGTTGGCGCTCTGTGCGAGGTACCCGCTGTACGAGGAGGCGTGAGGAAACGCCGGGACTCCGGACCCCGCCAAAGGGACATGTTCCCTTTGGAATCCCATACCGGGTGGGAAAATGCTCCATTCCGGCAAACTCGGTCGCTCGGGTTTTGGGTTCCCGAGCGATCGATGACGAGAAATATTTCGAACGAAAAATCCGTTCGGGATCCCTGAGGGGCAATGTCCCTTCGGCCGGGGGCAGCGCCCCCGGCGTTCCCCCGTGACTTGGAGGTACGATGGATAAGCTTGACCGCATCTTTGAGATGCAGGCTTCGCTGAACGCGGAGATCACGTCGCTTCGGCACCTGGAACACTGGACGGCGGACGATTGGCAGCAGCATCTGACGCTGGCGATGCTCTCGGAACTGGCGGAAGCGCTGGACGGGACGAACTTCAAGTGGTGGAAGAATCCCGCAGACCGGGACCCGGAATACCTGAAGGGCGAGATCGTAGACATGCTGCACTTTCTGATCAGCATGGCGCAGCGCGCGGGCATGGACGCGGACGAACTGTTCGGAAGGTACCTGGATAAGAACAAAGAAAATTTCGACCGTCAGCACGGCAAATCAAAAAAGCAAGGTTATGCGGCGGGCGAGCATACGGAGGCTTGAGATGATTCCCACGAGAGACGAGGCCTGGAAGATTCTGACGGAGTACAACGAGAGCCCAGCGCTTCTCACGCACGCGAAGACCGTGGAGGGCGTGATGCGCCACTTCGCGCAGAAGTTCGGCGGCGACCCGGAAATCTGGGGCGCGGCGGGGCTCCTGCACGACCTCGATTACGAGAAGTGGCCGGAAGCGCACTGCATCAAGTGCCTCGCGCTTTTCGAGAAGCACGGGGTGGACGTCGACTTTGCGCGCCAGCTCGCGAGCCACGGATTCGGCATCTGCTCGGACATCGAGCCGACGACCGACATGGCGAAGGTTCTGTTCACCATCGACGAATTGACCGGGCTGATCGGCGCGGCGGCGATCATGCGGCCGTCGAAGAGCGTGATGGACCTCGAACTTTCGTCGGTCAAGAAGAAATACAAGACGAAGTCCTTCGCGGCGGGTGTCGACCGCTCCGTCATCGAGAAGGGCTGCGAAATGATCTCCATGTCCCTCGACGACGTGATTACCGAGACCATCCACGGCATGCGCGAAGTCGCCGCCGAGATCGGACTCCTCGGCACGCCCGCATAGCCGTGGCGTTCGTCGGGGCGGTCCTCGGCCTGCTCGCGCTCGCGGTCGGGTGGCTCATCTTCCGTGCGTACACGGATCGGAGCTACGTGAAGGGTCGGTATCGGCGGCGCGCGCCGGAGCCGGACGGACACATCGAGGCGGAGGAAAAGCTCTTTGCGGAGCAGATGAAGGTCCGGCTCGAATACTACAAAAGGGTGCGGGAGCATCCGCCTGAGGTGCAGCTGATCGGCGAGACGATCGCCTGCAGCGACGACCCTGCGGCGGCGGGGCCGATCTTTGCGGAATTCCGGCGGCTTTCCGCCGAAAGACCGCTCGCGCGTCCCCTCGGCGCGCTCGCGGTTTTGAGGGACTGGGACTACCGCGCGGTGTGGTTTCTCGACGGGCTTTCCGACATCGCGAAGGCGGCGATCTACGAGCAATCGGACGGCAAGACGGTATTTTTGCCCGAGTACGGTGTCATCGTTGCGCGCGCAGACGACATGGACGGCTTCCGGCGGGCATATTTGAGCAGGGAATGAATTCTTAACTTGCAAAGGGCTCACCCTTTGCATATAATGGGCGCATATACAACGGCGCGATGAAGGGAAAAGCGCTGCGAACCGCCCCCAGAGAGCGTGCGGAAGCTGAAAAGCGCGCGGGCGAAACGCGGAAAGCTCCGGCTCCCCGAGCGCGAGGACGACGCAGTTTTCTGCGGAAGTCCGGCGGGTGCTCCCGATACAGGGCATGCGAGTGGGCGGAAACGCCCGAGCCTGGTGGTACCGCGAAGCGCCGCTTCGTCCATGCGTGGACGGGGCGTATTTTTTTAAGGGGGAAATCGAGATGGGCAAGAAGGACAAACAGGAATTTGTCACGCAGATCACGCCCCGGAGCGAAGATTTTTCAAAGTGGTATACGGATGTCATTCTCCGGACCGACATGGTGGACTATGCGCCGGTGCGCGGCTGCATGGTGGTGAAGCCCTACGGCTACGCCGTGTGGGAACTGATCCAGCAGGCGTTCGACAAACGGTTCAAGGAGACGGGCCATCAGAACGTCTACATGCCCATGCTGATTCCGGAGAGTCTGCTTCTGAAGGAGGCCGAGCACGTGGAGGGCTTCGCGCCGGAGGTTGCGTGGGTCACGATGGGCGGCACCGAGAAGCTGGAGGAGCGGCTGGCCATCCGCCCCACGTCCGAGACCATCTTCTGCGCCATGTACGCCAAATGGGTACAGTCCTGGCGCGACCTGCCCATGAAGTACAATCAGTGGTGCTCGGTGATGCGCTGGGAAAAGACCACGCGGCCGTTTTTGCGCACGTCTGAGTTTCTCTGGCAGGAGGGCCACACCATCCACGAGACCGCCGAGGAGGCGCAGGAGGAGACGCTCACGATGCTTGAGGTGTACCGCGAGGTCGTCGAGGATGTTCTCGCCGTGCCCGTCATCTGCGGCCAGAAGACCGAGAAGGAGAAGTTCGCGGGCGCGCGCGCCACGTACTCCATCGAGGCCATGATGCACGACGGCAAGGCGCTACAGGCCGGTACTTCGCATAACTTCGGCACCAACTTCGCCGAGGCGTTCGGCATCCAGTTCCTCTCGAAGGACGGAAAGCTCGAGTACGTGAACGAAACGAGCTGGGGTGTGTCCACGCGCCTCATCGGTGCGATCATCATGACGCACGGCGACGACCGCGGCTTAAAGCTCCCGCCCCACGTCGCGCCCATTCAGGTGGTCATTCTGCCCATCGCGCAGCACAAGGAGGGCGTGCTTGACAAGGCGCGCGAATTGAAGGCCGGGCTTGAAAAGGCCGGGCTGCGCGTGAACCTCGACGACCGCGACACCTACTCGGCGGGCTGGAAGTTCAACGAGTGGGAGATGAAGGGCGTGCCCGTGCGACTCGAGATCGGCCCCCGCGATATAGAAAACGGCGTCGTCACATGCGTCAGGCGCGACACGCTCGAGAAATCGGCGCTCCCCCTGGACGGCATCGAGACAGCGGTTTCTGCGCTGCTTCATGAAATCCAGACCTCGATGTTCGGGCAGGCGAGGGAGTTCATGGCCGCGCACACGACCGAGGTTACGACCATGGAGGAACTCGAGGCGGGTGTGCAGAGCGGCTTTGTGAAGGCTGCCTGGTGCGGCGAACAAAGCTGCGAAGACGCGATCAAGGAAAAGTTCAACGCATCCTCGCGCAACATGCCCTTCGAGCAGCCCGACATGACCGGCAAAAAATGCGTCTGCTGCGGCAAGGACGCGAAAAAGCGCATCTACTTCGCGAAGGCATATTAGAAAAAACACCCTCCCCGCCGATTGATCGGCCGGGAGGGTGCTCGATTTTCAATCGATCACGACGAGCGATTCCGCCACCTTCATCGCTTCCTCGGGTGCGCCGTAGATGCCGACCAGAAAGAAGCGGTTCGCGAACGACCAGACGACGGTCGAAAGACCATTCTTCTGGACGAGCATGGCATCGGTGCCTCCGACCTTCGTATAGGTGACGTCCGCGTCCTCGGTATCAAGCCCGAGCACCGTATTTTCGTCGAGTTCGTCGTAGTAGAGAACCCGATCGCCGTCCGCCAGGTAGTACGCGTGGTGCTGGTTGGCGTCCGCGAAGGAAAAGCCGTAGGGGATGTAAGTCGGATAAAAGTCGCCCTGGAAGGCTTCCGGCACGTCCGGGACCCCAAACGCCTCATCTTTCATGCGGAAGTCCGTGAATTTCTCCTGCGGATTCACGAGCAGGCGGGAGAGTGATTCCCGCATCTCCGGACTGACCGCCAGCGCCGAAATGCCGCCGATGAGCGCCACGGCAAGGAGGGCCGCGGCGACCGATATGACGCGGGAGAGTGCGTGGCGGCGAAACAGCCGAAGATTCATCCGCCGTTCCTCCCGTCGCGCGCGCCGCAGGATGCGGGGTCTGGCGTGCTCGAACGCGCGGTCCATCGCCTCCGGGGTCAATTCAGCGTCTCCCGCGTCGGCCTCCCTCGAAAGCATCTCGACGCGCTGCGCTTCCACCCGCGCGACGGCAAGCCTGAACAGCGCGTCCTCGCAGTCCGCGAGAAGCCGCGCCTCGCGGGAAACGGTTTCAGATTGCGCCATTTGCTTCCATCTCCATCATCAGCTGATACGCGCGCTTGCGTGCCCTGGAGAGCGCCACGCGCACGGTCACGCGCTCAACGCCCAGAATCTCGGCGATCTCCGCGTCTGTCATCTCGGAGAGATACTTCATTCGGAGCACGTCCTGTTCGCGCGCGGGCAGGTGCCCGACGGCCTCCATCAGCCGCGCGACCATGTCCAGCGCGCACACCCGTTCCAACGGGCCGGGCTCATCCGCGCTCAGGTCTTCCATGTTCGCATCCGCATCGCGCACGCGCCGCCTGCCCTCTACCCGGAGGTGCGAGAGCGCCGTGTTCCTCACTGTAGAAATGACATAGGCGCGCAGAATGTTTCCGTCCATCTCGCGGATAACATGAATTTTACGTATCAGCGAGACGCAGGCGTCCGCGACGACGTCGTCCAGATCCCGGCCCGCGCCCATGACCTTGTGCGCCGTCCAGTACATCAGCCTGTGATTGTCGCGGTAAACCCTTTCCATAAAGCGCCGGTCGGATTCATCGTCGATCGATAGAATCGCGCAGGGAAAAATCAGCATATCGGCCTCCGGCTCGCCCTCCCGCACATTGACGGCGGCAGGCGCGGCTGATAAAATGTCATGCAGGGGGGTGTGAAAAATGGAAGAGATTTCCTACCAAGGCGTCCTTTCTTACGACGAAATTCTGCCTATGGAAGTTGCATCATTTGGCGACGGCGCAATCACAAAAATACAATTTGACGAGCGGGTGCAGGGGCCGTATTGGACGGTTCGGGAAAGTGGAGCGCTGGTAGGCTTCATGAATGCGGCTGTCCGGACAGAACACCTCCACATCATGCACATCGAGGTCGCGCCCGTCTTCCGCCGGCGCGGAATCGCGGGGCGGCTGCTCGACGCGGCGCGCGCATTCGCGGCTGAAGCGGGCGTTCCGCGCATGATGCTTCGGGTTCGGGCGGACAACACACCCGCCCGCAGTCTATACCAAAAGCATAATTTTCGGGAGACAGGCCGTCGCCAGTGCCGGTTCGCGCTTCCTGTAGAGCGGCTTCCCGCCGGGACGGACATCCGCGCCGAAAGAGGCGGCGACGGATACAAGAATCCAGTTCGGCTTGTTCGCAGGGGATATGAGGTCGGCGCCGGGCAGTTCAACGAGGAGGTTTCGGGCGTGAAGGACATCCGCCTTGAGAACCCCGAGACAGACCTGCTCCCCGCGCTCGCCGCGCTTCGATCCCTCCTGAAGCCCGGCAGCGAGCTTCTCTACGTCATGACGGACGACGACGCGGTCATTCAATCGTGCGAGGACAGCCAACTCATCCTCCAAAGCACCATCCTGGATCTGGAATGCCCGCTCACCTGATCCCACATAGAAAAATCGGCCGTCCAGGGTTTGGACCCCCGAACGACCGACGCAAGCATTCTAAAAACATTCTGTTTGGAAAAAAAGAGACGTGCAATCTTCGGCAGAGGCCCAGTCACTCCTTGGCCTCCCCCGTCACCAGCCCGGCGCGCACCTCGTCGATCTCGGCCTGCAGCGCCGCGAGATCTTCGCCCGCGAGGTACCGGTCGAGGTACTCGCCCACATAATCGAGCATCGGCTCGCCGCCGAGGTAGACGCCGTGCTCCTCGTCACCAATAAAGACGACCGGCAGATACCCGTAGAGTTCCTGCGGAATGCCGTAGGCGGCGTAATAGGCGTCATAGGAACGGTCGTTGGCCTCCAGGCGGCAGTTCAGGATGCGATAGAGCATCGTGCCGTCGTAGAGACGGTTTCCAAGCTGTCCCTTGATGATCCCGTGATACCGAACGATGTCCTGGCAGTTGCCGCAGCCGGGACTGTCCACTCCGCAGCCGCCGCACAGGTCGAAGCAAAACACCGTCAGTTCGACGTCGTATGTCCGCTCCATCGGTGCCGGGGTCGCGACCGCATCCGTGGAGGCCCCTTCCGAGGCCCCCACGTGCGCGCTCTGTGTCGGCAGGAGAATCATAAGGGCCAACAGGAGCGCAATTCCAACTCTTTTAAGAAGCATTTTTCGTCAGCGGGTGATAGCACAGCACCTGCCGCTCGCCGCCGAGATCGACCATGTACGGGCGCGTCTTGACGCACTCGTCGGTGACGTAGGGGCAGCGCGCCGCGAACTTGCAGTGCGTCACGGAGTACTCCTTGTCCTCCATATCCGGCATCGCGACATCCTGCTTCCACTTGTCGCCCACGCGCGGCACGGAGTCCATGAGGAGCTTCGTGTAGGGATGCGCGGGGTTCTCCATGATGTCCTTCGCCGTGCCGTACTCGATCAGGCAGCCGCGGTAGAGCGTCGCGATATAATCGGATACGTAGTAGGCGGTGGAGAGGTCGTGCGTGATGTAGATGAAGCTGATGCCATACTGGTCGCGCAGTTCCTTGAAGAGGTTGACGATGTTCATCTTCATGGACGCGTCGATCATGGCGACGGGCTCGTCGGCGATGATGATCTTCGGCTTTGTGATGAGTGCGCGCGCGATGGAAACGCGCTGAAGCTCTCCGCCGGAGAACTGGTTCGAATACTTGCCGCGCACGACGTCCAGGGAGAGGCCGACGGAGTGCAGCGCCTCGTCCACGCGCTTGACCGCCTCAGCCTTGTTCTTCGCGATGTCGAGGCGCCGCGCGGTGTTAAAGAGGTACTTATCGACCGACTTGCGGCTCGAGAACGCCTCGAAGGGGTTCTGGAAGATGGGCTGCACGTCGAGCCGGAATCGGCGGAACGGATACGACTTGATCGCGGCAATCAGAAGGAGGAGGATGCCCAACGCGAATATGCCGCCGCCGATGAGCGAGACGCGCGCGCCGATGAGGAGCATCCGGGCAATGAGGTTCACCCTCGACGAGGAGACCTCGATGATCATGCCCTCCTCATACTTGCGGCTGTCCTGAAGCGCGCTAATCCTTTCGCTGATCAGGTAGTCCTCGACCGTACCCCGAAGACCGCGCGCGTCGAGCTCCGCGGTAAGGTTCGCGATGTCGGTCTCCCGCGCGATGGCTCGCGCGTCCCTCGTCTTCCCGTTCGCCTCGGACGCCTTCACAATCTCCATGTAGGCGGGCTCGCCCTTGTATTCGCCCGCATCGTACCGGATGATGATTGCGTTCGTGTCGCCAAAGCCGAGGCCATAGCGGTTGCCCATGACGGAAATGTGATACATGCCGAACGCGCCGACGAGCGCGACGACGATGCCCAGAACGACCGCGATCAGGCCGAGGGTATGGGTGATGAACTTCTTTCTCCAGATCTCGGGGGCGTTCGCCTTCTCGACGTAGTTGTGCCCGTCGAGCATGATATTGCCCCTGTCGATGTCGAGAAGCCTGAGGATCATCTTGCACAGGGTCGACTTTCCGCACCCGGACTCGCCGACGATCGAGAGAATGACCGGCTTTTCCGAAGAGATGGAGAAGGACACGTCGTCGACCGCCGTCAGCTTCTTTCGGGAGAGCAGGCTGCCGATTTTAAAGACCTTGCTGACATGCTGCACTTCGAGCATGTTTTTTCCATTTTTGGCCGCAGTCTTCTCAGCCATTCGGGTTCCCCTCCTTGTTCAGAAGATGGCACGCGGCGAAGCGGCCGGGCGCGACCTCGCAGAATTCGGGCACGACCTTCGTGCACAGTCCGAACGCCTTCGGGCAGCGCGGCGCGAACCGGCATCCGGGAGGCGGATTCCGGAGGGACGGCGGCTCGCCCTTGATGCCCACGCGCTGACTCTTATCGCCGACGCGCGGGAGGGCATTGATGAGCATGCTGGTGTACGGATGCATGGGATGGGCGAACATCTCGGTGGTCTTGCCGATCTCCATGATCTTGCCCGAGTACATGATCGCGATCCGGTCCGTAATCTGATAATGGACGCCCAGATCGTGGCTGACGAAGATCATGGTGTTCTGCGTCTGCTTCTGAAGCTTCATGAGAAGCATCAGAATGCCGCGCTGCACGACCACGTCGAGCGCGGTCGTCGGTTCGTCCGCGAGCACGATGCTCGGGTTCATGAACGTCGCAAGCGCGATGATGACCCTTTGGCGCATGCCGCCCGAAAGCTGAAAGGGGTACGCGTCCAGCACGTCCGGGGAAAGGTTCAGAGCGACGAGGTAATCCTGCACGCGCTTGAGCGTCTGCTGGGGCGTCTCGCGCCGCTTGTCCACCTCGGGGATCGAATCGAGAAACTGGTTCTTGAGCCGCGAGATGGGGTTGAGAACCGACATCGCGGCCTGGGGCACGTAGGAGATGTTGTTCCACCAGGTCTTTCTGATCTCGCCAGTTTTGTATTGGAAGGTCTGACCGTTCCTTTTGCCGGTGATGACGACCTGTCCCTTGTCCACCTCAAGCGGGAACTCGATGATGTCGTACATGGCCTTCATGATCGTGGACTTTCCGCAGCCGGATTCGCCCGCGATCCCAAAGATCTCGTTGTCGTACACATCAAAGTTGCAATCTTCTACGGCGACCACATTTCCATCCAGCGTCTTGTAAGAAGCGGTAAGATGGTCAATTTTCAGCATTACAATCTACCTCTCTTCTTGGAAATGTACTCGTTGTAGCCAGTGATGAGCATGAACAGCGAGATGAAGAGAATCATCGTCGTCGTGATCGGCGAGCCGATCCAGAGCCACTTCTTCGCCATGATGGCGTTTCGGTCGCGCGACCACTGGATCATGTTGCCGAGCGTCGGAAGCGTCGAGGACGAAAGGCCCAGAACCGCGAGGCTCGACTCCTGGCCAATGGCCACGAGGATCGCGTTCATGAAGTTCGAGAGCGACCAGGTAAGAAGGTAGGGCAGAATCTCCGTCACGACGATCTGCAATATGCCCTCGCCCGAGAAGCGGGCGGTGGAGATGAAGTCGCGCTCCTTCATGGAGAGGCACATCGCGCGCACATGGCGCGAGGGATGCGCCCACGCGAAGAGCGAGAGCACGATCGCGATCGGAAGAACGGTCAATGATCCGCTCATGAGCGATGTCATGAGGATCAGAACCGGGAGGGACGGAATGACGATGAAGGTGTCAGAAATTGTCATCATGATTCGGTCGACCGTGCCGCCCACGAAGCCTGCGACGAGTCCGTAGAGGACGCCCACTACGGTCCCGAAGATGCCGACGATGACGCCGATGATGATGGAGTTGCGAAGGGAGAAGATCAGCATCCAGAAGGTATCCTGGCCAAGCGAGGTCGTGCCCAGAAGGTGCTGCGCGCTGATCGGCAAATTTTTCTTGTAGGAGTTATACTCCGTGATACTCGGCCCCGTATAGAACAGGGTCACGATGAACGCGCAGATGACAAGGACCGCAACCACGAAAAAACCGATCTTGAAGCGGGCAGAGGTATTTCTCCAAATCTTTTTCATGTCCTTATGCCCCCTTTAAGAGTAGCGGACGCGCGGATCGATCAAAGGATAGAGAAGGTCCGCGATCAGCGTCGCCGATGAAATCGCAACAATCGATATGGAAACGGTGGCCATGATCATATTGTAGTCCGCCTGCATAATGGCCTTCTGAATGAGCTGGCCGACGCCGGGATACTGGAAGATGATCTCGGTCATCAGCGCGCCGCCGAAGATGCCGCCCAGGCTGATCGCAAGGCCGGAAACCTGCGGGAGAATCGAATTTCGGAACACGTACTTGCGCGCGATGCGGCCCTCGCGGATTCCGCGGAAGCGCGCGTAGCGCACGAACTCCTCCTGCGCGGTGTCGGAAGAAACGGCCTTCATGCTGATGACCCACCAGCCGAACCCCACCAGCACCATCGTGAGCGCGGGCAGGAGCGACGAGCGCACGAGGCTCTGGAGATACTGCGCGAATGTGCCCCTTGTCAGAATGGCTGCCGTAATGGGGAACAGTCTCAATATATAGCAAAGGAAGATCTGCACGACAAGCGCCAGAATAAAATACGGGATCGGATAGAGAAAGATCGCGATGTACTCCAGGATCGTGGAGGACAGCTTGTTTCTCCTGAATCCCGCGAGAATGCCGATGGTATTGCCGATGATCCACGAGATCAGCGTCGTCGTCAGCGAAAGGCCGACCGTGTACGGCAGATAGCGCGCCACAATGGAGGAGGCGCTCGTCGGGAAGCTCATCAGCGACGGACCAAAATCAAATACGACGGCACCTTTCAGGAAGTTTGCATACTGCTCCCACAGCGTGCCTTCCAGACCGTATTGCTCGCGAAGCTGCTCGCGAAGCGATTCCACGACCTCCGCCTGAAGGCTCGTCTTGGATAGCATCTGCTGAATGTAGCTTTCGACGGGATCGGACGGGAAGAATCGCGGGATAAAGAACATGAATGATACGCCGATGAATATCACCATAAACCATGAAAGTACCCTTCCGCCGAGATACTTTGCAAATTTCATTTATTCGCACCCCTTATACGACCGCCCGCCTTGCGGGGGGCGGTCGCCAGTTTCGGTTACCTGTTAGAAGCGAATTACTCGACGGGCTTCAGCTGGGCAACGGTGAACTTGAAGTTGGACCACCACCACCACGGACCTTCGTAGGGGTTCTCGGCGGTCGGGAAGTTGGTCCAGTATGCCTCGTTGACCGGAACGATCTTGGTGCCGGCATGGACGGTGATGTTGTAGTGCATCTCGAAGGCCAGCTTGAGGAACTGGGTCATCAGCTCATAGTCTTCCTCGCTGTCGGGATCGACCTTCTCGGCTGCCTTGATGACCTCGGTAATCTGGGCGGAAAGCTCCGGATTAGAGGCGTACATACGGTAGGCGGAGACGCCAGTCGCGGTCTCGCCCAGCGCGTAGTTGAAGGTCTCGGAGTTCCAGCCGGAGATGTTGTTGTAGAAGTCCTGACGGTAGGAGGAGCAGGTGGGCCAGCCGTCGGTGACCTGGAAGTCGCCGAGGTTCGTGCGGGTGCCGATATCCGCGCCGGTCAGGGTGGTCACTTCGACGTTGATGCCGAATTTGGACCACTGATCCGCGATGGCCTTGCCCGAACGGGCGGCCTGCGTGGAGGAATCCTCGGGATGCACGAGAACCTCGATGGTCCACGGCTCGCCGTTGTAGTACCACTTGCCGTCCGTGAGCTCAAAGCCCTCGACGCCAAGCAGAAGCTGGGTCGCGGCCTCGACGTCGGTGCGGAAGTAGCCGGAGCCGAACATGGTCTTGAGCTCGTCCTCGGAGTAGCCGCCCAGCTCATAACCATAGTCCTCGATGAGGGCCGCGGCAAGGGTCAGCGCGAAGTCCGGATCATAGACCTTGATGTCGGTGCCGGGGATCGTGAAGGCAGCGAGCCACTCGCCCATGGGCTTGACATAGAGGTTTTCCATGGGGGTGATGGAGGGCACGTTCAGCGGGGACATGCGACCGATGCCCTCGAAGATGTTCTCAGAAACCTCGACCCAGTCGCAGCACAGCGTGAGCGCCCAGCGGACGTTGACGTTGTCGAACGGGGCGATGGCGCAGTTGAAGTTCACGCCCTTGGAGCAGGCGTCATCGGTGTTGGCGTAGGGGTAGTCCTTGTACCAGCCGCGGACCGTCTCGGAGGAATCGAGCATGGTCAGAAGGTCCTCATAGGAGACTTCGTTCATGACGTCGACTTCGCCGTTGATCATGGCCATCACGCGGGACTCGGTGTTGCCGAACACGCGATAGAGGATGTACTGGGGCTTGGGCTCGCCGAAGAGCTGTCCGGTGGGGGTGGCATCCCAGTCGGCGCGCTTCTCGTAGAGGATCCAGGTGCCCAGGTCATCATAGTCCTTCACGACGTACTGCTCAACCGCGAGGGGCTGATTGTCCGGGAAGGAGAGGACGTCCTCGACCTGGCTGTAGACGTGCTCGGGGACGACGCGGAAGCCGCAGCCCCAGAGGTTGACGCCCAGGGTGGTCATGATACGGGTGAAGGGCGCCTTGCAGAAGACCTTCATCGTGTAATCGTCGACCAGTTCGGCGCCGGTGAAAAGGCTGTTGTAGTAGGTGTGGTCGCCGAGGTTCTCGGTGTTCATGATCATGTTGAAGGTGAACAGAACATCGTTGGCGTCCAGCGTCTCACCGTCAGACCACTTCAGGCCCTGGCGGATCGGGATGGTCCACTCGGTGAAGTCCTCGTTCGGCACCGCGACGTCCGCGGCAACCGTCGGGATGGTCGTTCCGGCCATGGTGTTGATCTCCCACAGACCGTCTGACCACATGATCTGATGCATGCCCCAGGAAGCCTGGGTGCCGGTCATGTAAGGGTTGAACTGGCCCGGGCTCGCGTAAACGTCGGCATCGGGCTCACAGATGAGGGTCTGGGCGCGGGGCGTGCCAACGTCGGTCATTTCTTCAGCAGAAGCGAACGACGGGATCATCAAGGCAACGACGAGCGCCAGGGCGAGTACCAGAGATACTCTTTTGGTCATGATTCCTTCCTCCTTGTATGATTTCGGGCTCTTCGCCCAAACTCCGTCCGTGTGCGCGTCCGACGGGCACGCGGCAGAATTCCACCGCGCGCGGACTCCGATTCGGCCGGACGCTACGTTCACAGTACATTAATTATATTTTAATCGTTCGCAATTGTCAACATGAAAAGATCAAAATACCAGTAAGTTTGATCATTTTGGTTGGTCTTTTCTCTCCGATCTGTGCAATATCGGTATTTTGATTTACGCCGCGATTGACAGACGGGTCCAAATTGTATATACTTGTGCAAATTGCGGGCAACCGCGAAGGGAGGATACGCATGCGCAAATTTCAGATCGCAATGGCCGTGTTTCTGGCCCTCACACTCGCGACGGCCTGCCGGGCCGAGCAGCCATCGGAGCCGCAGGTCTTCGAGGAGGAGTACGAAATCCTGAACGATCAGACGTCGATGGACGGGGAGCACACCTACTTGGCCATCGATGTCCCGTCGGACAACCGCGTGGAATATGTGGATCTTGCTGAGATACAGGAAGTTCTCGCGGAAGGTACGGGCGTCATGTATTTTGGATTTCCGGAGTGCCCGTGGTGCCGCACGCTCGTCCCCGTGCTGTTCGAGGCGGTGGAGGCGGCGGGCTATGAGGGTCCCGTCTACTACGGGAACTTCCTCAATGATCGCGATAAGCTCTCCCTCGACGAGAACGGCAACATCGTGGTCGAGCAGGAGGGCACGGAGGCCTATCGGCAGCTCGTCGCGAAGCTTTGCGACTGGCTTGGACCCTATAACGGCCTGAACGACGAGACGATCAAGCGCGTCTACTTCCCCACGACGGTTTTCGTCAAAAACGGACAGATCATGGACGTCCACCTCACGACGGTTGAATCGCAGGCGAGCGGCTATGATCCGCTCACCGCGGAGCAGCACGCGGAGCTTCTAAGTGCGCTCACCGCGGACATCCAGATGATCATGGAGTAGGAGACGCCGCGACCCTGTCAACGCCGCTCAAGGGACATTGTCCCTTGTAAATCCCATACCGGGTGAAACGTGTATTCATTGTCCATCGTCGTTCCGGAGCCAACCCGGAGCGACGAGTTTGGTTTTGGACGAACATGCGCCCAACCAAATTCGTCCGTCCGGGGTTTGAGCCCCTGAACGGACGACGGACAAATATGCAATGACTCAAGTTCCGGCTTCCAAGCGACAGAGTTCCTTCTGCATGGATGCCGGGGACGGCGCCCTGGGCGTCACTCCCCGTCGATGTGCTCCAGCCAGCGCTTCATGCGCGCGGCGTCGAAGTGCGGGTAGCCGGTGATGTAGTGGTTGAAATATTGAGTGCCGCTTATCTCCCAGCGGATGAGGATGAGCCGCTGCTCTCCCGCGAAGACCCGGATGGAGCCGAGGCGGACGTTCTCGTTTGCTGGGGAATGCGCGCGACCGGAGAGGAGGACCTCGCCGGTATCTGCGTCGGTAAGAGTATAGGTGACGTCCGCGCTCTCGCGGCTGTCGTTTCCGAGGACGACTGTGTGACCCCAATCGACAAGCTCGTCGAGCATCACACAGACGGGCTGCTGCACGCGCCTGATGTACGAGAATGCGCGCTTCTTGACGAAGTAATAATCGACCACGGCGTCCGAGATCTGCGGCCAGCCGTCGAGCATGTTCCACCAGATGATGCCCGTGCGCCGCCACTTTTTGATGCGCGTGCGCTCGATGAAGAACTTCTTTGCCTCCGCCTGCACCACCTGCGAGAGAAGCGCGAACTCCTCGAGATTGTCAGGCACGAAGCCGAACAGGATGTTCACCTGGTCGGCCATGAGCTGGTTGCGGTTGTAGCCGCGCCCACCCTTGGGCATGAAGTCCGTGTTGTGGGTGTCCCATGCCGAATTCTGATACGGCCAGAGCTTGTCCGCCGGGATGAACTTCGCGAGCGACTCCGGCGCGGGACAGCCGTGGTAGCCGCACTCACTGATGAAGTGGGCGTTCGAATGCTTATAGAAGTCGTCCTTAAAGTACGCGCGCGCGCCCCAGTTGTGCTGCTCGGGCACATCGTAGCGAAGAACGCCTCCGTCGATGTAGGGGGAGGACGGGAGGAACAGACGGAACGGATCGTTCAGCCGCACCGCGCGCGGCAGGGCCTCCCGCGTCACGGCGTTGTAGCGGTTTGAGACGGGCTTGTAGCCGTGCCACACATACGCCTCGTCCACCTCGTTGTCGCCCGCCCACAGAAGGATCGAGGGGTGGTTTCGGAGTTTGCGGATGACGCGCGTCGCCTCGTCCTCCATGATCTCCAGAAACTCCCTGTCCTGCGGATAGATGGCGCAGGCCATCGTGAAATCCTGCCACACGAGGATGCCGTACTCGTCGCAGAGGTCGTAGAACCGGTGGTCCTCGTAGACATTTCCGCCCCAGCAGCGCGCGATATTGCATCCCGCCTCGTAGAAGAGCGCCAGCGCGCGGTCGTAACGCTCCGCGTCACGGCTGTGCATGGCGTCAAGCGGCACCCAGTTCGAGCCCTTCGCGAGGATCGGACAGCCGTTCACCCGGATGAGGAACTCGCCCGCGTCGCCAGGGCGCATTTCATGATCGATATCGATGACGCGCAGGCCGATGCGCTCGGTCCTTTCGTCGACGACCGCGCCGTCCTTCAGAAGCTCCATTTTGACGGCATAGAGCGCCTGCTCGCCATAGCCGCGCGGCCACCAGAGCCGGGGATTCTCGATCGCGATCGTCCCCTCGCCGCTGACGAAGAACGCGGTCTTCGAGTGGACCGCATCCCCCACCGTCACGCGGATCTGAAATCCGTCGAGCGCTTCCGCATCGGTCGCGAAGCGATACTTGTAGAGAAGCTCCGCGCGCGCTTCGTCGGCGCGCAGCGTCGCATAGTAGGTCTGGGTGATGCGCGTCGGCTTCTCGGTCTGCATATATACGCTCCGCCACATGCCCGCGGAGGGAAAGCGCGGCATGATGTCCCAGCCAAAGCTGTGCGGAGGCTTGCGCTGGCGAGCGTACTCGTCGCTGTCCTCGACGCCGGAGACGCTCACGGGATAGTCCATTTCGCGCGCGATATTCACGGCAGAGAAGACGACCACCCGGACGGCGTTCTCACCCGCCTTGACCGCGCCCGACACGTCGAAGGACTGTGCGACCAGCATGTTGTCGGCGTGCCCGACCTTTAGCCCATTCACGAAAACGTCCGCGTATGTATTGAGACCCTCGAAGACGAGGACCGGCCTTCCGCCGGCGATCTCCGGAAGTTCGAACGTCCGCTCGTAGACGAAGCGGTAAAACTCGTACTTCCTGTAGTCGTAGATGTTTTCGGCGTAGAAGGGGTCGCCCTCCACGCCCGCGCGGAACAGATCCAGCTCCACGTTCCCCGGCACCGTCGCGGGGATCACGGGCCAGGTTTCGGGATCCGGCATGTCCGCCGTTTCCGGGTGGTACCTGAGAAGCCACTGTCCGTCAAGCGAATGGCGCATCCGTATTTCCTCCCAATTTATGATACCAATCAATGAAGCGCGGCTCGGGCGGAGCCGTGAAGAGCATGTGTTCGCCGGTGGCTGGATGAACAAAGCCGAGCTTCCATGCGTGCAGGAGCTGGCCGCCCTTGACGTCAAAGGGAGGGTTTCTGTGCCCGTAGGTCACGTCGCCCAGCACGGGGTGTCCGACAGAGGCCATATGTACCCGGATCTGGTGCGTGCGGCCCGTCGTGAGCCGGCATTCGAGGAGCGTCGCGCCGTGCAGGCGCTCGACGGCGCGCCAGTCGGTGCGCGCCGGACGGCCGCCGGGCACGATGGCCATCCTCTTCCGGTCGACCGGATGCCGCCCGATGGGGCCGTCGACGAAGCCCTCGTCGGCTTTCATCCCGCCCTCGACGATGGCCCAGTAGGCGCGCTCGACGGTATGCGCGGAAATCTGCTCCGACAGGAAGACGTGCGCGCGGTCGTTCTTGGCGATGAGGAGGAGCCCCGAGGTATCCCGGTCGATCCGGTGGACGAGCCCGGGCCTAAGCTCCCCGCCGATGCCGGAGAGGCTGTCGAGCTTCGCGAGCAGCGCATTCACGAGCGTGCCGTCCGGGTTCCCCGCCGCGGGGTGCGCGACCATGCCGGAGGGTTTCAGCACCACCGCAAGGTCGGCGTCCTGGTAAACAACATCGATCTCGATGTCCTGCGCCTCGGCGCGCGCGGGGGCGGGGTCCGGAATCTCGAGGATGATCATCTCTCCCGCGCGCACCGCGTGGCCATTCTTCGTCGCGATCACTCCGGCGACCGTCGCGCGACCCTCCCGGATGAGCGCAGCAGCCCGCGAACGCGTAACCTCCGCCTTTTCTGACAGGAGCACGTCGAGCCGTTCCGCGCGGGGCGCGGAAAACTCAACGCGCCGCATGCTTTTCTCTTCCGCGCCAGTCCTGCCACAGAAAGCTCGCGATGGCGAGAACGGCGCCGCAGGTCACGCAGATGTCAGCAACGTTGAAGATGGCGAAATCGACGAACAGGAAGTCGAAGAAGTCGACCACATAGCCGTAGAAAATACGGTCGTAGAGGTTCCCAAGTCCACCCGCGACTACGAACCAGAGCCCGTAGCGCGCGGCGCGTGGAATATTTTTCCCCAAAAACAGATACAGCGACACCCCGACGATCAAGAACGCGGTCAGAACCGCGATAATCGACGTGATCCCGCTGAATATGGAAAAGGCCGCGCCCGTGTTTTCCGCGTAGCGATAGCCCAGAATGCCCGGCAGGATCTCCCGCGTGCCGCCCTCGTATCCCGCCGCCCACGCCTTCGTGAGCCTGTCGAGAATGAGCGCGACCGGCACGACCCATGCGCCCCGGAATTTCGATTTGATGTCCATCTCATCACCTACCCAGGATGCCGACAGTCCATTTCCATCCTCGCGTGGGAAACAGACTTTTGACATCCGAATCATCTGCACGCCTCCACCTCGGCGAGCACCTCCGCCAGAAATTCGCCCAGCACGGGGACGTTATTCGACGCGAGCTTACCGAGAATCACGAGCACGAGCGCGCCCAGGACGGTAAACCCGATCATATAGCCCACTCCGCGCACCATGCCGTAGAGAAGGCTCTCCCAGATCATCCGTCTGCGGTTCGCGACGCGATCGAGATACTCATCCAGCCGCATCCGCTCGAGAACGCCCGCGAGCTTGTCAACCCGTTCCTCAAGACTTTCACGCACACCTGTCGCCTCCCCCGGCAGTATCTCCGGATCGGGCGCGCGAAATACGTCGGGCAGGCTTTGCTGCATGCGGAAAAGCCGCCGGGCGAGCCTCCGCCCGCGTCCGACGGCTCACATCCGTCCCGACACCGATCAGTCGAAGAGCGACTCCCGAGTCTTGAGAACCTTGAGCTGCTCCTCGAGGAGCGCGCGGAAATCCGCGCGGTACTTCGTGATCGCGTCGCGCACGGACTGCGCCTCCGCCTTCAAAGCGTCGACTTCGGCCTTCGCGTCGGACGAAATGGCCTCAGCCTTGGCGCGCGCGGAGGACACGGCCTCCTGGGCCTCCTTGTCGGCCTTCTTCTTCGTATCCTCGGCGATGCGCTGGGCGTTGATGAGCGATTCGCGCATGGCGCTTTCGAGGTTCTTGAAGTAGCCCTCGTCGTCGAAGTCGGGCTTGGCGCTCTCCTTCTGGATCACGACCGGGGCGGGCGGCGGCGCGGACTCGGCCTTGGCGAGCTTGTCCTTCAGAACGATGTTCTCCTTGATGAGCTCCGACACCTGTTCTGCAATCTCGTCGAGGAAATCGTCCACTTCCTCGATCGCGTAGCCGTGCTTCTGGGCGGTGAAGTCCTTTTCCTTGATATCTTTCACACTAATCGGCATTCTCGCAACATCCTTTCGTGATTGTTCCTCCGAACGGGCAGTTTGTTATCTATTTCGCCAAACCCGCGCCGTTTCCTTCAATTTCGGCGCGATTTTACCGATCCGTCTATTTTCCGTACCGGAACACGCGCGCGGCGAGCCTGCCCTTCTTCGTCTCGCCGAGCATTTCCTCGATCTTGAGTCGCCCGAGCCCACGCGCCGAAAGGAGATCACCCTCCCGCACCTGTGCGTCCGCGCGCTCCTCGGGCGCGTGGTTCAGTTTCACCAACCCCGCGGAAATCATCCGCTGCGCCTCCGCGCGGGAGAGGTCGTAGCCTGCCGAGAGGATGGCGTCGAGCCGCGGGGACGAGAACGTGATTCGGGAACGGACGCCTTCCGGCTCCGGTGCCTCGATTCCACCCGCATTCTCTGCAACCGTCAGCTTCGCGCGGCCCGCCGAGCTGAGATTCGCGGCGATATAGCGCGCCATCTCGCGCTCGGAAAAGAGGTACGCGACGCCGTCCGCGACGACGATGTCGCCCGTCGCCTCTCGGTCGATGCCGAGGCCCATCACCGCGCCCAGAAGGTCGCGATGACCCGCGTCGCCGTACTTCCTGTTCCAGCGAAGCGCGAGACAGGCGATCGGAAAGTCGACCTCCCCATCCTCCGCCGTAAACGCCGCCACCGTCCGCTCCGCGTCTTCGTATCCGCCGAAAAAGCGGACGCCAACGCCCGCCTGCCGGGCGCATTTTTCCGCGACGGGAATCATCGACGGCTCAAGGAAGCGGGAAAACGAGGGAGCATCCCCGCGCGCCGCACGGCGCGCGAGCTCCAGAAGGCGCTTTTCGTCGGTCATAGGAGCGCGAAATAGGGCCTCGTGAGGAAGTAATTGAGCACCTCGATGCCGATGAAGGCGAAGATCACCGAGAAATCGATGGGCAACGCGTACTTGCCCAGCAGTCGGTGCGCCAACGCGCGAAACGGCCCGAGGAACGGCTCGACGAAACGCGCGAGCAGAGAATGGACCTGCGTGCGCGGCGCGATCCAGGAGAGGATCACGTAGAGAAAGAGAGCGGTGTCCATGATGCGCAGAAAGACGAAGAGCGCACGAAAGAAAAAATGCATCTGGTGCTCCTAAAACCTGCGCTCAACGTCGTAGGTCTCGTTGACCTCCACGGTGCGCGGGGCGATGAGGTACGTCTTGTCGGAGGCTTTGCGGATGGTCGCATGCAGCGCGAACACGGCCCCGGAGAGCGTGTCCACCGCGCGCTGGGTGAGCTTCGGGTCGAGCGCGTCGAGCGTCAGAAGCACGATGTTTCCGCCGATCAGGGAATCGATCACCTCGCAGCACTCCTCGAGGGAGAGGATCGAGAACATGACCGTGCGCGCGGACGCGGCGGGAATGGGCCGGGAGGCGGGCGCGACGGCCGCCACGGCGTTCGTCTGCGAGAAGCGCGAGGGGGCGCGAGTGACCACGGGCTCACTGGCCCTTCTCGGCTCGGCGCGGCGCGACGTGTGCATATCGTCGAAATCGTCCTCGTAGGCGCGCGTCGAGCGGCGGACGGTGTAGCCCTCGTCGTAGACGCTCGCGCGCGACTGCGCGGAGTAGCTCCTGCGCTCGTCCGGCACGACGGTGCGGCGGCGCGTCTCCTCGGTGCGGGACCTTTGCTGCCGGGGCACATATGTGCTGGGCCGGCTCCCGCGCGAGTAGGCAGCGTCGTAGTCGTCGTCGTAGTCCCGCGGGCCGTCGTCCACAATGCCGATGACGTTCAATATCTTTTTAAACACGCCGGGTTTGCCTTGTGCCATTGATATTCCTCCATGCGCCCGGATCGGGCTTTGATAGGGCGTCCGTTCAGCCGCGCGCGCCGAAGATCCCGCGCCCGATGCGCACCATGGTCGAACCCTCCTCGGCGGCGATCAGGCAGTCCCCCGACATGCCCATCGAGAGGACGTTCATCAGGACGCCGGGGATCGCCGCGCGGGCCGCCTCCTCGAAGAGCGCGCGCATCCGCCTCATGTGCGGCCGGACGTCCTCCGGGTCGTCGGCAAGCGGCATGACCGCCATGAGCCCGTCGATTCTGAGCCCGGGCAGAGACGCGCACCTTTCAAGAAACGGGAAGAGCGCGTCCGGGTCGACGCCGCCTTTCTGGATCTCGCGCGCGACATTCACCTGAACGAGCGCGCGGGTCTCGACGCCCCTTTGCGCCGAGCGCCTTGAAATCTCATCCGCGAGCTCGTCCCGGTCGAGAGACTGGACGCATGCAACCTTACCTATTATATAACGAACCTTGTTCGTCTGGAGCCTTCCGATCAGGTGCACCCGAGCGCCCGGTTCGATGAATTCCAGCTTGTCCAGGAGCTCCTGCACGCGGTTCTCGCCCACCGCGTCGGCCCCCGCGCGCACCGCCGCGTTGAGGTCCGAAACCGGCATGGTTTTGGTGACGGCGCAGAGTCCGACGCCGTTCAGCCGCTTTTTCCAATCCTCGATGTTTTTCGCGATCAGTTCGTCGCGCGTCATTTCGCACCTCACTTGATGAGAACCCTCTGACCAATGGAGAGCGCGCCGTCGGTCTGCGGCACGATGAGCGCCGCGCTGCCGTCCGAGGACAGAACCGTCACCGGGACAAATGTCCCGCCCGGCACGTCATAGAGCCACACGCCCGTCTGGCCGTTCTGCTGATAGATCGCCTTCGCGGACACCGAGAGACCGGTGAAGGTGATGGAGACGCGCGCGCGCGCCTGCCGCTGGTAGATGAGGGGCCCGATGGGCGAATCGATCCTGAACACCGCGAGCACGCTTCCCTCGGACTGCGAAACGGTCGTAACCCGCGCGGTGAAGGTGAGATCCTGGAAGCCCTCAAACTGCATCGAATATTCCTGATCGACGATGGGGTTCCATGTCTTTCCGTCGGTCAGGATCGCGACGTACCAGCCAGACTGGTTGACGAGGCGGTAGACGCTCTTTACGCGGTTCGAGCTGTCGCCCAGAGACTCTCCCGCGAGCACCTTTTTGACCTGGGCCGCCGAGAGGGACGATGCGGTGGACGCATTGAGGAAACTCTCGTAGCCGTCCGTATAGAAGGAAACGACGCCGGAGGCCTTCGCAGCCGATTCTACGCGCCAGGAGGCGATGCTGTTGAGGCGCGTGTTCTCCTGCGCGTAGAGGTTGTTGAGCTTGAGATCGTTTCTCATGTTGGAGCGCATATACTCCTGCCGGGCGACCATGGCGCTCTCGAGCTGGCGGGTGACGGAGATGAGGTTGCCAGTCGTTTCCCCGGTCACGAGCGCCTTGAACTGCAGCGCCCACTGGTCGACCGTAAGGTCGAGCCGCTCGAGATCCGTTTCGATGATGTTCTCGAGCATGGTCTTGTGGTAGGCCTGTATGTTCTCGCGGACGGTCTCGAGCTTTTTTAGCTCGCTTTCCGAGTAGCCGGTCGAGTAGAGGTAGGCGATCACGTCGCCCTCGTTCACAAGCGTGTCCTCCGCGGCGACGTACTCGATGCGCGCGACGGACTCGGCGGTGACGACGCTCTCGTCCCGGATGATGACCGCCTCCATGGTCTTGGTGGAGTTCGACGAGGCCATCGTGATGACCTCCGTCCTTTGGCCGAAGGAAAGACGGGGACGGACGATGAGGAACACGATCAGGGCAAAAAGAGCCAGAAAGAGAAAAAATCTGCCCTTGATCCTCACCCTGCGCATTCAAACACACTCCGCCCGTCAAAAATCACCGTGCCGAGAATAAAGGCAGACATTTCTATCCACCATATACTTATTATAAGCAATCCCCGTTCATGATGCAACGACCTTGTATTGACAATTCCGCGCCAAAATGATTATAATAGGCGCCGATAGAGGTGGTAAAATTGTTCGAATTAAGCCGTAATTCCCTGACGATCTCAGGCTTTTCCATCCGGTTCTACGGGGTACTGATGGCGCTCGGCGTGCTTTTGGGCGTGCTTCTCGCCTCCCGGCGGGAAAAGCGCGTCGGCGTTCCGCCTGAGACGACCCTCAATCTCGCCCTCATCGCGGTGCCGATCTCGATCGTGTGCGCGCGGCTCTACTACGTCGCCTTCGAGTGGGACATGTACCGGGGGGATCTCCTCTCCATCCTGAACGTCCGGCGCGGAGGCCTGGCGATCTACGGCGCGGTGATCGGCGGCGTGATCGCGGGGCTCATCTATTCGCGCTGGAAGAAGGTCGGGTTCTGGCGCCTTGCGGACCTCGCCGCGCCGTCCCTCGCGCTCGGGCAGTCCATCGGCCGCTGGGGGAACTTCCTCAACGAGGAGGCCTACGGGATCGCGATCGCGAACCCGAAGTACCAGTTCTTCCCGGCTGCGGTTTACATCGCGGAGGACGGCGCGTGGCACGCGGCCACCTTCTTCTACGAATCCATGTGGTGCTTTCTGATCCTCGCGTTCCTGCTATTCGCGGAAAGGAAGCGCTTCTTCCGCAGGAGCGGCGACATCTTTCTGTGGTACGCGTTCCTGTACGCGCTCGAGCGCGGAGCGGTCGAAGGCCTGCGCACCGACAGCCTCTACTGGGGAACGGTGCGCGTGTCTCAACTTTTGAGCTTGCTCGTCATCTTCGCGGTCGCGGTCGTCTTCGCGCTCCGGGCGAAAAAGGGGCTCATCTGGCGCTTCACCGGGCCGGTCCTGTGCCTCTCTGCGGCGGTTCTGGTCGGGACGGGTGTCCTCGGCTCCGTCTCCCCCGCCGCGCTCGCTCTCTACATCGGTTCCCTCGCAGCGACGATCATTCTCTACCGGTTTACGCCCGAAGCGGCCTTACCGCAAACCGACTGACCTTCATCCGCGCGCCGCTCCGGACGCCGAAGCCTACGGCCCCGCGCGCGCGGGACGTTGCTGCGGACAGGACAACCCCTCCCTCCCCGATCGCGCGAACCTCGCCGCCCTCGCATTCCACGCGCAGGGCACATTTTTGCCCGATCTCATAGGGATGCGCCGCCTCGGCGACTGCCTCCCCGCATTCGTAGATCCTGAGTATCCCCTCGGGCTCGAGGGAAACCGCGACGTTCAGAACCGCGCCCGCCGCGCGCACAATCAGCTCGCACACGCCGCCTGCCACGGGAGTCCATTCCGCCTCGAGCGCGTAGTCGCCCCACTCCACGTCGCCGGTGAATACCGCGCCACGGTCGGCGCAGGAGAGTGAAAGCTGGCCGTCCTCAAGCGCCGCGATGCCCTTGAAGCGCGTGAACGAATGAAGGCTCGCGCGCCCGCCGTGGTGCCTCTCCATGGGCAGGTGGGCAAAGTCGTTTGCGTAGTCGGGCCTTCCGGAAAGGCGCATCTCGTCGATGAAGACCGTGCCGCCCGCGCACAGCAGGCCAGCGCGCTCCACGCACGCATTTTCGAGCGCGGGGATGTCGACGAATACCTCCGCGGATCCGTTCAGAACGACCTCCTCCCCCTCGAACGTCCGCCCGGAGAGCATGTCCCGCGCGAACGCCCGGACGCGAACGCTTTCCCCGCGCACGGCGAGGGTTACGCGCTGGCCGGGATATAGCTCCGGCGTCAATTCCGGCGAATAGCGGTCGTCCATGAAGAAGTCCGGCGCGCGGTAGGTGCGGCGAAAGATTTCGGCGGGGCCGTCGCAGTCGCACCTCAGGCAGCCGCCCGCGTTCGCGACCGCCGCGCCCTGCGCCTCGAACGAGTGGGTGGAGCCGGGCAGTTCAAAGTCATAGGCGCGGATGCCGGAATCAAAGGTGCTCTTTTTTTCCGCGAGCCGCAGCGCGAGGTCGTGAAGGTAGCGCGCGCACCACGGAACATCCATGTAGTTGAGCGAACCCATGAGGGACGAAACGGCGAAGCCGTCGTTGATGGGTTTCAGCCACTTGTCATAATCGATCCCTTCGAGGCCGAGCATCACGCCCATGATTGTCGCGACGTTTCCGACGTTGCAGTCGGTATCCCAGCCGCACATGCAGCAGATGTTGAGCGTCCGGTCGAAGTCGCCGCCGCCGTAGAGCATCGAAAGCGCCATCACCGCCACGTTCGGAATGATGTGGCATGCCCCGGGATAGCGGTCGTAGCCGAAGTTTTCAAACACGTACCGGAAGCACGCGCGCCAGTCACTCGGATTTTCGCCCTGAAAAGCCTTCACCGCGCGCACGACGCGAGCGTATTCGCAGTCATCGGGGATGAAGTCGAGCGCGCCCATGACGATCTTCTCGATGCCTCGCTCGCGAAACGCCATGGCGATCGCCGCCGCGACGTACATCCCGCCGTAGATCCCATTGCCGCCGTGGCTCACACTCGCTGCGCGGGCTGCGTATTCCGCGGCGCGCGCGGGATCGCCGGGAAAGACGAGGCCCCAGGTGTCGATGAAGATCTGCCCGCCGATCTGTTCCGCGACCGCCGCGCCGTTCTGGAGAATCGAGCCGGAGCGCGGCGCTGGGATGCCGGAAGCGAGGTTCAGGTACGCCGTGTGCTCGGTCGAGACGCCGTAGCCGCCCCACCAGAACATGCCGTGCTCATAGGGCGCGTAGTTGAGCCAGGTCTTGCCGATTTCCTCCGCCGTGGCCGAAAGACCATAGTCGTTCAGCGCGCGGATGAAGATCATCGGACCGTTCGAGTCGTCGTCCGCCGCGAAGCGGGAGAGATCGGCCACGTATCCGTCGATCTCGCCGATCTCCCGCGCGATCCTTTCGTACGTCCAGCCCTCGATGGGCGCGCCGAGCCGGATGCCGACGAGCTTCGCGAGCCAGCCCGCATACGTACGCAACAGATTTTCTTCCATTCAATCCCTCCGCCCGTTTTTCGGACATTATAGTCCACAAATCGCATAAATGCAACACTTCCCACTTTCAAAGAAGGCGGGAATATGGTATACTCTGGTGCGTGGAGGGATGAACCATGCCTACTGCGCGTACCAAAAAACGCGTTCCAATCCCGCTGCACGCAGACGAAGGTCCGTCCTGGATCGCGATCATCGTGACAGCGGTGATCCAGCTGTGGCCCGTGACGGCCATCCTCGGATTTTTAAAGGTCCGCGCGCTCTGGAAAAAGAAGAGACTGAGCACTTACCGCACCTATATGGGCGTGGTCGGCGCGCGCGCGCACATTTCGCTCAAAAAAATCGCGACCGCCGTCGGCCAGTCGCGCGATTCCGTCGTACACGTACTGGGCGAAATGATCCAGAACGGATACCTCGGCCCCGACGCGTACATCGACTATTCCGTCGGATATCTGGTGCTTGAGCCCGCCCAGTCGTTCAGCATGGACGAGCAGGAGGAATACGAGACGGAAGCAAGGAGCGGGCAGCGCGTGCGAGCGGACATCGACATCGACCTGAGCGACCTCAAGGACGTTGTCGGCGAGATTACCCGCAACATCAAGAGTGAGTTCAGCTCGAGCTTCAAAAACGCCCAGCGCGTGGGCCAGACCCCCTACGCGCCCTCCCAGCCCCAGAAGGAGCAGGCGGAGGATACGAAGCCGCAGCCGGCGCCCGAGAAGGAATCCGATCACGACGCCATCCTCAAAAAGCTCAAGGCGCTCAACGATCAGATCCTCGACGAAGGGGTCTCCGAGAAGATCGACCGCATCGGAGAGCTGACGAGCGACATCTACGAGTTCATCGAGCAGAACCCCGACCGCGCGAACCAGGTGCGCAAGTTCATGAACTACTACCTGCCGACGACCGTGAAGCTGCTCACATCCTACTCCATGCTCGAGCGGCAGAGCTATCAGGGCGAGAACATCGTCGCCTCGCGCAAGAACATTGAGGACATCCTCTCGACGCTCGTGCACGCCTTCGAAAAGCAGCTCGATCAGCTCTTCGCCGCCGAGGCGATCGACATCTCCTCCGACATTCAGGTGCTCGAGACCATGATCGCGAAGGACGGCCTCACTCAGCAGGCCATGCAACTGAAGTTATAAGGGAAACACCGTGTGCTCCGCCACTTCGGCGGAGCCTTTTTTTGTGAAGAAGCCCGGCGCGTTTTGCCGGGTTTTGTCATATTTGGAAGAGATTGTGAATATAGATATGAATGTAGACAATGTTTCAAATTTATTACAGAAGCATTGATGAACGTTACAGAATATAGTATAATACGCAAGAAAGCGAGGTGTGCGGCATGCGGAAACTGATTGCGGCTGTGTTGGTTTTGTGTGCGATCGCGTGCGTGCCGTCTGTCAGCTTTACCGAGGACGCCGCGACGGTGCGGCTCGCGCGGGTGATCTACGCGCTCGCGGGATGCGACACGCACGAGGCGAAGCTCGCCATCGGTTGTGTCGTCATGAACCGCGTCGAAAGCCCGTGGTTCCCCGATGCGCTCGCGGACGTGCTCAAGGGGCAGCAGCAGTTCCCCTGCGGCAAAAAGTACGACGCCGAGAGCCTTGAGGCCGCGCATGCCGTGCTCGCAGGCGAACGGACCCTCCCCAAGGCCGCGCTCTACTACCGGGCCAAGGACGCCACCGCAAGGTGGACGCTCGCGCCGTGTGCCGAGGCCGGAAACTTCTATTTTTACATGGAAAACGGGGACTGACGCCCGGAGACGCTCCTCGGCAAGCAAACACCGGATCTCATTCAGAAGGCCTTGCCGGACTGTGTCGCGCGGAAGCGTTAACCCGTCTTTTTTGATCCCATCATTTTTTCGGAGGCTTCGCATGTTGTTTCACGAGATCGATCGCGCCAGCTGGACGCGGGAGGAATACTACAGGCATTATACGGGCGACGTACCCTGCACCTACTCGCTCGTGGCGCGGCTCGATATCACGAACCTCCGGCGCGCGGCAAAGGCGGCGGGGCTGAGGACGTATCCCGCGCTCATCTACATGGTCGCGCGCGCTGTAAACGCGCACCCGGAATTTCGGATGGACGTCGTCGATGGGAAGCTCGGATATTACGACAGCGTCGACCCCTTCTACACGGTGTTTCACGCGGATTCGGAGACCTTTTCAAGCATCTGGACGGAATATGGTGCGGATTTCCATGCGTTTCATGAGAGGTTCCTCGACGACCTCGCCCGGTACGGCGACGTCCACAGCCTCGAACCCAAGCCCGGCGGCAGAAGAAACCGCATCAATCTCTCAAGCCTCCCCTGGCTCTCCTTCACCGCCCTCAACCTGAACATCCAAAGCAGATTCGACTACCTCCTCCCGATCTTCACGTTTGGAAAATTCGTGGAGGAGGGCGGAAAAACCCTCCTTCCCCTCGCGATTCAGGCGCACCACGCCGCCGCGGACGGCTTCCACATCGCAAGGCTGATCGGCGACATGCAAGAATGGGCGGATCAATGGACGGTGGGAGACTGATATGGCAACATGGATGACGCACCTGCGCGTCGGCGACCTTCTTTTTGAAGCGATCGGCGCGCCGTGGCTGGATCCCCTGTTGTTCGCGTTCGGCTCCGTCGCGCCAGACAACGGGCTTCCCCTGCCGGACGGCTAGCATGGAAGCTCCGAGCGCATCCAGTTCGCGAGCTCCTCGTTGAATGTAATTTGGTCGGCAAGGCATGCGCCGTAATCGACGCCCGAGAGGGCGGTTTTTATTTGATCGGCAAGGGTCTCATCCATGGCGTCGGTATAGACCTCCGCGACCGCGACCTTGCCGCCCGCAAGGGACAAAAGGATCTCCACGCCGCCCCAGGAGAAGCGATTCTCGAGGGCGACGTCGAAGCGCGGGGTCTCGCCATAATTCCAGGCCCAGGAGGAATAGACGGGGTAGATCCGGGAAACGTCGAGCGAGGCGGGGTCGAGCTCGTCCGCGCCGCCGAATTTGCGTCTGAACGCGCCGACGAGCAAATCGCGCATCGCGTCGATGGTGAGGGACGGATTGATTTCGGAGAGATTCACGACGCGCGCGCGCACGCTCTCAATGCCCTTGGCGCGGAGCTTGCTCTCCGGCGGGCGCAGGTAACGGGAAAGAAGCTCCATGTCCACATGGACGAGCAGCGTCCCGTGCTGCATGGAACAGGTCTGCGTGTGCTTGAAGGCGTTGCCGGAGAACTTTTTACCGTCGACGGTGATGTCGTTTCTGCCCGTGAACTCCGCCTTCACGCCGACCGTCTCGAGCGCCGAGAGGATGAGCGCGAGCTGGGCGTGCAGATCGTACCGCTCGGGCGAAGCCGCGAAGGTGAAGTTCAGGTTCCCAAGGTCGTGGTACACCGCGCCGCCGCCGGACGAGCGCCGGGCCAGCGTGCCGTTTTCCTCTCGCAGAAGCTCGCAGCGGCACTCCTTCCAGGCGTTCTGGTTGCGCCCGATGACCACCGTGTGCTTGTTCTGCCACAGATACATGCAGAAGTCGCCGGGCCGGATCGCCTCCATGAGCGCCGTCTCGACCGCCAGATTCTTGTGGGGGTCCGTCTCGCCCGTCAGCATGATGATGTTTCTCATATCCACTCCGCACTTTCACCGGGCACGCGAATGCCCGCATATTCGGCCGCTTCCTCGCCCCTGTTTACGGCGAGCGTCAGGATCTCTCCGTCGAGCGCCCGCCGAACGATCAGAAGATCGTCCGATATGGCCTCAAGCACCAAATCTCCGTCGATCAGCGCCCGGTGCGAAAGCCGGTGCTTCGCCGCCGCGCGGAACGCTTCGACCAGCTCCGCGTCCTCGCGTCCCCAGGGATAGGTGGCGCGGCAGAAGGGATCGGCCATGCCGGATCGGCCCGCCTCGTCGCCGTAGTAGATCGCGGGCATGCCAGGCAGCGCGCACACGAGCTTCCACGCCGCGACGAGCCGCCGCTTCCCGCGCGCGTACTGGACGTCGGTCAGTTTGATGGGGTATCGGTACCTGCGCTCCGGCTCCATATTTCCCACGTCCGCGAGCATCGTCAGCGCGCGCGGCTTGTCGTGGCTCGAGAGGAGGTTCATCTGCGATCGAAAGAACGCCCAAGGCATGTTCTCCTGGAGGCTTTCGATCACGCGCGCGCAGCCGCCCGCCGTCATTTTTCCGGTGATGAAATCCAGGATCGCCGCGCGCAGGGGATAGTTCATCGCGCAGTCGAGCGTGTCCCCGAGGCAGTAGGAGCGCAAGTTCCCGTAGGCCACCTTGCGGCTCGGGTCCTCCCACACCTCTCCGAGGATCGCGGCATCGGGATCGAGGTCCTTCACGCGCTCGCGCAGCGCCGCGAGAAAGTCCATCGGAAGCTCGTCCGCCACGTCCAGCCGCCAGCCCGACGCGCCCGCGCGCAGCCAGTGCGCAACGACGGAGTCGGGGGCGTATATCACGAACTCCCGGAAACTCCGGGCGTTCTTGTTCACGTTCGGCAGCGTCTTAAAGCCCCACCAGCAGGCGTAGTCGTCCGGCCACTTGTGGAAGCTGTACCAGTCGGCGTACTTCGACATGAGCGAATTGTACGCGCCGACGGACCTGAAGTGTCTGTACTTATTGAAGTACACGCTGTCGTCGCCGGTGTGCGAAAAAACGCCGTCGAGGATCACGCGGATGCCCATTTCCTTCGCTTTCGCGCACAAATTGATGAAGTCGTCCTCCGTGCCGAACGCGGGATCGATTATCAGGTAATCGGAAGTATCGTACTTGTGGTTCGAATGCGCGAGGAAGATGGGATTGAGATAAAGGACCGACACGCCGAGCGACTTGATGTAGGGAAGCTTCTCCGCGATGCCCCTCAGGTCGCCGCCGTAGAAGTCGTCCGCCTCGTTGTCGCCCGAGATGGTGAGCCGCATCTCCGGCTCCTCATACCAGTCCTCGTGCAGCCGCCCCTTGCAGGGGGAATTCCCCGCGCGGAAAAACCGGTCGGGCATGATCTGCATCATGATCCCGTCCCCCAGCCATTGAGGCGTGCGAAACGCCGGGTCGTAAACGGTGATCTGAAAGCTTGGCGGCTCGTGGAGGTAGATCTCGCCCTCGCCTCCGAGGTTGTCCCGCGCGTTTCCGAAGTAGTGCTCCCCGACGATGAAGTAGTACCACACGATGCCCGGCTTCTCCGGCAGCACGAATCGATACTCGTAGCCGCCCTCCGCCGGGGTCATTTGATAAAGATACGCGTGCCCGTCCATCCAGAAGCGCACGATGGCCTCGCTCCGGTCGGTTTCGAGAAAGAGCCGGACCTCGGTCTTGCATGGCTGCGCGCCCGCCGGCGAGCGGTGGCCGGGGTTGCGCGAGTCGTGTCGGATCGTCATGTGTTCACGTCTTTCGGGTGAAATATCGCATTCTATGCGAACGTGTTTGCGGTCGCCTCCGGGAAGAGCGCATAGACGGAGCGCCCGATCCGGGTCTGGAAATCCTCGAGGATCGCAAAGCGCGCCTTGATCGCCTCCGTCTGGACGGGCGTGATGCCGTGCCGCCGGATCACGTCGATGATCCGCTTCTCCATGAGGCAGACGCCGTCGCCCCACGAGAGCGAATCGCAAAGCTGGATCAGCCGATCGTAGTCGTCCATGGGCGTTTTGAGAATTCCCATAAGCATTTTCTCGTCCTCGGGCGTCGCGTCGCGCACCCCCATGTAGGCCTCCGGCACCGGGTAGGGGAAGGAGTGCGTCAGGCAGATGCGCGCCAGTTCCGGTTCGCCCCTTTCCTTGAGCAGCCGGTTTCCCGCGAAGATATGCCGGATGCCGTAGGCGCCCTCGTACCGGCCGATGTCGTGCAGCGCGCCGGACATCCACGCGCGCTCCGCGTCCATGCCGCACGCCTCGGCGATCTTTTCCGCCGCGCGCGCGACGCCGTGGGAATGGTCAAGCCACGGTCCGGGGTTCCGTCCGTTGGCCCACTGAAGGAGTTCTTCCGCCTGTGACCTGTTCATTTTCCGCTCCTTGCGAATGTATTTTCCGCCGCCTCAGGAACTGGTCATAGATACTGTGCCCCACGCGACTCTTAAAGTCCGAGAGGATCCGAAAGCGCGCTTCGATCCCTTCGGCGATGAGGGGATTCACGCCGTATCTGCGCACCACATTCATCAGCCGCTTTTCCATCAGGCACACGCCGCGTCCCCACGACAGCCCGTCGCAAAGCTGGATGAGCCGGTCGCAGTCGTCCATGGGAATCCGAAGCGCCGCTTCGAGAATGAACACATCCTCCTCCGGCGCGCCGAAATCGCCGATGAACGAACCCAGCCGGGGAAAGGGGAAGGATTTTCATCTGTCGAGCGCGAGCGGCTTCAAATGCCAGATCCCGTCGTTGTATTCGTGGATGGTTCGGTCGGTGGAGAAGGCGCCCGACTTGGCGGTATTCGTGATCGCCATTTTGAGCCACTTGTCCCTGTCCGTGTAGTCCTGCATGAGCTTTCTGTGCGCACCCATGTACTCGTTGAGATCCTTCAAAACGAAGTACGGGTCGGCCATCCCGCCGCCATCCCCGAAGAGGAGCGCGTGGTAGAGCTCCGAGAAGAGGCGCGGGCTTTCGGGCGCGAGCGTGCCGTCAATGAGCTGTTCAAGGCAGCGCCTGACGGCGGGCTGCGTCTCGTAGACCTCGCTCGCGCGGTAGGAGGAGTAGCCGTGCTCCACCTGTTCGGCGGTGAGGCCGAAGATATAGATGTTTTTGGGGCCGACGAGGTCGAAGATTTCGCAGTTCGCGCCGTCCATGGTGCCGATCGTCACCGCGCCGTTCATCATGAACTTCATGTTGCCGGTGCCGCTGGCCTCCTTGCCCGCCGTCGAAATCTGCTCGGAGACCTCCGTCGCGGGCATGAGGTACTCGGCTGCCGAGACGGAGTAGTTCTCGAGGAACACGACATGGATGAGCTTCGACGCCCGGGGATGCCTTTTCACGAGCGCGCCGATGGCGTTGATGAGTTTGATGATGAGCTTCGCACGCGTGTAGCCCGGCGATGCCTTCGCCCCGAAGATGAAGGTGATGGGCGGCATGTCGAAGTTCGGGTTGTCGACGATGCGGTTATAGAGCATGAGGATATGAAGCGCGTTCATGAGCTGGCGCTTGTACTCGTGCAGCCGCTTCGCCTGCGAATCGAAAATGCTGTCCGGATCGATGGCGACTCCCTGCAGCCGCTCGAAGCGGTTGGCGAGCAACGCCTTGTTCTCGCGCTTCACCGCGGCGAACTTCTCGCGAAACGCCGCGTCGTCCGCATGGGGCATCAGGCTTTCAAGAAGCTGCGGCTCCTTCCGCCAATTGTCTCCGATCGCCTCGTCGATGAGGTTCGAGAGGGCGGGATTGCACTGAATGAGCCAGCGGCGGTGGGTGATGCCGTTGGTGATCGAGAGAAATTTCGAGGGCTGCATGACATAGAAGTCGCGGAACGTCTGCTTTTTGAGGATGTCCGTATGGATCTTCGATACGCCGTTGACGCTGTGGGAATACGCGACCGCGAGGTTCGCCATGTGCGCCTGGTTGTAGGCCAGAACCGCCATGTGGCCGATCCTCTCCCACTGACCGGGGTAGACCTTCCAGAGCCGCGCGCACAGCCGGCGGTTCAACTCCTCAAGAATCATATAGATGCGCGGAAGCTGGCGGCGCAAAAGATCCTCCGGCCACTTCTCGAGCGCCTCCGCCATGACGGTGTGGTTCGTGTACGCGAACGTGCCCCGGCAGATTTCCTCCGCCTCGTCCCAGCCGAGTTCGTACTCGTCCATGAGCACGCGCATCAGTTCCGGGATGGCGATTGCGGGATGCGTGTCGTTGATGTGGATGGCGACCTTTTCGGGAAAAATCCGCCAGTTTTCGCCGTGCACCTCGACAAAGTCGCGCACCGCATAGCGCACCGACGCCGCCGCGAAGAAGTACTGCTGCTTGAGACGCAGTTCCTTGCCCTCGTTGGAATTGTCGTTGGGATAGAGGACCTTCGAGATGACCTCAGCGAGCTCGCGCTCGGCCATGGCCTTCACGTACTGGCCGGAGTTGAACGACTCCATGTCGATCCGCTTCGGCGAGCGGGCCGACCACACGCGCAGCATGTTGACCATGCAGTTGTCGTAGCCGACGATCGGGATATCGTAGGGTACGGCCTCGATGGTCGTCGCGTCCGCGAGCCGGAACTTCAGCCTGCCGTTCTCCTGATATTCCTCGACGCGCCCGCCGAACTGGATCTCCTCCATCTGGTCCGGGCGCGGGATCTCCCAGATGTTGCCCGCCTCGAGCCAGTTGTCCGGCACCTCGATCTGGTAGCCGTCCACGATCTTCTGGCGGAAGAGCCCGTACTCGTACCGGATGGTGCAGCCCATCGCCGGAAGCTCGAGCGTCGTCAGCGAGTCGAGGAAGCACGCCGCAAGGCGGCCGAGTCCGCCGTTTCCGAGGCCGGGCTCGGGCTCGAGCTCGAAGATCACGTCCCGGTCGATGCCGAGGTCCGAGAGCGCCTGCATGTACGCCTTTTCGTTGACGAGATTGACCATGTTGTTGTGTAGCGCGCGGCCCACTAGGAATTCGGCGCTCAGGTAATACACCTTTTTGGCGCCCTCGCGCTTGCGCTCACCCCTCGACTGCGTCCGCCTCTGCATGACCTCGTCGCGCACCGTCAGCGCGAGCGCCATGTAAAGCTGCTGCGGCGTCGCGTCCGACAACCCGCAACCAAAATTATCGCCCAGCTTTTCGATGATGGATTCCTTTATCTCATCGCACGTCATGCGTTCAAATTTCATTTTAAGACCCCCGTTTGCGTTTTTACGACCAATTATAGCACAATCCGCGCTCCGCTGTAAAGCGGCGGGGGACGGGAGAGACGGGAGACGGCCAGGCGCTGCCCTCGCGCGTCGCAAAGCGACTTGGTTTGCCTTCGGCAAACCGGCCCCACATTCGGTCGCCCGGGATTTGGGAACCCGGGCGATCCGACGGTTGAAGCGAGGATTGATCCTTATTGGGGGATGAGGGTCAGTCCCAAGGGACCAGGGGATGGCGCCTTCTGGCGTCCCCCTCTTATGAACGCAGCGTGTGCTTTCTGCCCTCGAGCAACTGCGCCGTCACCCAGTTCGCGCGCGCGAAGGGGTCGCCATGTGCCTTCAGTTCCTCGTAGAGCGCGCGCCGCATATCCGCGAGCAGGCCCGCGAGCGATTCGTCGCAGATCAGGTTGACCTTCTCGCCGGGATCCGCCCTCAAATCATATAATTCGTCGATGTCCGTCAGGTTCCAGACGTACTTATAGCGGTTCCCTCGGATCATGCGGTTCGAGTAAAGCCCGAACTGCTGGCCGTTGGAGGACGATGTGATGTACGCCCGCGGATCTTGGTCCTCGTCCGCCGAAAGCGGGAGCCGCCTGCCGTGCAGGAGTTCCGGCTTTTCGAGGCCCATGAGCTCGTAAATCGTATGCGAGATGTCGAGGCAGCCCGAAACGAACGAGTCCGTTTCGTAATGCCCGCGTCCCGGCGCCTTCAGACACAATGGTATGCGCGTATTGTCTTCGAAGAGCACATAGTGCTTGTCCAGCATTTGATGACTTCCGCACATGTCGCCGTGGTCGGAAGTGAACACGACAACGGTGTCGTTCGCCTGTCCGGTCTCCTCCAGCGCGCACAGGATTTTGCCAAACGCGTCGTCCAGCTGCGAGATCATGCCGAAGTAGCGCGCGACCATAGGCTGATAGTCTGCCCACGTCATCTCCTCCTGCCGCCAGTTCAGCATCTGCTGGCGCTGGCAGTAGGGCTTGAAATCAAATGGGTCGTCGAAGCCGTCCCACGGCGGAATCTCCTTCGGGTCGTACATCGATGCGAACGGCTCCGAGGGCTGGCAGGGCAAGTGCGGAATGCCGAGGTCGAGCCACATGTGCCACGGCTCCCCGGTATCCGCGTACTCCCTGAGGAGTCCGCACGCCCGATCGGCCATCCAGTGGGTCAGGCTGTCCTCCAGGGGGATCGGACTCGCGCAGCCCAGCCAGCCGCCGTCAAAAACCGCGTCCGGGTACTTCTCCTTCTGGAACCTCTTGTGCTCCCCCATGTCGATGACGTCCGTGTAGCCGAAGTCCCGCGGTCCGAAGGTCGGCGAGATGTGCCACTTTCCCACGTACCCGCCCCGGTACCCGCGCGCGCCGAGCTGTTCCGGCCACGTCTTTTTCGTGGGCGTCGCGGTGGGCGTCATGAAGAAGTCGTAGTTCCACATGGCGCCGAACGAGTCCGGATGAAGCCCGTTCACAAGAGACTGCCGGACCGGCGCGCACACCGGCAACGGCGTGAACGCGCGCGTGAAAACCGCGCTCTCGCAAGCCAGCTTGTCGATGTTCGGCGTCTTCACCGGCCGCATGCCCCGGTACCCCGCACAGTCGTGCCGGAACTGATCCGCAAGCAGGATCAGCAGGTTCGGTCTGCCCATAATCTACCTCCAAAATCGACAGAACCCCCGTAAAGGGGGATGATGAAACGATACTCGGTCGTCCGGGGCCGGGTCCCGGACGACCGACAGTCAATGCGAAAACCTCCCACCCGGTCTGGGGTTCCAAGGAGGCAATGTCCCCTTGGCAGGTGGGCCAGGGGGCAGAGCCCCCTGGCGTGACCCTTGCCAGCTTACCAGACGTAGCGGATATCGCCGTGAACCGCGGGCAGCCTGTGGGGGACGACAACCTCTCCGCCGTGCTCATAGGATTCGATGGCGGCGAAGGTGTACTCGAGGGTCGCGAGCGCGTCGCGGCCGGAGGAGCGCAAGTACTCGCGCGGCACCTTATTGGTCAGATCTTCCAGCCAGGCGTTGATGCGGACGGGGAAGGTGGCGTTGAAGGACTTGATGCCGGTATCGAACACCTCGGGCTCGAGGGAAGCCTGCGCCATGGTGGGCAGCTGGCCGTTCTGCTGCTGGGGGTTCCAGTAGAGGAGCTTCTCAGTGCAGTTCTCGATGGCGAAGGTGCCCTTGGTGCCGGTGTGCTCGTAGCTCCACCATCCGCCGTAGCCGAAGGCCGCGTCGCCGCGCTGGGAGATCAGGTGGCCGAAGCCACCGTTGGCGAACTTGACGTGGATGGAGTTGACGGAGAGCATCGGGTCCTCGGCGGTGTAGCGCACGCCGGGCTTGTCAAGGAACGCCTGCACGGCCACGATGTCGCCGCAGAAGTAGCGCATGACGGAGAACGGATGCGCGCAGAAGGCCTTCAGGTGGGAATAGGGCGTCTGCCAGCGGGGGGAGCCCACGCCGCCATAGGTGCCCTGCCAGCCGTTGAAGCCGACCTTGTGGATGCAGTAGAGGAGCTGGCCGATCTTGCCGTCCTTCTGCATCTCCTTGGCGCGGTCCGCGGTCTTGGTGAAGTAGTGGTTCAGGTCGCAGCCGAGGTAGAGGTTCTTGTCGGCGGCGTACTTGACCAGCGTGCGCGCGTCCTCGACGTCCGCGCAGATGGGCTTCTCGACGAGCACGTGCTTGCCCGCCTCGAGGCACTGCATGGAGGGCTCGAAGTGCAAAGATCCGTTGTCGTAGCCGGAGGTGGTGATGGAGACCGCTTCGACCTCGGGACAGGCGTCGAGCATATCCTTGATGGAGTAGAACGCCTTGCAGCCGAACTTCTCGGCGGCCTTGTCGGCCTTTTCCTTTACGAGGTCGACGACGGCCACGAGCTCGGCCAGGGGGTTCTCGCTGTAGCAGGTCGCGTGCGTGTTTCCGATGCCACCCATTCCGATGACGGCTACCTTGATTGCCATGATGATTCCTCCTCGTCGCTGAATAACTGTTGCTCCGCATATTGCTTGCGGTATTGAGAGGGCGTCACGCCCAACTGGTTCTTGAACTCCCGGGAGAAATGGCAGAGGTTCTTGAAGCCCACGCGCTTTGACACGTCAGTCACCGATT
The DNA here is from genome assembly GCA_023444095.1 of Bacillota bacterium. Classification (GTDB taxonomy): domain Bacteria; phylum Bacillota; class Clostridia; order Christensenellales; family Aristaeellaceae; genus RUG11247. The sequence continues at coordinate 42,964 of JAEZRP010000007.1, forward strand.
CGCCGCCCGCCAGGAGTTCCATCGCCCGCGCGAAGCGGTAGCGCCTCAGGTACTCGACGGGCGCGATGCCCGTCACCTGCTTGAACTGGCGGGAGAAATAGTCGTTCGAGACGCCGATGTGCTCTGCGATGTCATGGATGGTGAGCTCTTCCTGATAGTGCTTGTCGATGTACTGAAGCGCTTGCGTCACGTAGCCCATGTACGTGCGCTTCTCCTGCATGTCTGATAGGTGATGCTGGAAGATGCGCCCGCAGTGAACGACCAATGAGGTCATGTACGACTCGAGGAGCAAATCCCAGCCGGGCATGCGCTTCTGGAACTCCTGCGTCATGTCCTCGAGAAGCTGCGTCACGGCTGACCGCTCTTGAAGCTCCAGGTGCGCGTGCATGAACCCCTCGTAGTTCGGGTTCAGAAGGCTGCTCACGCCCGGAATCCGGTTCAGCTTCTCGGTGAGCGGCCCGAAGGACTCCGCCGTGAACATGCAGTTATAGAGCTTGATGTCCCGGTTGCACATGTAGCGGTGCGACTTCCCGGGCGGAATGATGAAGAGGTCCCCCGCCATGAGAAGCGTCATGCGGCTTGACATGTCGTGCAGACAGTAGCCGTCCGAGATGTACACGAGCTCGAAGTAGTCGTGGTCGTGGATGTTTACCGACTCGTGCGCCGCCTTGAGCGCGACGATCTCGGGATCGCCCGCATTCAGATACCTGCCGATTCGGATGGTGCGCCCCGCCATGCCGCCGCCCTCCCCTCACCCCGCTTTATTTCTTTGCGTCCTCGGGATACATCTCGTCCATGTAGACGACCTTGCCCGTGTCGAGCGAGCGGATCGCCGCGTGGATCACCTTCTGCGCCTCGAGGCCCTGCAGACCCGAGCCGTCGATCATGTCCGGACTGTCGCCACGGTCGACCTGCACGACGAAGTTGTGGATGCGATCGCGGAAGGTGTCCTCGAACACGTTGTAGCGATCGGGGCCGTCAAAGACGGGATTGTTGTACTGCAGAATCACGTTGTCGCCCGCGGGGTACAGCGTGGAACGGCGCCACATGTCCTCGAAGATAAGGCGGCCTTTGAGACCCGCGACCTCGCAGCGTTCCATGGGATGCCCGCGCACGATGTCGTAGGAGGAGGTGAGATGCCCCACCGTACCGTTTTTGAACTTGAAGTTCATGGAGGCGGTCGACCAGATTGTCCTGCCGGGAGCCTTCATGGCGAAGCACTGCACGGCTTCGAAATCGCCCATGAAGTAGCGCATAATTTCGATCGAGTGGGGGTTCAACGCCTTGAGGTGGTAATAGGGAGAGGGATAATCCTCCGGCTTTCCGATCCAGAGCGCCATATTGCAGAACAGAAGGTCGCCCAGCCGCCCCTCTTCCTGCCACTTCTTGGCGACGCGCGCCGCGTCGGTGAAGCGGTGGTTGAAGTCGAGCGCGAAGCAGCGGTTGAGCCTTTTGGCCGTTTCAACCATCTCCCGCGCGTGATCGAGCCTGTCCGAGATCGGCTTTTCGGTGAGTACGTGGCAGCCGAACTCGAGCGCCTGCATGGTCGGCAGATAGTGGTCAGACGAGTACTCGTAGCCGCCGGTACATACGCTGACGAGGTCGGGCTTCTCGGCCCTGAGCATTTCGTCCGCCGACAGGTAGTAATTGACGCCGTAGGTTTCCCCGCCTGCCTTCGCGCGGTCCTCGTTGATGTCGCAGACGCCGACGAGGGTCGTCAGGGACTCCTTCTTGTAGATGCGGCAGTGCCTGTTCCCGATGGGGCCCATGCCGATGACGCAAACTCTAAGCATTTTTCAATTATCTCCTTGCGGGATGCCCGCGCCCCCGGACGGAAGCGCGGGCCTGATCGGTCACTTCTTCTGCTGGAGGGAAACCGCCTGCTGGACGGAGCCAATGTAGAGGCTGTCGTACGCCTGCTGGGAGGACTCGTACGGGCCGTTCCAGTTCGGGTTCGCGTGCCAGTTGAGGTTGGTGTACATCGGGTTCGTGCGGCCTGTCTCGGCCTCGCGCTTCGCGATGAACGCCTCCATCTTTTCCGTCAGGAACGCGACGACGTCGGGCCGCTCGTCCGCGAGGTTGTGAAGTTCGCCGGGGTCCTCGACCAGATTGTACAGCTCGACCGACGGCTTGAAGTGGAGGTCGGGCTCCAGCGCGCGAATGAGCTTCCACTCGGGCGTGCGCCAACCGTGCTTGCGCTCCCAGGTACACTCGGTGATGTAGAACTCGTCCTCCGCCGCGATCGTCTCGCCGCTCATGAGGGGCGCGAGGCTGCGGCCCGAGAAGTCGAAGCCGCTCTTGTCGAGGCCCAGAACGTCGAGGATGGTGGGGGTAACGTCCTTAAGCTGGCAGATGTTGCCATAGCGCTGGCCGGGAGCGATGTGGCCCTTCCAGACGAGCGCGAAGGGAACCACGAGCGTGCACTCATAAAGGCCGTGGTGGTCATAGTAGCAGTCATGCTCGTTGAGGGTCTCGCCGTGGTCGGAGACGAAGACGACGAGCGTCTCCTCCTCGATGCCCATGGACTGGAGCTTGGTGATAACCTGCTGGATCGCGGCGTCCATATAGGCGACGGCGGCGTCGTACTGCGCGTCGACATACTTGTCGGAGGTGCAGTTCTCGGGGATCCAGGAGCGGATATAATCGCGGAAGGGCTTGAAGTTAAAGAGGCCCTCGAGCGACTTGTCGTCCGGATCGTCGTACTTGCCCTGGAAGAACATGTCCTTGAAGGGCGCGGGCGCGAGGTAGGGCGAGTGGGGGTCCATGTAGCGCATGAACAGGAACCACGGCTTGCCTTCCGCCTGGAGGCGTTCCATCTCCGGAATCACCACGTTGTTGCAGTTCTGCGCCTTGTGCGCGCGGCCGTCGTCGTGGTCGGGGCCCCAGCCGGAGAACTCGAGGTAGGTGTCGTAGCCGCGTCCGCCCGCGTTGCCCTTGAAGCCCACGCAGGTGGTGTTGTAGCCGTTCTCCTTGAGGATCTCGGAGAGCATCTTGACGCCCGGGGCGACCTGGTTGTTGTGCGCCTTGTGGCGGAGCGCAACGACATCGGTGCCGAAGCAGTCGTGTCCGGTCAGCATGCAGGAGTAGCCCGGCGTCGTCGGGATGGAAGCCGAGAACATCTGGGAGAAGGACGCGCCGTTCTTGATGTAGTTCGACATATGGGGTGTGGTCAGCCTCTCGTAGCCGTACTCGCTCATGCGGTTCCTGCGCAGGCTGTCGATGCCGAAGAAAAGGATATTCGGTAATTTGGACATGTTGTTATTCCTCCATTCTCAGCGGTTGCCCAGAACCTTGAGCAGCGCGTTCATGTAGCCGCAGGATTCGGACGCGATGGCGCAGGCCGCGTCGTAGGTCTGGTCGGGTCCGATGACCTCGAGGCAGACCGGGCCAGCATATCCCACGTCCACGAGTGCCTTGAAGTAGCCCTTGAGGTCGATGTCGCCGCGTCCGCAGGCCTGCATCGCGGGCGGGCCCGGGGGGATGACGCCCTTCGGGGCGGGACGACCGTCCGGCATGACCGGCGGCTCGGCGTTCGGATCGGGAAGCTTGCAGTCGCGGATGTGGATGTGCTTCACGCGGCTGGCGATCTTCGGAAGCGCTTCGGCGGGGTTCTCGCCCGCGCGGATGATGTGCGAGGGGTCCATGTCGACGCCGAAGTTGTCCATCGTGACCGCTTCCATGAGCGCCTGCATGGTCTCAGTGTTGTAAACGGACGCGCCCACATGCGCCTTCATGCACAGGGTCACGCCGTAGGCCTTGCAGATGGCCGCCGAGTTTTTAACGGTCTCTGCGCAGAAGGCGACGCCGCCCTCTTCCCCGGTCTTTCCGTTGGGACCGACGTTCACGATCGGCACGCCCAGCTCGGCTGCGGCCTTCGCGGCCCTTCTGACCAGCGTCGGGTCCTGCGTCGCGAGCTCCATCGAGAGAAGCTCGAGGCCCGTTTCCGCCTGCGCGGCCTTGATGTCCACAATCGACTGCGCGGTGGCTTCGGGATCCGTCAGCTTCAGGTGGGGGTTCATGCCCGGAATCGCCGACAGCTCGACCCCGTCGTATCCCGCCTGCTTGATGCCCTTGAACGCCTCCATGACGGAGAAGGGCTTGAAGAGAACCGAATTGACGCCCAGCTTCATTGATCTTCCTCCTTGACGGCGCGCATGCGCGCTCGTTGCTTCGCTTATTATACATGAACGCAACACTCTTTACAATACGCGTCCTCTTGCCGTCTCCAATTACTGAGCGGAAAATATCAAATAGATCATTTCCGTGGATAGCTCTGTTAAGCCGAAACTTCCCCAAATTGCCCTGAAAATGCGACGTAAAACGGCTCAAATTGACCGATCCGACCAAAATATGAAGACAAGTTCACGTTTGTTGCGCACACGTCAAATGTCGGATACCGTAAACACAAGAAAACTGAATGCTTGACAGGGAAGCCTTGCCAATTTAAAATAGGATTAAGGAGGTGATCGGGATGCGCAAGCTTGTCACGCCGGTTCAGATGCGGGCGCTTGAAAAAGAGTACCTTGAGACCACGGGCATCAGGTCCGTCGACCTCATGGAGCGGGCCGCGCGCGCCCTGTTTCAGGCGCTCGGGGAGCTCTACGGAATCGACAAGACGGTTTACTTCGCGTGCGGTCCGGGGGGCAACGGCGGGGACGGTTACGCATGCGCGCGGCTCTTTGCTGAGGCGGGCGGCATCGTCGTGGCCGTCGAGGTCGAACCCCCCGTTTCCCCCGACGCCCGAAAAAACCACCAGCGCGCCGGGGACGCGGGCGTGACGGTGACGGGCGACTGGCGAAACCTCCCCGCGCCGGATGTGTGGGTGGATGCGGTATACGGCATCGGGCTCTCGCGTTCGCCGGAGGGCGAGGCGGCGGAAATTATCGAGCGAATGAACGCGGACGGCGCTGACATCGTGGCGGTGGACGTGCCGTCGGGACTCGACGCGCTCTCGGGCCGGGCGTATGAGAAGTGCGTGTGCGCCGACCTCACCGTGACATTCCAGCGCGCCAAGACCGGGCATTATCTTGCGGACGGACTCGACATGTGCGGCGACATCATCGTCAAGGACATCGGCATCCCCGAGTCCTTCCTTCCCACCGACGCCGTGATGCTCGTGGGTTACCACGACGTGAAGCCCATGCCCCGCCGCCACAACAGCTACAAGGGCGACTACGGCCACCTTCTGATCGTTGCAGGCTCGTTCGGCATGGCGGGCGCGGCGGCGATGTGCGCGCTCGCGGCCATGCGCGCGGGGGCGGGTCTCACAACCGTCGCCTGCCCGCGCTCCATCGTGCCCGTCATCCAGACGATCGCGCCCTGCGCCATGTGCGTGCCGCTCCCGGAGGAGGACGGCGCACTGTCCGACGAGGCGGTGCCCGCGCTCCTTGCCGCGCTCGAAAGAAAGAGCTGCGTCGCGGCGGGACCGGGCCTCTCCGCGCGCCTAGGGGATGGAGTGATCCGCGCGATCCTGGAGAGCGGTCTGCCCGCCGTGCTCGACGCGGACGCGCTCAACGCAGTCTCGCGGAAAGAGTCGCTGAAATCGCTTCTCAACGCCAACCACCTCATCACGCCCCACCCAGGCGAAGCGAAGCGGCTCCTGGGACGCGACCTGACCGACCCGATCTCAGACGCCCGCGCGCTCAGCTCCATGGGCCCCGCCGCGATCCTCAAGGGCGCGGCGAGCGTGATCGCCTCCGACCGGGGAACGTTCATCAGCGCCTCCGGCTGTCCCGGCATGGCGAAGGGCGGCTCGGGCGACGCGCTCACGGGCATCGCGGGCGCGCTCATCGCGCAGGGCCTCGCGCCGGGCGTGGCGGCATACTTCGCGAGCGAACTCCACGGCCTCGCGGGCGAGGCGGCGCAGGAGGAATTCGGCGAGCGCGGCATGCTGACGACCGACCTCATCGAGATGATCTCCGAGGTCGTTTTGTGAACCTGCGCGAACGCGCGCGCGCGGCGCTCCCGGCGGGCGCGTTCCTCAGACGCGACCGGGGCGACGCGCTCTACGTAACCGATGCGCCGCGCCGCGGCTTTACGGGCGAGGTCCCGGGCATGCGTGCCGCTGTTTCGGGCGGACTCATGCGGCTCTATCCGAAGGAGGAGGCGCTGGACGAATGTCCCTTTCCTCCGGACGATCTTGCGCACGCGCTCGAAAGGTTCCGATGCCTGCCCGCGACGGATGCTGCGGTCTTCCTTTTTACGGAGGGCCTGAAGATTCTGGAGGACCCGGACGGAACCGGGTACCTCGCGTATGACAAGAAGGTCCGGCAGGCGGCCGCGGTCGCGCTGCGGACGAACGAGGGCGGCGGGCTGTACGCCTGCGCGCTCGTGCGCGCGGAAATCGGAAGGAGCATATCCACATGAAACTGATCTGGCACGGACATTCCTGCTTTGAGATGGACTTTGAGGGCGGCCCGCGCGTGATCGCGGACCCGTTCGACGCGAAGGTGGGCTATCCGGTGTGCAAGGCGGAGGCGGACGTGGTAACGAACAGCCACGCGCACATGGACCACAATTACATCGCGGAGCTCGCCGGCAACTTCTCGCGGCTCAACCGGCCCGGACGCTTTGTGTTCGAGGATCTGATCGTCACAGGCGTCGAGTCCTTCCACGACGCCGAGGGCGGCGCGAAGCGCGGGTCGAACATCCTCTTCCTCTACGAGGCCGAGGGCCTCAAAATCGCGCACCTCGGCGACCTTGGGCACATGCCGGACGAGGCGCAGTTCGCCGCGCTCGCCGATCTCGACGTCATGCTCATTCCCATCGGCGGTTTCTACACCATCGACACCGAAACCGCCGTCGAGATCGTCCGCCGCGCAAAGCCCCGCATCGCCGTCGCGATGCATTTTCTGACCGCCCCGATGAAATTCCCCATCTCCGACGAGAAGCGGTTCGTGCAGCTCACCGGCGCGCGATACGTCGGTACGAAAGAGATCGAGATCACGCGCGGGAACATCGGGGAGATGGCGGGCGCGATCGTGCTGGAGTACCCGAGGGAGTGACGCCGAGGACTCCCGCCAAAGAGACATTTTCCCGAAACATTCATCGTTTTCAGCATGGATTCAAGGGCCGAGGGCCCTTGAACGGGGGCGCGGGGGTGCGGGCAGCCTCCCGCACCCCCGTTTTCCAGTTCTTCTGCGTTACTCCCCGTAGAAGAAGAGCTCGGCGACGAAGTTGCCCGCGATGCCCACGCCGCCCACGGGGATGTTGTGGAGCTTCGCGCTCGCGATGACTGACTGCTGCACGTTCTGGAGCGGGATGAGCACCCAGAGGTTCTCCGCCACCAGCTCGTGCATGGCGGGGAGCACGGTCTCGACGGCCTCCGCGGGGCTTCCCGTCATCACCGCCTCCAGGAGGGTGTAGAACTGCTTGATCTCTTCCGGCGGCTCGATGCCGCCCACGTCCGAGCCGTTCGCACTGAAGCCGCCGTTCTTGTACCACGTGTCCCAAAGCGGCCCGAACGTGTTCTGTCCCCAGTTGAGGTTGAACCAGGTGATGTCGATGGGCGCCCAGAAGACCCGCATGGGAATCTCGTTCGCGGACACGGAGGTCGCCAGGAGGGAGGATTCCGTGGTGGTCGCGGTGACGCTGAGGCCCAACTCGACGTTCCAGTACTCGACGAGCAGCTCGCACACCGGGATGATGTCGCTCGCGTCGTCGGCGTTGAAGATCATCCACTGGAGCTTCTTGCCCGACGGCGTCTCGCGGTAGCCGTCCCCGTCCGTATCGATCATGCCCATCTCGTCGAGGAGCTGGTTTGCGTAGGCGGGATCGTACGGATAGCGCGCGGCGAAAGACTCATCCGGCTCGGCAAAGCCCGTGTACACCGCCTCGATGATCTCATTGACGTCGATCGCGTATGCGAGCGCCTCGCGGAACCGCTTGTCGGAAATGACTTCCTGCCACGCCTGCGACTGCTCGTCGTCCTTGACGCTGCCGTCGGTATTCAGGCCGTAGTTCATGTTGATCATGCAGTCGGTGGGCGTGTTGTTGAGGGAATAGAAGTGCACCTTGATGCCCGCCGATTCCTCGTTCTCGAGGTACAATGTCACGTTGTTGATGGTCGCGGATTCGCGCAGGTAATCAATCTCCCCGGAGATGATCTTCATCTGGAGCATCTCCTGATTCTCGACGAGGGTGGAGGTCACATAGTCGCAGTAGGGGAGCTGCTGCCCGGCGGCGTCCACCTTGAAGTAATAGGGGTTGCGCTCCCAGGTTACGATGTTGCTCTCGTCGGAAACCATGATCCACGGGTGAAGGACCGGCAGGTTCCCCGTCTCGCCCGCGGACGCGAAGGTCTTGGCGGTGAGCATGATGGCGGAATTGGTCAGCTCGCCGGAATTCTGCGCGTCGATGGCGAGCATGATCTTCGCCCAAACGCCTTCCTCGGTCACGTCGTAGTAGCCGAGCGCGTCGCCGTAGGGCTGCAGGAATTCATAGTACGCCTCGAGGGAGCCGTAAATCTCCTCTGCGAAGTCCTTGTGGAAGCGCTTCATGTAGTGCGCGGGCTTGAGGTAGCTCGCGTAGCCCTTCCAGCCCGCCACGGAGAGATGGACGAGGAACCCGCCGTAGGGCTGGTCGAAGGCGATCTGGAACGTCTCGTCGTCAAGGACCGTGAATGTCAGCGGGTTGCCCGTGGACTTGCCGCCCGCGCGCAGGTAGGAGTCGATCACGGGGGTGAGCTCGGCATTGAAGATGAAGTTTTCAAAGGCGAAGCGGTAGTCGTCCATGGTCACTTCCACGCCGTCCGACCACTTGAGCCCCTTCCTGATCTTGAATGTGAACTGGGTATAGTCGTCGTTGACCTCACAGGCCTCGACGATGTTCGGCGTGACGGTGCCCGAATAGGTGTCGACCATGGTGAGCAGGTTCTCGGTCAGCATGATGAACACGTCGCCGTTGTAGTTGGGTGTCATGGAGCCGGAGCGGATGGTGCCGCCGTAGACGCCGACCTCAAACGCGCCGCCCTCGAGGTACTCGGCCGAGCGGTCGTCTGCGACCTTAGGGTTCACCGGCAGGCGCTCCGCCACCGGTGCAAGCGCCCCGGACGCGACCTGCGCGTCGAACATCGGCGCCTG
>JAEZRP010000014.1 GCA_023444095.1 Bacillota bacterium
CTCGCCCAGCTGCTTTCGAAATGCCGACTGTTCCGGTGTGATCTTCTGTTTTCCCATGCTTGTTATCCTCCACGCTGTTTTATTCTACCACAGCCTCGAGGTTTACACATAATTCGGGACGGTCTCCCGCCCTCCCACAATTGGCTCCCACCTGCAGTTTTGTTGCCTCTTTTTCAAGGTTCGGATCGTTTCGGTGTTTTTTTATAGGCTTCGACCGCCTCGCCGTTCGCTTTCTTCGGGTGTCGTCCCCGTGGCATGACGTTCCGCCTATGCTTGTTTAGGATATAATATAGGATATAATAATCGCGTCCGGGCTCACCCGAGGCCCTGCCTCTTTCTGAAAAGCCAGGTGGATCTCCGTTACTTCAATGACCTTTCCGGCTTCTCCTTGCTTTCGAAACCTCGCCAGAAATGCCGCCTCCTCTGCATGTAAACAAAACGCCCACCGTATCCGGTGAGCCTTTTTGTACCAACTAGCGTCGGTTTTGATGTCTAAAGGGGCATTAGTTTCGCTGCTGTGTTGGGTGCATGGCGGGTACATCAATAGACGCCCTCGATAAGTGTTCGTTCGCCACTGGTAAACCTCCTTATGCGTTCAGCCAACAAGCGCACAAATGCCCCGGTGCGATTTCCTCGAACGGCGGCTTTTCCGTTGCGCACCTATTCAATTTGTGTTTGCAGCGCGTATGGAACGGGCACCCGCTTGGAAGGTTCGACGGTGACGGTACGTCGCCGCGCAGGAGCAGACGCTCGCGGTTGGGATCCGCGTCAACGTCGGGGATCGCAGATATGAGCGACTGCGTATAGGGATGCGCGGGATGCGCGTAGACCTCTTCGCTGTCCGCGAGTTCTACGATGCTCCCCAGATACATAACGCCCACGCGGTCGGATATGTATTTGACCACGTTCAACCCATGCGCGATGAACAGCAGCGTCAGCGAACGCTCGGCGCGGAGTGTCTGGATCAGGTTCAATATCTGCGACTGCACGGACACGTCGAGCGCGGAGACTGGTTCGTCGCAAACGACAAACTTCGGGTTAACTGAAAGCGCCCGCGCGATGCCGATACGTTGGCGCTGCCCGCCCGAGAACTCGTGCGGATAGCGCAGGGCATATTCCTTGGGCAATCCGACGGTGTTGAGTAGCGAATACGCCGCCTCGCGACGTTGGGAGGCGGTCATCTTCGTATGGATGGAAAGAGGTTCGGCAATGATGTCAATGCATGTCATGCGCGGATTGAGCGATGAGAAGGGGTCCTGGAATATGATTTGCATATCCTTTCGGAGCGATCGCATTCTCGCGTTTGAGAACGACGCAATATCCTCGCCCTCAAAGCGTATGACGCCGCCGGTGGGATCGAGCAGCTTGATCAGCATCCGCCCGGTCGTAGTCTTCCCGCAGCCGGACTCGCCGACCAGCCCGAATACCTCGCCGCGCCTGATGTCGAACGTAACGTCGTTGACCGCGCGGACGTGGATGGGCTTTCCGCCGATATAACTCGACTTGGAGACGAATGTCTTTTGGAGGTTCCTTACCTCATACAGGTTGTTTGGCAGGTTATCAGCCAATGATCTCGCCCTCCTCCGCCAGAAAGCACCTGACCTGGCGCCCGTCTTTCCGCAGGCGCAGCGACGGTTTTTCGGTATCGCACCTGGACAGCTTCTCTCCGCACCGCGTGCAGAAAGGGCAGCCCTTGGGCAGGCGCGAAAGGTCGGGGACAATGCCGGGAATGGTGTAAAGCTGCTTGCCGCGCGGTGTGGAAAGGCGCGGTATGGCCTTCAGCAGCCCGCGCGTGTACGGATGAAGCGGTTTGGCGAACATGTCTTTCACTTTGCCCATTTCGAGTACGCTCCCGGCATACATGACGACGGCTCGCTGACCGACGTCCGCGACCACGCCCAGGTCGTGCGTGATGAACAGCGCCGCCGTCTGTTTTTCACGGCAGACATCGCGAATCAACTGGAGTATCTGTGCCTGAATCGTAACGTCGAGCGCGGTCGTCGGCTCGTCCGCTATTAAAATCTGTGGCTCGCAGGAGAGCGCCATGCAGATCATGACCCGCTGCCGCATTCCGCCGGACAACTGGTGCGGGTATGTTTTCATTCGCTTTTCCGGGTCAGGAATGTCCACGAGCTTCAGCAGGTCGATCGCGCGCGCCTCGGCTTCCGCCCTGGACACTTTCATGTGCAGACGGATAGCCTCGGTAATTTGCGTGCCGATTGTGAAAACTGGGTTGAGCGAAGTCATCGGCTCTTGGAAGATCATGCCGATTTGGTTGCCCCGAATGGAGCGCAGCTCTTGCTTGGAAGCTTTGACCAAATCCTTGCCCTTGTAGAGAATTTCGCCGCTCTCGATGTGTCCGGGAGGGCTTGGCACCAGGCCCATCACCGACAGCGCCGTAACGGATTTGCCCGAGCCGCTCTCGCCGACAAGCGCGAGCGTCTCGCCTTCGCCAAGCGTGAAGCTCACTTGGTTGGCGGCGTTGATGACGACGTTCTTATCGACGCGGAATTGCGTTACCAGTCCACGCACTTCTAGGAGCAAAGGTTCGTTATCTACAGAAACGCTCATCCTCGCTCCTCCTTACTTCAGCCTTGGGTCAAGCGCGTCGCGAAGCCCGTCGCCCAAAAGGTTGAACGAGAGCACCGTCAACGCGATCGCAATACCCGGGAACGTGATGATGTGCGACGCGGAGAAAATGTAGTTGCGCCCGCTGGAGAGCATATAGCCCCATTCGGCGGTCGGTGGCTGCACGCCCAGCCCCAGGAACCCAAGCGACGCGAGCGAGAGGATCGCGCCGGAGACGCTCATCGTCGCATTGACAATAATCGGCGCCATGATGTTGGGGAGAATGTGTTTGATGATGATGCCGCTGGCGCGGCTGCCTATGGCCCGCGCGGACGTGACATAATCGTTCTCTTTGACGGAAAGTGCGGTCGAGCGGATGATGCGCGCGGGGCCGGGTATGGACACGATCGCGATCGCGATGACGGCGTTCTGGATTCCCCGCCCGAACACCGACATGAATATGATGGCCAGCAAAATGCTGGGGAACGAAGCGATCATTTCCATGAAGCGGCTGAGCAGTATGTCCACCCAGCCGCCGTAGTAGGCGGAAACAAGTCCGACGATCGAGCCAATTACGGTTGATATCGCGACGGATATGAAACCCACGGACAATGAGATCCTCGCACCGAACAAGATGCGCGTCAGTATGTCGCGGCCGTTCTCGTCGCTGCCAAGGATGTGCTCCGGACCGGGAGGGGCCTTGACCTGTTTCAGATCGGTCTCGAACGGACCGTACGGCGTAAGGAAATCAGCGAAAACCGACGCGAGCGCCATAAGCGTCAGCAGACACAGAGCGGCAACCGCGGTCTTGTTCTTCCAAAATCGTCTGCCGGCGTCCTTCCAGAGAGAGGACCGTGAAACCGGGGCTTCGTGCGTGCCCGGAGCGGCTACATCTGTATTCATGGCTGTCCTCCTTCAATACCGGATTCTCGGGTCTATCATGCCGTATAATATGTCGACCAGCAGATTCATCACGACCGCAATGATTGCGACTAGCATACATCCGCCCTGCACGACCGCATAATCGGAGTTGTTGATGCCGTTGACGATGTACTGCCCGACGCCCGGCCACGCGAATATCGTCTCCGTGAGGACGGAACCGGAGAATAGTCCGCCAAGCTCCATGCCAATGACAGTCACGATCGGGATGAGCGCGTTCTTGAGCGCGTGTTTAGATATGATGCGTGACTCATGTAATCCCTTTGCGCGGGCGGTGCGGATATAGTCCTGACGGATTACTTCCAGCATCGTGCTACGGGTGTAGCGCATGAAGGTACCGATGGATGATATGGCGATGGTAACCGCCGGGAGGATCAAATACCTCAAACAGCTACCGAAGGCCTTCCAGTTCCCGGACAGGGCACTGTCAATGAGCATGAACCCCGTGATGTGTTTCGGCTGGTTCATAAAATCGAAGCGCCCGGAAACAGGCAGAATCTCCATTTTTACAGCAACGGCGATGATCAGCATCAGCCCGATCCAGAAGCGTGGGAGCGACACACCCGTAAGGCCGGACACCTGGAGTATGCGGTCTAAGACACTGTTTTGCCTTACAGCACAGAGCACGCCCAGCAATATGCCGATGATAGCCGCAATAAACACGGCTACAAGAGCAAGTTCTATCGTTGCAGGAAGGCGTTCCAAGATTTCCCGAAGCACGGGCTCCTTGGAGAAGAGCGATGTCCCTAGGTCGCCCCGCACCAACTGTCCGAGGTAAATGGCGTATTGCTTCAAAATCGGCTGATCAAGACCGAGATAGTGCGTTAGCTTTTCGACCGTCTCGGCGTTTGCCCGCTGCCCCAGTAGGAGATAGGCGGGGTTTGCAGAGAACACGCGCATGAGCACAAACACGATCGTGACAATACCCCATATGACGGGTATTGCGGCTGTCAAGCGCTTTATTATGTATTTGAGCATGGACGCTCCTCCTGTATAAATGTGTGGAAACACATCCGGAGAATGATAATGGCGCGGCGCTGCCGTATTGCCAAAGCAGCGCCGCGATTGAGCCAACCGATGAAACCGAACGATTACTTGGCGACCTTTTCCAGGTGCCACACAAAGTTGCCCGCGACACCATCCAACCAGTCGCCGCCATTGATCAGTGTCGGAGAGATGCCGGTGTACTGTACGCCATGGCCGGTGGTAATGGAGGGCAGATCGTCATTGATCATCTGGGCGCACTGGAAATAGAGTTCGCCGGCCTCTTCATAGTCGGAGGTCTGCTTGGCGGCGAGGAAGGTCTCCTCAAACGTCGGGTTGTTGTAACCGGAGTGGTTGGTACCGCCGAGGATCTCCGCTGCGGACCACATGAAGATAATGTTGTCCGTGCCGTAGTAGTCGGCACCCCAGCCGTGCAGAACCATGTCGTAACCCTCTGTCGGGTCAGAATAGAGTTTTTCAAGGAACTCCGCCCAAGGCAAGATCAGCAGGTCGACGTTGATGCCTACCTTGGCAAGCTCGGCCTGAATCGCGACTGCCAGCTGCTCACCTGCGGGGTTATAGCCCTTGACGACGTTATAGGTCATGAGGGTGATGTCAAGCCCGTCCGCGTAGCCCGCTTCGGCGAGGAGTTCCTTGGCCATCTCGGGGTCGTACGGGAGGTTGACATAGTCGGTGCGCGCGCCAGATTGCATTCCGGTCGGGATGCAGGACACGGCGGTATCCATGGCGTCGCCGTAAAGAGCGGTGTTGATGGCCTCTAGGTCTAGCGCGTAGCGCACCGCCTGGCGCACCCTGATATCCTTGAAGATAGGATTATCATTGTAGTTGGCGAAGGAGAGGATCGACAGGTTCATGCTGGGGACGGTCACGACCTCCACATCGCTTGCGCCGCGCAGGAGGTCGACCTGATCAGCCGCGAGGCTGCCCACATAGTCAAGACCTCCAGCCATCAGCTCGGAAACGGCTGTGGAGCTTTCGGGGATGATGCGGATGATGACGCCGCCGTTGGCAACCTGTCCGCCGTGATACTCGTCATAGCGCGCAACCTGCACATACTGACCAGGCTTCATCTCTACAAACTTGTACGGGCCGCATCCTATGGGATTCTTGTCAATGCCCTCGGGGTCGGCCTCATATGCGGTTGGCGAAAGGAGTCCGGCCGCAAGAGATGAAGATCCCGCCAGGGTCAGGAAAGTGGAGTCCTTCTGCTTGAGGGTGACCGCAAAGGTCAGCTCGTCGATAACTTCGTAGGACGCCACATTGCCGAACAAGAGCGTGGAGTACGACATTTCAGGGGTCGCGTTCGCAGGGATCACGCGATCGTAGTTCCATTTTACAGCGTTCGCGTCGACGGGGGTGCCGTCATGGAACTTGACACCGGGACGGATATGGAAGGTGTAGGTTAGCTCGTCCTCGGAGACATCCCATGATTCGGCGACATCAGGGTAAATGCTGCCATCCTTGTTGTAGCCGATTAGCGAGGCGAAGATGAGACCAGTCACGACCGTGGATTGACCGTCTGTCGCAAGCGCCGGGTCAAGGTGCGTTGGGTCGTCAGTGGAGTAGACGTAAATGAGTGCGTCCGGGTCATACGCCTCAGACGCGAAAACGGGAACGCACAGCGTCCCCAGCATCGCCAGAGCGAGCAGGATCCCAAGAACCTTGCGCATCAGAATTCTCCTTTCGACTTGTGGGCCTGGCGTGAAAGGGTCTCATAGAGCCGGGGCCGCGCAACGCGCTGACCGCGCGTTAAGCATATGTTTAGTATAGTGGAAATAAAAGGTAGTGTCAAGTATTATTTACGACAACAATATCGATATTTAGTGCACGGGAGATTTCTATATTGAAGTATTTCGCGCATACGGTTTTCTGACAGGGAAAACGACAAAACGAGCAGCGTAAAAAACGATGGAAAACACACAGTATAAACCTAATATTTAAAGCAGAGCAAGTTCTCAGCGTGACAACACCAAACTGGTATACAATCGTTTATGAAGCGCTTCCTGCCAACGCCGATCTAGGTAATCACTGATTATTGTCCGATCATTAAGCGGCTGTTTGGGTATCGGAAGGTACAATCCCGAGGACTCGATAAAAAACCGAACCCATGCGTACATCCTGGGAGTAAGCGCAAACGCATTCATGCTGGCGCAATCCAGATGGCGGCGCATGGGCTAATGGGTTCTCGAAATGGAGAATGTGGGCAATACAGACGGTTCTTCTTACTTGAAATGACAACTACTTAACAGAAAGCGCTGGACTGTGTGCGGCAAATGCACTTTAGTCAGTGATTACCTAGAAGTAATATCATCTTGGATGCGGTGTCGGTGCCCTGCCGAGGAACGTGTACGAACAGCCGATAGCCGGAATGATCCGGAATATCGAAGCTGCTGCTTTCAAAATCCAGCCGACCCGCGATGGGGTGATTTAGCTGCTTGTATATGCCGCTGTCATTTTGAATCTCATGCAGCGGCCACCACAGCGCAAATTCCGGACTTTGCGCCTTCAGATCCTCGGCCAGTTGATTGAGCCACGCGTCCTCGATGTACTTGCCGCACGTCGACCGGAAGCGGCCCAGCAGGCTTTTGGCATGAACATCCCAATGGTCGTACAGCAACTTAAAGTAATTCTCGGTGAACATCGCCCATACCACGTTCCGCTGACGGTCGTTCATCGCGGTGAAATCGCCTAGCACGACGCAAGCCGCCTGATTCCAGGCGAGCACATTCCACCGCCAGTCCGCGATGAAGGACGGACACAGCGTCATATTATCCAGCACGTGCTGAAGCATCGGAGAGATCGCTCCCCGGTCCTCCGGTAATTCGGCCGGTATTGACTGATTGGCCAGCAGGTACAGGTGCATCCGTTCCTGCGTGTCCAACAGAAGGATTCTGGACAGGCTATCCAAAACTTGGGTGGAGACTTGGATGTGCCTGCCCTGTTCCAGCCACGTGTACCAGGTGAGCCCAATGCCGGCCAGCTGCGCGACTTCCTCGCGGCGCAGACCGGGCGTGCGACGCCGGGTATCGGGCGACAGCCCGACTTGAGAAGGGGTAATATTGGCGCGCCGGGTCTTCAGGAAGTCGCCCAGCTCCCGGTGCCGCAAATCGTTAAAACGCATGCGCTTAACTCCTGCCTGGTGGTGTTGATACCAGTATAAATCGGCTCCTGTCTGTATTTTATTCCATGAACTATTATTGTGCAAGGGAAAAAACATTGGGAGGCGCAAGGTATGAAGTTTTTGTGGACTGCGATTTACGCGAAGAACCTGAACGAATCGGTGGCGTTCTATTCGGATATGGTCGGCTTAAAGGTGCTTAAGCGCTTTCAGGCCGGGCCTACCACCGAAATCGCCATGATGGGTAACGGCGCCGAGGGGGAGACCCTAGTCGAACTGCTGGCGGAGAGTGGTCGCGCAGATTTGAACCATGACGAATCGATCGTAATCGGTTTTCAGGTCGAATCCATCGGCGCGATGCTCGACAACATCAAGGAAAAGCGCATACCGGTTCACGCTGGGCCGGTGGAGACGCCCCGCTCGAAATTCTTCTACGTGTTGGACCCGAACGGCGTGCGCGTGCAGTTTCTTGAGCAGAAGTCTTAACCGCCCGACCAAGGACGAATAATGAAAGGAAATGGCTATGGAGAGAAGGAATTTGGATTGCTCCGCTCGGCGGATCGGGTTCTGGTCATCCCTGTTTGCCACGGGGATGGCGGGTATGTTCCTAGTCATGTTGATGCTCACGTTTGTGGTATTCAAGCTGGATCTCACCTGGCAAGGAATCGAGCACTTCGCCGAGGTTTACCCGGAGGGCCAGATCCTGCTGTTCGTGATTCCCTGCTTTCTGCTCGCGCCTGCGTACCTGATGTTCACGGTATGCCTGTACAAGATGGCACCGGAACGGGATAGAATCGTCGCGCTTATATCGGTGGTGTTTGCAGTCATCTATGCCGCGCAGATCAGTCAGAACTACTTCCTGCAGATGTCGGCCGTGCGCCTGAGCATTAAGGCTGGATTGCTAGAAGGCCTGACCCCCTTCGCGTTCGGGAATCTTTACTCGACGTTCTGGTCGATGGAGGTACTGGGCTACACGTTTTTGAGCTTCTCGATGATCTGCTCGGGCCTCTTGTTCCGCGGGAGCGGCGCGAGGCGGGCCATCCGGTGGATATTCCTGGTAAACGGCATTTGGGGCGTGTGGGCGCTTTTCGAGCTGGTGCTGGAGATTCCATCTCCACCGATCAGCCTGATCGTCTTTGCTGTGACGTTCCCGATATCGACTGCGTTGATCGGACACCTGTTCCGGAAGGGCGATCCGTTCGCGCCGGAGGGCGGAACCGAACAGGTGGTCTAATGCTGATCCTTGGCCAGTTCGATGGCCGCATGTTTGGTCCATGACGGGCGCAATACATCACGGCCGAAACAACATAACAGTAACTGCTTCGGTGGAATAGAGAGAGCAACCGGCTCCCACAAAGCCGGTTTCTTTGTATGGGTTTATCCCTTAACCACAGCCCCCTCCTTGAAAATGAAGCGTATAGTGCCGTCTTCCTTGATCCGTACCTGCTCACACGAACCACACCAAAGCGTTTCATTGAATGTCCTGATCGGCCCCTGCTCACGTATCTGGACATCGATGTAACAGTACTCCGTGCTAGTGGAAGGTGCCGCGGGGATCGTGGAGGATGTAAGATACAACCGACCTGCGACGGATGGTGAATACTACACCTCTTTCTTTTTGATCAGGGCAGCCTTTTTCATGTCGTAGTTGAAAGCCACCCGTGTATGTGTAAGCTGTGCACAGCCGCAAGGCACATCACATCTTACGGAGGGCCTCACGATGCAAATGGGCAAGCTCACGGCGAAACTTCGGGACACGGTTCCGGTATGCCTTCTGGTGGATGACAAGGAGATCAAACAATAAAAGAACGTCGAGATCCCAGACGAACTCAAAGCACTGGAGTACCAGGACTTCAAGTTCGACGTACCTCTGATCGGAGCCATCACGTATAAAATTATATTCGAGCCGGGCGTGCTGCCTGAGGAATTCCCGAATGCTCGCGAGCGTAAGGGCCGGAAGACAGTAAGTAGGGGAGATATCTGCGGCACTGACCGATGGGGTGGCAGAAGCCCAGGGAGAGGGCCAGCCCGGGGACACCATCGCCGAGGCCACGCTGAACCGCGACCCCATCGAAGAAATCCCAGAAATGGGGGAGGGTGGGAACGAGGCCATCATCCAGGCCGAGCAACCCGCGATCATGGAAATTCTGTACATGTGACGAGCGAGCGCCGGAAGGAACTGGTCAAAGCTATCAGCCAGATCACCGGCATAGCAGCGACGTGCCGGAACGCGCCGATCTTCGCCTTCGCAATTGGAGGGTACGCCGTGCACAAGGGCGGAACACTGATGGGCGAGAATAACTCCGCACTGGTGGAAGCGCTCGCGGAACAGGTGGTTCATTGCAGGGTAACCGACCACCAATAGCGCAGATAATCCGGACACAGTACCGGGTTTTCTCGCGTCTCGGGAGGGGGCTCAGGGAATCTCGACGACTCGTTTGGATTCCATAATAATCTCACGCATTTATGCGTTATTTGAAGTTTAGCAAAAAATCGAGGTTTTATTTGTTCTGGTGCTGGATATTTGGATCTGGTTATCGTATAATCGTCGTACAAGGAACACGTTAATTCAGAGTATTATGGTGCCAGATCAGGCTAGAAAAAGTTGTTTATTGGCAGAGCGGAATGGGCATCAGAGTAATGTGTGCATGAAATAGATGTATGTTTACATAAATCGATATATTAAGGAGGGCATAAGTATGATTATTCAGGATGTTCCATTTTGCACTGTTGATTGGGATGCAATCGAGCCAACGATCCATCCAGGGGTAATTGGTCAAGCCTACTGGCGCACATTTGAAATGGGGAATATAAGGGTGCGAATGGTAGAATACACGCCAGGATACTTGGCAGATCATTGGTGTAAACGTGGACATGTACTTCTCGTTCTAGAAGGTGAATTAGTAACAGAACTTGATGATGGACGGGAATTTACTCTTACTCCTGGAACTAGCTATCAGGTTGCGGAAGATGCAAATCCACATCGCTCGCATACAATAACGGGTGCGAAATTGTTCATTGTCGACTGACATTAACGCTTGGCGATCACGTCTCGGAGTGACGACAACCATAAACAGAATCGACAATCCTGCCACAGCGCCGGATTTTTTTAGTCTCGGAAGGTGCGCTTCATTACACCTCGGTGCATTCAGGAGAAAAATAACGGCGTTTGATCAATAAAATTATTTTCAGAACCGCAGGACGAAAACGGACATATTTGGAGGTTTCATATGTTTGAGAATCTATTGAGTTCAGGAAGGATCGGCTTACTTTCACTGAAGAACCGGTTTTATCATGCCGGCAATGGGGTCCAGCCACGGGAATGAAGATGGCAGTGTCGGAGACGAACTGATCGCCTATTATACGGAGCGTGCAAAGGGCGGATTTGGGCTGATCATCACGAAGTTTACCGCCATTTCACTGGAAGGCAAGGCGCCACCCGGCCAATTGACATATTACTCCGATGAATGTGTTCCTGGCTTTAGGCGTCTAGCTCATCGCATCTGACAATTTTGCGCCGCGACTGTCAACTCCCGCACCATCAAGTGAAACGAGGCGGACGTGTCGTTCCTCCGCGGAGTTCGCGGTTTTTTCCGGCATATAAATGCGCATACTTCTGTAAAAGGAGGCATGCGCATTGTCTGTCAAGCACTCTATTTCGATATTTGCCGTAGGCGCACTGGGCTACATGGGCATCGAGGTGCTCGCGCGTGGCCACAGCCACTGGACGATGGGCCTGACCGGTGGTCTGTGCCTGCTGGGCATGGTGAACATCCACCGCCGCGCCGCTCATTGGCCGCTACTGGCTCGTTGTGCGGCCGGCGCCGTGCTGGTCACGGCTGCCGAACTGGCGGTCGGGCTGACCATCAACAGGTTGCTTATGTGGAACGTGTGGGATTATTCGGCTCGCTGGCTTAATCTGTGGGGCCAAATCTGCCCTCGTTATATGATGTATTGGTTCTTGCTCAACGTACCGGTAGCGCTGATCTGCGATCGGAGTGCCATCCGCTCCGACGCTTCGTAAGCCCCCAAATTAAGAGCTTCCGCGAGGCGTATCGCATGCCGTTTGTAGTGCGCATGCTCGGCCTTTGCATCAGAGCAGCCAGGCCCCCGGCGCAATCACCCTCATGGTTGCTGCCGAGGGTATGAAGCCCGCCTAAATTCAGATCCCGACGGAATAACCCAAATCGGATCGCGCGGGGTTGGCCCTCCGCGCGATCCGATGGAGAGAAATTCAGTTTCCTGTAGTTTGGGTTTCCAATGGTAATTGATTTGCGGTTAGGACGAGAACGCTGTCTTTTCGTTTTCCGCCAATCAATGATCGCTGCATCTGAAGCGACCATCGACCTTCCACCGGTCTCGCATCTTCGTCCACAGTTGTATATTCACCGGTTTCGGGATCAAACCACCGCACAAGGTAGCTTCTATATGGAAGGGTTAATATCGAGGCGGCTTTGATCGAGCTCTCACTAAAGTACCCGATGACCGTACTCATATCGTCATTTGCAGAAAACAGGGCGCGACCCAGAAGGTTGGAACGCTCGGAAAAAGCGGGGCCATTTGCGATGAAATTAATCGGGCGAAGAGTGTTCCACTTGATATCTTCGTAGAAGTTGCGGAAGATTGTGAGTTGGTCAGCGCCTGGCAGTACAAGACCATCCCACCAAGCCATGTCGCCCCAACCGATGCCGCCGACACCTGCTTCCCATTGGAGTTCCCAAACGCCGTTGGCCCCATACGTATATCCGCAGCAACCACACTGCATTGCGGTGTACGCGAGCCGCCGCATCATTGTCGGCGTAATCGTTCGTGCATGTATTTCGTTTGAGCGCGCGTCTTCATAAAGCCCCTCACTCTCAACAAGCGGGCATGCCGGGAACTCGTTCCGGAAACTAGTATACATCGTATAGAACATATCGAAATCGCCGTGGCCAGCCTGGCTCATCGCAAAATCGTACCACTTTTCGCCTTGATAAATGGAAGGATGGGGTCGATCCGCAGCTAGGTGGACGGATTGAAGGTTGTGATAGCCATCGCACCTTTCGGTTTCGAGGGCGACCTCCCGCCAACCGTCGACCATGGCGTCCTGTTGTTTGGGGAAGTAGCCGGGGAGCTCACCTGCGAGTGTCCAAATGACAGGATACGCGCCGTAGCGTGCGACGAGATATTTCGCGAGGTGTTTGTATCTTTCGATGCCTCCTTTGAAAATAGCGCCACCCCACGAATAACCGACCGCATTTACCAACCCCGCTTCCGCGATATACTTCATCTTTGGCTCGATGTTGCTGTGGAACAAATTAAGGTCAGGCATCAGCCCGTTTTCGGTCTCCACCAAAAACTCAAAATAACGGCCGAATAAGTTGAAGTCCCTGCCGTCCCGAAAATTGCTTTGATAGACAGAGAATTTCTGCTCAACGCGCTTGTCAACACATGCTTTAAACTGGCTCGTGTACAACGGACAGTTCGATTCGTTGTATCGTTCTTCAGTGATAAATGTCCAATGCGTGTCGCCGAGCCAGAAGAATGGCGTATTGTCTGCATACACGAGGTATCTGGCCTGCGGGCCGACTTTCAGGAAGCCATGTTGATAGATATCCAGCGTGCCGGAGTAGGGCAATGAATGGATGGACCCTTTAGTCTCAAAGGCACCATTGCCATCACTTGCATGCGTCTGATAGGACCATGTGCCCGCACAGGTCGGTGCAAAGCGTACAACCCATCGGGCTTCTCCATCCCAGAAGCCGTACAGCTTGATAATTTCACCGTTTGGTCCTATAAATTCACCGGTCAAGTCAATGTCAAGGAAGGGGTTCACGTAACGATTCGGGCATTCCAGGACAATGTCAATTGCGCGCCATGTTTCAGTTGTGAGCATTGTACAACCTCCTGATGATGATAAACTATTATAGCACAGTTTGCATTTTACAGGCGCAAATTCTCTTGACTTTGAAAATCGGTCTTTATCGGGCCACCCGGCCCAACCAAAAATCTTCATGTGCGCCCTGCCGTGTACCCCTGCAAAAGAGTCCCAAAAGAGCGGGATTCCAGGGCAATTTGCAGGCAAACAAAAAGGCTCACCGTAACCGGTGAGCTTCTTTGTACCAACTAGTGTCGGTCCCGATGTGCTGATGAGTCAAAAAGTCGTTCGCGTGCCATGCAAAATAGTGATGTAATATCAGTGTTTTTCCTTTATTGAGAAACGTGGTTACCAAGTATTCGTGTAGCCTATTCTCTTAGAAGGGGGAGGGGAGAGCTACGAAACCCGCCCGCCGATCAACCTGTGGCCATGGAACTCGCCTACCATGTGACGGGCGAGCGCCGGAAGGAACTGGTCAAGGCGATCGGCCAGTTTACTGGCATGGCGGCGACGTACCGGAATGCGCCCACCTTCGCTTTCGCTATTGGGGACTACATTGTTGATAAGGCTGGCACGCTAATAGGCGAGCACAACTCCGCGCTTGTTGTGGCGCTGGAGGAGCAGGGGTTCATCGCGGAGTAAGAGCATCGGAAAATAAATCCCCGCATCGCGCTGGGATTTATGCTATTCTCCATTTCAGCCCCAAATCTTATAAAGAACGTGAGTGTACGAGAAAATAGCTGTAGGCATAGTCATATATCCTCGGTAGAAGTGAGCTACAATACCGTGCTCGGGCTGGATACCGAGAGCGCCGAGGTCACCTACGGCAATGTCGGTGGCACCGACGCCATAATCGTCCAAAAGAACGGACACACCTCCATCCTCTGGACGTATACCGACCGACACTTCCTCATCATGACGCAAGCCTCCCTCGACTCCGCCATCTGCATGGCGGAGTCGGTGGTGCTGATCGATTGACCGGAGCCGCGTGTCTTTTCCGGTGCCTATTCGGGTAGCGGGGGAGGGCGTTTATTTCGGAAATTTGATGGAAATATTTCAAGAGTATTGTAAACAATTCTATCCCTCGGGCGTCTTATATTTTAAGGATTGAGAATTCATCTTTTACAGGATGGCACGCGCCGACCGGCAGATATGGATGAGGTGGTGATAGGGTTGGTCTAGGATTCGGGCCTGATGGGTGCGAACTCTTCGTTTAGCATGCATGACCGACAATTGAACGAACAGAACAAACGATTCAAATGGAGTGGAAAGCCATATAGATGGCTATGGCTCTTTTATCCGTTCTAGCGCTCATGTTTACGATGGCGGGTAAGTGCGTATACCTACAAGACGACGACAGTAGCGAAGTATCGGCTTTGGATTTAATCGCTACCATAGGGACGGTCACATATACAGGGAACACTACAGCCAATTCCAGCGCGGGAACCTCGAGCAAGGCGTACAACGATTGCGCCGTAATCGAACTGTTTTTTTCAATGTCGGCTGGGAAGCGCTGCCCCGATCGACCGTCGTGAACGTTCACTTTCAAAAAAAGCAATCAAACAATGCTTAGGAGGCTGGAACATGAATCGATTTGTGTGTTTCGCACTCACCATATTACTCATGGCTACCGCCATACCGGCTATCGCAATACCAGATCCCATACTCAATGGAGATACCGGAAACTGGTTAACCGGCGAGAATTTTGCGAGTGAGGCGGCGGTTGGCGACGTTTTATATTGTCTTGCGCCCACCTACATGGTCTTACATATCTACGATACGACGACAGACACGGATACGGAAATCAGCGCGCTCATACTGACGGAAGAGAAAGACGGCGTTCAATACGGGCGCGTGCCCATCTCCTTGGTTTCAGATGGACAGGAGCTGTATGCGGTGATGGGTACATACCAGTATCGGGAAGACGAGGCATCCATACTGGAGGATTTGGGCTTTTACCGCCTGATCGTGGGACAGACGCTGGCGGACGAACTCATCTGCAATTTGAATTTGGGGCAGAGCGTTTTGGATCAAGACGCGATCAACGATCAAATCGCAAGCCCAGCATACCAGAATTGCATGTTCCTTTTTACAGTGCCGCCGGAATCGACGGCTTTTGAGGCGCTCCCGGACATCCTTTACGCCCTTGACACGGCGAGCGGAGATTTAAAGGTGCTGACGGCGGACTATATCATTGAAAAAATCAGCGCATATGAAAATGGCAAGTTCCTCGTTTTCTGCAGTCATATCGAATATGACGAATCCGGCGAACCGATCGGCGAATATGATCTGTATACCCTGGACGCGGGCACGGGGGAGATGGAACTGAAGGCGGTGTTTCCCGCAGAGGAATGGTACGGCTTGAACGGCATGGCTTATTGGATGGGCGCGGTGTATTTTCTATACGGCGGTTCTATTTGGAAACTCAGAGATTTTGATGTGGCCTCCGTTGAAAAAATAGTCAATTCCCCGGATGGCGCTGGATGGCGAACCATCATTATGGACAGCGGATTAATGGTTTGCGCGAACGAGTCAGCCGTATACATTCGGGACATC